>NZ_QTTA01000016.1:165000-292523 GCF_003730275.1 Brevundimonas halotolerans
GTCGTCCAGGGCAACTGGAACACCGTCATCGTCAACTCGACCCAGACCAATACGGGCAACATCAACGCCGGTACGGCGCTGAACGGAACGATTGACCTGCCATGAGCCCCTCCCCGATCTCTCGCTGGCTGAAACCGGGCGCTGCAGCCTGCGCCGCCGCCGCCATGCTGTCCGGCTGTATTGCCCCTGTCGCCAGCAATGCCGGTCTCTATGCCACGCCGATCGGCAATGCGCCCGTGACGGCCAACCCGACCCCCTATTCCACCGCCCTGTTCTGTCTGGCGGATTATGCTCGCACCTATGGCCTGCCCTCGCCGCGCATCGCCGTGGGTCAGATCGCCGACTATACAGGCACCATCTCGCCGGATGGCGGCCGCCAGATCACCGGCGGCGCCTCGCTGATGGCCACCTCGGCCTTGGCCAAGTCGGGCGCGATCATGGTCGAGCGGTTCGACACCTCGGTGTCCGAGCTGGAACTACGCTACGCCAACAACAAGCTGATCGGCGACGAAGGCACGGGCGACCTCGCTGACCCCGGCTACCGCCGCATCATCGCCGGCCAGGTCCCGGGCTCGGACTTCTATATCGTCGGTGGCATCACCGAGGTGAACTACAACATCCGCTCAGCGGGCTGGGACTTTGGCGGCGGACAGGCCGATACCGAAACTCCGTTTTCCGGCGTCTTCCAGGGCCGCATGTATGTGATGAACGTCGCCCTGGACCTGCGTCTGGTGCAGACGACCTCGCTCGAGATCGTCGATGTGGTCTCGTATCAGAAGCAGATCATCGGTCGGGAAATCTCGGCCGGGGTGTTCGACTTCCTGAACGGCAACATCTTTGACATCTCCGCCGGCGAAGGCGGGTTCGAGCCGGTCCAGCTGGCCGTTCGCTCGCTGGTCGAGCGCGCCGTCATCGAATTCATGGCAAATCTGTACGGCGCTCCCGGCCCGGAAATCTGCCTCGATACGCAGAACGAGTTGCTGCGCGACACCTATGGCCCGACCGGCAACTATTACCCCGCCTATCCCAATACGGAGACGAACAATGGCCAGACTCGTGCCGATCCGTCTCGCTGGCATGATCGCCGCGACGGTGATGTGCGCCGCAGTCGCTACTGAGGCTGCCGCGCAGGATCAGGACCCGTCGATTGTCCTGAACGAACAGATGCAGTTCGGCGACGTATTCGCCGAGCAGACGCTGGACGTGGTCGATTCGTCGGAGCAGGTGACCGTCAGCAATTCCGCGACCGGCAACAGCCTGGCGGGCGGCGTTGAGGGCGGCGACATGACTGTCACCTCGACCCAGTCGATGCAGGGCAACGTGCGCGCCGACACCACCTTTGTACTGGGCGGCGACACCGAGGGCGTGGTCAGCGGTGTCACCCAGGCCAATGGCAACTATCTGGGCCTCAGCGCTTCTGACGCCAATCTGACGGTCGATTCGGCCCAGACGGTCAGCGACGTCGAGATCGTCGCCACTTCGACGATGGCCGAAGGCAATGAGCGCCTGCTGGGCGGGGCCTATATCGACGCCTCGGCCATTGGCAACACCGTGGCCCTCGGCGGCGAACGCAGCTATTTCGAGGGCACCGCCGTGCAGTGGTCGGACGCCAACATCCGCGCCTCCAACTATGCCGCGACCCAGTATATCCCGGCGGAGGCCGAGTTCACGGCCCAGGCTGTCGCCAATGTGGTGTCCGTCACCGGCACCTCTGTCACCGGTCAGAACATGACCATCGACCAGCGCTCGACCGGCGGCATCATCGATTCCGGCGTCAGCGCCAATGCGGGCAATTCCTGGGATCTGGCCGGCCGCGCCAATGCCGGGGCCAATCGCGTGGTCCTGTCCAATCAGGGCGGATCGGTGGTCGCCACCACCCGTCAGGACAATTCCAGCCAGATCCAGTCCCAGTCCATCGTCACCTCCTACGATTACGGCGCGGTCAATTCCTATGCGCGCGGCGTGGCCAATGAGGTCTCGGTCGGCAACAACGACATCTATGTCGAGATCGACAACACCCAGATCAACACGGGCGGCGTGGCGGTCAACGCCCAGGTCTCGGGCACCCAGGGCTATGACGCCTATGTCGGGGCCGATGCGGCGGGCAATGTCGTGACCGGCTTCGCCTGTGCCGACTGCGCGGGCTACATCGACGCCACGAACAATCAGGCCAACAGCGGCAATGTCAGCGCCACGGCCCAGACCACGATCAACGGCACGAACCGCGCCGTGATCACCGGCACCAATGCCGTCGGCAATGCCGCGACCTTCTATGTGTCGCGCAGCGGAAATTAACTCGCGTTAATAAACGCGCTGCGGTCGTTCAAACCGCCGCTTCCCTCCGCTAGGGTGGTCCGGACGGCCCGATCTTCGGGCCTTTCGATCCCGCACGTCCGGTGTCCGTCAGGACGCCGCGCGCGCCCAACGGAGTTGTCCCGATGCGTTCTCCCCGCCGCCTTCTGCTTGTTGCCGCCTCCAGCCTGGCGGTGATCGCCGGCGCCGGCCTGCCGTCCCTGGTCCAGGCCCAGGACGCCGCCGCCGTCTCGGCCAACGCCATGCGCCCCTCCGATCCGTGGGCCCATGAGATCAGCGACATCCCGGCCGATAGCGCCGTCCGCTTCGGCCAGCTGCCCAACGGCCTGCGCTATGCCATCGTGCGCAACACCACCCCGCCGGGACAGGCCTCTCTGCGCGTCCGCATCGACGCCGGCTCGCTGATGGAGAATGACGACCAGCTGGGTCTGGCCCACTTCATCGAGCACATGGCCTTCAACGGCTCGACCAACATCCCCGAGGGCGAGCTGACCCGGACCCTCGAGCGTCTGGGTCTGGCGTTCGGCGCCGACACCAACGCGTCCACCGGCTTTGACGAGACCGTCTACAAGCTGGACCTGCCCCAGACCGACGAGGAAACCGTCGACACCTCGCTGATGATCCTGCGTGACATGCTCGGCAATGCCACCCTGTCGGCCGACGCCATCGACCGGGAGCGTGGCATCGTCCTGTCGGAAGAGCGCACGCGCGCCGGACCGGGCCTGCGCTCGGTCATCGCCCAGCTCGACTTCTTCCTGAAGGACCAGCTGGTCCCCGACCGTCTGCCAATCGGCTCGACCTCGGTGCTGGCCAACGCGCCGCGAGAGCGTTTCGTCGAGTTCTACAGCGCCTATTACCGCCCGTCGCGCGCCACCGTCATCGCCGTCGGTGACTTCGACGTCGACGTCATGGAAGCCAAGATCATCGCCACCTTCGGCGACTGGCAGAATCCTGCGGCCGACGGCGCCGAACCCGACCTCGGCACGGTCAAGCCGCGCGGCCTGGAGGCGGGCTCCTATATCGAGGCCGGCGTCCAGCCCTCGATCCAGATCACCTGGGTCAATCCGCCCGACACCCGCCCCGACACCATGGCCGTCCAGCGTGAGGGTCTGGTCGAGGGCCTTGGCCTGCGCGTGCTGAACCGCCGCCTGCAGCGCCTGGCCCGGGGTGAGAACCCTCCCTTCATCGGCGCCTCGGGCAGCCGTTCGAACCTGTTCGGCTCGGCCGAGGTGGCCACGGTCTCGGCCGTCTACCAGGACGGCAACTGGGACGGCGCGCTTGCCGCCATCGACCAGGAGCAGCGCCGGATCGTCGAGTTCGGCATCACCCAGGAAGAGCTGGACCGCGAGATCACCGAGATCCGCACCGCGCTTGAGGAAAATGTCGCCGGGGCCGCCACGCGCCGCACGCCCAATCTGGCCAACAGCCTCGCCGCCTCGGTCAACAACGATGAGGTCTTCACCGCCCCCGAGACTGACCTGGCCATGTTCGAGGCCATTGTCGCCGATCTGACGCTGGACGAGGTCAATGACGTTCTGAACGGGACCTTCACCGGTCAGGGCCCGCTGATCTTCGTCACCGGCCCGGATGCCATCGAGGGCGGCGACGCGGCCATCCTCGCCGCTTATGAAGCCTCGCAGCAGACCGAGGTCGCAGCCCTTGAGGCCGAGGCCCGGGTCGACTGGCCCTATACCGAGTTCGGCACCCCCGGCACGGTCGCCTCGACCGAGGTCGTCGAGGACATCGGCACCACCTTTGTCACCTTCGACAACGGCGTGCGCCTGACCATCAAGCCGACCGACTTCACTGACGATCAGGTGCTGGTCTCGATCCGCACCGGGACGGGCTTCCTGTCCCTGCCGACCGACGAGCCGACGGCGGCGCTGGCGCTGGGCCAGACCTTCGGTGAGGGCGGCCTTGGCCAGCTGACGGCCGAGCAGCTCGAAACCGTCCTGTCGGGCAAGGTGTATGGTGTCTCCTTGTCGGCGGACGAAGAGTCCTATCGCCTGTCCGGCACGACCCGGACCGAGGATCTGGACCTGCAGATGCAGGTGCTGACCGCCTATCTGACCGATGCCGGCTGGCGTCCCGAGCCGTTCGAGCGCGCCCGCGGCCAGTTCCGTCTGGTCCTGCCGCAACTGGATGCGACCACCGGCGGCGTGTTCGCGCGCGACGGATCGGGCCTGCTGCGCTCGGGCGACGCTCGCTGGACCATTCCGACGCTGGAACAGATCGCCGAATGGTCGATCGATGACCTGCGCAATCTGGTCAGCAGCGACCTGTCGCAGGGTCCTATCGAGGTCATCATCGTCGGCGACGTCGATGTCGATGCGGCCATTCAGTCCGTCGCGGCAACCGTCGGAAGCCTGCCCGCACGCGGCCCCGCCGCCACGCCGACCGCCGAGGCCCGCACCTCGTCCTTCCCGGATGGTGTGGCCCAGCCGGTCGAGCTGAAGCACGGCGGCCGTCCTGATCAGGCCCTCGGCTTCGTCGCCTGGCCGACCGGTGACAACTTCAGCGACCCGCGCGAGGCCCGCATGGTCCGCCTGCTGGCCGATGTGCTGCGCCTGCGCCTGATCGACGAACTGCGCGAGGGCCAGGCGGTGACCTATTCCCCGCAGGTCAGTGCCACCGCGTCGGGCACCTTCGAAGGCTACGGCTATATGTCGGCGGCCATCGAGGCCCCGCCCGAGAAGCTGGAAGGCTTCTTCGCCGACGTCGACCAGATCGCCGCCGATCTGGTCGCCAGCCCGGTCACCGAGGACGAGTTGGAACGCGCCCGTCGCCCGCGCGTCGAGGCCCTGCGCCGCAGCCAGAACACCAACGGCTTCTGGATGTCCGAGCTTCAGGACGCCCAGACCGATCCGGAGCGCCTGCCGACCCTGCGTTCGGCGCTGAGCGACATGGAGTCGGCCACTCCGGCTGACCTCCAGGCCGTGGCGCGGAAATATCTGGTGCCCTCTGAGGCCTACCGCATCCAGGTGACCCCGCGCGCCCAGGCCGAAGCCGAAGCCTCCACCGAGTAAGAAAAAAGGCCCCGGAGATCGCTCTCCGGGGCCAGTTTCTCTCAGGAGGACCGACAGAGAAGCCAGTCGCCTGTAGTCTGCGATCTCGCACGTGAAGGGGGGCTGAACCCGCCCTTCAGGCTGGCGATCAATAGCCGCGAGACCCGACGCCGCCGTCCAGCATCAGGAACGAGCCCGATATAGCCAGACCTTCGCGCTCGACGATCTCTTCCCGGTATTCGGTATAGGTTTCCTCGCGGTAGAGGGTCAGGATCTTCACCCCTGCGCCATAGCGGCGCAGCAGCGAGCGCTCGTTACAGTCGCGCTCCGGGCGCTGCGGACGGCATTCCATCCGGCTTTCGCGTCCGCCGTACCACAGGGCCTCGCCCTTGCGGCAGACGATGGTCTCGCCGTGGTCGGACCGGGTCTCGCCCTCATATTCGGACATGGTGACCTGCAGCCAGCTGCCGGCGAGGCAGCGGTACAGTTCGCCCTCGTAGTCCTCGAAGATCTCGCGATCGCCGCGCACCTGTGAGGCCGGATGGGGCACATTGCGGTCGTCGATACAGACCGCCTGGATCACCACCCGCTTCCGGAACCGGCGCACCTCCGTATAGGGCACGCGAATCGTCTCGCGGATCAGTCCGCCCTCGACATTCAGGCCCTGGATGGTGGTCGGATAGCGCGGCGTCGAGCTGAAATAGGCGCCACCTCCGCCACCGACGACCACGGTCGAGCCGCCCCGGGCGTTGATGCGCGCCGAGGCCGAGGCATTGGCGTTCGCATTGACGTTGATGTTCACATTCACATTGCCGCCTCCGCCGCAGCACGGCGGGGCGGGCGGTTGCTCGCAGCACGGATTGGGCGGCGGCGGGGGGGGCGGCGGCGGCGGGGGGGGGCTCACAGCACGGAGGCGGGGGCGGCGGGTGACAGCCCGAACCACATTGCGCCTGGGCCGTATCGGCAGCAGCCATAACGGCAAAAAAGCCCGCCATCGCCACCAGTCCCTGGATAATCCGCACCCGCATGCGCAGGTCTCCTTCAGTGGTCAGTCGCCGCGAGTCCAGCAAGAACCGGGCCGTTCACCCTCAAGGATGCGGGCCAAACCCTTTCGTTTCCGTTGCGCTTTGCCGTGGCCCCCGCCTTGCGACGCCTCCGTCAGGAGCGTTCGGGATGTTTCATACTGAGACAACACGGCTGATCGAGACCTGGAGCGCGCTTCCGGGCGCCTCGCGTATTCCCGACCGGCGGGACCTCGACGCCCTGTCGCTGGGGCCGCTGGTGACCCGGCTGTTTCTGCTGGACTATCGCCCGCAAGCCAGCCGCATCCGTCTGGCCGGCGACTGGATCGAGGCGCTGCACGGGCGCCCGCTCAGCGGCCATGCCTGGCGCGACCTGTGGGACCACGCGTCGCTGCCGCTGGTCGAATCGGCTCTGGCCCAATGCCTGCAGGAGATTCGGCCAGTGATCCTGACCGGAGACTGCCCGCGCCTGCCCGGCGGCATCGAAATGCCTCTGGTCCCCCTGAGAGGGCCCAGCAGTCGCGCCGACCGGATCGTTGGCCTGTACCGCCCGCGCGGCTTTGGCCAGCCCGTCAGCCGACCGCCCACGCGCCTGTCGGCCCACGCCAGTCTGGCCGTCGGCGAACCGCCCCGCGCCCGGCCCCAGCTGATCGCGCTGCAGGGCCGGCGCGTCGCCTAACCTTCAGACAAGTCTGACGCGTAGCGTTTCCAGTTGGCGACATAGTGGGCGGCCGAGGCCTTCAGCGCCTCGATCTGGCCCGGCTCCAGCGTCCGCACCACCTTGCCCGGCTGGCCCATCACCAGCGAATTGTCCGGGATCTCCTTGCCCTCGGTGATCAGGGTGTTGGCCCCGATCAGGCAGTTCTTGCCGATCTTTGCCCGGCCCAGCACCACCGCCCCGATGCCGATCAGGCTGTTGTCGCCGATTTCACAGCTGTGCAGCATCACCATATGGCCGACCGTCACCCCATCGCCGATGGTCAGCGGCTCGCCGGGGTCGGAGTGCAGCACGCTGCCGTCCTGGATGTTGGTGTCGCGCCCGATGGTGATTGGATCATTGTCGCCCCGCACCACAGCCCCGAACCAGACACTGGCCCCCGGCTTCAGAATCACGTCACCAATGACGGTGGCGTTCGGCGCGATCCAGTATTCCCCCTCGGGAGGAAGCTGAGGTTTCTTGTCGCCCAAGGTGTGAACACTCATCCGAACCCGTCCCTATATTCAGCAGATAGTGGCTTTAACACTCCTTAAACCACGTTAGCATCAG
Source organism: Brevundimonas halotolerans (assembly GCF_003730275.1). GTDB lineage: Bacteria > Pseudomonadota > Alphaproteobacteria > Caulobacterales > Caulobacteraceae > Brevundimonas > Brevundimonas halotolerans. Next base: position 172,608 of record NZ_QTTA01000016.1, read on the forward strand.
GATGTTGAGGCGATTCGAGATCAGACCAATCTTGGCCTCGCCGTCGGGTTTTCCGCCCGGCGCAGTCGCTTTCGGAGGTGGCGCATGGTGTGCCGGGCTCGACGGGGTCACCCGTTGAACGACATCCCTCTCAAAGACAGGGCCGCCTCCCGCGGCTTTCGTCCCGACCCCGGTCGTTGCGTCGCCATCGGCGATGAATTCCTCCCCCAAGCCCTGTCAGGCGGTGCCGTTTCGGTATCGCCTTTTTTCATGCCCTGGAGTCGTCCATGACCAAGCGCTCAGCCCTCAAGCGTCAGACCCGCGAAGCCGCCCGCGAGTTCGGTGTCCTCGATACGCCTGAATTCATTCAGGAGGCCAAGGTCCGGCGTCTTCCGCCGCATGTGGGTCAGGGTCGGCCGCGACGGGGTGAACAGGGCGGTGGCGGCTGGTCGCCCTATCCGTCCAATGACGACCGGGATCAGGCCTATCTGAAGACGCTCAAGCCCAAATCGGAGGGCCAGGCCGAGCTGATGGAGGCCATCGACGCGCACAATATGGTTCTGGCGCTCGGGCCGGCCGGCACCGGCAAGACCTATCTGGCCGTCGCCAAGGCGGTCGAGGCGCTCGAGGCCGGCAAGGTCGGTCGCATCGTCCTCAGCCGCCCGGCGGTCGAGGCCGGCGAATCGATCGGCTTCCTGCCCGGAGACATGGAGGACAAGCTGGCCCCCTATCTGCGCCCCCTCTACGACGCCCTGTCTGACCGGCTCAGCATGAAGCGGGTCAAGGCCCTGATGGCCGAGGGTCTGATCGAGATCGCCCCCATCGGCTATATGCGCGGCCGCACGCTGAACAACGCCTTCGTGGTCGTCGACGAGGCCCAGAACTGCACCTACGTCCAGCTCAAGATGCTGCTGACCCGGCTGGGCTGGCATTCGACCATGGTGGTCACCGGCGATCCGCAACAGTCCGACCTGCTGCCCGGCATCTCGGGCCTGTCCGACGTCGCCGAGCGCCTGAAGGCCGTGCCCGACATCGCCGTCGTCAAACTGGCCGAGCGCGACATCGTCCGCCACCCGCTGGTTGCCTCCATGATCGGGGTGCTGTGATCAGTTGCTCCTCCCCCGTTCACGGGGGAGGGGGACCATCGGAGATGGTGGAGGGGGCGGCCGCGCGTGCCGCCCCTCTTCCTGTCGGCGACGGTCATCTGTGGTCAGCGGCTCAGGATATCGCCCACCCCTGCGAGCATCAGCCAGAGGGCCAAGGCGCCGCCCATGCTGACGGCGAACCACTTGAACCGGGCCGTGCCGGACCCTCTTGCCAGCAAGCCCAGACCGACCGCCGCAAGCACAGAAGCCAGCGCTCCCCACGCAAGGCCACCGACCGCCTGCTCGGCATTGTCGCCCACGCGCAGGCTTTCCAGCCAGAAGCCGACGAACGGGCCCGCGAGCACCAGAAGGCCGAGGATCAGCCGAGCCCCGGTCCTGACCATTGTCAGCGGTCCTTCTCACGCTCCGTCCCGGACCGTGCATCAAGAGCAGCTTGCGCTGCGGCAAGGCGGGCGATCGGCACGCGGTAGGGCGAGCAGCTGACATAATCCAGCCCGGCGCCCTCGCAGAAGGCGATCGAGGACGGATCGCCCCCGTGTTCGCCGCAGATGCCCAGTTTGACGTCGGCGCGCACGGCCCGGCCGCGCTCGGCCGCGATGCGGATCAGGTCGCCGACGCCTTCCTGATCCAGCCGGACGAAGGGATCGGTCTCGAAGATGCCCTTGTCCATATAGGCCTGCAGGAACCGGCCCGAATCGTCGCGCGAAATGCCGAAGGTGGTCTGGGTCAGGTCGTTGGTGCCGAAGCTGAAGAACTGCGCATGTTCGGCCAGGTCGCCGGCGCGCAGGGCGGCGCGGGGCAGCTCGATCATGGTGCCGACCAGATAGGCGATCGACTGGCCGGTCTCCTCGAACACCGCCTTCGCCGTCCGGTCGGTCAGCTCGCGCAGATATTTCATCTCCAGACCGAGCGCGACCAGCGGGTGCATGATCTCGGGCAGGGGCGCCTCGCCCGAGGTGGCCTGTACTTCCAGCGCCGCCTCGATGATCGCCCGCACCTGCATCTCGTAGATTTCGGGATAGGCGACCCCCAGCCGGCAACCCCGGTGGCCCAGCATGGGATTGGTTTCGTGCAGCTCCTTGGCGCGGCGCTTCAGCTTGGCGGCGTCCAGCCCCTGGGTTGTGGCCAGGGCATCGATCTCGGCCTCGGTGTGGGGAATGAACTCATGCAGCGGCGGATCCAGCAGACGGATGGTGACCGGCAGGCCCGCCATGATCTGGAACAGCTCGACAAAGTCCGACTTCTGGAACGGCGCGATCTTCGACAGCGCCGCGCGGCGACCCGCCTCGTCATCGGCCAGGATCATCTCGCGCACGGCGGCGATGCGGGTGTCGTCAAAGAACATGTGCTCGGTCCGGCACAGACCGATGCCCTCGGCGCCGAACCCGCGCGCGGTCTTCGCATCCAGCGGCGTCTCGGCATTGGCCCGCACGCGCAGGCGGCGCACCTTGTCGGCCCAGGCCATCAGCGTCTGGAAATCGCCGGTCAGCTCCGGCTCGATCATCGGCACGGCCCCGTCCAGAACCTCGCCCTTCGAGCCGTCGATGGTGATGATCTCCCCGGCCTTGAAGGTCCGGCCCCGGGCGGTGAAGGTCCCGGCCTTTTCATCGATATGAATTTCCCCGGCACCGGAGACACAAGGGCGTCCCATGCCGCGGGCCACCACCGCCGCGTGGCTGGTCATGCCGCCGCGCGCCGTGACGATGCCGCGTGCCGCATGCATGCCGTGGATGTCCTCGGGCGAGGTCTCCTCACGCACCAGAATGACCGCGTCGCCCAGTTGGCCCATCCGCTCGGCCTCGTCGGAATTGAACACGACCTTGCCGGTCGCGGCCCCGGGGCTAGCCGGCAGGCCCGCCGCCACCACACGCCGCTCGGCCTTGGGATCAAGCGTCGGGTGCAGCAGCTGATCCAGCGCCGAGGGCTCGACGCGGCTGACCGCCTCCTCCTCCGAGATCACGCCTTCGGAGGCCAGATCGACCGCAATCTTCAGCGCCGACTTGGCCGTGCGCTTGCCGTTGCGGGTCTGCAGCATCCACAGCCGGCCCTGCTCGACCGTGAACTCGATGTCCTGCATGTCGCGGTAGTGGGTCTCCAGACGCCCGACGACCTCGACAAACTGCCCGAACACCTCGGGCATGGCCTCTTCCATCGACGGCGCCGTCTCGCCCATCTCCTCGCGGCCGGCCCGGGTCAGCGACTGGGGCGTGCGGATGCCCGCGACCACATCCTCGCCCTGGGCATTGATCAGGAACTCGCCATACAGCTTGGCCTCACCGGTCGAGGGGTTGCGCGTGAACGCCACCCCGGTCGCCGAGGTCTGGCCCATATTGCCGAACACCATCGACTGGATATTGACCGCCGTACCCCAGCTTTCGGGGATGTCGTGCATACGGCGATAGAATTTCGCCCGGTCGTTCATCCAGCTGTCGAACACGGCGCCGATCGCGCCCCACAGCTGGGCGTGCGGATCCTGCGGAAAGGGCTGGCCCAGCCGGTCCTCGACCACGGCCAGATAGTCGGCGATCACCGCCTGCCAGTGGTCGGCATCCAGATCGGTGTCGATGGTGACGCCCAGACGGTCCTTATGATCGTCCAGCACCTCCTCGAAGTCGTCGTGGCTGAGGCCGAGGACGACGTTGGAATACATGGTGATGAAGCGGCGATAGCTGTCCAGGGCGAACCGCCGGTCCCCCGACAGGGCCGCCAGACCCTCGACCGTCTGGTCGTTCAGGCCCAGGTTCAGCACCGTGTCCATCATGCCGGGCATCGACGCCCGCGCGCCCGACCGCACCGAGACCAGCAGCGGATTCTTGACGTCGCCAAAGGTCTTGCCGGTGATCGCCTCGACCTTCTCCAGACCGGCCTTCACCTGATCGGCCAGGGCGTCGGGATAGCTCTGCCCGTTCGAGAAATAGTGGACGCAGGCCTCGGTGGTGATGGTGAAGCCCGGCGGCACCGGCAGGCCCAGCGACGACATCTCGGCCAGATTGGCCCCCTTGCCGCCCAGCAGGTTCTTCATCGACGACTCACCGTCCGCCGATCCCCCGCCAAAGCCATACACCCACTGAGTCATCGTGCCCGTCCTCGCCTCACTGCTCCAGTTCTGACTAGCGCGCCGCACCCGCGAAGGCGAGGCCGCAGCCGTAACAATCCGTGAGCGCCTGTGACGTTGCGAATACCCTCTCCCCTCGGGGGAGAAGGTGTCAGGCAAAGCCTGACGGATGAGGGGGCCGTTTCCCCATCTGCTCCGCCTGTCGCCGGATCGCTGCGATCAGCGTGTTCGGATTGCTCAGAAAGGCCTCATTGCCGACGCGGATTACATCAAAGCCCGCCGCCCGCAGCCGCTCGTCGCGCGCGGCGTCCTCGGCCTCGCGCAGGCGATGCACACCCCCGTCCAGTTCGATGACCAGCTTCAGCTCGGCGCAATAGAAGTCGACGGTCAGCCCAGCGAGTGGCGCCTGTCGCCGGAACTTCAGCCCCTCCAGCTTGCGATCCCGCACCATCTGCCAGAAGCGCGTCTCGGCCAGCGACATGTCGGATCGCAGACGCCGCGCCCGGCGGGTTTTGTCCGGTGACTGATGCATCGCCCCTCCCCTTCTCCCCTCGGGGGAGAAGGTGTCGGCTGGAGGCCGACGGATGAGGGGGACGGTAGCGAAGAATCGACGACCGGACGAGTCGGGTTCAATCGCCCCCTCATCCGTCTCGCTCCGCGAGCCACCTTCTCCCCCGAGGGGAGAAGGCCCTACCCCCCACCTTCCCGAAGTCCGCGACGCGGCCCATGACGGTGCGGACCTGGCCCAGCAGTTTCAGGCGGGTGTCGCGCTCGGCGGGAACGTCGGAGTTGACCATCACGGCGGTGAAGAAGGCATCGACCGGCGCGCGCAGGTGGCTGAGCGCGGTCATGGCGGCGGCAAAGTCCTCGGTGGCCAGCGCCGCATCGACCTCGGTTCCGGCCTTCGACACGGCGGCGATCAGGGCGGTTTCCTCGGGCGGCGCGCCGTCCAGCGCGACGGGTTCGCCCTCGGGCAGCGGGCCCTTCTTGGCCTCGGCCCGCAGGATGTTGGACGCCCGCTTGTAGCCCGCCAGCAGGTTCTCGCCGTCCTCGGTCTCGAGGAAGGCCCCCAGCGCCTCGACCCGCCGCACGATGCGCACCAGATCGTCGTCGCCCAGCGCAAACACCGCATCCACCAGATCGTGCCGCTGCCCCTGATCGCGGAGCAGGACCTTCAGCCGGTCGGCGAAGAAGGCGAGGAGGTCGGCGACTACATTTTGGACCTGAACCACTGCTGCGTAGTGCGCGCTGCCCCCGTCATCCGGATAAGGATTCCAACCTTTAAGAACCTTCTCCAATCTGCCAGCCAAGTTCGTCCGAACGGAGCCATGCAGATCAGCCATTATGCGTACCCACTGGTCGTCTGACCTAGCAAGGCGATCTGCCGCTTCAGCGGCTCGGCTGGTGGCGTATATCGACACGCTTCCCATTGGCGCCCTCACCCCGTTCTCCAGCACCAGCCGGATCACGCCCAGCGCCGCGCGTCTCAGCGCGAACGGGTCCTTCGAGCCCGTGGGTTTTTCGTCAATGGCAAAGAAGCCGACCAGCGTATCCAGCTTGTCGGCCAGGGCGACGGCCACGGTCAGGGGCGCGGTCGGCACGGCATCGTTCGGCCCTTGCGGCTTGTAGTGGTCGCGGATGGCGTCGGCGACGGCGTCCCCCCACCCGTCCGCTTCGCGGCCACCCTCCCCATCAAGGGGAGGGAGATCGGCGCCGTCTCCCTCCCCCTTGTGGGGAGGGTCCGCCTGAAGGGCGGGGGTGGGGGCAAGGCGCGCATAATACCCGCCCATGACGCCCTGAAGCTCGGGGAACTCGCCCACCATGCCGCTGGCCAGATCGGCCTTGGCCAGACGCGCGGCCTGTTCGGCCTGATCGGCGTCGGCGCCGACCAGCGGGGCGATCTCGCGAGCCAGGGCGGCGATGCGCTCGACCCGTTCAGCCAGGGTGCCCAGTTTGGCGTGGAAGGTCACGCCCTCCAGCTTCTTCGCCCAGACGTCGAAGCCGACCTTGCGATCCTCGTCCCAGAAGAAGCGGGCGTCGTTCAGGCGGGCCGACAGCACCCGGGCATTGCCGGCGGCCAGCGCCGTGCCACCATCGCTGGCGGCGACATTGGCCACCACGACGAAGTTGGGGGCGAGTCGCTGCGCGCGTCCGCCCCCCTCCCCGCCTTCGGCGGTACTCCCCCCGCTTTGCGAGGGGAGAGAAACAGCGAAATACTTCTGGTGCACCTTCATCGACAGGCGCACCACCTCGGGCGGCAGGTCGAGGAAGGCGGGGTCCATCTCGCCCAGGATCGGCGTCGGCCATTCGGCCAGGCCGGCGACCTCGTCCAGCAGGCCGTCGTCATCGACCAGTTCCAGCCCGCGCGCCTGACACACGGCCCGCGCCGCCTCCAGAATCTTCAGCCGCCGGTCGCTGGCGTCCAGCAGCACATGGTCGCGCTCCAGCTTGGCGCGATAGTCGGCGAAATCCTTGACCGCAAACGGCTGGCCCGAGCCCATGAAGCGGTGGCCCTCGGTCATATCCCCGCTCGCAATGCCGTCGATGTCGAACGGCACCACGGCCCCGTCGAACAGGCAGACGATCCGCTTCAGCGGCCGCACCCAGCGCAGCGATCCCGAATCTGGCGACCTTGGGCCCCAGCGCATCGACTTGGGCCAGGGGAAGTCGCGCACGATCCGCTCGACCATCTCGGGGATCAGGGTCGCGGTCGCCCGCCCCTTTTCCGAGACCACGGCGAACAGCACGCCGTCGCGCTCGACCAGCTGCTCGCGGGCGAGACCCGTCTTGCGCAGGAAGCCCTCCAGCGCCTGTTCGGGCGCGCTGGTCTTCGGACCCTTGATCTCTTCCTCGCGGTCGGGCGTCGCCGCCGGCAGCCCCTCGACCACCAGCGTCAGCCGTCGCGGCCCGGCAAAGGTCGTCAGCGCCTCGAACGTCAGGCCCGCCGCCTTGAGCCGCTCGGTCGCCATCCGCTCCAGATCACGCGCCGCCCCGGCCTGCATCCGCGCCGGGATCTCTTCGGAAAACAGTTCAAGAAGGAGTTGGGGCATTACGCACGTCCCCTTTCCTGCTCGACCCATTCGGTGGCGCAGGCCTTACACAGGTCGCGGATGCGGCCGATATAGCTTTGCCGTTCGGCAACCGCGATCGCCCCGCGCGCATCCATGAGATTGAACAGGTGCGAGGCCTTCAGCACCTGGTCATAGGCGGGCAGGACCAAGGCCTGACCCTGCGGGCCGGTCATCGCCAGGAACCGTTCGACCTCGGCCACCATGTCCTCGAACCGGCGCTTCAGTCCATCGACGTCATAGCCGTGGAAATTGGCCTCGGACTGCTGGCGCTCGTTCTCGAGGAAGACCTCGCCATAGGTCAGGCCGTCCTTGTTGAAGCGAAGGTCGTAAACATTATCAACGCCCTGCACATACATGGCCAGCCGCTCCAGCCCATAGGTCAGCTCGCCCGAGACCACATCGACCTCGATCCCGCCGACGCCCTGAAAATAGGTGAACTGCGTCACCTCCATGCCGTCGCACCAGACCTCCCAGCCCAGCCCCCAGGCCCCGACCGTCGGGTTCTCCCAGTCGTCCTCGACAAAGCGGATGTCGTGCAGTTTTGGATCGATCCCGATCGCCTCCAGCGACCCCAGATAGAGCGCCTGCAGGTCCTCCGGATTGGGCTTCAGGATCACTTGATACTGGTAATAGTGCTGTAATCTATTGGGATTTTCGCCATAGCGGCCATCGCCGGGCCGGCGGCTGGGCTGCACATAGGCGGCCTTCCACGGGCGCGGCCCCAGCGCGCGCAGCACGGTCGCGGGGTGCAGGGTGCCGGCCCCGACCTCGATGTCATAGGGCTGCAGGATCGCGCACCCCTGATCGCCCCAGTATTTGTGGAGGGTCAGGATCAGGTCCTGAAACGAGAGAGGTTCGGTGGTCACGTCAGGCATTTCGTCCGGGGAAGAAGGCGGCGGACCCTAGACGCGCCGGGCCGTGGCGACAAGGCGACTGCACCGTTCCTTAAGCGTCGGCGGGCAGGATGGCGCCATGAGACAGCTGGACCAATTTCGCAGGCGCGCCGCCCGCCATCTGGAGATCGAGGCCGTAACCGTGGCCCCCGCGCGCGGCCTGTTCAGCCTCAGCTTTGACGACTTTCCCGAGAGCGCCTGGAGCGTCGCCGGACCGATCCTGGCCGACCACGGTGTTCTGGCGTCCTATTACGTCTGCGGCGGGCTGGAGCGCGGCACCAATCTGGACCTGCCCCAGTTCACGACCGAACAGCTTCAGGCACTGCATGCGGCGGGCCACGAGATCGGATGTCATACCTTCGGCCACGACAGCGTGCTGCGGCTGGCCGGCCCGGCGCTGATCGACAGTCTGGACCGCAACGCCCGCTGGGTGGCCGAGCGGCTGGACGGCTATCGGATGCAGACCTTTGCCTATCCGTTCGGGGATGCCTCCCTCAGTGCGAAACGCGTGCTGCGCGACCGGTTCGATCTGGCCCGCGGCGTGCGTGAAGGGCTGAACCTCGGCCGCGAGGACCGCATGCTGATCAAGAGCTTCGGCATGGAGAGCCGCCGCCTGCCCGGCTATGACCTTCCGGCCATGATGGCCGAGGCGGCGGACAAGGCCGGCTGGCTGACCGCCTATGCCCACGACGTCTCCGACAACCCCACCCCCTATGGCTGCACCCCCGCCGACCTCGACCACGTGCTGACGCTGGCGAAACAGGCGGGGCTGGCGATCCTGCCTGTCGCCGGGGCTTGGGGGGAATGTGTGCGGCGCCAGTTCGTCCGCAGCGCCGCCTGAATACGACCCGTCATCCTCGGACTTGATCCGAGGATCGGTCCGGGCAGACCTTCCGACGTTCACGCCGACACCGATCTTCGGGTCAAGCCCGAAGATGACGATCTATGACTTACGCCGCCTTCACGTCTGGCGAAGCCTTCCGCGCTTCGGCCCAGCGGATCAGGGCGGCGCGGGGCCAGGCGACGATCCATGAGCGGGCCGAGTATTGGCCCTCCTCGATCAGGGCCTTGCGGGTCGGCGAACTGGTGGCGGCGCGCTCGGTGTGGATTTCGCCCGGGCCCTGATGGACCATGAAGGCGCCGTGCTTCAGCGGATTGAGCCGCAGATAGGCCAGCCGCGGACTGATCTGCTCCAGCGGCGGGTCATAGAACCAGCTGGAGCCCAGCATCCCCGCCATCTCCGGACGGGTCTTCAGAATCTCGGCGGCCGTGGCCCAGGCCCGGTCCCAGCCGGCCTCGTTGAAATCGGACAGCTCGCGGCTCTCGGTGTGCACCTCCAGCCAGGGCTTCCACGCCTGGGCGGCGGCATAGGCCGGGATGACCGACCAGCCCCAGCCCTCGCGCGCATGGCGCAGCACCTGACCGGGCCCCATGGGCGAGCTGAGGTCGATCATCTGGGTGCGCGCGCCCGGCACGCTCAGCGCCAGCGACAGCCGCACATCCTTGGCCCAGAAATCGCGCTCATAGGGGTTGGCGGCCTCAGTCAAAAAGTCCGCCATACGCCCGATCCACTCGGGATAGAGCTCCAGACTGGCCTGCGGCAGACGCTCAGCCGCAATCCGCGCGGGCAGGTCCAGCGCATAGTGGGCGATCATGGCCCGGCGGTGATCGTCGCTCAGCCGAGTGCCGAAGGCGGCACAGAGCGCCTCTTCCACCCGGTGGCCGGGCTGGTCGAAATCCCAGTGCGGGGCCGAGGCGGCGGCCGCAGCGGCGGCGTCATCCGCAAGGGCGGCCAGAAGGGCGCGATCCGCCTCCGACACGCGGGCACGGACGGCGTCGAAGCGGGCGATCAGGTCGGGGATGAGCGTTTTCATGGTCAAACCTTACGGGATCACCGGTTTGCGGGCCGTTAAGCGTCACTGCCACCGACCAACGGGGCCTGCCGCACCCACCAGTCGGGATGAGTCCCCTCCAGCGCGTCAGCCGCCCGGGCTGCTGCGGCTGCATCGTCGTACAGACCGAACACTGTGGCGCCCGAGCCTGACATCCGCACCAGCCGCGCCTGACCCTCGGCCCGCACAGCGTCCAGTGCCGTGCCAATTGCGGGGGTGTTCAACAGGGCAGGCGCCTCAAGGTCGTTTCTCTGAGCGGCCAGCCAGCCGATCACGGCCTCGGCGTCCCAACTGGCCGGGCCTGCCGGACGGTCGGCGCCCCCCACGCCCAGCCTGTCATAGGCCCCGTAGACGGCACCCGTCGGCGACGGCACGCCCGGATTGACCAACACAGCATGAAGCGTCGGCAGGCGCGGCTCGGGCGTCAGAACCTCGCCCTTCCCCTCGGCCCAGGCGGGAGTAGATGCCAGACACATGAGCCCGTCCGCCCCCAGCCCACTGGCCACCTGGACCAGCACCGGATCCTCAAGGTCCGGCGCCAGATACCGCCGCGCCAGTCTCAGCGCCGCCCCTGCATCGGCCGAGCCCCCGCCCACCCCGGCGGCCACGGGCAACCGCTTGTCCAGCGTCAACGACAGGGAGGAGGTCTCAAGACCGGTGGCCGCGCCCAGTCCGGCAAGCGCCCGGAGCACCAGATTGCCCGCCTGCCCGGCCGGGTCCCTGATCAAGGCATCCGCAAACGGTCCGACCACCGACAGACCCGGTGGCCCGTCCGGGTCGAGGATCAGCATGTCCCCGACGTCGGCGAACGCCACCAGACTGCTTAAGGGGTGATAGCCGTCAGCCTCGACCGGCCCGACATGCAGGAACAGATTGATCTTGGCCGGAGCCGCCTCGACCCACTGCATGGGGCTCAGGACGCCCCGTTGGCCGAACCGGTCGGAGAGGCGGGCAGGCCCGACTCCAGCTTCTGCTCCACGGCGGTCCGCAGCTCGGCGTCCGGCTCAAGCGTCAGCACCCGGTTCCACTGGAACACCGCCTCGCGCTGCCGACCGACCTGCCAGTAGGCATCGCCCAGATGGTCATTGATCACGGCATTGGCGGGTTCACCGTCGACCGCGCCTTCCAGAATGCCGACCGCCTGCTCGTAGCGGCCCTGCTGGTAACGCGCCCAGCCCAGCGAGTCCTGGATATTGGCATTGCCCGGATCGATCTCGGCCGCCCGGGCGATCAGTTCGGCGCCCTGATCGACGCGGCGGCCGCTGTCGACCCAGATATAGCCCAGATAGTTCAGGATGTTGGGATCATCGGGCCGCGCCTGCAGGGCGGCCCACAGCTCGGCCTCGGCCTCATCCAGCCGGCCGAGGGCGTCATAGAGTCCCGCCCGGAGGAAACGCACGGAGAAATCCTGATCCGCCGTGTTCAGCAGCGGCCCTTCGGCCAGTTCCAGCGCCTCCTCATAGCGTTCCAGATCGGCCAGCTGCCCGGCCAGCAGATAGGCGACCCGCGAATCCTCGGGATTGGCAGCGAAGGCCCGGTTCAGCTCGGCGAGGGCGTCCTCTGGCCGGTCCTCCTCCTGATAGCTGAGCGCCGACTGAATCCGCGCCTCGACATAATAGGGACCGGCGTCCGGGCCGATGCGCGCAAACGTATTGCGGGCCGCCACCTCCAGATTGCCTTCGGCCAGGCTGACCCCGACGTTCAGCAGGGTCTCCGGATTGGGCACCAGCGCATAGGCCAGCCGCAGATAGACGGCGGAGAACTCGTGCGCGCCCTCGATACTGGACTGCAGGGCCGCATTCTCCAGCGCCATGGCCGTGCCTTCGCGCAGGGTCGGCAGGACTGGCGGACGACCCCGCCCCGCAGCGCGCGCCCGCGCGGCCTGAAGCGACGGATCGTCCCCCACCTCGGCCTGGGTTACGTCGTAAAGTTCCACGGCATCGGCCCGGCGACCGCGACGCTCCAGAAACTCGCCGTAAGCCAGAGTGAACAGCTGGCGTCCGCCCCGGCTGGCGATCAGCCGCTGATACTCGGCCTCGGCCTCGGCATGGTCGCCCCGGAGTTCGAGCAGGTGCGCCCGGTGCGACCGCTGGAACAGGCTGTTGATGTCATTGGGCCTGCCCTGCACAGGCGCCAGCGCCCGCTCCCAATCGCCAGCCGACGCCGCGATAAAAGGAGTGACATAGGTCCCGGGCCGCGCATGGGGGCGTCCGATCGGCTGGGTGGCGACCACCGCATAGGCAGCCGCCGCGTCACCGCGCACCAGATGCTGCACCGCCTCGACCAGCCTCCCGGCCTCGGCCAGCACCGGCGGCACCGTCTCGCCCTCGGGCGCCAGACGACCCGCATAGGCCAGATCGCCGCCGATCAGCGATGAGGTAAAGGCCTGAAGCTGCAAGGTTTCGATATCCGGCGCCAGCACCTGGGCCCGGCGCAAATAGTCGGCCCCGATGCCCGCCTCGCCCTCGGTCGCCGCCAGCCGTCCGACCAGGAACAGGCCATAGACCGACCGCCCCTCGTCATCGACCGGCACCGCCTCCCAGATCTCGGGCATGCGCGAGGGCGGCGGCAGCTCCACCGACCGCCCGCTCGGAAGCGGCGGGGCCTCCTGCGCCAAGGCAGGAGCGGACATCAAACCCAACCCGAGGGCAAGGACAGAACAGGCGGCGAGGGGGGAGAGACGCTTCATACCATCAAGCCTTCACGGTTTACCGACGGTCCGCAAGAGCCCCCTCGCCCCGCGCGAATCCTACATGTTCGGATAGTTCGGGCCGCCGCCCCCCTGCGGCGTCGTCCAGACGATGTTCTGCGACGGGTCCTTGATATCGCAGGTTTTGCAGTGGACGCAGTTCTGGGCGTTGATCTGGAAGCGCGGATTGGACTTGCCGTCCTCGTCGTACAGCACCTCATAGACCCCGGCCGGACAGTACAGCCGCGCAGGCTCGCCATATTTCGGCAGGTTCACCTGGATCGGCACCGACGGCTCCAGCAGCTTCAGGTGCGCCGGCTGGTCCTCGTCGTGGTTGGTGTTCGAGACGAACACCGAGCTCAGCTTGTCAAAGCTCAACTTCCCGTCCGGCTTCGGATAGGCGATCGGCTTGTGCTTCGACGCCGGTTCGGTCGAGGCCGCATCCGTCTTGCCGTGGCCCAGCGTCCCGAACGGAGACCATCCCCGGAACAGGCTGGTGATCTGCATGTCGATCCCGCCCAGCAGGGTGCCGAAGAAGGCGCCGTATTTGGACAGCAGCGGCTTGACGTTCCGCACCAGCTTCAACTCACGCGCAATGTCCGAGGCCTCATAGGCGGTCTGGTATTCGACCAGCTCATCGCCCGACCGCCCGGCCTTCAGCGCGTCAAAGGCCGCATCGGCGGCGAGAATGCCGGACCGCACCGCATTGTGGCTGCCCTTGATGCGCGGCACGTTCACAAAGCCCGCCGAACAGCCGATCAGCACCCCGCCCGGGAAGGCCAGCTTCGGCACCGACTGATAGCCGCCCTCGGTGATGGCCCGCGCGCCGTACGAAATGCGCTCGCCGCCTTCCAGATGGTCGGCGATGGCCGGGTGGTGCTTGAAGCGCTGGAACTCGTCGAACGGCGACAGGAACGGGTTCTTGTAGTTCAGGTGCACCACAAACCCGACCGACACATAGCGATCGCCAAAGTGGTACAGGAATGACCCGCCGCCGGTCTTGTCGTCCAGCGGCCAGCCAAGCGTGTGCTGCACCAGGCCGGGTTGGTGTTTCTCGGCCGGCACCTGCCACAGCTCCTTGATGCCGATGCCGTATTTCTGCGGCTCGGCCGTGTCGCACAGATTGTGGCGGGCCATGATGGTCTTGGCCAGCGAGCCACGCACGCCCTCGCCAATGAAGACATATTTGCCGCGCACCTCGATACCGGGCTCGAAGTCGTCGGTCGGTTTGCCCTCGCGGTCCAGTCCGAACACGCCAGCGACCACGCCCGCGACCCGGCCTGACGGCTCGTCCCAGACGACGTGGCTGGCGGCCATTCCGGGATAGACCTCGACGCCCAGCGCCTCGGCCTGTTCACCCAGCCAGCGGGTCAGATTGGCCAGCGAGCCGACATAGCAGCCGTGGTTTTTCATATAGGCCGGCTGCGGCAGCAGGGTGATGTCCAGCTGCCCCTGCGGACCCAGCACCAGGAACCTGTCCTTGGTCACAGGCGTGTCCAGCGGCGCGCCCTTTTCCTTCCAGTCGGGGAACAGTTCGCTCAGACCCGCCGGGTCGATAACCGCGCCCGACAGAATATGCGCCCCGACTTCCGAGCCCTTCTCCAGCACGGCGACCGAGACCTCGTGCCCGTCTGAGGCAGCGTTCTGCTTCAGACGGATGGCGGCGGCCAGACCGGCCGGACCAGCCCCGACGATGACGACGTCGTATTCCATGGCCTCGCGCTCGGCCCCGGTCAGGGCCTCCACCGCGGGCAGTCGGTCGATGACGGCGTCCTGCCAGGCGTTCTTTGCTCCGCCTTCGGTGGCATCCTTGGCCATGTGGTCGGCTCCCCTTGCAATGTCTGTCCGAACCCGGTCGGTTCGCTGTTGATCCCTTATCAGAAGGTGACGTGGGGGTGGTCAAGGCTTACACCCCCAATCATCAACCCTGTGACCCGGCCTGCATGAACGCTTCACCCGCCGCTTCGGATGCCCTGACCGCGCTTCTGGCCTTCTGGCACGATGCGGGCGTCGAGGACTGTTTCGGCGATGCGCCGGTGGATCGGACGCGCGAAACCGCCCCGCCGCCGCCCGCCAAGGCGACCCGCGCCCCGGCCGCCGCCCAGACCGGCACCGTCACCCCGCTCCGTGCTCCTGTCGCTTCGGCCAGGGTCTCGACCGACACGGTCGCCGAAGCCGTGGCCCTCGCCCGAACCGCAGCAAAAGCGGCGGATTCTCTGGAATCCCTGACCGAGGCGATTCGCGGGTTCGAGGCCTGTCCCCTCAGCGGCATGGGCGCACGGCAAGCCGTCGTCTGGCGCGGCGAGGCCACCGCCCCCGTCATGATCGTCGGCGAAGGCCCCGGCGCCGAGGAAGACGCCCAGGGTCTGCCCTTTGTCGGCAAGGCCGGGCGTCTGCTGGACCGCATGCTCAAGGCCGCGCAGCTTGAGGGCCGGGTGGTTATCACCAACACCGTCTTCTGGCGTCCCCCCGGCAACCGCACCCCCTCGCCCGAGGAACAGGCGATCTGCGCCCCGTTCGTTGCGCGGGCGCTCGAACTGGTGAAGCCGAAGCTGGTGCTGACCGTCGGCGCCGCCGCCGCCCGCGCCATCCTGCACACCAATGAGGGCATCACCCGCCTGCGCGGCACCTGGGGGGAATGGCACCTGCCCGAGGGCGGCACCTCTGCCCCCGTCATGCCGACGCTCCACCCCGCCTTCCTGCTGCGCCAGCCACAGGCCAAGGCCATGGTCTGGGCCGATCTGCTGGCCGTTGCCGCCCGTCTTGACGGTTCGTCTCAGACGACTGACTCAAAAACGCCCCATTGAGGCGACAGCTTTTGCCCCCGTCTAGGGGGCATTACGGGCTGGCATCGCCCTTGCCCCTTCGTCGATATCCGGCGGGCAGCTGACCGGATACGGGACACGGGGAGTGAGCACGATTCAAAGGGGCGGCATGATCACGGGCACAGTCACACGGCCATTGCGGACGCTTCTGGCAGCCCTGCTGCTGGTGTGCGGCCTTGCCCTGCCCGGCCTGGCCATGGCCCAGCCTCGCGTGCTCAGCAACTCTGACCGGCTCAGCTACACCAATGCCTATGACGCCCTCAGGCGTGGCGACCTCGAGACCGCCCGCGCCTCGGCCCGCCAGGCCGACGACCGTGTCCTGCTGGGTCAGGTCGAGTTCGAACGCCTGTTCCACCCGGACTACGTCTCCAGCTTCGAAGAACTCAGCGCTTGGCTGGAGGACTATGCCGACCTGCCCGAGGCCCCGCGCGTCTATGCCCTGGCCCTCCGCCGACGCCCTGACGGCGCGCCCGAGCCGCGTCGCCCGCGCCGGGTCGATGGCCGCACCTGGGAAAGCCTGACCGAGTCCGAAGGGTCAAAGGCCGCCCGCATCGCCCTCAATGCCGACAACCTCGCCGACGCCCGGGCCACCGGCATGGCCATCGGCGACTGGTGGGTGGTGGGTCTGGCGTCCTGGCGGATGGGGGATTTCCCCGCCGCCTTCACCGCTTTCGAGCGCGTCGCCTGGGACCCGACCGAGGATGCCTGGGTGCGGGCCGGCGCCGCCTTCTGGGCCGCGCGGTCTGCCGCCCATTCGGGCCAGCTGGAGCAGATCGAGACCCTGCTGCGCCTGTCCGCCTCCTGGCCCGCGACCTTCTATGGCCAGATCGCTCTCTATCAGCTCGACATCGAGCCGACTCTCCGGAACTGGGGGCCTCAGGCCTATTCGGCGACCGAAGACGAGGGCCTGCGCGCCATCGCCTTCACCCCCGACATCCGCATCGACGACGACAGCCTGATCGCCTTCATCGACCGTGATCCCCAGGCCCGCCGCGTCGTCGCCTGGATCGAGGTGGGCCGGCTGGACGATGCCCGCGACCAGTTCCGCACCGGCCTGCGCGCGGCGACCACCGAAGAGGACCGCAAGCTGTGGTCCGCGCTGGGCCGGGCCTTTTCCCGCCAGCTGACGCCCCGCGCCCGCGACGCCGAGATCATAGACGCGGCCCGCTATCCGATGCCGCTGCTAGAGCCCGAGGGCGGCTTCGTCATCGAACAATCGCTGGTCTATGCCATCGCCCGCAAGGAGACCGACTTCAACCCGCGCGTCCGCTCCGGCGCCGGCGCCTATGGCCTGATGCAGGTCATGCCGACCACCGCCGCAGAACTCAGCGGCGATCGCGGCTACGTCTCGGACCCCGAACGCCTCTATCAGCCCGGCGTGAACATGCGTCTGGGCCAAGCCTATGTGATCAAGATGTTGGGCCTGTCGGCCTTCAACGGCGACGTCCTGCGGACCGTGGCCTCCTACAATGCCGGACCCGGCCCAATGCTGGGCGCCCTGCGCAAGCTGGGGCCAGACCCCGACCCCCTTTTGCTGATCGAGACCATCGATGTCCCCCAGGCCCGCGACTATGTCGAAAAGGTCATGGCCGCCTACTGGATCTACCAGCGTCTGCAGGGCCGACCGCTGAACACGCTCAAGGCCCTGGCCACGGGCCAATCGGCGATTTCCATCTATCTGGATTACGTGCCGCCGCCGCCGCCCGCCCCTGAAGGTCAGGCTCCCGAAGCTGCCGCGTCAGATCAGGCTGCTGAGCAGTAGCGCGCACAGGCTGCAGGCCACCACAATACTGACCACCACGGTGACCCAGCCGGGCTGGGCGGTGCTGACGGGTCCGGGGGCGACGGGCGAGGACATGGGAGCTCGGGGGTTGAAAGCGGCGTTGTTCGTTGAACGTGCCTGACCCTGCCACTGTTCCCCTAAAAAGCGGTGTTTGGTGACGGTTAACCGATCTCTTTCAAACCGGCTTCGCTCCACTCCAGAAAATCCGGCTGGGACAGCAGGGTCCGACAGTATTCCGTCGCCGTCCCGTCGTCGCCATAGGCTGCCAGATCGATACGGAAATGGCGGAAACGCGCCGCCACCGGCGTGAAGAAGGCATCGGCGATCGACCAGTCGCCGAACAGATAGGGCCCGGCCTCGCCAAACCGGCCCTTCGCGTCCTTCCACATTCCGACCATGCGGCGGATGTCGGCGGACAGGGCGTCGGACGGCACATGCGCCTCGCCCGGATCGCCCACCATCGGATGACCCGGCCCCATGCCCAGATCATTGCGCAGGGTCCCGAACGCCGAATGCATCTCGCAGACCACCGACCGTGCCACCCAGCGCGCAGGCGGATCGACGGGCCACAGCCGCGCGTGGGGATAGTGTTCCTCGGCCCACAGGGCGATGGCCAGACTGTCCCAGACGGTCACCCCCTCCACCTCCAGCGCCGGTACCTTGCCCGCCGGCGCATGGCGGGCGATCTGATCGGCCGTATCGGGACGGTTCAGGGCGATCATCACCTCCTCGAACTCGGCCCCGCAGCGCTTCAGGATCAGCCACGGCCTCAGCGACCACGTGGAATAGGCCTTGTCTCCGAGGATCAGCTTCATGATGGGCTCCCTTGCTCTCGGCGACTGAATGGACCCGGTCCGGATTCGCCGCAACCTTGACTCCCCCGGCCCGGCAACCCAAACGCCAGCCCATGATCACGCGCTATTCCCGCCCCGCCGCCACAGACATCTGGTCGCAAGAGACCAAATACCGGATCTGGTTCGAGATCGAGGCCCATGCCGCCACGAAGATGGCCGAGCTGGGTACCATCCCGGCCAGCGCCGCCGAAGCCATCTGGGCCAAGGGCAAGGACGTCACCTTCGATGCCGACCGCATCGATGAGATCGAGCGCACCACCAAGCACGACGTCATCGCCTTCCTGACCCATGTGTCAGAGATCGTGGGCGACGAGGCCCGCTTCCTGCATCAGGGCATGACCTCATCCGACGTGCTGGACACCTGTTTCTCGGTCCAGCTGACGCGCGCCTCTGACCTGCTGATCGAGGGTGTCGACCGGGTGCTGGCGGCGCTGGAAACCCGAGCCAGGGAGCACAAATTCACCCCCTGCGTCGGCCGCAGCCACGGCATCCATGCCGAGCCGGTCACTTTCGGCCTCAAGCTGGCCGGCTATCATGCCGAGTTCCAGCGCGCCCGCCGCCGTCTGGTCACGGCCCGCGAAGAGATTGCCACCTGCGCCATCTCGGGCGCCGTCGGCACCTTCGCCAATGTCGACCCGGCGGTGGAGGCCTATGTGGCGGAGAAGATGGGTCTGGCCGTCGAGCCGGTCTCGACCCAGGTGATCCCGCGCGACCGCCACGCGGCCTTCTTTGCCGCCCTTGGCGTGGTCGCCAGCTCCGTCGAGCGTCTGGCTGTGGAGATCCGCCACCTGCAGCGCACCGAGGTGCTGGAGGCCGAGGAATTCTTCGACAAGGGGCAGAAGGGCTCTTCGGCCATGCCGCACAAGCGCAACCCGATCCTGACCGAGAACCTGACCGGCCTCGCCCGGCTGGTCCGCTCAGCCGTGACCCCGGCCATGGAAAACGTCGCCCTCTGGCACGAGCGCGACATCAGCCACTCGTCGGTCGAGCGCGGCATCGGCCCGGACGCGACGATCCATCTGGACTTTGCCCTGCACCGGCTGGCAGGCGTGGTCGAGCGGCTGAACGTCTATCCCGCCAATATGGAAAAGAACCTCAACCTGCTGGGCGGCCTGGTGCACAGCCAGCGGGTCATGCTGGCCCTGACGCAGGCGGGCGTGTCGCGCGAGGACGCCTATGCCGCGGTGCAGGAAAACGCCATGAAGGTCTGGCGCGGCGAGGGGGTCTTCCTCGACTTCCTGAAAGCCGATGACCGGGTCATCCTGCCCGAGGCCGATCTCGAAGCCCTGTTCGACATCGGCTATCACACCAAGCACGTGGACACAGTGTTCGCCCGGGTGTTCGGCGCCTGAAGTGGCTTCGGGGGCAGATGCATCCCCGATCACGAAAAAGACAGGTGCGGTCACATGTCGCGCCGGAAAACGTGATCGCGACGCATCCTTTCGGCGGCTGAGCAGTAATTCTCCCGGTACCGCAATCCGCGGTTCGCCTCAGGAGAAGCGAAAATGAAGTTCACCCGCACCCGCGTCATGACTGCCGTATCGGCCGTCGCCATCCTCGGCCTGGCCGCCTGCAACAGCGAGCCGGAAGCCCCCGCCACCGACGCCATGGAACCGGCCGCGACCGACACCATGGCTCCTGCTGCTGACGGCACCGTTGTCGCCGTCGCTCAGAGCAACCCCGACTTCTCGACCCTGGTCAGCGCTGTCCAGGCGGCCGAACTGGTCGACACCCTGAACGGTGCCGGCCCCTTCACCGTCTTCGCCCCGACCAATGCCGCCTTCGAAAAGATTCCGGCCGACACCCTGAACGGCCTGCTGCAGCCGGAACAGCGTGACGCCCTGACCGGCGTGCTGACCTATCACGTCGTTCCCGGCCAGGTGGATGCTGCGGCGCTGACCCAGCAGATCGAAGAGGGCGGCGGTTCGGCCACCCTGACGACTGTCCAGGGCGGCACCCTGACCGCCTCCATCGTGGACGGTTCGGTCACCCTGACGGACGAAGCCGGCAACACCTCGCGCGTCGTCACTGCTGACGTCGCCGCCTCGAACGGCATCATCCACGCCATCGACACCGTGGTTATGCCCAACTGATCGAGCGACCCTCGTTCCCGCGCGGCCCCATCCTTCGTCGCGCGGGACCGAACCGGGTGATCCATGAAGTCACCCAAACGAAAATGGCCGCGTCCTCACGGGCGCGGCCATTGTCTTGTCCAGAGACTGAACTGGCAGGCGATCAGGCCTCGTTGCGGACCTGATCGCGGGCGATGGAGGACAGTTCGTCCATCTTGCTTCGGATTTCGCCTTCCGAAGCGGTCAGGCCGGCGCCCTTGAAGTCGCCGGCGATCTTGCGGAACACGTCTTCCTCGCCCGGCTGCTCAAAGTCGGCGCGGACCACGGCGGCGGCATATTGCTCGGCGCTTTCGGCGGACAGGCCCATCTTCTCGGCCGCCCACAGACCCAGCAGCTTGTTGCGCCGGGCCATGACCTTGAACTCCTGCTCCTGATCGAGGGCGTATTTGGACTCGAACCCTTTTTCCCGATCGTCGAAGGTGGTCATGGGCGTCAAATGCTCCTGTCGCGAGCCCCGTATTGGCGCGCAGGGCGGTCTATACCCCGCCCGTGACCGAACGCAACAAAAGTCGTTGTCGCAGGCAGGCTGATCGACGCCTGTCCAAGGTTTGTCACCCGCCCCGGCTTCCGCTAAGGAGGGCCACCATCCCTTCCCCCTCAACGGCTGGCCTTGCCCTTTGTGTTTCGCCCCGGATTGTCCCGGTCCGAACGGCAATTCCAGCCCGCGAGATCCTTCGTCCCGCCGGTGATCCGGCCTTCGGAATGCACATGAACGCCAAGCGCAAGAAGCTCTATGAAGGCAAGGCCAAGATCCTCTACGAGGGGCCCGAGCCCGGCACCCTGATCCAGTATTTCAAGGACGACGCCACCGCCTTCAACGGCGAGAAGAAGGCCCAGCTTGAGGGAAAGGGCGTCCTCAACAACCGCATCAGCGAATTCGTCATGTCGCGCCTGAACGGCATCGGTGTGACCAACCATTTCATCAAGCGGCTGAACCTGCGCGAGCAGCTGATCCGCGAGGTCGAGATCATCCCGCTCGAGGTCGTGTGCCGCAACGTCGTGGCCGGCTCGATGAGCCAGCGCCTCGGCATCGAGGAAGGCACCCCCCTGCCCCGCTCGATCATCGAATTCTACTACAAGAAGGATGAGCTCAACGACCCGATGGTCACCGAAGAGCACATCACTGCCTTCAACTGGGCCACCACCCAGGAGCTGGACGACATCCTGGCCATGACCGTCCGCGTGAATGACTATCTGTCGGGCATGTTCGGCGCGGTCGGCATCACCCTGATCGACTTCAAGATCGAGTTCGGCCGCATCTGGGAAAACGACTTCAGCCGCGTGATTCTCGCCGACGAGATCAGCCCCGACAGCTGCCGCCTGTGGGATTCCACCACCGGCGAAAAGCTGGACAAGGACCGCTTCCGCCGCGATCTGGGCAATGTCATCGAAAGCTATACCGAGGTGGCCCGCCGCCTCGGCATCATGAAGGATATGCCGACCGTGATTCAGGGGGGACTGCACTGATGGCGAAAGTAAAGGTTCACATCTTCCTGAAACCCGGCGTGCTGGACGTGCAGGGCAAGGCCGTCGAGGGCGCCTTGAACGGTCTCGGCTGGACCGGCGTCAGCGAGGCCCGCGTCGGCAAGCTGATCCAGTTCGACTACGCCGGCGACGACGTGGAGGCCGAGGTCAAAAAGATGTGCGACACCCTGCTCGCCAACACCGTGATCGAAAGCTACCGCATCGAGGTGGAGTAGGCGTTCGGGAACCCCGCTGCCTTCCCTCCCCTTTTCAATGGGACCCGTAGCGACAGGAGCCTCCATGACCTTCACCCTCACCTCCACCGACATCACCGATGGCGGCGTCCTGCCCGACGCCCAGGTCCAGGCGAAGGGAAATACCTCGCCGCATCTGAAATGGTCCGGCGCGCCCGAGGGCACCAAGTCGTTCGCCATCACCTGCTATGACCCGGATGCCCCGACCGGCTCGGGCTTCTGGCACTGGACGGTCGCCAACATCCCCGCCGACGTCACTGAGATCCCGACGGGCGGTCCCGTGCCCTCCGGCGCGGTCGAGGGCCGCACCGATTTCGGCGAGCCAGGCTTCGGCGGTGCCGCCCCGCCCCCCGGCCATGGCCCGCACCGTTACATCTTCACCGTCTTCGCCGTCGACACCGCCCGGCTGGACGTCACGCCCGACAACTCAGGCGCCGTATTCGGCTTCAACCTGCATTTCCACACCCTGGCCAAGGCGTCGATCACCGCGACCTACGAAAACGCGGGCTAAACAGGCGTCAGCGGCAGGGGTAGCGTTCGACCATCCAGCTGCGCACAGCCTGGTTGAGGGTCTGGCTCTGCCGCGCTGCCGGAACCGCCTGCATGCGCGCCACGATTTCGTCCGGCGACAGGCGAATCCGTTCGGGCATGCAATAGGGCGGCGTGCGACCGGCCCGCCGGGCGGCGGCCTCCTCGGCCCGCGCCGCTTCGAAAGCGCCCTGCACGGCGTTGGCGGCGCGCCGGACGGACGGCCGCAGCAAGGCCGACGGATCCCGGGGCGCATTGGCGGCGATCTGATTGAATTCGCGGACCGTCATCTGCGCCTGGGCCACCGCCCCGCCGACGAACATCAGGGTCAGAACACCGATCAGGGCAAGAAGGCGCATGGGAGGCTCGGAGGGAGTGAAAGGGGCAGACCGGGATAGAAGCAGGCTTCCGGCGCGTCCGCCACGGCTTTTCTGCATCGGCCTGTCGCCCGCCCCGGCTCGGCTCCTGACAACACCCGCGAACCCTGCTACACGCCCGCGCCATGAGCGCAGCCGTCATCGTCTTTCCCGGGTCCAACTGTGATCGCGACTGCAAGGTCGCCGTCGAGCGATCAACCGGCGCGCGCGTCGACATGGTCTGGCATCAGGACACCACCCTGCCCGAGGGGCTCGACCTGATCGTCCTGCCGGGCGGGTTCTCCTACGGCGACTATCTGCGCTGCGGCGCCATGGCGGCCCAGTCGCCGATCATGCAGGCGGTCAAGAAGGCCGCCGACGACGGCGTGGCCGTGGTCGGCATCTGCAATGGCTTCCAGATCCTCTGCGAGGCCGGCATGCTGCCCGGCGCCCTGCTCAGGAACGCCGGCCTGAAATACGTCTGCAAGCTCGTCTCGCTCGAGGTCGCCAACCCCAACACCCGCTTCACCGCCGGCTATCAGGACCAGACTGAGGTCATCATGACCCAAGGCAATGGCGACGGAAACTTCTTCGCCGATGCCGAGACGCTCGCGCGTCTCGAGGGCGAGGGTCAGGTCGTCTTCCGCTATGTCGACAACCCCAATGGCTCGGTCAATTCGATCGCGGGCATCCAGAACGCGCGCGGCAATGTGCTGGGCATGATGCCCCACCCCGACCGTGCCTTCGAGGCCGAGCTCGGCTCCGCCGACGGCGCCACCCTGTTCCGCAGCGTTCTGGACGCGGCATAGCGCCCCCCTATTGAACCTTTGCCGTTCCGGTGCGTAATGCCGTCATGCAAACGCCCGACGCTCTCTCGACCGCCCTCATCCGCCGGCTGATCCTGCTGTCGGCGGTGATCTTCGCCATTGCCATCGGCTATTCCCAGACCGCCATCGGCTGGGGCCAGAGCCCGGCGGAGTTCTCGGCTGACAGCGACGAGACGCTCAAGATCGCCAGCTATGCCTTTGCCATCTGGGGCCTGATCTATCTCGGCCTGTTCGCCCATGCGGTCTTTCAGCTCCTGCCTCAGGGGCGAAACCGCCCCCTGACCGAAGCCCTGGGCTGGCCCGCCGTCGGCGCCCTGCTGGGCATCGGCTGGTGGGTTGTCGCGGCGGCGCTGGATGCCGAGACCACCACCATCATCCTGATCTTCGCCTCCCTACTGGTGATCCTGATCCCCCTGCTGCTCAAGGCGCGCCAGATCCGCGCCATGGGTCGAAAGGATCCGGAGCTGTGGCTGACCGCCTGGCCGCTGATGATGCTGGCCGGCTGGCTGACCGTCGCCGCCCCGGTCAATCTGCTCACCGTCGTGACCGGCAATCAGGCCCTTCCCGACGTCCTGCCGCCGACGCTGTGGGCCATTATCGCCGTCGTCGTCGTCAGCGTGACTGCCCTCGCGGTCACCGCCCGCCTGCGCCAGATCGCCTATGCCCTGCCCATAGCCTGGGGCCTGCTGGCGGTGTTCGTGGCCGAGCAGCCGCGCAATGACTTGCTGGCCTATGTCGCCCTGACCGCGGCCGTCGCCGTGCTGGTCGCTGCCGTCATCCTCAGCTTCCGCCTCCAGCCTGCCAGAAATACGCCGCCGGCCGATCCCCAAGGCTGACTCCGGCCAAGAACCTCGCTAGAAGCGCCAGCCATGAGCGCATCGAAATCCATGGCCGAACTGGCCGCCGAATACGGCCTGTCCCCCGCCGAGTATCAGGTGGTCCTCGACCGTCTGGGGCGCGAGCCCAATGACGTCGAACTGGGCGTCTTCTCGGTCATGTGGTCCGAGCACTGCTCCTACAAATCCTCGAAGGTCCACCTCGGCAAATTCCCGACCAAGGGCCCCCGCGTCATCTGCGGTCCGGGCGAGAACGCCGGCGTCATCGACATCGATGACGGCGATGCCTGCATCTTCAAGATGGAAAGCCATAACCACCCCTCCTACATCGAACCCTATCAAGGCGCGGCGACGGGCGTGGGCGGCATCATGCGCGACGTCTTCACCATGGGCGCGCGGCCCGTGGCCCTGCTCAACGCCCTGCGCTTCGGCGATCCCGAGCATGAAAAGACCCGGCGTCTGGTGACCGGCGTCGTCTCCGGCATCGGCGGCTATGGCAATTGCGTGGGCGTGCCGACCGTGGCAGGCGAGACCAATTTCCACCGGGGCTACAACGGCAACATCCTCGTCAACGCCATGTGCGTGGGCCTGGCCAGGGCCGACAGCATCTTCTACTCCGCTGCCCCCGGGCCCGGCCTGTCGGTCGTCTATTTCGGGTCCAAGACCGGCCGCGACGGCATCCACGGCGCGACCATGTCCTCGGCCGAGTTCGACGATGAGTCCGAGTCGAAGCGCCCGACCGTCCAGGTCGGCGACCCCTTTGCCGAAAAGCTTCTGATCGAGGCGACCCTGGAACTGATGGCCTCCGGCGCCGTCGCCGCCATCCAGGACATGGGCGCCGCCGGCCTGACCTCCTCCTCGGTCGAGATGGCCGGCAAGGGCGGCGTCGGCATCGAGCTCGACATGGACGCCGTGCCCCAGCGCGAGACCGGCATGACCGCCTATGAGAT
Organism: Brevundimonas halotolerans; assembly: GCF_003730275.1. Classification (GTDB taxonomy): domain Bacteria; phylum Pseudomonadota; class Alphaproteobacteria; order Caulobacterales; family Caulobacteraceae; genus Brevundimonas; species Brevundimonas halotolerans. Next base: position 198,102 of record NZ_QTTA01000016.1, read on the forward strand.
GATGCTGTCCGAAAGCCAGGAGCGCATGCTGGCCGTGCTCAAGCCGGGCCGCGAGGAAGACGGCTACCGCATCTTCAAGAAGTGGGGCCTCGACGCCGCCGTCATCGGCCGCACCACCGACACCGGCCGTCTGGTCCTGAACCATCACGGCAAGGTCGTTTGCGACGTGCCACTGGCGCCCCTGTTCGACGACGCCCCCCTTTATGACCGGCCCTGGGTCCAGCCCGAGCTGCATCCCCGGATCGATCCCAAGGACGTGCCCGCCCCCGACAGCTGGCCCGACGCCGTGCTGAACGTGGTCTGCTGCCCCGACATGGCCTCCAAGCGCTGGCTGTGGGAGCAGTACGACCGCCACGTCATGGCCGACACCCTGCACGACTCGGCCACCGGCGCCGACGCGGGCGTAGTCCGCGTCCACGGCACGGACAAGGGGCTGGCCGTGACCAGCGACTGCACCCCCCGCTATGTCCAGAACGACCCCTACGAAGGCGGCAAACAGTGCGTGGCCGAGGCCTGGCGCAACCTGACCGCCGTGGGCAGCCGCCCGATCGCCATCACCGACAACCTCAACTTCGGCAATCCGCAGCGGCCCGAGATCATGGGCCAGATCGTCCGTGCCATCGACGGCATGGCCGAGGCCTGCCGCGTGCTCGACTTCCCGGTCGTGAGCGGCAATGTCAGCCTCTATAACGAGACCAATGGCGTCGCCATTCCGCCGACCCCGACCGTCGGCGCGGTCGGCCTGCTGCCCAACTATGACGTCACCGTCGGCTTTGGCGGCATGGCCGAGGGCGAGACCCTGGTCCTGATCGGCGAGACCCGCGGCGAGCTGGGCGCCTCCCTCTATCTCCGCGAAGTGCTGGGCCGCGAGGACGGCGCCCCCCCGCCCGTCGATCTGGCGCTGGAGCGCAAAACTGGCGACTTCGTGCGGGAGCGCATCGAGGCCGGCGCCCTGACCTGCGTCCACGACCTCTCCGACGGCGGCCTGATCGGCGCGGCGGCCGACATCGCGCTCGCCTCCGACTGCGGTATCGAGCTGGACGCCACCTCGGCCGAGCACGCCCACATCCTGCTGTTTGCCGAGGATCAGGCCCGCTATCTGGTCGCCGTCGCCGATCCCTCGACCCTGATTGCCGAAGCCCAGGCCGCCGGCCTGCACGCCTCGGTCGTCGGCCGCGCCAGGGGCCGCGACTTCATGTCCGGCGACCTGTTCCGCATTCCGCTCGACCACCTGCGCGAAATGCACGAAGGCTGGATGCCCAACTTGATTCAAGGATAGTCCGATGCGTCTGGCCCTGATCGCCCTCCCCGCCCTCGCCCTGGCCCTCTCCGCCTGCGACGGCGGCGGCGATCCGGTCCAGCAGGCCCTGCGCGACGCCTCGGCCGAACGGCACGCGGCGGCGCTCAAGACCACCGAGGAACAGCAGCGCCAGACCCCGGCCCCGGCCCCCGTCGCGCCCTCTGCCGACCTGGCCCTCGCCTCGGCCCTGATCGCCGACCACGAAGCGGCCATCGCCACGGCCCGCAGTGTCCTCGATCAGTCGCAGGATCCGGACCTTCGCCGCCTCGCCCAGACCACCCTCGACACCCACACCACGGAACTCGCCGAGCTGCGCGCCTGGCAGGCGGGGCGGTAGGCAGCCCTCGTGCCCTTCTCCCCTTGTGGGAGAAGGTGCCCCCTGAGAAGGGGGCGGATGAGGGGTCACATTGCGGTCGGCCCCTCACAGCGCCGGGCAATGCAATCAAATCGCCAACCCTCTGAGAAACCCCTCATCCGAGCCGCTCACGCGGCCCACCTTCTCCCGCAAGGGGAGAAGGGCCGGGAATGCTGGGCTCGGGCGTTCAACTATAAGGCCCGCCCCCGAATTCCCCCGCTCTTTCAACACCCCCACCGCCTCCCGCACCGTTCTGCGCGCCCTGGTCCCGAGGTCACCCATACTGTCCGGTTGCCATAGACCGGTCGACGGAGGCGCAGCCATTCCAGACCATTCAGACGGTTCAGACGGTTCAGACGGTTCAGACGGTTCAGACGGTTCAGACGGTTCAGACGGTGTTTCTTACCCCCTCTCCGTCGGGAGAGGGGGTAGGGGGTGAGGGGTTCACCGTGTCCTTCGGCGTGAGCCGTCGCACTGGTCCTGCCACGGCGTTCGCCGACGGACAGCGCCACCCCTCATCCGGCGCTCACGCGCCACCTTCTCCCATCGGGAGAAGGAAAAACACCCGACCCGCTTCCCCAGTTTCAGACCCTTCAGACCATTCAGACGGTGTTTTTCCCCACCTTCCACCGTCTGAATTCCCGCCCTCCCCCTCCCCTCACCCCGCATCAGCCGTCACAATCGGGCTCTAGCCTGACCGCCCTGCCCTTCCGGAGCCTTACCCATGCGCCTGCCCGCCCTGTCCCGTCGTCAGATGATGCTGTCCCTCGGCATGGGGGGGATGGCGCTGTCGGGGGCCCGGCAGGCGGTCGCCGATCCGATCTTCATCGACTATCCGTTCCAGCTGGGCGTCGCCTCAGGCGACCCGCTGCCCGACGGCTTCGTCATCTGGACGCGGCTGGCACCCAACCCGCTCGAGATCGGGCACGGCATGCCCTCGGCCGCTGTGCCGGTGAAGTGGGAGGTCTCCACCGACACCGGCTTCTCCAGCCCGGTCCGCTCGGGCGAAGCCATGGCCCGGCCCGAGCTGGGCCATGCCGTCCATGTCGAGGTCGAGGGTCTTGAGCCCGGCCGTCCCTATTTCTACCGTTTCGTCGCGGGGCGTGAGCGCAGCGCCATCGGCCGCGCCGTGACCGCCCCTGCCGCCGGCGCCACCATCGACCGCGCCCGGTTCGGTGTGCTGGGCTGTCAGGCCTATGAGCAGGGCTTCTACACCGCCCACCGCAAGGCCGCCGACGAGCGGTTCGACTTCATCTATTGCTACGGCGACTACATCTATGAGGGTCGAGGCAGCCGCCTCTACAACGGCTCGGGCGGCACCTTCGAGAACCCGCGCCAGCATCTGGGCGGAGAGGTCTACAGCCTCGACGACTACCGGCGCCGCTATGCCCAGTACAAGATGGACGCCGACCTTCAGGCCAGCCACGCCTCGACCGCCTGGTTCTGCACCTGGGACGACCACGAGATCGACAACAACTGGGTCTCGGCCCTCGATCAGGACGGCACCCCGCCCGAGGTCTTCATGCTGCGCCAGCAGGCCGCCATGCAGGCCTGGTACGAGAATATGCCGGTGCGCCGCTCGGCCTTCCCCAAGGGCTCCTCGCTGCAGCTCTATCGTCAGGCCGGCTGGGGCAATCTGCTGGACCTCAATCTGCTGGACACGCGCCAGTACCGCTCGGACCAGCCCTGCGACGACAGTTGGGCGAACAGCTGCGCCGGGGTCAGCGACCGCAACGCCCAGGTGCTGGGTGAGGCCCAGGAACAGTGGCTGTACCGCAACCTCGACCGCTCACAGGCCCGCTGGAAGGTGCTGGCCCAGCAGATCATGGTCATGGACCTAGACCGCAAGGAAGGCCCCGATCTGGGCTTCAACCTGGACACCTGGGCCGGCTATGCCATCCCGCGCCGCCGCCTGCTGGAGCGCGTGCGCGACCGGCGTATCGACAACCTCGTCGTCCTGACCGGCGACGAGCATCAGAACTATGCCGGCGAGTTGCACATCGACGGCCGCGATCCGTCCGGGGCCCCGGTGGCCAGCGAGTTCGTCACCACATCGATCAGCTCCTCGGGCGACGGCACCGACCAGCGCGCCGACGGCCGCCGCTATCTGGAGGACAACCCCTTCCTCAAGTTCAACAATGCCCAGCGGGGCTACGCCGTCTGCGACGTGACCGCCGAGCGTTGGCAGACCGAGTTCAAGGTGCTGGACAAGGTGTCGGACCGGTCGGGCACGCTGTCGACCCGGGCGACCTTCGCCGTCGCGTCGGGCGATCCGCGCGTGGTGCCGGCTTAAGGGATCAGGCCTAGGCCTTCGCCGCTCCGGCGCGAAGGCCGCGCTCGGCCAGGGCGACGATCGCCACTCCGCCCATGGTCAGGGCCGCCCCGGTCAGGATCTGGGGCGTCAGCACATCGCCCATCAGGCCCCAGCCGATCAGGATCGACACCACCGGCGTCGCCAGCAGATAGGGGGTCACGCGCCCGGCCTCGCGCCGCTGGACCAGCCAGAAGACCAGGGTGGTGGCCACGACAGACGAGGCCAGCCCGCCCCACAGCACCGAGGCCCAAGCGATCGGCGGGGCACTCATGGCCGCCGCCATCTGGTCCCGCTCAAAGGCGAACGAGGCCAGCGCCAGCACCGGCATGGTCACCGCGGCCAGCAGGCCCTGCATCTTCAGCGGCGGGATCGAGGTCGTGCGCCGCGCGATCACCGTCGTCAGGGCCCAGGCCGCCGCCGCGCCGATGCCGACCAGGATGGCGTCCCAGTCCTGCAGCACATGGGGGTCGGCCGACATCCACACCACGCCGACGAAGGCCACCGCCAGCCCTGCCAGCGCCGGCCGCTTCAGCCGCTCGCCCAGCAGGAGGAAGGCGAACAGGGCCGTGAACGGGATCCACAGCTGGGCCGCCACCGACACCGGACTGACGTCATCCGCCAGCCAGAAGGCCACATAGATCAAGCCGTAATGCAGCGGCCCGCCCACCCCCACGATCAGCAGCAGGCTCTTCCAGTTCGGAAACGGCGGGCGGATGAAGGCGGTCAGGCACAGGGCCGTCAGGGCGAACCGCATCGACCCCGTCATCAGCGGCGGCAGGGAGTCGGTCGCCACCTTGGCCGCGGCGTTGTTCACGCCCCAGATGACGATCACGGCGACGATGGCCGCGATCTCCAGCAGGCTCAGATTGTGGGGAATCAGGGGGCGGGTCTGGGTCACGCGCCGCTCTTGGCACAGTTCCGCCCCGTCCGCCCGTCAACAGCGGTGACGGACGGTTTCAGGGCCTGTGACCTAGAAGGGGATGTCGTCGTTGAGGTCGTAGTTCTCCTTCGGACCCGACGGGCGCGACTGGCCCCCCGAGGAGAATCCCGAGCCGTAGTCATCGTCCCCGCGACCGCCGCCGCCGCCGCCGCCCGAACCGCCGCCGTCACCGCGACCGCCCAGCATGGTCAGATTGCCGGTGAAGCGCTGGATCACGACCTCGGTCGTATACTTCTCGATGCCCTGCTGGTCGGTGTACTTGCGGGTCGTCAGCGCGCCCTCAATGTACACGGTCGAGCCCTTCTTCAGGTAGTTCTCGGCCACCTTGACGATGTTCTCGTTGAAGATGACCACCTGGTGCCACTCGGTCTTCTCCTTGCGCTCGCCAGAGGTCTTGTCGCGCCAGGACTCGGACGTCGCGATCCGCAGATTGCAGACCCGGTCGCCGCTGTTGAGGGTGCGGATCTCGGGGTCCTTGCCCAGATTGCCGATCAGAATGACCTTGTTGACGCTGCCCGCCATCTTCCAACTCCGTTTCTCGGACCCTCTCGCGGGCCATTTGTTCTGTTAATGTTCTCGCCTGCCAGGCGGCTGGCGTCAAGCCACGCGGGACTATTGGGCCGGGGCGGCCGGCGGATTTTCGGCCACCGCCACGGGGCGCCCGTCCTCGTCGCGCACGATGGCGCCCGGAACGGCCAGCCGCCCGTCGCCGGTGCGGGCCAGGGCGAAGAAGCGCGCCCCGGTCAGGGTCTTGCCGAACTTCACGCCCTGCGGGTCGATGAAGATGAACTGCCCCTGATAGGCCCCGATGATCTCGCGGTTCGTGCCGCCCATCCGCAGGAACCGGACCCGCATCTCCTCGAGCCGCGCGGCGCACAGTTCGATCTGGGGCTGGTCGCGCGCCACGACATTCAACTTGGGGGCCTCGCCCTCGGTCTCGCCGGGGACGACATAGTAGCAGACCCCCGCGTCATAGGGCGCCTCGAACGCATTGGTGCAGGCCGCCAGACCGGCCGTCGCCGCACCCAGGATCATCGTTGAAAGAAGCGCTCTCATCCGCCCATCCCCGGGAAGGTGCAGGTCCTGCGGTCCTGCTCGGCCAGGGTGCGGAAGTTGGCGTTGTCCGAGGACTGTTCCACCCGCCCGGGCACCAGCCGCAGGGTCAGGTCACCCCACCGCCCGTACCGCGCCTCACCGGGGCGCACACAGGTGCCCGAATACAGAAGCTGCACACAGGCCTCCCGGCCCATGGAACTGGACAGCGAGCGCCAGTCCGATCCCGTGTGGCGCAGACAGGCCGCCGTCGGGCCCGAGGGGGCTTCGGCGCGCTCAACCGGCGTCTCGACGATCGGCGGGACGTCCTCGACCTCGATCGGGGGCAGGGTCGGCGGCGGCGCCAGCGACGCGGTCGGGGCCGCAACCAAGGCACCGGTTTCGTCGAGGCCGACATCCAGGGCCTCGGTCGCCAGACCATTGCGCTGGGCGCATTGATCCAGCGTCAGCATGCCGACGAACTGCCCCTCGACGAAGCAGCGCAGTTCGCGCGTCGGCTCCAGCGATTGAGGCTCGGCCACGTCGACCTGAAGGTTGCCCCTGGGGCCCTCCGGCGCCTCTTCGCCGCCGCCGCGTGTGAAGATCAGCGCCAGCACAATGGCCGCGATCACGGCCAGACCGGCACCGATCGCCAGGATGATACGGTTATCAGGAGGGGTGGCCATGCGGCGGGGCTCGACAGGAACTAGCGAAGGCAACCAATAACCCCGACCGGCCCTCTGGCGTCAACCGCCTTCGGCCCGATCCACCGTCTTAGCCACCCAGTCGGGCCAAGGCCGCCTGATAGTTTGCCAACTGAGCCGTAAGATAGGCAGGAACCGGCCCGGAGGTCGCATTGCTGGTCGATGCGGGGGCCAGCGACCGATAGGCGTCGCGGACCGCCTTCATTGCGGCCTGCAGGCGCTCTCCTGATGCGGTGCGGGCCTCCTCGGTCAGCAGGCTCAGCGCCTGGGGCAGATCCAGCCCGAAGGTCCTGGGACCATCCTTGGTCGCCGTCGGTCCGATGAAGCCTGCGGAAAGGCCCAGACCGGCAAGGGCATCGCGCCCTGGCTCACCCGACACCAGAACCGCGCCCTCGCGGCCATCGCGGGCAGTGATCGACAGACGCTGCACCCCCGCCAGCACCGCATTCAGCCCCTCGCGGGCATTCTCCGCCGGAGCACTCTCCGAGGCGACCGTGACCTTGAGGCGAGCGCCGGATGCCAGCTCGATCTTGCGCGCCAGGGTCTGAAGGGTATCGCGAGCATCAATGGTCACCGCCACCGCCCGTCCGCCCGAGGCCGGCACCACCGAGAACCGGTCACCCACGCGCAGCGCGGTGGCATCGACCAGCTTCTTGGACTCGCTCTGCACAATCTCTCCGGAGGGCAGGCCCAGTCGGTCCAGCACACTGCTGGCCCCGCTGGCGACCGCCAGGGTGAGCGGCGCCGCCTGCTCATTCTGTCCGGCCCAGCTGCGGCTCCACTCGACGACCCCGGTCAGCGGATCAACGCGACTGAGATAGCCCTGCACGGGATCGTCGTCCTCGGCCGTCACCGAGCGGGCAGACGTCCCGGTCATCCACAGCTTGCCGTCCAGCAGCTTGACGTCCGAGACCGCATCCTCATTCTCGGTGCCGATATAGGTCAGCCGCTCGGCGCCGGATGCCGTCAGATCCTCCGACAGCACGGCGACAAAGGCATCGAGCCCGCCGTTGTGCGCCTGATTGACGGTTCCGACGTCCAGCGCCGCATTGCGGGTGACACCCGCGACGATCACCTGCCCCTGATCGACCTGCAGACCCTTGACCGAACCGTTCATGACCCCGAGGTCGCGCGTTGACAGTAGCTGCGGCTCGCCCCCGGCTGTCAGCTGGAAACGGCGCACGATCAGACGTCCGTCTTCCTCCCCGGCGGTATAGAGGCTGTTGCCGTTGACCGCCGTCGCCTGGACGGCATCATCGCCCGTACTGCCGAACTGGACGGTCCCGTCGACCGTCGCGGTCCAGGCTGCGGTCGGATAGGGCTGGCTGCTGGTGAAGGCCTGCACATAGGAGTCCCAGCCCCCGATCCCGGCCGCGCCCGGCATGGCCGACTTCGCACGGCCCGTGACGATCACCTGGCCATCCGCGCTGAATTTCACTCCAGTGGCCTCGTCCGCGGCCCGTGCGCCGCGACGCTGGGTCCAGAGTTCCTGACCATTGGCGTCGTACATTGTGACGAAGCTGTCGAGCTCCCCGGCCACATCGCCGCTCTGGCCAGGTATAAGGGAGCCGGTCACCGAGCCCGCGACGGCGACCCGTCCCGCATCGTCGACCGCCAGCGCATAGCCGGACGCCTGATCGGCAGCGCCCAGTGCCCGGGTGCTGACCACGCGGCCTGCGGAGTCCAGCTTGATCAGGGCGACATCGGACTGGCCCTTGATCGGCAGATTGCCCGGGCCTTCCTCCATATCGGCCACCAGCCACAGGGCGCCGTCCGGCCCGGTCGCGCTGGCCCGGACGGTCTTGATGCCCTCGGGCAGCGGCGTCTGGGACACGCGCCCGTCGATCCATTGCGTCTCGCCGATACGGGCGCTGGCCGGCGTCGCGGCGGTCGCCGTATCGGCCTGGAACTTCAGCACCTCATGGGCCCCGCCGGTCCCCGTTCCCTGCACCACATAGACGGCGTCCGACGGATCTGGCGCCGAGAAGGACACAGCCTCAGTCGACACCCCGCGTATGGCCAGCGACCACAGGTCCGGGCCCGCCGGCAGGGTCACGGTGCGGCCGCCGACCTGCAGGGTGCGGACCTCCGCCGCCTGCCGCTCTCGCCCGATCCGTGTCTCCAGACCGGCAGCCTGAAGCTTGTCGTTGATATGGGCCGTCACCGCCCCCAGGGTGCGCGGCGCGGTGCCCATCTCGGACAGGTCGATCCGGACTGTATGGGTGTCATTCAGCCGTTTGACGTTGATGTCGAAGACGACCGCGCCCTCGAACGCCGTCACCGGGCTCGCGACATCGCCCTCGTGGATGGGCGAAGTGATCGAGATGGCAGAGTCCCGCCGTACACCGGCACTGGTCTTGCTGAGCGACTCGGTGACCCCGGCGACCAGCCGCACGTCCTGGAGCGGGGCCGAGGCGACATAGCTGCTGATTTCCTTGAGGCCCTGATCAAACCGCTTGGTGATCAGCGACAGCTCCGTGCTGCTGACGCCCTTGACCCCGGCCCGGTTGGCGAGGGCGTTCAGGCTTTCCAGCCCCTGATAGAGGGCGAACAGACGGCGGTAATCCTCGGACGCCGAGGTCACATCCAGCTTGGCCGCATTCTCATCAATCAGGCGTCGACCGCCCAGCGCCGAGCGGACCAGCGTATCCGCCTCAGGGACGACGGCACCGGACGACCAGGGCGGTGTCGGCTGGGCCTTTTTCGGGGCGAGCGCGGACGCGCCAAGCGCTCCTCCAGAGGAGAAGGTCGAAGTGCCTCCGAACAGGCCCAGAAGATAGCTGTTGTCGATCATGGCGTGCTCTTCGCCACCCTGACGGCTGCGTCGCAATGAAGCGTTAACGTCCGTCCACGGAACCCCGAATCGTCCTAAGGGTTAATGGCACGTTCGCTGAAACGGCCCGATGGAGCTTACGTCCATGGTTGTGTTGAGTAGGCTGCTGTATTCATTCCTGTCCCTGTACGGCTTCACCAGCCGGACCGAGCGTCGGAGCCGACCGGCCCCGATTCTGATCGGACGCTCCGGCCTGCCCTGACAAGGGTAATCAGCGGGGCAGATGCCCTAGCTGCGGAACAGCGACAAGATGACCTGCGGCGCCTGGTTGGCGATCGACAGGGCTTGGGCTCCCAGCTGCTGCTGGACCTGAAGGGCCTGAAGCCGGGCGCTCTCCTTGGCCAGATCGGCATCGACCAGATTGCCGACACCCGACTCCAGCGTATCGACCAACTTGGTTACGAAGGTGTTGTGCGCCTCGATCTGCTTGGCCTGCGCCCCGATCTCACCCAGCGCCGAGTTCAGCGCGGTGATCGAGCTGTCCAGAGCCGTCAGGGCGTTGGTCGCCCCGGTCAGGGTCAGCAGCGAATCCGACAGCGACAGACTGATGATCGAGCCGCTCAGGCTCAGATCCTTGCTGGACAGGGTGATCGATGAGCTGGCGTCGGCATTGGCCAGGAATTTGATGCCGTTGGACAGGCTGCCGTTCAGGATGTTGCCGCCATCGAAGCTGGCGTTCTGAACCGAGGACTGAAGCGCGCGCAGCAGGGCCTTGAAGTCGGCATCCAGAAGCTTGCGGGACTGGGTGCCCAGCGACTCATCCTTGGCCGCGACGACCTTTTCCTTGAGCTGGTTCAGCAGGTCGGAAACGGACTCACCGGCCGACAGGGCGACATCCGCGATCGAGGTCGCGCGATCCAGGCTCTGCTTGACGGCCGAGAGGGCGCCGATGTCGGCGCGCTGCCCCTGGGCGATGGCCCAGATGGCGGCATTGTCCTTGGCGCCCTGAACCTTCAGCCCGGTGCTGATCCGGCCCTGGACATCGCTCAACCGATTGTTGGTCGTGGTCAGGTTCTGCAGGGCGATTGCCGCTGACGTATTGGTGTGGACGCTGTTCGTCATCCGAATCGGGCCTCTCGCTGATATGACGACAGGCTAGGGATGATTTCATTTGCACATGGTTAACGCGCGATAACCACGACGTTTAACCACGCTGGGCACCCCCTGCGTGGCCTGAGAACTGAAATGCTGACCCCTCAGGCGGTGGTGTCGATCACCGCGCCGGCCGCATAGCCGTTCTGGTCCTTCAACCGGATTACCTCTTCCCGGGGCAGCTGGCGCACCACTTCACCGGTCTCACGGTCGAGCACCTTGTAGATAAAGACGCCTTTGCGGGCGCCTTGCTCGATAACCAGTTTGTAGCGGGCCGCCCTGTCTGCCTCTTGAGAGGCGCGGGACTGGTTGAAATCACCCCCGGCGGCAGAACCCGCGGGGGCAACGGTCGCGTTGATGGGCCTTATCTTCGCATGTGTATCCATGTCTCCCTGCGTCGGGATTGAGCCGACGTCTCCGGTTCAAGGCTCGGACGACGGGGCGGGGACGCGAACGCCCCCGCCCCTGAGATCGCTCCTTAGCGGAACAGTCCGAGCAGGATGGAGGTCGAGGAGTTGGCGATCGACAGAGCCTGCACACCCAGCTGTTGCTTGGTTTGCAGCGCTTGCAGTCGGGCGCTTTCCTTGGCCAGATCGGCATCGACCAGGTTGCCCACGCCGGTTTCCAGGCTGTCCTGCAGCTTGCTCACGAACTTCAGGTGAGTGCTGAGGGAGTTGGAACCCGTGCCCAGACGCGCGAGAGCGCCGGAGACATTGTCGATCGAGGTGTTGATCACACCCAGAGCCGTGGCTGCGAGGGTCGAGGTGCCGATGGTTGCCGTGGCGGACAGGGTCACATTGGCGCCACCCAGGGACAGGTTTTCATCCTGCACCGTGATGGTCGACCCGGTCGCATTCGACAGAGCCTTGAAGCCCGCCGTCATCGAGTTGTCCAGCAGGTTGACGCCGTTGAACTTGGCATTCGAGACGACGGTCGTGATCTGGTCACGGATCGACTTGAAGTCTTCGTTCAGGGCGCTGCGGGCGGAGGTCGTCAGCGAGGTGTCGCTGGCCGCCAGAGCCTTTTCCTTCAGCTGGATCAGTAGCTCGGAGACCGACTCGCCGGCGGCAATGCCGACGTCAACGGCGGATTGGCCGCGTTGCAGGCTGTCCTTGACGGCGTTCAGGGCACCGATTTCCGAACGCTGGCCCTGGGCGATGGCCCAGATGGCGCCGTTGTCCTTGGCGTTCGACACCTTCTTGCCGGTGTTGATGCGCGACTGGACCACACCGAGTTCGGCATTGGTGGATTGCAGGTTCTGCAGGGCGATCATGGCGCCCGTGTTCGTGTTGACGCTGTTCAGCGGCATACCGATATTCCTTGTTTCAAGGTGTCCGACGCCATTTTGGCTGCCGGGAGCATTTTGCTCGGTTCACTGACAAGCAAGACCAGCGCCACCGCCGCCTTTCGGGGCCAAATCCCAAGTCATTGTATTATATACGTTAGGTTGCCTTAACCACGCCTCTGACCCGGCAGTTTCTGCCGGGCTCGACCAAAAAACGGCAGAAACTGCCGGGCTCACGGCAATTTTTGCCGGTTCGAGCCTTCGGCCACGGCCTGTGCCGCCCGTTCGGCCATCAGGGTCGCGACCGCCAGTCGACGCGCCGCATCACAGGCCACCAGAGCCTCACCGCGCGCCATATAGGCCGTCTCCAGATCCGCGAGCGTGGGCGATGGTCCCAGCGTGACGAGGCGGCAGGGCCGCGTCGCCTCGACCGGCAGGGTCAGGCGTACCGGCTCCGGCACAGAGGGCGGGCGCGTGCCGGCACAGCTCGCGGTCATGGTCATCAAGACGGCGCACCCGATCGGGCGCCAGGGGAACGTCGGCATCATCGGCCTCTCTTGCTTGCTGGATGGCCGTGGCGGTCACGCGCCCGACCTCGATTTCGGTTTGACGGACAGTTTCGGTCTCGCGGCTGACCATGCGGTCGCCGTCCCGCTCGGCCCGACGGGCATGGGCGTCAGCCTCAGCTGCGACCGCCCGGGACCGGGCCGCCTCCAGCCTGCGCCCCTGCAGATCGAACGGGTCCCAGCGCAGGCCCAGCCCACGCCCCGCTGCCAGCACCAGCCCGACAGCGACCAGGCCGACGATGACCCAGCTCCACGACCGCAGCGCCCTCATGCTGGATAGACCTTCCGGTCCAGCTCGAAATGCGGACCGTCGCGCAGGCGCGGCCAGTCTCCACCCCAGACGATCTTCACGCCGCGCTCGCGCGCGGCCTGTTTGAAGGCGGCGGCAATCCGGGGATACAGCGGCCAGTCCCACCGCACCTGTCCATCAATGACCGCCGCGACGTCCACCGCGTGCCCGGTCAGATGGCGCGAGTTGAGCGTCCGGCTGGCCCCGGCCTTGACCAGTGCCGCCTGTCGCGCCGGGGACCGCAGGCCCTCGGTCACCATGAAGTCGACAGGCGACAGCGCCAGGGCCGCCCCGGCCACGGCAACCAGATCGGGGTGAACCCCCGCCAGCGCGCGGCGCGAGCGGGCGGAAAAGCGAAAGCTCATGGCCGACCTCCCGCCCCGATCCGGAATCGCACGCTCAGCGCCACCAGCTGCTGGGCGGTCGGCGCCACCAGATACAGCAGGGTGATCAGGGCGATCAGCATCAACAGCCGTTCGACAATGTCGGGCAGGGCCTCAACCGGCGCCCGCTCGACCGCCCGGTGCACCAGCGCCCACAGCGCCAGACTGGTCAGAAAGACGAACAGCCGCCGCCACAGCCAACGTCCTTCGGCCAGCGATGCGTCCTGTGTGTTCAGGGTCGGGGTATCGTTCAAAGCTCGTCCTCCCTTTCTCTACGCTCCGGGCCACCCAACTCGCCGGCGATCTCGTCCAGACAGTCTTCCAGTGTCAGGTGGGCCGGGGCCTCCCACATCTCGGCATCCAGCAGGGGCAGGCCCCGATCCTGCGGTGCCCGGGTGTTCACGCGCCGGGTCATCCGACCGCCACCAGAACGATCAGGCCATCCGCCCCCGCCCCGCCCGTGCCGCCCGCCGTCACACCAGCGCCACCGCCTCCCCCGCCTGCGCCATAAAGACCGCCTGCACCGCCCGCATGGCCGACAGTCAGCGAGGCGTCGCCCCCGCCCCCACCGCCGCCACCTGGACCGTAAACCGGCTCGCTGACCGATGTGCCTGAACTGCCGGGAGCGTCACTTCCGCCCGCACCGCCCTCGGCCGGGCGCAGCAGGGCTGATCCCGCGTCTCCGTCGTCGGCCGCCGAGATGACATCGGCTGCGCTCAAGGCGCCTCCCGCGCCCCCGGAACCGCCCGAGACGCCGAACCAGAGACCGCCACCTGTCGCCCCGGCTTCGCCTCCCGCGCTCCCGGGCGCTCCGCCCTGACCGCCCCCGGCGGCGAGCAATTGCACCCCGTCTGACAGGATGCGGGAGAGTCCGCCGTCCATACCGGCGGCACCCCCGACCCCCACCGTCAGGTACAGCGCACCCGGCAGGCTGTCGGTGGCCCAGACCGTGTGGCTCACGCCCCCGCCGCCGCCGCCACCACCGCCCGGTCGCTCGGTCCCGCTCGCCCCCCAGCCACCGGCACCTCCGCCACCGCCGGCCGCCACGACCGTCGCCTCGATCCAGCGCGCCCACTCCGGCGGGGACCAGCTGGCATCCTCGGTGACCACCGTCGCCTCGCGTCGGGTCGCGCCTCGCGGAAAACTGACCCGGCCCGTCCCCGGATCGACCTTCATCGCCTCGGTCCAGGCCGAGCCGTCGGCGCTGACCTTCAGGCCAAAGGCATCCTCGCCGATCAGGCCCAGCTCGGCCCGCCCCGACCAACCGCTCTGCAGGATCAGCGACAGCACCTCGGCCGGACCGGCCTTGTTCAGCACCAGCCTCAGGTCACCCGTGCCACCGTCGCCGGTCTCGCGAGCCGTCCACAGCGCCGAGTTCAGCTTTGCCAGAAAGGGATTGGCCGCATCCGCTGTGGCACCGATGCCCAGCCGCTCAAGGTTCTGAAGTTCGCCGAGAAAGGCCGCGAGCGGCGTCCAGTCCGCCGCGTGCCGGACCACGATCTCGCCCGTATCGACGATCACGGCGATCAGCCCGGCTGGAGCGGTCACCCGGATCCAGCCGTCGCCTTCCCTCCGCATCAGACTGCCCGCTGGATGCAGCGACCACGCCGCCCCCTCGGCCCCGTCCGGCAGGATGTAGAGGGCGCCATCCGCGGGCTCGGTCGGCTGGGTCACCAGACTGCGGCTCGTGACGCAGCACTGCACCAGACCATCCAGCCGGGTCAGCGCCTCGTTCAGGGTCACATGTTTCTGCATCTGCCCGGCCGCCAGATAGGGCAGGCCCAGCCGTGCGCTCGTATCGCTCATCACCAATCTCCCGAAAAATCCTCGGAAGCAGTGTGATCAACCTGGCGACCCGGTCGGGAAGATCGCTGCGCCAAAAGACGAGCGCGTTGTTTTGGTGAAATGTCTGGAGCGCAGCACGCACATTCAACCGTCCCGGGGCAGCGGGGAGGCATTGGAAGGGACGGGCGCCTCCCCGCTGGACGACAGTCAAACAAAGGAGGCCATGCCCGTCTGTCGTCACCCACAGCTACGGCGATCCGCCGCGGACGGATGCGATCTACAGCGGCTGGAACTCGCCTTCGGCAACCACCGGGCCATCGGGACGATCCGGATTGGGCGTATGACCCGGCTCTTCCATGGACACGGCGACCGCAATGGCCTCTGTGGCCTGACCCACGATCACGCCCTCGAGATTGTGCCGCGAGGTGTCATGACCGTCGATGGCGCCGACCAGTTGCACGCCGCCCTCGTTCGGCAGGACCAGCCACAGGTGCGGGATCCGCGTGTCGCCTTCCATCTCGCGCGTCGGGGCCAGATACAGCTCACCCGTGGCGCTGTCATAAGCCAGGGTCAGGGCGGTGACGCCGTTGTCCAGCTTGAGCGTTGCGACCCGCGTAATCGACCCGGCGACCGGCGTGGTGGCCGGATCGGGCGCAGGCGCAGGCGTGGCGATCATGATGGCGACGGCCGCCAGACTGGCGGCCAGCAGGCCTGTCGAGCCGATGGCCCAGCGGCGCCAGAAGGTGACAGCATTGTCGTTCGCCGCCCCGCCCGTCGCCGCGAGGATGCGCGGCCACAGGCTTGCCGACGGTTGCACCGGGGCAATACCGTCCGCCATATGGCTCAGCTGGTCATTCCAGCGGTCTACTTCGGCCCCAAATACGGGGTCCCGCGCAGCCTCGGCGCGCGCTGCGGCCTCCTCCGCCGGGCTCAGAACCCGCAGGGCATATTCGCCGGCCCGCGCGATGCGATCGTCGTCGTTCGAAGCGGTCATTGTTCCAGACAGCTCCTCAGTTTCAGCAGCCCCCTGCGAATCCAGCTTTTCATCGTGCCGAGCGGCGTCTCTTCGCGCTGGGCCAGAACCTCATAGGTGACGCCCTCGAAAAAGGCGGTGCGGATAACGCGGCTGACCTTTTCGTCGAGTTCATCGAGGCATACGCCCAGACGCCCGGCGTCATCCGCCAGTTCGATGTGGTCCAGGGCCGAGGGCGCGCCATCGGCCAGGTCATAGGCCGCATCCACCGGCACGCTGTTGCGCGCGATGGCCCCCGAGCGCAGCCGGTCGATCGACCGGTTCCGTGCGATCGTCACCAGCCACGTGATGGGACTGGCGCGGCCGGGGTCAAAACTGGCGGCCTTGTTCCACACGGTCAGATAAATCTCCTGCATCACGTCCTCGGCCAACTGCCGGTCAGACAAGATACGCAGGCATACGCCCATCAGCTTCGCAGAGGTCGCTTCATACACACGGCGAAACGCCGCACGGTCCCCCTGACCGGTCTGTCCGAGCGCTTCGGACAGGGCATCACGATCGAATACAGCGGTCATTCGGTCTCCTGCCGACCCCAAGGGCGCCAATAGGCGGAGGGGAGCCTGCTTCGTCAATCCCTTCGGGCGGCAAAGCCGGTCTCAGTCGCCCAGATAAACGACCCGCTTCAGCTTGCGGTCCTGCTTCATTTCCTCGCGGTGGGTGTCAAAGACCCCCTGATCCCTGGCCTCGCGTTCCGACATCTCGACCCAGTGAGTCGATTCAATGTGCTTTTGCAGAGCTTTGGCCGCCAGCAGGTGACCCGGGAACAGGGCGTCGATGGCATCGCCCGCAATCGGCACGGTCCCGGTCACCGTATCGACGGTCAGATAGCCCAGCATGCGGGCAAGGGTCCCGGGCCCTGCCTTGACCCGCAGGCCCAGGATGATCAGCCAACCGCCCGCCCCGACGGTGTAGATGGTGCCCAGACCCGGGATCCATGTCAGAAGCGCGTCCAGCCCCAGACCGAACGGTCCGATACCGATCACCCGGTCGGAAATCTTCTTGATGCGCTCAACACTGAGCCAGACGTTCTCGACGTCAGCGACCGATTTGACCATGGTGCCCTCCTGCCCCGCTCCCCCAACGCACCACGGAGACCGACGTTCATCATGATGGCAAGACTCAAGGCCATATTTCTTTCGGTGTGGCCGGTTCTGGTCTGCCTTGCCCTGATCGGGCCGTGGTTGATCCCGGCGCTGGCGCATTTCAGCGGCAACGGACACCGCTGGGTCGACATCATCGCCCAGTTCACGGCCCCCGCCATGGTGGGGTGTGTCGCCGCTGTCGTTCTGGTGGCCTTCCTCAAGCGCCCGCCGCTCATGCTGGTGGCCCTCGCAGGGCTGTTGATCTGCGTCGCTGCCGTCCTGCCCCAGGCCGAACCGCGCCACGGCCAGCCTGACCGGGCTGCCCCCGTCCTCACCGTTTACTCGGCCAATCTGAATGCGGACAACAGCGACGTGGAGGCGATAGCCGCCAGCGTGCGACAGGCCCGGGCCGACATCGTCATCCTGATCGAGGTCAGCCCCGCCGCCTTCGCGGCCCGTGACCTCATCCTCGCGGACCACCCCCACCAAAGGGCTTCGGAGACTGTGGTCCCCCCGGGCGCGCGGGGCAGCGTCATCATCGCCTCGCGCTATCCCCTGTCGCCCGTCCAAATGCCTCGCGACCAGCTTTCGGCCCTGCACGCACGGGCCGAAACCCCGCTGGGGCCGCTGCATCTGGTGGGCGTGCACCTGACCCGGCCCTGGCCGTTCCAGTATCAATGGGGACAGATAATTCAGGCCGAACTACTTGCGGATCGCCTCGAGGGTGTGACCGACTCCATTCTTGTCGCGGGGGACTTCAACACCGTCTCCAGCGCCCGCATCGGTCGCCAGATCAAGGCGCAGACCGGCCTGACACCCGCCGGCGCCTGGCCCGGCACCTGGCCGACGGAACTGCCCTCGTGGCTGGGGATCGGAATCGATCACCAGTGGCGATCCGACGATCTGGTCTTCCTGTCACGTCGCATTGGCAAGCGGATGGGCTCGGATCACTACCCCGTCGTCACCCGCATCACCCGGGCCCGCCCTCAGCCCTCCCGCTGATCCCGCAGGGCCTTCAGCCGCTCGACATGGCCCGTTTCCGGGAAGTCCTCGGCGACCCAGTCGGCCTCGAACGCCTTCAGCAGGGCGCCGGTTTCGGGACCCGGCGCCACGCCCAGCGCCGCGACCTCGCGCCCCCCCACGGGCAGGCGCGGCACCGACCATGTCTGGACCAGATCGACCAGCGCGTCATAGCGGCCTCTCTGCTCCGGCTTTCGCGAGAGTGCCTGAACCAGCCGATCGCCCGCCGCCTGCCGCCCCTCCCCATAGACCAGCGCCCGTACCTGCCGGTCCGCCAAGGTCTCCAGATCCAGCTTTGGCCCGATCAGGCCCTGCAGCCGCGCCATCTCGCGATTGGACAGGCGCAGGCCTCTCGCCGCGGCGTCCAGCGCCTCTGCCGAAGCCGGCAGCAGGGACGACAGGCGCAGCAAGGGATCGCCGGTCACCGCCGCCATGGCCCGGAACGCCTCCAGCGTCCTGGCCTCGAGCAACAGGTGCGCGAGGATGCCTGTATGCGCCATCACCTCGACCGTCGGCACGGGGTCGGATGCTGCCAGTAGTTTCAGCAACTCCTTCGACACCCGCTCGGCCGACAGTTCGCTCAGCCCACCCGCCTCTTCGACACAGGCCGCCAGACCGGCCGCATCCGGATCACCAGCGCCATACCAGGCATGAAACCGGAAAAAGCGCAGAATCCGCAGCCGATCCTCGCGGATCCGGCGTCCGGCATCCCCGACAAAGGCCACGCGCCGGGCGGCTATGTCGGCCAGCCCCCGTCCGGTCGGATCGAACACCCGTCCTTCGCCATCGGCATAGAGGGCGTTGATGTGGAAATCCCGGCGCCCGGCATCCTCGGCCCAGTCTGGGATGAAGGCGACCGTGGCCCGCCGTCCGTCGGTCGTCACATCGCGCCGCAGGGTGGTGATCTCGAACGGCTGGCTGTCGGCCACAGCCGTCACCGTGCCGTGGTCCAGCCCCGTCGGCACCGCCTTCAGTCCCGCAGCCTTCAGCGCCGCCATCACCGCCTCGGGCTGCAGCCGCGTGGCGATGTCCACATCATCGACCGGTCGCCCCATCAGGCTGTTCCGAACACAGCCGCCGACGAAGCGCGCCACATCGGGCCCGCCTTCAGCTTCCAGCGCGGCTATGACCTTGCGGGTGGCTGCCGCCGTCAGCCAGGGCGCATCAGCCAGCGAGGGGGCACTCATGCCGCCGCCTCGTCTTTCCCGCCATCCAGCCGGTCGTGCAGGGCCCTCAGAATGCCCGCCGTCACGCCCCAGATGTAGCGTTCGCCATAGGGCATGGCCCAGAAATAGCGGCGCGGCTGTCCCTCCAGCTCATAGTGATCCTGCCGGTGATTGGCGGAGTCCATCAGGAAGGCCCACGGCACTTCGAACACCTCGGCCACCTCCTCAGGATTTGGCTCGGTCCGGGGCGCGGCCGTCACCCAGGCGACCACCGGCGTGACCAGAAACCCCGTCCCGGTTTCATAGCGGTCGGCCAGCCCCAGAACCTCGATACCCTCTAACGACAGTGCGACTTCCTCGCGCGCCTCGCGGAGCGCCGCCTCGACCACCGTCTCGCCGGGGTCCAGCCGACCGCCGGGAAAGGCGATCTGGCCGGTATGGCTGGCCAGACTGTCCGACCGCCGGGTCATCAGTACGCGCGGCTCCTCCCCCTCTGCGATGATCAGGATCAGCACCGCCGCCGGGCGCAGCTGTCGTGCCGGGCGCTCGGCCCCCGGGTTGAGATCAAAGTCGGACCGCGCAGCCACCTCGGCACCGGCCCCTCCCGCGGGGTCCAGCGCCTTCACCAGACGGGCCTTCAATCTCGCCGCGTCCGTCATTCCACCCCCGCCCCGACGGGTCCCAGCGCAAACACCGCCTCGCCGGACCGCACCGACAGCCGCCCCTCGACCGGGCGGGCGCGCTCGACCAGCTCATAGAACAGCGACCGGCTGATCCGCGCCCACAGGTCCGCCCGCACATGCAGGCGCGGCGCGGGCTCCTCGGTCGCCGGATCGGTCTCGACCACAATCGGATGCTCCGCCCCGGCGATCACCGTGTCGCCCTGATCGGTGTCGAACACCAGATGCCCCTCGACGTCCTTCAGCGTGATCGCCCGGAACGGCAGGTCCTCGACCGTGATCTTCAGCTTTTCGACCGGCGTGACCAGATGATAGCCGTCCGGGTCCTTCCTCAGCACCGTCGAGAACAGCCGCGTCAGTTCGGGCCGGCCGATGGGCGTGCCCTCATGCATCCAGATGCCATCGGCCTGGATGACAATGTCGATGTCACCGCAATGCTCGGGATGCCACAGATGCACCGGCGGCAGGCCACGACCGCCCTGTTCCTTGGCCAGCTGAGCCAGCGCGTCCAGACCCTTTGTCTTCTTGTCTGTCATCCCCCAGACTTAGGACCTGCGACGCCGGTCGCAAAGTCGCTTCAGCCGATCGTCACCGAACCGGCGACTGTCTCGGCCATCACCGGCAACCACAACAGCCGCGCCGGATCGACCGGTCCGGGCATGGTCACCCCCCCGGTCCGGGCAAAGCCGAACCGCCCGAAATAGGGCGCATCCCCGACCAGCAATATGCCCGCTGACCCGCCGGCCCGGGCCTGATCGATGCAGGCCTGCACCAGCGCCGCGCCCAGCCCCTCGCTGCGCTCTGACCGCTGAACGGCGATGGGCCCCAGAAACAGACAGGGCGTCTCCCCTACCCGGATCCGCCACAGCCGCACACTGCCGACCACCCGCCCGTCCAGACAGGCGACGAAGCCGGCTTCGATCCCGGCGCCTTCGCGCAGACGCTCGGCTGTCTTGGCGAACCGTCCGGGGCCAAAGGCCTCCAGCACGATCCGGTCGATGATCCCGGCATCTCCGGCCTGCTCGGCGCGCACGACCGCAGCCCCCGAAAGGGGCGCGTCATCCGGGATCAGGGTGCGGGGCTCGGCCATAGGCGCGCGCTGCTACAGGGCACAGGCCACGGACGCAATCGCCGATTTATGTCAGCCGAAATTCGGGGCGCGCTTTTGCGTAAAGGCCATGAAGGCCTCCATGGCCTCGGGGCTTTTCATCTGGCTGCCAAAGGCCTCGCCCTCGCGCTGCATCAGCGACCACATATCCTCCGCATCGCGCATCAGGGCCTTTGTCTTGCGGATCGAATTGGGCGCCCGCGTCGCCAGCTGGCGAGCCAGATCCCGCGCCGTCTCGTCCACGGCATCGGCAGCAACGGCACGGTTGGCCAGCCCCCAGGCCAGGGCCGTGCGTCCATCGACCGGCTGGCCCAGCGCGAACATCTCGAAGGCCCTCTGGTGACCGATCACACGGGGCAGCAGCAGGCTGGACGCCGCCTCGGGCGCCAGCGCCAGATTGATGAAGGGCACCGACAGCAGGGCATCCTCGGCCACCACCACCATGTCACAGTGCAGCAGCAGGGTGGTGCCGATGCCGACCGCCCGGCCCTTGACCGCCGCGACCAGCGGCTTGTCCAGATCGGCCAGCGCCTTCAGGAAGCGGAACACCGCCATGTCCGACGGCGAAGACGCCTGCGAGCCCAGGGCGATGAAGTCGGCAATGTCATTGCCCGCCGAAAAGCTGTCGCCCTCGGCCCGGATCAACATCACCCGGACTGCGTCGTCAGTGCGGCAGCGCTCGGTCGCCGCGGCCAGCGCCTCATACATGGCCTGGGTGATCGCGTTCTTCTTTTCCGGACGGTTCAGCGTGACCGTCAGGACACCGTCGGACAGGTCTGTTTGGATGCTCTCGGACACGACGCTTATTCTCCGTTGTCGTCATTCGTTTCTGAAACCGGGGTGCCCATGGCCTGCCACCAGTCGACGCCGTCGGCATCGCGCTGGCGGGTCGTCCGGCCCTGGCGCTCCAGATAGTTCAGATGCGCCACGGCCTCGCCGGTCGCCATTCCGCGCAGGCCGTCGCCCACGGGACGGGCAAACAGGCTGGCAAAGGTGTCGACCGCCCGCATCGGGGTCTCGAGCCGGCGCTCCAGCCGCGCCAGCGCCTGACCATGACCTCGCTTGAGGGCCGCCAGCCGCGTCTGCACGCCTCGGAACGGTTCGCCATGTGACGGCAGCACCAGCAGATCCTCGGGCAGCAGCTCCGCCAGCCGGTCAAGCGAGGCCATCCAGTCGCCCAGCGGGTCCGACAGGGGCTCGGTCGGCCACACCGACACGTTCGAGGAAATCTTCGGCAGGATCTGGTCACCGCCGAGAAAAACACCGTCCGACCTGCGCCATAGACAGACATGCTCCGGGCTGTGGCCCTGACCGACAACCACCTCCCAGTCATCCCCGCCAATGGACAGCACATCGCCCTCGGTCAGGCGGTGATAGGCGTCGGGCATGGGGCTGACCACCCGCCCGAACGAGCCATAGTCCCGGCCCCATCCGGCCAGTTGCTCCTCGGTCCAGCCCGCCGCGCGATAGAAGGTCCGCCCCGATTCCGGCGCCGGTCGGCCGGTGTCCGCGACCAGCATTCGTGCCGTCACATACTCCAGCCGCGACATCAGCAGGGGGACCTGAAACCGCTCGCACAGCCAGCCGGCCATGCCGATGTGGTCCGGGTGCATGTGGGTGCAGATCACGCGCTTGATCGGTCGGCCCCGCAGCGCCCCGGTCAGCAGACCGTCCCAGATCTCGACCGAAGCGGGGGTGAACAGGCCGGTGTCGACCAGCGTCCAGCCGTCTCCGTCCTCGAGGGCGTAGAGATTGATGTGGTTGAGCGCCATCGGCAGCGGCAGGCGGAACCACACCACGCCTGGAGCGACCTCGATCCCCTCGCCCGCCTCCGGCACACGCGCAAACGGATAGGTCAGGCCCCGAGCCCCGTCAGCCCGGGCTGCGTCCCCTTCCGCATCGTCGCGTCTCACGCCGTCGGCCAAGTGCGTCTCCAATCGAAACCTTCGATAGACCATTTTCCGCGCACGCGTCCACCGGCAGCGGACTGCCCTGATCCTGCCTTGACCCTGTCACATCTGCACGCCAAGGATTGCCCAAGTTCAAGTTGTTTCAGGAGCCTCCTCCGTGTCCCACGCCAAAATCGCCACCCTCGCGGGGTCGGCCCTCGCCCTCGCCTTTCTGACCGCCACCCCGGCCCTGGCCCAGGACAATCGCGGCAATGACCGCAGCGAGGAGTCCTCCGAGGCCTCCGGCCAGGTCACGGGTGAGGTCGTCCTGCCGGGTCGCATCGGCGGCGGGCGTCAGGACCGTGAGCAGCAGCGTCAGCGCGGTCGCCAGCCCGCGCCGCCTTCCGCCGAGGAAGTTCAGGCCGCTGCCAGCGCCGTCGCGGCTGTTGCCGTGCCGACCTGTCAGGTGACCGAATCCTCGCTGCTCGGCATGCGCGAGGGCGGAGCCAAGCTGTACGAAGTGGCGTGCGCCACCGGTCCCGGCTATATCCTTGAGGCCGTCGAGGGCGCCCCGACCGCCGCCGACTGCGTGCTGCAGTCCAGCCTCGCCTGGCAGCTGCGTCGGGAGAATCCCGAGGCCGAGGTCGGCCTGCAGTGTGCCCTGCCCGGCAACCAGAACCGCGTCGAAGTGATCAGCGGCTATGCCCAGCAGGCCGGTGTGTCGTGCAATGCCGACGAAGCCATCGCCTGGAACACCCGCGTCTATGAACTGGGCTGCGCCGGCACCGACGGCTACCGTCTGGAGAAATCCGAAGCGGGTGCCTGGAGCGCCACGCCCTGCTGGCGCTACGCCCTGATCTCGACCGGCACCTGCCAGCTGACCACGGCTGAGGAGACCCGCACCGAATGGCCGAAACTGGTCGCCAATACCGAGATCGCCGCCTGTAACGTCGAGGACGTATCCTGGATGGGGGACAACCCCCAGCGCGGCGCCTTCTATGAGCTGAAATGCTCCACGGGCGAGGGCGTCATCGTCCGCTTCCACGAAGGCGCGACCCAACAGGTCTATTCCTGCGTCGACGCCGTGCAGATCTTCAGCAAGCCCTGCGAGCTGACGGCTGCCCCCGCCTCGACCGAGCCGGAGGCCTCCCCGGCCGAGTAATCGTCCGGTCCTTTCCGATCCCGGCCCGGGGTGCCTTGCGGCGCACCGGGCCGCTTCGTTTGTGGCCCTCGCCTCGCGTGGAAAATCGCTTTAGCGTCGTGCCATGCGCATCGCCACCTGGAACATCAATTCCGTCAACGCCCGCTTGGAAACCGTGCTCGCCTGGCTGGGCGAGCATCAGCCCGACGTCGCCTGCTTCCAGGAGATCAAATGCGTCGACGAGAAATTCCCGCGCGAGCCGTTCGAGTCGCTCGGCTACAATGTCGAGACCCACGGCCAGAAGAGCTACAACGGCGTCGCCCTGCTCTCGAAACTGCCGATCTCGGATGTCCGCAAGGGCCTGCCGGGCGATCCGTCCGACGAACAGGCCCGCTATATCGAGGCGGTGATCGAGGCGCCTCGCCCCGTCCGCGTCGGCGGCCTGTACCTGCCCAACGGCAATCCACTCGGCACCGAGAAGTTCGCCTACAAGCTCGGCTGGTTCGACCGCCTGAACGCCCATGCGCGCGACCTGCTGGCGCTGGAAGAAGCCTTCGTCCTGTGCGGCGACTACAATGTCATCCCGACACCCGACGACGCCCGGGACCCGTCGGCCTGGGTTGATGACGCCCTGTTCCAGCCGGAGAGCCGCGCCGCCTTCCGCGCCCTGTGCAACCTCGGCCTTTCCGACAGCCACGCACTGGGTCACGAGCCCGCCGGCACCTATACCTTCTGGGACTATCAAGCCGGGGCCTGGCAGCGCGACCACGGCATCCGCATCGATTTTCACCTGCTGTCGCCCCAGGCCGCCGACCGCTTTGGCGGCATCCAGACCCATCGTCAGGCGCGCGAGATGGACAAGCCCAGCGATCACGTTCCCGTGGTCGTGACGCTGGAGGACTGAGGGTGAGCGAGGCCGTGCGGTTCCTGCTGCTGGTCGCCCTCGCCGCTGCGGCCCTCACCACCCTCATGCTGGCGCTTGCCTGGTGGATGGAGAGCGAACGCCGCCTCCGGCGCACCATGCTCAAGACGCTGGGCGTCGCCCCGGAGGTCGAGGCCTTCTCCCCCGCCGAGGGCAAGGCTGCCGGCCTCGACTTCGACGAGGGCCAGATCGCCGTCCTCTGGGCCCGGGGCGGCCATGGTCTGGTCTATGGCTTTGAGGAGATCGAGGGGGCCGAGATCATCGTTGACGGCCACGTGGTCGCCCGCGTGCGGCGGGGCGAACCCCGCAAGGCCCTCGACATCCTCGCGCCCGAGGCCGAACTGGTGGTGCTGCGCCTGATGTTCATGGACGCCCGCTATCCAGAGTTCGAGCTGAACCTGTGGAATGCCACGGCCCCCACGCTCGAAGGCTCTCCGTCCGAGGCGCTGCGTCTGGGGCGCCGCTGGCTGTCGCATCTGGACGCCCTGCTGCGCGCGTGACGCCTCGGGCCTGAACCGCGCCTTTGGGCTTTGCGTTCCGTCCCTGCGGGTCTAGAAGCCCGCCCATTCCTGTTTCGCCTTTCTCCGGGGAGTGCCCGCCGTGGCCCGCCTGTTTGACGCCTATCTGATCGCCGACTGGACCGCCGCCGAGACGCGCAAGCTGGGCGACCAGTCCCTGTGGGTCGGCGTAGCCAAGCGCGACGTGCGTTTCCGCCTCTATACCGAGACCCACAATGTCGCCTCGCGGGCCGAGGGTGAGGCCCTGATCGCCTCCCTGCTGGCTGACCACAGGAAGCGCGGCGACCGGGTGCTGGTCGGCTTCGACTTCAACCTCGGCTATCCGGCGGGCACCGGCCAGCGTCTGGGTCTTAAGGACACCAGCTGGCGCGGTCTGTGGGATTTCATTGCCTCGAACGTCGTCGACAAGGCCGACAACACCAACAACCGCTATCAGGTCGCAGCCAAGATGAACCGGCTGATGACCGATCAGGCCTGGCCGTTCTGGGGCGCGCCCGCCAAACAGACCCAGCGCTGGCTGACCGCGACCAAGCCGCCGGAGGGCGCCGGCGCCGACATCCCCGAGTTCCGGGCCACCGAACGCGCCGCCCGCGAAGGCCGCCTTCAGCCGAAAAGCGTATGGCAGATGCATGGCGCCGGCGCCGTCGGGGGCCAGACGCTGGTCGGCATCGCTGCCGTCAATCGCCTGCTGAAAAAGCTCGACCCGTCGGCCGCCGTCTGGCCGTTCGGCACCGGCTGGCGTGCGCTGGACCCCTCTGACATCGAGCCCCTGTCGGCCCTCGTCGTCGAGGTCTGGCCGTCGCTGTTCAACGCCCAGCCGAAAGAAGGCGAGTTCAAGGATCAGGCCCAGGTCCGCGTCACTGCCGAGACTTTCGCCAATATGGACGAGCGTGGCGAACTCGCCGCGGCCTTTGCCCCGCCCAAGGGCGCCTCCGACGACCTGATTCGTCAGGTCGAGACCGAGGAAGGCTGGGTCCTCGGCGTGACCCGCTTGCCGCCGGCCTAGGCGTCGCGCTCGCCGACGAAATCCTGCGCGAACTCGGGGGCGTCCTCGGGGTCCAGCAGGTCCAGCTCGTCGTCACCGTCCGAGGCCCGGCCCGGGTCCGGCACCTCGAAGCCGCTGGGCATGGACATGTCCAGCAGGCCCGCCGCCTTCATCTCCTGCACGCCCGGCATGTCGCTCAGGCTGGCGAGTCCGAAATGCTCGAGGAACCGGTCCGCGGTGCCATAGGTCACCGGGCGCCCCGGCGTCCGCCGCCGCCCGCGCAGCCGCACGAACCCCATCTCCAGCAGCTGGTCCAGCGTACCCTTCGACAGCGACACACCCCGCACGCTCTCGATCTCGGCCCGGGTGACCGGCTGGTGATAGGCGACGATGGCCAGAGTCTCCAGCGCGGCCTTTGACAGGCGGCGCGGCTCCTCGCGCTCCTCGGTCATCAGGAAGCCGAGGTCCGGCGCCGTGCGGAAGCTCCACCGGTCGGCGACCACCTGCAGGGTCACCCCCCGGTCGCGGTAGCGCTCGACCAGTCGCGACAATGCCCGCCCCACATCGGCATCTTCCGGCAGGCGCCGCGCGATGTCCGCCGCTGATAGCGGCCCCGCCGCCGCGAACAGCAGGGCCTCGACCCGCCGTTCGATCTCGGTGTCGTCGGGGCGGAAGGCCAGTCCCGCCTTGGACCCTGTCGGCTCATCGCTCATGGCGTCAGCTCCAGCGGCTGGCCGTGCGCGCGCCGCCGCAAATAGACATCGGCAAAGGCCTCGGCCTGGGTCACGTCCAGCGCCCCTTCCTTGACCAGTTCCAGACTGGCTGACAGGGTCGAGGCGACATAGCTGGCCGGGCTGGGGCCCTCGCGCTCGCCCGTCTCACTGACCGCCTCGGCCCGCGGCGCGATCTCGTCCAGCGCTGTCCACGCGTCCATCCCGGGCAGGCGATCGCGCAGCCAGTCGCGCGCCGCCTCCAGCGGAAAGGCCTCGACCCGCAGGCCGGGATTATAGGCCCGCCGCTCGGCCCGCCGCCGCTGGTTCACATAGGCCGTCATCAGCTCATACAGGCTGGCATCAATCTGGTCAGACGGCACGATCACCGTCGCCTCGGGGTCGCCCCGGGTGAACACGTCGCGCTTCAGAATCGGCTGGCGCATCAGGGCCTCGCCCGCCGTGCGCATCGCCTCCAGCTTGCGCAGCCGAAACGCCAGTGCCGCCGCCATCTCCTCGGCCGGAATCTCGGCATCGGGCGCCGCTTCCGTGCGGGGCAACAGCAGGCGCGACTTCAGATAGGCCAGCCACGACGCCATCACGAGATAGTCCGCCGCCAGCGCAAAATTCCGCCGCCGCGCCTCATGCACAAAGGCCAGATACTGTTCCGCCAGCCGCGTGATCGACAGGGTCAGCAGATCGACCTTCTGGTTCCGCGCCAGCGCCAGAAGCACATGCAGCGGCCCCTCATAGCCGTCCAGATCGACGACGAATGCCTCCTCCGGCTCGACCGCCTCGACCGCCTCGACCGCGGCAAAGTTCAGATTGGGCTGAAAGGCGCGGCTCACCCCTGCGCCTCCCCGACATCCGGTCCGGCCTTCGCCTCCAGATACGGCGTCATCAGCCGGTCAAACCGCGCGCGGGCTTCCACCACATCAAGCGGCTCGGCCAGACGCACCCGCCGCGCCATCGCCGCCTCGGCGCGCTTGCGCCGCTTGCCCTTCAGCGCCTTCGATCCGGCCAGCACGGCCTGCATCTCGGCCATGTCGCCATTGCAGTGCAGGACCACGTCGCAGCCCGCCTTCAGCGCCCGCTTGGCTCGCTGTTCCAGATCGCCCTTCAGCGCCTTCATCGACAGGTCGTCCGAGACGATCAGTCCCTGATAGCCCAGCTCGTCGCGAACCATGTCCAGCACAATGCGCGAGGTCGTGGCGGGCTCTTCGGGGTCCAGCGCCGTGTAAACGACGTGAGCCGTCATCGCGATCGGCATATCCGAAAGCGCCTTGAACGGCATGAAGTCCCAGGCCTCCAGATGGGCCCGGTCGGCATTGACCACCGGCAGGTCGTGGTGGCTGTCGGCCAGCGCCCGCCCGTGCCCGGGAATATGCTTGATCACCGGCAGAACCCCGCCCGCCATCAGCCCCTCGGCCGCCGCCCGGCCCAGCACGGCGACCTGTTCCGGATCGGCCGCATAGGCCCGGTCGCCGATGATGTCGTGCGCCCCCGGTATCGGCACATCCAGCACCGGCAGGCAGTCGACGTCGATCCCCACGGCGTGCAGGTCGTGCGCCATCAGTCGCGCTCCCAGCCTCGCCGTCTCGCGCGCGCCCGCCAGATCGTTGCTGGACTTCAGATAGGCCGCGCCCGGCGGATAGCGGGTCCAGTGCGGCGGGATCATCCGCTGCACCCGCCCGCCTTCCTGATCGATCAGCACCGGCGCCTCGTGCTCGACACAGGCCCTGAGCGACGCCACCAGCTCAGCCAGTTGCGCCGGGTCCTCGACGTTTCGCCGGAACAGGATGAAGCCGAACGGCTGCGCTTCGGCAAAGAAGTCTGCCTCCGCCTGCGTCAACCGGGGGCCGGAACAGCCCAGGATGATGGCCCGCGTCACGTCAGGTCAGCGCACGATACAGTCGCCGCCCGAGGCCTTGATGGCGTCGCACAGCCCCTGGGCCTGCTCGCGGCTCAGGCCCGAGACCATGGTCCGGTACAGGGTCGATCCGCTGGACGAGGTCACCTCCTGCACCCGCTTGACCGCACCCTGGGTGTACTGGCTGTAGCGTCCGACCACCCGGCTGTATTCGCTGTCGGCCAGACCTGGCGTCGAAAAGGCCCCGATCTGCACTGCCGAATTGCCGCCTGCCGCGACCGTCGGGCGTTCGGCAGGCCTTGTCGGAGCGGGTGCGGGAGTTGTCGCTTCCGCTGGCCGCGCATTGGGCTGGATCGCCTCGGGCGGCGGCACATAGGTCGGCGCGGTGACGATCGGCGCGGCCTCGTCATAGACGTCGATTCCCGCCGCCGGATCGATCGGCTGGGCATCCTCGGCCGCCTCGACCTTCAGCTCACCCACAGGCGTGCCGATGGCCGGCGGCGCATCCTCGGACCCACGGGCCCCGGCCCGGTAATAGATGACCACCACGACGATCAGCAGCAGCAGAACGGCGGCACTGATGATCAGGGTGACCGGCGGGCCGCCGACGCCACTGCGGCGGGCGTCATACCCACCCCCGCCCCGGCGGAACGGCAATTCCTCGTCGGTCGGCGGCGTATAGGCACCCCGGTCACGACCGGCGCCCGGATCCTGGCGATAGGGGTCTTCGTGCGACATGGAGGGCCTCAATGCATGTGCGTCCGCGAATCGCGCGGCTGAGCGCCTATCCTAGCGCTCCCGGTGTCTGCATTCGAATCACAGATCCAGCGCCAGATCGAGTGTAAACAGCTTTCTGTGTTCCTCGATCGCATAACGGTCGGTCATCCCGGCGATATAGTCACAAACGGCCCGGGCCCGGCGGGCCGGATCGCCGCTTGAGGCCCGCTCCGCCCATTCGGGGGGCAGGATGTCCGGTTCGGCCAGGAACAGCTGGAACATTTCCGACAGGATGCGCCGCGCCTGGCTGCGAGTGCGGTTGACCCGATAGTGGCGATACATGCGCGTGAACAGGAACCGCCGCAGCGCCCCCAGGTCGGCCAGCATGTCGGGCGAAAAGGCGACCAGCATCCGCTTCGCCGTCCGCACATCCTCGACCGTTTCGATCCCGTCCGCCTTCAGGCGGCGCCCGGTCTCGGCCAACACGTCCTCGATCATGGCGCCGATCATGCGCCGCACGGCTTCCAGCCGGATCATCCGGGCATCCAGATCAGGCCAGTCGTCGCGCGTCCCCTTCAGGATCGGCCCGATCAGCGGCACCTCCATCAGGTCCTCCAGGGTGAACAGGCCCGCCTGCACCCCGTCGTCCACATCGTGATTGTTGTAGGCAATGTCGTCGGCAATGGCCGCGACCTGCGCCTCCAGCGAGGCGAAACTGTCCAGCCTCAGGTCCCAGTCC
Organism: Brevundimonas halotolerans; assembly: GCF_003730275.1. Lineage (GTDB taxonomy): Bacteria > Pseudomonadota > Alphaproteobacteria > Caulobacterales > Caulobacteraceae > Brevundimonas > Brevundimonas halotolerans. The sequence goes on from NZ_QTTA01000016.1 coordinate 228,560, forward strand.
TTCGAGAACTCCGCCACCGGCTTCCACGAGGGGCGATCCAGCATGCCGTCGACCGGGCCATTGTGCTTGATGACGGCTTCCAGCGTCTCCCAGCTCAGATTCAGGCCGAGAAAGTCCGGATAGCGTTCCTCCAGCCGGGTGATCACGCGAAACGTCTGGACGTTGTGATCAAACCCGCCCCACGGCGCCATACAGGCCTGCAGTTCGTCCTCGCCCGCATGGCCGAACGGCGGATGGCCCAGGTCATGGGCCAGCGCCACGGCCTCGGCCAGATCGGTATCCAGCCGCAGCGCATGCGCCAGCGACCGGGCGATCTGGGCCACTTCCAGACTGTGGGTCAGGCGGGTGCGATAGTGGTCGCCCTCATGCGCCACAAACACCTGGGTCTTTTCCTTCAGCCGGCGAAAGGCCGTCGAATGGATGATGCGGTCGCGGTCGCGGGCAAAGGCCGTGCGCGTCCGGCTGGCGGGCTCGGGCACACGCCGTCCCAGCGTGTTTGCAGCATCCAGGGCATAGGGGGAGAGGCGACGATCGGTCAGCGGAGTTGATCCCGATGGGGTGACAGGCATTGCGGTAGCCCGTGGCGGCCTCATATAGGGCGGTATGACCGAACGATCCACAGACTTCCGGGTCGAGACCACCGGCGACGCCGGCGCCCGCGCTGCGGCCCATGGTCTGACGCTGTCCGCGTCTGCTGCGGCCCGTCTGCGCCACCTGTCCGAGGCAAGGGGCACCCCGCTGATGCTGCGGGTCGCGGTCGATGGCGGCGGGTGTTCGGGCTTTCAGTACCGGTTCGATCTGGTCGGGTCCGCCGATGATGAAGACATCCGCATCCGCAACGACGACCACACCGCCCTTGTCGATCCCGTCTCCCTGCCCTTCCTCAGCGGCTCGGTGATCGATTTCGTCGACGACCTCGCCGGCGCCCAGTTCGTCATCCGCAACCCCAACGCCGCCTCAAGCTGCGGCTGCGGCGTCAGCTTTTCCATTTAAGCCTCTGATCCTCCCCCGGTAACCGGGGGAGGATCCACCCCTTGCATTTAGGGGATTTCCTAATTAGGCATATCCTGTGAACACCCTGTTCAAGGCCCTGTCGCATCCCGTGCGGCGTCGGATCATCGAGATGCTGAGGAAAGGTCCCATGGCGTCCGGCGACATTGCCGCGGCCTTCGACATGACCTGGCCGACCGTCACCGGTCACCTCAACGCCCTCAAGGAGGCCGGACTGGTCAGCCCCGAGCGCGACGGCACCACCATCCGCTACCGCCTCGACATTTCCGCTGTGGAGGAGGCGCTGGCCTTCCTCCTGTCGATCACCGGGGCCCGCAGCCCGTCCGATGGAGACAAGGACCGTGACTGATACCCGCCCATCCGCCCCCGCCTCGGCCATCGACGTGGCCACTCTCGGCATTTCGGCCATCCTGCTGGGCCTCGGGCTATGGATCTTCTTCGCCGGCCCCACCGGCCTGATGCCCATTCATTTCAACGTCCATGGCGACGCTGACGATTGGGCCGGGCGCGAGACCGTCGGCGCATTGATCCTGGCGCTCGGCCTCGCCACCCTCGCCCTCAGCGGCGGCCTTGGTCACTTTGCCCGCAAGGCCGCAGAGCCGGCCCGCAGCCGGGCCCTGCGTTTTGCCCAGCTTGTGACGCTCATCTCTCTTACCGGCGCCACCCTGTTCGCCGCCGCCCTCAGCCTGTCGGGCGCCACCTCCATCGGCACCCTCGCGCCCATGCTGGCCATCAGCGTCCTGATGATGGCGACCGGAGCCTTCCTCGGCCGGGTCGGGCCCAACCCCATTGTCGGGGTGCGCACCCCCTGGGCCTTCAAGAGCAAGCTGGCGTGGGAACGGTCCAACCGCCTCGCCGGACGCCTGTTGTTCCTGATCGGCCTGTTCGGTCTGGTCAGCGCGCCCTTCATGCCCCAGCCGTTCGGCGTCATCGCCGTGGTCGTCGCCGTGCTGGTCGCCGTTGTCCTCGCGGCGGTCGAAAGCTGGCGCGTCTGGCGCAACGACCCCGACCGCCAACCCTTCTGATCCTGTTCCTTCAAGACGGAGACACCCCATGCTGTCCGCCCTGATCGCCGCCGCCGCCCTGACCCTGACCGCCCAGGATCCCGGCACAGCCGTGACCCACCAGACCGACATCGGCTCCCTGCACGGAACCTGGCTGGCTCCGGCCGAAGCACCCCGCGCGGTCGGCGTCATCATCGCCGGTTCGGGCCCCACCGACCGCGACGGCAACAGCGCCCAGGGCATCCGGTCGTCCACCTATCGCCTGCTGGCCGAGGGACTGGCCGATCAGGGCATCGCCACCGTCCGCTACGACAAGCGCGGCGTCGGTGAGAGCCTGTTCACCGGCATGGCCGAACAGGATCTGCGTTTCTCCCACCTCGTCGATGACGCCATCGGTTGGGCCGAGCAGGCTGCAGAACAGGCCAGCCTGCCCTGCGCCTGGCTGATCGGCCACAGCGAAGGGGCGCTGGTGGCGCTTGCCGCCACCGAACGCGACACCTCGGCCATCTGCGGTCTGGTGCTGGTCGCGGGCGCCGGTCGCCCGGCCCGCATCGTTCTGGAGGAACAGCTGGGCCCGCAACTGCCCGAACCGATGCGGACCCAGGCCTTCACCGCGCTGGCCGAGCTCGAGGCCGGGCGCGAGGTCGAATCTGTCCCGGGCCTCGAGGCCCTGTTCCGGCCTTCGGTCCAGCCCTATCTGATCTCGTGGCTGGCGCTCGATCCCCGCGAACTGGTCGCCGCGTATGACGGCCCCGTGCTGATTGCCCAGGGCACCACCGACATCCAGGTCACGACGGCCGATTCCGATGCGATGAAGGCCGCGCAGCCCGACGCCACCCTCGTCGTCTGGGAGGGCGTCAATCACGTGCTCAAGGTCGCCCCCGCCGAGCGCGCCGCCAACATCCGCGCCTATGCCGACCCGGACCTGCCACTGGCCGCCCCGGTCGTACCCGACATCGCCGGCTTCATCCTCGCGCCGCGCTAGGCGCCAGCGTTTCCTGGAAGCGCACCGGGCGGCCGTGGGCGCTGTCCTGCAGTTCGCCGTCGCGCATCACCACCCGGCCGCGCACGATCGTCGCCATCGGCAGGCCCTGCACCTCCATGCCGTCGAACGGGGTCCAGCCCGACCGCGTGGCCATGTCGGCGTGCTTCAGCACGGTCTTCGCCTTCAGATCGACCAGCGTCAGGTCGGCGTCATAGCCCTCGGCCATCCGCCCCTTGCCGGCGATGTTGAAGATGCGCTGTGCCCCGGCCGAGGTCAGGTCGATGAACCGCTCCAGCGTCATCCGCCCCTTCGCCACATGATCCAGCATGACCGGCACCAGCGTCTGCACCCCCGGCATGCCCGACGGCGACGCCGGATAAGGCCGGGCCTTTTCCTCCAGCGTGTGCGGCGCGTGGTCCGAACCCAGCACATCCACCACCCCCTGGGCGATGCCCCGCCACAGCCCTTCGATATGCGGCCGGTTGCGGATCGGCGGGTTCATCTGGGCCAGTGCCTTGAGCCGCTCGTAAGCCTCGTCGCCGTCCAGAGTCAGATGCTGGGGCGTGACCTCGACGGTGGCCACATCCTTCGCCCCCGCCAGGAATTCGATCTCCTCGGCGGTGGTTACGTGCAGCACATGGATACGCGCCCCGCATTCCCGCGCCAGCCCGACCAGACGCCGGGTGCTGCGGATCGCGCTTTCGACGTCACGCACCTCCGGGTGGCTGGTCCAGTCCCCGGTCCGCGCCAGACTGCGCCGCTCGGCCAGCCGATATTCGTCCTCGGAATGAAAGGTCGCCCGGCGGTTCACCCGCTTCAGGATGTCGCGCACCCCGTCATCGTCGGCGACCAGCAGGTTCCCGGTCGAGGCCCCCATGAACACCTTGACCCCGCAGCACCCCGGCAGCCGCTCCAGCTCATCCAGCCAGGCCGCATTCTCGTGGGTGCCGCCGATGTAAAAGGCGTGGTCCGTCCACATCCGGTCCCTGGCCCGGGCCAGCTTGTCGGCCATGGCATCGGCATCGGTGGTCGTTGGATCCGTGTTCGGCATTTCGAAGACGGCGGTCACCCCGCCCAGCGCCGCCGCGCGGCTGCCGGTCTCGAGATCTTCCTTCCACTCCAGACCCGGCTCGCGGAAATGCACCTGGGTATCGATCACCCCCGGCAGGACGGTCAGGCCGGCGGCATCCACCACCTCTCCGGCCGAGGCCTGGGACAGGTCTCCGACGAAGGCGATCCTGCCGTCGCGCACCCCGACATCGGCAGGCCCCCGTCCGGCGTGATTGGCGACCTCGCCGCCCCGCACGATCAGGTCATAGCTGTTGCCCATGGCGATACTCCTGCCGGTCAGATCAGGCGGCGTCGGTCGTCAGGCGCCGCATGCAGGCTTTCAACACCCTCTCGGCCGGAAGGTCCATCATATGCTGAAGCGCCTGGTCGAAACGGGGGTCCATGACGCGGAATTCCTCAAAGGTCCGCGGCCCCCGCAGGGTCTGACCGCCCCAGGGCCCGCGCACCGACTCGTCCGACGGGCCGAACAGCGCCGTCACCGGCACACCCGCCGCCACCGCCAGCTGGGTCCACAGCGAATCCCCGCCCAGATAAAAGTCCGCGCGCTGCAAGGCTGCCACCGTGGCCAGCGGCGGCAGCTTGCCCTGCGCCTCGATCACCCGCTCGCGCCGCACCACCAGCCGGATGGTATGGGCGGCATCCCGGTCGCCCGCCCCGCCGACGATCAGCAGTCGCCCGCCCGCCAGCGGTCCCCCTTCGCCCAGCAGGGCCTGCGCCACCTTGGCATAGCGTTCCGCCGGCCACAGCCGCCCGATCCAGTCCGCCCCGGGCCCAATGGCCAGCAGCGGCCCTTCGCCCGTCCCCAGCAGGGCCTCGGCCGCGGCCCGATCCTCGGCCGTCGGGTGCAGGCGCGGCGCCGGCACCTCGTCCAGCTGCAGCACGCGTGCCGCCGCCTCGACGGCATGCAGGCCGTCCGGCATCTGGCCCCTAACCGCCCGCTTCTGCCGCCTCAGCCAGCCCGACAACTTCGTGCCCCGCATATCGACGACCAGACCCCAGTGCGTGCCCCGCACCTGGTTCCACAGGCCCGTCAGCTCGGCCAGCCCCTCGCCCTTCAGGACCAGCGTCCGGTCCAGACGCGGCACCCCGGCAAACAACGGCGCGCTGGACGGTGATCCCACCACGGTGAACCGCGCCTGCGGCAAGGCTTCGGCCAGATGATCGAGCACGCCCGAGCCCATCACCGCCATCTCCGGGTCGGCTTCGGCGATATAGAGAACGGGAAAGGCCGAGGGCATAACCCTACCGTATACGGATTCTCGCAGTCGGGCAGCGGCATCGCCCCCTCGCCAAGCCGCCGCGGTCACCCTATCTGTGGACCATGTCCGCCTGCATCGCCTCCCTCCCTGATCGCGCCCTCGTCCGGGTCAGCGGCCCGGATGCCAGGACCTTCCTCAACGGCCTGCTGACGCAGGAGGTCCTGAGCCTCAAGCCGGGCGAGCTGCGCTTCGGCGCCCTGCTGTCCCCACCCGGTCGCCTGCTGTTCGACCTGTTCCTTCTGGGCCAGGACGACGGCGTGCTGATCGATGTCGCCGCTGACCGCCGGGACGCCCTGATCCAGCGGCTTTCGCTTTATCGCCTGCGCGCCGACGTCACGATCCAGCCGGACGACGGCACCGTCCAGGTCCTTTGGCCCGCAACTCCGGACACGCCCGGCACCTCGGACGCTCGCCTCGCGGATCTCGGCCACCGCCACTATGGCGCGCCCCTGCCCACCTCGGCCGAGGCCGCCGACTGGCACGATCACCGCCTGTCGCTGGGCATCCCCGACCCCGCCCGCGACGGCGGTCAGGACACCACCTATCCGATCGAGGCCGACTTCGATCTGCTCAACGGCATCGACTTTTCCAAGGGCTGTTTCATCGGTCAGGAGACGACCTCGCGCATGAAGCGGCGCGGCGCCATCCGCAACCGCATGCTGCCCCTCGACATTGACGGCCCCCTGCCCCCCTTCGGCTCCGAGGTCCTGAACGGAGACCGACGCGCGGGCCAGACCCTGTCCGGTCAGGGCGGCCGCCTCATGGCCCTGCTGCGTCTCGACCGGTTGGACGGCAACCTGACGGTCGAGGGGACGCCGGCAACGGTCCGACGGCCAGACTGGTTGGACCTCTAAAAAAAAGAAAACGCGCCCGAAGCGAACTCCGGGCGCGTCTCCCTATCGATCGTGAAACGTTTACTCGGCGGGCGTCTCGACGGCGGCGTCGACGTCCTCGGCCGCTTCGTTGGCGGCAGCGGCGGTGTTGTCGGCCACGGCGTCAGCATTCTCGGCGGTGTCTTCGGCGGCCGAGGCGACGGTGTCGCCGGCGGCGTCCGCGGTTTCAGCGGCATTGTCACCGGTCTCCTGCGAGCAGGCGGCAAGGGCCAGAGCGGCAGCAGCAGCGGCGAACAGGGCGATACGCATGGTTATATCCTCCGATTGTGGGAGCTATTGTTGTTTCGTTTCGGCAAGGACTTGTCCACCCCCTGACCTCCGTCGGCAGCCCTCTCGAGATCACGCCAGAGGGGCGAGCCGTCAGTCAGACGCCCGCTTCAGCTCCATCCGGAGCACCATCCGGCGCGCATCGCCTGTGTCCCAGCCGACCTCGCGGATCCGCAGGGCCGCTTCCAGCCACCGCACCCGCGTTTCCGGATCCTCGGTCAGGCGCGCCACCCGCACCATGGGATCGGCCATCGACACATGCCCCTGCCCGCGAAACTGCAGGATCGACAGCAGCGCCGCCTCATAGGTCTGGATCGCCTCATCGATCAGCCCCTCACGCTCATAGACCTCCGCCAGCCATAGCTGCGAGGCGATCAGGGCATCGGGATCGGTCTGGCCCAGTTCCCCGACCACACCGGGCGGATGCATGACGGCCTTGCTGTCCTGCGCGCGCGCCTCTCCCGCAAATGCAGCGGCAAGGCCGAGGGCAATCAGCGCGATCAGGAAGGGCATGCGGGTCACCTTCACCCCTTGCCAGACCGCGCGCCGCCCGGCGTCTGACGGGACATGACTCTTGCGTCCGGAGGCCAGCTCGGCGACCTTGCGGCCATGACCGACTCGCCCGTGCCCGACACGACCGGCCGCTGTGGCTGGTGCGGCACCGATCCCCTCTATGTCGCCTATCACGACCAGGAATGGGGCGTGCCTGAACGCGACCCGCGCGCCCTCTGGGAAAAGCTGGTGCTGGACGGCTTTCAGGCGGGCCTGTCGTGGATCACCATCCTGAAAAAGCGCGAGGCCTTCCGCGCTGCCTTTGACGATTTCGACCCGGAAAAGGTCGCCCGCTATGGCGAGGCTGACCGCCAGCGCCTGCTGAACGACGCGGGAATCGTCCGCTCGGGCGCCAAGATCGACGCCACCATTTCGGGCGCCCGCATCTGGCTGAACCTGCAGGATCAGGGCCGCGACATGTCGGACTGGCTGTGGTCCTTCGTCGACGGCCAGCCGATCCAGAACGAGTGGCCCTCCATGGCCCAGGTCCCGGCGTCGACCCCCGAGTCCATCGCCATGGCCAAGGCGCTGAAGGCCGAGGGCTTCAAATTCTGCGGTCCGGTCATCGTCTATGCCTTCATGCAGGCGACCGGCATGGTCAATGACCACGTCACGACCTGCCATCGGCATGCCCCCCTCTCAGGCGGGCAGGGCTGATGCTGCGACCTGATCTGACGCTGGAACAGGAATGGGCCTCGCACGGCCTCGTCTGTGGCGTAGATGAAGCCGGTCGTGGCCCCTGGGCCGGGCCGGTCAGCGCGGCCGCCGTCATCCTCGACCCCGACCATCTGCCCGAGGGCCTGAACGACTCCAAGGCGCTGTCAGAGGCCGCGCGCGAGGCGGCCGAGGCCGGCATCAAGGCGCGCGCCCTGTGCTGGTCCGTGGCCTTTGCGACAGTCGAGGAGATTGATCGCCTGAACATCCTGCGCGCCACCGAACTGGCCATGCGGCGCGCGGTTCAGGGTCTGGCGCAACGCGCCGCGCTGGCCCTGATCGACGGCAATCATGCGCTGGATGTGGGGTGCCGTTCGGTCGCCGTCATCAAGGGTGATGCGCGCTCCGCCTCCATCGCCGCCGCCTCCATCCTCGCCAAGACCGCGCGCGACCGGCTGATGCATGAGCTTGAAGCGGAACACCCCGGCTATGGGTTTGCCCGGCACAAGGGCTATGGCGTGCCGTTACACCGTCAGGCGCTGGACCGGCTGGGGCCGTGCAGCCAGCACCGCCGCTCCTTCGCGCCGATACGGCTGATGATTGAGGACAGGTTGAGCGCCTAAAGCGCCATCGCTCCGCCCAGCAAGGCGCCCAGCAGGGCCGCCAGCAAACCTCCGCCGACCAGGATCATCCAGTGCGGAATCTCTTCGCTCTCGGCCTCTGCAGGACCGGCGACGTTGGCTGCCGTGAACCGGTCGCGGCGCGGCTCGGGCGCACGCCAGGCGACGGTCTGAAAGGCGTCAATGGCCCGGTCCGACCGGACCAGACCCCGGCCCGCAAATCTGGCCTCGCTGCCCATTTCGTCCGCCTCAATGTCATGGATCGTCTGCATGACGACCAAACGGCATCAAACCCCGACGGTTCCCGCAGATCAAGCTGCGTGCGGCAGGGCCACCGGCTCCGGCGTCACCACATATAGGTACTCGACATTCCGCAAACGCCCGACCTGACCGACCTTCTCGCCCTTCGGGTTATGGATGCCGATGCGGGCTCCGACATAGCGGGGATGGGCGATTTCGATCACCTGCACATGCCCCCGCGCCGACAGCATGCCGGTCAGCGCCTCCCGGTCCAGATAGCCCTCGTCATTGAACGACACGACCAGATTGGGAGCGCGCAACCCCTCGATCACCGCCGCCAGCGCAGGGCCAATCCCGGGCCGGCTGTTGAAGGCGCTTTTCCGCGTCTTCACATCGATCCGCTTGTTGGCCACGCCATAGGTCTCGGGCTTGTCCCACAGCACCAGACTTTCCCAGCAGTGATAGTTCCCCAGATAGGAATGCTGGTTGTAGGGCGGGTCCAGATAGACCAGATCGGCCTCGATCTCCGGCGCGATCGTGACCGCATCGGCCTGCGTCGCCCGACATGGCGCCCCCACCGACGGCAGCACATCCGGCATCCGCAGTTCCAATGGCTTCAAGGCACGCGGGGCCCACTGCTTCATATAGGCCATCTGCACCCCGGCCGTGGAATCGACCCGGTCGGCCGCCTCCATCAGGCTGACCAGCACGATGGCCTTCAGGTCCGGCTCCAGGTCCAGCGCCTCGATCCGTTCGCGCATGGCGTCGATCCGCGCGCCGTTGTCCGGGTGGAAATAGCGGGCATCCTCACAGAACGCCCGGGTGAACCAGCCCGCCTCGGGCTTCAGCGTCCGCAGCTCGGCCAGCACCGCCAAGGCCCTATCGAGCCACCGCTCCCGGTCGGCCTGCACATAGGCCGTGGCCAGGGTGTGGGCATAGGCATTGTGGTCATTCGACCAGACGCGGTAGCCCGCCCGCTTCAGCGCATGCCCAACCCTGGCCGACCCGCTGAACAGATCACACACGGTCGTCCCCGACCCCGCCAGCGCGCCGATCGCCGAGGTCACCTGCCCCAGCAAAGCCCGCTTCGAGCCGATATATTTGATCATGCACTCATCTCCTCCCCCGCCCGCGGGGGAGGGGGACCACGGAGTGGTGGAGGGGGCGACAACAAGCGCCGGTGTCAGGGTTCGCCCCCTCCACCCCGCTGCGCGCGGTCCCCCTCCCCAGTTTCGCTACGCTCAGCAGAGGAGGATCACTTCCGCCGTTTCATCTTCGCCGGAGCATGCGCCAGTCGCAACAGATTCGCAGCCCCCGGCGCGCCGAACGGCGTCCCGGCCAGAATCAGGATCCTTTGACCCGGCTGGGCCAGACCATAGTCCATGGCCCCGTTGACCGCATCGTCGGTGACCTGTTCCAGCGAGTCCGGCTGGCGGCCCAGACGCGGCTCCAACCCCCAGACCAACGCCAGCCGCCGCGCCGTGTCCGGGTTGGGCGTCAGGGCCAGCACCGTGTGCAGGGGCCGCTCGCGCGCCATCCGCCGGGCCGTGCCGCCCAGCGTCGTGAACACGACGATACAGGCGGTCGACTGGGCCTCACCGGCTTTGCGCGCCGCGGCCACCAGGGCATCGGCGTCGATGTCGTCCATGCCGGCGTGTTCGGCATCCATCAGGCTGGGCCAGACCGGATCGCGTTCGACCCGCTCCATGATGCGGTTCATCATGGTCACCGCCTCGACCGGATAGTCGCCCGAGGCCGTCTCGGCCGACAGCATCAGGGCATCAGCCCCCTCATAGACGGCATTGGCGACATCAGTGGCCTCGGCCCGGGTCGGTGCGGGGGCACTGGTCATCGACTCCAGCATCTGGGTCGCCACGATCACTGGCACCCCGCGATGGCGAGCTGCGCGAATGATGGCCTTTTGCGCCACCGGCACCTCTTCGGGATCCAGCTCAACACCGAGGTCCCCGCGCGCCACCATCACCCCGTCGGAATAGTCGAGGATAGCCTCAAGCTCGTTCAACGCCTGGGGCTTTTCGATCTTGGCCAGACAGGCCGCCTTGCCGTTCACCAGCCGCTTCAGCTCGGCCATGTCCTCGGCCTTCTGCACAAAGCTCAGCGCCACCCAGTCGACGCCGATCCTGAGCGCAAAGGCCAGGTCCTCGCGGTCCTTGGGCGTCAGGGCCGACACCGGGATGACGGCTTCCGGCACCGCCACCCCCTTGCGGTCCGACAGCTTCGAGCCGCTTTCGACCGTCACATCGGCCCAGTCGTCCGATCGCTTGCCGACGCGCAGCCGCACCCGGCCGTCGTCCAGCAACAGCAGCATGCCTTCGCGCAACGCCCTGAAGATTTCCGGATGCGGCATCTGCACCCGCTTTTCGTCGCCCGGCTCGGGGTCGAGGTCGAAGCGCATCTTGTGGCCAGGTTTGATGTCGATCTCGACGTCCCGGAACCGGCCCAGCCGCAGCTTGGGCCCCTGCAGGTCGGCCAGCACGCCCAGCGGCCGCTTCAACGCCATCTCGGCCCCACGCACCGCCTTCAGCGCCGCCGCATGGTCGTCGTGCGAGCCGTGGCTGAAGTTCAGGCGGAACACATCCACCCCGGCCTGTGCCAAGGTCTTGACCATGCCGGGCGACCGGCTGGCCGGTCCCAGGGTCGCAACGATCCGGGCGTGTCGGGCTCTCTTCATCGAATATCCATGCGAACGGAGGGGATTTCCCCCTTGTGCCCACGAAAGCGCGTCGGGTTAAGGGCGGTTCTTGGCGCGAAACACGAAGTTACGCCCCGCGGTCGCGCCCCGACCCATTTCGCGCTACGGCACCACGCAGCAACGGAGACGATCATGGCAGGCCTCAAGGACAAGCGCGGCTTCATCGACAAGGACCGGCTGGACCTGTCCGAGCGTCAGGCTGTCGAGCACTGGATGAAGCGCTGGGGCGTCACCCGCGACCAGCTGACCGCCGCCCACCGCAAGGTCGGCCGCAACGTCAAGGACATCGCCGCCGAGCTTGGCAAGAAGCGCTGAGCCATGGTGCGAGCGGCGGGGGTCGAACCCGCATGACCGAAGTCGAGGGATTTTAAGTCCCTTGCGTCTACCAGTTTCGCCACGCTCGCCAGAGGCCTATTGCGCCGCCCGTAAGGCCCTGAAGTCGATGTCGGAGTTGGCCAGCAGCCACAGGAAGGCGGCCCAGGCAGCGACATTCTGGTCCAGCGCCTCGGGATCGATCCGGTCCAGCACATCGTCGGCCGTATGGTGCCAGTCGAAATAGTCCATGCCTTGCTGGTTCAGGCGAAAGGCGGGCACACCGGCCTGCACCAGCGGCGTGGTGTCGGGCCCGCCCCCGGTCGCCGGCGCCCCGTCGAACAGAATGCCCAGCGGCGTCAGCACCCGCATGGCGGCCCGGCGCAGATCACTGTCGCCCGCGCCCGCCGGCAGGGCCAGGCTGTAGATCCGGTCCGCGCCGAAATCGCTCTCGCTGGCGGCGACGTGCATCTCCAGGTCATCGGCCCGGCGGTCGGCATAGAAGCGCGCCCCGGCCAGACCCTGCGAGGGCGGCGGCTGGCTGACCTCCTCCGATCCCCACCAGACGACACGGATCGTGCGGCGCGGCTGCACCGGCAGATCCTCGATCAGCTTCAGCGCCGCCGTGGTGATGGCGATGCCGGCCCCATCGTCGATCGCGCCTGTGCCCAGGTCCCAGCTGTCCAGATGCCCGCCGATGACGATCACCTGATCGGGAAACTCCCAGCCGACCACCTCGGCCACGACATTCTGCGAATGGCTATCGGCGACAAAGCCCGCGCCCGACACCAGCCGCATGCGGATCGGCTCATCGCTCAGGCGTTGCGCGCGGCGCAGCTGGTCGGCGTCCGGCGGGCTGATGGCAAAGGCCGGGATCTGGCCCTCGCCGACCCGGGTCGCGCCCGTATGGGCAAAGCGGTGGTCATGGGTGCCCAGCGAGCGCAGCACATAGCCGACCGCCCCCCGGCTGGCCGCCTCGAACGGCCCCTGCCCCCGGATGGGCGAACTGGTGCCATAGCCGCGGCCGTCCTGGGCCGGCACCGTATCTTGCAGCACCACCACGATCTTGCCGGTCAGCGAGCCCTCGGGCTGGTCCAGCAGCTCCTGATAGGTCTCGAAGATCACCGCCTCGGCTTCAATCCCGCCCGGCGGGGTCGAAATCGTCCCACCGAGCGCGGTCGCCACCAGCGGCTGGGCAAAGGGCGACAGGATCTCGACCCGCGTCTCGCCCCGTTCCCACAGCTTCAGCGGAAAGGATTCGATCTCGACATTGGCAAAGCCCATGCCGGTCATCAGCTCGGCACCCCACTGTGCCGACGCCTGTTCCGAGGCCGAGCCCGCCGGGCGCGGTCCGAACCGGGTGGTCAGTTCCTCGACAATCTCGAACGCGCCGCTGCCCTCAAGGGCGCGATCGCGCAGCTGTTCGGCGATGCGGATGTCCTCGGCGCTCTGGGCCACGGTGGACGAGGCCACACCCAGCCCCATCAAACCCAGCGCCCCCGCCAAAGCTGTTGCTGCAAGCCGCATCGTCATCTCCCCCGAATACCGGAGCCGCAGTCCTAGCGGCTCAGGGGCGGGGCGCAAAGCCTGATCGGCCCGCCGCTACTCAGGCGTCCTGGAAATAGGGCTCGACCGGTCCCTGCAGCTTGACGGTCAGGGCCTTGCCGCGCCGATCCACCCGATTGCCGACGGCCAGGCGCACCCAGCCTTCGGACACGCAATATTCCTCGACATTGGTCTTTTCCTCGCCCTTGAAGCGGATGCCGACGCCCCGCGCCAGCACGGTCTCATCGTGGAATTTGCTGTCGGGATCGACGCACAGGCGATCGGGCGGGGTATCGGACATGACGGGTCCTCGGGCGGAAGAGAAACGAAGATCGCCCTCTTAGAGCCTCAGCCGGTCAAGGCAAGGGGACGCCTATTGCACCGTCTGACGGGCTGGGCCCCTTGCCGGGGCATCAGCGGTGGCCGGTGCGCGCTGGGCGGGAGTCTCCGCTGCGGGCGGCGGGGCCTGACGCGTCGGCGGGGTCGAACGGGCGGGCTGACGGGCAGGCTGTGCGCGCGTCGTGGCCGGGGGCGTGGCCGGGGTCGCGGCGGGCGTGGCCGCAGGCGTCGTCGCGGGCGTCGTCGCGGGCGTCGGCGCATCCCGCGTCGCGGCGGCCGCCCGCGCTTCCAGATCCGGACGGGTGTTCATCCCGGCCAGCTTCTCGGTCAGCTCGCGCGCCTCGGCGGGCGGCATCTGCGCCATGATGGCTGCGAGAGCCCGGGGCCGCATGGCCGCTGCCACCGGCAGGCGGACCTCATCGTCCAGCGTCGTGAACACCGCTGCGGCATCGCGCGGACGCATGGCCGAATAGACCTGCACCAGCCGGTCGACCTCGGCCTGTTCCTTCTCGTCCAGCTGGCCCAGCATGCCCTCGACCTCGCCCTTGACGGCATTCAGCTCGGCGATACGGGCGTCGATCTTCTGCTCGGCCGCGATCAGCAGCGGCAGCATGGTCGCCATCTCTTCCTCGCGGGCGTCCAGCTCGACGCGACGGCCCGACAGCGACTGGATGACGCGAAGCTCCGCCGGTGAAATCCCGGCCTGATCCGCCAGCTGTTCATCGGTCAGGGTGCAGACCCCGGTCACCGGCGGGGTGGGGTTCTGCGTTCCCTCGGCGGGCACGGCTTCCTCGGCCCAGGCCACCGCCCCCTGGAACATGCCCGGCATGGTGCTTGCTGCACGCACGGCAATCACCCCGCCGATGGCGATGGCAACGAGGGGCAGAAGGCGGGGCAGCTTGGACATCAGGGTCTTTCAGAGAGCGCGAAAGGAGGGGTCAGGCAGCAAACAGGTCTTCATCCAGACTGCGCCGCGCGCGGTTCAGGCTTTGTTTCGCAGCGTGGTTAGCGGCCAGCGCCTGCAGCACGGGGGCAAAGCGTTCCGCCGCCTCTCCGGGCACATCCGGGGCGACGGCCAGGCTCTCCAGCTTGCCGTAAAGGTCGGTCGCGGGATCGGCGCCCGGCGCCATCTTCAACTTAGGCTCGGCGGCGGGTACTGCGGCCATCGCGGTACGGACCTCGCGGCCCTCGCGCGCCAGCAGGCCCTCCAGTTCCTGCTTCAGGGCCCGAGCCTTGACGATGCGGTCGTGCAGCAGATCGGTTTCCTGACCCGCCTCGCGCAGGGTCTTCAGCGCTGACTCAGCCCGCCCGGCCGCGCTGTTCAGCTCCGCAATCGCCCCGGCGAACGCCGCCTGACCCTCGCGGACCGCCTTCAGACGACGATCTAGTCGCACGCCATAGGCGATGGCGCTGACCAGCAGCAGCATCAGTATGGCATCCAGAACCGTTCCGATCATGACAGATCCCTGTGTTTGGTCAGCCGCTCGGCGATCTCCGCCCGCACCGGCGCCTCGACGCGCACGGCGATATTCTGTCCCTTGCGGCCCATCCGTCCCGTCGTCAGCGGGATGGTGCCGCTGCGGATCGAGATTTCGGAATTGGGCGTCGCATTCAGCATCAGGGTGTCGCCAACCTTGAGGTTCAGCACCCGCGACAGGGGGACCTGCTGCTCGTCCAGAACAGCACGCACCTCGGTGCCCGTGGTCCACAGCTCGGTCGCAAGGTGGCCTTCCCAGATGTTGTCGCGGCCGAACTTCTCGCCCATGAACTGCTGCAGCAGCATCTTGCGGATCGGCTCCAGCGTGCCGTACGGCAGCAACAGCTCGATGCGCCCGCCGCGGTCCTCCATATCGATGCGCAGCTTGACCAGAATGGCCGCATTGGCCGGTCGGGCGATGGCCGCAAAGCGCGGATTGGTCTCCAGACGGTCGAGGTTGAAATGCACCGGCGTCAGCGGCTCGAATGCCGCCTTGGCATCGTTCAGCACCACCTCGACCATGCGCTGCACCAGCACCCGCTCGATGGTCGTATAGGGCCGCCCTTCGATCCTGAGCGCCGCCGTGCCGCGCCGCCCGCCCAGCAGCACATCGACGATCGAATAGATCAGGTTCGAATCGACCGTCAGCAGGCCATAGTTGTCCAGCTCCTCGGCCCGGAACACGGCCAGGATCGCCGGCAGCGGGATCGAGTTCAGATAGTCGCCGAACCGGATCGACGAGATGTTGTCGAGGCTGACTTCGACGTTGTCGCTGGTGAAGTTGCGCAGCGAGGTCGTCATCAACCGCACCAGGCGGTCAAAGACGATCTCGAGCATCGGCAGGCGCTCATAGCTGACCAGCGCCGAGTTGATGATCGCCCGGATGCCCGAGCGCTCCTCGTCGTCGCCGCTCATGTCAAAGCCGAGCAGGCTGTCGATCTCTTCCTGATTCAGGACCCGTTCGGGCATCAGGCCGGCACGACCGTCACCGGATTCGGTGCCGCCGAACGGATCGTCCTCGGTATCGGCGAGCGCGGCCTCGGCCATCCTAGTTCACCAGCATTTCTTCGATCAGCACGGCTTCCGCCTTCCCGGGCGCCAGGATCAGATTGACCCGACGCAGGATTTCCGCGCGCAGCTGGAAATTGCCGGCCGAGCCGTTCAGATCCTCGGTGCGCAGTTCGCGCAGGAACCCCTGGAACATGTCCTGCAGGCGCGGCATCTCGGCCATCAGCTGATCGGCCAGGTGGGCATCCTCCAGCTCCAGCGTCAGCCGCAGCTTCAGATAGGCGGGCCGACCGTCGGCGGTCTGAATGTTCACCACCATGTCGGGAAGGGTGTAGAAGGTTACGCCGTCCGGCCCCTCTGTGATCTTGCCCAGCGCGGGGTCCGGCTCCCCGCCGCCCTTGCCGCCGTGACCGCCGCCCTTGTCGGCCTTCTTCGTGTCGCCGTGGCCGTCGTCCTTGGGCGCCTCGTGTCCCTCGGCGCCATCGGCTGCCGCAGGTTTGGGCGACAGCATGAAGAAGGCGCCCGCGCCCCCGCCCCCCAGCACCAGCAGGGCGACGGGAATGATGATGAACAGCAGCGGCAATTTCTTCTTGGCGGGCGCTTCGCCCTCGCCGTCGCCACCTTCGCCGGCGCCTTCGGCCACGGCGACATCCGTCCCCTCGGCCTTTTTCTTCTTGCCAAATTTCAGCATGCGCTATGGCCCCACTCTGACCGGCCCAAAGAAGCGGGTTTTGGTTAACGGGGCGTTTAGAACCGGCATTTCCTGCCGGGTGCCCGACGTGCCCAATTCATTATCATATTGATTTTAATGCGTTAACTATATTGGCACGGCCCTTGCGACACCCCGGTCGAAGGAGTTCCGCCTTGGAAAACGTCGCCTACATCGGATTGTCTCGCCAGATGACGCTGCGCCGCGAGCTCGACATCGTGGCCAACAACATCGCCAATGCGAACACCACCGGCTTCAAGGTCGAGCAGCTGATGGTCGGCACCGAGATCGGCCAGGGGGCCCGCAACGACGCGGTGCGTCCGGGGGTCAGCTTTGTGCTCGATCGGGGCGTGGGTCGCGACTATGGCCAGGGCGCCCTGTCCCAGACCGGTCGCACTCTCGACTTCGCCATCGAGGGCGACGGCGCCTTCTTCACGGTCCAGGACGGTGACGCCGAGGCCTATACCCGCGACGGCGCCTTCACCATCAGCCCCGAGGGCTTGCTGGTCACCGCCGCCGGACTGCCGGTGCTCGGCGACGGCGGCGAGATCCTGCTCGACCCGGCACGCGGTGCCCCCCAGGTGGCCGGGGACGGCACCATCAGTCAGGACGGCCAGATCGTCGGACGCCTGACCGTCGTGCGCTTCGACACCCTGTCGGTGCTCGAAAAAGCCGGCGACGGCCTGTACCGCAACACCTCGAATGCCCAGCCGATGGACGCCCCCGACGCCCGCATCCATCAGGGGATGCTGGAGGGCTCCAACGTCAATCCCATCCTCGAAATCACCAATCTGATCGAGATCAGCCGCAGCTATGAGCGCATCTCGAAAATGATCGAACAGAGCAACGAACTGAGCCGCAAGTCCGTCGAGCGGCTGGGGCGCGTGGGCTGATGCCGACCCGTCCCCTTCCCCCTTCCCCCTCAAGGAGAGCAATCCCATGAGAGCGCTACGCACCGCCGCCTCCGGCATGTCAGCCCAGCAGCTGAACGTCGAGGTCATCTCCAACAACATCGCCAACATGAACACGGTCGGCTTCAAGCGTCAGCGGGCCGAGTTCCAGGACCTGCTGTACCAGAACGTCGAACGCATGGGCGGCAGTTCCTCGGCGCAGGGCACGGTGGTCCCGACCGGCATCCAGATCGGTGCCGGTGTGAAGGCCGGCAGCGTCTACCGCATCACCGAACAGGGCACCCCCACCCAGACCGGCAACCGGCTGGACCTGGCCATCGACGGCAAGGGCTATTTCCAGATCACCATGCCCTCGGGCGAGACCGCCTACACCCGCGCCGGCAACTTCTCGGTCAATGGCGAGGGCCAGGTCGTCACCGACGATGGCTATCCCGTCGAGCCCGCGATCAGCATCCCGCAGGACGCCATCGACGTCTTCATCTCCAAGGCGGGCGAGGTCCAGATCATCCAGGCCGGCCAGACCGAACCGACCGTCGTCGGCCAGATCGAGATCGCCACCTTCTTCAATGAAGCGGGCCTCGAGGCCATCGGCGACAACCTGCTGCTCGAAACCGCCGCTTCCGGCCCCGCCACCCCGGGCGCCCCGGGCGAGCCCGGCTTCGGCCAGCTGCTGCAGGGCTATACCGAGGCCTCGAACGTCGACGCCGTCTCCGAGATCAGCGCCCTGATCATCGCCCAGCGCGCCTATGAAATGAACTCCAAGGTCATCTCGACCGCCGACGAAATGATGTCGGTCTCGGCCCAGGTGAAGGGCTGATGGCTCGCCTCGCCTCTCGCCTCATCCGCCGCCTCGCGCTCGGCGTCTGCCTTGCCTTTGCCGCTTCGGCGGCGCTGGCCTCGGCGCCGGTCACCCTGCGCGACAATCCGGTCGACGACGACGGTCAGGTCACGCTCGGCGAACTGTTCGAGGGCGCCGGTGCCGCTGCCGATATCGTCATCGCCCGCCGCGCTGGCCCGACGGTCGTGCTCGACGCCGGCATGGTCCAGTCGCGCGCCCACCAGGCCGGTCTGGCATGGTCGAACCCGCGCGGCCTGCGCCGGGTGGTCGTCCGTCAGGGCAGCACGACACCCGCAGCCCCGTCGGCCACCTCTGCCGCGGCCCGCCCGGGCGAGACCGTCGAAGTCCTGACCTGGACCCGCAGCCTCGCCGCCGGTGACATCATCCGCCCCGAGGACCTCGCCTGGACCGAGGTTCAGGCCCACCGCGCGCCCGTCGGTGGCCCGGCCGACGCCGAGGAGGTCATCGGCCTGTCCGCGCGCCGGGCCCTGCGCTCCGGCACGCCGGTGCTGGGCCGCGACCTCGCCCAGCCCCAGGTCATCGCCCGCAATGACATGGTCCAGGTCGCCTATGTCGATCAGGGCCTGACCCTGACCATCACCGGCCGGGCCACCCGCGATGCCGCCATCGGCGAGCCCGTGCCCATCCTGAACCTGCAGTCCGGCCGGACCATCGAGGCCATCGCCACCGCCCCCGGTCAGGCCATGGTCGGCCCCGCCGCCCGTACCTTCCGCGCCCAATCCCGCTGATCCGTCCCGCTGAGAGGATTCCCATGCGTATCGTCCTGACCCTGACCGCCCTCTCTGCCCTGTCGGTGGGCGCCTGCTCGACCGCGATCGAGGCGGTGCGCGGCCCTGAACTGGCCCCGATCGGCTATCCGGCGGCCCTCGTTCCGGTGCAGCAGCAGTATCTGCCGGCGCCCGAAGCCCGCCCCGCCAGCGCCAACAGCCTGTGGCGCACGGGGGCCCGCACCTTCTTCGGCGACCAGCGCGCCCGCTATGTCGGCGACATCGTCACGGTTCGCATCGACATCGACGACCGCGCCCAGACACAGAACTCGACCGAGCGGTCCCGTACCAATGACGCCTCGGGCGGCGTCACCAACTTCTTCGGACTGGAGAGCAGCATCGGCCAGGCCTTCCCGGGCGGTTTCGACCCGGCCAACATGGTCGGCGTCCAAGGTCAGGCCAATGCCGCCGGCTCCGGCAGCGTCAACCGCTCCGAGCGCGTCAACCTGACCATCGCAGCCGTCGTCACGGATGTCCTGCCCAACGGCAATCTGATCATCCAGGGCCGTCAGGAGGTCCGCACCAACCGCGAGGTGCGCGAGCTGACCATCGCCGGCATCGTCCGGCCACAGGACATCTCCTCGGCCAACAGCATAGACCACACCCAGATCGCCGAGGCCCGCATTTCCTACGGCGGCCGTGGCGACATCAGCCGCATGCAGGCCACCCCCGCGGCTCAGTCCCTGGTCGAGCGCTTCAGCCCCTTCTGAGCCCCGCCCCCACACCCCAAAGCTCACCCCCGGCAATTTCTGCCGGGGGTCGAAGCTTGGCCGTGAACCGTTAACGGCCAACCGCGTTTCCCTCGCCAGAGAGGTGTTCGCATGTTCAAGATTCTGATCCCCGCCGTCGCCGCCCTGGGCCTGGTCGCCCACGCGGCCCAGAGCTACACCGCCGAAGACGGCGTTGCGGCGGCTCCGATCATGCTCGTGGCTGAGGCTCCGGTCGAAGCCGCGCCTGCGACGCCCGCGATGGACTGGCATTTCCACACCGAGGGCGACACCGCCAAACTGGCCTATGGCGTCGCCAACTCCGACCAGCTGGTGCTGATCCTGATGTGCACCCCCGGCGAGGACAAGGTGTCGACGCTCGGCTCGGTCCGCGCCGAGGCTGATACGGCCACCGGCCAGACCTCTTATCAGGACCCCATGACCGGCGGCGTCCTGCACGAATCCGAGATCGCACGGAACGATGCCGCGCTCGCTGACCTCGCCGCCACGGGCAAGATGACCGTCGTCAGCGATCAGGGAAAGGTCGCTATCGGCTCGGACGCGACCGATCAGGAAGCCGTGAAGACGTTCTTCGCCTCTTGCGGAACGGCCCCGGCCTGATCATCTCTTCTCCGTTCGGGAGAGGGAAACCATGATGATTACGCTGGCTGCGATACTGGCCCTGCATACTGGTCTGGCCCAGGCCGACGGCTGGGTCTGGTCCCTTTACGAGGACACGCGCGAGACCGTCCTCGCCCGTGAAATCCCCGACACTGATCGCCTGACCACCACCCTCGCCTGCGCCCCCGGCTCGGGCCGGGTCGTGGTCAGCTTCTATGACTTGCCGGCCCGTGCAGGGTTCGCCAACTTCCGCTCCGGCGACGCCAGCGGCACGGCCCAGATGGCGGCGGGCGAGGGCTCCGATCCCTTCTCCCTGACCCTGCGCACCGATCATCCAGCCATCGCCAACTTCACGGCGACCGGATCGCTGGAAGTGGTGGCCGGCGACCAGACGCGTACGATCACCTTCTCGCGCCCCCACCTTGCAAAGCTGCGCCGTTTCACGGAAATCTGTGCGGGTTGAGCCCGACGGCTCGGGGGACATCATGCGCGCCACCTCACTGCCGCTCCTCGTCGCGCTTCTGACGCTGGGCGCCTGCGCGTCGATGGACCCCGCGCCCACAGCCCTCAGCCCGACCGATACCCCGGATTCCGCACCCCAGCCGATCGCCGATCACGACTGGGCCTTCTACGTCGAGAACGATCAGGCCTCCCTCGCCTATGGCCGGGCCGAGAGCGACGACGTCTGGCTGTCCCTCGCCTGTAACAAGGACAGCGGCCGCCTCGACCTGTTCCGTCCCGCCGATGCCGATGGCCAGCCCGTCATCTACCTCGAATCCGGCGGCGAGACCGAGCGCTTCACCGGGCGCATCGAGCCTTCCGAGCTGTTCGAGCACGGCGAGGTCCTGGCCGAGGCCCCGACCACGCCCCCGGTGTTCCAGCGGTTTCGCAGGCTGGGCTGGCTGGGCCTTCACGACGCCGAGGGCCGGGCCCTGATGGTGGCCCACCCGACCTCCACCGACGGCATAGAGCGCTTCTTCGCCTACTGCGGCTGAGCCTCCGCTTGACGGGACGGTCCCCCTCGTCTCGACTGCCCGCTCGACTTCTGGGGGAATGACCAATGAACAGACCGGTTCTGGCCACGGCGCTCGCAGCGCTCATGATCGGCGTCTCCGCCTGCGCGACACCCGCAGCCGACCCGGCCTCCCCCGCCGCCGTCACAGCCCCTACCGCCAGCCAGGCCCTGGCCGCCGTCATCACAGACTATGAGGCCTTCCTCAAACGGCACGACCCCTTCGGCGCCTCACAGGAAGGCGACGAGGCCGCGAAATCCCGCCTACCCGACCTCTCGCGTGAAGGCGAGCTGGCCCGCAGGCCTGAGCTTGTCGCCCTGTCCGACCGGCTGGCCGCCATCGACGTCACGGCCCTCAGCCCGGCCGAGGCCCAGAACCACGCCTTTGCCACCTGGCTGATCACCCGCGCCATCGAGGGCATCGACCTCGACGTCTCGCGCATGGCCTTCAACTCCGAAGGCGGCTTTGGCCAGTCGGCGGCCTATATCGCCGGCTCGGCCCGCCTGACCGACCGCGACGATGTCGAGGCCTGGCTGACCCGGCTGGAAAACATGGGCCCCCTGTTTGACGCGACCCTCGCCAATGCCCGCCGAGGCCTCGACACCGGCCTGCTCCAGTCGCGCTCGGTCGTCGAAAGCGCTCTGCTGCTGGCCGAAACCGACGCCGCCCTGACCGCTGCCACCGACCCGCTTCTGCGCCCCACCGCCAACCTTCCGGCCTCGATCCCCGAGGGCGAGCGCCGCGCGTATCAGGCCCGGGCCGAATCCATCGTCCGCGACCACATCCAGCCGCGCCGCCGCGCATGGCGGGACTTCCTCAAGGACGACTATCTGCCGGTCGCGCCCGAGACCCCCGGTCTGGTTCACCGCCCCGGCGGCCGTGACATCTATGCCTGGCTGGTGCGTGGCTACACCACCACCGACCTGACCCCCGACCAGGTCCACCAGATCGGTCTCGACGAGGTTGCCCGCATCCGGGCCCGCATGGAGATCGAGATGCGCGCCGCCGGCTGGACCGGCGACTTCCCCGGCTTCCTGACCTTCCTGCGCACCGACCCGCAGTTCTACGCCTCCACCCGCGAGGAGCTGCTGGAAAAGGCGTCGGAAATGTCCAAGCGCGCCGATGACGGCCTACCCGCCCTGTTCGGCACCCTGCCCCGCCTGCCTTACGGCGTCCGTCCCGTGCCCGCCGAGATCGAGGCCAACTACACCACCGGCCGCTACTTCTCCGGCTCGATGCGGAACGGCATCGCGGGCGGCTATATGGTGAACACCTCACGCCTCGACCAGCGCCCGCTCTACGAACTCCCGGCCCTGACGCTGCACGAGGCCGTGCCCGGCCACCATCTGCAGATTGCCTTGCAACAGGAAGCCGCCGACCAGCCCTATTTCCGGCGCGACGCCAATGTCACCGCCTTCACCGAGGGCTGGGGTCTCTATGCCGAATTCCTCGGCGAGGAGATGGGCTTTTACCGCACCCCCTACGAACGCTTCGGCCGCCTCAGCTATGAGATGTGGCGCGCCTGCCGCCTCGTCGCCGACACCGGCATGCACTGGATGGGCTGGTCCGTCGAACAGGCCCGCACCTGTTTCACTGACAACTCGGCGCTCGCCCCCCACAACATCGAGACCGAACTGCAGCGCTATGTCGGCTGGCCCGGTCAGGCCACGGCCTACAAGATCGGCGAGATCCGCCTGCGCCAGATCCGCACCCGGGCGGAGACGGCCCTCGGCGAAGACTTCGACGTTCGCGCCTTCCACGACGCCCTGCTGGTCCCCGGCCCCCTCCCCCTCGCCCTGCTCGACGCCCACATGAACCGCTGGATCGAGGAACAGCGGGCGAAGCAGTAGTCGTCCGCGATGCGGGTTCATCACAGCGACCACGGCACTTTCACAGCGGACACAGCGGGGTCGAGCCCGCTGCCCCCGCTGTGGTCGCCGTGTCCTCGCTGTGTTCGCTGTGATGAACCCCTCCCTTAAGCCCCCTCTCCCGGCGGGAGAGGGGGTTGGGGGTGAGGGGCTCTCCGCCTCCCTCGGCGTGAGCCGTCGCACCGGTCCTGCCACGGCTTGCGCCGACTGACACCGTCGCCCCTCATCCGTCGCTCGCGCGACACCTTCTCCCATCGGGAGAAGGGACAATGATGATGGGTTGAGCGCCTCAGTTATGATAGTCGCCCCCGAATTCCCCCGCCCTTTCAACGCCCCCACCGTTTCCCGGACCGTTCTTCCCGACCAGGTCCAGCCGTGTGCCACACTCCCTCCGTCCCGTCGCACGGAGGGCTCGTAAGGCCTGCGACCTTGTGAGCGGCGGGAGCGGATGGAGCGGGGTTGTTGGGACACCGCCGATCAAACTTCGGGCCTCAAGCAGTGAGCGCCCGCGGCGCGAACGGTAGGCCCCAAAAACATTGGGTCGAGGGGGATACTCGACCGTTCCGGGAGGTGTCGCAGGACATCCCCGCCCGCCGGGGGCGCTGCGGTAAGGCCCGAACACGGCCACCCGACGCAAGCTTCCGGAAAACCACCGCGCGGAGCGTCAGCTTTCGTCGAAACGGTAATACTCATTCACTCCGGGCGAAGGCCCGGCGCTCCGCCTGCCCTCCACCTCTGCCCCAAGGGCGAGAGGCAGACAGCCGTGCCCTTCTCCCCCCCAAGGGAGAAGGCACCATTTCAGAGCATTCAGACGGTTCAGACGGTTCAGACGGTGTTTATTTGCAGGACGAGCCGCCCCTACCCCAGCCCCAGCTCGGCCCTCGCTTTCTTCGTCAGCTTCGCCGCGATCAGGGCGTGGGCGGTCTTGAGATGATCGGCCAGCTCGCCCTCATCCCAGCTCGCCGGATCCGCCACCTGCACCCATTTCGCCCGCGCCATATAGGGGGCAGGCGCCGCGTATCCGGCTTCGGTCAGCACCTCATAGGCGATGTCCGAGACCTTGAAGCTCAGCGCGCCCTCGCCGCCGACGATGGCGAACATCTTGCCGCCGACCTTGTAGACGTCGTGATCCTCGCCAAACGAATGGGCCAGCGTGGTCGCCGGCAGCGCCAGACACACCCGGCCGATCCCCGCCCGGTCCATCGATCAGGCCCCCTCTGTCTCGAATTTGGGGCCAACGCCGATCGGGCAGACCACGCCGGTCCCGCCGATGCCGCAATAGCCCGCCGGGTTCTTCGCCAGATACCCCTGGTGATAGTCCTCGGCATAATAGAAGGGTCCCAGCGCCGCGATCTCGGTCGTGATCTCGCCCCGGCCGGCCTTGGCCAGCGCCGCCTGATAGGCCTCCCGCGACCGCTCGGCCTCGGCCTTCTGGCCCTCGTCGCCGTAATAGATGGCCGAGCGATAGGTGGTGCCGATGTCATTGCCCTGGCGCATGCCCTGGGTCGGGTCGTGGTTCTCCCAGAAGGCCTTCAGCAGGTCGCCGTAGGAAATGACCTCGGCGTCGAACACCACCTTGACCACTTCGGTATGGCCGGTGCGCCCGGTGCAGGTCTCCTCATAGGTGGGATTGGGGGTCACCCCGCCCGAATACCCGACCGCCGTCACCCACACCCCCGGCAGCTGCCAGAAGATGCGCTCCACGCCCCAGAAACAGCCCATGCCGAACACCGCCGTCTCGAACCCCTCCGGGTACGGCCCCTTCAGCGGATGGCCGCTGACGAAATGCCACTCATCGGTGGGCAGGGGCTCGGCGCGGCCCGGCAGGGCGGTTTCGGCCGTGGGCATCTGGGTCTTTTGCGTCAGCATGGCGGTTCTCGAACAAAACAGGGAAGACACGGCATATGGGGTGCCACCCCCCGCTTGCCGAGAGGGCCAGTCTGTTCTATCAGCCTCGCCTCTCGCGGGTCGACTGCCCGCGCGTTTCCGCGATGTGGAAATGGACAGGTGGCGGAGTGGTCGATCGCGCACGCTTGGAAAGCGTGTGTACGTGAAAGCGTACCGAGGGTTCGAATCCCTCTCTGTCCGCCATCGCCTACCCCATTGAATATCAACGATAAGGGTCAACAACCGGTGTGAGAATTCACACCGGTCCTTCCGACGACGAGAACGGGCCATGCTCCGCTTCCGGCAGATGAAGACATTGCAGAAGTTCAGCTCCGTCCACGCCGCCTTCCACAACCACTTCAACCAGGATCGCCACCTCATCAGCAGAGACGACTACAAAGCCCGACGATCAGCCGCCCTGGCTGAGTGGAAGACGCTCGCCGGATAGGCTCTGCGGCCCCTACCCAGTCTGCGCCTGGTGGAGACGAGTTGTCGTTGGACTGACAGCACCCTGAGCGGCCAACCCTGCCGCCGGCCGTGACACGGCGTGTGCGTCACGCGTTTGTCGCCCGGCGCAGTTTTCCTCCCCGCCGCCTTCCACAACCTCTTCAACTAGGACCGCCATCTCATCAGCCGGGACGACTACAAGGGCCGACGCTCAGCTGCTCTGGCTGAGTGGAAGGCGCTCGCCGCCTGAGGCTTGTCTCCCCTCCCCCACCGGCGTTCAACGGAGACAAGTTGCCGTCAGACTGACAGCACCGTTTGCCTGACAGCACCGAGGATAGGCTGGTCGGCATCGTGGTCCGCCCGGCAACGGCCGCGACCACCGCGCAGCCCGCCCGTCAGGCAGCCGACGCCTTTGCAGAAGCCAGCGCTCCCGCTGCTTGACGCTCAGCCCCCCGGGCAGCGCCGGCGCGCGGGTCTGCTCCGGGGCCTCGAATTCGAGGGAAGAATCTGGCACCGACGTAGGGGTTCTCGTTGAAGGAGTTCTCCATGATCCGATTTATGCCGATTGCGGTCGCTTCCGCCCTGGCACTGTCTGCCTCACCCGTATTGAGCCACGCCCGTCTGGTGTCGGCTACGCCCGCGAGCGGGGCGGTTGTGTCGGCGCCCCGCACGATCAGCTTGACGTTCAGCGAGCGGTTCGCCGCGCCGTTCTCCAACGTCGAGGTCGAGGACGGGCGGGGGCGCGCCATCGCCTTGACCAAAACGGTGTCGGAGGACGGCAAGACGTTGGGCGGGTCGTTCGCAGCGCCGCTGTCGGCCGGGACCTATCGCGTGACCTGGGCCATCGCGGCGGCCGACGGTCACCGCATGACGGGAAACTACAGCTTCACCGTCCGCTGACGTGCCGATCGACCTGACCGTCGTCGTCCTAAGGTGGCTCCAGTTCGCTGCGGCGGTCGTGGCGCTGGGACTGCCACTGTTCCGGATCTATGCGTCGGGACCGGTCCCTTCGCGTTCGGTGCGTCGGGTCGCCATCACCGCCGGGCTGCTTCTGGCGGTCGGGGCGGCCGCTGGCCTTGTGGCTCAGACGGCCATGATGGCAGGCGGCTGGGCAGCAGCCGCAGACCCCGCTTCAATCGGTTACGTGATCCAGTCCACCAGTCTGGGCATGGCGCACATCGCCCGCGCCATACTGGCCCTGACAGGGGTCGCGATCTCGATGTTCGGACAGGACAGGAAGGTCGCGCAGTTGATGGCTGTCGCGGCGTTCGCCGGGGCTACAGCCAGCTTCGCCTGGAGCGGCCACGGGGCGGCCAGCGAGGGAGCCGGGGGGCTCATCCACCTGATCGCCGACATCATTCATGCGCTGGCGGCCGCCGTCTGGTTGGGCGCGCTGGCAGGATTCTGCATGCGGCTGTGTCGTCCTTTCGGAGGCGAGATCGAGACGACGACGCGTGCCCTTGCCGGGTTCGCCACGGTCGGCTCGGCAGCCGTTTCGGTGCTGGTGCTCACAGGGTTGATCAACGCCGGCTTTCTGATCGGCATTGACGGCGTGGTCCGGGTTGCAAGCTCGACCTGGGGCCTGCTGCTCCTGGGCAAGCTGGCCCTGTTTATCCTGATGGTCGGGCTGGCGGCGCATAACCGCTTCACCCTGACGCCCGCCCTGGCGCGGGCCATCACGCATGATACCCCGACCGACGGGCCTGTTCGGAGACTGCAGCTCAGCATTGGCCTGGAGATGGCGGCCGGCCTCGTCCTTCTGGGGCTTGTCGCGGCGATGGGCGTGCAGATGCCGCCGGCGTCGATGTAATCAGCGCGGCGCGCGCGACGACCAGTGGATGTGGCGGATACGCCAGACGTCGCCGTCCCGGTGCAGGATCATGGTCTCGGCGGTCAGCCGGTCGACGGGCCGGCCATTGAACGCGCCGGTCGTGCGGCCCTCGGTCAGCACCCAGGCGACGTCGCCCTCGACCCGGGCCGCTCGGCGCGTGACCTCGGCGGTGGTGGCGGCGGCGAAGGCCATGTCTGCGGGCAGGTGATGGCCTGCGTATTCCTCGCGCGAGCGCTCGGCACCGCCCTCTTCCAGCACCACGACGTCCTCGGCGAGCAGGGCCAGGACAGCCTCGGCGTCGCCCGACCCCAGGGCGGCATGAAAGGCTTCCACGACGGCGATGGCGGGGCGCGCCGCTTCATCATCGGCCGGGGCTGACGCGGATGAGACAGCGCCACCGGGGGTCACGATGACGGAGGCCGATACGGCGAGGACGGCGGCGAGGATCAGGCGCTTCATGAAGGGCTCTCGGTGGCGAAGGAGTGTGACTATGCTCTATTTGTGCGGCGAGGACAGCACCCTCTTGCGAGGGGCGGACAGGGACCGTGCGTAGATGTGCGGAACCCATGGAGACGATCGGCATGGTCGAACTGGATAACTTGATTGCACGGGGCCCGCCTGTGGAAACCGCCTCTCTCGACGGTCTGGAAGACGGCGTCTGGCAGCGCGTGCAGCAGGCGCAAGTCAGGACACGTGAGCGATCGCTGCGGTTCGCGGCGCTTGGAATCGCGGCGGCCATCGGCGGCGTCGCCGGTGGCGTAACGGCGCCGACAGTCGAAACAGGTCGCAGCGAACTGTCTATCTTCAGCCCCCGCATGGCAGCGACACCCCTTGGTATCCGGAGCACCCTCGGATGAGCGGGCTGAAGTCCACACTGGTCACAGCCGTGCTGGCCGCCGCCGTAGGCGCGGCCGCGGCCTGGGGTGCAATGACCATACAGGCGCGGCAGGACAGGCCCGCCGACCTCCACCACCTCGTTCACGAAAGGCTGGACCTGAGCCCGGAACAGGATCGGCGTCTGGACGAGATCGAAGCGGCGTTCGCCGAGCGGCGAGCGCCACTGGAAGCCGAGGTACGACAGGCCAATGCGGAACTGTCGGCTGCGATTGCCGCCAGCCAAGGCGAGACGCCCGAAGTTCAGGCCGCCGTCGATCACTTCCACACCGCCATGGGTGATCTTCAGATGGCGACGATCCGTCATGTGTTCGAGATGCGCGCCGTGCTGACGCCCCGGCAGGCGGAAGAGTTCGACCGCGCGGTGGTCGAGACCCTGCGCGCCGACGCCGACTGACACGAGCGTGGGGGCTGGCGACACCGACGAAGGCCAGGCCGCCCTGGGAGACCGGGCGGCGTTTTCGCGCCTGATGACGGCGACGAAGGGTGAGTTGCATCGGTTCGTCAGCCGTTACGTCGGCGACCCGGACGAGGCGCTGGACCTGACCCAGGAGACCTATGCCGCCGCCTGGCTGTCGATTCGTCGATACGATCCCGAACGGCCGTTCGGAGCCTGGCTGCGCACCATCGCCCTGAACAAATGCCGGGACTGGAGCCGTCGCCGCCGCGTGCGTCGTCTCGTGAGGGGCGTCATGGGCCTGGACGCGCCGGAAGCCATGACAGTCGGTGACCCGACGCCCGGGGCCGAGGACCGGATGGATGATCGGCGGCGGGTGGAGCGTCTGAATCGCGCCTTGAATGAACTGCCCGACGGTCAGCGCGCGCCGCTCCTGCTCGCGGTTCTGGAAAGCCGGTCTCATGCCGAGATCGGCCGGATACTGGGACTGTCGTCCAAGGCGGTCGAACTGAGGATTGCCCGCGCCCGAAAGGCCTTGCTGGATCGCCTCGGCCCCTCCGAATGAGCCCCTGCGACCAGCCGTCGCGAGGGGCGGGCGCGGTTCTGACGTAAGGCTTGTTCAGACAGATGGGCCAAGACAGACGCATGAGATCGATTCAAACAGACCGTCGCGCATTGCTGCGCGGCTTCGCAGGCGGCGCAGGGCTTTTCGCCGCCCAGGGGTTGATGCCGGCATGGGCCCAGAGCGGGTCAGCGGGCCTAAGGACAGACCTGCACACACTCGACGGACCGGACGTGCGGCTGACGGTCGGCCATTCGCCGTTCACCGTCGGCGGGCGCACCGGTCACGGCATCACCGTCAACGGGACCTTGCCCGCGCCGCTGATCCGGCTGCGCGAGGGCCAGACGGCGCGGCTGTCGGTGACCAACACCCTGGACGAAGACACGTCTATCCACTGGCACGGGGTGCTGCTGCCCTTCCACATGGACGGCGTTCCGGGGGTCAGCTTCCCCGGCATCCGGCCCGGTGAGACCTTCCAGTATGAGTTCCCGGTGATCCAGTCCGGTACCTTCTGGTATCACTCCCACTCGAACCTCCAGGAGGCGATGGGCCACTACGGACCGCTGATCATCGATCCGGCGGGCGCGGATCCGGTTGCCTACGACCGCGAGCACGTCATCGTCCTGTCGGACTGGAGCTTCCTGCACCCTCACGAAATCCTGGATCGGCTCAAGAAGAGCCCCGGCTACTTCAACCAGTCGCGCACGACCCTGTCGGGCCTCGTGTCCGGCGAGGATGGGATGTCGCTGGAGGAGCGGCGCATGTGGGGCGGGATGCGCATGGACCCGCGCGACATCGCCGACGTCAACGGCACGACCTATACCTATCTGGTCAACGGCCATGGCCCGACCGAGAACTGGACCGGCCTGTTCCGTCCCGGCGAGCGGGTGCGGCTCCGGGTCATCAATGCCTCGGCCATGTCGATCTTCAATGTGCGTATCCCGGGCCTGGCCATGACCGTGGTCAATGCCGACGGCGAGAACGTGCGCCCCGTCGAGACCGACGAGTTCCAGATTTCGGTGGCCGAGACCTATGACGTCATCATCCGCCCGACCGATGACCGCGCCTATACGCTGGTGGCCGAGTCGGTCGACCGGTCCGGCATGGCGCGGGCGACGCTGGCGCCCCGTCCGGGCATGACGGCAGAGGTACCGCCGCTGCGCGAGGTGCCGACCCTGACCATGCGCGACATGGGTATGAGCATGGGGGGAATGGGCGGGATGGCGGGCATGGATCACTCGGCCATGGGACATGGGATGGATCACGCCGCCATGGGCCACGGAGAGCCTGCCGCCGCGCCGATGGACCACGGGTCCATGGATCACGACATGCGCAACCCGGACAATGCGCCGGCCGGCATGGCTGTCGGCGTCGGTGTCGACATGGTCTCGCCGGACCCTGCCAACCGCCTTGGCGAGCGCCCCATGGGGCTGGAGGACGCGCCGCACCGCGTGCTGGTCTATACCGACCTCGCCTCCCTGGCGCCCAACAAGGATCAGCGGTCGCCCTCGCGCGCGCTCGAAATCCACCTCACCGGCAATATGGAACGGTTCATGTGGGGCTTCGATGGACGGAAGTTCTCCGAGATCGTCGAGCCGATCCGCTTCGAGCGCGATGAGCGGGTGCGCGTGACCCTGGTCAACGACACCATGATGGCCCACCCCATCCACCTGCACGGCCACTTCTTCGAGCTGGTGACGGGCGGCCCGGCCGGGCATCAACCGCTGAAGCACACGGTCAACGTCGCGCCGGGGTCCAAGGTGACCTTCGACCTGACCGCCGATGCGCCGGGCGACTGGGCCTTCCACTGCCATATGCTGATGCATATGCACGCGGGGATGTTCAACGTCGTTACCGTCCGCCCGCTGGATGGAGCAGCGTCATGATCCGGCTTTTGATGTGTCTGGTGCCGCTGTTGCTCCTGGCGGGCGCTGCCACGGCCCAGGATCATGAGCATCACCCCCCAACGGCCCAGACGCCCGCGACGGTCCCGCCGACGGCTGATCCGCATGCCGGACATGACATGAGCCCGGCCCCGGAACCCGTCGACCCCCATGCCGGTCACGACATGGGAGCGCAGCCCCGGACAGCGGATCCGCACGCCGGACATGACATGAGCGAACAGGCGATGGGTCCGCCAGACGTGCCGACCAGCGCCGATGACGATGGACGTCCCCGCCAACCGCCCCTGCCGCCCGCTGCCCTGTCCGGCCCGGCCCATGCGGCCGACGCGATCTGGGGGGCGGATCGGATGACCGGCGCCCGCGACATCCTGAGGCGCGAGAACGGCGATGTGCGCGCCACCGCCGTCATCATCGACCGGCTGGAGGTCGGCTTCGGCGATGGCGAGGAGGCCTGGACCTGGGACGTGGCGGGCTGGACCGGCGGCGACATCAACCGCTTCTGGGGGAAGTCCGAGGCCGAAGGCGACTTTGATGGCGAGATCGAAGGCGAGGTCCAGGCTCTCTACAGCCGCGCCATCACGCCCTTCTGGGATGTGCAGGCGGGCGTGCGCCAGGACTTCGGGGAGGGCGGCGAGGATCCGACCCATCTGGTGCTCGGGCTCCAGGGTCTCGCCCCCTATTGGTGGGAGGTCGACGCTGCCACCTTCCTGTCGACCGAAGGCGACCTGACCGCGCGGGTCGAAGCCGAGTATGACCAGCGCATCACCCAGCGCCTGATCCTGCAGCCGCGCATCGAGGTCGAGGCTTCGGCGTCCGACGTGCCGGAGCTCGGTCTGGGCTCGGGTTTCACCCACGTCGAGGCCGGCCTTCGCCTGCGCTATGAAATCGCAAAGGAGTTCGCGCCCTATGTCGGGGTGGAGTGGAGTCGCGAACTCGGAGATACCGCCGACTTCACCCGCGCGGCGGGCGGCGAGCCCGAGCACACCCGTTTCGTCATCGGCCTCAAGGCCTGGTTCTAAGGAGAGTTACCTATGCGCAAGATCATGCCGACCGTCGCCATGACCCTGGCCCTCATGGTCCCCACATTCGCTCAGGCTGTCGAGGCTTGCTGCTGCTGCGAGCAGGATCCCCCGGGCGCGCAAGCAGGCCACGACGCCCACGACGCCCATGCTGCCGACCCCGACCACGCCGCGCACGACGTCGTCACCAGCCCGGCGGACGGAGCCATGACCGACGGCTCGCCCGACTGGTTCACCGCCACCTTCCCGCACGCGATGACCCTGAAGACGGTTACCGTGACCGCCGAAGGACGTGACGCGGTCGCGGTTCCCGTTGCTGCTGCGGCCGCAACGACGCGCGTATCGGCCGATTTGCCGACCCTGGCCCCCGGCAATTATGTGCTGAACTGGACGGCCGAAGGCGCCGACGGTCATGAGATGACGGGCGCCGTCCGTTTCATGGTCCACTGATGGCACCCCGATTGAACCGTCGCGTGCTTCTTGGCGGCGCGGTCGCGCTCGCCTCGGCGGGCACCGCGATGGCCCAGGACCGTCGGATGACCGCCTACAAGACGCCCTGGTGTGGATGCTGCGACGGCTGGGTGGCGCACATGCGCGCCGCGGGCTGGACCGTTGAGGTGGTCGAGCGCGAGGACCTCGCCCCGGTTCGTGCCCGTTACGGCGTGCCGGATCGCTATGCCGGGTGCCACACCGCCGTGGTCGGCGCCTATGCCGTCGAGGGCCATGTTCCGGCCTCCGACGTCGCCCGTCTGCTGAGGGACCAGCCGCAGGCGGTGGCCCTCGCCGCACCGGGAATGCCCGCCGGCTCGCCCGGCATGGAGGCTGCGGGCCGCCAGCCCTACGTCACCCTGCTGATTGACCGCAGGGGCCAGGCCACCGTGTTCGGGCGCCATAACGGAGCCTGAGCCTCAGGCCGTCTCCCCTTGGAAGGCGGCGATGATCGGACAAGGCCCGCTATCCTTTGAGGCACAGGCGCTCGCCAGCCGCCTCAGGGCCGCCCTCGCCGTCTCCAGATCAGCGATGGTGCGGTCCAGCGCCGCCAGACGCTCGGACGCCAGCACGCGGGCCCGAGCCCTGTCCTCGCCGGCGTCCAGAGACAGAAGTTCCTTGATCTGCTCCAGGGTGAAGCCGGCTGTCTGCGCCGAGCGAATGAATCTGAGCCGACGCACATCCTCCTCGCCATAGCGGCGGATGCCCGCGCCCACCCCGTCGCGCGACCAACGATCAGGCGTCGGCATAAGACCCCGTCGCTGATAGAATCGCACTGTCTCCACCCCCACGCCGCCTTGCTGCGCCAGGGCCGCGATCGTTCTGACCTTCATGATTGACTCCGTACTTAAGTACGGAACCTAAAGTCCCCGCTCTGGATTGCCAAGCCAAGGAGCACACCATGTCCAAACCGTCCCGAACCGCCGTCCTGTATCGGATGGTCATGCCCGACCACACCTGTCCCTGGGGTCTGAAGGCCCGTCACCTGCTGAAGAGCCGGGGCTACACCGTCGATGACCGCTGGCTGACCACCCGCGAGGAAACCGACGCCTTCAAGGCCGAACACGGGGTCAAGACCACGCCCCAGGTGTTCATCGACGGCCAGCGCATTGGCGGTCACGATGACCTGCGTCGCTTCCTCGGCCTGAAGGTGCGCGACCCCAAGGCGACGACCTATACGCCCGTACTGGTCGTGTTTCTCACGACCGCCGTCATGGCCGCCATGCTCAGCCTTGTCGTTTTCGGCACCCCTCTGACCGTGCAGGCGGCCGAATGGTTCATCGCCCTGTCGATGATGGTGCTGGGCATGCTGAAGCTGCAGAACGTCGAGAGTTTCTCGTCGATGTTCCTGAACTATGACCTGCTGGCCAAGCGGTGGGTGCCCTATGGCAAGGTCTATCCCTTCGCCGAGTTCGCGGCTGGTGCCCTGATGGTCGCCGGTGTCCTGACCTGGCTGTCGGCACCGGTCGCCCTGGTCATCGGCGGCATCGGCGCCGCCTCGGTGTTCAAGGCCGTCTACCTCGACAAGCGGGAACTCAAGTGCGCCTGCGTCGGCGGCGACAGCAATGTGCCGCTGGGCTTCCTGTCCCTGACAGAAAACCTGATGATGATCGCCATGGCGGTCTGGATGCTGGTCATGGAGTACGCCGTAGGGTCCACCGCCATGCCGATGTGACCCGTGCCGCTTCGTCCCGGGCGGCCCTGCCCCCCGGTGGTTTTTTCAGAACCACCGGGGGCGACTGGAAACATCCGTCGCCCCCGGCCTGTCTGCTATCAGGCTGCTTTTACTGGAACCCGTCGTTGGACGGCAGTTGATACCAGCTTTCGTCGGTATCCAGGCCCGTCGGCTTCAGCAGGTCCGATGACCAGCTTGCCAGAACGTCCTTCAGCCCCGAGCCGGAGGACGCCGGATCAAGCAAGGCGTCCTCATAAGCCGGTGTTTCGGCCGGAAGGACCTGCGGCCCCATCCCCTCCAACACCATCGGCAGGAAGTCATCGGCGTCGATCGTGGGCACAATGCGTGCCGGATCGGCATCCTCGACCCGGAGCATCAGCCCCGCCCACTCACGTCCCGAGTCGACCGGGAGCATGGGCAGGAAGGCGTCGTCATCCAGCGGTGGCAGCACCTGCGGTCCCAAGTCCTTGAGCTCGAACGCCTCACCCGCCTCAGGCAGCACCTGCGGTCCCGAATCCTTGGACACGAAGGAACCGGTCTCGGACGGCAGGGTCTGCGCCCCGTCGTTCTTCAGGTCAACGGTGTCGGCACCCGGCAAGACTTGCGGGCCGGTGGCCTCCACCTCGCCCTCCGCGCTCGGTCCGGGCAGAACCTGCGCGTCGGTCATGGGCTTGGACGCCATGGCCAGCGGGGCGCCTTGGGGCACGATCGCGGCCGGGGCCGGATCGATCGTCACCGTGATGGTCTGCGGCGCCGTGCTGGCCGAAGATCCGGTTTCATCGATGAAGGTCGTCGCGACCACCGTCAGGGTGAACGAGCCGGAGAAGCTGTCCGGCGTATCGATGAGCAGGTTGCCGCCCAGTCCGCTGGCGGGAACCTTCCATCCCCCACTCGCCGCATCCGCCTCGCCGGAGTTGAAGGTCGAACCGGCGGGGAAGCCTGTGATGATCACATAGGAATCCTCCGCGCTCTCGCCCGCGCCCAGCGTCATGGACACCGGTACGGTCACCAGGTCGCCCTGTTGGCCAGCCGCCTCGGCGATCCGCGCCAGCCGACCGGGAACCAGTCCAAGGAAGCTTTCGATCGCAGCGGCGGAAGCGGAGGTCGAGGCGAGATAGGCCATCTGGACACCGTCCGTCGGCGTAACGCCGTCATGGGCGCCTTGAACCCCGACGCCGCCAAGTGTGGTCCAGCCGGCAAATCCGGATTCGAAGCTCGAGATCGTGACCCCGTTGACCTGCAGATTGTCGACCAGAAGATGCGAATTCAGCGAACTGTCGTTCACATTCGAAACCCCGACACCGAAGCTGTACGACCCGGCCTCCGTCGCTGTGAAGGTGAAGGTCTGCCAGCCCGTCGTGCCATAGTCGCCGACCACCTGGACCGAACCCAGCATGTAGGCTGCGCCGTTCACCGTGGCGAAGGCGAAGTCATTGTAGGGCATGTAGTCGTGGGCGACGAAGTCCCAGGTGAACGAGACCGTGTCGCCCGCCGCGAGGGTGACGGTCGTCTGGATCGCCGACCCGACGGTCGGGTTCAGCACCGTCGATGAGCCCACCGCGAGCACCGGAGCATCCGCCACACCGGCCACATTGATCGTGGTCGAGGCATTGGCCATGCCGCCGTTACCGTCAGCGACGGTGTAGACGAAATCCACCGGACCACTGGCATTGGCGACGGGTGTGTAGGTCAACGTCCCGTTCGCGTTCAACGTCAGAGTGCCGCCGTCGGCGAGCGCCACCGAGGCGCCGGTCGAGATGGCCTGACCCTCGATGTGCGTCACCGTCAGAGTGTCGCCGTCAACGTCACTGTCATTGGACCGGACGTCGAAGGTGATGGACTGATCCTCGACCGCCGCGACCACATCATTGCTGGCGACCGGACCATCGTTCTCGCCCTGGACCGTGACGGTCAGGGTGGTGGTGTCCGATCCGCCGTCATCCGTGACCGTGTAGGTGACCGAGGTCGTGGCCGATTCCCCGACTCCGAGGTGATCGAAGTCGCCATCGGTATCGAATGTGTAGCTGCCGTCCGACTGGAGGATGAACTCTCCGCCGTTGCTGCCGTCGACACCCTGTCCGACCAGACCGGCGTCGCCATCCACCGCAGTGACGAAAACGTCAGCGTCGGCCGCGATGCGGAGGTTGTCGATCAGGCCCCCGACACCGTCATTGGCGCTCGCCGGTTCGCGGAAGGTGATGACGTCCGAGCCGCTGCCGATGAAGGTCACTGTGAAGGTCGAGAAGGTGGTCGAGGGCGGCGTGAACACGCCCAGCGACACGCCATTGACGAGGAACTCGACCTGGTTGCTGCCGGGCGAAGTGCCGTTGCGCTGAGCAAGGTCGAAGTTCAGCGTGTACTCGCGGCCAACGTCGGTCGTCAGGTTGCTGCTGTAGGCGTCCTGCCCTCCGCCGTTGTCCAGTTCAAGGAAGGCCGTGCCGTCGCTGGCGATATTGCCGCCGAAGCCCGTGCCCCAGACCTCGAACGAGCCCTGCACCGAAGTCCAGCCCGGAAGGCTGGCCGGATAGTCGATGCCGCCCGGTCCGACGTTGTGGCCGTCCTCGAAGCTGCCGTTGACCAGCACGTTGCCGCTGTTGCCCGTCGAACCGGTGACGATGTCATTGGCGACGACGTTGCCGGACGCCTGTCCGTGCTCGGAGACCGTGACGGTGTCCGGATTGGCGACCGGCGCCTCCAGCTGTCCGTCGACGGTGATGGTCACCGTGGTGGTCGAGGTCGCGCCGCTGGGATCAGTGACCACATAGGTGAAGGTGTCCGTCACCTGCTGGCCACGGCTCAGGGCCTGGAGTTCAGCCGACGAGCCCGGGTCGTAGACGACATCGCCGGCAGCGTTGATCGAGACGCTGGCGCCCCGTGCGGAGACCGCCGAGACGGAGGAGATCGACAGGGTGTCGCCATCCAGATCGGTATCGTTGGCGAGCAGGCTGCTCGCGGTCAGAACCAGGGTCGTATCTTCATCCGTCGAAGCGGTGTCGGGCTGGGCGACCGGCGCATCGTTGACGGCCGCGAGATCCACCTCGACGGTCGAGGTGTCCGCGCCCCCCATGCCGTCGCTAACGGTATAGGAGAACGTCTGCACTCCGTTCGCGTTGGCCGCCGGCACATAGGTCAGCGTGCCGTCGGCGTTCAGACGAACGCTGGCGCCGCCGCCCACAGCCACGGTTCCGTTCACGGCGATATTGGCGCCGTTGACGTGGGTGATCGTCAGGGTCTCGCCATCGACGTC
Organism: Brevundimonas halotolerans; assembly: GCF_003730275.1. GTDB lineage: Bacteria > Pseudomonadota > Alphaproteobacteria > Caulobacterales > Caulobacteraceae > Brevundimonas > Brevundimonas halotolerans. The sequence continues at coordinate 266,317 of NZ_QTTA01000016.1, forward strand.
GGTGTCGTTCGCGAGCACGTTGATGGTGACCGAGGCGTCTTCTGTCCCGGATACGGAGTCGATCACCGCGACCGGCGCATCATTCGTGCCGGCGACCCGGATCGTGACCGTGCTCGGCTCGGAGACCGCGCCGTGGGCGTCAGTAGCGGTGTAGGTGAAGGTCACCGTCCGGAACTCGCCCTGGGCCAGGTCCTGGAAATCGTCACCCGGCGAGAAGCCAAAGGTGCCGTCGCCGTTGTTGACGACGCTGCCTTCCGAGGGCGCCGAGGTGATCGTGTAGGTCAGGCTGGCGCCGTCGTCGTCGCTGTCGACGTCGTCGCCATCGAAGGCGCCGATCACCACCGGGCCGTCTTCATAGGCGCCGGACCCGCCGCCGCCGCCGCCGATCCGGGTGAACTCCGCATCCCAGGACGCATCGACGCCGGTCAGGGCCACACGGGCGAAGTTGATCTGGCCGTCCCCGTCCGTATCCCCCTGATTCTGCAGGTAGACCGCGCCATTCGTACCAAGGGAAGGGAAGACGATGTCGAGGTCGCCGTCGCCATCCACGTCACCAACCGCCACGCCATAGTTACTGGAAGCGCCTGTCACGTTCTGAATCGAGAATTCGACCAGACCGTCACCATTCGTGTCGCCCTGGTTGTAGGCGATGCGAGCGTTGCCGGAGAGCTCCGACGAAACAACGTCGAGGTCGCCGTCTCCGTCGATGTCGATCAGTTCGCTTTCCAGCGTATTGCCGCCGGTCGGCAGTTCAATGGTCCTGAAGTTGATCAGGCCGTCCCCGTCGGAGTCGCCATCGTTGATGTAGACCACCTCGTTCTGGCCACCCCAGCGGGAGACCAGCAGATCCAGGTCGCCGTCGCCGTCGATATCACCGGTGATCACGCCGAGACCGTTGGTGTTGTAGGCGCCGCTAAGATTCTGGACGCGGTAGTTTATCTGTCCGTCGCCGTCCGTGTCGCCCTGGTTCAGCAGAATCTGGTTGGGACCTTGCCAGTAGTTGGCGACGATGACGTCGGTGAGACCGTCGCCGTTCATGTCGGCGGTGGTGATGCCGTAGGCATTGCCCTGGGCGCCCGTGGCAACCGTTCGCGCCGCGAAGTCGTTAATCAGCCCGTCGCCGTTTGCGTCGCCGGTGTTCAGCAGCTCAGTCAGAGTGTTGGATCGCGACGCCACGACATCGAGACGACCGTCGCCGTCCAGGTCGCCGAGCGCGACGTCATATCCCGCGAATGTGTTGGTCAGGACCGACCGGACGAAATTCGCCTGGCCGTCACCGTTGGTGTCGCCAACATTGGTGTATGAGACCAGGCCTTGCTGGGTGGCGACCACAACGTCGATGTCTCCGTCGCCGTCAATGTCGCCGACCGCCAGGCCGTAGTGATAGTCGTAGTAGGCTTGGCCTTGGCCTTGGCCCGGGAGTTCCGAACTCGAACCCGGGGCGTCGACGATCCCGTCGCCGTTGGTATCGATCAGCGAGAACACCACCTCTCCGCTGTCCTGGTTGTAAGCGGCGTAGCTGTAGTACCCGCCGAACACGAGCGGGAAGCCGGCGCCAACCGACGTTCCACCCATTTCGACATCGCCTGTGACAGGGGCGTCATTGGTTCCGGTCACGGTGATCGTCACCGAACCCGGCGTCGAGGCGCCGTGAGCATCCGTGGCCTCGTAGCCGAAGGTGATCTCGCGCGTCTCACCGGCAGCGAGGTTCTGGAAATCGGCGCCAGGATCAAAGGAGAAGGTGCCGTTGCCGTTGTTGACGACACTGCCTTCAGCCGGGCTTGAGGTGAAGGTGTAGGTCAAGCTGCCGGCATCGTCGTCGCTGTCCGCATCGTCGGCCGAGAAGGCGACCGTGACGGGCGCGCCGTCTTCCATCGCCGTGCCGGTCACGTCCTGGACCACGGGCGCATCGTTCGTGCCGGTGATGGTGACGGTGACGGTCTGGTCGACGGTGCCGCCGCTCCCGTCATCGACCGTGACGGTATAGCTCTGGGTCAGGACCTCGCCGACGGCCAGATACTGGATCGCGGCGTTGTCGACTGCGAAGTCCCAGGCGACCGAACCGCTGCCGTCGCCGGCTCCGTCGTCCGTGATCGTGGCGGTGAAGGTTCCGAGGTAACCGCTGCCGGCCGCGGCGCTGGACACGGTGTGCCCGTCGCGCAGATCGACGTCGGCAAAAGCGATGGCACCCGAGGTGGCCACCGCGCCGTCTTCGACGACGGCGCCCGATGAGGTGGCGCTGGTGACGGTCGGCGCATCGTTGGTGCCAGTGATGGTGACGGTGACGATCTGATCGACCGTGCCACCGTTCCCGTCATCGACCGTGACGGTGTAGCTCTGGGTCAGGGTCTCGCCTTCGGCCAGATACTGGATCGCGGCGTTGTCGACTGCGAAGTCCCAGGCGACCGAACCGCTGCCGTCGCCGGTGCTGTCGTCGCTGATGCTGGCGGTGAAGGTTCCGAGGTAACCGCTGCCGGCCGCGACGCTGGAAACGGTGTGGCTGTCGCTCAGATCAGCGTCGGCAAAATCGATTGCACCCAAGGCAGTGACCGGGCCGTCCTCAACGACGGCCCCGCTGGATACGGCGGCCGTCAGGGTCGGAGCGTCGTTCGAGCCCGTGATGGTTACCGTCACCGTGGCGGTCTGTACGTCGCCGTCAGAGTCGGTGACGGTGTAGGTGAAGGTGTCGGTCGCCGTTTCGCCCACGGCAAGATACTGCCAGTGCGTCGCGTCCGGCGTGTAGACAAAGCTGGCGGTGTCGGCCGTCACCGGCGCTCCACTGGTCCGCGTCAGGGTAACCGAACCGTGCGCCGGCTGGGTGTTGGTCAGGGACCCGATCAGGTCCGGCACGCTGTCGTTGAGAAGCACATCAACGGCCACGCTGGCGCTGTCCTCACCGGCCGTCATGACGTCATCGACCAGCGTCACCGCCTGGTCGCGCGGATCCATTTCCACACCGTCGACGATGATGCGGATGTTCTCGAACTTCGACGCGATCAGGCCAAAGGAGAAGGTGAAATTCTTGTTGTTGGCCTGGCCGTTCACCGGGTGGGTGACCTCGGCGAGGAAGGCCAGGTAGCGGGCAATGTCGGCCTGAACCGCCGGGCTCTGCCACTCGGCGCGCGTCATCACGAGCTGCAGCGTGTCAATGTGCGACCCGCCGTCATAGACATCCGTCGAACCGACGTTTTCGCTCAGGTCGTAGACGAGGATATCGTTACCCGAGTCCCCGCTGACGATATCGTTGCCCGAACCACCGTCCAGCACATCATTGCCGGCCCCGCCGTTGATCCGGTCATTCCCGCCGAGACCGTGGATCACGTCGTCGCGCGCTCCCCCGTTCAGGTGGTCATTGCCGGCAGTGCCGGTGGTGGTGTCGTTACCCGATTTGCCTTTGGCAGCCATGGCTGAGTCCTTCGCCGTCATGTTTTGCGGTACCGAACCGGCAGCGGCGGACACTTGGACCGCAACGCACAGGCCGCCGCCCCTTGGGCAGCACCGACGCGCTGACACTGTTGTTCCTTACCCCCAACATCGCTTCGGGATCGAAGCGACCACCCTGCCCCCCTCAACTTCCAGTGAGATTTGGACGACAGGACGAGAGGAGGGGTAAACGAGTTCTTAATCGATAAACATGCCTGTCCGTCTCAAGGGCGATGCACAGTTATCAAAAAATGTCGCGTTTTCCCCTTTTAGGATAGGAACTTGCTTAACCGACCGCGGGTCACAGAACCTTGCTCAAAGCTCTTCCGATCCGCTAAACTCGATTCGCTGCGGACGCCGCCTCCCGCATAGCTTGTGGTTATCGAGAGGCGATCAGAGGGCTTATGTCTGCAACCGCGCGTCCGGGCATGGCCCGCTGGAACGTCACCGCCGTCAACGATCCCGACGCCTTCGACCGCTACCGCGCGGGCCTGGCAGACTGGTATGACACCTCAGGTTTCAGCGACGCCGATGCGTCCCGGTTCTTCACCGAAAAGACCATATGCCAGTTCGGGGACTTCGTGCTCACCCGGGGGCGTTCGATCGGGCAAACCCTGACGCGGGGGCCAGAGCAAATTCGGCGCTCCGGGCTGGACGGCGTGACCCTGCTGCTGGATTTTGGGGGTCTCGAGGGAGACGCTGACGGTCTCACGGTAAGCGGCCGACCGGGCACAGTGCATATCCGCCATCAGGCCAGGCTCTCGGCCGCACGGCTCGCCGCGGTGGATGTGCTCACGATCACTATGCCGCGCGAGGCAGCCCCGCCCTGGCTTATGGAGCCCCATCTTCACGGGGCCAGCATCGACAGCTGTCCCGCCATCGGTCGCATTCTGATCAATCATATATCGGTACTGGCGAGCACCGCGCCGACGATGGGGCTTGAGCAAGGGATCAATTCAATCCGGGCAGCCCTGATCCTCGCGGAGAAGGCATTCCGAAATTCCGGCCGCCTTTCGTCAAACCAGACCAAGGCCGTCTACCGAAGCATTCGGGCCGCGGCGACCCAGCACATCGACCGCCATCTCACTGAATCCCAGCTCGGCATTGTTCACTTGACCAATGCGATCGGCGTCTCGCGCGCGACCCTGTTCAGGGCCTTCTCAGAGAGTGGCGGCATCAACAGGCATATTACACATCAGCGCCTCCAGCGCGCCCGCTCCGCCTTGCTGGAGCGGATCGGTCGAAACCCGTCAGTCGCGGAGATTGCCCACACCCATGGCTTTGTGAGCGAGGCGCATTTCAGTCGCCTGTTCAAGCTGGCTTATGGAACTCCCCCCGGAGCTGTGCGACCGCTTCGGACGTTGCCGGAGCCGGACTTCAGCGGTGACATCCGCTACGATCTGCTCCTCGACTGGATGAAAGGCGGGCCCGACTGACCGGGCCATCTCCTGCGCGCCGGGTCCACCGTCCACGATCGCCTCAATCCGGATTGCAATCGTCCCCGGGGCCGGTCCTGCCATGGGCTTCGACGCGCTCCATAAGGTCGCGCAAAAAGGATGCCGCAAGGCTCTCGTCGATGTCGTGAACATGGGGTCCGTTGATCCCGCTGCCGCCGGCGGTGTCGATCCGTATGGTGGCGATGCCCAGCAGACGCTGGACTGGCCCGCGCCGCACGGTCACAGCCTGCACATTGCCGTAAGCACCGTCCAGTCGCGTTGCACCAGCACACCGCGCGTGACCTGTACGCTCCCGGCAGCCAGCGCATAGCCATGCCTTCGACGGGTGCTGTCGGCACTGTCGGCCCAAACTGATTGCAGATGACGGCGGGGGCACCTAGCGTCTCCGGCATGGCCGAATCGACGAACCCGTTTCGGTACTTTGACAGCTCGCCCGAGGTGATCCGCCTCGTCGTGATGATGTAAGTCAAATACCCGCTGTCTCTGCGGAATGTGGAGGACCTGCTGGCCGAGCGTGGCATCGACATCTCCACGAGACGGAGAGGCTTTGGTGTAACCGGTTCGGTCCGATGTTCGCTGCGGAGATCCGCCGGAAGCGGGTTCATAAAATGCGGGCCTTCACCCACTGGCGATGGCACCTCGACGAGGTCTACGTGAAGATTAACGGCGAGATGCACTACCTATGGCGCGCCGTGGACCACGAGGGCGAGGTGCTGGAATCTTTTGCCAGCAAGACCCAGGACAAGCCGGCCGCGCTGAAGTTCATGAAGAAACTCATGAAGCGGCACGGCCGGGCCAAGGCTATCACCACGGACGGTCTGCGGTGCTGTCAGCACCGCCTCGGCCCGCCGTCAGTTCGCGGGGACCCGATCTGTTGGCCAGCCGGCATCGCGGGCCGCTGCCTCATCGAGGGGGGCGAGTGTCTCCGCGCTCACCATCTCATCAACCGTGTCGAGCACGGGTCCGGGGAGTGCCGATCCGGCTTGTCGCACCTCCGGGCCTGCGTCCGGGACCGGAGCCATGACCACGATCTGCCATGCCTGGCCGCTCCGGCACGCCAGACCAGCCAGTCCCGCAGCGCGCGCCTCGAACGTCCGGCACCAACGCGCGTCCTGATCCTGGAAGGTCAGGCCAACAGAACGACCTTCAGCGTCTGGCCCTTGGGCGGCGAGGCGCGTGTCCAGCACCCTCAAGAGGTCGCCATCGACCACAGTTCCGCCGGGCGCCATCAGCGCTCGGGCCGCGCGGCCTTCCAGACCCGAGGCCAGCAGCATTCCGCCGACGAATGCGGCAGTGACCAGGCCGGCCCATACCGCCGTACGTTGCGGGAGGGTGAATGTGTTTAGCGCCGCGCCCGCACGGGCGATCCAGCTCGCGGGTTGCCGAGCGGCGGATATCCGGGCTGCCAGGGCGAGGTCACGCGGGTCGGCCACACAGGGAAAGGCGTCTCGGGTCACAGTGTTCAGACGCCGAAGGCTTTCCGCGCGCCTCGTCATGGAAGGGCTGGCGTCTATGAGGGCCTTGATACGGTCAGCCTCCGCAGGCGGGAGCTCTCCGTCGATCCATGCCATCAGGATCTTGTCGTCCAGCTGGGTCATCCGGAAATCTCCTGACTGGACAATGTTTCAACAAGCGCCAGCCGTCCCCGTACCAGGCGGCTCGTCAAGGTTCCGACCGGTATTCCGAGAACCTTGGCGGCCTCCGCATAGGTCAATCCTTCGATCAGCACGAGCGCGACGGCATGCCTCTGGTCGTCAGGTAGACGATGAATGGCATCGCGCATCGCCATCGCGTCGGCGCGCGCGTCCTCATCTGCGATGGACCTGTCCGGGGCTCTGTCGTCGGTCTCACTACTTGGCGAAAGTATGCGAGACCAGCGGCGTGCCGACCGACCGTGATCGATAGCGATACGTCTCATGATCGTGAAAGCCCAGCTGTCGAGGCGCGTCCCCGGCCGGAAGGTATGGCGGCTGGCCAATGCCCGCTCGACGGTCTGCTGGACAAGGTCCTGCGCATCCGCATCCTCGGACCGCACCACGCGGGCAAATCGACGGAGGCGCGGAAGAAGCTCCACAAGTCCATTCTGAAACTCGTCCAATCGATTTCCCCGGCCATGGTGGATGAAACGAGCGAACCCTGTCGTTTCATCCCATAGTATAATCATGGGGCCGCATTCCGGAGCCAACAAATGGAGGATCTGAAGATGGGCGAGCAGTTCTGGCGGGTTCTGGCCGCATTGCTGACGGTCGTCCTCATGGCGTTGTCGCCGCCTGCTATGGCCCAGATTCCGGGCTTGTCGCGGTCGATTCCATCCCTGCCGCCACTGGGCGGAGATGGCATGCCTCCCCTGGCCGACACGGACCGCTACGTCCGCGGAATAGTGGACGAAGCACTGCAGGCACCGCGCCGTCTGACACGCCTCGCCCGAAGGTCCGACCGGCGGCTGGACGTCGACCCGAATGGCTGGCCCGTCGTTGCCCGTGAGATTGTGGTGATCGACCTGGGCACGCGAGCCCGGGCGACGATCCTGGCAGCCGGCTATGTGATTGTTCGCGAGGAGCGGCTGGAGGCCCTGGGGATCACCTCGACCGTGCTGGCCCCGCCCCGACGGATGTCGCTGGACGAAGCGATGGAAATGCTTGAGCAGATGAATGTCGAGGCATCCATCAGCTACAACCATATCCACGCGCCCGCAGGAGCCATCGCCGGTTCACCCTACGGGGGCCTGGCTCCTGCAGGCGTGATGCCTGTTCGCCCCAGGCTCGGATTGATCGATTCCGGCGTAGATCCTTCCCATCCCGCGCTAGCCGGATCGCCCATCGCTCAGCGCGGGTTTGCTGGCCCACCCAGAATGGGGGCGCATGGCCTCGCGGTTGCCTCCTTGATGGTTGGACAAAGTGGCAGTTTTCGAGGGGGGGCACCCGGCGAGGCCTTGCTTGTCGCGGATATCTACGGTGGACAGTCGACGGGGGGCGCATCCACGACGCTGGCGCGGGCCCTCGACTGGCTCGTCTCGGAAGGCGTCCCGGTTGTCAACATCAGTCTCGTAGGGCCGCGCAATGCCCTTGTAGAACGCGCCATAGCAAGGGCACAGGCTCTGGGGGTGACCATCGTAGCCGCCGTGGGCAACGACGGACCTGCCGCCGCCCCCCTGTACCCGGCCTCGTACCCCGCCGTCATCGGTGTGACCGCCGTGACAGGTCGCAACAGCGTCCTTCCGGAAGCGGCCCGAGGGCCTCAGGTCGACTTTTCCGCGCCCGGTGCCGACATGGCCGCTGCGGCGCAAGCGGGCGGATGGACCACGGTGCGGGGCACCTCCTTCGCCGCTCCGATCGTCGCCGGAATGCTGACGCGTACCACCCGTGCGACCCTCGCAAGAGACGCGCTGGACCTCGGCTTGCCCGGCCCGGATCCGGTGTACGGCGTCGGCCTGGTCGGCAGCGCCTCCCGCACTGAGCCGCGGAGTGTCGGGGCTCGCGGCCGCCTGCGCCTGCAATAATTTTTTGCGCGTAACGGGATGAAGTCGCCTGGTCCGCTCGTTGGACCTGTTGATGGCGGGATTGACCGCGATTTGCAGGAGACAGACGATGAAAAAAGTAATCATGATGGCCACGGTTGCTGCCGGCCTCGCGATGGCAAGCGCATCGCACGCGCAGGTTCTGGGCGGCTCCGGCGGCCTGACCGGCGGTCTGGGCGGGACCATCCAGCCCGGCGGTGTGTTTGGCGGAGCCGGCTCGATCGGTGGCAATCTGGGCGGCGTCGTTGATGGTTCTCGCGCGGTAGGGGCCCCGACCCGGGCCCTGTCGCGTGCCGAGCGCCGGGCCGCTGCTGCTCAGGAACGCGCAACGAGCGAAGTGGAAAGTGGTCTCGCCCATGTGGAGAGTGCGGCCGCTCGTGTGCAGGACGAAGCGGGAACGATGACGACGGACGTTTCCGGGCGCGCGGCAGGCGTAATTTCCTCGGCGGCGTCAGAGCTCAACTCTGTGGAGGCTGATGCCACCGGTTCGCTGGACGCGGTCGCGACCGGGCGCGTCGAGAATTCAGCGCAGGGCGACCCCACTCCGGTGGTCGCTGACGACCGGTCGCGTCGCCGCGCACGCGTGAATCTGGATGCCGACGCATCCGCCTCGGCGGCCTCGGATGGTGGCTCCACGTCCGCGTCGGCAGGCGCATCGGCCAATGCTCGCGCCCGCACTGACGACTAGCCCACGACCGGCGCCCGGCCCTGGCCCCGCAGTGAGACTGCCTGGCCGGGGCCAGATGCCGCTTGTCCATCGAGGACGCGCAGGTTCGCGAAACGGCATGCCCTTTGAAACTCCGCCCTTTCAGGGAGACTTCCTTGCCCCACTCCAGCTCCGTTCGTATTTGTCTGGTCCTGATCGTTACGCCCCTGTCAGGACTGGCGACAACCGCTGTCGCCCAGGTTCGATGGGAGACGTCCGCCAGCGTAGAATACACGACGGGATCGTACGGTGGCACAGAGGCGACAGAGGTTGTGTACGCCCCCCTCAGCGTAAGTGCGGTCGCATCCCGCTGGAGATTCGCCGCCGCTCTTCCCTACGTTCAGTTCGAGGGCCCGGGGGGAACAGTCTCCGGCGGAGTCGTTGTGCCTGGCACGGGGCCCGTCGTCAGGCAAAGCGGACTTGGTGACCTCTCCGTCGGCGCAGCCTATCAACTGGTCGAGCCCGTCCTCGGACGCACGCAATGGGAGTTGGCCGCGGCCGTAAAGATTCCGACGGCAGGCGAAAATCTGGGCACGGGTGAGGCAGACTACAGCCTGCAGCTCGGGGCGCGCCAACCTGTTTCTGACCGATTCACTCTGGTCGCCAGCGTCGGCTATACGTGGCTGGGTGATCCGGCGGCCTTTGAGTTGCAGGACGGTCCGACCGCGACCGCCGGTGTCAACTTTGCCCCTGCGCAAGGCCGGAATCTCGGGGTACAGGTGTCTTACAGGCACCCGTTCCAGAACGGCCTTGAGCCCCAGACCGTCCTGAACCCTTATGTCCGGTCGGATTTCTCGAACGGCTGGTCCATCACAGGGTATGGCACGGCGGGGCTGACCACCAGTTCCCCCGACTACGGGGTCGGGCTTTCTCTGGGCCGATCCTTCTGAGCGCCCTCTGCCGCAATCGCTATCAGTCGCTGAGTGGAAGACCCTCGCCGGGTAAGATCTGCGTCCCCTTCCCTACCTGCGGTGAGTGGAGACAAGTTGTCATTGGACTGACAGCACCGCCATCGGGGGCCGATCAGCGGCCGTTAGCTGTTACGAAGAGGCAGGAGCGCCGGGGGTGTTCCGCAAGGCAGGCCCCCTGAAAGCCAGCAGGATCCGGTCGCTCGCCGGTGTCGATCCAGCGCTCAAGAGCGGCGAGCACCGTCAGATAGCCAGCATCTTGCAGCTTGCTGTGCTGGTCCTCATCGGTGGCGGCCTGCACCAGCAGATGCGAGCGACCGGCCAATGCCACGGTCTCGGCATAGGCGGCCTCAGCTCCGTAGAAGACCGTCGGGTCGTAGAGGGCATGCAGCGTCACCGTCGGCGCCACGATCTGGCCGGTCAGGTCGGCGTCATGGGCCAGCAGGGCCACCGCCTCCGGATCTGCGGTGAAGCGCTCGACCCCGGCATTCAGGGCCGCGTCGTCCGAAGAGCCGCTGTAGACCGTGCGGCTGTTGTCGAAGGGGTTGCGTCCACCAAGGCGCACCTGCACCAGGTCCTGAAAGGTGAAAGTGGCCCAGTTCATATGGGCGATCAGCTCATCTTCCTCGAGACCCGTGACGGCCAGGATGTCGCGCTTCCTGCGGGTCTGCTGGGCGGTACGGTCCCGACCCGACAGGCCGATGCCGGTGCAGTCGACGATCCGGCGGCGCAGCTCGGCCCGGGTCATGCGGGCGCCCGCAGGCAAGCCCTGCCAGACGGGATACTGGGGATCGGACGGCGCCGGGTGATTGCCACAGACGTACTGATAGACAGCCCGCAGGTCAGCCCGGAACTGATAGGCCTTCGTGCCGCCGTTCAGCACGCCGTTGGTCAGCAGCACGCCATCGTAGGTGAGCGTGCCTGCGTCGTCGAGGCCGTACAGTTCCGCCGCCTTGGCCGCGACATTGCCGCCCCACGACTGGCCGTGCAGCAGGGTGCGTTCCGGCCGCCCGAACAGGTCCCAGAACACGGTGCGGCTGCGGTCGACGTCCTCGGCGGCCGAGCGGACGCCATAGCCCCCGCGCCGGTACGACGACCCGATCCAGGCGTAGCCCTGACGTACCATGACCGAGAACCGATCGAGGTCTTCCAGCGAGTCCTCGCGTTCGGGCTCCCCCATGCGGGGTCCCCCGTGGGCATGGACGACCAGACGCCCGTTCCAGTTCTCGGGTTTGGCAATGATCAACCAGGCCCCGGCCTCATCCTGCAGCGACAGACAGGTGACGCCGGCGCCGACCGAACGGGGGCAGTCGATGGCGGTCGTCGTGGCGATCGGATCAGGACCCGTCTGCGCCGAAACAGGGGCGCAGCCGAACGCCAGCCCGGCCGCGAGGGCCGCCAGCCCGGAGAGAAGCCGACGGCCCGTTTGCGGTGTCAGGTCAGAACGTCTTCCGGACATTGACATACCAGTATCGGCCCCAAGGATTATGGACCGAACCGCGATAGCCGCCGTCGGCAAGCGACGGGCCCTCATCGGTCAGGTCGCGCACGCCGATGCGGACGCGGGTTTCATCGGGGAATTCATAGTCGCCATAAAGATTGGTGACCAGCTGGTCCTCGACCAGGAAGGGTTCACCCGAGGTGCCCAGCAGGCCGGGCTGCTCAAAGTCACTGATATACTGGGTCGACACACCCGCGCGCCACGGACCCTTGCGCCAGGTGAAGGTGGTGCTGACCCTCCATTCCGGGCGCCCGTTCTGACGGATCAGGTCACTGGAGTCCGGCAGGGTCGTACCTGCGTTGATGGTCCCGGCCTCGCGGGCCGCGTAGAGCTCATTCACGATCGGACCGGGATCACGGGTAAACTCGGTCAGCTGGCTGGCGTTAATCGTCGCAAAGAACGAGCCCCAGGCCGTGCGGCGCAGGGACCAGTTGATCCCGAAGTCGAGGCCGCCGACCGTTTGCGGCTGCAAGTTGACAAACCGGTCGCTGACTGAGGTCGCCTCGCCGGCCACAGTCAAGAAGGTGCCGTCGAACAACAGGACATCATCGGGATCCGGCGCGGCGCGGGTTACCAGCGGGTTTGATCCACCCCCGACCCGAAGCAGATAGTCGAGAGCCAACGCCGTCTGAACGCCCAGAAGCCCGACGATCTGCTCCTGCTCAATGGTCCAGCGGTCGACCGTAAACGTGAACTCGCCGAGATATTCCGGGATGAAGCCGGGCTGCAGCACCAGACCATAGGAGGTGTTGACGCTCTCTTCCGGCTCCAGATCCGGATTTCCCGCGACCAGCAGAGACAGGCCGGACGTGTTGTGCGGACAAGCGGCGAAAGAGGCGATCCGCCCGGCGCGCAGGTCGGCCTCGCAGCGAATATAGTCGATCCCGCTGCCCAGACGCGCGTACTGGGTAGCGTTGGTCTGTTCCAGGTTCGGCGCCCTGAAGCCCTCGGAATAGGAGCCCCGGACACGCACTCCCGGCACGATGTCCCAGGCAGCCGCGATCTTGGGCTTGGCCACCGAGCCAAAGTCCGAATAGTGCTCGAACCGGCCCGCCAGCTGAACATCCAGCTGATGGATCAACGGTATGTTCATCTCGGGTGAGACGAGGGGAATGGCGAACTCCAGATAGGCGGAGCCGACGGTCCGATCGCCATAGGTGTCCGGGTTGGGGCTGACGGCCGAGACGTTCGACAGGCTGGTCACACCGGTGACCATGTCGGTGAACGTGAAGGTACCGTCGAGATTGACATCCCGGTCGTCCTCCTGGGTCTCGTGACGGACCTCGAAGCCGAAGGCAATGCCGACCGGTCCCGCCGGCAGCTCGAAGAAGTCCCCGCGGGTCAGCTTCAGGTCGGCCAGGGCGAGGGTCGTCCGCGAGACGCGCTGGAGGTCCATTACAATAGCGTTGATCGCGGTCTGGCTGCTGGGGGAACAGTCGCCATAGCTGGTTGTAGCGACACAGCCGCCGCTGAACGGATTGTAGGCATTGGGCGTCGACAGGGCCAACTGCTGCTGCAGGAGGGTCCTGTTGATGTTGGGCGAGGTGTCCTCGGCCTCGGCTTCCGAATAGAGCATGGCGCTTTCCCAGTCATAGCCGCGCCATTCGCCGCGCACCCCGCCCAGGAATCGCAGCTGGCGATTCTCGACTTTCACGGTCTGGAACCCCGCATCGACGAACCGATAGTTGGACATCAGCACCGGCAGGCCGGTCGTCGGCACATTGGTCAGGCCCGGCAGGCGATTGGGGTTAGCGGCACCGCCCGCAAAGGTCACAGGACCGAACGGGTTCCAGTAGTTGCTGGCCGGGATCCAGAGACTGTTGAGGTTGATCACCGGAGGCTGAACTGCCTCGCTGCTCGCTGAATAGTAGCCGATCTCGAAAAAGGCTTCGACATTCGCCGTCAGCTCACGGTGCCCTGTCAGGAACAGGTTCAGCCTTTCCACCGTGGGGCGCACCGTGGTCTCGTGGCGGGTGTCGTATCGCAGTTCACGATGGGTGGTGTTAAAATTGTGATTGCCGCTGTTGATGCAGATGCCGCGACCGACGTCCACGCCGCAACCGAAGCTGGCAGGCTGGAACCGGAAGGTCCCGGATGAGGTCGTGACCGCCGTGCCGTTCGACCGGATGACCGGCCGCGACCCGACGCTGAGGCGAGCCCAGGGTGTATGCGACGACCGGCCATCCAAGGCCGTAATTCCGGCGAAATCGGGGTAGTCGTCGAACAGGAGACGCAGGTCATCGGTGGAGGTGAAGTCCTGATCAGAGGCCCAGAGTGCGGTACGGTCCGTATAGTTGACCAACAGCGAGATATTGCCCCGGTCGAAGTCCCGGCCGGCGAAGACATTGATGTCCAGCTCGCTCATGCGGGTGCCCTCGGCCCCGCCGTAGCGCGTGCTGATGGTCAAGCCGTCGAAGTCGTCCTGAAGAACCGTATTGACCACGCCGGCCACGGCGTCCGCGCCGTAGATGGCCGCGGCCCCGTCCAGCAGGACCTCCAGACGGTCCAGGCCACCCACCGGAATGGCATTGGAGTTGTAGCTGATCACCGGGACAGTGCCGGTGTCCGATGTGCCCTGGCTGGTCGGGTGCGCGACCAGACGGCGACCGTTCAACAGGACCAGGGTGTTGCCAACGCCGAGCGAGCGCAGGTTGACCGAGTTGACATCCCCGCGCGCAGCATTGCTGGTCTGGGGGTTGTTGGAGGCGTCGAACAGGACATCGCCCATCTGTGGAATGGTGCGCATCAGTTCGTCACCAGACACCGCTCCGGTGGCGTCGATCTGCTCCTGATCGACCACCACAACCGGCAGGGCAGCCGTCGTCCGGGCCCCCCGGATGTTCGAGCCGACGACCACGATGTCGTCGACCCGGGCCGCAGCCTGATCCTCGGGGTCCTGCGCGGCCGGCGCGGACTGGGCAAATGCCCCGGTCGCAAAGACCGATGCGGTCAGCAGGGCCGTTCCGGCCATCAGCCACTGGCGTTTCGTATTGGACATGGTTTCCTCCCTCGATTTTCTTGTTTTCTTCGGCGGTGTCAGTCGTCCGCCAGAACCAGATCGTCTCCCGGGCCGGCAGCGGGATCGGGCGCAGCGGCCAGCGGCTGGGGCTTGCCGTTCAGCGCCAGGGCCAGGGCGTCGGTATCCAGCCCCTTTTCCCAGCGGGCCACGACGACGGTGGCCACGGCGTTGCCGATGAAGTTGGTCAGGGCCCGGCACTCGCTCATGAAGCGGTCGATCCCGAGGATCAGCGCCATGCCGGCCACCGGCACATCGGGCACCACCATCAGCGTGGCCGCCAGGGTAATGAAGCCCGCGCCGGTGATCCCGGCCGCGCCCTTGGAACTAAGCATGGCGACCAGCAACAGGGTCAGCTGCTGCCAGATGGTCAGGTCGATGTTCAGCGCCTGCGCAATGAACAGGGCCGCCAGCGTCATATAGATGTTGGTGCCGTCCAGATTGAACGAATAGCCGGTCGGCACGACCAGGCCGACCACCGACTTGGCGGCCCCGGCCCGCTCCATCTTGGCGATCAGACTGGGCAGTGCCGCTTCCGAACTGGAGGTGCCCAGCACCAGCAGCAGTTCTTCCTTCAGATAGCGGATCAGCTTGAAAATCGAGAAGCCGTTGGCCCAGGCGACGAGCCCGAGCACGCCCACCACAAAGACCAGCGAGGTCACATAGAAGGTGGCGATCAGGGCTGCCAGATTGGCGATCGAGGCGATGCCATAGGCGCCGATGGTAAAGGCAAATGCCCCCAGCGCCCCGATCGGCGCAGCCTTCATGACGATGGCGACCAGTTTGAACACCGCGAGGCTGGCAGTCTCGAAGAAGTCGATGATCGGCTGGCCGCGGTCCCCGATCAGGGCCAGGGCGATGCCGAACAGGATCGAAACGAACAGCACCTGCAGGATGTTGCCCGAGGTGAAGGCCCCGAACAGGCTGTCGGGGATGATGCTCATCAGGAAGCCGACGATGGTGCTCTCGTGGGCCGCCTGGGCGTATTGCGCGACCGCACCGGAATCGAGGGTGGCAGGGTCAATGTTCAGCCCGTCCCCGGGTCGGACGACATTGGCCACCGTAAGGCCTATGATCAGGGCCAGGGTCGAGAAGACGAAGAAATAGCCGAAGGCCTTGGCCGCCACCCGACCCACACGACCGATGTCGCGCATGCCGGCAATGCCGATTACAATGGTCAGGAAGATCACCGGCGCGATCACCATCTTCACCAGCTTGATGAAGGCGTCGCCCAGCGGCTTCATGCTCTCGCCGGTCTCGGGGAAGAAGTGCCCGATCAGGCCGCCGACAGTGATCGCCACCAGCACCTGGAAGTACAGATGCTTCCAGATGGGCTGACGGTGCACGGACGCACCTTGATCGTGATGGACCTGGATCAAACCTCAACCTCCCTCGACGGATCATTGTCCGCCCTACGCCCACGTGCCGTTCGTCGACATCGCAGAGCGCCAGTATCGGAACCGGCAAGACAGATCGGCAAGTCATTGGCCGTATCGGCTTAACTCTATGATTTTTAGCACTTCTGATTTCCGCGTCTGCAGAAAAATCCCTTGAATGTGCGGATTTACGCACGGCCAGGCTGGTCATTTGTGCGAAAATCCGCATTGTTGAGACATGGCCCTGTCCCGACAGTCCGAGACGATCCAGTGGCGCCTGTTCGCGGGCGTCTGGGTGATCGTCGGCGTGATGGCGATCGGCGTGGCCGGCTGGCTGGCCCGCATGGATGCCGAAGCCGCGACGCGCGATCAGGCCCGGACCGCCGCCGTTCTGCACGGCGCCGTCCTGACCAGCGAACTGGAACGACAACAGGCTGTACCGTCGGTCCTCGCGGTCGACCCGGAGTTGCTGGCCCTCGTGACCGCGCCCTCCCCTGATCGACGGGATCGGCTGAACCTTAAGCTGGAACAGCTGGCCGGCGAGGTACGAGCCGCCGCCCTCTATGTCCTGGATGCAGACGGCACGGCGTTGGCGGCCAGTAACTGGCGCGAGCCCACCAGTTTCGTGGGGTCGAACTATCGCTTTCGTCCCTACTACATCGAGGCCATGCGCGACGGCGAGGCGGCCTTCTTTGCTCTGGGCACCGTCAGCGGCAGACCCGGGCTGTACCTCGCGCGGCGCATTGATCGCCCGGACGGGACGCCGGCAGGCGTGATCGTCGCCAAGGTCGAGTTCGACGCCCTGGAGCAGACCTGGCGCAACGCCGGCGAGCCGACCTATGTTACTGATGCCGACGGGGTGGTTCTGATCACGACATGGCCCGAATGGCGGTTCCGTACGACCCGGCCCATCAGCGAGGCGCGGCGTCGGCAGCTGGCCGAGCAACAGACCACCGGCGAGCCTCTGCAGGACATGCCGTTCAACCCGCCTGAGTCGGGTCTGGTGCGGGTCCAGCGCGACGGCGCATCCCGGCTCTACGCGCACGAGACCGATACCAGTATGGGGCTGGGCTGGACCCTGCACTTGCTGTGGCCTGCCGATCAGATGATGTCGCGCCCGGTCGGAGCGGCGCGGGTTCTCGCGGGGCTGAGCATTGCCCTGCTGGCCGGTCTGACCGGCATCCTGCTTCGCCGCCGCCAGAGGGCCAGCAACCGGGCAATCGAGGAAGAAGCCGCGCGGGCTGAACTGGAACGACAGGTCGCGCTGAGAACCACCGAGCTCAGTGCCGCCAACCAGGCGCTCAGTCATGAGATGGAGGAACGCCGCAGCCTGGAACTGAGCCGTCAGGTTCTGGAAGACGAGCTGGTTCAGGCCAACAAGCTGGCGACCGTCGGTCAGATCGCCGCCGGAGTCGCGCACGAGATCAACCAGCCGATTGCGGCCATCCGCACCCATGCCGACACCGCCGGAGTCTACCTCGAGCGCGGCGACCACGATGCGGCCCTGCGGAGCCTGGCGTCGATTTCCGGCCTGACCGAGCGGGTCGGCACCATCACCGACGAATTGCGCGCCTTTTCTCGAAAGACCCGGTCAGAGGTGGTGGCGGTCGATGTGGAGGAGGCCATCGAGGGTGCCCTGCTTCTAGTCTCGGCGCGGCTGCGGGAACGGGGCATCTGGCTGGACCGCTCGGCCCTGTCCCCGGGCCTGAAGGTGAAGGCCGAACGAAACCGGCTGGAACAGGTCGTGCTGAACCTGCTGCAGAATTCCATCGAGGCACTGGAGGGTACCGCCACACCGACCATCGCCCTGTCATCGAAACGGGTTGGGCGAAAGGTCGTAATCCGCCTGACCGATAATGGACCCGGGTTGCAAGAGGATGTGCGAGAGCGCCTGTTCACCCCCTTCGTCACCAGCAAGGCGTCGGGCCTCGGGCTGGGACTGGTCATCAGCCGCGATATCGTCGCCGGATTCGGGGGCGAGCTGTCCCATGAACCCTCACCGGCCGGGACCGTATTCCAGATTGCTCTGGCGCATGCACCATGAGCTTCAGCGCCCTTGATCGCGTCGCCCTCGTCGAGGATGACGCCCCGTTTCGCGATGCTTTGGCCGAACGCCTTGGGCTGGCGGGCCTCAAGGTTGCTACCTATGCCTCGGCCGAAGCCGCACTCAAGGTCGTGGGCGCGGGCTTTGAGGGGGTTGTGGTCGCTGACCTCAGGATGCCTGGCATGGACGGTCGCCAGTTCGCCGATCGGCTGACCGCGCTCGACCCGGACCTACCCGTCGTGCTGATCACTGGCCACGGCGACATCGCCGACGCTGTCGAGGCGATGAAGCGCGGGGCCTATGACTTTCTGGCCAAGCCATTCGCGCCCGAGCGCCTGATCGAGACCCTGAGACGGGCACTGGAGAAGCGAGCTCTGATCCTCGACAACCGCCGCCTCGCCACGCTGGCGGCCGAGACGGAACAGTCGATCCCGCTCAGCGGCGAGAGCACGGCCATCATCGCCCTGCGCGGCGCCATCCGGCAACTGGCCGATGCGGAGGTGGATGTGCTGATCGAGGGGGAGACCGGATCGGGCAAGGAGGCTGTGGCGCGTGCCATCCACAATGCGGGCCGAAGACGGCCCAAGCCGTTTGTCGCCGTGACCTGCGCCGCCCTCACCGAAGCGGGGGTCGAGGCTCAGCTGATGGGCCAGGACGTCGGCTATGCCAGCGGCGTCACCCGGCGACGCGAAGGTCAGGTGGAACAGTCCCATCAGGGCAGCCTGTTTCTGGACGAGGTCGATCTGGCACCTCGACAAGCCCAACTAACCTTGCTGCGGGTGTTGGAGGAGCGCGAGGTGCTGCCACTGGGCGCCACCGAGCCGCGCGCGCTGGACCTGCGGGTGTTGGCCGCAACCCAAAGCGACCCCGCCGAGGCCGTCGCGCGCGGAGACCTGAGAGAAGATCTGTATTACCGCCTGAATGTGGTCCGGCTGCGCGTACCGCCGCTGCGGGAGCGGGCAGACGATGTGCAGATGCTGTTCGCCCGCTTCCTCGCCCGCGCCTCGGCCCGGATGGGTCGGCCCCTGCCGCCGATCAATCACGCCGTGCGCCGCCGCCTGATCGAGCACGACTGGCCGGGCAATCTGCGCGAGCTGTCCAACTTCGCCAACCAGGTCGCGGTCGGCCTGACGGACAGCGCACCCGACAGCGCCCCGAACGACGGCCTGGCCCAAAGGGTCGCCCGGTACGAAGCCGAGTTGATCCGGGAGGCCCTGAGCAACTGTCGCGGAGATATCCGCAAGGTCACGGCCACACTCCGCCTGCCGCGCAAGACGCTCTACGACAAGATGGCCCGGCACGGCATCCAGCCGGCCGACCATCGCGACCGGGACTGAACAGTCCTACTGCGGAACGCCGGGCATGCCGAAGTCGAAGGCCGGCTCCTGACGGCGCGGGCTGCTGCCGAAGGTGTAGGTCAGGCCGATATAGTAGGTCGGCTCGCTGAAGCGGACGCGGCTGCGATCCTGGAAGTCAGGCGTGTCCGTGATCGCGGTGATCTCGGCCGTGTCCAAGATGTTGGTCCCCGTCAGCACCATGCTGAAGCTGTCGGTGAATTTGCGCCGATAGCCGATGTTCAGCATGCCGAACGAGCTCCGCTCGCTCTGGGCCTGGATTTGCTCGCCAACATAGAAGCCATTCAGCTGGAAGAAGTCGGTGTCCGTCGGGGACCAGTTTATCGAGGCGCGGGCGGTGCCGCTGGTGCCGCTGCGCTCAATGCCGCCTGCGATGCCCGGGATGCTGATGTCGTTCTGGAAGACGGTGCCCGAGGCGTTATAGGTCACCTTGGAGCCAAAGCGGCCATTGACGATGAACTCGACACCGGTGCGCTGGCTCTCGCCCAGGTTCTCGCGGGTCGTCAGCACCACGCCGCCGCCGATGTCCTGCGACACATCGGTCACGCCACCGCTGCTGTCGCGATAGAAGGCCGTCACCGCATAAAAGGTCGGCCCCTTGCGCAGCTGCCAGGTCAGTTCGAACGAGTCGGTGATCTCGGGCTCGAGGTCCGGGTTCCCGCGCCGCAGGTTCTGCGGGTCGATGTAGATGGTGTAGGGGTTCAGATCCTGGGGCGACGGACGGCTGATCCGGCGGCTGTAGCCCCCGCGCAGACGCTGGCTGTCGGTCATCTGATAGCCGAAGTTCAGCGTCGGATAGGCCTTCAGATAGTCACGCTGGACCGAAATGGAGTCGGTGATCTGGTCCAGCTGGAAGTCGACCTGCTCGACGCGCAGCCCCGCCTGGACATCCAGATCGCCGAACGGTCGCTCATAGGTGACGTAGGCGGCGTGGACCCATTCCTCATAGTCGAAGCGGTTGGTCAGGGCCGCGATCGGCACAAGGCCAGCCTCATCGGGACCGCGCGAACCGAAGGAGTCAAACGCGTCGATGTCCAGATCGCCCTCATAGCCGATCTTCAGCAGGCGTCGGTCACCCATCGGACGGGTGTAGTCCAGCTTGAAGCCGTAGGAGTCGCTCTCGTTGTCGCTGCCGGTGCGCTGCAGGAAGTCGGGCTCGCCCCCGATCTCGGTGGTCGAGGTCAGGTCGAGTTCGCGTTCCGACGTGCTGGCGTCCACCTCGAAATCAGCGGCCAGTTCGTGCTGGTCACCCTCGAACTTGCGGCGCCAGGACAGACGACCCCCGACGTTGCTGTTCGAGAACCCGCCCGTCTGCAGGCGCTCATAGCGGTCGCTGACCGTGCCGTTGCCATCGGCCCGCTCAAAGACCTGCAGTCCGTCGTTCTCGGCGTCGAAAGCGCGATAGCCGAGCTCGCCGCTGATCCGGTCGCGGGCATTCAGGTCGTAGTCGGCACCGATGCGCGCATTGCCGAAGGTATTGGTGTTGCTGCCCGTCGATACACTGTCTTCGACGATGGTGGCCGCCGGCGTCGCCCCGGGCCGCAGTCGGCTGGACTCGCTTTCGACATCGCTGACGTTGTGGCGAAGGCCGATGTCACCGGACAGGGTCAGACCGTCCTTGGTGCGGCTGCCGCTCAGGGACAGGTTGCCCCGCTCGCCGCCGTCCCAGGACGCGCGAACGCCGACGGAGGTAACAGAGGGCTGGGCCGTGCGAGTGACCAGGTTAATGACGCCACCGCTACCTTCGGGGCTGAAGGCCGCCGAGGGGTTGGTGATCACTTCCACCCGCTCGATCTGGCTGCCCGACATGGCCTGAAGCACATCGGCACGTGAGGCGCCGCGCAGCATCGCCGACGGGCGTCCGTCGACGAGGATGGTGACATTGCCGTCGCCGCGCAGGCTGACGTTACCCTGGAGATCAACCTCGACACCCGGGACGTTACGCAGGACATCCGCGACCGATCCGGTCTGGGCCTGCACATCATTCGAGACGTTGTAGATCATCCGGTCGGCCGCCGTGATGATGTCGGTCCGGGTGCCCTGGACGAGGATCTCATCGACCTCGGTCGCCTCTTCCTCGGCCTCCTCGTCCTCGGCGGTGGCGGGCGGATCCTGATCGGCATCCTGCGCAAGCGCGGGCGCGGCGGCGAACAGCACGCATCCAAAGAGAAGCGCCGATGTCATCAGCAGCGTACGGTTCGACATGTTCAGCCCGATCGAGAGGAGGTCGCCGCGCGGGACGAAGCGAATTCGTCTTTGGCAACAGAGAGGTGCTTGCTTGCGCGTTATCACGTCGCCGGGCCGCGACAAGTTAAATCGGGGACAGGTTGAGGGCTATGCCGTGTTCCCGACCGATCATAAGCATAATCTATCTCCAGCATCAGAAAATAGTCTTAGCCTATTGCCGGGGGTTTGATACCTTGGTGGATCACGTCCCCGGACTCACACCGGGGCTCAATGAATCCCCGGGAGATCAAGGCATGGACGGAAACGCAGGCGACCCCCTCAGCGACCCCAAGAAGGAACGCGGCGCGCTGCGTTCGCTTCTGGGCCGCACCAATCGCGACTGGTGGCCGAACCATCTGGCCATCGACATCCTGCACCAGCAGGGCCGGACCGGCGATCCGATGGGCGACGAGTTCGACTACGCCGAGGCGTTCAAGAAACTGGACTACGCGGCAGTCAAGCGCGACCTGCATGCCCTGATGACCGACAGCCAGCCCTGGTGGCCGGCGGACTATGGCCACTATGGCCCCTTCTTCATTCGCATGGCCTGGCACTCCGCCGGCACCTATCGCACGGCGGACGGGCGCGGCGGCGCCGGCGCCGGCCAGCAGCGCTTTGCCCCGCTGAACAGCTGGCCGGACAACGGCAATCTGGACAAGGCCCGGCGTCTGCTGTGGCCGATCAAGCAGAAGTATGGCGCCAATCTGAGCTGGGCGGATTTGATGATCCTGGCCGGCAATGTCGCCATCGAGTCGATGGGCGGGCCGGTGTTCGGCTTCGGCGGCGGGCGCGCCGATGTGTGGGAGCCCGAGAAAGACGTTTATTGGGGCACCGAGGAGCAGTGGGTCGGCGAGGAGGGCAATGAGACCCGCATCCAGCCCGACAAGGACATGGCGCTGGAAGAACCGCTGGCCGCTATCCAGATGGGCCTGATCTATGTGAACCCAGAAGGCCCCGGCGGGGTGCCGGACGCCCTGCAGTCGGCCCGCGACATCCGCGAGACCTTCCGTCGGATGGGGATGAATGATGAGGAAACGGCGGCCCTGACGGCTGGTGGTCATACGTTCGGCAAGGCCCACGGCGCGGGCGATGCCAAACTGGTCGGGACCAGCCCCGAAGGCGCCGACATCGCCCAGCAGGGCATGGGCTGGGTGTCGGGCCACGAAAGCGGCATGGGAGACCACACCATCACCTCGGGTATCGAAGGCGCCTGGACCCCCACCCCGGTCACCTGGGACATGACCTATTTCGACATGCTGCTGGATCATGACTATGAGCTGATCCGCAGCCCGGCAGGAGCCAAGCAGTGGCAGCCGGTCGGCAACCCCGACGATACCCTTGCCCCGGCGGCGCACACGCCGGGCAGGCGGGTGCCGACGATGATGACGACCGCCGATATGGCGTTCAAATTCGACCCGGAATACCGCAAGGTTATGGAGAAGTTCCGCGCGGATCCGGCCTATTTCGCCGATCAGTTCGCGCGCGCCTGGTTCAAGCTGTGTCACCGCGACATGGGCCCGAAGGCCCGCTATCTGGGGCCCGAGGTTCCGGCTGAAGACCTGATCTGGCAGGACCCGATCCCGGCCCACACCGGACCGACCCTGTCGGGGGCTGACATCCGCGACCTGAAGGACGCGATCGCGGCCTCGGACCTGTCGATTGCCGACCTGGTTCGCACGGCATGGGCCTCGGCCTCGACCTATCGCGGGTCGGATCACCGCGGCGGCGCCAACGGCGGTCGCATTCGCCTGGCCCCGCAAAAGGACTGGGACGTCAATGAGCCCGAAAAACTGGCCCGGGTGCTCAAGGTCTATGAGGATATCAAGGCCAGCTCGGGCAAGAATGTCTCGATCGCCGATCTGATCGTGCTGGGCGGTTCAGTCGGTATCGAGAAGGCGGCCCGCGCCGCCGGTCACGACATCGAGGTGCCCTTCACCCCTGGCCGGACCGACGCCTCGCAGGAGCAGACCGAGGTTGAGGGCTTCCACTGGCTGGAGCCGCGCGCCGACGGCTTCCGCAACTATCTTCAGGTCCGGTTCAATGTTCCGACGGAAGAACTGCTGATCGACCGCTCGCAACTGCTGGGTCTGACGGCGCCGCAGATGACGGTTCTGGTCGGAGGCCTGCGGGCTCTGGGCATCAACCACAAGGACTCGAAGGACGGCGTGCTGACCGATCGCCCCGGCCAGCTGACGAACGACTTCTTCGTCAATCTGCTGGACATGGGCACGGCCTGGAAACAGGTGGACGAAAGCTCGGACGAGACCTTTGTTGGCACCTGCCGCAATTCACACAAGCAGAAGTGGACCGCCACACGCACCGATCTGGTGTTCGGCTCCAACTCGCAGCTGCGGGCGCTGGCAGAAGTCTACGCCTCAGCCGACGCAGGCCAGAAGTTCGTGCGTGATTTCGTGGCTGCCTGGGTTCAGGTGATGAATGCGGACCGCTTTGATCTGAACTGATCCTGCGGCTCGAGTCGATTAAAAGACACCCGGATGCAGGCCACTGCGTCCGGGTGTTTCTTTACGTCCCGGCGACCGGCTTGAGCGCGCCCGCCTTGACGGCGGCCTCGACTGCCGCGCGCAGGTCCGCCTCGGGAACGAAGTCGAACTGGGCGATCATGTCTTCCAGCACAAAGCGCGGCTGGGCCATGGCCCACTCCATGGCGACAGATGCCGGGCCGCGGACGGCAGGCGGCATCAATCCCGTCGGGCTGTAGCGCGTCAGCGATATCCGCTCCGGCAAATGATAGTCTGACGATCGCCCCATCAGCCGCTGCTGGGTCATGGCGATTTCCTGCACGAAGGCCGGGCTTGCCGCGAGTGTCGCCAGCCTTTGGCCGAGATCGGCCAGCTGCCCGGCCAGGGGCCTTCCGTAGTCTTGCGCCGCCGGCGGCAGCCAGGCCCGGAACGCCGGATCCTGCATGGCCGCCGACTCCAGCAGACGGAACAGGATGCGTCCGTAAAGCGGCGTGACGGACAGCGTCACATGCAGTGACGGCCCGTCCACTGCCAGGGCGTCGTGGTACCAGCCGCGCGGAATGTAGAGGACATCCCCTGGCCGCATACGGACTTCCTGCATGATCGGACCGCAGGCCGAGGCCAGATAGCGGCGAACCTCCTCGCCCTCGCCTGGATAGTCGACGGGGTCAGACTCGCGGTTTCGATACAGCCGCCAGATCTTTTCGCCCTCGGTCTGCACGGCGAAGACGTCATGGGTGTCATAGTGGGGACCGAACCCCTGCACCCCCTTGAACGAGCAATAGACATTGGCTGCCACCGAGGCGGCATAGGTGCTGCTCAGGGTGTCGCAGATTGCCCGCAATCCCGGCGTCAGCGCCCCGACGTCATTGGCGATGACCGTAGCCCCCATGGCCATCATGACCTGCACTCTGGCCGGGGACGGTCGCACGACAGGCCCGGACATGGTCTGGACCTCGGCGCAATAATTCTCCGCCGGAAGCTGGTTGCCGCTATGGACCAGTTGCAGGGTGGAATGGGTCCAGATCGAACTCTGGGACAGCAGGCCGTTGAAGGTGTCCCAGTCCAGCAGGGCGCGACGGGCGTCCCCCGTCTCGCCCTCGGCCGGAATGTGCAGCGGCGCTCGACCCTCGACCTCGGCCCGAAAGCGGTCGACGGTGACGGGATGGATCATGTCAGCAAGAGTCGGCATACCAGACGCTAGCGCCGCCTTACTTGCCTGTCGATCTGACCGGCCGGTCCGCGGTGCGGAATCTCACACGGAGGCCTCCCGCTTTGGCGCTCACCGCCCGCACCCTCATCGAACAGTCCCTGGCGGCCATAGAGATGGGCGATCACGATGTGCTTGAGGCATGTCTGCACCCGGAGGTGATCTATCGCCGACCTGGCCAACCGATCCTGTCAGGACGCAACGCCGTCATCGACTACTACCGTCGCCACCGCAGCGCCAAGACCTCGCAGATTCTGGTCGATGAGATGGTCTGCGAAGGCGACCGCGTGGTCGCCATGGGACTGGTGGAAGGGCGTGGCCACGACGGCGCCCCCATCCACGAACGCTTCGCCGATGCCTACCGGATCGAGGACGGCCTGATCCGCGAGCGCACCACCTACTTCTTCCGACAGGGATTCTGAGGCGGATTGCCACGGGCGTGCCCCGGAGTCAGAATGAGGGCGCAGCTTCGGGAGGACGAGACCCATGCGACTGGCCTTGACGATTACCGGCGCGATTCTGGCGACCGCGATGCTGGCGCTGGCCACACCTGCCTCGGCCCAGTCCGGCGCGCCTCCGACCGCTCAGCAGGCCAGTGGCGGCGCCATCGGCCGCATGAGTTCCGACGACCAGCTCCGCCGTCGTGAGGGCGACGAATATCGCGCCGGGGTGGAAGCCCAGCAGATGACCGTCGAGGAGGCCGAGGCGCAATATGGCGCGGACCGCGTGGCCCTGGCCGAGCGGGTGCAGGCGCTGATGGATGCGGGCCAATGCACCGAAGCGCGCCGGGTGGCCAGTGAAGCCGGTGAACGCGCCATGGCCCTGCGCGTGCGCCAGACCTGCCGCCGACGGTAGGGGCCCCTAGGACGAATCGACATTCAGCGCATCCAGAGCATGGAGGCAGCGATGTGGACGAAGGCCAGGTAGTGGCTGGCGAGCCTGTCGAAGCGTGTCGCGAAGCGGCGGAAGTGCTTGAGCTTGTTGAAGG
>NZ_QTTA01000011.1 GCF_003730275.1 Brevundimonas halotolerans
CTAGGCCGTGAACTCATAAACTGATGGGTCTGCTACCTCGCGCTTTTCCATTCGTCGACGAGGCGTCCAATCCGACTTGCGCGCTTTGCCAGCGGGGTATCTGATACACCATCGAAGTCCATCGCTCGCAGAATACCCCACCCTGGAGGCGTTTCTTCTCCCGCCTCGAGGTTGTTGCGCAATACGACAAACCAGTCTGCCCATCGTGTTTTTAGCGCCGGTTGCCATCCGCCAGCCAGTTCGTCGCCGCTCGGGGGACGTTGCAACTCATCCATCAGATTTGCGAGTTCTGTATTGAGAGGTTCGGGCAGCATCGAGTGATCCATGGTGTTGTCGCAGCATACCAATCTCAGTCAGGAATGCTCTGTCTTTTCTTTTGCTGAGGTTTCTGATTCAGCGGCCATATGAGCCGATATGACCTGACCGACTTTGAGTGGCGCGTGATCGAACCGCTCCTGCCCAACAAGCCTAGAGGTGTGCCGCGCGTCGATGATCGGCGCGTGCTGAACGGTATTTTCTGGGTGCTGCGTTCCGGTGCGCCTTGGCGTGACCTGCCCGAGCGTTATGGCCCGCGCACTACCTGCTATAACCGCTTCATCCGGTGGCGGAAGGCTGGCGTTTGGGACCGGATGATGGATACCATCGCAGCCGCTCATGACGGCGACATTCAGATGATCGACAGCACTTCCGTTCGCGCCCACCAACAGGCTGCGACGGCAAAAAGGGGGATCGAGATCATTGTCTCGGTCGTTCCCGAGGCGGGCTCACGACCAAAATCCATGCGGTCGTCGACGGGCAAGGTCTCCCGATCCGGCTTAGACTGACCGCTGGGCAAAGCCACGACGGGCAAGCGGCTGACGATCTACTCGATCATGTCAGCGCAGGAACAATCGTGCTGGCGGACAAGGCTTACGACGCCGACCGCATCCGCGCATCTCTCCGCGAGAAAGGGGCGTTCGCCAATATACCGCCCAAGGCCAATCGCCGGTCAAAACCGTACTTCAGCACATGGCTGTACCGTGAGCGCAACCTGATCGAGCGCTTCTTCTCCAAGCTGAAGCACTTCCGCAGGGTTGCAACCCGTTACGACAAGCTGGCCGAAAACTTCCTCGCCATGGTCCAACTCGCCTCGATGCGACTGTGGCTGCGCGTTTATGAGTCTACGGCCTA
>NZ_QTTA01000012.1 GCF_003730275.1 Brevundimonas halotolerans
ACCGTGCGGCCGCCTTCGCGGATGGCGAAGCGCAGGCCCTGGTCCATGGCGATCGGGGTGATCAGCTCGACGTTCAGCTCGGCGTTGTCGCCGGGCATGATCATCTCCACACCTTCCTTCAGGTGCACGATGCCGGTCACGTCCGTCGTGCGGAAGTAGAACTGCGGGCGGTAGTTGGTGAAGAACGGCGTGTGACGGCCACCCTCTTCCTTGGTCAGGATGTAGGCCTCGGCCACGAATTTGGTGTGCGGGGTGATGGAGCCCGGCTTGCACAGCACCTGGCCGCGCTCGACGTCTTCACGCTTGGTGCCGCGCAGCAGCACGCCGACGTTGTCGCCCGCCTGGCCCTGGTCCAGCAGCTTGCGGAACATTTCCACGCCCGTGCAGGTCGTCTTCTGGACCGGACGGATGCCGACGATCTCGACTTCCTCACCGACCTTGACGATGCCCTTTTCGACACGGCCCGTGACCACGGTGCCGCGACCCGAGATCGAGAACACGTCCTCGACCGGCATCAGGAACGGCAGGTCAACCGGACGCTCCGGCTGCGGGATGTATTCGTCGACCGTGCGCATCAGCTCGAGGATGGCTTCCTCGCCGATCTTGGGGTCACGGCCTTCGACCGCGGCCAGGGCCGAGCCCTTGGTGATCGGAATGTCGTCGCCCGGGAACTGGTACGAGCTCAGCAGCTCGCGCACTTCCATCTCGACCAGCTCCAGCAGCTCCTCGTCGTCGACCATGTCGACCTTGTTCAGGAACACCACCAGCGCCGGCACGCCGACCTGACGCGACAGCAGGATGTGCTCGCGGGTCTGCGGCATCGGGCCGTCCGCGGCCGAGCACACCAGGATGGCGCCGTCCATCTGCGCCGCGCCCGTGATCATGTTCTTCACATAGTCGGCGTGGCCGGGGCAGTCGACGTGCGCATAGTGACGGTTGGCCGTCTCATATTCCACGTGCGCCGTGTTGATCGTGATGCCGCGCGCCTTTTCTTCCGGCGCCGCATCGATGTCCGCATAGGCCATCGCCTTGGCTCCACCGGCCTTCGCCAGCGTCATCGTGATCGCCGCCGTCAGCGTCGTCTTGCCATGGTCAACGTGACCAATCGTGCCGATGTTGCAGTGCGGCTTGGTGCGTTCAAACTTTTCCTTGGCCAT
>NZ_QTTA01000013.1 GCF_003730275.1 Brevundimonas halotolerans
TCGGCTGAGCCGAATGGCTGGTATGGCGCGGTAGACGCGGGTTGGCACAAGGCCAACGACGTTTACGGCTTCGACACGGCCCGGCCCAATGGCTATGACTTCGAGGTCAAGGAAGGCTGGGCGGCGTTTGGTCGTCTGGGCTACCGCTTCGACCAGAACTGGCGTGTGGAGCTGGAAGGCGGCTATCGCGAAGGTGAACTGGGCGAAGTGACCCGCACCGTTCCCGGTGGCGTGCCCACCGGCATCTGCGCCCCGTCGACCACCGGGCCGTGCGGCACGCCCGACGGACACCTGCAGGTCGTCAGCCTGATGGCCAATGCCATCTATGACTTTGGCGATGCCTCCTGGGCCCTGCGTCCGTTCGTCGGCCTCGGCGCCGGCGTGGCGCGTCTGGACAGCGAGTTCATCGGCACCATCGGCGGCAACCGTACCGTCGGCGTGGCTTCGGACGACTCGGACAGCAACCTGGCCGCCCAGGCGATCGCGGGTGTGTCGTGGGCCATCGGCAGCCGGGCCAACCTGGACCTGACCTATCGCTACTTCATGACCGACTTCGAGATCGAGACCCGCACCTCGAGTGCCGGGTTCCCGATGGGACCGTTTGAAGGCGACTACAACGAGAGCCACGCGGTGACCCTGGGTCTGCGCTACGCGTTCGGAGCCGACGCTCCGCCGCCGCCGCCGCCGCCCCCGCCGCCGCCGCCGCCTCCCCCGCCGCCTCCGCCGCCTCCGCCGCCCCCGCCTCCGCCTCCGCCGCCTCCGGTGGCTGACCGCGAGTTCGTGGTGTACTTCGAGTGGGACTCCACGGCCCTGTCGTCGGAAGCCCAGTCGGTCATCGCCCAGGCGGCGCAATACGCCCAGTCGGGACGTTCGGCCCGTATCGTGGTGGTCGGTCACGCCGACACCTCGGGCTCGGCCAGCTACAACGTCGGCCTGTCGAACCGCCGTGCCCGCACGGTCGCCGATGCCCTCGTGGCCCGCGGCGTCCCCGGTGGCGCCCTGGCCGTCGAAGGTCG
>NZ_QTTA01000014.1 GCF_003730275.1 Brevundimonas halotolerans
CCGGAGTGTGGTCGGCGCAGGTTGTAGTTTTCGGTCCAGGGTTTGATGGCTGCGGCGCGCTCGTCCGATGAGCCATAGGGTCTGGCGTAAGCCCATTCACGCAGCGTGGTCTGGATGAAGCGCTCGGCCTTGCCGTTGGTGCGGGGCGTATAGGGCCGGGTTCGGACGTGGCGGGCCCCGGCCTGGCGCAGGGCGGCGGCGAAGAGCTTCGAGCGATAAGCCGAGCCATTGTCGGTCATGACGCGCTCGACCGTGACGCCGTGTCGGCCGAGCCAGGCGAGGGCGCGCTGGAGGAAGGCGGTAGCATCCTGCTGGCCTTCGGAGGGCAGCACCTCGGTGTAGGCCAGTCGCGACGCGTCATCGACGCAGACGTGCAGGAAGTCCCAGCCCCGACCAAGGTTGTGCGTGCCGGGTCCGCGTCCGGTGAAGCGGTGGCCGACACCGTTGATCCGGCCCAGCTTCTTGATGTCGAGGTGGATCATCTCGCCGGGCCGATCGCGCTCGTAGCGGATGATCGGCGGTTTCGGGTCCAGCAGGGCGAGCCGGCCAAGGCCCAGCCGGCGCAGGATCAGGCCCACCGTCGAGCGCGCCATGCCCAGCGTCCGGGCGATCTGCGGCCCGGTCATCCGCTGACGGCGCAGGGCTTCAATCTCGGCCATTCGTCGGGGCTCCGTCCTGCGCGGACATCGCCTCGGCGCCGAGCTGCGGTCGTGATGCCTGTGCTCGCCTCCGAGCCGATGCCGACCCAGCCACTTGCGCGCGGTCCTGACCGATACACCTGCCGCCTGCGCCGCCGACCGCGTGGTCCAGCCCGTCTCGATCCGCTCGGCCAACAAGGCTCGACCCGACGGCGTCAGACGGGCATTCTTGTGTACGTTCATCCGGGGAACTCTTCGGTTGAGGTTGGTGCTTCGCAACCCCAGCTTCTCAGCCCA
>NZ_QTTA01000015.1 GCF_003730275.1 Brevundimonas halotolerans
CGAATCGACATTCAGCGCATCCAGAGCATGGAGGCAGCGATGTGGACGAAGGCCAGGTAGTGGCTGGCGAGCCTGTCGAAGCGTGTCGCGAAGCGGCGGAAGTGCTTGAGCTTGTTGAAGCAGCGCTCGACGCGATTGCGCAGCTTGTAGATCCGAGGGTCGTGCGGGATCGGTGTCTTGCGCGAGCGGGTTGAGGGGATGACAGCCTCGGCTCCGATTCTGGCCAGATGGGCACGAAGGCTGTTGGCGTCGTAGGCGCGGTCGGCGAGCACGGCGCCGGGCCGATGGCCTTCCAGAAGCGCCGGTACGGCCAGGATGTCGTGGCTCTGCCCCGGCGCGATCAGGAAGCGGACGGGCCGACCGAGCGTGTCGCAGGCCATGTGGACCTTGGTGGTCAGTCCGCCTCTGGAACGCCCCACAGCCGGGTCGAGGCCCCCTTTTTTCGGCCGCTGCCCCGACCGGTCGTCGCCTGCTGGTGAGCCCGCACAAGGGTTGAGTCCAGCATCAGATACTGATTGTCCCGATCCTTGGTCAGATCGTCGAATACCTTCTCCCAGATCCCCGCTGCGGCCCAACGGCTGAAACGCTTGTGCGCCGTCTTCCACTTGCCGTAGCGCTCGGGAAGGTCCTGCCAGTGAGCGCCGGAACGCAGCACCCACAGCAC
>NZ_QTTA01000017.1 GCF_003730275.1 Brevundimonas halotolerans
CCGAGCGCTTCATCCAGACCACGCTGCGTGAATGGGCTTACGCCAGACCCTATGGCTCATCGGACGAGCGCGCCGCAGCCATCAAACCCTGGACCGAAAACTACAACCTGCGCCGACCACACTCCGGAATCAAAGGCCTCACCCCTTGGTCAAGGGTGAACAACCTTCTTGGAAACGACACCTAGCTCAGGGCGTGGTCAATTGAAGACGCTTCTCCGGCAAACAATGATGCATCGGATTGAGGCCCTGCACCCAAGGGCGGCAAATCCGTCAAGTCAGGATTGCCAGCCAGATGGCCGACAGGATCACGCAGGCCACGATGTGCGTAAGGATGGCAGAACGCGTTCGAGGTCCTAGCGCCAGCCCGCCCAACACCACGAGTAGCGCCCCTGTGCAAAAATAGACGGCCTCGCTGCCGCCTGTCACTGACATCCAAATTTTTGCGGCCAACGCGGCCAGAACGAGGGTCGCAGCCGTTCTCTTGAGCTGTTCCAGGTCAAACATTGCCATAATATGGGTCTGGTTTTTACAGATCAGGATACGCCATCCGCAAAGTTGGCAAGCGACGACCCCGCGAGAGCTGATCATTCAGCTAGCATCTATTTGTCTTGGTCGCGCGGCTC
Source organism: Brevundimonas halotolerans (assembly GCF_003730275.1). Taxonomy (GTDB): domain Bacteria; phylum Pseudomonadota; class Alphaproteobacteria; order Caulobacterales; family Caulobacteraceae; genus Brevundimonas; species Brevundimonas halotolerans. Next base: position 624 of record NZ_QTTA01000017.1, read on the forward strand.
CAGCGCCCGCCAGCCGATGTCGGACCTGTAAAACCCGCCCGGCCAGTCGATCTTGCGCACGGCAGCATAGGCCCGCTCGCGCGCCTCGGCGATGTCGGCACCGCGCGCGCAGACGTTCAGCACCCGCCCGCCCGACGCGACCAGACTGCCGTCGTCCCGCCGCGTCGTTCCGGCGTGGAACACCTGCACATGCGGCCCAAAATCCTGATCGACCCCGCGGATCACCGACCCGCTCAGCGGACTGTCGGGATAGCCCTTGGCCGCCATCACCACACTGATCACCACGCCGTCGTGGAACTCGGGCTCGGCCACGCGGCTCACATCCCCCCGCGCGCAGGCCAGCAGCAGCGGCACGACATCGCCCTTCAGCCGCATCATCAGCACCTGGCATTCCGGGTCGCCGAAGCGGGCGTTGAACTCGACGACGCGCGGTCCCTCGGCAGTGGCCATCAGCCCGACATACAGCACCCCGCGATAGGGATTCCCCTCCGCCGCCATACCCGCCATGGTCGGTTTGACGATCCGGCTTTCGACCGCCTCGACCAGATCCGGCGTGAACACAGGCGCCGGCGAATAGGCCCCCATCCCGCCCGTGTTCGGTCCCATGTCTCCGTCGAAGGCCCGCTTGTGATCTTGGGCCCCGCCGAACAGGCGCGCGGTCCTGCCGTCGCACAGGGCGAACAGCGAACCCTCCTCGCCCTCCATGAACTCCTCGATGACCACCCGGGTCCCGGCGCTTCCGAACCGTCCGCCCAGCATGCGCTCGATCTCGGCCTCCGCGTCCTTCCGGTCAGGGCTGATCGCCACGCCCTTGCCCGCCGCCAGACCGTCAGCCTTGATCACATAGGGGGGCCTGAAGACCTTGAGCGCCTCGCGCGCATCCTTCAGGGTTTCATAGACCCCGTAACCCGCCGTCGGGATGTCGTGCCGCTCCAGGAACTCCTTGGCAAAGGCCTTGGATGTCTCCAGTCGCGCGGCCCGCGCCGTCGGCCCGAAACAGGGAATGCCGACCGAATCCAGCCGGTCAGCCAGTCCGGCTTCCAGCGCCATTTCCGGCCCGACGACGACCAGATCGGCCTTGATCTCGCGCGCCAGCACAGCCAGCGCCTCGGCATCATCGGCCTTCACGTCCGCGCGTATCTCGCCCAGCTTCGCCATGCCCGGATTGCCCGGCGCCACCACCAGCCGGCGACACAGGGGAGATTTGGCGATTTTCCAGGCCAGCGCATGCTCGCGCCCACCCGATCCGACGAGGAGGATATTCATGGCCGCGACATGACCGCCCGCGCCCGCCCGGTCAAGCGGGGCGTTGCCTGCAACTGTCCCGGGGGTCTAAGCCTGAACGCCCATGACCGACGATTCCTATGCCTTCGAGGGGACCACCCCGGCCGCTCCGGCGACCGGCGACAACAATCCCGCCGTCTCGATCTCCGAGCTGGCCTTCGCCCTCAAGCGCACGCTCGAGGACCGGTTCGGCCTTGTCCGGCTGCGCGGCGAGATTTCCAAGGTCAATCGCCACGCCTCGGGCCACGTCTATCTGACACTCAAGGACGACAAGGCCTCACTGGACGGTGTGGTGTGGAAGGGGCAGGTGCGCGGCCTGTCGATCCAGCCCGAGACCGGGCTTGAGGTCATCGTCACCGGCAAGATCACCAGCTATCCGGCGCGCTCCAGCTATCAGATCGTCATCGACAGCATGGAGGCCGCCGGCGCCGGCGCCCTGCTGGCCCAGCTGGAGCGGCTGAAGGCGAAACTGCGCGACGAAGGTCTGTTCGAACCGGCCCGCAAGGTCGCCTTGCCCGGCTATCCCCGCGTGATCGGCGTCATCACCAGCCCGACCGGCGCCGTCATCCGCGACATCCTGCACCGCATCCGCGAGCGCTGGCCCTGCCACGTTCTGGTCTGGCCCGTGGTCGTCCAGGGCGAGGTTGCCGCCCGTCAGGTGGCCGCCGCCATCCGGGGGTTCGAGGCCCTGACGCCCGGCGGCCCCGTCCCCCGCCCCGATGCGCTGGTCGTGGCGCGTGGCGGCGGCTCGGTCGAGGACCTGTGGCCCTTCAACGACGAGGACCTGGCCCGCGCCATCGCGGCCTGCTCCATCCCGTTGGTCTCGGCCGTGGGGCACGAGACCGATACCACCCTGATCGACTTCGTTTCCGACCGGCGTGCGCCGACCCCGACGGGCGCGGCCGAGATCCTCACCCCCGTTCGGGCCGAGCTGGTCGCCACGCTCGCTGACCTTGAGCGCCGCCGCCTGCAGGGGGCAGCCCGCCTGATCGAGGATCGCCGCACCCGTCTGCGCGCCACCGCCCGCGGCCTGCCCAAACGGCCCGAGGACCTGCTGGGTCTGGCCCGTCAGCGGCTGGATCATGCCTCCAGCCGCCTCGGCTCGGCACTTGGTCGCAATGTCGCCGTCCACCAGCACCGGCTGGCCGTGCTGCAGGGGCGCCTTGGCCGGGGCCTGCTGGATCGGGGGCTGGAGCGCCGCGCGACCCGGCTGGCCACCCTGTCCGAAAAGCTGTCGGTCCCGCCCCGCGCCCTCGATCGGGGCACCCAGTCGCTGATCACCCTGTCGCGGGCGCTGAACAGCCTCAACCCGCGCACGCCCAAGCCCGGCTTTGCACGGGTCGAGGCCGGGGATGGCCAGTGGCTGACCGCCGCCGGCCAGATCGCGCCGGGACAGGCGCTCGGCCTGGTCTTCGCCGACGGGCGGGTCGATGTTCGCGCCGAGGGCGGCACGGCCCCGGAACCCGCTCCCGCTCCCGCTCCCCCACCGGCCCAGAAAACGCGCCGTGTTGCGCCGCCGCCACCCGATCAGGGCGACCTGTTCTGACCGCTTCCGTAATTTCCGGCGCACGCTAGACTGGCGCCATGGACGTGAGGGGCGACAGGACCGGCCAGAGCCGGGTGGATGGGCAGGAAGCGCGGCTGCGCTATGCCGACGGCGATTTCGTCATCATGACCAGCGGGTCCTTTGTGCGGTGCGCCGTCAGTGGCCGCCCCATCCCGCTTCAGGCCCTGCGCTACTGGAGCGTCGCCCGTCAGGAAGCCTATTACGGCCCCGAAGAAGCCGTCCAGAACCTGGCCCCGCCGAAATGACCCTGGACCGCCGCGCCCTCCTCTCCGGCCTGGCGGTCTCCGGCATGATGGCCTCGGGCGCCCGGGCCCAGGACGACCCGTTCAACCTTCAGGGCCGGCCCGTTCAGGGCGGGCATCTGATCGGCCGCACCTGGCCTCGCGCCCTCATCTTTCTGGACGGAGAGGCCCTGACCACCGCCTCGGCCGACGGCTGGTTCATCGTCGGCTTTGACCGCGACGCCCCACTCAGCCACCGGATCACCGCCCGCTCGGGCAGCCGCGAGCAGAGCATCGAAGTCACGCTCGCGCAGGGCCAGTTCCCCAGCCACAGCATCAGCGGCCTGCCGCCCTCCACTGTCGCGCCCCAGGACCCGGCCCTTCTGGCCCGCATTCGCGAACAGGCCGCCGTGAAGGCCGAGGCCTATGCCAGCCGCCTCGACGCCGACTATTTCCGCGAAGGCTTTTCCGCGCCGCTTGAGACCATGCGGGTCACCAGCGCCTGGGGCAGCCAGCGGATTCTCAACGGCACCCCGGCCCAGCCCCATTACGGCGTCGACCTCGGCGCCCCGACCGGCGCCCCCATCACCGCTCCCGCCGCCGGCCTTGTCACCTTGGCCGAGAGCGACTTCCACTATGAAGGCGGCCTGATCTTTATCGACCACGGTCAGGGATTGATCACCGCCTATCTGCACCAGTCCCGGGTCGAGGTCTCGGTCGGCCAGACCGTCTATCGTGGCCAGTTGATCGGCCGGGTCGGCGCGCGTGGCCGGGCGACCGGACCCCACCTGTGCTGGCGGATGAAATGGCGGGATCGCAACCTCGATCCCTCCCTGCTGCTGCGGGTCTGACTCAGAACACCGGGTTTCTCCCCTTGGACCCGGACCGCATTCATGACTAGGATGTAACAAATCAACGCCCCCGCGCGGGCCCAGCCTTCCTGTGTCTTCATGTCGTCCCTTCAGTCGATTCACATCCTCCTCGTGGACGACAACCAGCACATGCGTGCGATCACCTCGGCGATCCTTCAGTCTGCGGGCATCCGCAAGATTCGCGAGGTCGCGGACGGCTCGGCCGCGCTCGATGCCCTGCGCACCGATGTGTTCGACCTCGCCATCGTTGACTTCAACATGTTCCCGCTGGACGGCGTCGAGTTTACGCGCCTGGTCCGCAACAGCCCCGACAGCACCAACCCCTATCTGCCCATCATCATGATGACCGGCCACTCCGAGAAAAGCCGCGTAGTCGAGGCGCGTGACGCCGGCGTCACCGAGTTTGTGGTCAAGCCGATCACGGCCAAGGCGATTCTCGAGCGCATGAATGCGGTGATCTACAAGCCGCGCCCGTTCGTGAAGACCGACGGCTATTTCGGCCCCGACCGCCGCCGGTCCGCCTCCAAGATCTTCAAGGGGCCCTACCGCCGCTCGACCGATGCCGGCCGGGACTCCAGCGACGCATAGACCCGGTGGGGCCAGCGTTTGTGCACCCAGAACCAGTCGACCGGGCTCTCGCGCACCCGCTCTTCGATAAAGCTCGTGATCGCCTGCACCCCGCGCGCGATATCCGCCTGCCGGTCGCCGGTCGTCTCCAGCTCAATGGGCTCGTAGACCGTCACCCTGAACCGCACGCCCGGCAGCCTGACCGTCGACATCGGCTGCAGCACGGTTCCGAAACGCAGCGCCAGCCGGCTCGGCCCCGGGGCCGCATTGACCGGCTGGCCAAAGAAGGTCACCTCCGGCCCCTCCGAAAACTTCTGGTCGTTCATCAGGGCGACCGACTCGCCGCGCGCCATACCGGCCAGCAGTTCGCGCGCGCCATCCCCCCCCTTGGGCGCGAACAGTTTCACGCCATAGCGCGCCCGCGCCGCGATGATCTGGGCATCGACATAGGGGTTGTTGGCCGCGCGATAGGTGATCTGGCACGGCACCCCCGAGCCGGTGATGGTCGCCGCAAGCGTCTCGATATTGGCGAAATGGCCGCCCGCGAAGACCACCGGCTTGCCGCTGTCCCGGATGGCGTGCAGCCGCTCCAGCCCGACCACCTCGATCCGGTCCTGTTTGACCAGCAGGTCCATAACGGCCGTCTCGGCGAACGCCCGCCCGGTCTGTTCCCACTGCGCCAGCGCCAACGCCTCGCGCTCGGCCTCCGGCATGTCGGGAAAGGCGATCCGCAGATTGCGCATCACCGTCTTCTGCGTGCCCGTCTTCGGTCCCAGCGTCCGGAGCAGCCAGCCACCCAGCGCCGAGGCCCGCTCGACCCCCAGCATCCGCATCAGGCCGATAAAGGCGGCAAACCCCGCCGCCTCCACCCGCCAGATCAGGTCCTGGCGAAAGCTGACAGACTTTTCAGTCTCACCAGGCAATGGTGATCCCACCGTCCACCACCAGGGTCTGGCCGGTCATATAGGTCGAGGCGGGCGCGGCCAGATAAACGGCGGCCCCGGCGATCTCGTCCGGCTGGCCGATGCGGCGCAGCGGGGCCGGGTCGGTCGCCACCTTCAGGATCTCCGGGTTCTCCCACAGATACCGCGCGAAATCGGTCTTGATCAGGCCCGGCGCGATACAGTTGACCCGCACATTCGACGGCCCCCACTCGACCGCCAGATTGCGCGCCAGCTGCATGTCGGCGGCCTTGGACACATTATAGGCCCCGATCAGGGCATTGCCGCGCAGGCCGCCGATCGACGAGACGATGATCACCGAGCCGTCCTTGCGCTCCAGCATGCCCGGCGCGACCATCTGGATCAGCCAGTGGTTCGAGACCACATTGTTCTGCAGGATCTTGTCGAACTGCTCGTCCGAAATGCCCGCCATCGGCCCGGCATAGGGGTTGGACGCAGCATTGCAGACCAGGATGTCGATCTTGCCCCAGGTGCCGATGGTCGTATCGACCAGCCGCTGCAGGTCTTCCTTGGAGGCGATGTTGCACGGCACGGCGATCGCCCGTCCCTCGCCGAAGCGTTCATTGATCTCGGCGGCCACCTCATCGCAGGGTCCGGCCTTGCGCGACGAGATGACGACATGGGCGCCATGCTCGGCCATCCGCTCGGCGATGGCCTTGCCGATCCCCCGCGACGAGCCCGTAATCACCGCCACCTTGCCGGTCAGGTCAAACAGTTCCATGTGCGCGTCACTCCTCAGGTTATCGCTGTCCACCGATTCTTTCTGAATAACCCTAGCCGCCACGGGCCGATAGCCCGATACTGGATCGATTCCTTCGGGAACACCGGACAGACGGCCTTGATGCGCACGCTTACTCGTACCGCCCTGATCTTCAGCTACTTGTTTCTGGCCATGACGGTCGGGGCGCTCATCTGGCGTGGCGGGCTGGGCGCGGGTGCCGGTGTCGCCGCCGCGTTCGGGGCCCTCGGCGTGCTCGGTGTCATCCACCTCTACCTCACCGGCCACGGCCGCGAGCGGGCCCTCAAGGCCGAGATCGCCCAGGTCCGCGACGCCCACCGCCTGCTGGCCGATGCGCTGGAAACCACCCAGGGCGCCCTCACCGAACTGGCCCAGGCCATCGAATCCGGCGCGCTCAACCGCACTGACGAACTGACGGGTGAGGTCCGCATGCTCGAGGGCCTGATCCAGCAGATGAGCGCCAGCATCGACGAGCGCCTGTCCACCCCCGCCCCGGCCGCCACCGACACCTTCGAGGGCCGCCGTCAGGCCCAGTCCCACGCCCTGCTGCGCACTGTCCACGATGCCCTGACCGAGGGCCGCGTCGACCTCTATCTCCAGCCGGTCGTCACCCTGCCGCAGCGCCGCACCGTCTTCTACGAAAGCTTCACCCGCCTGCGCGACTCGACCGACCGCGTCATGATGCCGGCCGAATACCTCTCGGTCGCCGAGGGCGAGGGTCTGGTCCCCGCCATCGACAATCTGCTGCTGTTCCGCTGCGCACAGATCGTCCGCCGTCTGGCGCGTCAGGACCGCAAGGTCGGCGTCTTCTGCAACGTCGCCCTGTCCTCGCTGGGCGATGAGACCTTCTTCCCCCAGTTCCTGCATTTCCTCAATGAGAACCGCGACCTCAACCAGTCGCTGATCTTCGAGCTGGGTCAGGCCACCTTCGATGCGCGCGGCGCGGTCGAGGCCCGCAACATGGCCAAGCTGGCCGACCTCGGCTTCCGCTTCTCGATCGACAAGGTCCAGACGCTGGATCTCGACTTCGCCGACCTGCAGCGCTCCGATGTCCGCTTCGTCAAGGTCGCCGCCGACCTGCTGATCGAACAGCTGCTCGACCTCGACGGCGGCTCGCCCCTGCCGTCCTTGCGCGACATCCAGGCCGCCGACTTCGCCGCCCTCACCCGCCGCTACGGCATCGAGGTGATCGCCGAGAAGTGCGAAAGCGAACGCCAGATCGTCGACATCCTCGAACTCGACGTCTCCATGGGCCAGGGCCATCTGTTCGGCGAACCCCGCGCCATCAAGGAACAGGTCCTCGCCGAAACCGACCCCCCCGCCGACTTCCTCCGCTCCACGCTGCGCAGCGCGGAGCAACGGCGCCGGGTGGGGTAGAGGGCGATGCTCGGCCTGATCTTGCTCGCGCTGTTAGCGCAGGACCCGGGCCTCAAGGTCGAAGCTGCAGCCGAGTTGCAGGCAATGGATACCGCTCAGGTCGCTGAGATGCTGGTCCCTTCGCTAGCGGCAACGATCACCGATCATTCCGCACTGCCAAGTCGCTATTTCGGTCCGCCATTGTCTCCCGACGTGCGCGGACCTTTGGCACACGTCGAATTGTACACTGTGCCCGAGCGCACTGCCGAAAGCCTGTGCACTCGAGCCGCTTACACCACACAGGTAATTAGGACGCGGGATGGCACCGCCTTCATGGCTATCGACCATCACATCGTACCCTATCCCCAGGTTCGGCTCGACGCGGATTGCGAACAAGCCGGAGACAGAACCTTTGCCTTCCTTGCAGGAAAGCCGATCGAACAGGTCGCCGACGTCCTGCGGCGGTTGGACTCTCTTCAATCTGCCATCAGATCAGGCCTTGCAGTGGCAGTGCTGATCGAATGTGAAAGCGCCATTCGCGGTCAGCCTTGCCCGGCGGATACGGCGGATTTGTTCGCCCGCCTTCCTCTCGGCCAGGTCAGCTACATTGGTCAGGACGCCGAAGGCCGAATTGAACTGATCATCTCTGACCACCGTCTCGGTGACCCATACTGGAGCCTGACACTCATTGATGGCGAACAGCCGCGCATCATGATCCGCCGCGCGGCTCCCGCCCCGCCCTAGATCGGGACGGAGAGAACGCCGCCCCACCACCATCGCCGCTCATCTTCCGGCCAGTAGACCCCTCGCGCGCAAGAGGATCGACATCCAATGAACCGCCGCACGATGCTCGCACTTTTTGTTGGCCCTCTCGTCGCCGGACTGGCTTTACTGGGCACGGAGGCCTGCGCCCAGAACGGCCGTTCCGGCCCCGAACTCCTTGCGGTGGCAGAACGCAGCTTCTCGGACATCCCCTTCGGCACCCAAGAAGGCGCGCCCGGCCTGACGATGGTCGTTGGGGGACAGTGCGAAAAATGGGCCGACTGCAGCTACATCGATGCAAACGATGTCGGACACGCCTTCTGGGAGGGCGAATTGGTCGTGAAAACCTTCCTCTTCCCGAATGACAATGATCAACCCACGACGGCGCTTGGCATCGGCACCGCGCGGGCGATGGACGACGTTGTCACCCGGGTAACCCGCTTCCTGCCCGAGGCCGATCTCGATTGCCGCCTCGAATCGGATGGTGGTCACACGTGCGGCGCCACTCTGGGCGAGGGCTGGATTACCCTGCGGTTCGGCCGCAATGGCCGTGTTCGGGAAGCCCGGATCGACGCCTACCACTTCACCTGAAAGAGCCGGCCGCCCGCTTATTCGGTCGGTATCGTCTCGGGCGCGGGCGGTGTCTCGGTCGTGCTCTCCGAAGGCAGGGCGCCCTCTCGCACGACCTGCTCGTCGGACGCCGTCTCGCTGATGTCGCGAGTCTCGGGCATGGCCTCGGAAATGTCGTTGGTCTCTGTCTCGGAGCCGCAGGCCGCAAGGCCGGTAGCCAGGGCAGCGGCGGTCAGTAGCGTCGTGATCTTGCTCATGGATACCTCCTGTCCGAGATTAAACCGGTCAGGCCACTCCCCGTTCCATCACCAGCGCCGGTTATCGTCCCGCCAGTAGACCCGCTCGCGGCCATAGCGATAGTCGTCGTTATAGCCGCCAAAGCCATAGCCGCAGGGATCATCTTCCTCCGACAGTTCGCGGCCGATCAGGGCCCCGGCGATGGCGCCGATCGCGGCCCCTTCCTCGCGATTCCCCTCTCCGGCGACCGCCGCGCCCACGGCCGCGCCCAGCGCTGCGCCGGCCCCGGTCGCCAGCTCCCGGTTGCGCGCATAATCCCGCTCGCACGCCGAGGCATAGTCGCCGTACCCCGTCGTCGCACACCCCGTCAGCATCAACCCGCAGGCCGCCACAGTCGTCATCGTCAATATGGACCGCATGTCGTCTCTCCCTCTGACCCCCATGCCCGAACGCCGGGGGCGAGGGGGCTGTTCCGTCCTTCTCATCTCCTCCCATTCATGGAGAGGGGGACCGCGCAGCGGTGGAGGGGGCGATGCCGCCGCTTGCCAGAAACCAGATCCCACGCGCACCGCCGCCCCCCCCACCCCTACTGCCTACTGCCTACTGCCTACTGCCTCCCCCCTCCCCTTCCCCCACCCCGCTTGCTCGGCTAACCACAGCGCCATGACCCTGCCCTCCCCCCTGCCCCGCCTGTCCGCCGTTGCGGGCGACTATGACCTGCTGCTGTGCGACGTCTGGGGGGTGATCCATAACGGCCGTGAGAGCTGGCCCGGCCCCTGCGCCGCGCTTCAGGCCTTCCGCGACCAGGGCGGCACCGTCGTGTTGATCTCCAACTCGCCGCGGCCGGCCTCGGATGTGGTGGCCCAGCTGGACGGGCTCGGCGTGCCGCGTGCCGCCTGGGACGGCTTTGTCACCTCGGGCGATGCCACGCGGAGGGAGCTGGCGAAGCGCGCGCCCGGCCCGGCCCTGATCATCGGTCCGCCGCGCGACGCCCCCCTCTATGCCGGCCTCGGCCTTGAGGTCACCGAAGACGTGGCTGCGGCCGCCTTCGTCTCGGTCACCGGCCCCCGCGACGACACCACCGAGACGCCCGAGGACTATCGCGCCGAGCTGTCGACCGCCGCCGCGCGCGGTATCGACCTGATCTGCGCCAACCCCGACCGCGTCGTCCAGCGCGGCGACACCCTGATCTATTGCGGCGGCTCGCTGGCCGACCTCTATGCGCAGCTGGGCGGCCCGGTGATCATGGCCGGCAAGCCCTTTGCGCCCATCTACGACCTGGCCCTGACCGAGGCCACGCGCCACCGCCCGGGCCCCGTCGACCGGTCCCGCGTGCTGTGCATCGGCGACGGCGTCATCACCGATGTGCTGGGGGCTGAGCAGCAGGGGCTGGACTGTCTGTTCATCGCCCAGGGCATCCACGGCGATGCCGCCCGCCGCGGCGACGGCACGCTTGACCCTGCCCGCGCGGGCGATCTGCTGGTCGCCGAAGGCACCTCTGCCCGCTACGCCGCCCTCGACCTCGCCTGGTAAGGCTCGCCTTTGCGCGATTCCGGCGTTAACACCGGCCCATGACACAGACGGTCCAGCAGCACCCCTCCGGGGGCTATATCTTCGAAGAGCTTTACGTCGGCATGACCGCCGAAAAGGCCGTCGAGGTCACCGAAGCCCGCATCCAGCAGTTCGCCGAGGCCTCCGACGATTTCAACCCGGTCCATATGGACGAGGCCTTTGCCTCAAAGACCGCCTATCGCGGCCGCATCGCCCACGGCCTGCTCAGCGCCTCCTTCGGCTCGGCCGTGGTCGGCATGATCCTGCCCGGCGCCGGCGCCATATTCCTCAGCCAGCGCACCAGCTTCCACAAGCCGGTCAAGATCGGCGACGTTGTGGTCGCTCGCATCAGCGTGGCTTCCATGGATGCCGAGACGGCCCGTGTCGTCCTGCGCTGCGAAGGTCTGGTCGGCGAGGATCTGGTCATGGACGGCGAGGCGACCGTCCGCGTCCCCCGTCGTCGCCGCCCCGCCAAGAGCTGACGTGTCCCTGACGGTCATCCCGGACTGGCGCGACCTTGCCCCTGCCGACACGGGGGCCGCCGTCGCCATCGGCGCCTTTGACGGCGTCCACCGGGGCCATCAGGCCGTCATCGACGCCGCCCGCGCGGTCGCCACAGCACGCAGCCTGCCGCTGGGTGTCGTCAGCTTCGAGCCCCACCCCCGCCGCTGGTTCCAGCCCGAGGCCGCCCCCTTTCGCCTGATGTCGCCCGGCCAGATGGAGCGCGCCCTGGACGGCCTCGGCGTCGACCGCCTCTACCGCCTGCCCTTCGACGCCGACATGGCCGCCCTGAGCGATCAGGCTTTTGCGCTGGATGTGCTGGGCGGAGGTCTCGGCATCAAGCATGCCGCCGTCGGCTTTGACTTCACCTTCGGCAAGGGCCGCTCCGGCTCGCCCAAGGCGCTGGCCCGCTACGGCCAGACCGCCGGCTTCACCGTCAGCCCGGTCGCCCGGGTCGATGACGCGCACGGGCTGAAGCTGTCCTCATCCGCCGTGCGTGAGGCCCTGCAGGCCGGCGACATGGCCCGCGCCACCGCCATCCTCGGCCGCCCCTTCGCCATCGAGGGCGAGGTCATCCATGGCGACAAGCGCGGCCGTACCATCGGCGTGCCGACCCTCAACATCGCGCTCGGCGACTATATGCGCCCGGCCTATGGCGTGTACGCCACCCGCACCCGTCTGGCCGACGGTCGCGTCATCGACGGCGTCGCCAGCCTCGGCGTCCGCCCCATGTATCTGCTGGAGCTGGAGCAGCCCCTGCTCGAGGTCTGGCTGTTCGACTTCGACGGCGACCTCTACGGCCAGACGGTCGAGACCGATCTGGTCGCCTTCCTGCGGCCCGAGGCGACCTTCGACGGCCTCGACGCCCTCAAGGTCCAGATCGAGGCGGATGCGGCTGCCGCCCGCGCCGCGCTGGCGGTTTCGGCTGGCGCATCGCCCGCCGCCTCTGCTAGACCGGCCTGACCATGACCGTCCGCGTGATCCGTGTGATTTCGATTAGCCGCCCGGCGTAGCGCCGCAGGCCTGACGCCTCGCGCACGCCGGGATGCCCCGCTCAAGCAGCGGAATCAAACTTCACGCGAACGATCAACGACACGAGACTGATCCATGGCCGACACCGGCGATACTGCTCCCACTGGCCGCGACTATCGCGACACCGTCTTCCTGCCCGAGACGCCCTTCCCCATGCGCGGCGGCCTGCCCAAGAAGGAGCCCGAGATCCTCGAGGCCTGGGGCGATCTCTATGCCCGCCTGCGCGCCGAGCGTCAGTCGCAGAACGCCCCCCTCTATGTGCTGCACGACGGCCCGCCCTATGCCAACGGCGACATCCACATCGGCCATGCACTGAACAAGACGCTCAAGGACTTCGTGGTCCGGTCGCGCTTCCTGCTGGGCTATGACGTCGACTATGTCCCCGGCTGGGACTGCCACGGCCTGCCGATCGAGTGGAAGATCGAGGAACAGTTCCGCGCCAAGGGCCGCCGCAAGGACGAGGTCTCCAAGGCCGAGTTCCGCGCCGCCTGCCGCACCTATGCCGAGGGCTGGATCGACGTCCAGCGCGACCAGTTCAAGCGCCTCGGCGTCACCGCCGACTGGGCCAACCGCTATGCCACCATGGACTATGGCACCGAGGCCGCCATCGTCGCCGAGTTCCACAGGTTCAAGAACTCGGGCCAGCTGTACCGTGGCTCCAAACCCGTCATGTGGTCGCCGGTCGAGCGCACCGCCCTGGCCGAGGCCGAGATCGAATACCACGACCATGTCTCGCCCACGATCTGGGTGAAGTTCCCGGTCACCGGCGCCACCGACGACCACGACGACGACCTGCTGGCTTTCCGTCACGCCACGCCCGCGATCGTCATCTGGACGACCACGCCCTGGACCATCCCGGCCAACCGCGCCATCAGCTACGGCCCCGAGATCGCCTATGGCGTCTATGAGGTCACCGCCATGGAAGAGGGCCTCGAGTTCGAGCCCTGGGCCAAACCGGGCGACCGGCTGATCCTCGCCGACAAGCTAGCGGAAGAGGTTTTCAAGGCCGCGAAGATCGCCAGTACGACCCGCCTCGGCGACATCAATCCCTCGGGGCTGGAGTGCGCCCACCCGCTGGCCGCGCTCGACCCCGGTTATGGCTATGCCGTGCCCCTGCTGGCCGGCGACCACGTCACCGACGACGCCGGCACCGGCTTCGTCCACACCGCCCCCGGGCACGGCGCCGACGACTATGACGTCTGGAAGGCCCATGGCCACAAGGAGGTCCCGGACACCGTCGACGCCGACGGCGCCTACTATCCGCACGTGCCCCTGTTCGCCGGGCTCAAGGTGCTGGAGACCGAGGGCAAGAAGGACAAGATCGGCAAGTTCGGCGCCGCCAACAAGGTCGTCACCGAAAAGCTGATCGAGGCCGGCAACCTGCTGGCGCGTGGACGGATGGAGCATTCCTATCCGCACAGCTGGCGCTCGAAGGCGCCCATCATCTTCCGCAACACCCCCCAGTGGTTCATCCGCATGGATCATCCGCTGAAATCGGGCGAGACCCTGCGGGACACGGCGCTGGCGGCCATCGACGCCACCACCTTCCACCCGGCCGCGGGCAAGAACCGCATCCGCTCCATGGTCGCCGACCGCCCCGACTGGCTGATCAGCCGCCAGCGCGCCTGGGGCACGCCGCTGGCCATGTTCGTCGACAAACACACCGGCCAGCCCCTGCATGACGATGCCGTCGATGCGCGCATCCTCGCCGCCATCCAGGCCGGGGGCGCCGACGCCTGGTTCGAAACCCCCGATGCCGACTTCCTCGGCGTCCACGACCCCGACCAGTATGAAAAGGTCACCGACATCCTCGATGTCTGGTTCGACTCGGGCTGCACCCACGCCTTCACGCTTGAGCCCCGCACGCCGGAGCACGGCTATCAGGGCGACCGCCCCTCGCACTGGCCGGCAGACCTCTATCTGGAAGGCTCCGACCAGCACCGCGGCTGGTTCCAGTCCAACCTGCTGGAAGGCTGCGGCACCCGTGGTCGCGCGCCCTACAAGGCTGTCCTGACCCACGGCTTCACCCAGGACGAGCAGGGCAAGAAGATGTCCAAGTCGCTGGGCAACACCACCGACCCCGCGACCGTCATCAAGGAGTCGGGCGCCGACATCCTGCGCCTCTGGGTGGCCCTGGTCGACTATGCCGAGGACCAGCGGATCGGCAAACGGATCCTCCAGACCACGGTCGAGGCCTATCGCAAGCTGCGCAATACCGTCCGCTATCTGCTGGGCGCGCTCGACGGCTTTGACGAGGCCGAGCGCCTGCCGCTGGACCAGATGCCGCCGCTGGAGCGCTTCATCCTGCACCGCCTGTGGCAGCTGGATGGCCAGGTCCGCCAAGCCTATGACACCTATGACTTCCAGGACGTCGTCCGTCCGGTGATCGAGTTCTGCTCGGGCGACCTGTCGGCCCTCTATTTCGACGTCCGCAAGGACAGCCTCTACTGCGACCGCCCCGACGCGATCCGCAGGCGCGCCGCCCGTACCGTCATGCACGAGGTCTTCCTGCGCCTGACCGCCTGGCTGGCCCCGCTGACCCCCTTCACCATGGAAGAGGCCTGGACCACCCGCTACCCCGACGCCGGCACAAACTGCGCCCGCATCATCCCCGACACCCCGGCCGAGTGGCAGAACGACGCCGAGGCTGCGCGGTGGGACAAGGTCTGGACCGTGCTGGAAACCGTCAATGAAGCCCTCGAGGCCGCCCGCCGCGACAAGGTCATCGGCGGCGCCCTCGATGCCTGGCCCACGGTCACCCTGCCCGCCGAGCTGATGACGGCCTTCGACGGCCTGGATGCCGCCGAGGTGTTCCGCACCTCGGGCGCCGAACTTTCGGTCGGCGGCGATACGGTCACCGCCCGCATCGACACCGCCGACCACCCCAAATGCGCCCGTTCCTGGCGCCGCGTGCCGGACGTCGGCTCCGACCCCGACTACCCCGACCTCAGCGCCCGCGACGCCGACGCCGTCCGCTGGCTGGACGCCCGGAAGGGGTAATCTCCCTCCCCTCTCCCGGCGGGACCCGAAGGGAGAAGGGATAATATCGGCCACACCCCCACGTCCGCTGTGATCGCTGTGCCTTCGTTGTGTCCGCTGTGATGAACCTCTTACTTCCTTGAGATGCCCTAAAACTCGAACACCTCAACCACGCCCCCGGCCCGCCCGCCGCCGACCACCTCTCCCCCGGCAATGGCGTACAGACGATCTCCCACGACGGCCGCGGCCAGGCCGTGACGCGGGGTGATCATGTCGGAACCGCGGGTCCAGGCGTCGCTTGCCGGGTCATAGATCCAGGTCTCCGGAAATACCCCGCCGCCGCCCGGCGCAAACCATTCGCCGCCGAACGCCACCAGTTTGCCGCCGACCGCCCCCATGGCGAGACCCCCGCCGACCTGCTGGCCGCTGTCGGAGACCGGAATCGGCGCCAGCGTGTCCCAGCGGTCGGCCACCGGATCATAGCGGTCCAGCCGGCCGGTGCCGCCACCCTGCACCGTGCGACCGCCCGCGATCCACAGGCACCCGTCCAGCACCGCCACCGCCGCGCTGTTCCGCGCCATTGGGGCGGGCGTCAGCGTCTCCCATCGGCCCGTCACCGGGTCCAGCGCCAGATGGGTGTCGACGTCACCCTGATCCGGCCAGTTGCCGTTGGCTTCGCCAATGGGCGAGCGCCCGGTGACCAGATGCACCCGCCCGGCCAGCAGCGCTCCGACCGCCTCGGCCTGCGGGCGTGGCAGCGGATCCAGCGAGCGCCAGCTGTCGCCCTCCAGCACCCAGGTCTCCAGACTGTTGACCCATTCCCCCGCCTCGCCCCGGCGATAGCCGCCGATGGCCAGCATCCGCCCGGCGCCGTCGGCCACCATCATCGGGTGATGCCGGGGCTGGGGCAGCATCGGCCCCTCGGACCAGACCCCGGTCGCAGTCTCCAGCACAGCAACCCGCCGCTCGATGTGCAGGGGCTGGCCCTGACGCGAGACCAGCCCGCCGGCCGTGACGATCCGGCTGCCGGTTGTCGCCGCATAGATCTCCTGCGCAGGCCAGGGCATGGCCGCAGCCGCACTCCAGCCGCCGCTTGCGACACGGCCGTTGCCCATCACGCCCAGCGCGGCCCCGGCCGCCAGAAAGCTGCGTCGATCCATGCCTCAATCCCCCTCATGCCGCAGGAACAGCACCTGGGCCGCGCCATAGGTCCGCTGATCCAGTCGCGCATAGCCGGGTGTTGCGATGTCCGGCTCGTTCGCCCCTCGTTCGAGCACGACGATCGCGCCGGGCGCCAGCCAATTCCCCTCGCGCAACCGGTCCAGCGTCTGCTCGCCCAACCCCTTTCCGTAGGGGGGGTCCAGAAACGCGAGCGTGAAGGCCTCCCCCGCCGAGCCGGGACGCACGCCCAGATCTGTCGCATCGCGGCGGTGCACCCGGGTCGCCCCCATCAAGCCATAAGCGTCGGCATTCTCGCGGATCGCGCCGCGCGCCTCATCCGCCGTCTCGACGAACAGGCAAAAGGCCGCCCCCCGGCTCATGGCCTCAAAGCCCAGGGCGCCCGATCCGGCATAAAGGTCCATGACCCGTGCCCCCGTCAGCGGTTCTGACCAGGCCGCATGCTCCAACACATTGAAGATGGCCTGCCGCGCCCGGTCGCTGGTCGGGCGGGTCCCCTGGCCCTCCGGCGCGACGATGGCCCGGCCCTTGAGCCGTCCGGCGACGATCCTCATGCGTCCTCACTCCACTTTTGCGGCGGCGCCGCCTCGGCCAGCGCGTCCAGCCGGGTCTTCAGATCGGCCATGAAGCCATGCTTGTCGCCCGTCCAGCGCACGGGCTCGCCGACCATGGCGGTGCAGTTCATCGGCACCGGCGTGATCGCCCCCTTGGGCAGGACCCGGCCCGCGCCCTGGATCCACACGGGTACGACCGGCACCTCGGGAAAGGCCTCGGCCAGCCGCGCCACCCCGGCCTTCAGCGGCGCCATCCGCCCGTCGCGGCTGCGCGTGCCCTCGGGAAACACCAGGATGATCTCACCGCGCGCCAGCGCCTCGCGCGCCGGGGCCAGCACATCCTCGCCGCGCTTCACCGTGCGCGAGATCGGCGTGATCCCCACGACCCGCCGCGACATCCAGCTGACCACCGGATTGGCGAGGAAATAGTCGGCCGCCGCCACGGGCCTGACCTGATGCAGCGCCCCGATCGGGAACAGGCCCAGCAGGATGAAGGCGTCCATATGGCTGTTGTGATTGGCCGCCACGATGGCCGGACCGCGCCGGGGCAGGTGCTCGCGTCCCACCACATCCATGCCCGTCATGAACCGCACCAGCGGTCGCGCCACCAGCGTCAGGAACAGCGTCCGCCCCCAGCCGAACGGGCGCGCAGGCTCGGTGGGGGCAGGCTCAGTACCGGTCGAGCGCATAATAGGCCATCAGGTGGAAATAGAGCGGCGCGGTAAAGGTCAGGCTGTCAATCCGGTCCAGCACCCCGCCATGCCCGGGGATCAGTCGGCTGGTGTCCTTGACGCCCAGATCTCGCTTGACCGCGCTCATGGTCACGTCCCCGGCAAAGCCTGCGACCGGCAGCACCAGCGCCACGATCAATGCCTCGATCCGGTCAAGGCCGGTGAACACCGGGGCGAGGAACCAGAACAGTCCCGCGCTCAGGATCCAGCCGCCCAGGAACCCCTCCCACGTCTTGTTCGGGCTGACCTTCGGAACAATCTTGTGCCGCCCGAAGGCTTTGCCGCAGAGGTACTGCAGCACATCATTGGCCTCGGTCACGAACAGCAGCAGGAACACCAGACCCGCCGCCCCGGCCGGTGCCTCGGCATCCGGCAACCGCATCAGCAGGGGGATGGTGCCCAGCGTATAGACGCACACGATCACCGCCCAGGTCAGGGTTGCGACCGTCGCCAGATAGGCCCGCGTCTGCCCGGCCAGCGCCATCAGGAAGGGCACGGTCAGGAAGAACCACACCGGGATCGACACGACATAGATGCCGTACATATCCAGAACTACGAGTCCGAACGCCAGCGGCACCGTCAGATAGGCGAACAGGACGATCAGCCGGTCCTCGCGGCGCAAGGGGGCCAGCGACAGGAACTCCCGCAGCGCGATGAACGCCACCAGCGCAAACAGCACCGTCACGGCGGGCCAGCCCAGCGCCAGCGCCGCCCCCGTCAGGGCCACCATCCCCCACCACGACCAGACCCGAAGCCGCAGCTCGGTCGCGTCGAACCGCGGCTTCAGGCGCGGCAGGGCCAGCACCAGCACCGAGGCCAGCGTCAGCACGGCCAGCACCGCCGCCAGCCCCATAGCCACGTGCGGATGCAGGCTGAAAGGCCCGGCTGTCAGCGGCGCCATCATGGGTCTAGTCTCATGCTGGAATCACACATCGGCCCGACCATGCCTCAGAACCGGCCCGCGCGGCAGACCTTCTCGACATCCCTGTTCCGGTCGACCGCCGTGCATGTGGCACTGGGCGGTCTGGCCATGGGCAGCTGGGCGGCCTTTGCCAATCGCGACCACCCCCTGCCGGACCTGCTGTTGGCCGCCCTCGTGCAGGGGGCGCTGTCGGCCCTGATCACCCTGATCATGAAGCGCGGGCTCGAGGCCGGCTTTCGCTGCCTGGACGGTCTGGCCGCCCGGCTGGTGCCGCCGCTGGTCAGCTGCCTGACCATCGCCGGGGTGCTGTTTTGCGCCCACACCCTCGCTGGCACGCCCGAGGTCTGGGCCACGCTGGCTGTGCCGTGGACCGTCTCGACCACCTATGCCTTCGTCTATGTGGCCAGCCTGCGGAGAGCGCCATGACCGACAACCGCCGCCCCCTGAAGTCGCGTGGCACGGGCTGGGCCACCGGCCTCGCCCGGCTGTGCACCCGCATGGGTCTGTCGCCCGACACCATCTCGGCCCTCAGTGTGGTGTTCGCAGGCGTCGGGTTCTGGGCCTTCTGGATGTCCGCCACGGCAGAAGGCGCCGAGCGTGCTGGCTGGCTGTTTGCCGCCGGGGTGGCGATCCAGCTGCGCCTTTTGGCCAACCTTCTGGACGGCATGGTAGCGGTCGAACACGGACGCGGAGGCCCGCTCGGCCCGGTCTGGAACGAACTGCCGGACCGCATCGCCGACGCCCTGTTCCTCGTAGGCGCAGGCATGGCGCTCAGGGTCTATGACCCCGCCTTCGGCCCGATGCTGGGCTGGACCGCCGCCCTGCTGGCCGTGTTGACCGCCTATATCCGCGAGCTGGGCCGCGCCCTGGGTCAGGCTGCAGACTTCACCGGCCCGGGCGCCAAGCCGCACCGGATGGCCGCCCTGACGCTGGGCTGTCTGGTCGCCGCCGGACTGGCCCTGACGCTTTCGGACTACAGCTTCGTCGCCCTGTGGCTGGCGCTGGCCGTCATCGTGCTGCTGACCGCCGTGACCGCGGTGCGTCGCACCCTGCGCCTTGCCGCCTGGCTGAAAGCTCGCGACGGATCAGCTTGAGCGTCTCGGACTGCCGCGCCCGCCCGCCGGTCCGCCCGGACGTCCACCCGGTTTGCCGCCGGAGCCACCGGGTTTGCCGGGCCCCCCGGGTCCGGGCGGGCCCGAGCCGGGACGTTCGCCGCCGGGACGGGCGCCTGCAGGCTTGCCGGACCGAGGCTTGTCGTCGCGCGATTTGAAATCCCGGGCCGGGCGGTCGCCGGACTCCGACCGGGGCTTGTAGTCCCGCTTGGGGCCATCGCCGGTCGGGCGGGCACCATAGGCGCGCTTGGGCCGATCAGCATTCTCTGCGCCCGGAGCCCCGGCGCGCGGCTTGAAGTCTCGTTTGGGATGGCTGGTGCGCGGCGCGGCCTTGGCCCAGCCCTCCTTCTTCGGCGCCCGACGTCCGGTCTCGGCCCGCTCGGCGGCCTCGGTCGTGGCGACACCTGCGGCCCGCACCCGGCTGGGCTTGCGCGAGGGGTCCGACAGGGCCGAGCCCGACTTGCCGACCACCACAGGGCCGCGCGGGCGTCGTCCGGGGATGGGGGCGGGAGTCGAGACCGTATTGCCCTGCGGCAGGTTCTCGGGGCGGATATGTTCAGCCAGCATCTCGCGGATGACGCGCGGCCCGATCTCCTCGACCGAGCCCACCGGCAGCGTGCCCAGCTGGAACGGGCCATAGGCCAGACGGATCAGCCGGTTGACCGTCAGTCCGACCGACTCCAGCACCTTGCGGACCTCGCGGTTCTTGCCCTCGGTGATTGACACGCTCAGCCACAGATTGGCCGGAGCGTGGCCGTCGTCGCCAGCCTTCTCCTTGGCCTTGTCGATGGTCGCCTCGATGGGCCCATAGTGGATGCCGTCGACGGTCGTACCGGTCTTCAGCGTATCCAGCTTCTCCTGGGTGATGCGCCCCCGGGCCCGCGCCCGGTACTGACGCACCAGCGCCGAAGTCGGCAGTTCCAGCGCCCGGCTCAGCTCGCCGTCATTGGTCAGCAGCAGCAGGCCCTCGGTGTTCAGGTCCAGACGTCCGACCGAGATCACCCGCGGCAGACCACTGGGCAGGGCGTCAAACACCGTCGGTCGTCCCGCCGGGTCCATATGCGAGGTCACCAGCCCGGCCGGCTTGTGATAGCGCCAGACGCGCGTCGCCTCGGCGGCGCCCACCGGCTTGCCGTTTACCGTGATCACGTCGTCGCGGGTCACCAGCGTCGCGGGCGTATCCAGAATCTTGCCGTTGACCGCCACCTGGCCCAGACCGATCAGCCGTTCGACCTCACGCCGGGACGCGATTCCGGCCCGGGCCAGCGCCTTGGCGATGCGCTCGGTGCGTTTGGGCGCGGGCTTGCCGCCGGCCTTGTCGTCGCGACCCCTGTCGCCCCCCGGCTTGTCGCCGCGCGGTCTGTCCCCCCGAGGCTTGTCGCTCCGGGGCTTGTCGCGGTCGTACTTGCCCCCGGGTTTGCGGTCGGCGAAAGCGCCTCCCTCTTGACGCGGGCGGGGCTTCTTGTCGTTGTCTTTTGAATGGCGGTCCATGATGAGCGGTTCATGCGCATGGCATTGGCCCTGGCGCAAGCGGCGGCGGACGTGGACGAGGTCCCCGTCGGCGCAATTCTGGTTGATGAGACGACCGGAACCGTGCTCGCCGAGGGGTCGAACCGGCCCATTTCGACCTGTGATCCCACCGCCCATGCCGAGATCATCGCCCTGCGCGCGGGGGCCGAAAACCTCGGCAATTATCGCCTGACCGGCCTGACCCTCTACGTCACGCTCGAGCCCTGCCCCATGTGCGCCGGCGCGATCAGCCTTGCCCGTATCGGACGCGTCGTCTGGGCAGCGGACGACCCCAAGGGCGGCGGTGTCCTCCATGGCCCCCGCATCTTCGACCAGCCGACCTGTCATTGGCGTCCGGCGACCGAGGGGGGGCTGTTGGGCGACGAGGCCGCCGGTCTGCTGAAACGATTCTTCCGGGCGCGGAGGGGAACGGGCACGGCCCGCAGCCGTTCCGACGCACAGCCGCCTGTGGAGGGACGCCCCGAATGATCCGCCCCCTGTTGATCTCTGCCGGACTGCTGGCGGCCCTGTCGGCCTGCGGGGAACCCACGCCGGTGACCTCGGACGGAGACGCCGTCCAGCAACGCGCCGTCGAGGCCCAGACGGCTCGTCGCCGCACCGGTGCCGAGATTCAGGAGCGCATGCTGCACCGCCAGGTCCAGGCCTCCTATGTCTGTGAGGGCGGCGACCGCCTGACCGTCGACTTCGACAATCCGCGAGAGATGGCCACGGTCCGAAACTCGTTCGGCGAGGCCTTCGACCTGCACATGGAGCGCGCCGAGACCGGCATCTGGTATCGCGCCGGCGGCAATGAACTGCGAGGACAAGGCACCACCGCCGTCTGGACGGTCCGGGATCGCGAAACGGTCGACTGCCGCGCCGTGGATTAGGACGCACCGGCCTCGTTCAGGAAGTCCCGCACCCGGCCCGCATCGACGTCCCGCGCAACGAAGGCCTCGCCGATGGCCCGGGCCAGAACCAGCGTCAGGCGGCCGCCCTCGGCCTTCTTGTCCTCGGTCATGCGGGCCAGCACCCCCTCGGCCTTGAACCCGGCCACGCTCGCCAGATCCGTCGGCAGGCCGGACCTCGCCACCACGTCAGCCACGCGCTCCACATCTGAAGGCGGGCACAGCCCCTCCCGCGCCGAGAAGCCAAACGCCAGCACACAGCCCAGCGCGACCGCCTCGCCATGGGTCAGCACATCCTCGTCAAAGCCCAGCTCGGCCTCCAGCGCATGGCCGAAGGTGTGACCGAGGTTCAGCAGGGCCCGGGCCCCCGCCTCCTTCTCGTCGGCCCCGACCACGGCGGCCTTGATCCGCACCGAGCGCTCGATGGCATCGGCCAGCGCATCGTCAGCCATCCCGACAGGGTCGCCGACCGCCGCCAGCTGGTCGAAATAGGCCGCGTCGCCCAGCAGGCCATGCTTCAGCATCTCCGCCCAGCCCGAGCGCAGCTGACGCAGCGGCAGGGTCTTGAGCACATCGGTGTCCGCCAGCACCCGGCGCGGCTGGTGAAACGCTCCGACCAGATTCTTGCCGCGCGGCGTGTCGATCGCCGTCTTGCCGCCCACCGAGGAATCCACCTGGGCCAAAAGGGTTGTCGGCACCTGAACAATGTCTATGCCGCGCATGAACAGGGCCGCTGCCAGTCCCGCCAGATCCCCGATCACCCCCCCGCCCAGCGCGATCACCAGACTTGACCGGTCCAGCCCGTGCGCCATGAGGCCATCCAGCACATGCTCCAGCTGACCAAAGGACTTGCTGGCCTCGCCCGCCGGCACGACAACCGACCCGGCCCGGGCCCCCACCGCATCCAGCGCCTCGACCACGCCCGCGCCATACAAGCCAAAAACAGTCTCGTCCGACACGACGGCGACCGAGCGTCCGGGGCGCACCTCGGAGATCCCGGCGATTCCAGCCAGAAGCCCCGGTCCGATAACCACCTCATACGGCCGAAAGCCCTCGCCTGAGACCCCGACGATTCGGCTCATGACGCCTGTCCCTGATGGTAGGCGGCAAGCGCCTCGACGATGGTGTCGACCGACTGGGAATGGGCCCCCGTCCCCACATCGACTGTCACATCGGCAAAGGCGTAGATGGGATAGCGGACCTCGGCCATGC
Organism: Brevundimonas halotolerans; assembly: GCF_003730275.1. Lineage (GTDB taxonomy): Bacteria > Pseudomonadota > Alphaproteobacteria > Caulobacterales > Caulobacteraceae > Brevundimonas > Brevundimonas halotolerans. The sequence continues at coordinate 23,951 of NZ_QTTA01000017.1, forward strand.
GCTTCAGTGTCTCCAGCGGGTCACGGCCGCGCAGCAGGGGCCGGGTATCGCGCCGCCGGACCCGCTCGGCCACCACCTGCAGGTCAGCGCGCATCCACACCGTCAGGGCCTTGTCCTTCAGCAGCGCCCGGGTCTCGGGGTTCATCACCGCCCCGCCGCCGGTCGCCAACACCATAGGCGGGCCCTCGACCAGCCGCTTCATGACCCGCGCCTCCCCGGCCCGGAACTCCTCCTCGCCATACAGGGAGAAGATGTCCGACACCGTCATCCCCGCCGCTTCCTCGATCTCGGTATCGCCATCGGCGAATGGCAGACCCAGCCGTCGGGCCAGCCGCCGTCCGACGGTCGACTTGCCCACCCCCATCAGCCCGATCAGGGCGATGGTGCGGTCGACGGTCACGGTCGAGGCAGGCTTGGCGTCAGAAGCGGCTGGGGTCATGATCCGTTCGACCTCTACACCATGGCGCGCAACGCGCCACAGCCAAGGCCGGATGTGACCCCCCAGATCGAAGCCTTTCTGGAGATGATGGCGGTCGAACGCGATGCCGCGCCCAATACCTTGGCCGCCTACGGGCGCGACCTCGCCGATGCCGAGGCAACCCTCGGCAAGACTGGTGGCCTGATGGGGGCCGATTCGCAGGCGGTAGAGGGGTGGTTCACGGGCCTGTCGCAGTCTGGCCTGTCGGCAGCGACCGCGGCCCGGCGACGCTCGGCCGTGCGCCAATTCTACCGCTTTGCCCTGTCCGAGGGCTGGCGCAAGGACGACCCCTCCCGCCGTCTGGAGGCCCCGGCGCGCGGCCGCCCCCTGCCGAAAGTGCTCAGCCGCGAGGAAATCGAACGCCTGTTCGAACGGCTGATGGAGCGCGACGGCGCCTCGGCCCTGCGCCTGCTGACCCTGGTCGAGCTGGCCTATTCCTCGGGCCTCAGGGTCTCTGAACTGCTGGCGCTCCGGGTCGAGCCCTTCCGCCGCGATCCCGACCATCTGATCGTCAGGGGCAAGGGCGGCAAGGAGCGGCTGGCCCCCATCGGCCCCGCCGCGCGCCGCGCGGTCCAGGCCTGGCTGGCCGTGCGCGATGCGGCCCGTAAGCCGAAGGCCCCCGACAGCGTCTGGCTGTTCCCCTCGACCGGCGCCTCGGGCCACCTGACCCCGCGCCGTTTCGCCCAGTTGCTGGAGCAGGCGGCCCTCGATGCCGGACTGGAGCGCGGCCGCGTGACCCCGCACGTGCTGCGCCACGCCTTTGCCACCCATCTGCTGGAAGGCGGCGCCGATCTGCGCGTCGTCCAGACCCTGCTGGGCCACGCCGACATCTCGACCACCCAGATCTACACTCACGTCGCCCGCGACCACCTGTCCCGCGTCGTCCGCGACAAGCATCCCTTGGCGCGCAAGCCATGACAGGGCATAGTCCGTCCATGGCGCACTCATTCTATGTCAAGGCCAACTGGGACGCCGAGGGAGGCGTCTGGTACAGCGAGTCCGACATTCCGGGCCTCGTCCTGCAGACCGAAACCTTGGCCGAGTTTGAAGATCTGATCCGGCATTTCGCGCCGGACTTGCTCGCCTCGAACATGGACATTCACGAGCCGGTGACGATCCGTTTCGAGGCCGCGCGGCAGTTGGATCTGGCTGCGGCCTGAGCGGCGTTGCGCCGTTCCATCCACATCTATGATCGACCCAAGACCGGTGGAACACGTCCGCCCGGATTGAGGAACGGCTGATGGTTCAGGATTACTATCGCGATCTAACCCGGAAACTGCGTGACGCGGGCTACATCAGGGTTCCCGGGGGCAAGGGCAGCCACGAAAAATGGCGAAACGGCGAGGGACGTCAGGTCACTGTCCCTGGCAAACCGCTCAGACACATCGCCAACGCCATCCTGAAACAGGCCGGTCTGCCCAAGGCCTTCTGAACCCCGCTTGCTCCCCGGCGTTTGGGCCACTAGGTTCCGCCGCCTTCCCGGGGCGAAATCTCCGCCCGCTGCAGGATGCCTTCATGGCCACCCACTATCTCGAGTTCGAAAAGCCGATTGCCGACCTCGAAGCCAAGATCGAGGAGCTGTCGCTGCTGTCCGAAACGGCGGGCTCGTTCGAGACCGAAGTCGCCGGTTTGACTCGCAAGGCCGAGGAACTGCGCCGCAAGATTTATGGCAAGCTGGACCCCTGGATGAAGACCCAGGTGGCCCGCCACCCCCAGCGTCCGCATCTGGTCGACTATATCGACGGTCTGTTCACCGATTTTGTCGAGCTGCACGGCGACCGTCAGTTCGGCGACGATCAGGCCATCATTGGCGGTCTCGCCCGCTTCCGCGACCGTCCCGTCCTGGTCATGGGCCAGGAGAAGGGCCACGACACCCAGACCCGCCTGACCCACAATTTCGGCATGGCCCGGCCCGAGGGCTATCGCAAGGCCGTGCGCCTGATGGATCTGGCCGAACAGTACAGCCTGCCCGTCCTGACCTTTGTCGACACCGCCGGGGCCTATCCGGGGCTGGGCGCCGAAGAGCGCGGTCAGGCCGAGGCCATCGCGCGCTCGACCGAGCGCTGCCTCACGTTGGGCGTCCCCTCCATTGCCACCGTCACCGGCGAGGGCGGCTCCGGCGGCGCCATCGCCATCGCCGCCGCCAGCCGCGTGCTGATGCTGGAGCACTCCATCTATTCTGTGATCTCGCCCGAAGGCGCCGCCGGAATCCTGTGGCGCGACGGGGCCCGGGCCCGTGACGCCGCCATGGCCATGAAGATCACCGGCCCCGACCTGATGGAGCTCAAGATTGTGGATCGCCTGATTCCCGAGCCGGTCGGCGGGGCCCACAGCGACCGCGCCACCGCCATTGCCAACGTCGGCGACGTCCTGGCCGAAGAGCTGGAGGCGATGAAGGGCCTCTCGCCCGAAGACCTGCGCCGCAAACGCGCCGAACGCTTCTACGCCATCGGCCGCATGAGCTAGGCCTTCAGGGCCGAGCCCCGGGTCTGCTTGCGCCACAGGGTCGCGTACTCACCCCCCTGACGCGCCACCAGTTCAGTGTGCGTGCCGCGTTCGACCACGCGCCCGTCCTTCAGGACCAGGATCAGATCGGCGTCGGCCACGGTCGAAAGCCGGTGGGCGACGACGAGCGTTGACCGCCCGGCCCGGGCCTTCCTCAGCGTCTTCTGAATGGCCTGTTCCGTGCGGCTGTCCAGCGCGCTGGTCGCTTCGTCGAGGATCAGGATGCGCGGATCGGCCAGCAGGGCGCGGGCGATGCCGACGCGCTGGCGCTCGCCGCCCGACAGCTTCAGCCCCCGCTCGCCGACCTTGGTGTCCAGCCCGTTCGGGAGGGTGCGGATGAAGGTCGCCAGTTCCGCCGCCTCGGCCGCCTGCCAGATGTCTTCCTCGCTCGCCTCGGGCCGGGCGAAGGCGATGTTGGACCGCAGCGTATCGTTGAACAGGGCCACATCCTGCGGCACCAGCGACATGGCGCTGCGCAGCGAGGCCTGGGTCACGGCCATCGCATCCTCGCCATCGATGGTCACCCTCCCGGTCTGGGGGTCCAGCAGCCTCAGGGCCAGCTTGACCACCGTCGACTTGCCCGCCCCCGACGGCCCGACGAGGGCCACGGTCTGACCGGGCTCCAGCGTGAAGCGCACATCCTCCAGCCCTGCGGCGCGGGCATCATGGCGGAAGCTGACATCCTCGAACGCCAGACACCCGCCGCGCGCGTCCAGTGGCCGCACCAGATCATGAGCGTTCGGCGCGTCGGCCACCTGCGGCCGCTGGCGCGTGACCTTCAGCAGCTCTTCCATGTCGATGAAGCCCTGCCGGATCTCCCGATAGGCAAAACCCAGAATGTTCAGCGGGGCATAGAGGGAGATCAGGATCAGCACCGCCGCCATCACATCGCCCGGTCCCAGCCGCCCGGCGGCGGCCTCGAACCCTGCCATGACGGCCATGATGGCCAGACCCAGGTTCATGATCAGGGCCTGGATGCCATTCAGCATGGCCAGCGAGTTATTGGCCTTCAGCGCCGCCTGCACATAGGTGGTCAGGGCCTGATCATAGCGACTGGATGTCCGGGTCTCGGCCCCGAACGACTTGACCGTCTCATAGTTCAACAGGGCATCGACCGACAGGCCCGCCGCCTCGGAGTCGGCCGCATTCATCGCCCGGCGATGCTCGAGCCGCCAGCCGGCCATGCCAAAGGTCACGGCCGCATAGATGACCACCACCGCCACGGCCACGGCCGCGAACCGCCAGTCATAGCGCGCGCCCAGCACCCCGGCGGCCAGGATCAGCTCGATTCCCGTCGGTGCCAGGTTGAAGACGATGATGCGCAGCAGGAAATCAACGGCACGCGACCCCCGCTCCATGATCCGCGACAGGGCGCCCGACCGCTTGGTCTGGTGAAAATCCAGCGACAGCGACAGGGTGTGGGAAAAGGTGTCAGCGGCCATCTTGCGTTGCGCCGCAGCCCGCACCGGGGCGAACACCACATCCGACAGCTGCGGCGTCACCGAGGACAGGAACCGCACCCCGGCCCAGCCCAACGCAAAGGCGGCAAAGCCCCAGCCGACCGCGACGGCCGCGCCCTGCCCCGCCGCCAGTTCATTGACGGCAATGCCCAACAGGACCGGTGCCGCCACGCCCAGCGCCTTGCCCAGCAGGGTCAGGGTCAGGGCCGCCGTGATCCTCAGCCGCAGCTGTGGCGCGCCCGACCGGCCGACCACGCCGAAAAGATCGGCCAGCGCCTTCCATGTCGAGGGCGTATCCGCAGGCGTGTCCGCAACCGCGCCGTCAAGAGCCTTTGTCGCGGGGGCGACATTGCGCCCCCGCCCTCGTTCACCGCGCATCGCCATGGGCCCTATATGGCGCGCGCTGCGGGTTTGACAAAGCCGTCAGCCAATCCCGGCGATCGTCTCGACCAGTTCCTCGACGGCCTCGACCGTCGTCGCCCAGGAACAGACGAACCGCACCGACCCGTCATCGAACCGGTAGCAGGCCCAGCCCGCCTCATTCAGACGCTGGTGCGCCGCCGCCGGCATACGGACGAACACGGCATTGGCCTCGACCGGATGGGCCAGAACATGCGGCGAGCGCGTCACAATCCCCTCGGCCAGTTTCAGCGCCATGGCATTGGCGTGGGCGGCGTGGCTTTCCCAGGCGCCCGTCTCCAACAGGCCCAGCAGGGGTGCCGCCAGGAAACGGCCCTTGGACGCCATCTGCCCGGCCTGTTTCAGCCGGTTGTCGATCCGCCGGGCCAGCGAGGTGTCGAACATCACCAGCGCCTCACAGCACAGGGCTCCCGCCTTGGCCCCGCCCAGCACCAGAACATCGACGCCCAGCCCGGCGATGGATTTCAGATCAAAGCCTGCCGCCACAGCATTGGCCAGCCGCGCCCCGTCCATGTGTACGCCATGCCCGCGCGCCTTGACCGGATCGATCAGGGCCTTCAGCTCGTCATGCGTATAGACGGTGCCGTATTCCGTGGCCTGGGTCAGCGACAGGGCCGCAGGCGGCTGGCGGTGGCCGACCTCGGTCTCGGCCAGATGCGCCGTCAGCGCACCGACGTCGATCTTGCCCGAAAACCCCGGCAGACCGATCAGGCCGACGCCCTGCCCGAAAAAGCCCGGCGCTCCGGTCTCATCCGTACAGACATGCGCCGCATGGTGCGCCAGCACGGCCTCGAACGGCCAGGCCAGCATCGACAGGGCCAGCGAATTGGCCGCCGTGCCCGAAAACACGAACCGCACCTCGGCCTCGGTATCCAGCCTTTGCCGGATCAGGTCCGCCGCGCGCGTGCTGACGTCATCGGTGCCATAGGCACGCGCAAAGCCGTCATTGGCCTGCGTCAGGGCCGCCAGGGCCTCCGGCGCCATGCCCGCCGTGTTGTCGGAGCCGAAATCATAGCGCATCAGGAGTCGCTTTCCCGGTCGTCGCCCTTATCTGCGGTGACCATCACCAGACGTGCCAGGTCGGCGCCCTTGTGCGGCACCTCGACCTGATGCGGGAACGGAATCTCGATACCGGCCTCATCCAGCGCTTCCTTGCCAGCCTGCATCAGATCCGCCTGGGTCTGCCACCATTCGCCGGAAAACACCCACGCGTGCAGGGTGATCTGGACCGCGCTGTCCAGCAGACCCGTCACGCCCGACCAGACGGGCGGGTCCTCCATCACGCTGTCATGCTGCCTCGCGACGGCCTCGAGGACCTCGCGGGCGGCCTTCAGGTCCTCGCCATAGCCCACGGTGAAATCGATCTCGACGCGGCGCCGGGTCTGACCCGAGAAATTCAGGATGCGGTCGCCCAGAACCAGCGAGTTCGGCACGACGATCTTGTGATTGCTGGCATTGCTGAGCTGCGTGGTGAACAGGTCCAGCTTCTGCACCGACGCCGTGACACCACCGATGTCGACCACATCCCCCACCCGATACGGCCGCAGGATCAGCAGCATGACCCCCGCCGCCACATTGGAAAGCGTGCCCTGCAACGCCAGACCAACGGCCAGCGAGGCGGCACCCAGAACGGCAATGATCGAGGTGGTCTGTACGCCCAGACGCTGCAGCACGGCGATCAGGCCCAGGATCAGCACCGACACGCGGACGATCTGCACCGCAAAGCTGAGAACCGTTGAGTCGTGGCGGAAGGCGCTGACCCGACCCAGCCCCTTGCGCGCCGCCGAGGCGGCCCAGCGCGAGGCGATCACCGTTGCGATCAGGATCAGGATCGCCAGCGTCAGATTGACGGCAAAATCGCCGACCAGTTGGGTCGCCTTGGCGACCAGGGCGGCATCAAGGGTCACGGCATCCCGGCTCGAGGCCAGGGTCGAGGCAAGAAGGCTGGTGTCAGTCATGCCCCGGGTCTAGCGCCCCGGAAAGGCTTGTGAACCCCCTGACCGGCAATTCTTTACGCAGTCAGCGGGTCAGGCGGCGGCCTGGACCGGAGCCTCTGTGCCCATCGTCGCCCGCAACGCCTCACGGCCCTCACCGACGAGAGCCATCATCTGGGCCAGGGCCGCAAAGTCGATGGGCTTGTTCAGATAGGCATCGGCCCCGGCCTCAAGCCCTGCGGCGTGATCCTCGCTGCGGGCCGAGGCCGACAGCACCACGATCGGCGTTCCGGCATTAATGCCGGCTCCGTCGCGGATGTGCCGGGTCGCCGTCAGGCCGTCCATGACCGGCATGTTGACGTCCATGATGATCAGATCGAACGGCTGTTCCGCACAGGCATCCAGCGCCAGCTGTCCGTTCTCGGCAGCGGTCGAGACATGTCCGGCTGAGCTCATCCAGGCTTCCAGGATCATGCGGTTGACCGGGTGATCCTCGACGATCAGCACCGACATCTGACGGCCGTCCTCGACCTCTGCAGTGATTTCCTCGACCGCTTTCGGGGCGGCCCACTCCACGACCTCGGCCTCAACCGCAAAGATGAAGGTCGACCCCTTGCCCAGCTCCGAGGTCACTGTGATGTCACCGCCCATGATATTGGCCATGCGCCGCGAAATCGTCAGGCCCAGGCCCGTCCCGCCGAACCGGCGCGTCGACGAGGCATCGACCTGGGTAAAGGGCTGGAACAGACGCTCGAGATCCGCGGCAGAAATCCCGGTGCCACTGTCGGTGACGGCGAACTCGAACGCCACCCGCCGGTCGGCCAGTCGCTTGCCCCTGACCGTATAGGCCACCGTGCCCGTGTCGGTGAACTTGACAGCATTCGACAGCAGATTGTGGATCACCTGACAGACACGCAGCGGGTCGCCCTTCACGGTCGCCGGGATGTCGCCTTCGTAGGTCGCCTCGAACATCAGGCCCTTGGCCTCGGCCTGGGCCTGGAACGGGCCGGTCACGCGACGATGCAGGTCCTCGACCGACACATCGACGATCTCGAAGGTCATTTTCCCGGCCTCGATCTTGGTCATGTCGAGGATGTCGTTCAGCAGGCTGAGCAGATTGTCGCCGGAGTTGCGGATGATCGACAGATATTCCCGCTGGGTATTCTCCAGGCGCGTCGCGCTCAGCAGCTGGGCCGCGCCGAGGACGCCGTTCATCGGCGTGCGCAGCTCGTGCGAGATGATTCCCAGGAAGTTGGACTTGGCGTCATTGGCGGCGTTGGCCTTGTCGCGGGCCGCTTCCAGCTCTTCGATCAGATGGGCCTGGTGGGCCTGAAACGCGCGAATTCGCTCCTCGCGCATCATGGTCATGGTCACCAGCACGAACAGGCCGGCCGCCGTGAAGGGCAGCACGGCAAGGAACGGCCAGAACAGCGGCGTGCCCCACTGGCTCACCGCAATAATCACAGCCACAGCGCCATAGGGCGAGGAAATCACAAGGGCCTGCCGGGGCGAACTGCGCAGCTGCGCGAACACCAGCACATAGCCGGAGACCAGCAGCGTCAGGGCCAGAGGCTGTCCGAACGGCGCGCCCGAGAACCAGGCCAGCAGGGGTGCTGCGGCCCAGGCGGCGGTCGTCACGGTCGCCACGGCGGGAAAAATCAGACCCCACCCGGTTCCGACCCGTTCGCTGATGCGCTTTTCAACCGCCCCGCGCGCGGCCCCGGCGGCCAGCGTTCCGACGAACCACAGACCGGCCGTCATGGAGCCCAGGGTCGCGAGCAGTCCCAGCGCCCAGCTGGTGATGATCAGATAGCGCAGATACTGGGTCTGCAGGATGGCCTTCAGGGCTGCCGCAGCCTCTCCCGGCGCCGCGTCTTGCCCTAATCCGTCTGTTTCGACCAAGGCGGGCCCCCTCCGCACCGTTCACTTCAGGGTGGACGCTACTGTGAAGTTTCTAAGACGAGGTGAATCTTTGTCCTGGTCGCGGATTACGACATGTTGGGACTCTTCTGCACCTCGTCCGGCGTCAGCGCCTTGACCGACAGGGCGTGCACCGGCCCGGCCATTTCCTCGCGCAGCAGGTCCAGCACCCGCCGCTGCCGCGCCACCCGGGTCAGGCCCTCAAAGGCTTCCGATACGATCATCAGGTTGAAATGGCTCTCACCGCCGGGCCGGGCATCCATGCCGCCTTCATGGTGGTGGCCGGCGTGGCGCGCGCTGTCGTCGACCAGCTCAATCGCGTCCGGGGACAGCCCTGCCCCCAGCTTTTCGAGGATTCTTTGCGCAATCGGGCCGTGCGACATGCCATCTTCCTTGATGAGGACCAAATCAGCCCTACACTTCACAGGATGCCTTCCTCGTTTCAATACAAGCCGCGCTTCACGGACATCCGGGTCAAGCCCCCTCGCACCGACGAGGAGCGGGCGGCCGAGGCCGATGTCCTGCGCCTCAAGCCCGGCGAAAAGCCCTGCCAGTGGCCCGACTGCACTCGTGCGGCCACCGCCCGTGCGCCCAAATCGCGTGAGCGCATCAACGACTTCTACGACTTCTGCCAGTCGCACGCCGCCGAATATAACAAGGGCTGGAACTTCTATGCCGGCATGAGCGAGGACGATATCCGCGCCGCCCGCGAGAATGAGGCCATGACCGGCGGTCGCCCGACCTGGGAAATGAAGGCCGGACGCCTGAACCGGGAATCCGCCGCCGCCTCAAAGGCCGGCACCACCGGCGGCACCTGGCGCGACAGCTTCGGCCTGTTCGGTCGCCGGGGCGAGGCCGTGCCCGAACAGCCGGGCGAGGATCGCCGCATCGGCCGGCTGGAACGCGCCGCCCTGGCCGACCTCGATCTGGAGCCCGGCGTCGAGAAGAAGGCCATCAAGGCCCGCTACCACGAACTGCTCAAGCGCTTTCACCCCGACCACAACAAGGGCGACCGCGGCGCCGAGGCCAAGCTGCAGCGCGTCATCAAGGCCTGGAAGACCCTGCAAAAGGCCGGTCTGGCCTGACGGGCTTCAACTCCCCCTCCGCATCCGCTAAGCGCACCCCATGACCTCTCCGCTCGACTCCTCGCCCGATCCTCTGCTGACGCTCGAACCGCACCGCAAGGCGACGGTCCGTGAGTTGTTCGGCATCGACGCCGACATGACCGTGCCGGTGTTCACCGAGCGTGACAGCCATGTCCCGGACATCGACGAGGCCTATCGCTTCGACCCCCAGACGACGCTGGCCATCTGTGCCGGCTTTGCCTTTGACCGCCGTGTCATGGTTCAGGGCTATCACGGCACCGGCAAGTCGACCCACATCGAACAGGTCGCCGCCCGCCTCAACTGGCCGCTGGTGCGCGTCAACCTCGACAGCCACGTCAGCCGGATCGACCTGGTGGGCAAGGACGCCATCGTCCTGAAGGACGGCAAACAGGTCACCGAATTCCGCGAGGGCATGCTGCCCTGGGCCATCCAGCGCCCGATCGCCCTGGTGTTCGACGAATACGACGCCGGCCGCCCCGATGTGATGTTCGTCATCCAGCGCGTGCTCGAGGCCCAGGGCCGCCTGACCCTGCTGGACCAGAACCGCGTCATCCGCCCCAACAAGCATTTCCGCCTGTTCGCCACGACCAACACCATCGGCCTCGGCGACACCTCGGGCCTCTATCACGGCACCCAGCAGATCAATCAGGGCCAGATGGACCGCTGGAACATCGTCACCACGCTCAACTACCTCGACCACGACGTCGAGGCCGAGATCGTCGCCGCCAAGGTACCCGAGTGGAACGACGCCGAGGGCAAGCGCACCATCGCCGCCATGGTCCGCGTCGCCGACATGACCCGCAACGCCTTCATGAATGGCGACATCAGCACGGTCATGAGCCCCCGCACCGTCATCACCTGGGCCCAGAACGCCACCATCTTCGTCGGCGACATCGGCCTCGCCTTCCGCCTCACCTTCCTGAACAAATGCGACGAACTGGAACGGCCGACGATTGCGGAATTCTACCAGCGCGCGTTCGGTGAAGACCTGCCCGAGGCGGCGACGCGGGTGAAGGTGGGTTAGGGCTTACTGTCGCCCTTCCTCTTTTGCCGGTGTTGGTCGGCAATCTCGGTGACGTCGATGAGCGATACATAGCGGCCGACTTGTCGAGATATCGCTTGGAGGTGCTTCTCCATCCTATCAAGCGTTTCAGCCGATTTGGCCGACGGCGATTTCGCCAGTATGCCGCGAAGGCCCGAGAACTGCTTTATATCGATTATTCTCTTGCCCCTATGAGTGCGGCCGAGCGCATCTTTGTAGGTGATATCTACTGTGAACCGTTTAAGTGGGCCGATATCTTGATCGGACAACTTTCCGTAGAGTTCAAAGCTAATACCAAAAAGCGATTTAACCTTCTCGCCTTGCGGGATAACCGACATTGGCATTCGATCTTTATCATTTTCAAGCAACACGTTATGCGCTGAGAAATCATCTTCATCACAGTCGAATTGAAACACGACATCAAACGCCGGTCCGCGCCCGACATTGGCTAAAATGAACTCGACAGCTCCCGATCCTTCTGGGTGAGGAAGAATATAGGCCACGACATCAGGGCTAGATCCGGCCTTCCTTAAAGCTCGATTTTCGAACCATAGGAATGCGGTTAGTATGGCAATGCCGAGCGTCGATATTCCCGACATAAGAGTGGAATATCGGTCCAAAACTTCGAGTACGTTTTCCATCACTGTGATCATAGGCCCCTACGCCGCCCTCGGCGTGATCATCTCCAGCGCCGCACCCATCTTCCGCCGCTGCTCCAGCAGGTCGTAGTCAATCTGCAGTCCAAGAAAGTACCCGGCGCTGAGGCCCCAGTAGCGCGTCAGACGCAGGTCGGTGTCAGCCGTCACCGCGCGCTTGCCTAGGACGATCTCGTTGATCCGGCGCGGCGGCACACCGATGGCGTTGGCCAATGCGGTCTGGCTCATGCCTGCGGGCTTGAGGAAATCCTCCATCAGGATGTCACCCGGGGTCGGGTTCTTCAGCCAGTCGTCGGGATGGCCGACGTCGGCAAAACGGTCAGTGGTAGTCACAGATTTCGACATCCTCGCATCCTCCTTCGGCCCAGCGGAAGCAAATCCGCCACTGTCTGTTGATCCGGATCGAGTGCTGCCCCTTGCGGTCCTTGGTCAAGGCCTCAAGCCCATTGCCGGGCGGCACACGCAAGTCTTCTAGGGTCACGCTCCGATTCAACTGCCGCAGCTTGCGCAGCGCAACATCCTGAATATCGCCAGGAAGCCGCCGCGACCGCTGGCCATTCCAGACTTTTTCCGTCTCGCGATCACGAAAGCTGCGGATCATCGAAGCTCTCTATAACGCATAACGTTATACGGATCAACCTACCCCCCGTAATACGTCGGTGATCCCGGCCCCACCGGCAGGCCCAGGCCGAACACCCACAGGAAGAACAGCACCGTCCAGGCGATCGTGAAGAAGATCGAATACGGCAGCATCATCGCGATCATCGTCCCGATGCCGATGTCCTTGTTGTAGCGGGTCGCCCACGCCAGGATCAGGCCGAAATAGCTCATCATCGGGGTGATGATATTGGTCGTTGAATCCCCGATCCGGTAGGCGGTCTGGATCACCTCGGGCGAATAGCCGATCAGCATCAACATGGGCACAAAGATCGGCGCCGTCATCGCCCACTGGGCCGAGGCCGAACCGATCATCAGGTTCACGAAACAGCAGATCAGGATGAAGCCGATGAACACCGCCGGTCCGGTCAGCCCGCTCTCCTTGAGGAAGGTGGCGCCATTGACCGCCGTTATGGCCCCCAGGTTCGACCAGCCGAAGAAGGCCACGAACTGGGCGGCAAAGAACACGATCACCACATACAGGCCCAGCGTCGAGACGGCCGAGGCCATGCCGTCGATCACATCGCGGTCGTTCTTCACCGTCCCGACCGTGCGTCCATAGGCAAAGCCGACCACCAGGAAGAACAGCAGGATCCAGGTGACAAAGCCGCTGAAGAAGGGCGAGCGGATGCGGTCCCCCGTCTCCGGGTCGCGCAACAGGCCCCAGTCGGGCACCAGGGTCAGTGCCATCACCGCCAGAACCCCCAGCACCGCCAGACCGGCGACCTTCAGCCCCTTCTTCTCCAGCGGCGTCAGGGCGTCCATCGACCCGCCCTTCAGGATCTCGGGATCGGCCTTCGTCTTGTCATAGGCGCCCAGCTTGGGCTCGACGATATAGATGCTGACCAGACCGCCGATGATCGTCACCAGAAACACGCTGATGAACATGAAGAAATAGCTGGCCGTCGCCGTCACCGCATAGGTGGGGTCGATCAGGCGCGCGGCCTCCTCGGTGATCCCGGCCAGCAGCGGGTCGACCGTGCCGATCAGCAGATTGGCGGAATAGCCACCCGACACCCCGGCAAAGGCCGCCGCCATACCCGCCAGCGGATGTCGTCCCAGCGAGTAATAGACCGCCCCGGCCAACGGGATCAGCACGACATAGCCCATCTCGGACGCTGTATTGGACAGCACCCCGGCAAAGACGATGGCAAAGGTCACCACCTTGGGCGAAGCGCCCAGCACGATGCCGCGCACCGCCGCCGACAGCAGGCCAGACCGCTCGGCCACACCCACGCCCAGCATGGCCACCAGCACCACACCCAGCGGCGCAAAGCTGGTGAAATTGTCGACCAGTCCGGTGAAGATGCGCCGCAGACCGTCGGCGGTCATCAGGCTGACCGCGCGGATCATGCCGTCATCGGCACGGCCCGAAGCCCCCTCCGGCCTCGGATCCTCGACCGCCAGCCCCATCGCCCCGAACAGGCCCGACAGCAGCACAATCCCCACCGCCAGCAGGAAGAACAGCGTCACCGGGTGCGGCAGGCAGTTGCCCAGCCACTCCACCCCGTCCAGAAACCGGGTGAACAGGTTGCGTTTGCCTGTGGGCGGGGCGCCGTTGGGCGTGGCCGGCGGGGTGTCGGTCATCGGTACCTCTCGGTCTTGAAGGAATGCGGCCTAGCGGGCGACCGGCTTCGTCAGGTCGAAGCTCACCCGCAGCAGGCGGTTCTCGCGGGCCAGCTCATAGACATAGGTCTCGCCCGGATTGACCTCGACCGCCCAGACATTGGTGGTCGAAACCGCTGCATTGTTGGCGTTGAACAGGGCGATGGAGAAGCCATCCACCGGGAACTCCTGACGCGTCGCCGTGCCCGCATTCTCCGTATCCCCGCCGTACCAGTGCAGGGTGTGGGTCGTGCCATCCGGGTCGCGGTGATCGTGCTTCAGCGTCAGGCCGCCCGACGTGCGGGTGATCACCCAGGTGCGGCTGTGGTCGGCCCCCACATGGAAGGGAATGCGGATTTCCGTGTCGGAACAGTCGCGCACATGCATGACCAGCCGCTGGCTGCGGAAATCGGCATCGACCGGATCATCCGTGACGACCTTGCCCTCGAAAGTCTGGCCACACAGCTCGGTCAGATTGGCAAAGAAGGCGTCCTGCGCGTCACCACCGCTCGCATACGGGCCGGAGGCACAGCCGGCCAACAGCATCAGGGACAGGGCGGCGGCGGGGGCGCTCAGGGCCATGGGCAGGGTTTTCATGGCCGATACCGTAGCCGCTCGGCCCCCGGGCACAAGAAAAACCGGCTGTGGCAATGTCGGCGTTGACTTGGGCGCGCGCCTGAGTATGTTCCGCGCCTCTCATTCCACGGCTTTCGCCGTCGCAAAGGTAATTTTCCGATGGCCAAACCGGCATCCATCAAGATCCGCCTGAACTCCACGGCGGACACCGGCTTCTTCTACGTCACCAAGAAGAACGCCCGCACCATGACCGAAAAGATGGTCGTCAAGAAGTACGACCCGGTCGTGAAAAAGCACGTCGAATTCAAGGAAGGCAAGATCAAGTAAGATCCTGCTTTAGACCCTCGTCATGCTCGGACAACGAGCGAAGCGAGGCCGATCCGAGTATTGGAACGCCCGGTCCGCAATGGCCGGGCGTTTTGCTGTGCTGGACGTCTCGCGAAGCGGCTTCTCCACAAAGAGCACCACGAACGCACAAAGGACACAACGGGACCGGTGTCCGCCCTCACCCTCGTTATGCTCTTTGTGAAAGCCTTTGTGTTCGTTGTGATGAACCCCTTACGTGGCTTCACACAGCCCCGTCCTACGCTGCCCGCGCAATCACCCGGTTGCGACCCGCCGACTTGGCCTCATAGACCCCCTCGTCGGCGCGTTTCAGCAAGGCGTCGGGCGTGTCCTCACGACCGGTGGTCGCGGCCACGCCGATCGAGATGGTGATCTGCAGGTGGGCGTCGCCGCCCATGACGGGGAACGGCGCCCCGGCCATGTCGGCGCGGATACGGTCGGCGATGCGGACGGCGTCTTCCAGCCGGGTGCCCGGCATGACCACCACGAACTCCTCGCCGCCCATCCGGCAGGGCAGGTCAACCGCCCGCACCTTGGTCGCCAGACGTACGGCGAACTCGCGCAGCACCTCGTCGCCCGCGTCGTGGCCAAAACCGTCGTTGACCGCCTTGAAGTGGTCGATGTCCATCATCAGCACGGCCACAGGCTCGCTGCCCTGATTGGTGCGCCCCACCAGCGCCTGCAGCTGGCCGGCCATGTAGCGGCGGTTATGCAGGCCGGTCAGGGCATCGGTAACCGCCATCTCAAGGCTGTAGTCCAGCTTCTGGCGCAGGAAGTCGGCATAACGTTTGCGCCGCACCTGGGTGCGCGCGCGGGCGGCCAGTTCCTCGACATCGATGGGCGTGGCCAGAATGTCGTTGGCGCCCAACTCCAGCGCCTTGATCATGCGGGCCCGCGCATGCGGATCGACCACCGCCAGTACCGGCAGGGGGCGGGTTGATTCCAGCGAGCGGCTCTGGGCCACCAGCCGCAGGCCGTCGAACCCGCGCGAGGCCGTATTGGCGATCACCAAGTCAAACGGACCGCGCAGGGCGGCCAGCCCCTTCTCGATATCCGTCTCAACGGTCAGCCGGTGCTCGCCATCCAGCTGGCTGCGAATGCGCTCGACCTGACGCGGGTCGTCGTCGATCAGCAGTATCCGTCCGCCCGTGGCGCGCAGCCGCCCGGCCGCGTCCGTGTCGACGCCCAGCCGGCGTCCGCTTTCCTCGCGCGACCGCAATTCGTCCATGATCGACTTCAGACGCGTCAGAGAGCGCACCCGCGCCAGCAGCACCACATCGTCGATCGGCTTGGTGACAAAGTCGTCGGCCCCGGCTTCCAGGCCCTTGATCCGCTCTTCGCGGCCGTCCAGCGCCGTCACCATCACGACCGGAATATGCCGGGTCGCCGGATTGGCCTTCAACCGGCGACAGGTCTCGAACCCGTCCATGTCGGGCATCATCACATCCAGCAGGATGATGTCCGGATGGTGGGCTGCGGCCAGATCCAGCGCCGCCTGACCGCTGTTGCAGGTCAGGACGTCGTAATACTCCATCGTCAGCTTGGCTTCGAGAAGCCGGACGTTGGTTTCGATGTCGTCGACAACAAGGATCCGGGCGGGCATCGGGTCAGCCCATATGCTTGCGGACGACGTCCAGGAAATGCATCACCGAGATCGGCTTGGAGATATAAGCCTCGCAGCCGCCTTGGCGGATCCGTTCCTCGTCGCCCTTCATGGCAAAGGCCGTCACGGCCACTACGGGAATGTGCGACAGCTCCTCATCGTCCTTCAGCCATTTGGTTACTTCCAGGCCGCTGATCTCGGGCAGCTGGATGTCCATCAGGATCAGGTCGGGGCGATGCTGGCGCGCCATGGCCATCGCCGTCAGCCCCTCGCGGGTCTGATAGGTCTGATAGCCCTGGGAATCGAGCAGGTCATGAAACAGCTTCATGTTCAGCTCGTTATCCTCCACGATGAGGACTTTCTTCGACATCATCACCGGTTCCTGCCGCCCCTTGCCGGCGGCGGGGCTGTTGGTCGTCTTCTCCATGGTCAGCATGCCCGCCCAGTCTTAAGTTGACGTGAAGGGCCGCCTCTGGCCCGGGTGCTCCCGATGACCTCCCTCTGCCGAGACTGTCTGTCGCGTTTCGACCGGCCGGAAGCCCGCTGCCCGGCCTGCGGCTCGCCGCGCATGGTCACCCATGCCGAGCTGGACAAGCTGGTCATCGCCCACCTGGACTGCGACGCCTTCTATGCCTCGGTGGAAAAGCGTGACCGGCCCGAGCTGCGCGATGTGCCGGTGATCGTCGGCGGCGGCCATCGCGGGGTGGTCGCGACCGCCTGCTATGTCGCCCGCCAGTATGGCGTCGGCTCGGCCATGCCGATGTTCAAGGCGCTCAAGGCCTGCCCGGACGCCGTGGTGATCAAGCCGGACTTTGCGAAATACAAGCACGAGAGCCGCCGGATCCTGGGCGCCCTGGCCAACCTCACCCCTCTGATCCAGACCCTGTCGCTGGACGAGGCCTGGGCCGATCTGTCGGGCACCGAGCGGCTGAATGGCGGCCCGCCCGCCTGGCAGCTGGCCCAGCTGCAGAAATGGATCGAGGACGAGGTCGGCCTGACCGTCTCGATCGGCCTCGCCCCCAACCGCTTCCTCGCCAAGGTCGCCTCGGAAATGGACAAGCCGCGCGGCTTTTCCGTCATCGGGTCCGAGGCGCAGCAGCTGCTGGCCCCCCGCCCCGTCTCCATCCTGCCGGGCGTCGGGCCGATCTTCGGGCGCACCCTGCGGGCTGACGGCTTCGACACCATCGGACGGCTGGCCGAGGCCGATGTCCGCGATCTGGTCCAACGCTATGGCGACTGGGGCCTCAGGCTATCCGACCTGGCCCACGGTCGCGACAGCCGCCCGGTCGACCCCGAGCACGATCGCAAGGGCATGAGCGCCGAGACCACCTTCAACGTCGATCTGTCCAAGGCCGCGGACCTCGAGACCGAGCTCTGGCCCCTGTGCGAAAAGCTGGCGTCCAAGGCCCGGCGTGACGGCATCGCCGGGCGGGTGGTCACGCTCAAGCTGCGGCGCTCCGACTTCCGCATCCTGACCCGCAGGCGGACCCTGCCCGATCCGGTCCAGACCGCCCGCACCCTGTTTGCCGAGGGCCGGGCCCTGCTCACGCCCGAACTGGGCACGCCCTATCGCCTGATCGGCATCGGTATGGCCGATCTGGTCGATGCCGCTGACGTCGCCCCCGGCCTGTTCGCCGCCGACCGCACGCGTGAGCTCACCACCGAGACCACCATCGACCGGCTGCGCGACCGCTTTGGCCCGGGCGCGGTCATCTCGGGCCGGTCGCTGAAAAGCTGAGCGCGACATCGCGGACGGGGTGACGCCTCGCCCGCGCCGGGCTAAATGCCGCCAAAGACATCAGGAGACGACCATGACCTACGCCGCCCGCATCGCCGAACTGGGCCTCGACCTGCCCGAGCCCGCCAAGGCCGTCGCCAACTATGTGCCGTGGGTGCGCACCGGCAATCTGGTCCACATCTCGGGCCAGCTGTCGAATGATGCCTCGGGCGGCATCAAGGGCACGGTCGGCGTCGACGTTTCGCCCGAAGAGGCTGCCCGCGCCGCCCGCATGTGCGGCGTCAACCTGCTGGCCCAGATCAAGGACGCCCTCGGCGGCGACCTCGAGCGCGTCGTCCGCGTGGTCAAACTGGGCGGCTTCGTCCAGGCCGGGCCCGACTTCATCGCCATTCCCGCCGTCATCAACGGCTGTTCGGACCTGATGGTCGAGGTGTTCGGCGACGCCGGTCGCCACGCACGCTCGGCCGTTGGCGTCTATCGCCTGCCGCTGGGCTTCGCCGTCGAGGTGGACGCCATCGTCGAGGTGAAGTGACGGACGACGGCTTTACCCTCCGCGTCCACGGCGCGGTCGCTGATGTCGGCCGGGACGCGTGGGAGGCGCTGGCCGCCCCCACGGGCGATCCCTTCATCGGCTATGACTTCCTCGACGCCTGCGAAGCTTCGGGCAGCGCCTCGCCCGATCAGGGCTGGGCCGGGCGGCATCTGGCGCTCGAGGACGACAGCGGCCGCATCCTCGGCCTGATGCCCCTCTGGCTGAAGGGGCACAGCAGCGGCGAATATGTCTTTGACCACGCATGGGCCGAGGCGTGGGAGCGCGCGGGCGGGCGCTACTACCCCAAGCTGCTGGGCGCCGTGCCCTTCACCCCCGTCACCGGGCCGCGCTTCCTGATCCATCCCGAGGCCGATGCCGGCACCGTCCGTCAGGCCCTGATCCAGGGCGCCGAGACCCTATGTGCGCGCCTCGACCTGTCGTCGATCCACGTTACCTTCCCGACCGAAGTCGAGGGGGCCGAAATGGCCGCCGCCGGCTGGCTGCCCCGCCTCGACCTGCAGTACGTCTTCACCGATCAGGGCTATGGTGATTTCGAGGGCTTCCTCGCCGCCCTGTCCTCCAATCGCCGCAAGACCATCCGGCGCGAGCGGCGCGAGGCGCAGGCCGGGCTCGACATCCGAATCCTGACCGGCCCCGACCTGACCGAGAGCGTCTGGGACGCCTTCTTCGCCTTCTACCTCGACACCGGCAGTCGCAAATGGGGCCGCCCCTATCTGACCCGCGCCTTCTTTGCCCGCATCGGCCAGACCATGGCCGACCGCATCGCCCTGGTGATGGCGTACCGGGACGAGACCCCCATCGCCGGCGCCCTCAACCTGATCGGCCGCGACGCCCTGTACGGCCGCCAGTGGGGCACGCTGGAAGACATCCCCTTCCTGCATTTCGAGCTCTGCTATTATCAGGCCATCGAGTTCGCCCTGTCCCGCGGGCTGTCCCGCGTCGAGGCCGGAGCGCAGGGTCATCACAAGCTGGCGCGCGGCTATCTGCCCACCCCGGTCCGCTCGGCCCACCACATCCCCGACCCCGGCTTTCGCGACGCCATCGCCCGCTATCTGGACCACGAGCGCCCCGCCATCCTGGCCGAGATCAAGGCCCAGACCGAGGCCGAGTCCCCCTTCCGCAAGACCTGACCTCGCCCGGGCTGGCTAGTTCAGCATCCCTCCCCCTCAGGGGGAGGAATACTTGCCACCTCCGCCCACCCTCCTTAAGGCTCGGCGCTTCAAGGAGGCCCTCATGCAAGACATTCTCGACCAGCTGGAACAACGCCGCGCCGGGGCCAAGCTCGGCGGGGGCGAAGCCCGCATCGCCGCCCAGCACAAAAAGGGCAAGCTGACCGCGCGCGAACGCATCGAGGTTCTGCTGGACGAGGGCTCTTTCGAGGAAACCGACATGTTCGTCGAGCACCGCTCGCACGACTTCGGCATGCAGGATCAGCGCATCCCCGGCGACGGCGTGGTCACCGGCCGCGGCACCATCGGCGGCCGTCTGGTCTATGTCTTCTCCAAGGATTTCACTGTCTTCGGCGGCAGCCTGTCCGGCGCCCATGCGGCCAAGATCGTCAAGCTGCAGACCATGGCCCTGACCAATGGCGCCCCCATCATCGGCATCTTTGACGCCGGCGGTGCCCGCATCCAGGAAGGCGTCGAGAGCCTCGCCGGCTATGCCGACATCTTCCTCCAGAACACCCTGGCCTCGGGCGTCATCCCCCAGATCAGCGTCATCATGGGCCCCTGCGCCGGCGGCGACGTCTACAGCCCCGCCATCACCGACTTCATCTTCATGGTGAAGGACACCTCCTACATGTACGTCACCGGCCCCGACGTGGTGAAGACCGTCACCAACGAGGTCGTGACCCACGAGGATCTGGGCGGCGCCCGCGTCCATGCGGGCAAGTCGGGCGTCGCCGACGGCGCCTTCGAGAACGATCTGGAGGCGCTGGCCGAGGTTCGCCGCCTGATCGGCTTCCTGCCCCTGTCGAACCGCGAAAAGCCCCCGGTCCGCGACAGCTACGACGACCCCGACCGCGACGAGGCCAGCCTCGACACCCTGGTCCCGGCCAATCCGAACCAGCCCTATGACATCAAGGAGCTGATCCTGAAGACGGTCGACGAGGCCGAATTCTTCGAGATCGCCCCGGACTACGCCAAGAACATCGTCACCGGCTTCGGCCGCCTGGACGGCCAGACCATCGGCATCGTCGCCAACCAGCCCCAGGTGCTGGCCGGGGTTCTGGACATCGACTCCAGCCGCAAGGCCGCCCGCTTCGTCCGCTTCTGCGACGCCTTCGACATCCCCATCGTGACCTTCGTCGACGTGCCCGGCTTCATGCCCGGCACCCGTCAGGAATATGGCGGCCTGATCAAGCACGGCGCCAAGCTGTTGTTCGCCTATGCCGAGGCCACCGTGCCCAAACTGACCGTCATCACCCGCAAGGCCTACGGCGGCGCCTATGACGTGATGAGCTCCAAACACCTGCGCGGCGACGTCAACTACGCCTGGCCCAGCGCCGAGATCGCCGTCATGGGGGCGAAAGGGGCTGTCGAGATCATCTTCCGCAAGGAAGCCGGCGACCCCGAAGCGCTGGCGGCGCGGGAAGCCGAGTACAAGGAGCGCTTCGCCAACCCGTTCGTCGCGGCGTCACGCGGCTACATCGACGACGTCATCATGCCGCACGGGACGCGGAGACGCCTGATCCGCGCCCTACGCACGTTGAAGAACAAGCAGCAAAGCAATCCTTGGAAGAAGCACGATAATATTCCACTTTAGGAGAGCGGCATGTACGAGCGCTTGTGGGTGTGCATTGCGCTGATGATGGTTTCAGGGTGCATCGCACTGGAGCCGCCGGTCGACCTCCCGCCTCTGTCGGCTGACATAGACGAAGTCCACGTGGTTGCGCGCGTTCACTGCACCGAACCGCGGCTTGGGTCGGGAAACCTCTGCCACGTGATTTCTGATCCCGACCGCATCGCAGCGATCAGGGCATTCATCGATGCCCGGCCCGATGGCTGGAGCACACCTTTTGGCGGGGCACCGATACACCCGGTTCGTATAGAGATGTACCGCGAAGGGAAGCTCATTGAGAGCGTGGGCTTCAGCCAAGCATCCGTTGAGCGCGGCATGTTCCTCAGCCGCCGGGTTGATGACGCCGAGGTGGACCAACTGCTCAGTCTGATCGGCCTAGACCGATCGCATCTCCGCTTTGCACGTGATGCGCTTAAACGAAGCGATGGGGATACGTCGATCCTAATGGCCTCGGTCGACCATGTCTGGTGGGCCAGCATTGAAGGGCGCCAGGGCCGTTTGAGCTATTTCATTCCCGAAACCGATGACGTCATCGCTGACCTTAGCTGCGTTCGAAGAAGCGGGCTCATTTCGGCTTCGGTTTTTTTAAGCGATCGCGAATCCGACGTGATCGAAGCTCAGGCAGGCGAAGCTGTGTCGCTGTGGGCAGTCCAGACGGAGTCGAACGAGCCCATCAGCGACGCGGTTGTCCTTACTGCGACGCACGTTCCAATGTCTGACCCGGTCATGACGGCATTCCGCAGAACCCAGTCCATCGCCTTCCAGCGACAGCAGGCCCTTTCCCCTCGACTGCCAGCCGAAGAGCGAGAGATCGAACGCTTCTTCGTATTCTGCCAGCCCTGACCCACCTCCTCTTCCTCTGTTCCCGCAACCGCCTGCGCTCCCCCACGGCAGAGCGGGTGTTTGCGGACTGGCCGGGCATTGAGACCGCCTCCGCCGGCCTTGCCCCCGAAGCGGACGAGCCCCTGACGCGCTATTGTCATCCCCGAATTCGCGAAGCGAATATCGGGGACGCAGCGCTGCCCCCCCGTCCCGCCCGGACAGCCGACAGGCTGAGCCGGGCGAAGGGTCGTGTCCGCCCCTCCCTCGCCCCGGATCGTCGCTAGCGTCGTCCGGGGCTGGCCCGTGCATGGTCCGCCCCGTCCCCGATAACGCCTTCGGCGTTTCGGGGATGACAACAGTGCCCCCATCACGAGCAGAGGGATGGGGGAACGCCAAACGAGTTCTTGCTTTGTTCTACCACTCGCGCATAATCCCGCATCGGAGGCAGGGGCGATGCGCGAGCACAGCTACTGGGTCTATATTGTCGCCAGCGGGCGGTGTGGCTGGCTCTATGTCGGCATGACCAACGACCTGATCCGTCGCATCGGCGAGCACCGGCACGGCCAGGTCGATGGCTATAGCCGCGACCATGGCACCGATCGTCTGGTCTGGTACGAACCCCACCGCTACGTCGATCAAGCCATCCTCCGCGAGAAGCGCATCAAGCGGTGGCGCCGCCCGTGGAAGTTCGCCCTGATCGAGGCCGCCAATCCCGACTGGGCCGACCTCTACCCCGCGCTTGCCCTCGGCCCCGGCGTCGCTGCGGGATCGCGATAGTGCCGACCCTCATCCGGCGCTCACGCGCCCCCTTCTCAGGAGGCTCCTTCTCCCGCAAGGGGAGAAGGAGTGCTGAGCTGGCGCCCTCAGCTATGATAGCTGCCCGCCAATTCCCCTACCCTTTCAACGCCCCCACCGTTTCTCGCACCGTTCTTCCCGACGCGGTCCAGCGGTGTGCAACCCTTCACCCGTCTCCGTCGCAGGAGAGGCGCCTCGGGACCCAGGCACTGATGCGGCGGCGGGGACCGGTCGAGCGGGATTGCCCGGGGCGAAACCCCGGGGTCCGGGGCGTTTCTGGACGCCTCGCCCGTCGCGGGCCGAGAGACTGGGACCTGCTGTCGAACCGGGACAGGCGAAGTCGGGCGCACAAGCATCCGGGCGCCCCGACCCCCGGCTGAAGAGACAGTCCCCCCAGGCGCTCGCGTGAACCGACCGGGGCGGCGCCAGGCCAGGTGCCGAAAATTACACAGCGCCCGTAACGCGAAAGCAGGGCGCATACGGTTCCGGGCCCCCGGCCCATGCGCCGCCCACCTCTCCATCACCTCTGCCCCAAGGGCGAGAGGGAAAAAGTCATGCCCCCATCACCTCCCCGTCCGTGACGGGGAGGGGGACCACGAAGTGGTGGAGGGGGCGGCACCGCGGTCAGAAATCAGGAACGCGCACAATCTTCAGCCGTCGCGTCGCCCCCTCCGTCACGGCGCTCACGCGCCGCGCCACCTCCCCGCAAGCGGAGAGGTGATGGGCGGCACCGGTCTTTGACAATCCGGCGCGCGTAAGACCTACGCCCGGGCCGCCCCGGTGCGCCCCTCAACCCCCAGCGCCGACAGCGCGGTGGCGGCGATCTGGTCGGCGTTCAGGCCGGCGGCGGCGTATTGCACCTCGGGCTTGTCGTGGTCCTGGAAGACGTCGGGCAGGTGCAGGGTGCGGATCTTGAGCCCGCCGTCCAGCGCGCCCTTCTCGGCCAGCATCTGCAGCACAAAGCCACCGAAGCCGCCCATGGCGCCCTCCTCGACCGTGATCAGCACCTCATGCTCGCGGGCCAGACGCAGGATCATCTCCTGATCCAGCGGCTTGGCAAAGCGGGCATCGGCGACCGTGGTCGACACGCCGCGTGCGGCCAGCGTTTCGGCGGCCTTCAGCGATTCCTGCAGGCGCGTGCCGAGGCTCAGGATGGCGACCGTCGTCCCCTCGCGCACGATCCGGCCCTTGCCGATCTCCAGCGGCGCGGCCAGTTCGGGGATCTCGACACCCACGCCATCACCGCGCGGATAGCGGAAGGCGCTCGGCCGGTCATCGATCTCGAGGCTGGTGGCGATCATGGCCGCCAGTTCCGCCTCATCGGCTGCGGCCATCAGCACCATGCCTGGCAGCGCGCCCATATAGCCGATGTCGAACGAACCGGCGTGGGTCGAGCCGTCGGCGCCCACCAGTCCCGCCCGGTCCATGGCAAAGCGCACCGGCAGCGACTGGATGGCCACATCGTGGACCACCTGGTCATAGCCGCGCTGCAGGAAGGTCGAATAGATGGCGCAGACCGGCTTCATCCCGTCCGCCGCCAGTCCGGCGCAGAAGGTCACGGCGTGCTGCTCGGCAATGCCGACGTCGAACGTCCGCTCGGGGAAGGCCTGACCGAACAGGTCCAGCCCGGTGCCCGACGGCATGGCCGCCGTCACCGCCACGATCGAGGGATCGCGTTCGGCCCGCTTGATCAGCTCGGTGCCGAACACCTTGGTATAGCTGGGCGCATTCGAGACCGGCTTGGACTGCTTGCCCGAGATGACGTCGAACTTGGCCACGCCGTGATACTTGTCGGCGCTGCTCTCGGCCGGGGCATAGCCCTTGCCCTTTTGCGTCACCACATGGACCAGCACCGGCCGGTCGGTAATGGCCGCCGCATTTTTCAGCACCGGCAGCAGCGCCTCCATGTCGTGCCCGTCGATCGGCCCGACGTAATAGAAGCCCAACTCCTCGAAAAAGGTCCCGCCCGTAACCATGCCCCGGGTGTATTCCTCGGCCTTGCGCGCCGCGTCACGGAACGGGCGCGGCAGGTGTTCGGCCATCTTCTTTCCGAAGCGCCGCATGTTCTGATAGGCGCCGCCGGACACCAGCTTGGCCAGATAGGCGCTCATCCCGCCCACGGGCGGCGCGATCGACATGTCGTTGTCGTTCAGGATGACCGTCAGCTGGCCGGTCGTCTCGGCCGCGTTGTTCATCGCCTCATAGGCCATGCCCGCCGACATCGAGCCGTCGCCGATCACGGCCACGACCTTGTTGGTCTCGCCCTTCCGGTCGCGCGCGGCCGCAAAGCCGAGCGCCGCCGAGATCGAGGTCGAGGCATGAGCCGCGCCGAACGGATCGTAGTCGCTCTCCGAGCGCTTGGTGAAGCCCGACAGGCCCCCACCCTGACGCAAGGTGCGGATGCGGTCGCGCCGTCCGGTCAGGATCTTGTGCGGATAGCACTGATGCCCGACGTCCCAGATCAGGATGTCCCGGGGCGTCTCGAACACATGGTGAAGCGCCACGGTCAGCTCGACCACGCCCAGGGCCGAGCCCAGGTGCCCGCCGGTCACCGACACGGCATCGATCACCTCGGCCCGCAGCTCATCGGCCAGCTGCTTCAGCTGGGGCGTCGTCAGCCCCCGCGAGTCGGCGGGAACCTTAACAGTGTCGAGCAGGGGGGTATCAGGCATGGAACGGGCTCAGTATCGGACGCGAAGATCGTCCTCGATCTTCTCTACATGATTGAGGGGGGCGCGGAACACCAGTGAGGGATTCATGAGCAATGGCTGATTGCCGCAGGAAATGGCGCTCAGGACCGCCGCTGCAGCACCACATCGACGCAGGCCTTCAGCAGTTCGGCGTCCTCGCCGAACACATCCAGATGCCCGCGCGCCTGATCGCGCAAGTGGCTGACCCGCTCACGGGCGGCCTCCAGCCCCAGCAGGGTGACGAAGTTCGTCTTGCCCAGCCGGGCATCCTTGCCGCCCGCCGCCTTGCCCAGCAGGGCCTCGTCGCCCTCGGCATCCAGCACGTCATCAACGATCTGGTATGCGAGGCCCAGATCGTGGGCGAAGGCGATCAGGGCTGCGCGCCGCTCGTCGCGGATGTCGCCGATGATCAGCGGGATCTCGAAGGCATGGGTGATCAGCGCCCCGGTCTTCAGCCGCTGCATCCGCGCCACCCCGCCCAGGTCGTCGCGCACTCCCATCAGGTCGATCATCTGACCGCCGGCCATGCCCCGGGCCCCCGAGGCATAGGACAGACGTCGGGCCAGCTCGCACCGGATCGCCGGGTCGTCGTGGGTATCGGGGTCCAGCAGGATGTCGAACGCCGCCGTCTGCAGCGCATCCCCCGCCAGAACCGCCGTCGCCTCGTCATAGGCGCGGTGCAGGGTCGGCCGGCCCCGGCGCATGTCGTCGTCATCCATGCAGGGCAGGTCGTCGTGGATCAGCGAATAGGCGTGCACGCACTCCAACGCACAGGCCGCCCGCAGCACCGGCCCCTCGTCCAGATCGAACAGGCGCGAGGCCTCGATGGCAAAGAAGGGCCGCAACCGCTTGCCCGGCCCCAGCGCCGCATAGCGCATGGCCTCGGTCAGGCGGGATTCGGGCCCGTCTGCCCGGGGCAGAAGTTCGTCCAGCGCAACGGTGATCAGGTCGGCAACCTCGGCGATCCGGTCGATCACCGCCTGTTCCGGAGAATTGGCGGCCAGCGGGATCAAAACAGCCGCCCGCCGACCGGAACCTCGCGGTCCACCCCGACCAGCACGACCTCACCGTCGGCGTCGGGAAAGCCGAGGGTCAGCACCTCGGACATCACCGGCCCGATCTGGCGCGGCGGGAAATTGACGACGGCGGCGACCTTGCGTCCCACCAACTGGTCGAGGGTGTAATGCCGGGTGATCTGGGCCGAGGACTTCCTGACCCCGATGTCGGGGCCGAAGTCGATGGTCAGCTTGAAGGCGGGCTTGCGCGCCTCGGGGAAGGGCTCGGCGGTGACGATCCGGCCCACGCGAACGTCAACCTTCAGGAAGTCATCAAAGGTGATCTGCTCGGCGGCGGGCCCGGCCATCACTCGAAACCGGCGGGCTCGGCCCGGGCGGCCTTGCCGTCGGGCCCGACGACGATCTGTTCGACGCGCAGCTGGGCGGCCTTCAGCCGCTCCTCGCACAGGGCCTTCAGCCGCGCCCCCTCCTCGTAAAGGGTGATCGACTCTTCCAGCGGGGCCTGGCCGGACTCCAGCCGCGAAACGATACTCTCAAGCCGCGAGAGCGCCTCCTCGAAGGACAGGTCCGGATCGGTTTTGGGAACGTCGGCGGTCATGGCTGCGGTTCTGACAGGCCCGGTCAGGACAGGCAAGACAGGGGGCGGCTCAGCGCTTCACAAAGCGCCGCTGCGACCAGTATTTGAAGCCCTGATTGTGCGCCAGCCGCCAGCCATGCGCCTTCAGGCAGCGACCGACCATGTGGTTGAAATAGCCGTGGGCCAGGACCAGCACATCGCCCCCCATGGCCGCTTTCTCGATCAGCAGGCGTGCAGCGCGATCGGCCCGGGCCTCGGCCTCGCGGCGGGTCTCCTGCCCTTGATGGTGATCGAATGCATGCCACCAGAAGCGCGACACCACCCCCCACCAGCGAGGCGACAGCTTGAACCACTCCGGAAAGGGCGGCGGCGGCAGGGGCGCTTCGATGAACAGGGCATCGCTGAGGACCTCACGATCCCCCGAAATGGCGGCGGCCGTCTCGATGGCCCGCTGGCGGGTCGACGACAGGATCAGGGCAGCGCCCTCTGCCGTCAGCAGAAGTTCGGCCGGCGGCGTCTGGCCTTCCAGCAGTCCGCCCAGCTCATACTTGCCCCACCAGTCGCGGTACTGGCGAGCGGTGATAAGGCATTTGCGCGACAGGGCCGGCTCGCCGTGGCGGGCCAGCACGATGTCGCCGCTGGTGCCCGGCAGGGGCGCGGCCGATTCGGCATCCTTGCGCGTGCTGTCCGCGGCCAGATCGTTGAGACGGTCGGGGTCAAGCATGGCATCGGGGCGGCTGGCGACAGCAAGACTGTCGGTCGACGTGTCCCTCATTCCTCCCCCAATGCCTGAACATGGGCCACAGCAGATCGCCCCAGACCTTCGAGGTCGTAGCCCCCCTCCAGCGAACTGACAACCTTGCCCGAACAGACCCGCCTCGCTACCTCGACCACCGCACGCGTGGCCCAGGCGAAATCCTCGGCCTCAAGGCTCTGGTGGGCCAATGGGTCACGGCGGTGCGCATCAAACCCTGCCGAGATCAGGATCAGGTCGGGCGAGAAGGCTTCCAGCGCCGGCATCAGTCTGTCGGCAAAGGTCCGCCGCCAGGAATCGCGGGCAGCATGCGGCTCGACCGCCGCGTTGACGATATTGCCCACGCCCGTCTCGGACGGCGCGCCCGTGCCGGGATAGAGGGGCATCTGATGGATCGAGCCAAGGAACAGGCTGGGATCAGCCTCGAAGGCCGCTTGGGTGCCATTGCCATGGTGGACATCGAAATCGACCACCGCGACGCGTTTCGCGCCCTCGGCCTGCGCCACCCGGGCGGCAACGGCGACGTTCGAGAACAGGCAGAACCCCATCGACTGGTTGGGCTCGGCATGGTGACCGGGCGGCCGGATCGCGCAAAAGGCCCGGTCCATTTCCCCGGCCATGACCGCGCGAACAGCATCGACCACCGCTCCGGCCGCCAGACGTGCAGCGCGCACACTGCCCGGCGACAGATGGGTATCGGCGTCCAGCGACACCCGGCCGGCCGCCGGCGAGGCCTTCAGGATATTGGCGACATAGGCCGCCGGGTGCAGTCGCTCCAGGTCCGCAACCGACGCCTCGGTCGCCGCACGCCGGTTGCCATCCAGCCCGGCATCAGCCAGCGCCGCCAGCACCGCAGCCAGCCGCTCGGGCCGCTCGGGGTGGCCAACGCCGGGCTGGTGTCCGGTCATGTCGGGGTGGGTAAAGATCGGCAGGGTCATTGCCGCCAGACTAGGCCCCGAATCCCTGCTTGTCGCCTGCCTCGCCAGAGCGTGATAAGCGCGCCGCATGAGCGATATCCTGATCCGCCCGGCCCGCCTGACCGATGCCCCTGCCCTGTCCGAGGCCGGCAGCCGGACCTTCGTCGAAACCTTCATGGACGGCTTCGGCATACCCTATCCGAAAGACGACCTCGCAGTGTTCATGGACGCGATCTTCAGCGTCGAGGCCACCCGGGTCCGGCTTGCAGATTCGACCATGGGCTGGTGGGTGGCCGAGCGCGACGGTCAGTTGCTGGGCTTTGCCAATACCGGCCCGAACGCCCTGCCCCACCCCGACGCCCGCCCGGGCGAGGCCGAGCTGAAGCGGCTCTACATCCTCAAGGAAGCCCAGGGCCTCGGCCTCGGCACCCGCCTGCTCAAGGTGGCCATGGACTGGATGACCGAACACGGCACCGGCGCCCAGTGGATCGGCGTCTGGAGCGGCAATCTGAAGGCGCAAAAACTGTATGCCGCCTACGGCTTCGAAAAGGCCGGCGAGTACCAGTTCCCCGTCGGCCGCTGGATGGACGACGAATTCATCCTGCGGAAACCCGCCTGATACCGGCATGGACGCCAGCGCGGGGGCGTGGTCATCTGGTCGCCTGTTCCAACTAGGGTTCCACCATGTTCCGTCATCTGTCTGCGGCTGCGATCGGCCTTTGCCTGCTGGCCTTGCCCGTCCATGCGCAGGCCCAGGCGGCCAGCGAGGCCGAGGCTCGCGCTCACGCCGACAAGATCATCACCAATTCTGGAGGCGCCGCTTTTTTCACGAACATCACCGATAGCGACATGCCCACCGTGCTGCATGGCCCCAGTGGCATGGTGTGCGAATTCCCCGGGGCGGATGAGCGCGACAACATCAGACTGTTTCAGGCATCCGGCATGGACGTCGGTTGCAGTTCCTGGATCGGCCGCACGTTCGTCACCATCTTCGCCACGCGATATGACGAGGTCTATTCTGCAGAAGAGGTCATGGGCGCTGCAATCCGGGCCATACAGCGCAGTGCGCCTCGGGCCGAACCGATCGACAGCACCTTTGAGGTTCGAACGCTCCCGGGCCAGAAGACGCCGTTGGTGACCGTGTTCGAGCTTGAGATCGATGGCCGACCGGTCCGCAGCCTGATCCTGGTGCAACACATCGGTGAATGGAGCTTCAAGGTCCGCGCGACCGGACCCTCTGGCGATGACTCGGTGGTCGAACTGTCCAGCATGGCGTTCGCCATTGCCCTGCAAGGGGCGGGCGCCGGGGGCGCAAGGGACTGATGCTCCTCCCCTTCTTCACTGCCCTGCGGGACGCCCGCGTCCCGGTCTCGCTCAAGGAATGGCTGTTCCTCATGGAGGCCATGGACAAGCGCGTTCTGACGGCCGGCACGCGGGTCGAGGACTTCTACCACCTGTCGCGGGCCGTCCTGATCAAGGACGAGAAACACTACGACCGGTTCGATCAGGTGTTCGGCAAGGTGTTCAAGGGGCTGGAGACCGTCGGCGCGGGCGAGGAGCCGGATATCGGTGGCGTGCCCGAGGACTGGCTGAAGCTGCTGAACGAAAAATACCTGACCGACGAGCAGAAGGCCGAGATCGAGGCCCTCGGCGGCTTCGAAAAGCTGATGGAGACGCTGAAGCAGCGGCTGGAGGAACAGCACGACCGGCATCAGGGCGGATCGAAATGGATCGGCACCGGCGGCACCAGCCCCTTCGGCAACGGCGGCTATAACCCCGAGGGCGTCCGCATCGGCGGCAAGTCGCAGCACGGACGGGCGGTCAAGGTCTGGGAGAAGCGCAAGTATCGGAATCTGGACGACTCGGTCGAACTGGGCACCCGCAACATCAAGGTGGCTCTGCGCCGCCTGCGCCGGTTCGCCCGGCAGGGCACGCCCGACGAGCTGGACATGGACGCCACCATTGACGGCACGGCGAGGCAGGGCTGGCTGGACATCCAGATGCGACCCGAGCGACGCAATACCATCAAGGTCCTGCTGTTCCTCGACATCGGCGGTTCGATGGATGGCCACGTCAAGCTGTGCGAGGAGCTGTTCTCGGCCGCAAAATCCGAGTTCCGCCACCTCGAATTCTTCTACTTCCACAACTGCCTCTACGAAGGCGTCTGGAAGGACAACCGCCGCCGGCACGAGGCCCGGACGCCGACGTGGGAAGTCCTGAACCGCTACCCCGGCGACTGGCGCGCCGTGGTGGTCGGCGACGCCACCATGAGCCCCTATGAGGTCACCATGCCCGGCGGATCGGTCGAGCACTGGAACGAGGAGGCCGGCGCCGTCTGGCTGAAACGCCTGCGTCAGCAGTGGTCAAATTCGGCGTGGCTGAACCCGGTGCCCGAACGTTATTGGTCCTACACGCCCTCGGTCGGCCTGATCCGCGAGGTCATGGAGGACCAGATGTTCCCCTTGACTCTGGACGGGCTGGAGCGCGCCATGCGCTCCTTGGCGCGATAGGCCGACGACCACCCACAGGAGGCGTCCATGCTTGGTGCAATCATCCTTGGCCTGCTGATGCAGGATCCGGCTCTGCCCCAATGGGCCCGCGACGACCCGTTCGCCTGGGAGCGCGCCCGCTGCCACCCCCAGATCCGTGGCGACACGCCGCTGGAGTCCTGCCAGTTCAGCGTCCGGCAACAGCTGGTGGCCGAGCTGGGCGACAGTCTGCCCGAGGCGCTGCGCCCCACGACTGCGCTCGAAGCCTGCGCCCGTGCGCAGGCTGATGCCAACTTCGCCGTCCAGTGCGATCAGCCCCGCGAGGTTCGAGGTCCTTCGACGCCCCAACTGCGCGAACAGGCCCGGTGCAGCACCCGCCCGCGTGCGCGTCCCGATGGCGGCGTGGTCTGGGAAGAGGTCTGCGACCCCTCCGGCACCCGCGATGACGACAGCGGCCTGCGGCTCAACCTGTCCGGCCGCGACTGAAAAAGGCCACCGTCCTGCGACGGTGGCCTCTTCAATCCGGCAGATTGATCCGGACTAGTTCTTCACGTCTTCCTTGACGTCGCCAAAGGTCTTCTGGACCTTGCCTTCGACCTGATCGGCCTTGCCTTCGGCCTGCAGTTTGTGGTTGCCGGTCGCGTCGCCTGCAGCGTCCTTGACGTTGCCCACGGCTTCCTTGGCACGGCCTTCAACTTGATCCTTGTTCATTGTCGTCTCCTGGGAGGAAGGCGAACCCGTCGTTCGCCCTATGACAATTCAACAGGTTCAGGCGCAGGTCGTTCCCCGGATCACGCGGATGTGCGAGACCTCAGCCAGACCGCCACCGCCCAGGCATGGGCCTCGTGACGCAGACTGGCCAGGGCCTCCACCAGGTCCAGCCAGACCAGTTCGTGGTCGTCCTCGATCTTGCCGGACGGCGTGGGGTCCAGCAAACGCAGCGTCCAGAAACCGCCCGTGTTGTTGACCGTGCGCCCGTCGCTCTTGTCCACGAACTGGGCGGCTTCGGTCAGGCACACGTCCGCCGCCACCCGAAGGCCGGTTTCCTCGCGGAACTCCCGCACAACCGCTTCGGGCTCGGACTCATCGCCATCGCGCGCGCCACCGGGCAGGTCGAGATAGCTGCCCTCGCCCCGGTCAATCCGCACACAGGCCAGCCGCCCCTCGTGCACCAGAATGCCGAAAGCCGTGGGGCGCGGCGCATAGGTATGGTGGGGTCTGGGAATTCCGAACTGCAGCATGGTCCGGCCTAGAGGTCGAAAGCCAACTGGGCGCGCACGCCCTTGTGCGCGTCATCGAAGCTGACCCGGGAGCGTAACCCCCCCGCCATGGCCGCCACGATCTTGGAGCCGAGCCCCGTGCCTTTCGGTCCCGCGGACTGATCCCCCAGCCCCGGCCCGTCGTCCTCAACCGTCAGCAGGGCGCGCCCGTCTCCATCTGCCTTGAGGTGGATGCGGATTTCGCCACCCTGACCGGGTTCGTAGGCATATTTGACGGCGTTGGTGACCAGTTCGGTCACGATCACGCCAAGCGAGACCGCCTGATCCGTGCCGACGTTCATGGGGTCGGCATCCAGCGTCAGATTGGGCGCATTGTCCTCGCGTCCCAGCGACACACTCAGCTCCTCGATCAGGCTTCTCAGATACTCATCCATAGCCACCTGGGCCATATCGCCCGAGGTGTAGAGGCGGCGGTGCACGTGGGCGACCGCCTCGATGCGCGCCTGCGCCTCGCGCAGCGCATCCCGGGCCGCACCGTCCGCCAGCTGGCGCATCTGCAGCGAGATGAAGCTGGACACCAGCTGCAGCGAGTTGCCGACCCGGTGGTTGACCTCACGCAGCATGGCCTCGGCCCGGTCACGGGCCATGCGGATCTCGTCCTGGGCGGTCTCGTTTTCACGCTGAAGGCGACGCCGGTTGTGGGCGTCCTCGATGGCCGACCGCAGCAGGGAGGTGAAGTCCTCCGACACGTCCTTGATCACATAGTCCGCCGCCCCGGCCCGCAGGGCGGCAACCGCAATGCGGCCCTCCTGAGCGCCGGTGACGTAGACGACGGGGGGCGGATCAGGCAGGGCCAGAATGTCGGGCAGCACATCCAGCCCGTCGCGCTCGGGCATGTAGTGGTCCAGCGCACAGACGTCGAATACCTGACCGCCTTTCAGGCACTCCAGACCGGCCTCGCCGTCGGCCGCGCAGGTGACTGCAAAGCCCTGACGGCCAAGCTCCTTTTCGACCAGCCGCGACAGGCCGCGGTCGTCGTCAATGTAGAGCAGTCTGAGGGGCGTGGTCAGCGGTTCCAAACAGCGCTCACTCAATCGATTTCGGGGGCCTGAATGACCGAAAGGAAAAGGCCCAGTTGCCGGATGGCTTCGGAGAAGGACTCATACTCCACCGGCTTGGTGATGTAGACATTACAGCCCAGATCATAGCACCGCTGGATTTCCGCCTTGTCATCCGTAGTGGTCAGGATCACCACGGGCGCGCGCCGCAGCCGGGCATCCGACTTGATCTTCTCCAGAATGTCGGTGCCCGACATGTCCGGCAGGTTCAGGTCCAACAGGATCAGCAGCGGGCCATTGGTCAGCACCGCCTCGCTGAACAGATGCTCAAGGGCTGATGTGCCGTCAGCAAAATGCTCGATCGCGTTCGAGATGTTGGCGCGGCGGATGTTCTTCTCGATCAGCCGCGCATGGCCGTGATCGTCTTCAATCATCACGATTTTGACGGGTGTGGTCATGAGGCGGTTCCGTTTTCCGAGACGTACAGGCGTTTGGGAAATTTGAGGATGAATGTCGAGCCTTCGCCCAGTCTCGACTCGACGGCGATATCGCCGCCCATCCGGCGAATGCTGTTCTTGACGAAGGCCAGCCCCAGACCCTCGCCCGGCTGATCCTGTTTGCCGGAGCGACGGAACAGTTCAAATATCCGCTCGTGGTCCCGGTCTGAGATGCCGCGGCCGTTGTCGATGATGCGGTACTCGACCATCCCGTCGGCTAGGTCCTGACCCTCGATCCGGATCCGCCCGGGGCGCTTCGGGTCCAGATATTTGACGGCATTGTCGATCATATTGCTGAACACCTGCTCCAGCGACAGTCGATCACCCGTCAGACCCGGCAACTCGGCCACCTCGACCTCGGCCCCGGCGGCCTCCGTTTGATGGTTCACACTGTCGGCAATCTTGCCAACCATGGCCGTCATATTGATCGGCTCTGAAGACAGCACGCGTCGCCCGTCCCGGGACAGTTTCAGGATGGCATTGATCAACCGGTCCATCTTCTCGGTCGAGGCGCGGATGAAGCCGATCGCCTCGGGCACATCCTCGCGCACGGCGACCAGGGCATCGCGCTCCATCAGATCGGGCGCCTCCGTTTCGACCTTGGCCATCTGGCGGTCGATGACCTTGCCGGCCT
Organism: Brevundimonas halotolerans; assembly: GCF_003730275.1. GTDB lineage: Bacteria > Pseudomonadota > Alphaproteobacteria > Caulobacterales > Caulobacteraceae > Brevundimonas > Brevundimonas halotolerans. Next base: position 58,820 of record NZ_QTTA01000017.1, read on the forward strand.
GTTCCAGTTCGGAGGTGTAGCCCATGACGTTGACCAGTGGCGCGCGCAGGTCATGGCTGACGATATAGGCGAAGCGTTGAACCTCCTCGTTGGCACGGATCAGGTCGCCGGTGCGGTCCCGCACCTCATTTTCCAGATTGGCATTGATGCGGTCCAGCTCGTAGTGGGCGGCCTGCATTTCACGCAGGTATCGCAGCACGATCCAGGCCACGATGCCCGCCAGCATCAGCACCAGAATTCCGGCCATGGCGTTGACGCCGATCGTCGCGCGCGCGGACCATTCCGACTGTTGCCGACGGGACGCGAACCGCTCGCTCTCGATCGTATCGATCGCGTCGATCTCGAGCCGCATGGCGTCCATCAGTTCCTTGCCCCGCCCGTCGCGGACGATCTGCACGGCATCGCCGGCGCGACCGCTGCGGGCCAGGGTGATGCTTGCATCCATCACACCCAGACGTTCGCGCGCCAGGTTTCTCAGACGATCGACCCGCTCGCGCACCTCGGGGTCGCTGGCGGTCAGGTCATCGAGTTCCTGCATCACCATCGGAAGTTCGCGAACAGCTTCGTCGTGAATGGTCAGGAACTGTTGACGCCCGGTCAGCAGATATCCCCGCTGGCCGGTTTCAGCATCGACCAGCCGGGTCAGCACATCGCGTGCCGCAACCTGTACGCGAACATTGCGATCGATGGTTTCATTGAACTCGGCCGTACGACCGATCATGACAAAGGTGGCCAGATTGACGGCCAGTAGCAGCACAAGTGCCAGAGACAGCAGCCCAAGCAGGGATCGGCCCAGGCTGGCCGTTCGCAGGAAGCGGCTGAATGCCGTCAGATTTTCGCGGATTTCCCAGCTCATCACCGGCCACGTTTAACCGCCGGTCGGCCCAAGTCCAGTCGCGTCTCGGGTGAAACCTTCGACGTTCCCGCGATTTACGGTTAGCATAGGGTTGATACGCAACGCGTAAGGGGGCGACATGGTCTGGTGGTGGTGGATTATTCCGGCAATCGTTGGGTTGGCGGGTGTCATCTTTCTGCTAAGCGGTCTGGGGGCTTTTTTCCGCGGCAAATTCCTGAGCGGCGGTCTGGGGGCCATCGGTGGTGGCGGTCTGGCTGCAGCGGCGGCGATTGCCGCGCTGCTCGGGATGAACGTCCAGACCTATGCCCGCCTCACCTATGAGCGACCGGTGGCCACGATCCAGGTCAAGCAGCTTGGCCCCCAGTATTACGAGACGACCGTCATCCAGCCCGCCGCCAACGGCACTGATGCGCCGACCACAGCGGTCTACCCCCTGCATGGTGACCAATGGCGGATCGAGGCGCAGGTCCTGCGCTGGAAGCCCTGGGCCACGGTTCTGGGCCTCGACACCCAGTACCGCCTCGATCGTCTGTCGGGCCGATACCAGTCGATTCAGCAGGAACGCGAGGGCATCCGCAGCGTCCACGACCTCAGCGGCGGCGACCAGCCCGATGCCCTGCCCTGGCGGATCAATGCGTGGGACATGGCGCGCAAATATCGCCGCTATGTCGATGCGGTCGACACCCTTTACGGTGGCGGCGCCTATATGCCGATGGCCGATGGCGCGGAATATGAGGTCTGGATCACCCAGTCCGGTCTTGTCGCCCGCCCGACCAACGAAGCCGCCCGCCAGGCGTCCTCCGAAGGCTGGACCGAGGTCAACTGATCCCGCGTCAGACCTGCCCCAGCGTACGCAGCCGCGCGCGAGGGTGGATCTCGTTCTGGCTCATCACCACGGTCTGACCGCGGAAGCGTTCGATGATCGAGCGCACATAGGGCCGCACCTGCGGGCCGGTCAGCAGCACCGCCGTCTCGCCCGACATGGCCGCGCGTTCGAAAACGTCCCGCACCGCCCGGATGAAGTCCTGCAGCCGTGACGGCGCCATGGCCAGCTGCTTGTCCTCGCCCTGTCCGACCAGGCTTTCGGCAAAGGCCTGCTCCCACTCGGGTGACAGGGTCACGATCGGCAGGGCCCCGTCGTCGGCCTTGTGCTGCCAGCACAGCTGACGCGCCAGACGGGTCCGCACATGCTCGACCAGGGTGGTCACCGAGCTGGTGTGCGGCGCGGCTTCCGCCAGACCTTCCAGAATGGCGGCCAGATCGCGGATCGAGACCTTTTCCTTGAGCAGGGTCTGCAGCACCCGCTGCAGGGTGGTGACGGTCACCGAGCCGGGGATCAGATCCTCGACCAGCTTCTTCTCCTCGCCCTCCAGACCGTTCAGCAGCTTCTGCACCTCGGCATAGGACAGCAGCTCGGCCATATTCTCCTTGAGGATCTCGGTCAGGTGGGTGGTCAGCACGGTCGAGGGATCCACCACCGTATAGCCGCGGAAGGTCGCCTCCTCGCGCAGGGACTCGTCGATCCAGGTCGCCGGCAGGCCAAAGGCGGGTTCCTTGGTGTGCTCGCCCGGCAGTTCGACCTGACGGCCCGCCGGATCCATGGCCAGCAGTTGCCCCAGACGCACCTCGCCCTTGCCGGCCTCCATCTCCTTGATGCGGATGGCATAGCCCTGGGTGCCGAGGCGCATATTGTCGAGGATGCGCACCGAGGGCATGACGAAGCCGTACTCCTGCGCCAGCGACCGGCGCAGGGCGCGGACCTGATCGGTCAGGCGACGCCCTTCCAGATCATTGATCAGGGCGAGCAGGGAATAGCCCAGCTCGATCTTGACCTCATCGATATTGAGCGCGGTCGAGATCGGCTCCTCAACGTCCTCACGGGGCTTGGATGACTCGGCAGTTTCCACCGGCGCCGGTTTCAGACGTGCCCGGCCCAGCCGCCAGGCCATGAAGCCCGAACCTGCCGCCAGCGCGAAGAACGGCAGCAGAGGCATGCCCGGGATTAGACCGATCAGGGCCGAGGCTGCCGCCACCATGCCGAGGCTGATGGGGTTGGTGGCCAGCTGGCTGACCAGGGCCTTGTCAGCCGACCCCTCGACCCCGGCCTTGGACACCAGAAAGCCTGCGGCGATCGAGATGATGATGGCTGGCACCTGGGTGACCAGACCATCGCCGATGGTCAGTTGGACGTAGGCCGTGGCCGCTTCGCCCATCGGCATGCCGTGCTGCAACGTCCCGATCAGGATCCCACCCAGCACATTGATGAAGACGATGATCAGGCCGGCGACCGCGTCGCCACGCACGAATTTCGAGGCACCGTCCATGGCGCCGAAGAAGGTCGATTCCTGCTCCAGTTCCTTGCGGCGGATCTTGGCCTGATCCTCGGTGATCAGGCCCGACGACAGATCGGCATCGATGGCCATCTGCTTGCCCGGCATGGAGTCGAGGGTGAAGCGGGCCGAGACCTCGGCGATGCGGGTCGAGCCCTTGGTGATGACGACAAAGTTCACCACCAGAATGATGGCAAAGACGATGATACCGATGATGAAGCTGCCGCCCATCATCAGGGCGCCGAACGCCTCGATCACATGGCCGGCGGCGTCCCCGCCCTCGTGACCGCTGGTCAGAACCAGCCGGGTCGAGGCCAGGTTCAGCCCGAGGCGGAACAGGGTCGAGACCAGCAGCACCGTCGGGAAGATGGCGAAGTCCAGTGGCTTCTTCATCATCAGGGCGGTCATCAGTATCAGCACACTGGAGATCAGCGAGATCGCCAGCAGCATATCCATCAGGAAGGCCGGGATCGGCAGGATCAGCAGCAGGATGACGCCGATGACGCCGACCGCCATGCCGACCTCGCCCCGCGCGACCCAACCCAGCATGTCCTTGCCCGAAGGCCGCGCCATGCCGTCCTTCATCATGATGGGGGCGTCGGTCATGTACGCCCCAGAGCAGCAAGAGCCAGGCGGGTGGCCTCAGCGACGACGGCGTCGTTCTGCTCGGCCGAACTCTCGCGCGTGGCATGATAATAGATGGCGAGGACCACCGGCTCGCCAGTCGGCGGGTACAGCACGCCGATGTCATTGGTCGGGCCATAGCCGCCGGTGCCGGTCTTGTGCGCCGTGCGCCAACCTGCAGGAAGGCCCGCCTTGATGCGCCCCTCGCCCGTGGGTGAGGCGAACATCCAGCCCAGCAGCTTGTCCCTGTGCGGGACCATCAGCGGTGTGTCGTCATCGATGAACAGACGCTTGATGTTGGCTATCGATTGCAGCGGGATGATGGTGTCTTTGTCGCCGTCGAGACGGTTCATCTCGGGCTCGAAACGGTCGACGCGAGTGCTGGTGTCGCCGAGACGGCGATAGAAGTCCTGCATGGTCTCCAGCCCGCCATTGGCCTTCAGCAGCAGGTTCGCCGCCGGGTTGTCGCTGACCTCGACCGTACCCTTGCAGAGCTGTTCAACCGTCAGGCTCTGGCCGATGGCCGGTTCAGTGACCGGGGCATGGGAGACCATGTCGGCGCGGGTTATCGGGATCGGCCGCGCAAGATCTTCCTCGCCCGCCTGAACACGCAGGAAGGTCGCGGCGGCCAGGTACATCTTGAAGGTCGAACAGTAGACGAACCGTTCCTCGCCACGAGAAGCGAGGCGGAGGCCTGAGGCCAGGTCGTGCGCCGCGAGGCCGATGCGGCCCCCGTTGGCGGCTTCCAACGCGGACAGATCCAGCGCGCCAGGAGATGCCGCGGGAGTCGACGGTGCAACGAATGGATTATCGCAGGCTGCGAGGGCGAGGGCCCCGAACCCCATCAGAACGCTTCTGCGATCCACGCTCTCGCTCCTCAGCCGACGGCGGCGGAAATGCCCGACTGGGGCGCGGGGATGGGCGTGCCTTCGTCGGCGTATTCGTTCAGCTTGTTGCGCAGGGTGCGGATCGAGATGCCCAGGATGTTGGCCGCATGGGTGCGGTTGCCAAGGCAGTGGCCCAGGGTGTCGAGGATCAGGGTCTTTTCCATCTGGGCCACGGTCTGGCCGACATAGGCGCGGGTGACGGCGTCGGCGGTCTGGGCCGCGCGGCTGGCCGGGCCCGCGTCATATGTTGCCCCCGTCAACGGTTGACCGTCAGGCAGGCGGATGGCGTCGACATCGATCTCGGGCCCCTGGGCCAGCAGCACCGCGCGGTGCATGGCGTTTTCCAGCTCGCGCACATTGCCGTTCCAGCGATGCGCGGTCAGGGCCCGACGCGCGTCGGCCGACACGGGGCGCACCGGCACACCGTTCGCGGCCGCATATTTCCGCACGAAGAAGTCGGCCAGCGCGGGGATGTCACCCGGACGCTCGCGCAGCGACGGCAGGCGCAGATTGACGACGTTCAGCCGGTACAGCAGGTCCTCGCGGAAGCTGCCTTCCGACACCGCACGGGCCAGATCCCGGTTCGAGGTGGCGATGATGCGGATGTCGACCTTGACGGGTGTCGTGCCGCCGACGCGGTCGATGACGCGTTCCTGTAGCGCCCGCAGCAGCTTGGCCTGCAGCCGCACATCCATCTCGCTGATTTCGTCCAGCAGCAGGGTGCCGCCGTCGGCCTCCTCGAACTTGCCGACCCGCCGCGCCACGGCCCCGGTGAAGGCGCCCTTCTCGTGGCCGAACAGTTCCGATTCCAGCAGATTGTCCGGAATGGCCGCGCAGTTGACGCTGATGAACGGCTTGTCCGCCCGACGCGAGTTCTGGTGCAGATAGCGGGCCATGACCTCCTTGCCGACGCCGCTTTCGCCGGTGATCAGGATGGACGCTTCCGAGCGCGCGACCTGGTCGGCCAGACCAATCACCGCCTTCATCGACGGATCCGCCGAGATCAGCGGGCGATCATCATCCGCCACCGCCGACAGTACGGCGGCGATCAGGTCCGCTTCGGGCGGCAGGGGGATGAACTCCTTGGCCCCGGCGCGGATGGTGGCGGCCGCATCATCCGGACCCGCATCGACGCCACAGGCCACGACCGGCACATGGATGCGCTCGGCCTCATTGGCAGCAATCAGGGCGGCGATGTCGATGCGGTAGTCGACCATCAGCAGATCCGCGCCCTGCCCACGTCGCAGCTGCTCGGTGGCCTGATCGCCCCGCTCGACGTGGTGCACCTTGGCGCCGTGGGCCATGGCCATTTTCACGGCCGAGGCCAGCTGCCCGCTCAGTCTGCCAACTACCAGAAGCCGCATGGGTCTTCTCCTCTAAATCTCACTGCCGGTCGCCATGCTTAGGCGCCCGTATCCTCGGTCTTGATGATTTCCGTCATGGTCACGCCCAGCCGGTCCTCGACCACCACCACCTCGCCGCGCGCGACCAGCCGGTTGTTGACGAAGATGTCGATAGCCTCGCCGACCTTGCGGTCCAGCTCCAGCACCGAGCCACTGGTCAGTTTCAGCAGTTGCGCGACCGACATGTGCGACTTGCCCAGCACGGCCGAGATGTTGACCGGCACGTCGAACACCGGGGCCAGGTCGCTGGCGGACTTGTCCAGTCCGTCCTCGTTCGACACGGGCATGACCCCGTGATCGAACTCTTCAAGCGGCAGATTGTCAGCAGTCATGGGTTCATCCCTTCGGACGATTCGGCGGTGTCGGGGGCTTGGTCAGCGGCCAGCGCGCGGGCGACCGCGGCAGCCAGTCGGCTAAAGGTTTCTTCGGGATCAAAGGCGGCGCGGCCATCGGCCCATTCCAGCTCAAAGGCAGCCTGCGCCAGACCCGGTTCGTCGCGGAACCGGACCGCCCCGGCATAGCCGACATTGGCGCACAGCCCCTCAATCTCGGCACGACCGGCCTCGTCCAGACCGGCCATGGCGATCACCAGACGCGGCGAGGCATCGATCTCGCGGCCCAGTTCCTCAAGCGCGGCCTGCACGGCGGCGCGAGGCAGGCGTTCCAGCGCGGCGAAAGCCAGCGCCCGACCGGTCGCCAGGGCCAGATCGGCGGTCTGTTCGCGATAGGTCTCCACCACCCCGGTCAGACGCGGCAGGCTGTTGTTCAGGGCGGCGCTCAGATCGGCGATAGCCTGAGACCGGCGGCTGTCGACCTCGGCCAGCGCCTTTGCGTGCGCCTCGTGGCGGGCCTGGGCGACCAGGGCCTCGACTTCGGCGGGCGAATAGGCACGCTTGACCGGCTGCCACTCGGTTGAACGAACGACCGCGCCGGACGAGTCGAACTCCGTGTCGAAGGCAAAGGGACGGGAGGGGGCGGACGCGTGGGTCATGTCAGTAGATCAACTCGTCGTCGCCGCCCTGGCCCACCAGCATGATCTCGCCCTTGGCGGCGAGATCCTTGGCCACCTGAACCATGGCCATCTGGGCCGAGTCGACGTCCTTGAGCCGTACCGGCCCCATCGACTCCATGTCCTCGCGCATGATCTTGGACGCCCGCTCGGACATGTTTCCGAAGAACAATTCGCGCAGGGATTCCGACGCCCCCTTCAGCGCCAGCGCCAGCTGGTCCTTTTCGACCGCGCGCAGCAGGGTCTGGATGCCGCCGGGGTCCAGCTTGGCCAGATCCTCGAACACGAACATCAGGGCGCGGATGCGTTCGGCCGCCTCGCGGTTGCGTTCTTCCAGCGCGCCGATGAACCGGGCCTCGGTCTGGCGATCAAAGCTGTTGAAGATGTCCGCCATCATCTCGTGGCTGTCGCGTTTCGACGTGCGCGCCAGGTTCGACATGAATTCAGTGCGCAGGGTCTGCTCGATCTTGTCCAGAATCTCGCGCTGCACCGGCTCCATGCGCAGCATGCGCTGGACGCACTCCATCGCGAAGTCCTCGGGCAGGGCCGTCAGCACCCGCGAGGCATGGTCCGGCTTGATCTTGGACAGGACCACGGCGACCGTCTGGGGGTATTCGTTCTTCAGATAGTTGGCGAGCACCGCCTCGTTCACATTGCCCAGCTTGTCCCACATAGTGCGACCGGCGGGACCCCGGATTTCTTCCATCAGGCCTTCGACCCGCTCCGCGGGCATGAAGGAGGCCAGCAGCTTCTGGGTCTGCTCGAAACTGCCCATGACCGCGCCCGAGCCGCTCATGCCCGAGACGAACTCGAGCAGCAGCTCCTCGACCACCTGCGAACTGACGGTGCCCAGCGCCGCCATGGCCTGGGAGATTTCCTTGATCTCGTCCTCGTCCAGCCCCTGCCACAGGCGCGTGTGATCCTCGCCCAGCGACAGCAGGATGACGGCCGCCTTTTCAGGACCGGTCAGCTTGCGGGCGTCCTCGACCGCCGGCTTGCGGGTGATCATCCGCGCCGCCATCAGCCTTCATGCACCCAGCTGCGGAGAATCGAGGTCGACTCTTCCGGATGTTTCTCGACGAACTCGGACACCTTCTTGACCGAGGAGGCCTTCACCTGACCCTCAATGCGGGCGATATCCAGCCGCTGCTCCATGTCGCTCGGACCGGTCAGCTGACCGGCGGCGGCCTGACCCGAGGCCCCGACCGGCGTGGTCTGCAGCGAGGTCACGCCATTGCCGCCGGCCAGTGCGGGCACACCACCACCGCCACCGGCTGTCGCCTTCAGCAGCGGACGCAGCACAAACAGGATCAGCAGAATGCCGGTGATCAGCAGCACCAGCAGCTCAATGCCGCGCATCATGTCGTTCTTGGTAAAGTCGAACAGCCCGCCACCAGCCTCGGTGCCGCCGTTCGGGGCGACTTCGCGATTGAACGCGACATTGCTAACCCGGACGATGTCGCCCCGCTCGGCACTGAAGCCTACAGCGGCCTTCACCAGTTCCTCGATCTCGGTGATCTGCTCGGGCGTGCGTGCCGCATAGGTCGGCTCGGCCCCGTCGGCACCCGGCGTCCAGATGCCATCAACGGCCACGGCTACAGCCAGCTTCTTGACCTCTCCCGGCTCACGCACCGTGGTCGTGGTGGTGTTCGAGATTTCGTAATTGGTGGTCTCGGTCTCGTCCGTGCGGGTCGAGCCCTGGGCCGCAATACCCGGCGCCTCTCCGCCCGGGATGTTCTGGTCGGCACCCACGCCGCCCACAGGCTGGCCGGTCGTGTCCTGCGAATTCGAACCATTGATGGCCATGGAGCGCACCACCTGACCGTCCGGGTCAAAGCGCTGTTCTTGGGTAGTCGAACGGCTGTGATCGATCTCGGCGGTCACCTGCACCCGCGCGGCACCCGGCCCGACGATGCCCTGGACGACATCCATGACCCGCGCCTGAAGCTGGGCCTCGGTCGTCGCCTTCATCCGGTCGGCGCTGGCGCCGGAAAAGCCATCCTCGTCGCCCCCCGCCGCCAGGGTGCGGTTGGTGTCATCCATGACGGTGACGCGTGTGGGCTTGAGGTTCGGCACACTGGAGGCCACCAGAGAGCGGATGCCGCGGATCTGGTCGGCGGTCAGGTCCCGCCCCCCAAGCCCGACGACAACCGATGCCGTCGGCTCTGCGGCCTCAGCCTGGAAGAGGGCCCGCTCCGGCAGGGCGATCAGCACGCGTGCCATGGTGACCCCGCGCAGGGTCATGATGTTGCGGGACAGCTCGCCTTCCAGCGCGCGCTTGGCGTTCAGGTTCTGCTGGAATTCGGTCTGGCCCAGTACCGATTGGGTGTCGAAAATCTCATAGCCAACCGAGCCACTGGTCACGATCCCCTTGCCGGCGACCAGCATCCGGGCCGTGCCGACCTCGTCCCGGCTGACAAAGATCGTCGAGCCATCGCCACGCGACGAATATTTGATGCCCGCCGTGTCGAGGGCAGCCGTGATCTCGGACGCCTCGCGCAGGTCCAGATTGGAATAGAGCAAGGCATCAGGCGCCTGGCCGATGCGCAGCATCAGCACCACAAGCACCGCCGCAACCCCGGCAGCAACACCCGCCAGGGTAGCCAGTCGCCCGACCCCAAATCTCTGCAAAGCCCCGGAAAAGCCGCCCACGCGCGCCCCAACACCCCTACTCACAGGCGACACGCCCGCTAGGCAGAAAGTGCCGCCCGCATGGTAAACGGCGCGTTAAGAGAAGGTAGCGATTGCCGAATTAGCGGTGGTCGGACCGGGAGATACCGGCTTCAGGCCGCGCGGGCCCGCGCCTTTTCATCGGCCGCTGCCTGAATGCGGGCTTCGGCGATGGCGTCGGCAACCTCGTGCGTCGGGCGCTTTTCACTGTTCGAGCGCTCGAGAACCTCTTCCAGCGTCTCCATCAGCCGGGCCAGCTTACCCTCGACCCACGCCGGGTCATAGGCGCCACCACTGTTCCGGGCCGCCATTTCCGAGGCCACATTGATGATGCCGCCGCCATTGACGACATAGTCGGGCGCATACAGCACACCTCGCTCGAACAGGATGCGGCCGATCTCCGGCGTGGCCAGCTGGTTGTTCGCGGCCCCGACGATTGCCCTGGCCGACAGGCGGTCCAGCGTTTCGGGGTTCAGCGTCGCCCCCAGCGCACAGGGGGCATAGATGTCGGCCTTGACGTCATAGATGGCGTCGGGGGCCACGATCTCGGCATTGTTGCGGGCGGCGACTTCTTCCAGCAGGGCGGTGTTGACGTCCGTCATCACCAGCCTGGCCCCGGCCTTGTGCAGCTTGTCCGCCAGATAGCCGCCGACGTGGCCGATGCCTTGGACGGCGACCGTCAGACCGGTCAGATCGTCCTGCTTCCACAGGCGGCGCGCGACCGTCAGCGTCGAACGGAACACGCCCTCGGCGGTCACAGGGCTGGGATCGCCCGAGCCCTCCTTGCCGCCGGACAGACCGACGACGAACTCGGTCTCCTTGCGGGCCTCGGCGATGTCCTCGACCGAAACGCCGACGTCCTCGGCCGCGTAATAGATGCCGCCCAGCGAATTGATCGCGCGACCAAAGGCCTGGAACAGCTCGGGGGTCTTCTGGGTCCGGCTGTCGCCGATGATGACCGACTTGCCGCCGCCCATCTCCAGATCCGCCACGGCGTTCTTGTAGCTCATGCCTCGCGACAGGCGCAGCACATCCTCGAGCGCCTCTGCTGCCGTGGCATAGTTCCACATGCGGGTGCCGCCCACCGCCGGACCGCGTGCAGTAGAGTGCACTGCAGCAATTGCCTTGAGACCAGTCTTTTCGTCATAGAAGGCGTGCACGCCCTCATGGTTCGAGAACGACGGCGAATCGAACAGTGTCATGCCCTTTACGAGCCTTTCCTGGGTATTTTTGTTGCGGGGGCTGATACGCGGGTTACCGACCCGGAGCAAGCTTGACCTTACGCAAGGTCACCCGGTCTATCGCACCGGGATTGGCCCGGCCCCGGAGGGCAGCGCGGCGCCCTCATTTCTCAGCCAGGCCTCGACATCGGCAAACACCCGCGCAGCCTGAAGATCGCGGTTCAGCAGGTGGTAGCCGTCCTCGTAGTAGGCGGTGCGCAACCCCGGCATGGACCCGGCGCGCTGCAGCGCCTGACGCACCGCCCGATCCGGCACCAGGTCGTCCCGGGCCCCGTAAAGGAACAGGGTCGGTACGTCGACATCGCCTAACCCTTCTCCGGCCCCCTCCATCAGGTCGACAAGGCCATACAGAACGTCGAACCGGGTCGAGAGCGTCTGATCCGGGTCGCGGCCGCTGCGGATCAACTCCATCAGATGGTCCGAGGGCAGCACCTGGTCGGCCGCCCAGGCCGGGGGTTCCAGCGCCACATCGCCAAACGTCCACGCCGCCGCAGAAAGGCTCAGCCGATACAACAGGGGCTGGCTGGACCAGCCCCAGACCGCAGGGGCCAGCAGGATCAGCCGGTCGGCAGCGGGCGGAGTTTCAGAGGCAAAGGCCGTGATCGCCACGGCGCCCCCCATGCTTTCTCCGGCCACCGCGATCACCGCACCCGGATGCCGCGCCCGAACCAGCGCCACGATCTGATCCAGATCATCCGCCATCAGGTCCCCGGGCCACAGGCCGCGCCCCGGCGCATCGCCAAAGCCCCGCTGGTCATAGGCATAGGTCGCGATCCCGCGCTCCGCCCACCAGGGCCCCGCCAGGCGGAAGGCGGCCCGGCTGTCATTGATGCCGTGCAGGGCCACGATCACCGCCCAGGGCTCGGCGTCACCGGGGCTCCAGTGGAGATAAGGCAGCACCGCACCGTCGCGCATGACAAAGCCGGTGTCGTCCATGCGGGCAGTCATCTGGCGCTCGGGCGGCAACAGGGGCGCCTGAACATAGGGCGCGGCGCACCCTGACAGCACCAGTATGCCGATCAATGCCGCGCAGACCCGCATCATGGTCTCGAACGGTCCGGAGCCCTTGGGCGACGCTGCTGCGAGCGAGGGCTCAGTAGACATCATCCGACGTGGCTGTCCGGGCCTGGATCAACTGCTCCGACTCCCCGGCGGTCGGCAGGCGCAGACGGATGACGCCCTTGAAGCTGGACGGATCGACCGGCTTGCCCTTCTTGGTGATCATCAGCCGCCCCTGTCGCATCAGGCCCAGGGCCGTGGTGCGCACACGCGGCAGCATCCGCTGCCACTGCTCGGGCTGCACGGCCTTGGCCACGTCCGCCGGCTCAATGCTCTTGCCCGGCCCGAGAGCCGCGAGTTTTTCGTAGATAGTGTCTTCGATGGGGTCGCTCATTCGCCCTATATGCTGCATTGCGAGGCGAAGAAGAAGGCTGAGGATCATCATGGTCGCCAAGATCACCGTCACCGAGGGCGAATTCTCGGGCTGGCAGACCTACGATCTGCACGGGACCTTCGATCAGGTCGTCGGCCCGTTCTACTTCCGGCCCGACCCGGACGGTCGGATGCGCTGTGCCTTTCGCGCCGAGCCCAAGCATATGAACGCCGGGGGCCGCATGCATGGCGGCTGCTTGATGACCTTTGCCGACATTGCCCTGTTTCAGGCCGCCTATCAGGAGATGGAAGGGGCCTCGGGCGTCACGGTCCAGCTGGATTCCACCTTCATCGACGGCGCGTATGTCGGGGAGTTGGTCGAGGCCACCGGCGAAGTGATCCGCGCAGGCAAAAGCCTGATCTTTGTCCGGGGGCAGATCAATGCGGGCGAGCGGGTGCTGATGACCTTCTCGGGAGTCATCCGCAAGTTCCGCAAGCGCGATCCGGCGGCCTAGACTCCGGCGCTGGCCGCCGGGCGGGCGCGGCAGGTGTCCAGCCAGCGGTTCAGGTTCTCCAGCTCGGCCGGGGGGCGGTATTTGATCAGGCGCGCAAAATCCAGCCCGACGACGGCGACGATGTCGGCGATGGTGAACCGGTCCAGCGCCATGAACTCGCGCCCGTCCAGATGGCGGTCCAGCGTCTTCATGAAGCGCTCGGCGGCGACGCGATTGTAATCCGCCACCTGGGGCTGGGGCGTGGCCTCCAATACCGCCAGCGCGGGGTGGGTAAACCGCACCGTCAGCATGACCGGATTGGCCAGATAGAATTCGCAGCGCCGCGTCCACATCTCGACGATCGCCTGTTCGCGCGCGTCGACCCCGAACAGGTTCGGCTCGGGATAGATGGACTCCAGATAGCGGCAGATGGCGACCGACTCCGAGATACAGGTCCCGTCATCCAGCTCAAGCGCCGGGACATGCGGCACCCCGACCTTCGCCCGGTATTCCGGCGTCCGGTGCTCCCCGGCCAGCAGATCGACCTGCACGACCTCGATGTCCGTAATGCCCTTTTCCGCCATGACCCAGCGCACACGGCGGGGGTTGGGTGCGCGGTGGCTGTCAAAGAGCTTCATGGATCCGTCCCTCGGTTGCTTATCGAAACCTAGGGAAGGCCGCCCCGCCAGGCAAGTCGGTTCAGTCGAGCTTCAGCAGACGATCCAGGCTCCATCCCCCGGGTCCGCGCGCCAGCAGATAGACCAGCGGTCCCGCCCACAGCAGGTGCGTGGGCCAGCCGGTCGGCACGACAAACAGCTGGATCACCAGCGTCATCGCGATCAGGCCGAGCGCCGAGATCCGGGTCAGAAGGCCGAGGACCAGAAGGATGGGCAGCAGATGCTCGGCATAGGTCGCCAGATGCGCCGCAAGGTCGGGGGACAGGAAGGGGACGTCATATTCCTCGGCGAACAGATACTCGGTCGAGGGCGACAGGGTCAGAAAGCCCTCCACCTTGGTCCGCCCGGACAGGAAGAACGGCACGGCAATGCCGACCCGCAACAGCAGGGCGATCAGGCTTTCGGGAACGGCGGCCGAAAGCCGCTCATGGAGGTGGGACAGACGGTTCATGCTCGGGCCTCGGGTTCGGATGTCAGAAACACGTCCGCCGCAATCAGGCTGGCGAACAGGGTGGGAATGGATTGGGTGCGGTCGAGCCGCGCGGCCTGGTCGGCGGCGATGCCGAGGGGGCGCCTCTTCTGGCAGGCTTCCAGAAAGGCGAACTCGGCAGGATTGATAAGGCGCGCCCGGACATGCCCTGCCGTCCTGTGGATCATCAGGGCCTCGGCGCGGGGCTCCCATACCAGCGGCCCCGGGGCAGCCTCAGGATAGCGATGGGCCAACCACAGCGACGGCACGGTCCAGTCGAACCGGAACAGCCGCACAGAGGGATGTAGCCCGACGGACAGACCCGTCAGCGCCGCGCCCAGAGCGCCTGCCTCGGCAGGAGTCATCACCGCCGCGTCTGCCGCAACATGCGCCTCGGTCCAGGCCCGGTCCAATCGCGCGCAGGGCGCGAGATAAGGCAGGTCCTGCGCCGGCTCGAAGGTCGCCAGCCAAACCGGAAAGGACGCGCCATAGGTCACCATTACCGGATCGTCGCCGGGGTGTTCCTGCGCGAACGCCAGTGCTGCCGCCCTGAACCAGTCCGCACCGACCAGCTGGACCACGGTCGGAAAGCTGGCCTCAAGTGCATCGATCCGCGCCTTGAGGCCCGTGTTGCGATAGACGCCGATCGCTGCCCGGGTCCGGTCGTCCACGACAAGATGAGGCAGAAGCGCTTCGGTGTCTCCGGCGAGCGCCGCCTCGAAGGCCGTATGGAAGGCGCTCATGCGGCCATCTCCAGATCGGTCAGGACAGCCGCGGCGCGGGCCTGCTCTGCCAGAAGGTCTGAGAACCCGGGCACATCGCCATCGCGCTCGATCAGCGTCGGGCGCGGTCCGATCCGATCGATCAAGCGCCGGTGCAGCGCCCAGACCGGCTCGGCCACCGGGGCGTCATGGCTGTCGATCAGCAGGGCCTCACCGAGGGCCGCATCGGACCGATGCCCGGCCAGATGGATCTCGCCGACCAGCGCGCCCGGCACCCGGTCGATCCAGACCTCGGCGGACAGTCCCATATTGGCGGCGCTGACATAGACATTGTTGACGTCGACCAACAGGCCGCAGCCCGTGCGGCGCGCGATCTCGATCAGGAAATCCACCTCGTCCCATTGATGGTCCGCCAGCGCCAGATAGGCGGTCGGGTTCTCGATCAGCAGACGCCGGCCCAGCGCCTCCTGCGCCTCATCGATATGGGCGCTGACCCGCGACAGCATCTCCGCATTCCGGGGAATTGGCAGAAGGTCGGGGTGATAGACGCCCCCCCGACGGGACCAGGCGAGATGTTCGGACACCACGAATGGCTCATAGCGATCGATCAGGCTGCGGAACCGGGCCAGATGCTCCGTGTCGGGCCGTTCGTCTCCGGCCAGGGACAGGCCCACGCCGTGAAGGGACAACGGCCGCGTGGCCCGGATCGTCTCCAACCATCTCAGACGCGGCCCGCCCTCGACCATGTAGTTCTCGGGGTGAACCTCGAACCACAGGCCATGCGTGGATCCGGCCGCCGGACAGGCCGAGGCCTCGGCATAGTGCTGGGGCTTGAGACCCAGTCCGGCGGTCGGGACCGTCACGATCAGCGATCCGCGATGGGGGTCAGCGAACCGTTGCCGCGCGGCGTCTCGATCGAGGTGCAGGTTCCCTTGGGCACGAGCTTCCAGGCGTTGCCCTGATAGTCGCGGGTCGAGGTGCCGGCGCACGACGTGCCCGGACCGGCAGCACAGTCATTCTGACCGGCCTTGGCGACGCCGTAGCATTTCTCCATCTCGCGCTCCTGCGAGACGCGGCCGCTGTCGGCCATGGCCGTCGTAGCTCCCAGCGCCAGCAGGGCACCGGCACCGACAAGGATTTTCGCGGAAGTATTCATGGTCTCATCTCCTGAAAGCGACCGTCCACATCGGATCGGCCTGACAGGAGGGAGTTCGCCCCGTGGCCTGAGACGGTTACCGTACCGGGTCGAAAAAAATTTCGTCGCCCGGGACCGCCTTCGATGTAACCTTTTCGGCGGTCGACCGAACTGGGAGAGGCGTGATCGACAGGGAAGCCGAGCTCAAACGTCTCATGATCCGGGGCCTCGACGGCGATCCGGTGGCTTGGCGCATGCTTCTGACTGAAATTCGCCCCGCCCTCGCCGGATTCCTCCAGCGTCGCCTCGCGGGGCATGAGGCCGACACGGAGGACCTCGTGCAAGACTGCCTGATCGCCATCCACGCCAAGCGCGCGACCTACGACCGGACGCGGCCCTTTACGGCGTGGGCCTATGCGATCGCGCGTTACAAGCTGATCGACCACCTGCGTCGGCAGGGGCGTCGCGTGTCCATCCCGATTGAGGACGCGGATGTGCTTCTGGCCGACCATACGGTCGAGGACGGCGTGGTCCGCCGCGACCTTGGGAAACTGCTGTCGATCCTGCCCCGACGCCAGCGGCGCCTCGTCGAGGATGTGCGCCTCGGGGGTTACAGCGTGGCCGAGGCGGCCGCGCGCAACGGCTTCACCGAAGGCGCGGCCAAGGTCAGCGTCCACCGCAGCCTCAAGACACTGAACGCCAGCATCCAACCCCCGCGAGGTCAGTCATGAAAACTGACGACCTGATCAACGCCCTCGCAGCCGGGATTGAGCCGGTACGGCCGGCCCGGATTCATCCGCTGTGGATCGCTGCGGCCTTCGCCGCCTCGGTCGGCGGCGTCCTGCTGCTGCTCGGTCTGCGCCCAGATCTGTCGTCGGCCATGACCGGGCCGACCTTCTGGCTCAAGGCACTGTACACAACGGCGATGGCCGGGGTGGCGCTGTTCCTCGTGACGCGGCTGGGGCGGCCCGGGGTGGCCGCTCGCCGCGCCCTCTATGGGGTCTTCGGCACCGTAGGGGTGGCGCTGGTGGTTGCGGGGGTCGAACTGGCGCTGACGCCGACCGCCGACTGGACCCGGTCCTGGCTGGGCCTGACCTGGACCTATTGCGCCCGGAACATCCTGATGATGTCTGTCTTTGCAGCCCCGCTGATCTGGCTGGGGGCACGCCCCCTGGCCCCGACCCGCCCGATGGCCTCAGGCGCCGCGCTGGGCCTCCTGACCGGCGCCATCGCCGCCACGGCCTATGGCCTGCACTGCCCCGAGGCCACGTCGCCGTTCGTAGCGACCTGGTACACGCTGGGCATGGCCCTGGCCGCGGCCATCGGGGCGGTCATCGGTCGTTTCGCCCTGCGCTGGTAAGTCCCTAGCCGAAGACGGCCGCAGGCATCAGCCCGACCACCGAGGCTGTCATCAGCGTGGCCATGAAACCGGCCGCCAGCGCTTTCCAGACCAGACCCAGCACCTCGGTGCGGCGCTCGGGCATCAGCACCGACAGGCCGGTCACCGTGATGCCGACCGAGCCGATATTGGCAAAGCCGCACAGGGCGTAGGTCATCAGCATGCGGGTGCGCTCGCTGATCGCCTCGGGCGGCACGCGGCCCAGCTCGATGAAGGCCACGAACTCGGTCAGGGTCAGCTTGACGCCCAGCAGACGCCCCGCCTCTCCCGCATCGGTCCATGACACGCCGGTCAACCAGGCGACCGGCATGAACAGCCAGCCCAGAACCCGCTCGACCGACACCGGATCCCCGAACAGCCAGAAGCCCCCGATCATCACATTGACCAGCGCCACCAGCGCCACGAACACGATCAGCACCGCCGAAATGTTCAGCACCACCATCAGCCCATCCGAGGTGCCCTTGACGATGGCATCGATCGACGAGTCGTATTTCAACGAGGCGGAGTAGTCGGCGACCGCGCCACCCTGCCCCGGGATTTCGGGGATCATGATGCGCGCCAGCAACACCCCGGCAGGCGCCGATACGATCGAGGCGACCAGCACATGGCCCGCCGCATTGGACAGGACGGGTGCCAGGATCGCGGCATAGGCCACCATGGTCGAGCCGGCTACGGTCGCCAGCCCCACCACCATCATCAGGAACAATTCGGACCGGGTCAGCTTGTCCAGATAGGCGCGGATGACGATCGGGCTCTCGATCATACCGAGGAAGATGTTGGCCGCCACCGCCAGCGCCGAGGCCCCGCCCAGCCCCATGGTCCGCTGGAACAGCAGGCCAAAGCCATAGGTGATCGCCTTCAGGATCTTCCAATGCCACAGCAGCGCCGACAGGGCCGAGATCACCAGAATCAACGGCAGGACCTGAAAGGCAAAGGTGAACAGGGCCGGCTCACTGGTAACGGCGTAGGGTTGGTCGCCCCCCGCCAGATAGCCGAACACGAATTTCGCCCCCTCATTGGTCGCCCGACCCAACGCATCCACGGACCCGGTGATGGCGGCCAGCACGGCCCGCGATCCTGGCAGGGCGAACAGCGCCAGCACCAAGGCCGCCTGCACCGCCACCGCGCCCAGCGCCAGCCGCCAAGGGAACCGCTTGCGGTCTTCGGACAGCAGCCAGCAGACCACGACGATGACGATCAGCCCCAGCGCGCTCTGGGCATTCAGCGTGGTGAACATGGGCTCTCCCCCGGCCACGTCCCATCGCAGCCCTCCCCCGGCTTGAACGCCACGACGGACGAACTGGCAAGAGGAAGCTGCATCGTGCCCTCGCCGTCAGGTTCGGACAGGCTTGCCGCGCCGCATACCGTTGATAGGGTGACCGCAATCCTGGGGGAGGCCTGCACCATGTTCCGTTCGATCCGGCTTATCGGCGAGGCCAACATGGGCCTCAGGTCACTGGCTTTCGGCATGGCCGTGGCTCTTGCGGGTCTGACAGCGCTCGCCTCTCCGGCCGCAGCCCAGGACCCGATCCGGCTGGGCGGCGAGGTTCAGGGGTGGTTTCAGGACGGCGATGCCCAGCTGACCTCGGGCGAATATGTCGACGTCTATGTCTTCGAGGGGCGCGCCGGCCAGCAGGTGACGATCCAGATGTCGTCCGAAGACGTCGATTCCTACGTGATGATCCGGGGACCATCCGGCTTTTCCGAGTTCAATGACGACCGCGACGATGGCGATGTTGATTCCCAGCTGACCGTCCGCCTGCCGGCCAACGGCCAGTACCGTATCCAGGCCACCACCTTCGCCCCCGGCGAAAGCGGTCGCTATACGTTGAGCCTGCAGGAAGGCGCCGGCCCCCGGATCTCCGCCCAGGGCGGCGGCCGCGCGCAGGACGGCACCGTCAATGCCGGCCAGCTCAGCACCTCGGACGACGCGATCTCCAGCGGCGAGTACGCCGACAGCTGGTCGTTCATCGGCACGCCCGGCCAGACCTATGTCGTGCGGCTCAACTCGGCCGAGTTCGACCCCTATCTGATGGTCCGCGGCGACGGGGTCGAAGAGGACAATGACGACGATCAGACTGGCCGGGGCAGCCGCAACAGCCGCATCGAATTCGTCATGCCCGACGCCGGTGAAGTCTCGATCATCACGACCAGCTATGAGGTCGGCGAGACGGGCGCCTACACCCTTGTTCTCGAAGAAGCCGGTGGCACCACAGCCTTAGCCTCGACGAACGGCTCCACCGTGCGCCCGGGCCAGGCCGTCACGGGCACGCTGGAGGTCGGCAACGACACCCTGCGGTCCGGCGAATACATGACAGTCTACACCCTGAATGGGCAGGCCGGCGATCACATCGAGCTCACCCTGCGCTCGGATCAGTTCGACCCCTATCTGTTCGTGCAGGGTCCGGGGGACTTCGCGGTCGCCAACGACGATGACGACACCGGCGAGGACGGCGTCAACAGCCGTCTGGTCCTGACCCTCCCGGCCAGTGGCGAATACCAGATTGTCGCCACCAGCTATGCGCCGGGAGAGACCGGCACCTATCGCCTGAGCGTGACGAACAGCGACGCCGGCAGCGTCGAGACCGCCGTCTCGCCACGCGCCGGCAACAGCTTTGCCGACGGGGTCTCCCTGTCCGGCATGCTCTCGGCCAGCGATGAGCAGCTGACCACCGGCGAATACGCCGACCGCTATGTCATCTCGGGGCAACGCGGGGACCGGGTGGCGCTGGACCTGCAGTCCGACGCCTTCGACACCTATCTGTTCCTTCGCGGGCCCGATGATGTGTCCGCCGACAACGACGACGGCCCGAACGGCACCAACAGCCGTATCGACATGACCCTGCCGGCCGATGGTGACTATACCGTCTCGGTGACCAGCTATGGCCCCGGCGAGGTCGGCCCCTACAGCCTGACGGCCGGGCTCAGC
The DNA here is from genome assembly GCF_003730275.1 of Brevundimonas halotolerans. Lineage (GTDB taxonomy): Bacteria > Pseudomonadota > Alphaproteobacteria > Caulobacterales > Caulobacteraceae > Brevundimonas > Brevundimonas halotolerans. The sequence goes on from NZ_QTTA01000017.1 coordinate 79,036, forward strand.
ATGGGCACGCCGCGTCAGGCCGGTGTTCAGGGTGGGCCGCGCGTCTTTGCCATCATGGTTGGCATTTCAGACTACGGCGGCTATTCCTCGGACCTCGCCTACACCGCCGATGATGCCCTCAAATTAGCCGAGGACCTGCGGCGCGAGGGCGTGCTCAACCCGTCCAGCGTCGTATTGACCGATGCGGATGCCACCGTCGCCGGCGTGCGGGGCGCCTTTGCCGAGGTCGCGGCCCAGGCCGGGCCGGATGACATCTTCCTGTTCTTCTTCTCGGGCCATGGATCGCAACAGTCCGTCGCTGTCAGCGGCAATGAGCTGGACGGGCTGACCGAGACCATCGTCCTGCGCGACGGCCAGATCACCGACACCGAAATGGCCGAGCTGTTCGCCAGCCTCGACACCCGGCTGTCGCTGATCGTTCTGGACAGCTGCTTCTCGGGCGGCTTTGCCCGCAACGTCGTCAGCCGTCCCGGGGTAATCGGTCTGTTCAGCTCTGAAGAGGACCTGACCAGCCAGGTCGCGGTCAAATTCCAGGCCGGGGGTTATCTGTCCCACTTCCTGCGCTCGGGCCTAACTGGCGACGCCAACTACGACGGCGACGACCTGATCACCGCCGGGGAGCTGACCACCTATCTGCGCCGCCAGTTCGCCGCCGAGGTCATGGACGTCCAGACCCAGACCATGGACGGCCAGCGCAGCTATCAGCACCTGGTGGTCGAGCGCGGTGGCGTTCAGGTCGACGACGTCGTGATCCGGATCGGTCGCGGATAGGGGTCATGCTTTCGCCCTGATCACCGCGCCTCATCACGACTTCGTGATCAGATCGAGGAGGGTGAGATGCGACGGACACTCTTGCTGGGGGCCATGGCGCTTTGCCTCGCAGCCTGTTCCGGCGGCGATGATCAGGCCGCAGACTCCTATGACGGTGCAGCGGCCGAGATGGCGCCGGCTGCATCGGTCAACGTCGAGCTCGCCACCGAAGCCGCCGAAGCGGATGCGGGCGGCGACGGCGCCTCCCAAACTCCGATCCAGCCCGCCAACACTATAGCCTATGCCTACTTCTATGGGCTCGAGTTGCCCTCCGACCGGGTCGCCGACGTCCGGAGTCGACACGAGACAGCCTGCGTCGAGGCGGGCCCCCGCGTCTGTCAGCTGATGGGCTCCGAGACCCAGTCCTATGGCGAGGATCAATCCTCGGCGACGCTGCGGCTGCGGGCGACCCCGGCCTGGCTGACCGGGTTTCGTGCCGGGCTTGAAGCGGATGCAGATGCGGCCGGCGGTCGGATCGCCCAGTCGCGCACCGATGCTGAGGATCTGAGCCGGTCGCTGACGGATACCGAGGCCCGCCTGCGCGCGCTGGAAACCCTGCGCGACCGCCTGCAGCAGTTGCTGGCCACACGGAGCGGCCCGCTCGAACAACTGCTCCAGACCGAACGGGAGTTGGCCCGGGTTCAGGGAGAGCTCGACGCGACCCGTTCGGCGCTGGCGGTCCTGCGGGACCGCGTGTCGATGTCACAGCTGACGATCACCTATCAGTCCGAGAGCCGCTTTGCCTCGAACAGCGTCTTCAGCCCCGTCGCCGACGCGCTGGGCAATTCCCTGCGCGTTTTCATGGCGACACTCGGCGGCCTGATCTATCTGGTCGCGGGCCTGCTGCCGTTGCTGCTGATCCTCGTGCCGATCGGCTGGCTGGCTCTGCGCTGGCACCGCAAACGCCGCGCTGGAAGCACGCCCGACGCCTCCTAGGCGCGCCGCACCAGCCGCGAATAGCTGTCCATCAGATCCAGGGTCAGCGCGCCCGGCGTGAACCGATACTCGCCGATCTCGCTGACCGGGGTGACCTCGACCGCCGTGCCCGTGAGGAAGCACTCGGAGAAGGTGGACAGCTCCTCGGGGCGGATGTGGCGCACGATCACCTCTATCCCCTTCGCCTCCGCCATGGCGGTCACGGTCTGGCGGGTGATGCCGTCCAGGATGCCATCAATGGGCGGGGTGTGGATCACGCCGTCCCGGACGAAGAAGACATTGGCCCCGGTCGCCTCGGCCACATAGCCGCGCCAGTCCAGCATCATGGCATCGGCATAGCCGCGCTTCTCCGCCGCTGTCTTGGACAGGGTGCAGATCATGTAGAGGCCCGCCGCCTTGGCCGCCGACGGCGCGGTCATCGGGTCTGGACGGCGCCATTTGGCCCACTCCAGACGGATCCCCTTCGCCTTGGTCTCGGGGTCGAAATAGCTGGGCCAGTCCCAGACGGCGATGGCCACATGGACCTTGGTCTTGCCCGCCGAGACGCTGACCTGCTCGGGCCCGCGATAGGCGACCGGCCGCACATAACAGTCCCGAAGGCCCATCCGCTCGCACGTTGCCTTGCAGGCGGCGTCGATCTCGGCCACGCTGTACGGAAGTTCGAAATCCAACAGCTCGGCCGAGCGGCGCAGGCGCTCGCTATGTTCAGTCAGCTTGAAGATTTCGCCATCGTACATACGCTCACCCTCGAACACCGACGAGCCATAGTGCAGGGCATGGGTCAGAACGTGCGTTTTCGCGTCGCGCCAGGGCACGAAGTCGCCGTCCATCCAGATCCAGCCGTCACGGTCGTCGAAAGGAACGAAGGCCATTGAACAAAGTCTCCCTTAGCTGTGTGCCGGTTAGAGCCGCCGGGGCCGTTCAGGTCAACGTCACCCCGACCGGAGGGATGCAATGAGCACCTCTGACTGTCGACCGAACGGACGCTCCGGCCCGGTTGCGGGCGCGGGATCCGGGCGACATCTGCTGATCGTCGATGACGACGACCGGATTCGCGAGCTGCTCAAGGAATATCTGGCGCGCGAGGGCTATCGCGTGACTGGCGCCGCCCACGCGGCCGCGGCCCGTCGCCTGATGGAACTGATCGAATTCGACCTGGTCGTGCTCGACATCATGATGCCGGGCGAAAGCGGTCTCGATCTGACCACCTGGGTCCGCAACAAGGCTGAAACGTCCCAGACGCCCGTGCTGCTGTTGACTGCACGTGGCGAGGCCGGCGACCGCATCGAGGGCCTGTCGCGCGGCGCCGACGACTATATGTCCAAGCCCTTCGATCCGCGCGAGCTGGCGCTGCGGATCGATGCCATCCTCAGGCGGACCGGCGGCAAGCCCCTGACCCCTCGCGAGATCAAGCTGGGCGATGCTGTCTTCGACATGGAGCGGCTGGAGCTGATGCGCGACGGCCGGCCCCAGCGCCTGACCGAGGCCGAAGCACAGTTGCTGAAGACGTTGGCGATCCATGCCCATGCCCCGGTCGAGCGCATGGCCCTGTCGCCCGACACGGCCGACATCACCGGTCGCGCCGTGGACGTTCAGGTCACCCGCCTGCGTCGCAAGCTCGAGGCCGACCCCAAGAACCCCCGTTATCTGCAGACCGTGCGCGGCGTCGGCTATATGCTGGCTCCGGACTGACGCGCGGCGAGACGGGCCCGTTCCATGAAACTCCTCCCGTCCACGGTCTGGACACGCTTCCTCAAGCGACGGCTGCCGACTTCCCTGTGGGGACGGTCCCTGCTGATCATCGTCTTGCCGGTCCTGGTCATGCAGGTATTCGTCACCTGGACCTTCTTCGACGCGCACTGGCAGACGGTGAATGCTCGCCTGTCGGAAGGTTTGGCGGGAGACATCGCCTGGGCGGTCGAGACTTATGCCGAGGACCCCACGCCGGAGGGACTTGAGACCCTGGCCGGACGGGCCGAACGCACCCTGTCCCTGTCCGTCGCCTGGCAGGAGGCCACGTCCCTGCCCGAGAACCTCCGCCGCGGCCCCATAGGCGTCGTCGACCGGGCGCTTGAGGCCGCGCTGGCATCACGGCTCGATCGTCCCTTCTGGTTCGATACGACGCGTTACCCCAACTACATCGACATCCGGGTCCAGGTCGGTGACGGGGTCATGCGCATTATCGCCCCTCGCGAGCGGGCCGTGGCGACCCAGGCGCACATCTTCGTCGTCTGGTTGCTGGCCGCCACCGTGCTGCTGATGTCTGTCGCCATTCTGTTCATCCGCAATCAGGTGCGGGCCATTGAACGTCTTGCCGCCGCCGCCGAAGCCTTCGGGCGGGGCGAGACCCGTAAGCGGTTCAAGCCGCACGGCGCGCGCGAGGTTCGGGCCGCCGCGCGGGCCTTCATGGACATGCGCGACCGCATCCAGCGACATATCGACCAGCGCACGGCCCTGCTGGCTTCGGTCAGCCACGACCTGAGGACGCCCCTGACCCGGCTGCGGCTGGAGCTGGCCCTCGCACCGCCCTTCAAGCGAGCCTCGGCCATGCAGGGCGACCTTGATCAGATGGAGCATATGATCGACGAATATCTGGCCTTCGCCCAAGGCGAAGCCGGCGAAGCCAGCGACACCCTTTCGGTCGCCGATCTGCTGGATCAGGCGGCTGAGGATGCCCGCCGGATCGGCGCAACCGTCGAGGTGGACGTGCCTGAGGCGTTGACCGTCAACGTCCGTCCCCTCGCCTTCCGCCGTGCCCTGACCAATCTGGTCGGCAATGCCGCAGCCCACGGTGACACCGTGCGTCTGTCTGCCCGCCGTCTGCCCTCAGGCGCCACCGAGCTCGCGGTCGAGGACGACGGACCCGGCATCCCCGAGGATATGCACGAAGAGGCCTTCCGCCCCTTCTCCCGCCTCGACGCCTCGCGCAATCAGAACCGCAAGGGCGTGGGTCTCGGCCTCGCCATCGCCCGCGACGTCGCGCGAGGGCACGGCGGCGACATCACCCTGGATCGCAGCACGCTGGGCGGCCTGATGGCGCGGATTCGCCTTCCGGGTTAGTATGGGGCTCCACAGGAGATCACCCATGCGCCGCTTTGCCTTCTTCGCCCCTCTGGCCGCCGTGACCCTCATTGCCGGGGCCGCCGCCGCCCAGAGTCCCGACGTCACCGTCGTGCTCGGTCCTGGCCTGATCGAGAAGGCCGATGAACTGGGCGAGCGCGACCTGCTGCAACAGGCCGATCAGCTGGCCGTCACCGTCGAACGGGCGCTGGCCCGCGAGCAGGCCCTGACGGGCGCCACCATCTCGCTGGTTCTGGTCGATATCCGCCCCAACCGCCCGACCTTTGCCCAGCTGGCGGCCCAGCCCGGCCTCGACGGCATGCGCAGCAAGAGCATCGGCGGGGCCACCATCGAGGGCGAGGTCACCCTGGCCGACGGCACCCGCTATCCGGTCCGCTACGACTGGTATTCCTCGAACCTTGCCGAAGTGCGCGGCTTTACGACCTGGCAGGACGCCAGCCACGCCTTTGACCGGTTCGCTCGCCGGCTGGCGACGGGCCGTCTAGCGGGATAGGTCGCGGGCCTTGGCCACAGCGGCGCTGACAGCGGCGGTCGCGGCACGCGCGGCCCCTCCGTCGACCTCCAGCGCGTCCAGACCGGCGCGGGTCGTGCCACCCTTCGAGGCGATGCGTTCGATGGCGTCCTCAAGGCTTTGCCCGCCCGAGACCCCCGCTGCAGCCGAGCGCAGGGCCCCGCGAGCCAGCCGCACCGCCGCGTCTGGCTTCAGTCCCTCGGCCTCGCCCGCCCTGGCAAGCGCCTGGATGAAGGCGTAGACGAAGGCCGGGGCCGATCCGGCCACGCCGGTCGCCGGGTCCAGCAGATCCTCGGCCTCCAGCGGCACCACATCCGCCATCCCTTCGAACAGGGCGGTGGCCACGTCCCGGGCCTTCTGGTCCGGTGAATAGAGGCCGGCCACGCCCTGACGCTGTGCCACAGCCGTGGTCGGCATCAGGCGCGCAACGGGACGGCCACCGACGGCCTTGCGGATATCATCCAGCCGCACGCCCGCCATGACCGAGGCAACGACGGCATCTTCGGGGATGACATCGGCAAAGGGCTGCAGTGCCTCGCGCCAGACGGCCGGCTTGATGGCCAGAACCAGTATGCCGACGCCCTTCATCTGCTCCGGCGACGGGTTGATGGTCGCGCCCGCCGCCTTGGCCTGATCGGTCGCGGAGGTCTCGTATTGTTCGATGATCTTCAGCCGATCCGCCTTGAACCCCGGCGTCGCCAGCCAGCCCTCGACGAGGGCCGAGCCCAGCCGTCCGCAGCCGATCAGGGCAATATCCGTATCCAGGGTAAAGGTGTCAGTCATGCAGTCTCCACGTCGGTGAGGGCCCGAACCGGGCCGGTCATCAGTGCGGAGTGCCTAACATGGCCGGTCGCGGGCCGCCAAACTGGCGCACAGCGTCCCGAAGGGGATCAGGCCGTGCCGACGGTCTGGAACATGCAGGCGTCAATAGCATCCTGGGGCTTGCGTCCGCCGCGCACGAGGTAATCAAACGCGGGGAAATAGCGGTCTGCCGCATCGATGGCCGCATCGATCATCGAGGCCGCCTGCGACAGCGTCGGGCGCTCGCCGTGCGGCAGGGCCAGGGCGTGGCGGAAGACGATCTCCTGGTCCTCGCTCCACAGCTCGAAATGGCCCAGCCAAGTGCGCTGGTTGATCAGGCCGATCAGCTCATGCAGGGCCGGGCGGCGCGTCTTGCCGACCCGTAGGTCCAGTGCGCAGCACAGTTGCAGACAGTCGCCCTCGGGCCGCCAGGCGAACCACAGCTCATAATCCTTCCAGTCGCCCGCCAGCGCAAAGGCCAGATCGCCCTCTGCCGTGCGGTCGAACGGAAGATTTTCCGCCGTCAGAACATGTTCGACCACATCGAGGGGATCGAAGGCCGTTTCCACCTCGTCCGGTCTGACCATGTCCATTCAGAGAGTCCTGTCTTTCAGAAGGTTACCGGGAAAGCCCCGGGAATCGCCCTCAGCACGCTGACGGTAGGCCTGTTCGCGGATTCGGCTCAACCGGCTGCGTCCCGAGGGGGAAGATCGCCTGTGGACGTTCCCTTTTGAGGCTTGTTGCGGGTGCGTTTGGCGGGTGCAGCCCCGCCTCCCTTCAGCGCGGCCAGTTCGGCGCGCAGGGCCTTGACCTCGGCCTTCAGGGCCTCGAACTCGTCGCGACGCACCAGATCCAGATCTGCGACCATGCGATCCGTCTGGGCGCGCATGGCGGACTTGGCTTCCTCGCCCGCAGCCTGGGCCAGGCCCATGGCGCCGGTCGACAGCCGGGCCAGTTCGTCGAGAAGCGGATTGCGGGTCTGCATGGAAGCCTGCCTTGATGTCTGTCCCGACGCTGGGCTGCGCCGGTTTCCAGAGGGTTAATGAAATCTTGCGTCGGTGGCGTCCATGTGGCCGATCGACCCGACCGCCGCAAACCCGCCGTCGTCAATTCTTGCAAGACGCCCCCCGCCCGTCTTGCTAAAGGCGAGGCAACGCTGATCACACCAAGGACGCCCCGTGCCCTTTCCCGAGTTCGATCCGGTACTGATCTCCATCGGCCCGTTTCCGCTGCGCTGGTATGCGCTGGCCTACATCGCCGGCTTGGGTCTGGGCTGGTGGTATGCCTCGAAGCTGGCAAAGACGATCTCGATCTGGGCGCCCGGCCGCCCCCCCGTCACCCAGAGCCAGCTGGATGATCTGGTGCTGTGGATCGCGCTGGGTGTGATCCTCGGCGGGCGACTGGGCTATGCCCTGTTCTACAAGCCGTCCCTTTATGCCCAGCTGTTCACCGGCGAGGGCTGGTCAAAGCTGGAGCTGTTCCAGATGTGGAGCGGCGGCATGTCCTTCCACGGCGGCCTGATCGGCGTGACCCTGGCCATCGTCTGGTTCGCCAACCGGCAGAAGATCAACCTGCTCAGCCTCGGCGATCTGGTCGCGCCCGTGGTGCCCATCGGCCTGTTTTTCGGGCGCATGGCCAACTTCATCAATGGCGAGCTGTGGGGCCGGACGACGGATGTCCCCTGGGCCATCCGCTTCTGTAACCAGACGATCTACAACACCTATGGCTTTTGCCCGGCCGGCGATGTGCCGCGCCACCCCAGCCAGCTGTATGAGGCCGGGCTGGAAGGCCTGCTGCTGTTCATCATCCTGACCCTCGGCGTCTGGAAGATGAAGCTGCTGACCAAGCCCGGCTACATCACCGGCCTGTTCCTGCTCGGGTATGGTCTCAGCCGCGCCGTGCTGGAGACGGTGCGCGAGCCTGACACCCATATGCCCGATGCGCTGCAGGGCGTGGTCACCATGGGCATGCTGCTGTCCCTGCCCATGATCCTGCTGGGTGGCTGGCTGATCTGGCGGGCATGGAGCCGTCCGCCGGTCGGCGCGAACTCCTGAGCGGCCCGGCGCACGCAGCGGACCTGAAGGGGCGGCTCCAGCGCGAGATCGCCCTGACCGGCCCGTTGAGCGTCGCCGACTATGTGACCCGCTGCCTGCACGACCCGCAGGGCGGCTATTATGCGACGCGCCCAGCCATCGGGCCGGACGGCGACTTCCTGACCGCGCCGACCGTCAGCCAGATGTTCGGCGAGCTGATCGGCCTGTGGCTGGTCGAGACCTGGTCGCGAATGGGTGCGCCCGCCCGATTTCAGCTGATCGAGGTGGGGCCGGGTGACGGCACCCTGATGGCTGACATCCTGCGCGCCGCCCGTGTCGTCCCGGCCTTGATCGAGGCCTGCGACCTGACCCTTGTCGAGCCCAGCGGCCCGCTGCGTGCGGTGCAAAAGGCGCGGCTGGCCGAGGCCCCGGTCACGCCCCGCTGGACCGACAGCCTGTCCGCCATCGACGGCAAGGGCCCCATCCTTCTGGTCGCCAATGAGGTGCTGGACTGCCTGCCCGCCCGCCAGTTCGAGCGCACACCCGACGGCTGGGCCGAGCGGATGGTAGGGCTGGATGCCGAGGGCGAGCTCGCCTTCCGCCTGGGACCGGTCGGCCCGGGCTTCTCACCCCCCGACCATGACGTGCAGCCCGGACAGGTTATCGAACAGTCTGCGGCCCAGCGCGCCTTTGCCGGCACCCTCGCCCACCTGCTGAAGCAGCATATCGGCGCGGCTCTGCTGATCGACTATGGCCGCGACACCCCCGGCCCTGGTGACACGCTTCAGGCCCTGTCGCAGCACGAGAAGGTCGATCCGCTGGCCACGCCCGGTCAGGCCGATCTGACCCAGTGGGCAGACTTTCCGGCGGTTCTCGCGGCCGCGCAGGCCGCCGGTGTATCGACCGCCCCCCTGCTCACCCAGGCCGAGTTCCTGACGCGCCTCGGGCTGACCGTCCGCGCCGACCGGCTGAAGTCTGCCCAACCGGAAGCCGCCGCCCTGATCGACCGTCAGGTCCAGCGCCTGACCGCTCCGGACCAGATGGGCACCCTGTTCAAGGTCGCGGCCCTGTATGTCCCCGATACCCTGACCCTGCCCGCCTTCGAGGTTGAACCATGACCGACCTGCCGACGCCGATCACCCATCCGCTGCTGGATATCCCGGGCATCCGACATGGCTTTTTCACGCGTGAGGGCGGCGTCTCGACCGGGATCTACAAGGGTCTGAACACCGGCGTGGGCTCCAGCGACGATCCCGACGCGGTGCGGGAAAACCGCGCGCTCGTGGCGGCTGCCATGGGGGGCACGCCCGATGACTTCGCCGCCTGCTACCAGATCCACTCCGACATCGTGCACATGACCGACCAGCCCTTCGGCGACGAACGCCCCGAGGGGGATGCCGTGATTGCGGTGGAGGTGCCGGGCATCCTGTGCGCCGTCCTGACCGCCGACTGCGCGCCGATCCTGATCGCTAACCCCCGCGCCGGGATGGTCGCCGCAGTCCACGCGGGCTGGAAAGGCGCCGTCGGCGGCGTGATCGAGGCCACCCTTCGCCAGATGAAGGAGAGCGGCGCCGAGCACGATCAGACCATCGCCGTCGTCGGCCCCACCATCGCCCAGGCCTCCTATGAGGTCGACGAGGCCTTCGAGGAACGGTTCCTCCACCAGTCCTCGGGATCGGGGCAGTTCTTCATCATGGGCAAACAGCCCGACCGGCGTCAGTTCGACCTGCCTGGGCTGGTGATGTGGAAGCTGGAGTGCGCGGGTGTTGGCCAGATCGCCTGGACCGGCCACGACACCCTGGTCGACCCCGACCGTTTCTATTCCAACCGCCGCGCCCACCTGAGCGGCGAGCCCGACTTCGGCCGGATGATGAGCGTGATTACGCTGGAGTAGGCCTCAGCCCGCCATCGCCATGTCGGGCGTGCGGACAACTTCGCGCCAGGCATCCGGGCGAGCCAGCAGTGCGCGGACCAGCATATTGTTGACGGCGTGGCCGGCCTTGTAGCCTTCATAGCGGCCCAGCAGCGGGCCACCCAGCACATAGAGGTCGCCGATGGCGTCCAGCGCCTTGTGCTTGACGAACTCGCGTTCCATCCGCAGGCCGCCGGTGTTCAGGATCTGGTCGCCGTCGATCACGACCGCATTCTCAAGGCTGCCGCCGCGGGCCAGACCGGCGCGGCGCAGGGCCTCGACCTCTTGGGCAAAGCCAAAGGTGCGGGCCGCCATGATGTCACTGCGGAAGGTGGCCTCATCGACGACGAAATCCACCACCTGATTGCCGATCACCGGCGTGTCGAAGTCGATCTCGAACCGCATCTCATAGCGGTCGCAGGGCAGCAGGCGCGCGTGCTTGTCGCCCTCGGTCACCTCGATCGGCGACAGGATCTCGATAAAACGCAGCGGGGCCGCCTGATTGCGGAAACCCGCCCGGTCCAGCAGCTGCACGAACGGCAGCGCCGAGCCATCCAGAATCGGCAATTCGGGGCCGTCCACCTCGACCACAGCGTTGGAGATACCCAGCGCGCAGAAGGCCGCCATCAGATGTTCGATGGTCGACAGGCGCACGCCCGCGCCATTCTCGATCATGGTGTTCAGGCGGGCCTCGACCACGGCCTGACCCGAGACCGGGATACGGTTGTCGCGGTCAGTGATGTCAGTGCGCACAAAGACGATGCCGGTGCCCGTGGGCGCCGGACGCACGGCCAGACGGACGCGCTGGCCCGTGTGCACGCCCACGCCGGCGATGATCGCCGGGGCGCGCAGGGTCTGTTCCAGATGATCGGCTTTGACCGGGATCACGAAACGTCCACACAGAGGCCGGGCGGAATTGCCCGACGACACCTCTATGGTCTGGTTTACGAGAGGAAAACCAAAGTCAGGTTTCGGATTGTTTCGATGCGGTGACGAACGCCCGGATCACGGACGTTCGCACCGGTGCATCAATTGGCCAGCCGCCTCAGAAACGAGGGGATTTCCAACTCATCTTCCTCGGTCGGCTCGGGCTCCGGCGTCTTCAGCGCCTGATTACCGGACAGGCGCATCGGCCGGGGCTCGGTGCGGGCTTCCGGGGCATAGGGCGCGGGCTCCGGCGCGGGGCGCTTGCGGCCGAACAGGCTCCAGCCCGACTTGCGATGGTGATCGCGGTCGTCCCACTCGGGCTCAGGTTCCGGCTGGCGCTCGGCACGCGCAGGCTCGCGGGCGGGCTCCATATACAGGTCGCCCTGGACCGGACGCGTCGGGGTGCGCGGGGTCCGGTCGGCCTCATATTCCTCGACCCACGGGTCAACGATGGGCTCAAGCGTGCGCGGGGCCTCGGCCTTCGCCACCGGCTCGGGGGCCTGCGGCTGCGGCTGGACGCGCGGCTCGGCCGTGCGGTTCGTCGGTTCGAAGGTCGGAGTCACCGGCGCCGGCTCGGTGGCGCGGATCACGGGCTCGGGGGCGCGCTGCGGCTCACGCTCCGGCATCCGGGGCGCCGGCCGTCCGGTGGGCATGGGTCGCGACAGGGTCGAGGGCGGGGTCTGGGCCATCACTTCTTCGTCCATGCCGGTGGCGACCACAGACACGCGGATCTTGCCGTCCAGAGCCGGATCGAAGGCGGCACCGAAGATGATGTTGGCGTCGGGATCGACCTCGGCCGAAATGGCGTTGGCGGCCTCATCGACCTCCAGCAGGGTCATGTCCATGCCGCCGGTGATGTTGACCAGCACGGCCTTGGCGCCCTTCAGGCTGGTTTCGTCCAGCAGCGGGTTGGCGATGGCGTTCTGGGCGGCCATCAGGGCGCGGTCGTCGCCCTCGGCCTCGCCCGTGCCCATCATGGCCTTGCCCATTTCGCTCATCACAGCGCGCACGTCGGCGAAATCGAGGTTGATCAGACCCGGCAGGATCATCAGGTCGGTGATCGAGCGCACGCCCGAATGCAGCACCTGGTCGGCCATGCCAAAGGCATCGGCAAAGGTCGTGCGCTCATTGGCGACGCGGAACAGATTCTGGTTCGGAATGACGATCAGGGTGTCGACATAGCGCTGCAACTCCGCAATGCCGGCCTCGGCCAGACGCATGCGGTGGCGGCCTTCAAAGGTGAAGGGCTTGGTCACCACACCAACCGTCAGGATGTTCCGGTCACGCGCGCATTTGGCGATCACAGGCGCAGCACCGGTGCCCGTACCCCCGCCCATGCCGGCGGTGATGAACACCATATGCGCGCCCTCAAGATGGGTGGCGATCTCGTCGGCGGATTCCTCGGCAGCATTCATGCCGACCTCGGGGTGAGCGCCCGCGCCCAGGCCCTGGGTGATGGTCTCGCCCAGCTGGATCCGGCGGTCGGTCTTGGCAAAGCTCAGATGCTGGGCGTCGGTATTGGCGACGACGAAGTCGACCCCCTCAAGGCCCGCATCAATCATGTTGTTGACGGCATTGCCGCCCGCGCCACCGACGCCGAACACGACGATCCGGGGCTTCAATTCCGTGGCTTCAGGGCGCACCAGCGACAGCGACATATTTTTCCGACCTTCAATCCGACCCCGCTCCGGTAAACCGACGCCAATCCCCCCGAATCGCATTGGTTATGAGCGGGTTAATAGAACACCCGTAAGCCTTAACAGGGAGTTACCGCATAGACTGAGTCGGGGATCAGGTCAGAGGGGATGAAGCCTCCGCGCACGTACTTATTTTCGAGAGGACACAAAGAAAAAGGGCGGCTCTTGCGAGCCGCCCTTCCCGTTCTGGATCGGAAAATCCTTACCAGGGACGATAGTTGAAGCCGATGAAGAAGCGACGGCCCCAGGCATCGAAGTTGTTGTAGAGCGTGTTGCCCAGGTAGGGGTTCTGCTCGTTGTCGAAGGCGTTGACCACACCGGCACGCATCGACAGGTCGTCACGCACATTCCAGCGGAAGGTGAAGTCGTGGCGGGTGAAGGCACCGGACCGGATCGCTTCCGGCGGGATGCTATCGATGTTGCTGATCAGGCCGAACGGGCTGGAGATGTCCTGCGACGTTTGCCAGTCAGCCGTCCAGTTGATGCTCCAGATGTCGTTCGGAGCATAGGTCAGCGAGGAGTTGAAGCGAACCCGCGGGAAGAACAGGTTGCCCGCCGAACCGCTCGCATCGGTCGGATCCGAGGTGTTGGTGTAGGACTCCTGGCTGATCAGCCACAGACCATTCAGGCTGTAGGAGAAGCGACCCCAGTCCTGACCGATCAGATCGAAGGTGTCGATCGCATAGTTGACGCTGAAGTCCAGACCTTCGGTCTCCAGGCCGGCGTAGTTGATCGACCCCTGGATGAAGCCGCCGATCGGGTCACCGTTCGGCGCGCCGATCCGGAAGCCCGACGAACGGGCGACCGCGTCGTTCGAGATGCCGTCCCAGGTCGACGGGTTGTTGCGGAAGATGGTGGCGCAAGCCGCGGCATCCAGCGTGTTGCCGTTGACGCAGTTTTCCGAGGCAACCCGGGCCGACACGGCCGAGATCACGTTGTCGACGCGGATGTCATAGTAGTCCAGCACCACCGACAGGTTGGGGAACATACGCGGCTTCAGGATCACCGAGAAGGTGAAGGATTCCGATTCTTCCGGCTCCAGGAAGGGGTTACCCGCGTTCACACCGGCAACACCCGAGGTGTAGTTCGGGAGATAATCGTCATCGGTCGTGGCGGTGGTCCCGTTCCAGTCGAAGAAGCCCGGAGCGAAGCCGTCGGCAATAGCCAGAGCCTCACAGTTCCGGACCCGGTTGGCGCGGATTTCCGGGTTCAGCGACGGGTTGGTGATCGAGGCCGTAGCGCAGGGATCGACCACACCGTTGTAGAAGGTCTGGGTGGCCGGACGGAAGTTCTCCGCCAGGTTGGGCACGCGCACCGAGGTGTTCAGGCTGGTCCGGAAAGCGATATCCGAGATCGGACGGTAGACCAGGTTCAGGCCGTACACGTCACCCTTGCCTGCCGTGGTGTAGTCGAACTCACGGTAGGAGGCGCTGAACTCGGCGTAGTCACCCAGGAAACCATCGCGGAACAGCGGGATGGCGATTTCGCCGTAGAACTCGTCGCTCTCATATTCCGCACCCAGGAAGTCCGGGCCGGTGTTCATGAACAGCAGACGACCGGCAGTGTCGGCGCTGCGGCCCACACCTTCGGTGTATTCTCGACGCTGCTCGTAGCCGAGAGCCACGCCGATCGGACCGGCGCCCCAGAAGTCCCACAGCTGACCGGCGACGTTGACCAGGGCCTGCTCCGAGATGTTCTGCTCGCGAACCCGGATGGTGGCGTCGATATAGGCCAGGGCAGCATCCGACTGGTTGCCGGCGCCGAAGATGTTCAGCGGGGCGCACTGGTCGATCGAGTCCTGACCATATTGGCTGTCCTGCAGGGCACCGCCGCGAACACGGTCGGCGCTGTTGATGCTCTGGGCATCCAGCAGGGTCGAGCGGCAGACAATGGCGCCCGGCGATCCGAGGATACCCGCACTATCGACCACGGCGTCCGAGGCCAGGGCGAAGCGTTGCGAGTCGATGCCACGCTCGGCGTTGACGTTGTTCAGTTCGCCGCGAGTATAGCCGATATCCCAGTTCACATTGCGGAAGAACAGGACGTTGTCGAAATCACCGTCCAGGCCGATGACATAGCGCTCGACTTCGCGGCTGTTGTCCTGCGTCCGGTCGGGACCGAACGAAATGTACTGGGCCTGCTGAACCAGGAAGTCACCGAGGAACTGGCCACCCTGGGTCGCCGTCGGGGCGCTGTAGCGGGCCACCCGGTTGGTTGCGATCGCATCCTTGACGTTCTGGGGCAGGAAGGCGTTGTCCGACCAGCGCAGGTCATAGGACTGCACACCATAGATCACCGGCGTGCTGGTCGGCCCGTAGCTGGTGTCGTCCAGATAGATGTTGAAGAAGGTCGGCTGCGAGATGTCGAACACATCCTCGGTGACCAGCTTGTACTCACCCGACAGGCTCACGTTCGGCAGAATGCTGAAGGTGAAGCCGGCCTGGAAGCGCTCGGACTCGATTTCCGGGAAGCGCGAGGCGGTCGAGAAGTCAGCCGCGCTGACGCCGTCGCCACCGTAGTTGTACGGACGGTTCGCGCCGGTGTTGCCGATACGCTGGCCGAAGTCGGCCAGACGGGCCGTGCCCTGACCGGGATCGAACCACCAGGTCTTGCCCGGGTTCACGGCATAACAGCTGGAGCTGTAGGTGAACGCGCCCGTCGAGGTGACGCAGGTGAAGTTCGGAATATCCGGGTCGTTCAGCGGGCTGGCAGCCTGGGAGTTGGCGACCGTCACCTGGCCCCAGCGCGGACGGTCCATGCGGTTCAGGCCGTAGAACAGCATATTGTCGAGGAAACCGTCGGACGGCGCCGAGGTGGGGTCAGCATCAATGCCGATGAAGCGCGGGTCGTCGTTGATCCAGTCGACGTCGAACGAGGTGACCATGTCGGCCTTCTCGTACTCACCGAAGGCATAGACGTTCAGACGGTCGTCCAGCAGGTTCGCACCGACCAGCAGCGACGCGCGGCGCGAGGCCTCGCCGTTCTGGTTGATCATGCCGTAGTTGGCATCGAACTCGACGCCTTCGAAGTCGTCGCGCAGGATGAAGTTCAGCACACCGGCCACGGCGTCGGCGCCGTAGATCGACGAGGCACCACCGGTGATGATCTCGATGTTCTCGATCAGCAGGCGCGGGATGGTCGAAACGTCGACCGACAGCGTACCGGCGCTGGAACCGACGTGACGGCGACCGTCAACCAGGGTCAGCGTACGGCCGGTGCCCAGCGAGCGCAGGTTGGCGAAGTCCAGACCACCGTCGTTCAGGCCCGAACCGGTCGTGTCCGACGGGACCAGCGAGTTCGACAGGGCCGGGATGGTGGCCAGATAGTCGATCACGGTCGACTGACCGGTCGTCAGCAGCGCTTCGCGCTCGACCTGGATCAGCGGGGTGGGGGCGTTGGTCGGGTCGCGGCGGATGCGCGAACCGGTAACGACGATTTCTTCAACCGTGGTTTCCCGGGCTTGCGGGTCCTGCTGGTTCTGACCGGCGTCCTGAGCCAGAGCCGGAGCCGACGCCATCATGACGCCGGCCAGGATGGTCGTTCCAAAGAGATATTTGCGCTTCAACAGCATGTTGTGATGCCCCAACCAAGTGATTTGACAATACGTGACGCAGGTGACGAGCCGTAACCCACGCTTCCGGATTGCACGCTAGCAGCAAAGTGGCCCACCACAAGGCATTGTGGCCCGACTGTGGCCACTCAAGGCACCAGATGTTACAATCCGGACACACTCTCGCCATCGAAGGGAAATGTGACAACGCCCCTGCGGGCAGGCATTTCAGAGATTGCGCCGCAACCAGTCTGCAGCCCGGGCGACCAGGCCCCCGGTGTGCGGATTCGGCGCATCATTGGCCGAAATCTGGCGGGTCATCAGCCGACGGGCTGAAACCGATTCTCTCGGACCATAGGCAGACTTGAGCAAACAGCCCGCCGCCGCACAGAAGGCCGGACCCGAGGCGGCGTCCGCCAAATGGGGCGCGCGCTGCGGCCGTCCCAGCCGGACTGGACGGTCGAACACTCGCACCGCCAGCTCGCGCACGCCGTTCAGCTGGCTTGCTCCGCCTGTCAGCACGACACTGGTCCCTGGCTCTAGCGCAATGCCGCCGGTACGGATTCGGTCGCGCAGGATTTCAAGCGTCTCCTCGACCCGGGGCGCGATGACACTTTTCAGCATGGCGCGCGGGACCACCACGGCGCCGGCGGAAGGGTCCTCCCCGCGCGGCGGCGCCTCGAGTAGTTCGCGGTCCTCGTTGGCCGATGCCATGGCCGAGCCGTGCAGGGTCTTCAGTCGCTCGGCCCCGGCACGCGAGGTTGACAGCCCCTTGGCGATGTCACTGGTCACGTGATCGCCGCCGACATTGAGGCTTTCGACGTGCAGCAGGCTACGGTCGGCCCAGACGGTAGCGGTGGTTGTCCCGCCACCCATGTCGATGCACAGGGCGCCGAGGTCCATCTCATCATCTTCAAGCGCAGCAAGGGCCGAGGTCACGGGGGCCGCGACCACGCCCTGCAGATCCAGATGCGCCAATTCCAGACAATGGCTCAGCGACATGAAGGCCGTCTCGGCCATCGACACGACCAGCAGGTCCAGTTCCAGACTGTTGCCGCGCATGGCGCGCGGGTCGCGCACACCCCGGGCATCATCCACCGACCAGGCCACCGGCAACACATGGATGGGCCTGCGGTCCGGCAGGCGAATCTTGTCGAGCGCCAGACCGATGGCGCGCGCCAGATCGGCGTCGCTGACCGGATTGGCACCCAGCGACACGCGCGAGCGAACCCGGTGGCTCTGCATGCGTCCGGCCGAGGTGCTGACGATCACTCCGGTTACCGGGACACCCGCGGCGCGTTCGGCCCGCTCGACCACATGGCCGATAGCCTGGGCGGCGCCCTCCATATCGACGATCATGCCCTGCTGGACGCCGCGCGACTGCACATGGCCGACCCCGGCCACCCGTACCGTCCGGTCGGCATGGCGTACGCCGTCGGCCTTCATGATGAAGCAGGCCATCTTGGAATGGCCGATATCCAGCGCCGCGACCAGCGGTGCGCGACCGCCCCCCAGCGCCCCGTCAAGCGTCAGTTCCGGACGACGTCCCGCCATCACAGACCTCCCGCGACCATAGGCGCAGCCGCCAGATCACCCGCCAGCTCTGCCGGGCGCAGACCCAGCGTGCCGGGTACCTTCAGATCCACCAGTTCAAAGCCGCGCTCGAACAGCTGGTGCCGCTGGTCCAGCGCATCCAGTTGAATAAGGGCGGCCTCGGTGCCGTCGGCCGGCAGGCGGATCAGGCCACCATCCTTCAGACGAATGTCCCAGCGCCGCTCATCGACGCGGATCAGGGCCTCGGTCCGGTCGCGCAGGCGTGGACGCGCCTCGATCAAGGGCAGAATTTCGGCGGCGGCCAGCTCGGCCCCCGTGCCCACCACCAGCGGCAGATGCAGATACTGACGCGGATCAGCACCGCGGATCACCTGACCGTCGCCGTCGATGACCGCGATCTGGCCGTTGGCCTGCCAGATGGCCAGCCGATCATGCTCGACCACCTCGACCATCAGGGTGCCGGGCAGCAGGCGCACGACCCGCGCATCCTTGACCCAGCTGACGCCGCGCACCTGTTCCAGAAGGGCGTCCAGATCCAGCGAACTCATCGACTGGCCAGCCGTCACATCCAGCGCCGCCTGAATGGCGGGCATGGCCTCGTCTGACGCGCCGGTCACATGCACCCGGCCCAGGCGAAAGCCCATCCCGGCTACCATGCCGTCGACGCCGTCCGAGACCGACTGGCCGACCCGCTCGGCACGGGCACCGGTCGCCATCAGCCCGCCGATGAACAACACGCCGACCAGCAGCGAAATCCCGACCGCGCGCGCGGACAGGTCGAGCCGACCGATCGCCGCCATCTTGGCCGGGATGCCGACCGCCGGGCCCTTGCCGCGCCCCGAGCGTCCACGCGAGGCCGGGGCCTGACGTCCACCCGACGCGCCCCCGCCCTGCTGGCGCCGACCGCCGCGAACTACCGCGGGCATGACGCGTCCTCCACCATCCACCTGACCAGTTCCGGATACCCGACGCCGACATGGGCGGCCTGCTCGGGAACGAGCGAGGTCGAGGTCATGCCCGGCTGGGTGTTGACCTCCAGAAGAACGAGAACGTCCTTAACATCGTCATAACGGAAATCGGATCGCGTCACCCCGCGACAGCCCAAGGCCGTGTGCGCCCGCTCCGACAGGCGCAGCGCCATCTCGAACACATCGGATTTCAGCCGCGCGGGCAGCTCATGTACCGACCCACCCGGGGCATATTTGGCCTCATAGTCATAGAAGCCCTTGGTCGGGGTGATGTCCGTGACGGTTAGCGCCCGAGGTCCGTCCGCCTCGCCCAGCACGGCAACCGCCAGCTCGCGCCCGGCGATGAACGGCTCGACCATCACCTGTTCGCCATAGGTCCAGTCGGCGGCGCCCACCTCGGCGGGAGGCCGATTGGCCCCCTCGGTCACGAGGAACACGCCGACAGACGACCCCTCGGCATTCGGCTTGATCACATAGGGCGGCGCCATGACGTGGTCGCGCGCGACCTCATGCCGGTCGAACAGGCCGCCGCCCGGCACCGGAATGCCCGCCGCCGCCAGCACCGCCTTGGACTTGGCCTTGTCCATGGCAAGGGCCGAGGCCAGCACGCCGGAGTGGGTGTAGGGAATATTCAGCGTCTCAAGTACGCCCTGGACGCAACCGTCCTCGCCCCAGGCGCCGTGCAGACAGTTCAGCACCACATCGGGACGGATCAGCCCGCCCAGCACATTGGCCAGATCCCGCCCGGCGTCGATGCGGCTGACGCGGGCCACCTGCCCTTCAAGCGCGTCCGCGCAGCCCTTGCCCGAGTTGAGCGACACCTCGCGCTCGGCCGACAGCCCCCCCATCAGGACGGCGACGTGCAGGTCTTTCAGGGGGCGGTTCATGGGGCGGAACGGAACTCAGAGAGGGCGGCCGATCCTCTTGATCTCCCATTCGAGGTTTACGCCGAGTTTACTTTGAACGTCGGTTCGCACCGCCTCGCCCAGTCCCTCGATGTCCGCAGCCGTCGCCTCGCCCGGGTTGATCATGAAATTACTGTGCAATTCGCTGAACTTGGCCCCACCCCCGGTGACCGAAAACAGTTTCCCGCGCCAGCCCGTTTCATCCACAAGTTTCCAGCTGGAATGGCCCGGCGGGTTCTTGAAGGTTGAGCCGCCGGTCTTCTCGCGGATCGGCTGGGTCTGTTCGCGGCGACTGGTGATCTCGTCGATGCGGGCCTGAACCGCCTCCGGGTCGTCGGGCCGACCCCGATAGGTCGCCTCCAGCCAGATGATGTCGGCCGGCACCTCCGAATGGCGATAGGTGTAGCCGAAGTCGGCCAGCGCATAGTCGACCCGCTCGCCCGACCGGGTCAGCCCCCGGGCCGAGACCAGCACGTCCATTGTCTCCGACCCATAGCAGCCGGCATTCATGATCAGGGCGCCGCCGATGGTGCCCGGAATGCCCGCATAGAACTCCAGCCCGCCGATCCCGGCCTTGGCCGAGGCCCGCGCCACCATGGAGTCCAGCGCCCCCGCGCCCGCCGTGATCGTGTCGCCCTCGGTCGTGATCTGCGCCCACGGCCGTCCCGCCAGCCGGATCACCACCCCCTCGACCCCGCCGTCGCGCACGATGACGTTCGAGCCGACACCCAGCACCGTGACCGGCACCGATGCGTCCAGCGCCTTCAGAAAGTCCGCCAGATCGTCCGCATCCGCCGGAAGGAACAGCACATCTGCCGCCCCGCCCACCCGAAACCAGGTGTAGGGCCCCAGCGGCTCATCGCGCAGCAACTTGCCCCGGACCTCGGGCAGGGTGTCGCGCCCGCTCATCCCAACGCCTCCAGCTGCCCCGGGAGGGCATAGGCCCAGGCGGTGATGTCCCCGGCGCCCAGCAGCACGACCAGATCCCCGGCCTTCGCCTCCTCGCGGATCAGGCGCGGCAGGGCAGCGGCGCTTTCCAGCGGGCGCACCGACCGGTGGCCGAACCGGCGGATGCCCTCGACCAGGGCGTCCTTGTCGACCCCCTCGATCGGTTGCTCCCCGGCGGCATAGACATCGGCGACCAGCACCGAATCCGCATCGGCAAAGCAGGTCGAGAAGTCATTCATCAGGTCGCGCAGGCGGGTGTAGCGGTGCGGCTGGACGACGGCGATCACACGGCCGCTGCCCTCGGTTTTCTGCACCACCTGACGGGCGGCCTTCAGCACGGCGGCGATCTCAACCGGGTGGTGGCCATAGTCATCGACGATGCGCACACCATCGACCACACCGGTGGTCGTAAAGCGCCGCTTGACCCCGCCAAAGCCCGCCAGTCCCTCGCGGATCGCGGCGTCCGAAATCCCCAGCTCGCGCGCCACAGCAATGGCGGCCAGGGCGTTCGACACATTGTGCGCCCCCGCCATCGGCAGATACAGACCCTCCAGCACATCGGGCTCGTCCAGCGCGTCCAGCCCCTGCTTCTGGAAGGCCACGTCAAAGCGCGCCCCGTCCGGGCCCATGTCGCAGTTGATGGCACGCACCATGGCCTGCGGATTGGTGCCATAGGTGACCATGCGCCGGTTATCTATGGTCGCCACCAGCCGCTGCACCTCGGGGTGGTCGAGGCATACGGCGGCAAAGCCGTAGAAGGGGATGTTCTCGACGAAATCGACGAAGGCCTTCCGCACCCCGTCAAAGTCGCCGTAGTGGTCCAGATGCTCCGGATCGATATTGGTCACCACAGCGACCGTCGACTTCAGCCGCAGGAAGCTGCCGTCCGACTCATCGGCCTCGACCACGATCCAGTCGCCGTCGCCGACCTTGGCGTTGGTGCCATAGGCATTGATGATCCCGCCGTTGACGATGGTCGGATCGGTGCCGCCCGCATCCAGCAGGGCCGCGATCATCGAGGTGGTAGTCGTCTTGCCGTGGGTGCCCCCCACCGCCACCGAGAACTGCAGCCGCATCAACTCGGCCAGCATCTCCGCCCGCCGCACCAGCGGAATGCGGCGTCCGCGCGCCACCGTCAGCTCGGGGTTATCCGCCCGCACCGCCGTGGAATAGACGACCGCCGCGACCTCCTCGCCCACATGGGCGGCATCGTGGCCGATGAAGATCTTCGCGCCCAGCTGTTCCAGCCGCTCGGTATTGGCCCCGGCCTTGGCGTCCGAGCCCTGCACCTGGTAGCCGATCTTGAGCATGATCTCGGCGATGCCGCTCATGCCGATACCGCCGATGCCGACGAAGTGGACGGGCCCGATCGGGAACGGAACTGGACGAAGACGTGCGATCATCCGGGCGTCATAGCGGACTTTGTCGGGATTGCACCAGACGCCCCTTCCCTCCGCTTTCGGCAACACGGCTAACCGCCTCTTAACCCTGCGGACTCAGGATCGCCGCTTGTTTCCACAGGGGCGCGCCTGCATGTCCGAGTTCAAGACCGACGTCATCCTCAAGGGGGACTGCATCCAGGTGCTGAAGTCCCTGCCGGACGCCTCGGTCGATGCGGTGTTCGCCGACCCGCCCTATAATCTGCAGCTGGGCGGCGACCTGCTGCGCCCCGACAACTCACGCGTTGACGCGGTCGACGACGACTGGGACAAGTTCGACAGCTTTGCCGCCTATGACGCCTTCACCCGCGCCTGGATGGCCGAGTGCCGCCGGGTGCTGAAGCCCGAGGGCACGATCTGGGTGATCGGCAGCTATCACAATGTCTTCCGGCTGGGCTCCGCCATTCAGGACCTCGGCTTCTGGGTGCTGAACGACATTGTCTGGCGCAAGTCCAACCCCATGCCGAACTTCAAGGGCACGCGCTTTACCAATGCCCACGAAACCCTGATCTGGGCGGCCCGCAGCCAGGGGCAAAAGCGCTACACCTTCAACTACGACGCCCTGAAGGCCTTCAACGAAGACACCCAGATGCGGTCCGACTGGACCTTCGCCCTGTGCACGGGCGAGGAGCGGATCAAGGACGCCGACGGCAAGAAGGCCCATCCCACGCAAAAGCCCGAGGCCCTGCTGCACCGCGTGCTGCTGGCCTCGACCCGGCCGGGCGATGTGGTGCTCGACCCCTTCTTCGGCACCGGCACGACCGGCGCCGCCGCCAAGCGTCTGGGCCGCCGCTACATCGGCATCGAGCGCGAGGACGACTACATCCGCGTGGCCGAAAAGCGCCTCGCCGCCGTCGTGCCCGCCAACCCCGAGGATCTGGCCGTCATGGGGTCCAAACGGTCCGAGCCGCGCGTGCCCTTCGGCGCACTGGTCGAGGCCGGCCTGCTGCGGCCCGGCGACCGCCTGTACGCCCCCGACGGCTCGCGCGAGGCCCGCGTCCGCGCCGACGGCAGCCTGATCCACGGCGACCTGACCGGCTCGATCCACAAGCTGGGCGCCCTGATGGAAAACGCCCCGGCCTGTAACGGCTGGACCTACTGGCGCTTCAAGACCGATCAGGGCTTCAAGTCCATCGACACCCTGCGCGCCGAAATCCGCGCGGCGATGTAGGGGATAGCTCCTCCCCCGTTCACGGGGGAGGGGGACCGCCGCAGGCGGTGGAGGGGGCGGACAGGGCACGCCGTCTTCCCAAGCGCTTTCAGACTGCAGACTTTCAAACGCCTTAGGTGCGGTCGCCCCCTCCACCACTCCGTGGTCCCCCTCCCCCGCTGCGCTGGGGAGGATCAGGCAGCCAGCGCCCGCACCAGCACCTTTCTGAACACCGTCGGCAGGGTCGCCTCGGCCTCAGCCACCTCGCGCCAGATCAGGTCGGCCTGCCCTTCGGCGCGCATCACCTCCAGCTCCAGCTCGAAATGGGTGAAGACGTGGCGCACCGTGCCGGCCTCGACCCAGTCGGCGACGACGGGCGGTCCGCTGGCCTCCCCGGCATCCCAGCCCGAGGTCGGCAGGCCCAACATTCCGCCCAGCAGGCCCTTGTCCGGCCGCTTGACCAGACCGACCCGGCCGGCCTTGTCGACCAGTACCCAGACCAGCCCCTCGCGCCGGGGCTTGGGCACCTTGGCCAGCTTCTTCGGCCAGGCCTCGGGCGGGCCGCTGGCCCGTGCCTGACAGTCCCCGGCTAGCGGACACTGCCCGCACAGCGGTGATCGCGGCCGACAGATGCGCGACCCCAGATCCATCAGGGCCTGGGCCCAGTCGCCCGGATCAAAAGTCTCCGGCTCCGGCGTCAGGGCATCGGCCAGCGCCCTCAGCTCCGGGCGCCCCTTCGGCAAGGGCGTGTCCACGGTGAACAGTCGCGCCATCACCCGCTCGACATTGCCGTCGACCACCACCGCCCGGCGACCAAAGGCGATCGCGGCCACCGCCGCCGCCGTATAGGCCCCCAATCCCGGCAGGGCCCGCAGGCCGTCTTCGGTATCGGGAAACACCCCGCCATGATCGCGCGCCACCGCCTGGGCACAGGCCAGCAGGTTTCGGGCCCGCGCATAGTACCCCAGCCCCGCCCAAGCGCCCATGACGGCCTCGTCCGGCGCCGCCGCCAGCGCCCCGACCGTCGGCCAGCGCGTGACGAACGCCTGAAAATAGGGCGTGGCGTGCGGCACGGTGGTCTGCTGCAGCATCACCTCCGACAACCAGACGCGATAGGGGTCAGCCCGCTCCGCAGATCCCGGTGCCATGCGCCACGGCAGGTCCCGGGCATGGACGCCATACCAGTCCATCAGCGCGCTGCGGATCGCGGCCAGTCTGTCAGAATCGGGGGGGCTCATGGTCCGCAGCATAGGAGCGCATGACATCCCGGGGTATAGTGACACCATGCCCCGCCCGCTGCCCACGGAAGACGAAGCCCGCGCCATTCTGGCCCGCCGCAAGACCCGTCCCTTGCCGCGCCCGACGCCGCGTGTCGGCCGGGCGCTGGAAAAGTTGATCCGCACCCTGGATGATCGCTATGGCCGGGGGGCGGATGCACTTGAGGCCCGCTGGCCCGAGATTGTCGGCGAGCGGCTGGCCGCCGTCACCCGTCCCCAGAAACTGACCCGCCCCCGCAAGAGCCCCGACGGTCAATCAGCCGGCGCCACGCTGGAGCTTCGCGTGGCCGGCCCCGCCGCCCTGCTGGTCCAGCACCAGTCGGCGCACATTCTGGAACGGGTCAATCTGTTCCTCGGCCAGGGCGCGGTCGAGCGTCTGCGCATCGCCCAGGGACCGATCGGCCCGCGCGCCGCACGTTCGCGCGCCCCGCTGACCAAACCTGCCGCCCCGCCCCCGCTCGGTGCCGCCGACGAAGCCGCGCTCAAGGCCTCGGTCGTCGCGGCCCCCGCGCCACTGGCCGCAGCCCTCGAACGGCTGGGCCGCAGCGTGCTCAATCGGCGCAGCGGCAGGCCCTAGAACAAAACTTTGCCGCAAGGCGTCTCGACAAAGCCGGGGCAGGGTCCTAGCCAAGGACTCGCTGTATATGACCCGCCTTTCGCGCGCTGACCGTCAAGAGGATTGACCCATGTCCACCGGCCCCAAGACCGCCCGCTTCCGTTTCAGCGCCATGAGCCGCCGCGCTGCCATGACCGGCGCCGCCCTCGCTGCCATGGGCACGCTCGCTGCCTGCGGCGGGTCTGACGGTGGACAGGCCGCCCAGGGCGACATGGCCAAGGGTGCCCCTGAAGGGGCCAAGGTCACGGTCGTGGAATACGCCTCGGTCACCTGTGGTGCCTGCGCGGGCTGGCAGGAGCAGGTCTGGCCCGAGTTCAAGGCCAAATATGTCGACACCAATCAGGTACGCTTCATCTTCCGGGAGTTCCCGACCCCGCCCGCCGATGTCGCCGCCGCCGGCTTCCTGCTGGCCCGCTGCGCCGGTGAGGATCGATATTTCGAAGTGGTCGAGGAAATCATGGCCAGCCAACGCGAGTGGGGACAGGGGATCCCGCCGGCCGCCACCCTCAGCCGCATCGCCACCTCCGTCGGCCTCAGCGAGGAAGAATACCGCACCTGCGTCACCGACCCCGAGGCCCTGGCCGCCCTCGAAGGTCGCATTCAGTCCGCCCGATCTGAAGGCGTGACCGCCACCCCAACCTTCTTCGTCAACGGGACGCGCGTGCCGAACAGCTCGATGGAAGCCCTCTCGGCCGCCGTCGACGCCGAACTGGCCAAGTAAACCTCATGCGCGTCGCGGGTCTTGCCACACTGACTGCTCTGGCGGTTCTCGCCCTGGGCCAGCCCGCGCTGGCCCAGCAGGCAGTGCGGCCGGCCCCGCCGCCCATGGCCGCGCCCGAGCGGGTGCTGGCGGTCGATCCCGCTGATCGCACCCTCGGCCGGGAAGACGCGCCCGTGACCCTGACCGCCTATCTTTCGACGGTCTGCAGCCACTGCGCCACCTGGCATGAGGCGGACTTCCCCGAGATCAAGCGTCGCCTGATCGACACCGGTCAGGTTCGCGTCGTCTGGCGCGACCTGCCGACCAATCCCCCCGAGCTGGCCTTGGCCGGAGCCGTATTGGCCCGCTGTGCGGCACCCGAACATTATGACGACGCGCTGGGCGCCCTGTTCCGGGGTCAGGCGACCTATCTGCAAAGCGGAAACGTCGATGGCTGGCTGATCTCAGCCGCAACAGCCGCGGAATTGCCGCTTGATCAGGCCCAGGCCTGCGTCAGCGACGACGCTCGCTATGCCGAGATCGAGACCCGCGCCCGTCAGGCCTCCAGCCTGGGTGTGCGCAGTACGCCGACCCTGTTCCTCGACGGTGTCGTGACGTCGGCCCGCACGGCCGACGAGATTGAGGCCGCCATCGCCGGTCAGCCGCGTCCCGCACCCCCTTCGGCCGACTGACGCCCCGGCCCGATGCAGTT
Organism: Brevundimonas halotolerans; assembly: GCF_003730275.1. Taxonomy (GTDB): domain Bacteria; phylum Pseudomonadota; class Alphaproteobacteria; order Caulobacterales; family Caulobacteraceae; genus Brevundimonas; species Brevundimonas halotolerans. Next base: position 105,563 of record NZ_QTTA01000017.1, read on the forward strand.
CCAGCGGCTCAGGCTTGTCGGGTTCAAATCCTTCGTCGATCCGACCGAGGTGCACATCACCCCGGGCCTGACCGGCATTGTTGGACCGAACGGCTGCGGCAAGTCCAATGTGCTGGAATCCCTTCGCTGGGTCATGGGGGCCAACTCCGCAAAGGCCATGCGCGGTCAGGGCATGGACGACGTCATCTTTGCCGGGGCCGCCGACCGCCCGGCGCGCAGTCACGCCGAGGTCTCGCTCAGCATCGACAATGCCCAGCGCCGCGCGCCGCAGCCCTTTACCGATTCCGCCGTGCTCGAGGTCTCGCGCCGTATCGACCGGGGTCAGGGCTCGACCTACCGCATCAACGGCAAGGAGGTCCGCGCCCGCGACGTCCAGCTGCTGTTCGCCGACGCCTCGACCGGGGCCAACTCGCCCGCCCTCGTGCGTCAGGGTCAGATCTCCGAGCTGATTGCCGCCAAGCCCCAGAACCGCCGCCGCATTCTGGAAGAGGCCGGGGGCGTCTCGGGTCTGCACACCCGCCGGCATGAGGCCGAGCTGCGCCTCAAGGCCGCCGAGACCAACCTCGACCGGCTGGACGACATCGGCAAGGAGCTGGAAACCGCCCTTACCCGCCTGAAGCGCGAAGCCCGTCAGGCCGAGAAATACCGCAAGATTTCCGCCGAGATCCGGGCCCTGCAATCCGCCGTCCTGCTGGCCCGCTGGAAGGAAGCCGTGCAGGCCCGCGACGACGCCACGACCGCCCTGCGCGAGGCGGAGGTCGAGGTCGGCAAGACCGAGGTCGCCTCGGCCCACGCGCGGACCGAGGCCCTCAAGGCGCAGGAAGGCCTCAAGCCCGCCCGCGAAGAAGATGCGGTGGCCGGCGCCGTCCTGCACCGGGCCACGCTGGAGCGCGACCGTCTCGACATGGCCGAACAGGCCGCCCGCGCCGAGGTCGAACGGCTGGAGCGCGAGGCCGCCCGCATCGCCGCCGACCTCGCCCGCGAAACGGCCATGGCGGGCGATGCCGAGAGCGAACTGACCCGCCTGTCCGACGCCGTGGCGGCGCTCGAGGCCGAGATCGAGGCCGCACCGACCCGTGGCCCCGAACTGGACCGCGCCCTCGAACAGGCCGAGTCTGCCCGCCAGACCGCCGAGGCCGAGGTAGAACGGCTGACCTCCGAACTGGCCGCCGTCGAGGCGCGCGCCCGCGCCGAAGCCGCCCGACGTCAGGAGGCCGAAACCCGGCTGGCACGCCTCGAGGCCTCCCGCGCCCAGACCGCCGCCGAGCGTGAGGCGCTCGCCCCCTCCGACACCCCCGAGCAGGCCGAGGCCGAAGCGACGCTGGTCCGCGCCCAGGCCGATCTGGCCGCCGCCCGCGAGGCCGTCGAGCAGGCCGAGGCCGACCGTGCCGAGCTGGCCCGTGCCGAACAGGATGCCCGCACCACCGCCCGCACGCTCGAGGACAAGCTGGGCCGTCTGCAGACCGAGGCCCGGGGCCTCGCCCAGCTTCTGGCCCGCGGCAAGCGCGACCACCCCCCGGCCCTCGATTCCGTTCAGGCTGCCCGCGGCTATGAGGCGGCGCTGGCCGCAGCCCTGGGCGAAGACCTGGACGCCGCCCTCGACCCCGCCGCCGCCGCCCACTGGTCCGGGGCTGATGCCGAGCCCGCCGTCTGGCCTGAGGGCGTCGCCCCCCTGTCCGATCACGTCACGGCCCCCGAGGCCCTGTCGGCGCGTCTGGCGTGGTGCGGGGTTGCCCCGGCCGATCGGGCTCCGCACCTGTCGCGCCTGCTGCCCGTCGGCGCCCGTCTGGTGACGGCAATGGGCGACCTCTATCGCTGGGACGGGCTGGTCGTCCGGGCCGAGGCCCCCCGCCCCGCCGCCATCCGCCTTGAACAGCGCACCCGCCTGTCAGAGGTCGAGACCGAGATCGATCAGGGCCGCCCGGCACTGGACGCCGCCCAGACCGAGCTGAAATCCCTCACCGAACGCCTTCGGGGCGCCGACGAAGCGGTCAAGGCTGCCCGCCTCGTGCCGTTCACCCTCGACAAGGCCGTCGCCGCCGCCCGCGACCGGGTCGAGGCCCTCGCCCGCGACACCGCCCGCCGCGAAGCCCGCGCCCAGTCGCTGGATGAGTCCCTGGCCCGCCTCGACACCGAGATCGCAGCGGCCGTCACGGCGGTCGAGGACTCCCGCGCCATCGAGAGCCCCGCCACCTCGCCGGGCGACCTTCGAGCACGGGTCGCCGAGGCCCGGACCGCGGTCGAAGCGGCCCGCGCCGCCACCGCACAGGCCCGCCTTGAGCGCGATACCGAGGCCCGCGCCGTCGAGGGCCGCACCCGTCAATTGCAAACCCTGACCCGCGAGCGTGATGCCTGGTCCGGCCGAGGCCAGGAGGCCCGCACCCGCCTGTCCGCCCTCGAAGCCGAACAGGCCACCACCGCCGATCAGCTCAAGGTCGCCGCTCAGGCCCCGGAGCAATTCACGGGCAAGCGCAATGCCCTGCTGGACACCCTGACCGCTGCGGAAACGCGCAAGAAGGCCGCGTCTGACGCCCTGTCCGTGGCCGAAACCCGCGCCACCGAAGCGGACCGGGCATCTCGCGCGGCCGACGCCGCTGCTTCACAGGCCCGCGAGGCCCGCGCCGGTCTGGTCGAGCGCGCCCGCGCGACCGAGGACGCCCTCGACCTCGCCGTCAATCGCCTCCGCGAAACCTCTCAGCTGACGCCCGAAGCCCTTGAAGCCAAGCTGTCGGAAGACGCCGTCGCCCGCCCCGCCGACGTGGCCGGCGCCGAAAGCCTGCTCTCCGGGCTGGAGCGCGAGCGCGAGCACCTCGGCGCCGTCAATCTGCGCGCCGAGGAAGAGGCCGGCGAATACGCCGACCGGCTGGAGGCCATGCGCACCGAGCGCGCCGATCTGACCGGAGCCATCGCCCGCCTGCGGGACGGCATCGACGAACTGAACGCCGAGGGCCGCGAGCGCCTGCTGGCAGCCTTCGACATCATCAACGACAACTTCAAGGCCCTGTTCGAGGCCCTGTTCGACGGCGGTCAGGCCGAGCTGAAACTGGTTGAATCCGACGACCCGCTGGAAGCCGGCCTCGAGATCTACGCCTGCCCCCCCGGCAAGCGGCTGGCGGTCATGAGCCTGATGTCCGGCGGCGAACAGGCCCTGACGGCGGCCGCCCTGATCTTTGCCGTCTTCCTCGCCAATCCGGCCCCCGTCTGCGTGCTGGACGAGGTCGACGCGCCGCTGGACGACGCCAACGTCGACCGCTTCTGCCGCATGCTGAACGAGATGCGCAACCGCACCGACACCCGCTTCATCGTCATCACCCACAACCCGGTGACCATGAGCCGCATGGACCGCCTGTACGGCGTCACCATGCCCGAGCGCGGCGTCTCGCAACTCGTCAGCGTCGATCTGAAGCAGGCCGAAAAGCTGGTGGCCTAACGCTTCAGCGCGGCCTTCAGATCGTCCATGATCGGGCCGATCAGGTGCCAGGGTTCCACGCAATAGCGGTGGAACAGGCGCCGGGGATCGACCGCCAGCCGGTACAGCCATTCCAGCCCCGCCTTGCCCATCCAGCGGGGCGCGGCCTTCTGAACCCCGGCCTCATAGTCGAAGGCGGCGCCGACGTTCAGCACCACACAGTCGGGCAGGGCGTCCAGATGGTCGGCGATCCAGATTTCCTGCCGGGGCATGCCCATACCGACCAGCAGCACCTGCGGCGCAAACTGGGCGACCTCGGCCACCAGTCGGCGGTTGTCCTCTGACCCCGGCGCCGCATCGAAATAGCCAGACCGAACTGCCAGATCGACACGACCGTGCCGCGCCTTCAGTCGCTCGGCCGCCATGTCGGCCACGCCCTCGGCCCCGCCGATGAACATGACCCGCCAGCCCTTGCGGTCCGCCAGACTCCAGAAATGCTCGCGCCAGTCCAGATATGTCGAGCGATGCTTCCCCCGCGTGCCTCGCCCCACCAGACGCCCGAAGGCGACCAGCGGCGTGGAGTCGATCTGGATCAGATCGGCGCAGGCATAGAATTCCGCCAGCCGTGGCTCGGTCCGGACCAGATGCAGGCTGTGTAGATTGTGATTGGCGATGACCGCCTTGACCTCGGCCTCGACCCAGGTCTCCAGCTGGTGCATGACCTCCTCGGGCCGCACCTTGTCCATCAACTGGCCCAGCAGGCGGATGCGTTCTCCCTCGCGCCTGGTCAGCCGGTGCGGTACACGAGACCGGACCCGCCGGTCCGGCGCGGCAACCACGTTGGAAAGGGCCATCTGCTGGTCAAACATGGTGGGAAGATACAGCGGGCCTCTAAAAGCGGGATGATCGGATGAAGTTAATGAAACCTGTTCTCCTTAGCCTGCTGGCCGGAGCGGCGGCCGCGGCTCTGTCGTCGGCACCGGCCGAGGCACAGGAGCCCCGACTGGTGCTCAGCGGGGTCGGCCGGTTTGCGGTGTTCGTCGATCTGTCGACCCGCGAGATGTCGGGCAGTCAGGTGCGAGTGCGCACCCTCCAGGTGGCCGAAACGGGGTTCGAGGTCGAGGGTCAGCCCTTCTGGGGCGGCTGGTCCTGGTGGGCCTTTGACTGCGAGGCGCGCACCGCCGACCGGCTGGATTTTGCCTCGGTTCTGGCTGACGGCGTCGAAGGTCCGTCCGTGCCAGAGGATCAGCCGCCCTTTCCCGTATCACCGGGCGGTGACGCCGAGGAAATGCTGACCGTGGCCTGTACAGGCACAGCCCCTGAGGGGCCGGTCCTTGGAAGTGTCGAGGCCGCCGTCGAGGAATGCCATCGCCGCATTCTGATGTGACTTTCCGGCCCTAGGCAAGCCCTCGCTGATCCGCCATGGTCAGGAACAGTCAGGGGGGCCTGACAGGATCTTGCTGTACCAAAGGTGCACGCAACAGGAGCACATCATCATGCTGACCACCAAATATACCCTCGCCGGCGGCATTGCTGCTCTCGCTCTGCTGGCCGCAGGCACCGCTTCGGCCCAAAGCGCACCGCTGAACTATCAGCAACATCTGACCTGCTCGGCCATGTTCTTCGCCTTCTCGAAGATCCAGGCCGACCCGGAAGACGTCAGCGCCCTTGAAGCCGCCACCGGCGTCATGCTGAACCGCGCCCAGGCCCTGCCGGCCGCCCGTGGCCTGTCGGAAGACCAGGTCATCGAGGCCGCCGTCGCCGAGGCCGTCCAGATCATGGAACGGGTCGACGCCCAGTCCGGGATGACCGCCAAGCAGCAGGTTATCTACAGCTGGGGTCCGGGTCTGGACCGCTGCCTCGAAGCCGTACTCGAAGAAGAATAGTCGATTCCTGACCTGATCAGTCTGCATCAGGCCCCGGCCAACGCCGGGGCCTGATGTCTTTCTGGCCTTTCCTCTCCCAACATCGAGATAGTCATGATCCTCTCCTCCCTCATCGCCCTGTCACTGGCCTCCGTTGGTGCTCCCTCACAGGATCCGGCCATCGAGCCACTGGACCTCGACGACAGCATCGCCTGCGCCGGCATCTTCTTCGCCCATTCGCGTCAGCCCGAGATCGCAGCACTGGACGGTGTCCAGATCTATGAAGACATGACGGTCGTCTTCCTTGATCGTGCGGAAGCCCTCGGCGGTCGTGTGGGCCTGACCCGCGAGAACGTGATTGAGCGCGCGGCGGGTATTTCCGACCAACTGACCCGTATCCTGGCCCTCCAGGAAACGCCCGAAGCTCGCGAGTCCATGCTGGAGGACTGGTTCGAGGTCGAACAGCTGTGCGTCGCGGGCGGTCAGGTGCCGATCCCTGACGCCTGAGGCCGTTTAACCGGCGGAGGCCTCGACCAGATCGGCCAGCCGCGCCGCCGCATCCGGCAGAGCCACCGCGCTCGCCCCTTCCGCCATGGCTGCCAGACGGCCCGGCTCTCCCAGAATGCCCGACAGGGTCGCGGTCAAACCTTCGACGGTGAGATCATCCTCGAGGATCAGCACCGCCCCGCCCGCTTCGACCAGACCCCGCGCATTAAACCGCTGGTGGTCATCGGTGGCGATCTTCAGCGGCACCAGAACCGACGGCAGGCCGACCACCGCCAGCTCGGTGCAGGTCGAGGCCCCGGCCCTGCCGATGGCCAGATTCGCCTCGGCAAGCCGCGACGCCATGTCAGAAAAGAAGGGCGCGACCTCGGCCGCGACGCCCGCCCCGGCATAGATGGCGGCGGCGGCGTCCAGAAACTCCGGCCGTGCCTGCTGCACCACCTTCAGCCGCTTGCGCAGCGCCTCGGGCAGGGCCGCCACCGCGCGCGGCACGGTGTCCGACAGGATCCGCGCGCCCTGACTGCCGCCCGTCACCAACAGGTGGATGTCGCCCCCGGCACCCGGTGCACGATAGGCCTTGCCCGCCAGCGCCGCGATCGGCGGACGAACCGGATTGCCGACCACCTCCAGCCGGTCCTTCAGCCCGTCGGGCAGACGCCCCAGCGTGGGAAAGGCCGAGGCCACTGTCCCGACCCGTCCGGCCAGCAGCCGGTTGGTGCGCCCCAGCACCGCATTCTGCTCATGGATCAGCGTCGGCAGGCCCATGCTCATCGCCGCCAGCAGCGACGGGGCCGACGGATAGCCGCCAAAGCCCACCACCACCGAGGCCTCCAGCCGCCGAAACGCCTTGCGCGCCTGGGCCACGCCTATGGCAATCTTGACCCCGGCCTTAAGCAGGCCGATCGGCCCGCTGCCCGTCGCCGAGTCGAGCGCCAGTCGCTCGTCCGCCGGGAAATGCTCGGCAAAGGCCTGACCCCGCCGATCCGTGGCCAGCACGATCCGCCAGCCGCGCCGCGCCATCTCCTCGGCCAGCGCCTGGGCCGGAAACAGATGCCCGCCGGTTCCTCCGGCAGCAACGACACAGACCTTGGTCATGGATGTCCCTATGGAAGAATGCGGCCCAGCTTGGGCGCCGGGCGTCGACCGGTACCGGGCTCGTAGGCCCCCGCTCGCCTGCGGGTCAAGGCCAGGGCCAGCCCCATGGTCAGCCCCATGGCCACCATCGACGACCCGCCATAGCTGATGAAGGGCAGGGTCATCCCCTTGGTCGGGATCAGGTTCAGATTCACCGCCATATTGATCGCCGCCTGCAGACCGATCAGCATGAACAGCCCCGCCGCCGCCGTCTGTTCAAACGGGTCGTTCAACCGCATGGCCCGCGACAGACCTCGCAGCACGATGAAGGCATAAAGGCTGATGATCACCAGCGACAGGATCAGGCCGAACTCTTCCGCCCCGACCGAATAGATGAAGTCGGTATGCAGGTCCGGCACATGGCGCTTCATCACGCCCTCGCCGACGCCGCGCCCGAACAGGCCCCCGGCCCGGATCGCCTCGGAGGCGCGGTCGATCTGGTGGGTGTCCTCCTGACCGGGCGCGAGGAATTTGGCCACCCGTTCCCGCACGTGATCGAACAGGAAATACAGCGAGAAGATGCCCGACATGACCAGCCCGCCGAGCACCGCCATCCACTTCAACGGCACGCCCGCCATGAAGAAGACCGCCATGAAGGTCGTCGTGATCAACAGCGTCTGGCCGATGTCTGGCTGGATCAGCAACAGGCCAACCGTCACGGCATAGAAAGCAAAGGCGATCGACACGCCCGGCACGCCCTGACCCTTCTGCCCCTCGGCGAACATCCAGGCCGCCAGCACGATCAGCGCCGGCTTGGCGAACTCGGACGGCTGCAGGCTGAACGGTCCAATCAGGATCCACCGGGTCGCGCCCTTGGCCTCATTGCCCAGGATCGGCAGGACCGCCATGACCAGCAGCGCCCCCACCAGCGCAAAGGCCGCCACCCGTCGCACACCCCGCGGCGACAGCAGCGACGCCCCCAGCATCACCCCGACCCCCGCCGCCACGAACGCGATCATGCGGATCGAATAGTGGAACGGGTTGGACAGTCCCTCGTCGGCCAGAATGGCTGCGGGGCTTGAGGCGAACGACAGGGCCACGCCGATGCCCATCAGAACCATGGCGGCGATCACCAGCCCGCGGTCCACCGTCCAGAACCACCTGGCCAGCAGGCTCTGGTCGCTGCGGGAAAAGGGCGGCACATAGGTCTGGGTCATGCCGCCCCTTCAGACTGGGCACCAAGGGCCAGGGCAGCGGCGCGGAACGCCTCGCCCCGCACCTCGAAATCGGGAAACTGGTCAAAGCTGGCGGCGGCGGGGCTCAGCAGCACCACCTCCTCGCGGCCTGTGCGCGAGGCCGCCTCGTAAGCCTGCTGGACCGCGCTGGCCATGTCGCCGCTGATCCGGTGGGGGGTGTCGCCCAGCGCCGCCGCGAACGGGCCCGCCGCCTCGCCGATCAGAAAGGCCTCGACCACCCGGGGGAACAGCTCGGCCAGATCGTCGATCCCGCCCGCCTTGGCCCGCCCGCCGGCAATCCAGAACACCCGCTCATAGGCCGCCAGCGCCTGCCGCGTCGCATCGGCATTGGTCGCCTTGGAGTCATTGACGAACTTCACTTGGCCAATTTGGCCGACCGGTTCCATCCGATGCGCCAGCCCGGGGAAGGACAGCAGGCCTTCGACCGCAGCCTCATGATCCACCCCCAGCGCCCGCGCCGCGGCATAGGCAAAAGCCGCGTTCTGCGCATTGTGACGGCCCGCCAGCGAGCGCGCGCCGGACAGGTCGATGGCATCCGAAGGAGTCTCCAGCTGACCCGCCGAGGGTCGGTACTCTCCCCCGACCCCGACAGAGACCGCACCTTCAACCTCGGCTGCCAGCTCTGCACCCCAGCGCTCATCCACACCGATCAGGGCCACTGCCCCCGGGCCCCTGTGCGCAAAGATCCGCGCCTTGGCCGCCACATACCCGTCCATCCCCCCATGGCGATCCAGATGGTCCGGACTGATGTTGGTCAGGATGGCCACATCCGGCGCAAAGCGGGTGGTCAGGTCCAGCTGATAAGACGAGCACTCAATCACATAGACCGCGCCGGGCACAGGCTCCGGCAGGGCCAGCACGCCGATGCCGATGTTGCCGCCCATATGCACCGTCAGCCCGGCCTGCTTCAGCACCCAGGCGATCAGCGCCGTGGTCGTCGACTTGCCGTTCGTCCCCGTGATCGCCACCACCTGCGGCCACTCGCCCTCGGGCAGCCCCGCCAGCGCCCGCGCGAACAGCTCAAGGTCCCCGATGATCTCGACCCCGGCCTCCTGCGCCTTCTCGACCGTCCAGTGCGGCACGGGGTGGGTCAGCGGCACGCCCGGCGCCAGCACCAGGGCGGCAAAGCCCGACCAGTCCGAGGTCGTCAGGTCCTCGACCGCAAACCCCTCGGCCTCGGCCTGCATCCGGCTGCTGATGCCGTCATCCCACAGCACGGGCTCTACACCCCCGGCCTTCAGCGCACGCGCCGCCGTTAGCCCCGACCGTCCAAGGCCGAAGACCGCGACCCGCCTGCCCTCAAAGCCCGGGACCCGGATCATCGTCTATCTCAGCTTCAGGGTCGCCAGACCCGCCAGCGCCAGCATCGCCGACACGATCCAGAACCGGATCACCACGGTCGACTCGGGCCAGCCCATCTTCTCGAAATGATGGTGGATCGGCGCCATCAGGAAGACGCGCTTCTTGGTCGCCTTGAAATAGCCGACCTGGATCATGACCGAGAGCGCCTCCAGCACGAACAGGCCACCGACGATACCCAGCACCAGCTCGTGCTTGGTGGTCACCGCCACCGCGCCCAGGGCCCCGCCCAGCGCCAGCGATCCCGTGTCGCCCATGAAGATCTTGGCCGGCGGCGCATTGTACCAGAGGAAGCCCGTGCCGCCGCCAATGATGGCCGCGAGGAACACCGCCAGTTCGCCCGACCCCGGCACATGGTGGATCTGCAGATATTCCGAGAAGACGAAATTGCCCGCCAGATAGGCGATCATGCCGAACGCCGCCGAGGCCATCATCACCGGCACAATGGCCAGCCCATCCAGCCCGTCGGTCAGGTTCACCGCATTGGAAAAGCCGACGATGGTGAAGGCGGCGAACGCCACATAGAACCAGCCGATGTTCAGCAGCACATCCTTGAAGAACGGGAAGGCAATGGACGTTTCCAGCCCGGCCGAGGTCGAGGGCGTCATCCACAGCACGGTCAGCACACCCGCGATCACCGCCACAATGGTCTGGGCGATCAGCTTCTGCTTCGAGGTCAACCCGGCCGAGGTCTGCTTTGAGACCTTGGCGTAGTCATCGACAAAGCCCAGCACGGCAAAGGCCGCCGTCACAAGCGACACGATCCAGATATAGGGGTTGGTCAGATCGGCCCACAGGAACACGCCCGCCGCGATCCCGGCCAGGATCATCAGCCCGCCCATGGTCGGCGTGCCCACCTTCGACAGGTGCGAGACCGGCCCGTCCTCGCGGATCGGCTGGCCCTTGCCCTGCTTCTTGCGCATCCAGGAAATGAAGCGGCTGCCCATGGCCACGGCCACGATCATGGCGGTGGCCAACGCCAGCGCCACGCGCACCGTCTGGTACTGGACCAGGTTCAGAAGCGGATAATCCTGAGCGACATCCGCATAGTAGAGATAGAGCAGGTAAAACACCGGACGGCCTCCTTAAGCCCCATCGTCAGAATGCAAGCCAGCCAGGGCGGTCGCGATCTGCCCGGCGCGAGAGCCGTTCGATCCCTTGACCATGACCGTATCTCCGTCGCGGACCAGACCCGCGACCTCGTTCGACAGCTGCGCCGCTGTCTCGCGCCAGTCCCCACGCCGCACAGGCGGCAGGGCGTCATGCAGGTGGCGCATCATCGCGCCCGCAGTATGAACGACATCGACCTTTGCCGCATCCAGCGGCTCGGCCAGTCCGGCATGCATCGCCTCGGCTTGATCGCCCAGTTCCAGCATGTCGGTCAGGAACACCACCCGGCGTCCGCCCTCCGGCACGATGCGCGCGCCCAGGCTTCTGAACCCGGCCGTCATCGACAGCGGATTGGCGTTATAGCTTTCGTCGATCAGGGTGAAGGTCCCGCCGGACGCCAGCCGGACCTGCCGCACCTGTCCGCGACCCGCCAGCGGCGAGAACCCGGCCAGGGCCTCCAGCGCCGTATCCAGCGGCACGTCCATGGCCCGCAGCACCGTCAGCACCGCCAGACTGTTCAGCCCCCAGTGATAGCCCGTTTGGCGCAGGCGAAACTCCAGCGCCTGCCCGTCAAAGGTCGCCGAGACCGTGGCCCCCTCGGCATCCGGCTGAAAGTCCAGCAGGCGCGCATCATGATCCGCTGCGCTGCCGAACAGCCGCACCTCCGCCCCGTGCTCGCGCGCCACCTCGGCCAGTAACCGCGTCCAGGGATTGTCGCCGTTGATCACCGCGATGCCGCCCGGCTCAAGGCCCTCGAACACACCCGCCTTCTCGCGCGCCACTCCGGCCTCGCCGTCAGCAAAGGCCTCGATATGCACCGGCCCGACCGTGGTCACACAGGCCACGTGCGGCCGCACCATTTGCGACAGGGGCGCAATCTCGCCCGGCGCATTCATGCCGATCTCGAACACGGCGCGCGCCGTCTCTCGTGGCATACGCGCCAGCGTCAGCGGCACGCCGATGTGATTGTTGTAGCTCTTGACCGAGGCATGGGCCGGGCCCGCCAGATCGAGCCCGGCCTTGATCGCCTGGGTGACGCTGGTCTTGCCGACACTGCCGGTCACCGCCGCCCGCCGCGCCGACGACCGGTCGCGCGCGGCCTGTCCCAATGCCTCCAGCGCCCTCAGCGTGTCGGCCACCGTGACGCACGGCCCGCCATCCACGACGCGTTCGACCAGCGCGCCCGACGCGCCCGCCTCGAACGCCGTCCCCGCAAAGTCATGACCGTCGCGCACCCCGCGCAGCGCCACAAACAGCTTGCCAGCGTCGATCTCGCGGCTGTCGAAAGCGACCCCGTCGACGGCAAAGTCCGCACCATGGCGCTGGCCACCCGTCGCACGGGCGATTTCGTCGGCGGTCCAGAGGGGCGAAACGGGGGTCTCAGGCATGAACGCTCAGGGCCTCACTGGCGACGGTCACATCGTCGAATGGATGCACCGTTGCGCCGACAATCTGTCCCTGCTCATGCCCCTTTCCGGCGATCAGCACCACATCCCCGTCGCGCGCCTGGTCGATGGCAGACTGGATGGCCAGACGCCGGTCGCCGATCTCCTCGGCGTCGGGACAGCCGTTCCGCACCTCGGCCCGGATGGTCGCCGGGTCCTCGGATCGCGGATTGTCGTCTGTGACGATCGCAAGGTCCGCCAGCTCGGCCGCCACCTGTCCCATCAGGGGCCGCTTGGCCCGGTCCCGGTCGCCGCCGGCCCCGAACACCACGATCAACCGCCCGCGCACATGGGGTCGCAGCGCCTTCAGAACCGTCTCCAGCCCGTCCGGCGTATGGGCATAGTCGACATAGACCTCTGCGCCGCCCCCGGCCTCACCCGCCCGGACGCGCTCCAGCCGCCCCCGGGCGCCCTCGATATGTTCCAGCGCCGCCAGAACGTCGCCGACCGCCGCGCCGCCCGCGATGCACAGACCGGCCGCCACCAGGGCGTTCGACGCCTGGAACGCGCCGGCCAGCGGCAGCAGCACCTCATGGCTCTCGCCGCGATATTCCAGCACCAGCTTCTGGCCTTCCGGCCGGGCCTCTCGGCCCATCAGCGTCAGGTCACGGCCTCGCTCGCCGACGCCCAGAATGTCCAGCCCCGACATGATCCCGGCGGCCGCAAAACGCGAATAGGCCTCAGAGTCGGCATTCAGAACCGCCGTCCGCCCCCGGGGCAGCAGGGTCTCGAACAGGCGCAGCTTGGCCGCGCGATAGGCGTCCATGTCGCCGTGATAGTCCAGATGATCCTGGGTCAGATTGGTGAAAGCCGCCGCCTTCAGGCTCACCCCGTCCAGCCGCCGCTGGTCGATCCCGTGCGACGAGGCTTCCAGCGCCAGATGGGTCACACCCCCCGCCGCCATTTCGGCCAGCAGGCGCGCGGCCTCGGCGGCATCCGGACTGGTCAGGCCGGGACCGGTCAGGGCGCTGACCTCCGCGCCCCGCTGGACCGTCGCGCCCAGTGTGCCGAGGCTGGCCGAGACCAGACCCATGCGGGCCCAGATCTGGCGACAGAAGGTGGCGACCGAGGTCTTGCCGTTGGTGCCCGTCACCGCCACGCTGGTCTTCGGCTGGGCGCCGTAAAATCCCCGCGCAGCCAGCGCATAGGCGCGGCGCACATCGCCGGCCGTCACCAGCACAGGCGCCGTGCCGACCGGCGTGTCAGTCGGAGCCAGCACAGCGGCCGCACCCCGGGCCAGTGCCTGCGGGATGAAGGCGCGCCCGTCCTGTACCGTTCCGGGCAGGGCGACGAACAGACTACCGGCATCGACCCGGCGACTGTCGGCGGTCACGCCGGTGATCATCGGATCGGACGGCACATCCCGCTTCAGCAGATCGGACAGGCGCTGGCTGTGCATCACAGCGAGGCCTCCATGTCCTTGAGCGTCGGGTTCGGGCGACCATCGGCCAGCTGCCAGCGGTCATCGGCGCGTTCAACGCCAACGAACGGGGCGATGCGGTCGGCGATCCGTCCCACGGCGGGCGCGGCGACAAAGCCGCCGGTGCGCGGATACTGGCCCGGCTCATCGACCAGCACCAGAATGGCATAGCGCGGCGCATCCAGCGGCCCGTCCGCAGGGAAGACGCCGATGAAGGTGCCCACCGCCACCGCCGGATCATAGCCGCTGCCGGTCCATTTGTTGGCCGAGCCGGTCTTGCCGCCGACGCGCAGGCCCGGCGCATTGGCCCGTCCACCCGAGCCGCGCACCACATTACGGCGCATCAGGTCCAGCATGTTCAGGCTGGTCTGCGGCGTGACCACCGCCCTCGGCTCAACACCGACAGCACCGCCCTTGCGCAGGCTCAGCGGCACATAGCGCCCGCCATTGCTCAGCGAGCCGACCGCCGCAATCACCTGCACCGGCGTCACCATGATGCCGTAGCCGAAAGACAGCGATGCCAGCGTCGAGGGGGTCCAGTCGTCGGGCAACTTGGGCGCCGCCGACTCCCGCAGCTCGATGGGCGCTCGGTCCAGCAGGCCCAGCCGCCCGAAATAGTCCTTCATCACCACCGGACCCATCTGCACCGCCAGTCGCGAGGTGCCGATGTTGGACGAGTGCAGATAGACCTCCTCCAGCGTCATGACGCGGTTCTGGGCGTGGAAGTCCGTGATCCGGCGCTTGCCGATCATGAAGGGCTCGGACGCATCGAACAGGGTGGTCATATCGGCCGCCCCGGTATCCAGTCCGGCCGCCACCGCAAAGCTCTTGAACACCGAGCCCATTTCATAGTGGCCCGAGGTCGCCAGATTGCGCGAGCCTGACTCCGGCCAGCTGGCCATGGCCAGGACCTCGCCGGTCTGGACATTGGTGACGATCGCCACCCCGGCCTTGGCCCCGGTCTCGGCCATGGTGGTGGCCAGTTCGCTCTCGACGACCCCCTGAATCCTCAGGTCGATCGACAGCTCGAACGGCTCGCCCGCAGCGCCCTCGGCCCGCAGTTCCTTGTCGAAGGCCAGTTCGACGCCGGAGATACCCTGCCCGCCCGTATCGGTTGCCCCGATCAGGTGTTTGGCCTCGCCCTCCAGCGGATAGACGCGGCCGTCCTCCATGGCGAAGGTCACGCCGCCCAGCCCCAGATCATGCACCCGCGCGCGCGCGTCGGGCGTCAGGCCGCTGGCCACGATGACCGGGCGCTCGCCCCAGATCGCGCCCTTCAGCCGGTCCGCATCCAGCCCCGGCATGACCCGGCGGATTTCGCGATAGGCCACATCCCGGTCCCAGACCTGCGAGGGGTCGATGAACATGGCATAGAAGATGACATCGGTGGCCAGCAGCCGCCCGTTCCGATCCACCAGATCGGCCCGACTGCGATCCGAGGCCGCGCCGCGATAGCCGACGTCCACCGGCTCGAACAGCGCCGCATACCCGGCCTTCAGCCCCAGACCGGCGAACACCAGCCCGAAGGCCGCCAGCACCAGAAAGATGCGAACCCGGCTGTCCTCTTCGGGGCGGGCATGGGCGCGGGCGCGTTCAAAGCTGTGCTCGACCCACCACACGCCCTCGGCCAGCCAGCGCCACGACGGAGTCTGGAGTCTGGGCCGTCGCCCGACCGGACGACGCACGGACGACGGATGCGGCTGCACGCTCATTGCGCCCCCTCCTCGACCGGAGCGGGCTCAACCGCCTCATCGTCCACCGGCGGCTCTTCGGCGACCGGCGCCTCGACCACCGGCGGCTGGCCGATCGGGGCCAGACCGGCTTGCAGCGACAGGGCCTCCAGCCGCGCCGGGCTCTCCAGCCGCGCCACCTCGGCCCGCAGCATGCGCACGCGCATCGAGGACTGGTCGATCTCGCGCTCCAGCTCGGCGATGCGGTTCGACTGGCGCGCCGCCGCCGCCTTGGTCAGATAGACCGACAGCAGCATGGCCGCGACGCACAGGATGCCGAAGATCTCGACCCAGCGGATCCCGCGCACCTTCCAGTCGAACAGGCGTTTCAGAGCGCTCATGCCGCCAGCCTTCCCCAAGCCGGGGCATCGGTCCGCACCGCCGCCCGCAGCCGGGCCGAGCGCGCCCTGGGATTGACCGCCAGCTCCTCATCCGTCGCGTCGACCGAGCCCTTGAACTGCAGGTCAAAGCTGGGCTTGCGCGTCTCGATCACCTGCGGCGCGTGGCGCGATCCGCCGGGCGTATTGCCGGTGCGCTCGGTCAGGAAATTCTTGACCATCCGGTCTTCCAGCGAGTGGAAGGTCACCACCGCCAGCCGCCCGCCTTCGGGCAGCACCGCCTCGGCGCCTTCCAGACCGCGCGCCAGCTCGCCCAGTTCGTCATTGACCGCGATCCGCAGCGCCTGGAACACGCGGGTGGCCGGATGGGTCGGCGCACCGCGCCTGCCGCCCAGCGCCGCCTCGACCACATCGGCCAGATCCAGCGTCCGCTCGAACGGGCGCTCGACCCGCCGGCGCAGGATGGCCGTGGCGATCCGGCCGGACTGACGCTCATCCCCGTACAGTTTGAAGATGTGCGCCAGCGGCCCGTGTTCCCAGCTGTTGACGATGTCGGCGGCGCTTTCGCCCTCTCGCGACATCCGCATGTCCAGGGGCCCGTCCTTCATGAAGGAAAAGCCGCGCTCGGCCTGGTCCAGCTGCATCGACGACACGCCGATGTCGAACACCACCGCATCGACCGGCGCCTCATCCGCCAGCACCTCGGCCAGCTCGGAAAAGGCCGCCCGGATCAGGCGGAACCGCTCGGGATAGTCACGACCCAGCGCATCGGCATAGGGCTGGACTGTCGGATCGCGGTCCAGCGCGATCACCTCGGCCCCGGCCTCCAGAAACGCACGCGAATAGCCGCCGGCGCCAAAAGTGGCATCCACCACCCGCTGGCCCGGGGCGGGCCGCACGGCCTTGATCACAGCCTCCAGCAATACGGGGATATGCGGACGGGGCGCGTCGGTCATGACCCGCCCCCTTCAACCTTCAGCTGGGCCGCCAGCCGCAGGGCGCCCAGTTCAGCAACACCCGACCGCGCCATCTGCCGGCGTTCGGCCCGGCGCGCCACCCAGGCCTCGCGGTTCCAGATCTGGAACCGGTCGCCCAGCCCCACGATCACGACCGTCTCGCCCAGACCGGCATCCTGGATCAGGCTTTCCGGCAGGGTCACCCGGCCGCCGCCGTCAAACGTCAGCCGCGTCTGCTCGCCCAGCACCTGCCATTCCAGCGCCGAGCGCTGCTCAGAGCCGAACGGCAGCGACCGGATCATTTCGACATAGGTGGCAAACAGGGGGTCGCCGCCGGCCTCTAGGCAGTCGGCCTCGATCGACGGAAAGACGAAGATGGCGTGCTCGGCCCCGTTTTCGGAGGTGCGGAAGTCCTGCGGGATCAGCAGTCGCCGCTTCGCATCCAATTGTTTCTCGACCGTCGAGAGAAACACCCCGTCCCATTCGGACCTTCCGGCCCGCCCCTTGGCTCTTGTCACGACGTCCAGGCGACGTCAGGCACCCCAAATCATGTGACTGGGATAGCATGGGATGAAATGGGTCTCAATGGGATTAGTTGACGATCCTTAACCATGAACCGGGACAACTCTTGTCATCAGGACTGTAAAGATCAGAACATACAGCGAACATAGAAAGTATTAACAGCCTGTGGACTCAGTGTGTGCCACCTTTGCGGCCAAGGGGTTAACAGGCCCCAACCCGCCTCAAGCAGCGAGTGACCGCGTCACGAGCGGTAGGCAAAGACCCCGCCTCAAGCAGCGAGTGACCGCGTCACGAGCGGTAGGCAAAGACCCCGCCTCTAGCAGCGAGCGACCGCGTCGCGAGCGTTAGGCGCACAGAGAAATTGCCAGACGGTCTGTAAGCCGGGTTCTGTCCCGCCCCCGAGGGAGCATGGACGGTCATTCCTCTTGGCCGATCGTTGCCGACCGGCTCCAGCAACCTACCCGGACATCTGGGGCGGTGACCCCCGCAGGCGAGCCTGCGCGACATCCCTATTCGGTCTTGCTCCAGGCGGGGTTTACCGTGCCGTCTCCGTTGCCGTCGACGCGGTGGGCTCTTACCCCACCCTTTCACCCTTACCGGCCTCGAAAGGCCGGCGGTTTGCTTTCTGTGGCACTGTCCCTCGGGTCACCCCGGGCGGGCGTTACCCGCCGCCTTTTCACCGTGGAGCCCGGACTTTCCTCGACAGGCCGAAACCTGCCGCGACCGTCCGACCGTCTGGCGAGGGACAAATGCGCCTTGCCGCACATGCCGTCAATGTCAGGCGGCCTGCTCCGGCGGCCCCAGTGTCGGATCGCCTCCCGAATAGCCCTGGATCCAGAACCCCCGCGCGTCTTCAAAATAGGGCACATGGGCACGGTTCAGTTCGCTCCGCAGGGCGATGCTGCAGTCTACGACCAAGGTAGGCGCTAACAGGGCCCCGTCCTGTCGCCAGAGCCGCGGAATGATCCACATCCACTCAATGGCATGAAACGGCCCCAGGCATTCGGCGCACCAGCAACCCGTGCTCGTCGACTTAAAGTCCCACAAGAGCGCCTCGCGGGGGCCCAGCACGTCCTGAACATAATAGGCCGGCGCAAAGGGCAGCCGCTGGATCGCTGCGACGAGCTTTTCCCAGCGCGTCTGGTTCATGACCGAGGCGAGGCCGCGTCGCTGCACCGCCTCTCGCACGCGCTGGCGACAGGTCTCTCGCGCCTCCGCGTCGCGGCGCACCAGTTCGTCGCGATCCGGCTTCTGAGCCATGGGCTAGGCCATGCCATCGACGGCCGTCAGCCGCGCCAGCTGCAACAGCCCGACCAGCCGCGCGCGGGTCTCGCCGTCGGCCACGCCGTCCACCCGCCCCGGCCGCCAGTGCCGCTGGAACGCCGTGACCGCCAGCCTCAGCGGCTCATCGAACTCGCCGCGCGGCTCGACGCCATAGCCCAGCTTGTGCAGGCCGGCGCTCAGCACCGTCGCGCCCAGCCCCGCATCCCCGGGCCGCAGGGGCTCACCCAGCGCCGCCACCCGCTCCGGCGCCGGCTCGAACCACAGGCCGTGCCCCTCCCCCGCCAGCCGCTTCCACGGAAAGCGCTCGCCCGGGTCCTCCTTGCGATCCGGCGCCAGGTCGGAATGGCCGATGATGCGGTCGTCGGGAATGGTCCAGCGGCTGCGGATGTCGGCGATCAGGGCGATCACCGCATCGATCTGGACATCGGGAAAGTCGCGATAGCCCCACTCATGCCCCGGATTGACGATCTCGATCCCGATCGAGGCGGCATTGCAGTCGGTCTCGCCCTGCCAGACGCCCTTGCCCGCGTGCCAGGCGCGGCGTTCCTCGGGGACCAGGGCATAGAGGGTTCCGTCCTCATCGACGACATAGTGGGCCGAGACCCGCGCCTCGGCATCGCACAGGCGGGCGATGGCCTCCTCGGCCGTCTGCATACCCGTATAGTGCAGCACCAGCATATCGGGCGGGCCGCGCCGGGCATCGAAATTGGGAGAGGGCGCGGTCTGGAACTGCAGCGTCACGACCGACTACCGGCCCGACCGTTCCCAGCCATAGGCGACCCAGGTGCCATCCACCTTGTGCGCCTCGATGACCGTGTCATCGTCATCGGTGCGGCGGCGGCCCTTGCGCGCCCCGCCCGTCTTGCGGCGCGCCCGGCTGGACATGCCCATCAGGAACATCACCACCCCGGCGACCACGGCAATCACGGCCACGGCAATGGCGGTGAACACGGCCAGCAGGGCCCCGACCGCCATGGCACAGCCCGCCGCGATCAGCCCGCCCAGCCACATCAGCGGTCGCAGGAAACCGCCCGGGCCTCCGACGCTCGCCGTCGCGGCACCCAGACTGTCAAAACGCGGTCCAGTCGAACTCATGCCTACTCCTTGTCGGCTCCGGATCGGGGCCAGCCCACCCTTAACGCCGAACCCTCAATGTCGGTCCATCCTGCCTTGGGGTCAAGCAACCGGGGGGTGCGGCAAACCCGCCGCCCGTTAACCCAAAGGCCGATCCGCCAGCACCACAGCCCCCTCGCGACGCATGCGGTCGGCCTCGATCCGGCGCATCACCGCCTGGGCCTGCGGGTCCTCGACGGCGCCGCCGATCAGGATCAGCGCCCGCGCCGCCTCGCCCGACACGCCAAAGGCATTGGCGAGGGCCTCGAACGGCGACTGCTGCTCGGGGAAGCGCTTGATGCGGACCGAGGCATCGGCGTCGATCCCGGCCAGTTCCTTGGCCTTGGCAATGGCCTCATTCATGCCGCCCAGCTCATCGACCAGACCCAGTTCCAGCGCCTGGGCACCCGTCCAGACCCGGCCCTTTGCGATTTCTCCAACCCGCGCAGGCGTCAGGTCACGGCCGCGCGCCACCAGGGTGATGAAGTCGCCATAGATCCGGTCCATCGAACCGGCGAAGGCCTCGCGCTGCGACGGCGTAAACTCGTCGCTGATGGCATAGGCGTCGGCATAGTCGCCGCCGACCGACAGGCCGCGCACATCGACGCCGAACCGCGCCAGCGCATCGCGCAGCACCATCTTGCCACCGAACACCCCGATCGACCCCGTCAGGGTCGAGGGCTGGGCCACGATATGGTCGGCCTCGGCACTGATCCAGTAGCCGCCGGACGCCGCATAGGTGCCCATGGACACCACCACCGGCTTGCCCGCCGCCTTGGCCGCGCGCACCGCTGCGGCAATCTGCTCAGACGCTTCCGGCGAACCGCCGGGCGAGGACACGCGCAGCACAATGGCCTGCACGTCCTTGTCCTTGATGGCGTCATAGATGGCCTCGGCCATCACGTCCGAATGGATCGACGACCCGCCACCAAACGGATCGGCATTGCCGCCCGATCCGGTGATGATCGCGCCCTCGCCACCAATCACGGCGATGACGTCACGGCCCGAGCCGTTGTCCGGACCCATGGCGCTGGAATATTCGTCGAACGGGATGATCCGCGATCCCCGACCGGCACGGCGCAGGGCCTCGTCCTCGGCCTCCTCGACGTGGCCGACCTTGTCGATCAGATTGCGCTCCAGCGCCTCTTCGGCGGTCCACGGGCCGGCCTCGATACTGGCCTTCAGCGCGGCCGGCGCGATCTTGCGATCCTGCGCCGCCTGGGCGACCGAGGTGTCATAGATCGACCCCATCCACGCCAGCATCGCCTCGCGGTGCGGGCCGGTGAAGTCGTTCTGCGTATAGATGTTGACCGCGTTCTTGTACTCATAGCGCTGCTCGAACTCGGGCTCGACGCCATATTTCTCGAACGCCCGGCCCAGGAAGATTTCTTCGGCGCTGAATCCCGTCGCCTGGAAGCTGGCGGTGTTCTGCATCCACAGTTCCGACGCCGACGCCCCCACCATGTAGCTGGACATGACGGCCCCCGCGGGCAGGAAACCCTGCGAATGGGCGATGACCGGCTTGCCCGAGGCGCGGAAGCGGCGGATCGCCTGACGCACTTCATCGGCCGCAGCCGGCGTCATGCCGGTCTCCGGCAGACGGATCAGCAGCACCTTGACGTTGGCGTCATCCTCGGCCTGGGACAGGGTATCGACCACCTGCATGACCGACAGGCCCCCGCCCCCGAACAAGGCAAAGGGCGAGGCCGGTGGCTGATCGCTCAGGCCGGCGCGCAGATCCAGTTCCAGCACCGCATTGCGGGGAACGTCAGGGCCCGACGAGCTGGCCGCCGCCATGGTGATCAGCACGATCGGCACCACGACCACAAACAGCACAAGGCCGGTAAAGACCCCCAGCACGGTCAGGAAAAACTGTTTCATATCGGTTGGAAGTCCCGTCGAGGCCCGAATGCGGCGGAGGATCGACCATAGAGGGCAAGCCGTCACCGTCAAATGAACGTCCCGTAACACGCGAACCTGTCGTACCGGGCAGTGTTGCATTGCAGCATCGCGATTGATGCCCGTCGGGGAAGCCCCTATATGAGGCATCCCTCAGCGGGGGCTGTTCCCCGCGCCGAACCGGAGACCGCACTCCCCATGCTGGTCACCCTGATGAAATCCAAGCTGCACCGTGCGACGGTGACCCAGGCCGACCTCGACTATGAGGGGTCGATCGCCATTGACCGCGACCTGCTGGACGCGGCCGACATCTTTCCGAATGAACAGGTCGATGTTCTGAACATCACCACCGGCGCGCGCTTCACCACCTACGCCATCGAGGCGCCGCGCGGCTCGCGCGTGATCGGCGTCAACGGCGCCGCCGCCCGTCTGGTCCAGAAAAACGACAAGGTGATCATCGTCACCTATGGCCAGCTTCCCGCCGAGGAAGCCCGCAACTATTCCCCGACCGTCGTGCTGCTGGACGACGCCAACCACATCAAGCGCGCCGCCTGACCGACCGCGTAATCCAACAATTCCGCTCATCCCGGCGAAAGCCGGGACCCAGTACTTTGGACGATCCGGCCTGCCCGATGATGCGCTGACGCATGTCCCGGACACCCGGACTGGCAGAAGGGGCTGGGCCCCCGCTTTCGCGGGGATGAGCGGACGGGGAAGTCCTACCGGATCAGGTCATAGACGCCGCTGATATGCACCCGCACCGTCAGTTGACCCGGCGACACCGAGGTCGAGGCATCGGCGGATTCCATGGCCATGGACCGGGCATAGGGCATGGGCGGCGGGGCGCTCATCGACGTGCCTTCGCTCAGGCTACGGATACCGCCCAGCTGCACACCCAGCGCTTCGGCATACAGGCCGGCCTTGCGCTGCAAATCCCGCACGGCCAGACGCCGCGCCTGATCCTCGGCCGCCGTCCGGTCCGTCAGGCCAAAGCTGATGCCGTCGATCTGGTTGACGCCCGCGCTGACCACCGCATCCGCCGTCGTGCCGACCCGGCTCAGATCGCGCACCGTCACTGTGACCCGGTTGGTCGCCTGATAGCCCCGCAGACGCGGCGGTTGGTCCTGCTGATAATCATACTGGGCCGACAGGTTCAGGCCCGAGGTCTGGATATCGCGCTCGGCAATCCCGGCCCGGCGCAGGGCCGCCATGACCCGCTCCATATATTGGGCGTTCTGGCGCATCGCCTCCTCGGCGGTCGCCGCCTCGGTCATGACGCCGAAATTGATCGTCGCCATATCCGGCGCGACCTTGACCTCACCATAGGCCGCCAGACTCAGATGGGGCGGCGCCACCATATGATGGCCCGCAGGCTCCGACATCGACTGCGCCAGCGCCGGCGCTGACACACCGGCCAGGGCCACGGCTGCGGCCATCGGCATCAGCAGCCGGAAGGGGGAACGGGTCATGAAAGTCTCCTGAGGTTCGGGCACGCGCCACCCGCGCACCCTGTCAGTCCAACCTGGACCATACCGCCTGAATGAACGTTCGCGCCCCGGGGTCAGGTTCCGTTCATCGGGGCGGGACGATCACCTTCTCCCATCGGGAGACGGAAGACTGACGGGCTCCCTCCCTACGACCCGGGCGGCCCGTAGCAGCCAAGCAGGTTCGTGCCCTTCTCCCCTTGCGGGAGAAGGTGGGCCGCGTGAGCGGCTCGGATGAGGGGTCTCTCAGAGGTTTGACGAAGAGTTCGCTTTATCCCGGCCGATGAACATCCAACCGCAGCGTAACCCCTCATCCGCCCCCTTCTCAGGGGGCACCTTCTCCCACAAGGGGAGAAGGAATGCTGAGCTGACGCACTCAGATAGGATAACCGCCACCTAATTCCCCAACCCTTTCAACACCTCCACCGTTTCCCGGACCGTTCTGCCCGACCAGGTCCAGCCGTGTGCCACACTCCTCCCGTCCCGTTGCACGGAGGGCTCGTAAGGCCTGCGACCTTGTGAGCGGCGGGAGCGGATGGAGCGGGGTCGGGCCTCAGGGTCCGAACACCCCCATCACCGCCTCCGGGTGCGTGATCGGGCCAAGGGCTGAGGGGGATACTCAGTCGTTCCGGGAGGTGTCGCAGGACACCCCCGCCCGCCGGGGGCGCTGCGGTAAGGCCCGAACACGGCCACCCGACGCAAGCTCCCGGAAAACCGTCCGCGCGGAGCGTCTGTCTTCGTCGAAACGGTATTTCTTGTTCTCATCCGGGCGAAGGCCCGGCGCTCCGCCTGCCCTCCAACCCGCCGCAAACACGGACGGGAGCTTTGGCTCATCTCCTCCATCGGGAAAGGAGCACCGCCCCCGCCGCCCTCTTTGCAACATCCCATGCGCCTGCTAGGCCCGGGGCGTCGCCTCCGGGGGCCCGTAGCTCAATGGTTAGAGCCGACCGCTCATAACGGTCTGGTTGGGGGTTCGAGTCCCTCCGGGCCTACCAGAAGCCGCGACGGCGCGGTTCGACCCAGCGGTCGTCGCCGTAATAGTCGCGGTCTTGTATGTAGCGCCCCTCGCGGTCGTACCAGCCGTAGCCGTCCTGATAGGTGTCATAGCCCTGCAGGGAATAGCCGTCGTCATAGTAGTCGAGGCCCAGCAGACCGTCCTCTTCCGCCCACCAATCACGCGGATAGGCGCCGTAGACGCACTCCCAGCCCTGGCCGCCGGACCAGTAGGGTTCATACCGGCCCCGGGTGCGTTCGCGGAACCGGGCCCGGCAGACATGGCGCGACCAGACGCGGTTGCCGCTGGCCTCGATACTGGCGCGGTTCTCGCCATAGATGACCTCGCGCACGCCCGAGAAGACATTGTTGGTGATCACGGCCCGGCCCGACGCCACGGCCACGCCGACGCTCTCGGCCCGGATGCGGGTGTCGGTCAGGGTCAGCTCGCCGTTGTAGACGACCACGCCCTTGTCCGAGCGACAGACGCGGCTGCCCTGGATGTCGACCGAGGCACCTTCGACGGCCACGCCCTCGACGAAGCCGCAGATGGCGGTGTTGGTGATCTCGACCCGGCCGTAATCGCGGCCCGAGCGGATGATCATGCCAATCGAGCGGGGGCCAAAGCTGTTCGGCGCGCCGATGCCCTTCAGAGTCGTCGAGTCGATCCGGGCCGTCTGACCGGGCCCGGGGATCAGCTCCATGCCGACATGGGCGCCGGTCACCACCACTTCATAGGCCGTCAGCGAGGCACCATCGGCAACGATGGCCGGAGCCACCGTCTGGGTCTCCAGCACGGCGTTGCGGATATCCAGCAGGCCGCCGTCCATATAGATGGCCGCCTCGTCGCCGACATGGCGGAAGCCGACCCGGTTCATCAGGATCTCGGCGCCATAGCCGATGATGCAGGCGGCATCGCCGGCCCGCTGCGACGAAAAGACCACGTCGCGCACATCCACCCTAACCCCCTGGGCCACGGTCATGCAGGGCAGGCCGTCGGGGGCCTGCAGGGTGGCCGTGGGCTGGCGGTTCCAGTCGCGCGGGTCGAACCCGCCCTCGCCGATGATGGTCAGGGGCGTGTTGATGTTGAGCCAGCCGACGCAGGGTCCGCCCCGCGCCCTCAGGATGAGGGTGCCGCCCGGAGCGACCCGGCGCACCGCGTCCTCAATGGCGCCCGATCCGGGATTGCCGCCGCAGTCGACCAGCACGACCTGCTCGCCGCCCGCCGGATAGGGCCGCCCGTCATGGGGCCCGGGGCCGGGGCCGGGGTAGTAGTCGCGGCGATGATCACGGCTGGTCCAGCGCCGATGCGTGGTCGCGCGGCTGCGACGCGGCGCCGGCGGGTCCAGCAGGACACCAAAGTTCGGCCGGGTCTCGCTTTCGACGCGCGCGGCCTCCTGGGCGTTCGCCTGCGGGGCCAGCGACATCGCGGTCGCCGCGACCGCGAGGCCCAGCGCGGGCGCGATCAGGGAGCGGAAGCGGAGGGGGGTGCGGAACGTGATCATGTGTCAACGCCCTCCTTAACGGCGCTGCTGGGAACGGGAGACCTGGGACAGGACGGCCTGCAGGCGCGCGACCGAGGGGGCAAACCCGGCCAGCGCCGAGTCGATGCGCATCACCACGGCCTCGGCCTTGTCCTGATCAGCAACCCCGGAAACGCCCAGGGCAAAGAAGGTCGACAGTGCGAACTTGGCCTCAGGGCTGCCCTGACGGGCCGCTTCCTCGTACCAGAAATAGGCGCGGGCATAGTCGGGCGGCACCCCGATGCCCTCGGAATACATGACCGCCAGAACCAACTGCGCCTCGGACGAACCGTTGACCGCCGCCAGCTGAATGGCCCGGACCCGCTCCTGATAGGACAGTCGTCCCTCGATCGGGTGGCCCAGCACGGCCTCGAGCGATTCGACCTCGCGCTTGGACAGGTCCTCGGGGCGGGCGGCGGCCTTGTCGGCAATGCCCAGATAGCGGATCGCCCGACCCACATGGACAAAGGGCAGTTCGGTCACCCGCGACAGGGCGTACTCATAGGCGTCGCCCCGCGGACGGCTCTCGTCCGAGAAGGGCACGCCCGACGCCGGCGCTGCGTTGGGATAGAATTCGAACGGCGGCACCCACTGACGGGCCTTGGCCTCGACAAAGCCGCTGTACTGGGCCCGGCCGGGCGAGGAGCTCTCGAAGTCCTTCATCAGGACAAAGGCCCCGACGTCGCCCGTCTGCACCGCCAGATAATTGTAGAGATAGGCGTCCACCTCATTGCGCTGGAACAGGTTCAGCGCGGCGGGATAGCCCCCGCGGCGGCGGTCGCGACCCGATCCGCGGCCGATGGCCTCGCGGGCCTGCGGATTGTCCTGGGGCTCGCCGAAGGCGCCGTACAGGGCATCGTGCAGGCGCGCCAGGGTGCGATAGCCGTCGGCGCCCTGGGTCGACAGGACATAGATGACGCGGTCGCGCACCTCTTCCTGTTCGGTCAGGGTCATGCGCGACAGCTGGGTATTGAGGCGTTGATAGGCGTTCTGGCGCTCCCAGGCCCGGCAGTCGTCATATTTGGACAGCGGCCGCCAGCCGCCGAACATGCCGCGCTCGACCCGGTTGATCGGGGCGAATCCATCCTCGTTGGCCAGCGCCATGGCCAGCCAGACCGAGCTTTCGATCGGGTCTTCCAGATTCTTGTCGGTGGCCCGAAGCGCCGCGTAACGCCCCCCCAGCTCCAGCTGCGCGAAGAAGTCGCCCCGGAACGCCGCCCGGCGCAGGGCGCGGACGCCGGTTTCCTGGGCGTTGAACTCGGACCCGGTCAGATTCGCTGGACGGGGGCACGGGTTCGCGGTTTCAGAGCGCTGGAAGAAGGTCGGGGTCCGCTCGCCGCAAGCCGCCATCGACAGCAGGGCCAGAATCAACAGCACGGCCACAGCCGCGATGGCGATCGGGCCGGTGCCGCCCCGCATGCCCCTGTTCCTGCCGTTGTCGCTCATAATCCCCCACACCCCTTGCCGCACTCAAAGGCCGCACGACGTTAACCTTTTCCCAATCTTGCCGATCGGTCCAGTGAACATCGCGATATGGTTAACGCGACCGGTGCCATACCGTTGCCGCACAGTGACCACATTGTGTCCGAGCTAGACTTTTCCCCAGATGGTTGCTTGCGAATTCACCTGCGGGGCGAGGGGTTTACCCCTTCCGCTGCGCCAATCCGGGCCCATATGGCCAATCTGACACGAGCCCAGGATTTCTGCCCCGATGGCCTATATCGCCCGAGACGACCGCCCCGAGGACAAGGCTGCACGCTATGCCGAGGTCGCCGAGGAAATCATGGCGGTTCTGGAAGGCGAGCCGAATCGCACGGCCCGCATGGCGACCGTCGCCTCCATGCTGCACGACGCCTTCGAGACCTTCTTCTGGACCGGCTTCTATGTCGTCGATGAGGACAAGCGCGCCGCCGGCACCGACGAGCTCGTGGTCGGGCCCTATCAAGGCACCCTTGGCTGTCTGCGGATTCCCTTCGGACGTGGCGTGTGCGGAGCGGCTGCGGTGACGGGCGAGACCCAATTGATCGACGACGTTCATGCCTTCCCCGGTCATATTGCCTGTGACAGCCGCTCGGCCAGCGAGATCGTGGTGCCGGTCCGGGATGTAGAGGGCCGACTGCTCGCCGTGTTCGATGTCGACTCGACGGACAAGGCCGCCTTTGACCGCGTCGACCAGGCGGCGCTGGAAGACCTGCTGAGCCGGGCCTTCGCGGTGTGATCCCCGGTTTGATCCATGGGCGTAGCCGCCTATGGTCCGCCGAATGAACAGCGGGAGACATGAGGCATGAGCGACAGGGTATTGGTCATCACCGGCGGTCAGGGCCAGCTGGGCCGGGCCGTGATCACGGCGGCGCTGGCCCGGGGGCTCAAGGTCGCCGCCATCGACCATTCGGCGGTGGACCCGTTCGACTCGCAGGCCTGTCTCGAGATCGGCGGCGTCGACCTGACCGACGCGGCGGCGGCCAAGAAGGCCGTCGACCGGGCCCAGGTCCATTTCGGGCGACTGGATGCCGTGCTGAACATCGCCGGCGGCTTTGTCTGGCAGACCGTCGACGACGCCGAGCCCGCCTGGGACCGGATGTATCGCCTGAACCTGGTCACCGCCCTGAACACCAGCCGTGCCGCCCTGCCCCACCTCAAGGCCTCGGCCGAGGGCCGGATCGTCAATGTCGGCGCCGCCGGCGCGCTGAAGAGCGGCATGGGCATGGGCGCCTATGCGGCGTCGAAATCGGCCGTGCACCGTCTGACCGAGAGCCTGGCGGAGGAGACCAAATCCAGCTCGGTGACGGTCAATGCGGTCCTGCCGTCCATTCTCGACACGCCGGAGAATCGCAAGGACATGCCCGACGCCGATCCCGCCACCTGGGTCAGGGTCGAGGATCTGGCCGAGGTCATGCTGTTCCTCGCCTCGCCGGCCTCGCGTGCCATGACCGGGGCGCTGGTGCCCGTCACCGGTCGGGTCTGAGAGGCATGACGCCCCACCCCTGCCGAAGCGTGCTGTTCGTGCCCGCCTCGAACCCGCGCGCCGTAGCCAAGGCCAAGGGGCTGAACTGCGATGTCGTCATTCTGGATCTGGAGGACGCCGTGGCCCCCGATGCCAAGGAGGCCGCGCGCGACGCTGCCTGTGCGGCTGTTCAAGCGGGCGGATTTCGAGCCATGGTCGGGGTGCGGATCAATTCCCACGACAGTGACTGGGGGGAAGCCGACACCCGTGCCCTGGCCGAGGTCGAGCCCAGATTGATCGTGTTGCCCAAGGTCGAGCGGGCCACGCAGATCAAGGCCGTCTCGCGCGCGATGGGCGGCCACACATCGCTTTGGGCGATGATCGAGACGCCCCGCGCCCTGTTCAATCTGGAGGAGATCGCCCAGTGCGAGGCGCCGATCGATGCCCTGATGCCGGGGGTCAACGACCTGGCCGTGGCGCTGGGCGCTAAGCTGGGTCCGGACCGCGAACCGATCAAATCCTGGCTGGCCATGATTGTCGCGGCGGCGCGCGTGTCGAACAACCTTGCCATCGACGGCGTCTACAACAGCATCGACAACCTCGACGGCCTTGCGACCGAATGTGCCCAGGGCGCCGCCTTCGGCTTTGACGGCAAGAGCCTGATCCACCCATCACAGATCGACACCGCCAATGCCGCCTTCGCGCCCGATGCCGCCGCCGTGGCCCACGCGCGCGAGATCGTCGAGGCCTTTTCCTCGCCCGACGCCGAGGCTCTCGGCGTGGTGCGGATCGACGACCGGATGGTCGAGCGGCTGCATCTGGAGCAGGCCAAGCGCCTGCTGGCGAGCCACGACGCCCTGGTGGAGGCCCAGTCGCGCGAATGAGCGACGACAGGCCCCATGCCTGGGTTTCGGCGCCGGGGCTCTGGAAGATCCGGGGGCTGGCGGCCTTCCTGTCCGACTACCGGCTGCAGGGCGTCCCAACACCGGCCACACGGGCCGTCGTCGGATGGGGCCGAAAGGGCACGTCGCTGGTCGGCCGCACCTGGGCGGAGCAGACCCGGGTGCCGTATCTGGCGCTCGAGGACGGCTTCCTGCGATCGGTCGGACTGGGCGAGGCCGGGGCCGCACCCCACAGCCTGCTGATCGACGATCTGGGGGTGCACCATGACGCGCGGCGCCCGTCGCGACTGGAAAGCCTGATCCGCGAGCCAGAGCCGTGGTTCGATACCGCCATGGAGACCCGGGCCCGCGCCCTGATCCAGACCCTGCGCGACGCCGGCCCGAGCAAGACCAGCATGGGCCGCACCGACCTCGACCTGCCGCCCGCATGCGGCCCGCGCATTCTGGTCGTCGACCAGACGGCGGGCGACGCCTCTATTGCCGGGGGACTGGCCGACCGGGACAGTTTCGCCCGGATGCTGGAGGCTGCCCGGTTCGCGACCGGATCAGGTCAGTTGCTGGTGCGTCGGCACCCGGCCACCGTTGCGGGGCTCAAACGCGGATGTCTGGCATCCGAGGCACTGACGGGCGCTATTCCGGTCGATGACGTCGCGCTGGATGTGCTGCTGCCGCAGGTCGACGCCGTCTTCACCGTGTCCAGCGGACTGGGGTTCGAGGCCCTGATCCGGGGTCTGCCGGTCCACTGTTTCGGCCTGCCCTTCCATGCCGGCTGGGGTCTCACCACCGATCACCTCGCCTGCCCGCGTCCGGGCATGACCCGCTCGCTCGAGGTGCTGGTGGCGGCGGCCCTGATCGTTCAGGCCCGCTATGTCGATCCCGTGACGCAAACTCCCTCGACACCCGAGGCCGCCGTGTCGCGACTGTTGCAGCAACGAGACCGGGCCCGCAGGCTGGCGGGCTATTCGGCCTGTGTCGGCTTTTCCCCGGCCAAGCGGGGCGCGGTTCGGCGCCTGATGAACAGCCCGCTCGGCGAGACGGCCTTCTTCACCTCGACGGCAGCAGCCGTGACGGCGGCGAGGCAGCGCGGCGGCCGGCTGGTCGTGTGGGCAGGGAAAGAGTCACCCGATGTGGCCCCCGCAGCCGAAGCCGCGACCCTGCCCCTCTGGCGGATGGAGGACGGCTTCCTGCGCTCGCGGGGCCTGGGGTCGGACTTCCGTGCGGCCCTGTCGGCCGTGCTGGACCCGACCGGTATCCATTTCGACGGATCGCGGCCGTCCGCGCTGGAACAGGCCCTGGAGGCCGGACAGACCCCGGCCGCAGACCTCGTCCGGGCCCGCGCCCTGCGTCAGGCCCTCGTCGAGCGAGGGCTGAGCAAATACAATCTGGGCGGGGCGACGCCCCCGCCGGACTGGCCGACCGACCGTGATCGCGTGTTGATCGTCGGTCAGGTCGAGAATGACCGGTCCATCCTTCTGGGGTGCGAGGACATCCGCACCAATGCCGGCCTGGTCCGGGCGGTCCGCGCTCGCTTGCCGGATGCCTTCCTGATCTATCGCGACCATCCCGATACGGTGGCGGGCAACCGGCCGGGCCGGCTGGACGCTGACACCGCAGGGCTGGTGGATGCGCGCGCCGAGGGCCTGGACATCACCGCCTGTCTGGACGCCTGCGACGGGCTGGCCACGATGACCTCACTGACCGGGTTCGAAGCCCTGCTGCGCGGGAAGCGGGTGATGACCTGCGGGCGGCCCTTCTATGCCGGCTGGGGGCTGACCGAGGATACGCTGAGCTTTCCGCGCCGTACCCGCCGGGTCGATCTGGACACGCTGATCGCCGAAGCCCTGATCCGTTATCCGCTGTATGTGACCCCCGACGGATACCCCTGCGAGGCCGAGGATGTGGCCCAGCAACTGGGCCAGCCGGGGCCTTCGACCGACACCGGTCGCTCCGGCGGGTTGCGCCGCTGGGGACGCGGCCTGATCGCCAGCCTCGACCGAAGCGATCCACCGGCCTATTGAAGACCAGCATCAGAACACGGATACCCTTAGTGAGCGCCTCTTCTCCGACTGCCGTCATCGCCGCCACCGGCCTGTTCACGCCGGAACAGTCCATCTCCAACGCCGAACTGGTCCGGGCCTACAACGCGTGGGCCGAGCTGGAGAACGCCCGCAACGCCGATGACATCGCCGCCGGCACCCGCGAGGCCCTGACCCCGTCCTCGGTCGAGTTCATTGAAAAGGCCTCGGGCATCAAGAGCCGGTTCGTGCTGGACAAGACCGGGGTTCTGGACCCCGAGCGCATGGTCCCGCATCTGCCCGAACGCTCCAACGAAGAGCTGTCGATTCTGGCCGAAATGGCGGTCAAGGCGGCGCAGGAGGCTATCGCTGCCTGGGGCAAACCCGTCAGCGAGATCGGCGCCGTGCTGTGCGCCGCCTCGAACATGCAGCGCCCCTATCCCGCCATGGCCATCGAGGTGCAGCAGGCGCTGGGGATTGAGGGCTTTGCCTTTGACATGAATGTCGCCTGCTCCTCGGCGACCTTTGGCCTCAAGACCGCCGCCGACTTCATCGCCTCGGGCTCGGTCAAGGCCGTGCTGATGGTCAACCCCGAGGTCTGCTCCGCCCATCTGAACTTCAAGGACCGCGACAGCCACTTCATCTTCGGCGACGTAGCCACCGCCGTGATCGTCGAGTCCGGCGACCAGGCGGGGTCGGGTGGCTGGGACATTCTGGGCACGCGGCTGAAGACCGTCTTCTCGAACAACATCCGCAATAATTTCGGCTTCCTGAACAATGCGGCGCCCGAGGGCATCGGCAAGCCGGACAAGCTGTTCGTTCAGCAGGGGCGCAAGGTGTTCAAGGACGTCGTGCCCATGGTGTCCGAGATGATCGTCAGCCACGCGAGTGATCTCGGCCTGGAGCCGTCCGGGCTGAAGCGGCTGTGGCTCCACCAGGCCAATATCAACATGAACGAGATGATCGGCCGCAAGGTGCTGGGCCGCGATCCGGAGCCGTCCGAGAACGTCATCATCCTGGACGACTATGCCAACACCTCCTCCGCCGGGTCGGTCATCGCCTTCCACCTGCATCAGGAGGATATGGCCGCGGGCGATGTGGGCCTGATCTGCAGCTTCGGCGCGGGCTATTCGGCGGGAACGGTGTTCGTGCGCAAGCGCGGCTGATCGGCTCGCCTTTCGATCACTTTTTACGGCGCCGCTTGCACGCGGCAGGCGTTTTTGCGAACGGGTACCTCAAGTCCTGGAGACCTGACGGGAGCCCCAGTCCATGACCCAGTATGCTGCCCCTGAGTTTTCCGGTCCCTGGATGGCCCGGATTGACGAACCCCTGGTCCGCGATGTGGCCACTGTGCTGAAGAGCATGGGCGGGTCCTGCCATCAGGCACAGGTGGTGCAATGTGTGGCCGCTCTCAAGCGACAGCGGGGCGAGACGGTCGCCCAGGATCTGGCCCAGAAGATCGTCGACGTCTTTGAACGCTATCGCGACCTGTTCTTTCGTCCCTTCGGCGAGGGCTCCATGCGCTGGGCCCTGAATCCCGAACTGGCCTGATCCACGGCTCGGACACAGAAACGGCGCGCCACCGCAGGGTGACGCGCCGTTGTTCTGTCTGGCGACAGCCCTAGAACTTGCGGACGAAGTTCAGCGACCAGACGTCGGCGTCGCCGTCGTCACCGAAGTCGCGGCGGGTCCAGTCGGCACGGATGCCGTTCTGTCCGTCCAGCGAGTACTGGGCGCCCACGCCGTAATTCCAGCTTTCACCGTCAGCCGAGGCCGAGACGGCACCGCTGGACAGCTTCACTTCGCTGGTGCCGTAGCCGACGCGGCCGAACAGTTCGAAGTTCGGGCTAAGCGGCACATAGCCGACGCCGTAGATGGCGGCGTCATATTCCAGCTCGGCGGTAACGGTCGTCGCGCCGACGGTGAAGTCTTCGTCCTTCACGCCGAAGGAGGCTTCGCCTTCGATGCCGAAGTTCGGGGTGAAGCGGGTGCCGAGGCGTGCGGTGACAGCACCGAGGTCAACGCCGTCAGCGTCCAGCTGGCTGTAGCCGATGGTGCCATAGACGTTGGAAGCCGGATCCTGGGCCAGGGCGGGCGAGGCCATCAGGGCCAGGGCGGCGGCAGAGAGTACGAGACTACGCATGCGTGTAGTTCCTTTTTTATCGTTGATCAGTTACCAGCCATCCCGACTGGCAGAGGATCAAGTATGTACGGGTTCGGGCAGTTCCAAGGCCGAACGATTACATGGCCGTAACCGTGCGATTGTTGCCACATACCGCGTTCCGCTAAATGCGACATAATTGTGTATACTTGAAGCCTGGACCGCCACAATCATGGCGCCGGGGTCATGAAAGCGGCGGCCGCCCGCTGGGACGACCGCCACATTTCATCGCAAAGCGTCAGCTTTAGTTCGGCACACCCACCACGGCGTCAACCGAGTTACTGGTTACCGGGTGATAAAGGGGGCGCGCCTCGGCATAGATGCGCCGCGCCAGGTCGCGGCCCCATTCGCCCTCGCCCCAGAGGGTCTGGAACAGCGGCAGGACGAATTTGCGGCGCCCCATCCCGGTCAGGAAGGCTTCGGTCGGCGCCACCGCAGGTTCATAGCGATGGGTCATGGCAATCTGCAGCCAGGCAAACAGCACTTCGGAATTGCCGGCCGCCGACAGGCCGAGACCTTCGTCCAGTGCCTTGAGTTGCGCATCGCTTAGCCAGTCCTGACCGGCCTGATGCCCCTCGGGCCGCCAGGCGAGGAAACGCTGGCGTTGCTGGGTGTTCCAGCCCTGCCACAGGGATTGCGGCGGTGCGCCGCCTTCGAGGAAGACGCTGCGGGCCGCCGCATCGACCGGATCAAAGGCCTGCGACACGGGGGCCATGGCATTGGACGGCAGGCCAGGTTGATAGACCCAGGCGTCCATCATCAGAGCCTCTTCCAGCGCGGCGTCGCCCCGGATCAGGTAAGTGCGGATATCCTCAAGGAACATCGTCGTCGTCATGGGCCGATAGGCATTCCTCTCGAAATAGCCCTTCAGCCAGCCATCGAACCGGTCGCGCCCGACGATCCGCTCGATCGTCCGCAGGAAGAAGGCGCCCTTTTCATAGGCGATGTTGGTCATGCCCTCGTCCGGATCGCGCCCGGCGAGGTCCAGCTTCAGGCGGGTGTCCTCGGGCGGCAGGTCGGCCAGTTCGCCCTGAAGGTCCTCCCAGCCCAGCACCTGCTCCTGCATGGCGCGGTCGCGGCCATAAACCGCCTCCATGATCCGGTTCTCGAAATAGACGGTGAAACCTTCATTGAGCCAGAAGTCGTCCCAGGTGGCATTGGTCACCAGATTGCCGGACCAGCTGTGCGCCAGTTCGTGGGCGACCAGGGCGACCAGCGACTGGTCCCCGGCGACGATGGTCGGGGTGGCGAAGGTCAGGCGCGGATTTTCCATGCCACCGAACGGGAAGCTGGGCGGCAGCACCAGCAGGTCGTAGCGGCCCCACAAATAGGGCCCGTAGAGGGCCTCGGCCTCCTCGACCATCGACTCGACGGCGGGGAATTCGGCGCGCGCCGCCTCCAGCATGGACGGCTCCGTGTAGACGCCGGTCCGCTCACCCAGCGAGGCAAAGGCGATGTCACCCACGCCGATCGCGATCAGATAGGGCGGAACGGGGTTCCTCAACCGGAAGCGGTACGCCCGCTGGCCGGGCCCCGCCGGCTCACCTTCGGGCGTCAGCATCTCGGCGCTCATGACCGCCTTGAGGTCCTCGGGCACCACGATGCGGGCGGAGTAGGACTGGCGGATGCCGGGGCTGTCCTGGGTCGGGATCCAGGTCCGGGTCAGGATCGCCTGGCCCTGGCTGAACAGATAGGGCTGCTCACCGCCCGCCGTCTGGGACGGGTTCAGCCACTGCAGGGCCGCGGCATCGGGCCGGGTGGCGTAGTTGATGACAAGCTTGCGGGTTTCACCGGCGCTGAGGGGCGGCAGGTCGATCTCCAGCGCCTGCCCCAGGATTGGATCGCTGGCGCCCAGTCGCCAGGTCATGGCGCGACCGGCGCCGTCGCTCACCGACTCGATGTCCAGATTGCGGACATCCAGAATGATCTGGTCGGCGCCCGCGCGCCCGCTGATGTCCAGCGTCGCCGTGCCGGACAGGACCTTGCGGTCGAAGTCGGCGGTCAGGTCCAGATCGACGTGGCCTACGCGGGCGACCTCGGGCCGGGCATGGGAGTGGACGTCGCGGACCCACTGTACTTCGGCGGGCGCCTGGGCGGCCGGATTGGTCCCCGCTCCGCCCCACCCCGGCATGGAGGTACAGGCCGCCATCGTCATGCCCAGAGCGGCAGTAAGGGCAAGCGTGGAGACGGAAGCGAGCTTGAAGGCCATCGGGGTTTCCTCATGGTGTCGGAGTCGCGCCCGCCGGAAATGAATCCGGAGGCACCTTCGTTCCGGTCACCCGACCAGCCCCGCCGCGCCAGGTCAAGCTCAGGCCGGTCGGCTTTCAGTCTCGACCGTGCTGAACAGCTTGCCCCGCTCGGCCACCAGCACCGCGACGAGCGCCAGCACGCCGCATCCGGTGATACCGATGGTCATGGGCGCCGCCGTGCCGTCGAAGCTTTGGCCGATCAGGAAGCCGGTCAGCGAGCCGAACGTCGTCGAGACGAACCCCTGCACAGACGAGGCTGTCCCCGCGATCCGGCCCATATTGTTCATGGCCAGGGCGCCGAAATTGCCCGCGATGAAGCCGAAGCAGAACATGGTCAGCCCCTGCAGCAGGGCGAAGCTGATCAGGCTTTCGTGGCCGGTCAGGGTCACGCCGGCGTGGACGGCCGCTGAGGTGATGAAGCCGATCAGGGCCAGATGCGACAGGCGCCGCGATCCCAGCCGCTCGACCAGTCGCGCATTGGTCAGGGACGCCACGGCGATCCCGGCCGCCATGAGGCCGAAGACGGTCGTGAACAGGGTCGGCTGCTGGAACACATCGAAAAAGATCTGCTGGCTGGAATTGATGAAGGCAAACAGCGATCCGGTGATCGCCGTCATCGCCAGCGTATAGCCGACCGAGAGCCGGTCGCTGACAACGGCGCGGAAGGCTTCGGCGATCCGGCCAAAGCGGATCGGCAGGCGATTCTCTGCGGCCAGGGTCTCGGGCAGGCGGATCAGGGCCCAGATCATGAATCCCGAGCCCGCGAGAGCCAGGACGCCGAATATCCAGCGCCACGGGGCGACGAACAGCACCAGTTGCCCCAGCGTCGGCGCCAGGATGGGCACGCCAAGGAAGACGAGAAAGCTCAGCGACATGACCCGGGCCATGGTCCGCCCGGAATAGCGATCCCGCACGATCGATACCGCCAGCACGCGCAGGGCCGCAGCCCCCAGTCCGGTGCCCAGCCGCGCGAGAATCAGGGCCTCGAAGGTCGTCGTGAAGGCGGCGACCACACTGAACAGGACGTACAGGCTGAGCCCTGCCATCAGCACCGGCTTGCGGCCATAGCGGTCCGCCAGTGGGCCGTAGATCAACTGGGCCATGCCAAACCCGAGGAGGTAGGCGGTGATCACCCATTGCCGCGCGTTCTCGGACGCCACGTCGAGGGCGTCGCCGATGGCGGGTAGCGCCGGCAGCATCATGTCGATCGCCAGGGCGTTCAGCGCCATCATCGTGGCGATCAGGGCGACGAACTCGGGAAAGCCCGGGCCGCGCTCGGGCTTGGGAAGAGACACGTCGGGTGTTTGCATCCGATGCAAATGCGACCCGCTCTCGCTTTTTGCAACTGCGAGGGCCGCAGATTTTCGTCACACGGGTCGAGCTCGCCTTGGGCCCCTGCTATGGCTGAAGATGGTTCGGTTTCAACCCTGCTGCAGGAGCCCCTCATGGACGACCGCGATATCGCGCTGGCCGCTCTCGGAAACCGGGTCGCGCTTCTGGAGCGCCAGGTCGAAGCGCTGGCCGCCCTGCACCTGCCCGATGAACGCCACTGGCGCGGCGGCCCTCCGGTCAGGTCTGATCGAAAGCCGGGACGCGGGGTGTTTCGAACCTCGCCTGCGTGTCGCCAGAGCCATTTCGATACCGGCTGGTTCTCATACTGGTGTGAGCAACTGGGCGCGTACCCCGGCTATCACAGGAAATTGTGGGAGCTGGTGCTTATCTGTCAGGCGCTGCATGAGCGAAAGCTGCTCAGACGAGGGGCGCGAGGGCTGGGATTTGGTGTGGGGCGCGAGCCGCTTTCTGCCTGTTTTGCCGCGCGCGGCTGTCACATCACCGCGACCGATCAGGCCGCCGATGAGGCGGTCGACACGGGTTGGGCCGACTCCGGTCAGCATGCTGTCGGCAAGGCTGCACTGATGAGGCCTGACCTGTGTCCCACGGACGTGTTTGATCGCTCGGTCGAATTCAGGGCTGTCGATATGAACGCCATTCCCGACGACCTCGTCGACTTCGATTTCTGCTGGTCTGCCTGCGCCCTTGAGCATCTGGGGTCGCTGAAAGCCGGCATGGACTTCATCGAGCGCTCCCTCGGCACACTCGCGCCCGGCGGCGTGGCGGTTCACACGACGGAGTTGAACCTCACCTCAGACATCGAGACGCTGTCGGAGGGGGGAACCGTGCTGTATCGGCCTCGTGACCTCCACGCGCTGGTCGGGCACCAGGCTGGCGGGCACAGGGTGATGCCGCTGGACCTGAGCGCCGGGAACGGACCGGTCGACCGCTACATCGATATCCCGCCCTACCGGAATGACCCGCATTTGCGGCTGTCCGTGGCCGGGTTCGTGACGACCTCGGTCGGCCTGATCATCCAGAAGGCCGGCCAGCCCTGAGGGCGATGGTGCGGGTGGTCGGACTCGAACCGACACTCCTTTCGGAACCGGATTTTGAGTCCGGCGCGTCTACCAATTCCACCACACCCGCGTGAGGTCCGGGGGATTTAGCGGATCATGTGGTGTGATGCCACGGCTTATTGAGATCGGCCGGGCGATCGCATCGCCCTGCATCCCGCCGTCCCTCACATCAAACGAAAGGTTACCGTAAAGAACACCCGACGCACCGGCACAGGGGCGTCGGCGTCCTCGGCGACCTGCAGACGGGCCCGGCGTGTGGCATTGAGGGCCTCGCGGCCGAACCTTGAGTCCGCCGGATGCTGTGACTCCGCGATGCAATCTTCGAGACTGCCGTCGGGCCGTGTGTTGCAGCTGATGACCGCAAAGCCCGAGGCGTAGGTGGAGTTGTTGGGGAAAGTCGGTCGTGGCGCCCTTTCCCAGATGATCGACGCGGGCAAGCCGGGATTTTCATCCCGTCCAAGCACATCATCGCGCGGGTCATCCAGCGGGCGATCGCAGGTGGTCAACACCTCATCGATGTGACGGGCGGAGCGCGGAAGCTCGATCCGGTAGGACAGCGACCGGCCTTCACCGCCCCCATCCGGCACGCGAATCTGCAGTGCCCCGCCTTCGCGCAATCTGCGAGCGAAGGGCGCCGGGAACAGGCCCACCGCCATGGTGTCGTTGACGGCGATCACCCAGCGCCCCCCATACTCCTCATCATCCCGGAAGGTCATGTAGAGGGGGCGGTATGAAATGCCGATGCTGCTGGGTTCCGGATTGACGGGCGGGGGCAGGCCCCCGATCACCGCATCAAGCGAACCGTCCAGGCACCGGACCGTGATGCCCAGTCCATTGCTGAACTGGAGATAGGCCATCACCTGTTTGTTGCGGCGGTCCCGGACGATGTCCCAGTCGTCACCGGGGTCCTGCGTGAGACCGGGCGTGGCCTGCGCCAGCCCGAGGACAAGCGCCAGGGCTGCCGTGCATGGCCGACGGATCGGCGCGCGCATCGGTCACTCCACCATCGTCGTCAGGCGGATCGAAACCAGGCGTCCGGGCGGAACCTCGCCGCGGATCCGGGACTCTTCCAGCGAGCGGACACTGGCTTCGCCATAGCCATAGCCAGCAGGGCTTTCAGCCTCGGCCTCGCAGTCGGTCAGGCGACCGCCCTCGGCCGTCATGCAGGTGACATAGGCCCAGCCTGACACACGGTCGCGGGCGGCGCGCGGCGGAATGATCACCCGGCCTTCGCGGAGAAAATCATCGCCCCCTGCAGACAGGCGGAGCGGCTCGGCCTCATCCCTTTCGTGGAACAGGGGCTGGCCACAGGCCGTCAGTACGCCCTCCATCCCGGAGGTATCGGCGGGCGGGGTCACAGTGAACTGGACTGCCCCGTCCCCTTCGCCAAACTGCAGCATGGCCGTGCGGGTATTGACGAAGCCCCGCATCAGCTGGGTCGGCCGCTCGGCAATCAGGTATCGCCCGTTCTCGGAGGGCATCCACGCCCCCCAGTGGACCCGGCCGTCCCCGAACCGCGCGGCGACTTCGATGGTCGGCATGCGAATCTGAAGCCCCTGAATCAGTAGCTCGGGCGTGCCGGCCTGACAGCGCGCGATCACCGCGATACCCTCGGGGAAGACCGCATAGGCCAGGGTGAGGTCATCCGCAGTCTGGGCCGTCCAGGCCTCTGGCTGCTGCGCCAGAACCGGACCGGCGGCGAGGGCGGCAATCAGGGCACCGGCGACCGCTTTCATCCCACAGGCTCCACCGTCTGTTCGATCGTCCCGAAGATCGAGTGGTGCTTTTCGTCCAGCATTTCGATGCGGACGGTGTCGCCATGTTGAAGGAAGGGGGTCTCGGCCTTGCCGTGCTGGATGGTCTCGACGGTGCGGACCTCGGCGATGCAGGAATAGCCCAGCCCGCCTTCGCTGACCGGCTTGCCCGGACCGCCGTCGGCGTCGCGGTTGGACACAGTGCCCGAGCCGATGATCGACCCCGCCACCAGCGACCGGGTCTTGGCCAGATGCGCGATCAGGGTGCCGAAGTCGAAGGTCATGTCGTCGCCGGCGTCGGCCTGACCAAACGGCTTGCCATTCAGGGTGACGGTCAGGGCGCCGTGCAGCTTGCCGTCTTTCCAGCGATCGCCAAGCGAGTCGGGCGTGACGAACACGGGGGTAAAGGCGCTGGCGGGCTTGGACTGGACGAAGCCAAAGCCCTTGCCCAGTTCGGCCGGGATCAGATTGCGCAGGGACACGTCGTTGACCAGTCCGACCAGCCGGATGTGGCCCAGCGCCTCGTCGGGGGACACGCCTTGGGGCACATCGCCGGTGACGACCACGACCTCGGCCTCGAGATCACAGCCCCAAGCGGGATCGGCCAGCGGAATGGGATCGCGCGGGCCGAGGAAGCCATCGGACCCGCCCTGATACATCAGCGGATCGGTCCAGAAGCTCTCGGGCATTTCGGCGCCGCGGGCCTGCCGGACCAGCGCGACGTGGTTCACATAGGCCGAGCCGTCGGCCCACTGATAGGCGCGCGGCAGGGGCGCCGAGGCCTCCCGCTCATGAAAGCGGCCGCGCGGCACGGCTTCATGTTCCAGGCTTTCAGCCAGGGCACGCAGGCGCGGTTCGCACCGGTCCCAGTCATCCAGAGCCGCCTGCAGGGTCGGGGCGATCAGAAAGGCGTCGGTGAACCAGTTCAGGTCTTCCGACACCACGACGAGGCGGCCGTCACGGCCATGTTTCAGGGATGCGAGTTTCATCCCACCTCTCTAGACGCAAACACTCCGGCAGGAAAACCGTCGCTGTCGGACCGGGTGCCCGATCAGGGGTGCCGGCCCAAGGCCTCCCGGGCTTTCCGCATCTCCTCGATACGGGCGTCTTTGTGTGACCAATAGTCGTGAAAGACCCGAACCGCGCGGGACAGGGCGTCGATCTGCTCTTCGCGTGTCATTACCGACGGCGGAGAGGGAGGCGGAGGCGGAGGAGGAGTAGGCGCGGGCGGTATCGGGCCGTTGATGATGGTAACCTGGCTTACGGCGGCGGCGGCCCCGCATTTGCAACGCGCCGAATCGCCCTTCGCCCCGCAGTCACACGATGACCCGGGGGTCGAGGGGGCCGGAGCAGCGGGGGTGGGCGCGGGCGTCGGCGAGGCGGCCCCGGGCTTGCCAGCGAGGGCCGCTTCCAACGCACCAAACGGCGAGGCGACCCCCTTGCCCAGGACCATGACGGGGCCAAGCAAGTCCCTGATGCGATCTCGCAGGGCCTCGGCCTTGGCGTACAGGTCCCGGCTGCTGGCCGACAGGGCCGCCTCGGTCGCTTTCAGTATAGCCTTGTGAATGGCCTCGGCAGCCTCCTCGGCGTGCCGGTCCGGGGCATACAGCCGACCGAGGTACCAGCCAACAAAAGCCGCCATGGCCACGAAGGCGACCAGCAGCGCTAGCAACATCGGATCCACACCCAGGAACACAGGTGAGTCCACGGCCTCATAGGCGGCGGGCGCCTGAAACTCGGTCGGATAAACGGCCACGATCCCCTCCCTGAACGCTCCCATGATGGCAGGGTCCGCCCGCTTGGCAACGGGAAAGGTTAACGGCGGTGCGTCAGCGTGACGGTTCGATCACGGCGCGGGCCTCGGCCCCCTGCCGCATGCCGGGCAACCGCACCTCGACCTCGATGGCGATGCTGCCCTCGGGCTGGTGGGCCCAGATATAGCGGCGCTCGACCTCGACCTCGAGCCCGCCGGCCGTCAGCCCCTCATAGGTGTCGCCCCACGGGGTGATGCGCTTCATCTCGGCCCAGCTGAGTGCACAGGCGGCGTCCAGCTCCTCGATGGCCAGGGCGGACAGGTCGTCGGGGTGTTCTGTGCTCACAGCCAGCGCCTCACCCGGTTGCGATAGGCCTCGTATTCGGCGCCGAAGGTGCGGGCCAGATAGGCCTCTTCCTTGCGGATGATGGCCCAGTCGATGACCACCAGACAGGGGATCAGCATCAGCAGGGCGATGGGCGAGTCCATGGCAATGGCCAGCCCGGCATAGGTG
The DNA here is from genome assembly GCF_003730275.1 of Brevundimonas halotolerans. Lineage (GTDB taxonomy): Bacteria > Pseudomonadota > Alphaproteobacteria > Caulobacterales > Caulobacteraceae > Brevundimonas > Brevundimonas halotolerans. The sequence continues at coordinate 147,550 of NZ_QTTA01000017.1, forward strand.
AGGGCGAACCCGACGTAGATCGGATTGCGGCTGAACCTGTAAGGCCCGTCGGTCGCCAGCGCCGTCGACGGCTTCCACGGCTCGACCGCCGTGCCCAGCCGCCGGAACAGCCCCGCCGCCATCCCGTCCAGCAACAGCCCGCCGAGGATCAGGGCGAGCGCCAGTCCGCGCCGCAGCTCGGTCCCGAGGCCGAGGCTGATGTCCTCGCCCGACGGCAGGCCGATCTGGACGCCATAACGATCCAGCGCCCAGCCGAGTCCAAGGAAGGCGAAATAGATCAGCGGCGGCGGCACCGCCACATTGGGATGATCGCGGGTGGTCACGGCTCAGTCTTCCTCGGCAGAGTATTCGGGATCATCGGCATAGATCGCTACCCACGCCGGTTCCGTCGATGAAGCGGCGCCCCGATACATGCCCGAGGTGTTCATCTCGAACCAGGCTTCGCCCGAGCGGGTCATCACGATGACGCCGCCCTCGCCGCCGAGTTCACCGACTTCCCGAATCTCGGCGCTCGCCGCGATATAGACGGGGCGTCGCATGTGGGCCGAGCAGATCATTTCCGGAGGGCATGAGTCCAGGATGGCTGTGACCCGGTTTTCCTCGACTTCAGGGTAGGTGGTCTCCCACGCGTACCGCGCGCAGATGTCCCGGGCGACCGTGGCCCGGATGAAATATTCGCCCGAGCCGGTGGCCGAGACGGCGCAGCCCTCGACGTTCGAGGCATAGGTGCCCGCGCCGATCACCGGCACATCGCCGACCCGGCCCCAGCGTTTGCCGGACATGCCGCCGGTCGAGGTGCCTGCCGCCAGCCGCCCCTCACGGTCCAGGGCGACCACGCCGACTGTGCCGAATTTGCGCTCATCCAGCGGCGGGGTGACCGCGGCCATGGCGCCTTCAGCCGGCGCGCCTTCGGGGCGGACGGGCACAGGCAGGCCCTCGCGCTCCAGCTGCCGCACCAGCCCGCGCCAGCGCCGCTCGGTGAAGAAGAAGGCCGGGTCGACCTCCTCCAGTCCCTGCGACCGGGCAAAGGTCTCGGCCCCCTGACCGATCAAGAAGACATGCGGCGAGTCCTCCATCACTGCACGGGCGGCGCTGATCGGGTGGCGGGTGCGGGTCAGGCCGGCGACCGCCCCGGCGTCCAGGGTCGTGCCATCCATGATGGCGGCGTCGTGCTCGATCCGGCCGTCGGCGGTGAAGACCGCCCCGCGCCCGGCATTGAACAGGGGATCATCCTCGAGCACCTGAATGACGGCCTCGACCGCATCCAGCGCCGAGCCGCCATTGTCCAGCACCCCGGCCCCGACCTGAAGCGCGCTGTCCAGGGCGGCGCGATAGGCGGCGTCCTGTTCGGGGGTCAGACTGCCGCGCTCGATCACCCCGGCCCCGCCGTGGATGGCCAGCGACCACCCGCCGTCCTGGGCAAGGACCGGCGAGGCCAGTGTTACAGTCAGAGCGCTCGCAAGCGCCGCAAGCCAGGTCTTCATTGGTCCGCCTCCCCGATTGGGCGTCATCGCTCGTGATGCGCCCGTTTCCACAACTGATAGCCGATCACCGGCACCAGCCCCATCAGGGTGGCGGCGATCACCAAGGGCCAGAAACCGAGGTGCGGCGCGGCCAGCCCCGCCGTCACCCCCGCTGCGACCGGTCCCGTAAATGGGATCCAGGCCGGAGGCTTAGGCATCCACCTTGATCACGCCGCGCCGGATCTGGTCCAGCTCGATGGAGTCGAACAGGGCCTGGAAATTGCCTTCGCCAAAGGCCTGATTGCCCTTGCGCTGGATGATCTCGAAGAAGATCGGGCCGAAGGTGTCCTGGGTGAAGATCTGCAGCAGGATGCCGTCCTCGTCCGAGCCGTCGATCAGGATGCGGTTCTCGCGCATGCGCGCCACGTCCTCGCCGTGCCCGGGCAGGCGCTTGTCGATCAGGTCGAAATAGGTCTCGATGGTGTCCTGGAAGGGGATGCCGCGCCGCTTCATCTCCTCGACGGTCTCGAAGATGTTGTCGGTGTGCAGGGCGATGTGCTGGATGCCCTCGCCGTTGTAGCGCTTCAGGAACTCCTCGATCTGGGAGTTGTCGTCCTGGCTCTCGTTCAGCGGGATGCGGATGGCGCGGTCCGGCGCGATCATGGCCTGGGACAGCAGGCCGGTCGCCTTGCCCTTGATGTTGAAATATTTCTGCTCCTCGAAGGCGAAGACGTCGCCGTAGAAGCCCGACCAGGTGCGCATCTGGCCGCGACGCACATTGTGGGTCAGGTGGTCGAGGCAATACAGGCCGACGCTGTTCTTGCGCTCGGCCTCTTCCCAGCCCTCGATCTCGTCCCAGCCGTCATAGAGCGAGCCGGCCTCGCCGTATTTGTCGACGATATAGAGCAGCGAGCCGCCAATGCCCTGGAGCACGTAGGAATAGCCGCCGCCCAGGGCGCCGCCGTCGTGACCTTCGGCCGGCTTGGCGCCGCGCGACACCGCGCCCTCGAAGGCGGCCTTGGCGTCATTGACCCGGAAGGCCATGCCATTGGCCGAGGGGCCGTGGTCGGTCGCGAACTCGGCGGCCTGACCCTTGGGCGTGCGGTTGACCAGCATGGTGATGTCGCCCTGCTTCATCCGGACCACGCCATTGGCCGGATTCACATGGGTCTGGGTGAAGCCCATCAGCTCCAGCCGCGCGATCATGGCCTTGGGCTCGGGACCGGTGAACTCGACAAACTCAAAGCCGTCGACGCCGAGCGGGTTTGCGGCATTGATCTGCTGGGCGGTGGGGGTTTGGGTCGCGTCGTCCATGGTCGCGTCTCCTGATCCTGAAGGGTTCACGGCGGCACGCACGACCGCCTTTGAGGCCGGAACCTAGTCATCCGGACCGCTCAAGCCAAGCGAGGTGGCTTCACCTTCTGGCGAGCCGGCCTCAGCCCAGCCCCGGAACATGGTCCGTGACCAGCCGCATCGCCCAGTCCGCGCCCAGCAGGAAGGCGACGGCGAGCGTCGTCAGCAGGCCGATCCAGGCGGTGGCCACGATCGCTCCCCCGATGACGAACAGGCCGTCGCGCTGGATCAGGCCCACGGCCAGAAGCGACAGCGCCACCGACGGGATGGTGTTGGTCATGGGCAGGACGATGGTCAGGGTCGCGAGAATCATGAACAGGGCCGCCAGCTTTTCGCCCGCACCCGAGGCAAAGGCCGACAGCCGCGGCCGCGAGAAGCGGTCGATCCAGCCCAGCCGCTGCTCAGCGAAATCGGCCATGGCCTTCAGCCAGCCGGCCTTGGCACGCAGTCCGAGGACCCAGCGGGGCAACCAGGGTTCCTCGCGCCCGACCAGCAGCTGCGCCGCGAGGATCACGATCACGATGCCGACCACCTGCGGGACACCGTACAGGCCCGGCACCAGACAGGGGATGGCCAGGATGAGGATCAGCAGGCCGTAGGCCCGCTCGTCCAGCCGGTCGCGGATCTGGTGCAGGGTCAGACCGTTTTCGGCCCCGTCATCGGCCAGCCGCCGTAGCAGGCGCGCCAGATTCTGGCGGACGTCGTCCTGTTCGGAGGACGGCGGGAGGGGCGCGGGTTCGGTCGTCATGACGCTCGTCTAGCATCCCGGTGTGTCAGGTCCAGCCGCCGACGATGATGGATCGACGTTCCCGCAGGACCGCGCTAAGCATCGCAGCATGATGTCGGCCTATCGTGTCCTGACCCGCTGGTGGACGGTGTTCGCCCTTGCGGCGTCCCTGAGCCTCCTCGCTGCCGCCCACGCCTTTGAGCGGTTCGGCGGACTGGCCCCGTGCAACCTGTGTCTCAAGCAGCGCGAGGTCTATTGGGTCGCGGTCGCCATCGCCCTGACCGCCAGCCTGTGGGCCCTCGTCAGCCGGGCCAGCCGGGGCACGCCGCGGGTCGCCGCCTTCCTGCTGTTCATCGTCTTTCTGACCGGAGCGATCACCGCCGGGTTCCATGCCGGGGGTGAGGCTGGCTGGTGGGAACTGCCCGCCGTGTGCTCGGGCGGGGCGGGCGAGATCAATCTGGAGCGGCTGGCGGCGCTTGCCATGGGCACCGCCGAGGTCGAGCCCATCGTGGCGTGCGACGCCGTGACATGGCGCTTCCTGGGCCTGTCCATGGCAGCGTGGAATACCCTGATTGCTGCGGCCCTCGCGATCTTCAGCCTGCTGGCCGCGAAACGTCCCAAGGATGCCCGTGCCCCCAGAGGTTGATCCCTCCACCGACCCGCTGAACGACCCGGAGATCACGGGCCGCAAGGGCTCGCGCGCCATCCCCCTGCCCCGGCCCGGCGCGGGCATGAGCCGGGCGCGGAGGGCCGAGATCCTGCGGGTCGACCATGCGGGCGAGTATGCCGCCGTTCAGATCTACCGCGCCCAGCGCGCCGTCTTTGAGGGGCGGAAGGGCAAGGATGCCATCGCCGACGACCTGACCGGGATGGAGGGGCACGAGCAGGTGCACCTGTCGCGGTTCGAGACCCTGCTGAACCAGAACCGGGTCGCCCCGACCGCCGCCCTGCCCCTGTGGCATCTGGCCGCCCAGGCCTTGGGAGCCGGCACGGCCCTGCTGGGCGAGAAGGCGGCCCACGCATGCACCGAGGCGGTCGAATCGGTGATCGAGCAGCACTATGCCGACCAGATCGCAGAACTGGCCGACCGTGACCCCGAGCTGGCCCGCGAGCTGGCCCAGTTCCGGGCCGAGGAAATGGCCCACCACGACCACGCCGTCGAACACGGCAGCCGCGAGGCGCCCGCCTATCGCCTGCTGTCCTCGGTGATCAAGACCGGCTGCCGCGCCGCCATCAAGGTCAGCGAGCGGGTCTAGGCGGCCCGCCTGAGTCGGCGGCCGGTGCGTTCCGTCTTTGGCTTGGCGTCGAACAGTTCGGCCAGCTTCTCGATCATGGCGCCGGCCAGCTGGTCGACGTCAGTGATCATCAGGGCGCGGCGGTAAAAGCGGGTCACGTCGTGGCCGATGCCGATGGCCAGCAGTTCGACGTCGGACCTGTCCTCGATCTGGCCGATCACCTGCCGGAGGTGGCGTTCCAGATAGTGGACCGGATTGGCGGTCTGGGTCGTGTCATCGACGGGCGCGCCGTCCGAGATCACCATCAGGATGCGCCGGGCCTCGGTGCGGGCCAGCATGCGCTCGTGCGCCCACGCCAGCGCCTCGCCGTCGATGTTCTCCTTGAGCAGACCCTCGCGCATCATCAGGCCGAGGTTGCGCTTGGACCGGCGCCAGGGGGCGTCGGCGGTCTTGTAGATGATGTGGCGCAGCTCGTTCAGGCGGCCGGGGTTGGCGGGACGACCGGCAGTGATCCAGGCCTCGCGTGGCTGGCCGCCCTTCCACGCCCGGGTGGTGAAGCCGAGGATCTCGACCTTGACGCCGCAGCGCTCCAGCGTGCGGGCGAGGATGTCGGCACAGACGGCGGCCACCATGATCGGCCGTCCGCGCATTGAGCCCGAGTTGTCGAGCAGCAGGGTGACGACCGTATCGCGAAACGGGCTCTCGCTCTCGGCCTTGAACGACAGGGGCGCGGTCGGGTCGGTGATGACGCGCGTCAGGCGGGCCGTATCCAGCACGCCCTCCTCCAGATCGAACATCCAGCTGCGGTTCTGCTGCGCCAGAAGGCGGCGTTGCAGCTTGTTGGCTAGGCGGGCGACCACGCTGGACAGCTGGGTCAGCTGCTGGTCCAGCAGGGCGCGCAGGCGGTCCAGCTCGACCGGGTCGCACAGCTCCTCGGCGGCGATGACCTCGTCAAAGGCGGTGGTGAAGGCGCGATAGACGGAGGGGTCATTGCCGCCTTCGCCCTCGGTGCGGCCGGGGCGCATGCCCTCTTCGGTGTCGGAGGCCTGATCCGACTCTTGCCCGTCGGCCTCGGCCGGAGCGCCGTCCGGACGGCTGTCGCGCTCGCCTTCCGAGCCGGAGTCCTCGCTGCGGCCCTCGGGTGAATTGTCCTCGCTGTCGCCGGGGTCGGGGTCTTCGCTGTCGTCCTCGGTCTCGGAAGGGGCGTCGTCCGCCGCCTCGTCCTCGCCCTCGGTGTCGTCGGCCTCGTCGGCCTCGTCGGCCTGGCCATTGCCGGGATCGAGGTCGAGGGCCTTCAGCACGGCCTGCATCTCGCGGCCATAGGCCTGTTGGTCGTCCAGCGCCGCGACCAGCCGGTCGAGCGCCGGACCGGCCCGCTCGACCAGGTCGTCACGCACCAGATCGAGGGTGGCGGCGGCGGCTTTGGGCAAGGGGCGCTCGCCCAGTCGTTCGGCCAGCAGCAGGCCCACGGCCTGATCCAGCGGCACCAGATCCGCCTCAGTCACGCGGGTAAGGCCGCTGCGCTCCATGCGGGTGACGAGGGCGGCCTCCAGATTGGCGCGAACCCCGGCCATGGCGCGGCCGCCCACGGCCTCGACCCGGGCTTGCTCGGCGGCCTCGAACACCTCGGCGGCGCGGCTGTCCAGCGGGGTCAGGGTCCGGTGCAGGCTGTCGTCATGATTGGCCAGCCGCAGGGCCAGGCGGTCGGCCTGTCCCCGCAGGGAGGCGCTTTCCGGGCCGGAAGGGTCGCGCGGCGGGTGCGGCAGGGTTAGCACGCCATTCGACATGCGCGGCCCATCCGAGGCGAACACGACCTCGAGCTCGTCCTGCTCCGCGAGGGCCCGCGCGGCATGGGCGAGGGCGCGCTTGAAGGTCTCTGTCGGTGTGTCCGGCGGCATGGTCCTGACCTAGCCCCGGCGGGGCCTCGGGGAAAGGGGCGCGTCCGGGAATTGAGACGGTGAGAAAACACCGTCTGAATAGTCTGAATGGTCTGAAATGGGGTTCCGCTGGTGGGAGCTCGCCCCTTCTCCCGATGGGAGAAGGTGGCGCGTGAGCGCCGGATGAAGGTCGACGGTGTGCGTCGGCGAATGCCGTGGCTGGGACGGTGCGACGGATCACGCCGAAGGATACGTTGAGCCCCTTACCCCCTGCCCCCTCTGCCACGGGAGAGGGGAAGAAAAATACCGTCTGAACCGTCTGAACCGTCTGAACCGTCTGAATTCGCACCTCCGCTGTCCGTGGGAATGGCAACCGGACAGTATGCGTCAGGCGCCGGGCCGGTCGGGCAGAACGCTGTGGGAACGGGTTCTGGTGCTGAAAAGTCGAGGAATTCAGGCGTTAGCCATCATAGTCGAGGCCCTCAGCCCTTCTTGTCGGCTTTCAGCTTGTCCTGGTGGGCGCGGATGCCCTGGGCGATCAATTCGGCGGCCTCGCCGGCGTCGCCCCAGCGCTTGACGGCGGTTTCCTTGTTCTTCTCCAGGTCCTTGTAGCGGGTGAAGAAGTGCTGGATCTGGTCGATCATGATGGCCGGCAGCTGACGATAGCTGGCGACGTCGGTGTAATAGGGGTGGAGCGCGTCAACGGGCACGGCGAGGATTTTTTCGTCCATGCCCTTTTCGTCTTCCATGATCAGCACGCCGATCGGGCGCGAGCGGATGACGCAGCCGGGCACCACCGGCGTCGGGTTCAGCACCAGCACATCGCAGGGGTCGCCATCGGCCGACAGGGTGTGGGGCACAAAGCCGTAATTGGCGGGATAATACATGGCCGTATGCAGGAAGCGGTCGACGAACAGGGCGCCCGACGCCTTGTCCATCTCATATTTCACCGGCAGGCCCCCTTGCGGGATTTCGATGATGACGTTCAGGTCCCAGGGAGGATTGGGGCCGACGGGGATGGCATCAATGTTCATGACGGGTCTATTGTGCACTTGCGAAACGGGGAGGCGCGCGTGATAGGCAAACCCGGCACCAGTAGCAAGCGTTCCGCGCAGGGCCCGACGGATGGGGCGGCAAGGGCATTCTCCATGAGGCGTCGCACATGAGCTCCCTCGACTGGGCCGCAGTGGCTCTCTTCATCCTGTGCTGGCTGGGCTATGAGCCGGTCCTGCGCGTGCTGTCGCGACGGTTCGGCACCCTGAATCAGGACATGGAGCTGGTCCGGCAGGTGTGGATGTCGGTGATGACCCGGCGCGAGATCCGGCTGGTCGACAGCCAACTGATGGGTCATTCGATCAATTCGGCGTCGTTCTTTGCCTCGACCAATCTGCTACTGATCGCGGCGGTGGCGGGCATATTGTTCGGCGGAGAGGCAGCGCTGAGAGGCTTTGCCGCCGTGGGGGCGGAGGCCGTGCCCCTGCCGCTGCTGGAGGCCAAGCTGGCGCTGATTCTGGCGTGTCTGGTGCGGGGCCTGCTGGATTTCATCTGGTCGATTCGCCAGCTCAACTACACCCTTGCGGTGATCGGCTCGGTGCCCGAGCAGGACGAGGCGCTGGATCGGGCCGCGCTGGGCCGGGCGGCCGGCGATCTGATCAATCCGGCGCTGGCGTCATTCAGTCAGGGGGTGCGAGCCTATTATTTCGCCCTCGCGGCGGCCGCCTGGCTGATGGGGCCGCTGTGGCTGGGCGCGGGGGTGATCGCGGCCTTCGCCCTGCTGATCTGGCGGCAGGAGGGGTCGCCCGCAGCCCGGGCCATCCGCAAGGTGCGGGCAGTTCTGGAATCGGAGTCGGGCAAGGGCCCGCCTGCGCCCTGATACTGAGCAGTTGCGGCCCTTAATGGGATATTTTTTGACGTTGAAACGGTTACATCGGCCAAAAATACCGCTTGAGTGTTACAATGCGTGACGACGGGTGAAAAATACCTGCTTGACGATTTGTGCACTGCAACCTAACTTGACCTTGACGCCTTCGGGCGTCTTGCCCTTCCTGGGCGTTTCCTCCCTATAGACTTTCATGCCGCGCCTCCGGGCGCGGCATTTTTTCTGTCCGAGGGGTCAGGGTACGAGGTCGCTCGCCTCCCGCGCCAGGCTGTCGATCAGGCGGGTGATGATGCCTTGGCAGCGCGCCCAGCCCGGGCCCGGCTGCATAAGCGCCTCATCCAGATATAGCGCCCGGGAAATCTCGATCTGGAGGGCGTGGAAGCCCTCGCCCGGGTGGCCCCAGCGCTCGGTCGTCCAGCCCCCGGCATAGGGCTGGTTCAGCGCCACCCTGAGCCCTTCGCCGCGCAGGAGGGCCGCCACGCGCCGGGTCATGGCGGTCGCGCAGGCCACGCCGTGGCGGTCGCCAAGTACGATCTGGGGGAAGGTGGCGACCGGGCGTTTGGCTGGCGGGCTGGCGCGCGGCCCGGGCATGGAGTGCCAGTCGATCAGAACGGCTACACCGTGCCGGGCGCGGGTCTGCTCCATCAGGGTGTCCAGCGTCGCGTGATAAGGACCATGGGCTTCCTTGATGCGGCCGGTGACCTCGGCGAGGCTGATGCGATCGCGGTAGAGGGGGCGCCCGTCGCCGGTCAAGCGCGGCACCACGCCATAGCCCGATTGGGCCCGTGGCCCGCCCTCCGATCCTGTCGGCAGGTCGTCGATGAGGGTGGGATCGAGGTCGGTCGGGGCCCGGTTCAGGTCGAGCCAGGCCCGGCCATGGGTCGCCAGCAGCAGCGGGATGCCGTGCCCGGGCGCGCCCTCGATCAGGCGGTCGACCAGGGCATCCTCGGCGCTGCGCAGCGACAGCTCGGACAGGTCCGGGTCAAAGCCCGCCGACTTCGGGTAGAGGCGGCCCGAGTGCGGCGAGGCGAACACCAGCGGGCTGGTGGCCTCCCCGACAGGGGACAGCAGGCGAAACGGGGCCTGGGCCTGCAGATCCCCGTCTTCACCCGACATACGCCCTCCCCTTTGGCCCGCCCGTCGAATCCCTGTGGACACGGATCACTGATTTTCATGGCCGGTTTACGCTTGTCGCCTTAACCTTTTCCACAAGTGAGTAAAACGGCCGTTCGGGCTGACGGCTTTGGGGACCAATCGATGGCACGCATTCTTCTGGCAGAAGACGATGGATCACTGCGGGGCTTTCTGACCCGGGCGCTGGAGCGGGCCGGTCACGAGGTCGTCGACTGCGAGAATGGCGATGACGCCATCGATGCGCTTGAGGACGGCCCCTATGACCTGCTGCTGACCGATATCGTCATGCCGGGTGCCGACGGCATCGAGGTGGCCCGCGTGGCCGCCGCCCGCCAGCCGGGCCTGCGCATCATGTTCATCACCGGCTTTGCCGCCGTGGCTCTGACCGCCGCCCAGAGCACCCCCCAGGCCAAGGTGTTGGCCAAGCCTGTGCACCTGCGCGACCTGGTCGGCGAAGTCGAGAAGATGATCGCCGCCTGATAAGCGTTCTGACAAGGCCGTGAGGGGCTTGCAGTCTCGCGCGGAGACGGGTTATACCCCGCGCCTTCCCGGACCGGCACCTGCCGGCCCCGCCCCGGCGGACGCGTAGCTCAGCGGGAGAGCACCTCGTTGACATCGAGGGGGTCACAGGTTCAATCCCTGTCGCGTCCACCATTCCTTTCCAGACAATGCGCAATCACAAAACCCGCCCGGGTGACCGAGCGGGTTTATATCGTGGGGGTCACTCCTCCGGGTCGGGCACGGACTCGCCGGTGTCGCCTTCGTCGAACAGGCGGAACTCGTGCCAGAGGCCGTTGAGGATGCCGAACGCGACGGCGAGGCCGAGGCCGAGGATCCAGGCGAAATACCACATGGCGCAGCTCTTTCCGGTCAGTAGAGGTCGGGGTTGGTCTTGAGCGCGGCGGTGGTCGAACGACCCCACAGCACCTTGTAGACCCAGGCAGTGTAAATCAGGATCAGCGGCAGGAAGACCACCGTCACCCCCAGCATGATGAACAGCGTCAGATGGCTGGACGAGGCATTCCAGACCGTCAGGCTGGAGCCCGGATCAATCGAGCTGGGCAGGATGAAGGGGAACATCGACAGGCCAACGGTCGAGATGATGCCGACTGTCGCCGCCGAGGAGCCGATGAAGGCCACGGGCTCGGACTTGCGCCACAGGCCCAGCAAGGCCGCGGCGGTGCCGAGGAAGCCCAGCGCCGGGGCGATCAGCATCCACGGGTAGGTCGCATAGTTGTCCATCCATGCCCCGCCGGCGGCCTCGACCGTCGAGCGCAGGGGGTTGGAGAAGCCGTTGGGGTCAACCTCGCTGACGATGCGGAAGCCGAGGTCACCGAACGCCACCCAGGCACCGCCCGCCGCGAACAGCACGAGGCTGAGCAGGCCCGCGACGGTGCCGATGGCAAAGGCGCGTTTCTGCACCGGACCGCGCTCGGCCTTGAGCCCCAGCCAGGTGGCGCCGTGCAGGACCAGCATGGTGACCGACAGCAGGCCGCACAGCAGGGCGAACGGGGTGAACAGGCCCAGCAGGGCGCCCTCATAGAAGGAGCGCAGGTCACTATCGAGCCGGAAGGGGGCGCCGATCAACACATTGCCGACGGCGACACCGAACACCAGGGCAGGCACAAAGCCGCCGATGAACAGGCACCAGTCCCAGAAGCTGCGCCATTTGGGCGAGGGCCGCTTGGACCGGTATTTGAAGGCCACGGGTCTGAGGATCAGGGCGGACAGCACCAGGAACATGGCGAGGTAAAAGCCCGAGAAGCTGACCGCATAGACGAACGGCCAGGCGGCGAAGATGGCCCCCCCGCCGAGGATGAACCACACCTGGTTGCCCTCCCAGGTGGCGCCGATGGTGTTGATCACCATACGGCGTTCCTCGTCGGTCCTGGCGACGAACGGCAGCAGGGCGCCGACGCCGAGGTCAAAGCCATCGGTCAGGGCAAAGGCGATCAGCAGCACGCCCAGCAGGCCCCACCAGATGACACGGAGGGTGGCGAAATCGAGAGGCAGTTCCATGACGGATCTCCGGGTCTGTCGGGTCAGGCGGTGGCGGGTTCGGTCTCGCCTGAGGGCGATCCCGGTTCGGAGTCTGAATCGCCATGTCCGGCGAAGGGCCCCTTCTTGATGGTGCGCAGGATCAGGCCGACCTCGACCACGGCCAGCGCGCCATACAGGACGGTGAAGCCGATGATGGTGCCCCACAGCTGCGGCACGGTCAGGCTGGAGGCGCCGAGGAAGGTCGGCAGGACCCCTTCGACGGCCCAGGGCTGACGACCGACCTCGGCCACGATCCAGCCCAGTTCGGCCGCGATCCACGGCAGGGGAATGGCCAGCACCGCGAGGCGCAGGAACCACTTCGTCTCATGCTTGCGCAGGGTGCACAGGATGAAGGCCGTGGCGAACAGACCGATCATCAAAAAGCCGATGCCCGCCATGATGCGGAACGACCAGAACATGACCGGGACATTGGGCACCGTCGCCCAGGCGGCGGCACGGACCTGTTCGGGGGTGGCCTCACGCGGGTCGCCCACGAAGCGGCGCAGCATCAGACCATAGCCCAGGTCGTTGCGGCGCAGTTCGAAGTCGCCGCGGGCCGTGACGTCCTCCGGATCAGCCTTGATCCGCTCGAGCGCGTCATAGGCCAGCATGCCGGATTCGATCCGGGTCTCGGCCACGGCGACGAGGGGCAGGATGCCCTCGACCTGGCCGTCCAGACTGCGGGTCGAGATCAGGCCCAGAACATACGGGATCTTGATCTCATAGTCGGTGCGGTGGTCGACCATGTTCGGCAGGCCGACGGCGGTCAGGCCGGCGGGGGCGGGCTCGGTCTCCCACATGGCCTCGATAGCGGCCAGCTTCATTTTCTGGTTGTCGGTCAGGGCATAGCCGCTCTCGTCACCCAGCACGACGACCGACAGGGAGGAGGCCAGGCCGAAGGCGGCGGCCACGGTCATCGACCGCTTGGCAAAGCCCTTGTGGCGGCCCTTGAGCAGATAAAAGGCGGAGATGCCCAGGACGAAGACGGCGGCGATGACATACCCGGCCGAAACGGTGTGCACGAACTTGGCCTGGGCCACCGGGTTGAACAGCACGGCCATGAAGTCCGTGACCTCCATCCGCATGGTGTCCGGGTTGAAGGTCGAGCCGACCGGGTTCTGCATCCAGCCGTTGGCGATCAGGATCCACAGGGCCGACAGATTGGTGCCCAACGCCACGAGGAAGGTGACGAACAGGTGGGTCACAGGCTTCAGCTTGTCCCAGCCAAAGAACATCAGCCCGACGAAGGTGGCCTCGAGGAAGAAGGCCATCAAACCCTCGATCGCCAGAGGGGCCCCAAAGATGTCGCCGACGTAGTGGCTGTAATAGCTCCAGTTCATACCGAACTGGAATTCCATGGTCAGGCCGGTGGCGACCCCCAGCACGAAGTTGATGCCGAACAGCGTGCCCCAGAATTTGGTGATGGTCCGCCAGATGGGGCGGCGGGTCATCACATAGATCGACTCCATGATGACCAGCATGAAGGCGAGGCCCAGCGTGAGGGGCACGAACAGGAAGTGGTAGAGGGCCGTCAGCGCGAACTGAAGGCGGGACAGGTCAACGACCGCCAGATCGATCATGGAACCGAACACTCCCTTGGTCATGGCCGGATTGGCCGGATGTGATGCCGCCCTAAACCATGGGGCGAGTCGCGCCTTGATCTGGATCAAGGGCTCGACGGATCGAAAACCCGTATAAGGCCCGGGTGACCGCCGTGCCCCCCTCCCCCCTGACCCTGCGACACTGGTTGCGCGAAGCCGGCCGCCCGCAGAGGCGGGGCCTGGGTCTCGCGGCCCTGATGACCACCGCTGATGTGCTGCCGGCCACAGGGTTCGCGGCGGGACTGGCCCTGACCCTGACGGCGTGGCCGAACCGGTCGGGCGCGATCGTGACCGGAATTCTGCTGATGACAGCGGCGTTTGTGGTGCGTGGCCTGGTGTCGCAGCGGGCGGCCGACGTCGGCGCGCGGGCGGCTGCGGGGATCAAGGGGCAGGTGCGTCGCGGTGTCGTGGCCGACCTGTTCGCGGGGCTACGTCCCTCCGGAGGTGGGCTGATCGCTGCGGTCGAGGGTGTGGACCGGCTGGAGGGCCACTATGCCCGGTTCGAGCCCGCGCGAATGGCAGCGGTCGCCGCCCCGGTGCTGGTGCTGATCGCCATTGCTACGGCCAGTCCGGTGTCGGCGTTGATTCTGGCCCTGACCCTGATCCCCTTTGGCCTGAGCCTGTGGCTCGCGGGCACGGCGGCGGCGGCCGAAAGTCGCAACCAGTTTCAGGCGCTGGAGCGGTTGTCAGGACTGTTTCTGGATCGCATCCGGGCCCTGCCGGCCGTTGCGGCCTTTCAGGCCTCGGACACGGTGGCATCGGAGGTTGAACGCGCGTCAGACGCCCTGGCCAAACGCACGGCCCGGGTGTTGAGGATCGCCTTCCTGTCCTCGGGCATACTGGAGTTTTTCTCGGCGCTCGCGGTGGCGCTGGTCGCCGTCTATTGCGGCTTTCAGCTGCTGGGCCTGATGCCGGTACCGATCCCCGAACCACTGGATCTGGGCCGGGCCGTGTTCGCCCTGGTGCTGGCACCCGAAGTCTATGCGCCGCTGCGCCGGATGGCCGCCGCCTATCACGACCGGCAGGCTGCCGAGGCCGTGGTGCCGACCCTGGAACGCCGTGACGCCCCGACCCTCCTGCCCGCGCCGCGTCTCGGCAAGAGCCCGACCGTGAGCTTTCGGGGTGTCGACATTGCCTATGGCGACGCGCCGCCTGTCGTCTCCGGGTTCGATCTGAAAATTCGCCCCGGTCAGGTCATCGCCCTGACGGGCGCCAGCGGTACGGGCAAGAGCAGCCTGCTGCACCTGTTCCTCGGCCTGTCGCCGCTGTCGGCAGGCGAGGTCGAGGTCGATGGCCATCCCCTGTCGCGACACGGGGACTGGTGCGGACAGATCGGCTGGATGGGACAGTCCACCGTGGTCGTGCCGGGCACCCTGGCCGACAACATCGCCCTGTCGCAGCCGGACGCCTCGCGCGACCTGATCCGCGCGACCGCAGAACAGGCAGGCCTGACGCTGGACCTCGATCGCCGGATCGACGAACGCGGCGGGGGTCTGTCGGGCGGCGAGCGGCGCAGGCTGGCGCTGGCGCGCGCCATGCTGAAACAGGCCCCCCTGCTGTTACTGGATGAGCCGACCGCCCATCTGGATGCCGATGCCGAAGCGGCGCTGATCCCGGCGCTGGCTGCCGCCATCAAGGGGCGGACCTGTCTGATCGCCACCCACTCCCGCGCCGTGATGGCGCTGGCCGACCGGGTGGTGGCGCTGTGAGCCGGTCCCTGTCTCCTCTTGAGCAGTTGATCCGGGCCGAGGTGCGGGCGCAGCGTCCGCGCCTGATGGTTGCGACGATCGCGGCCATCGGCGTGACCTGCGGGGCGGCGCTGCTGCTGGGCCTGTCCGGCTGGTTTATCACAGCAGCGGCGCTGGCCGGACTGGCCGGACCGGCGGTCGCCCATGCCTTCAACTATATGATCCCCAGCGCCTTGATCCGGCTGCTGGCGATTGTGCGGACCGGCTCGCGCTACGTCGAACGGGTCGCAGGGCACGAGGCTGCCCTGCAGGGACTGGGGCGGCTCAGACCGCGCCTCTATGCCCGGCTGGCCGAGGGTCGGGGGGCCGTGAAGACGCTGGCGGCAGGTGAGGCCTCATCGCGGCTGATCGAAGATGTGGACGCCATTCAGACGCGGTTTATCCGCCTGTCGGCGCCCTGGGCGCTGGGCGCAGGACTGCTGGTCTCGGCCGGGATGGCGGCACTGGCCCATGTCGCTTCGGCAGTCGCGCTTGTCGTCGGTGCGGCCGTGCTGGTGCTGGGCAGCCGCTGGATCTCCGAGCGGTGGGTACGGCCCGCAGCGGGGGACCGACAGGCCGCACAGGGGCAGTTGAAGGCCCGGCTAGCTGAGCTGGAGGCCGCGACGCCCGAGCTGAAGGCCTGGTCTCTGGAAGGCTGGGCCACCGCTGAGGTCGCCCGGGTGGCCGATGCGGCAGACGCTGCCGCTGTGACGCTGGCCCGGCGGGCTGGCTCCCTGATGAGCTGGGCGGGCGCGGTGACGGGATTGACGCTGGCCGGGGTCGTGGGTCTGCCCCTGATCCTGTCGCCGGTGCCGCCCGCAACGCCCCTGATGGCCGTGGCGGCGCTGGCGACTGCGGCGGGTATGGAAGCGGCGCTGGCCCTGGTGGTCGCCCTGCGCGATGCCGGAGCCGCCCGCGCGGCTAGCGCGCGTCTGGAGCCCCTGATGGGTGAGGTCGAGGCGGCCCGCATGCAGACCCCCGCCGGGACCGCGCTGGGCCTGTTTCCGGATCGACCGGAGATTCCGGGCGGGGCCCGGGTGCGGCTGAGTGGTCCGTCGGGGATCGGAAAGACCACCCTGATCGAGCAGCTGATGGGGCTGAGGGTCGATGTGGAGGGCCGCATGTCGGCCGGCGGGCTGGACCCCGCCCGGAGCGATGTCGATGTCAGGGGCCTGTTCGCCTATGCGGCGCAGGAGGTGTCACTGCTGGACGGGACGGTGGCCCAAAACCTGAGGCTGGCCGACCCGAAGGCGCCCGAGGCCCGACTGTGGGAGGTTCTGGAAGAGGCGGCGCTGGCCGAGCGGGTCGCCACCGCGCCCAAGGGGCTGAACATGCCGATCGGGCCGGGCGGGGCGTTTCTGTCCGGGGGTGAGCGGCGGCGGCTGACGCTGGCGCGGGCGTATCTGCGGACGGCGCCGTGGCTGGTGCTGGATGAACCGACCGAAGGGCTGGATGCGCGAACCGAACAGAAGGTCCTGCACCGGTTGAGAGCCCGACTGGACCGCACGGGTCAAGGATTGGTGATGATCAGTCATCGCCCGGCCGGTGTGGCCCTGTGCGATGTGGTCCTTGAGGTTGACGGTGGGGCTGAAGCCGCGGCGTCAGCTCTCCCCGTCTGCGAGCTGGGTCAGACGTTCCGGTCGCAAGATGCGCAGCTCGGAGACTGACACCAGCTGCACGATGCCGGCGGTCTTGAAGCGCCCCAGGACGCGGCTGACGGTCTCGATGGTCAGGCCCAGATAGTCGGCGATTTCGGTGCGGCTCATGGGCAGGCGCAACTGACCCTCGGCGTGCGGACGCATGGGATCCCGGTCTGCGAGATTGAGCAGGAAGGAGGCCAGTTTTTCTTCGGCCGTCTTGCGACCCAGCAGCAGGATCTGGGCCCGGGCCTCGGTCAGTTCATGGCCCGCGCGCTCCAGCAGGACCGCCTCCAGCTTCGGGGACTGACGAACCAGGGTGCGATAGTCCCCGATGGCGAACCGGCAGGCCGTCACCAGCTCGATGGCCTCGACCGAACCGGCATGGCGCGCGGCGGCCTCCAGCCCGACAAAGTCACCCGCGAACAGGAAGCCGGTGATCTGACGCCGCCCATCGGCCATGAGGGTTTGCACCCTGGCCGTGCCCGAGGTGATGTTGAACAGATAGTCGGCGCGCTCGCCCTGACGGGTCAGGGCCTGTCCCGCCGCGAATCGGACCGGTTCGGCCAGGGCTGACAGGCGCGCCAGATCCTCGCCCTCCAGACTGGCGCAGACGCTGAAGGCTCGCGCGCCGCACGCGCCGCAGTCGGCAGCCAGCGGGCGGCTGGGACAGACGGGCGGCTTCAATCGGACCTGGAGCATGCAACGTTCCGGTGGGAGGAACCCCTGTGATAGGCCCTGGCAGGCACCGATACAATTGCGACGCGCCGCCGCCTCGGCCATAGAAGCCCCATGTCCAACTCGCCCTTTGCCACCCCCTCCCCCGCCGACTGGCGCGCGCTGGCCGAAGCCGCGCTCAAGGATCGTGATCTGGCCAGTCTGGTACATCTGGATGCCGACGGTCTGGATCTGCGGCCGCTGTATGCCGCCGCGAATGCGGGAGAGGCCGTGACGGCACCCCGGCCCTCCCATGCCGACGGGCGGGCGTGGGACCTGCGGATTCTGGTGGAAGGCGATGATGCGGCCGCGCTGAACGCGCTGGCGCTGGCGCAGCTGGAGGGGGGCGCGGCCTCGCTTCTGGTGCGCGGCGGCGTGACGGCAGATTCGGACACCCTGGTCCAGACGCTGGCCGGGGTTCAGCTGGAACTGGCCGAGGTGGCACTGGACGCGGGTCTGGACGGGGCGACCGCCGCCGATGCGCTGGCGGTGGCGGCCAAGGGCTCCCCGCGCGCGCGGCTGGCCTTCCACATGGATCCCGTCTCGGCCTTTGTCGGCCAGGGCGGCGGGGCGCGACCGCTGGCGGACTATCTGGAGCTGGCGGGCAATACGGCGGCGCGCCATGCCGAGGCCTATCCCGACGCCCGCGCCTTCCTCGCCTCGGGGCGGGTGGTGCACGAGGCCGGCGGCACGGCCGCACAGGAATTGGGCTATCTGCTGGCCAATGCCGTGGCCCTGACCGATGCGGCGGGGCGCGCGGGCCTGTCGCCGGCGCAGGCGTTCCAGCGGATGGTTCTGGGCGTGTCTCTGGACCAGAGCTATTTCGACGGCCTGGCCAAGGTTAGGGCGCTGCGCCTGATGTGGCGCACGCTGACCCGGGCGTGGGGGGCCGAGTCTGAGGCGGTGATCGAGGCACGGTCGTCGCGGCGCATGCTGGCTGCCCGCGACGCCTGGCCCAATCTGTTGCGGCTCACGGCGGCGGGCTTTGCCGGCGCGGTAGGCGGGGCCGATGTGATCGTGCTGGACGCCTTCAGCCGGGCGGCGGGCATGCCCGATGCCTTTGCCCTGCGGCAGGCGCGCAATACGCAGCTGATCCTGATGGAGGAAGCGCATCTGGGGCGGGTCGACGATCCGGCGGCGGGCTCCTGGTTTCTCGATACCCGCACCCGCGATCTGGCCGAGGCGGGCTGGGCGGCCTTCCGACAGATCGAGCGCGAAGGCGGGCTGGTGGCCTCGGTCGAAGGCGGCGGTCTGCAGAGCCGTGTGGCGAAGGCGCGGGAGGCTTTGGTCACCGGCTATGCGCGCGGCGATGCCCATCTGATCGGCGTGACCCGCTTTGTCGACGAGGACCCGCGCCCGGCCCATGTGACGGACGAGGCAGACGACGCGCCGCCGCCGCCGGACTACCGCTGTGAGCCGCTTTCCCCCCTGCGCCTCGCCGCAGATCTCGAGACCGGGGAGACCGCCCGATGACCCGCCCCGATTTCACCACCCTGACGCTGGACACCGGCGCGACCGGGACCGGACCGCACCGTACCGCCTGGCAGACGCCGGAGGGCATCTCGGTCGCGCCCCGGTATGAGGCAGACGCGCTGGAGGGGATGGACTTCATCCATGGCCTGCCGGGGATCGCGCCCTATCACCGGGGCCCCTATCCGACGATGTACGCCCAGAACCCGTGGACCATCCGCCAGTATGCGGGGTTCTCGACAGCCGAGGAATCGAACGCCTTTTACCGGCGCAATCTGGCGGCGGGGCAGAAGGGGCTGTCGGTCGCCTTCGATCTGGCCACGCACAGGGGCTATGATTCCGACCACCCGCGCGTCGCCGGCGATGTCGGCATGGCGGGCGTGGCGATCGACTCCATCCTGGACATGCGGACCCTGTTCGACGGCATCCCGCTGGACAAGATGAGCGTGTCGATGACGATGAACGGGGCGGTGCTGCCGATCCTGGCCCTCTATGTCGTCGCCGCCGAGGAACAGGGGGTCGCCCCCGCCCAGCTGACCGGGACCATCCAGAACGACATCCTCAAGGAGTTCATGGTCCGCAACACCTACATCTATCCGCCCCTGCCCTCGATGCGGATCATCTCGGACATCTTCGCCTGGACGGCCGAGCACGCGCCGAAGTTCAACTCGATCAGCATCAGCGGCTATCACATGCAGGAGGCCGGGGCCTCGGCCGATCTCGAGCTGGCCTATACGCTGGCAGACGGGATCGAATATCTGCAGGCGGGCGTGGACGCGGGCATGGACGTGGACCGGTTCG
Source organism: Brevundimonas halotolerans (assembly GCF_003730275.1). Lineage (GTDB taxonomy): Bacteria > Pseudomonadota > Alphaproteobacteria > Caulobacterales > Caulobacteraceae > Brevundimonas > Brevundimonas halotolerans. Next base: position 167,211 of record NZ_QTTA01000017.1, read on the forward strand.
CGCCGCGGCTCAGCTTCTTCTGGGCCATCGGCATGAACTATTTCATGGAGGTGGCCAAGATGCGGGCCGGGCGGCTGCTGTGGGCCGAGGCCGTGTCGAAGTTCGGCGCGAAGAATCCCAAGTCGCTCAGCATGCGCGCCCACTGCCAGACCTCGGGCTGGTCGCTGGCGGCCCAGGATGTGTTCAACAACGTCAGCCGGACGATGGTCGAGGCCATGGCGGCGGCCGGTGGCCAGACCCAGAGCCTGCACACCAATGCGCTGGACGAGGCACTGGCCCTGCCGACCGACTTCTCGGCCCGGATCGCGCGCAACACCCAGATCCTGCTGCAGCAGGAGACCGGCCTGACGCGGGTGATCGACCCGTGGGGCGGCAGCCACTATGTCGAGCGGCTGACCCACGAACTGGCCGAGCGGGCGCGCGCCCACATGGCCGAGGTCGAAAGCCTGGGCGGAATGGCCAAGGCCATCGAGGCCGGCATTCCCAAGCTGCGCATCGAGGAATCGGCGGCCCGGACCCAGGCGCGCATCGATACCGGCCAGCAGACGGTGGTGGGGGTGAACCGCTATCTGTCCGATCAGGTCGACGACATTCCGGTGCTGAAGGTCGACAATGCGGCGGTGCTGGCGGCCCAGATCGACAAGCTGAAGCGGCTGCGGGCCGAGCGCGACGAAGCCGCCACCACCTCAGCCCTGGATGCCCTGACCGCAGGCGCGAAGGGCGACGGCAATCTGCTGGCCCTGTCGATCAATGCAGCACGCGCCAAGGCCACCGTCGGCGAAATCTCGGATGCGCTGGAGGCCGCCTTTGGCCGTCATGTGGCGACGGTGAAGACGGTCTCGGGGGTCTATGCCCGGGAAGCGGGCAAGGACCCGAAGATCAGTCGGGCGCGGGACATGGTCGCCGCCTTTGTCGAGAATGACGGCGGGCCGCCGCGCATCCTGATCGCCAAGCTGGGTCAGGATGGCCACGACCGGGGTCAGAAGGTGATTGCCACGGCCTATGGTGATCTGGGGCTGGAGGCTACCGCCGGATCGCTGTTCCAGACTCCGGCCGAGGCCGCGCAGGAAGCGGTCGAGAAAGGCGTTCACGCCGTGGGCGCCAGCTCGCTGGCCGCCGGGCACCTGACGCTGGCGCCGCAGCTGATCGCCGAGCTGAAGAAGCTGGGCCGCGAGGACATCATGGTGGTGGTCGGCGGGGTCATTCCGCCTTCAGACGTTCAGCCGCTGCTGGATGCCGGGGTGGCGGCGGTCTATCCGCCCGGGTCCGTGATCGCGGACACGGCCATTGACCTGATCGACAAGCTGAACCAGCGGCTGGGCTATGCCCAGAAGCCCAAGGGCTAGATCGGCAACCTAGGGCCGGTAGCGTGACGGCAGGGCCGCGACCTCTTCCGCGCTCAACTGGCGGACCACGCGGGCGCGACACCGATTGGACGAGGCCCCGGCCACGGCCACATCGACGGACAGGGAGTCAGACACGCAGGTCCGGGTGCTGGACCCGACCAGCGGCGTGAAGGCCAAGGTGTTGGCGCTTTCAATGCCGGAGCAATAGCTGGTGGTCTGGACCTCGAACACGTCGCCGCCCAGCGCCTTCACATAGATCGAGGGCGACTGACCTGCGCGAAAGTTGATGATCCGGTCGGACATGAAGCAGGCGCGCTGGGTGCCGTCGGCCATGACCATGTCCGGCCCCGGGGCGCAGGCGGCAGCCAGCATCAGGATGGGCAACGAAAGCGCGGCGATGCGGATCATGGCGAGTCTCCGGTGAGGGGTTAGCTGCGGCCCTCGAGGCGGGGGCCGACGCGGGCACTGCAGTATTCCACGGGGCTGACGTTACCACGCACGGCGATGCGGGTGGAATCGCCCGGGCACAGACGGGTCACGCCCACGGCATCGGGCTCAAGCGCAAAGCCCAGCGAGCTGTCGAGGCCCGTACAGGCCCCGTAGACCGTCAACGGATAGGAGTCGCGCCCGACGTTCAGATAGACCGTCTGGCCAGGACCGTCGCTGAAGCCCCGCACTTGGGAAGGCGAGAAACAGGTCTGGTCATTGAAGGCCGTCGTGTCGCCCGACGGGGTCGTCGGCGCGCAGGCGCCCATAGCCAGAAGCGATCCGGCGAGGGCTAGCGAAACGGGGGTTCGGATCGAAAGGGTCATGCATCGCTAACGTCCGACGGTAACGAGGGTTTCGCAAGTCCGGAATCGCGGCGACGCGGGTCGAACCTTCGGGCGACGGCGTCTGGCACAGGCGATGGCCGGTCGAGGCACAGGGCCGCGATATGCTCGGCCAGAAGGGGGGCGAGGCAGAAGCCCCGGGAGCCCAGACCCCCGAGGACATAAAGGCCTTCGTCCAATCGGCCCGCATACGGCAGGCGGTCGGGCGTGGTGGCCCGGGTCGCGGCGCGGGATGTGATGGTGCCCTCTTCCAGCCCGTTGGCGAGCCCGGGAAACCGGTCTGCGAGCGCCGTGCGATTGCGCGCCGTGTCGGCGGCGCGGACCTCTGTGCCGGTGTCATCCCGGTCGTGAGTCGATCCGAACAGGAGGTCGTCGCCGATCGGAATGGCATAGCCGCCCCAGGCCACGGGCGGAGGCGCGGCAATGCCCCGGGCCACCTCGACCTGACCGCGCACGGGCTGCAGAGAAAGGTTGGGCATCAAAGCCGCTGTGCCCGCCCCCCCGGCCAGGATCAGACAGGCGGTGCGACGGAGGACGGCTCCGTGCGGGTCATACAGGACCCAGCCCTGCGGATCGCGCTCTACCCGGGCCACTGGGGCGCACGTGACCCCCGCCGGCAGCCAGGAGGAGAGGATGGCTCGCGGCCGCACGACCCGGGCGTCGGCCATGAGGAGGCCCGGGGTCTCAACCGCCTGACCGAGGTGGTCGGAGACCTCCCGGGCCGACAGGACGGTCATGTGCCCACCCTGCCAGATCGGTTGTTCGGCGATCTTGGCGTGACGGTCGATGTCGCGCTCGCGCCCCGGCAGTTGCAGCACACCGCGCGCCAGCACCGCGCCCTCGACGGCGTCATACAGCTGTCCGGCCCGCTCCAGCGCCTGGGCATAGCCTGAGGCGAGGTCGGCGTCGCCGACATCCAGACGCGGCGTGACGAGGGCCGCTTCAAAGCCGGATGCGCCTGCGCCGGGTTCCTCGGCCTCGATCACCTCGACGGCGCGGCCCTGCGCCGCAAAAGCCCGGGCAAGGGATGCCCCGGCGATCCCGGCGCCCAGGATGACGATGTCGGCGGGCGCACAGTCCGGGGCGGGCGTTCCGTGGCGCACCGCTTCCAGTCGCTCACGCTTGCGGCCATGACCGGGACGTTTGTCGACGGCGAACCCCGCTTCGGTCAGGCCGCGCCGGACGGCACCGGCAACCGTGAAGGTGGCCAGGCGCGCGCCCGGGCGGCTTAGGGCGGCGACCTGGGTCATCACGGCGGGGGACCACATGTCGGGATTGCTGGCGGGCGAGAAGCCGTCCAGGAACCAGGCGTCGGCTGCGCCGGTCCAGTTCGAAAGCCCCTGCTCGACCGGCCCGACGGCGAGGTCGAGCGTCGCATTGAAGGTCGGCAGGTCCAGCCGGTGCAGACCCGGCGTCGCGGATGGCCAGACAGCCCACATGGCCCGGATGGCGGGTTCCAGCTCGGGCCAGCCGGACAGGGCACGGGCGGCCTCGTCGCGGGAAAGGGGAAAGCCCTCGATCGAGAACAGGCTGAGGCGGGCCCCGGGATCGGCATGGTCGCGCCACAGCATCAGGAGAGCCGCGATGTTCAGCCCGGTTCCAAACCCCAATTCGGCGACACAGAAATGATCGCGACCGGCGAAGGCACCCGGCAGGCCGCAGCCCTCAAGAAAGACGGCACGCGTCTCGGCCAGACCGTCTTCGGGCGAGAAATAGATGTCGCCGAACCGTCCCGAACGGGGGGTGCCGTCGTCGTCCCAGATCAGGTCGGCGGAGGTGTCGGAGGGGGGAGTCATAACCTTCCCTATCGGGCCGGGAGACAGGTGTCGCGACGGCGCAAGAAAAAAGGGCCGCCCGTGAGGGCGACCCTTTCCCGATCAGGTCCCGAAGGACCGTATCTGTTTGGCTTACTGGGCCGGAGCGGCTTCGGCAGCCGGAGCTTCCGTGGCCATGGCTTCGCCAGCGGCGGCCGTGGCTTCGTCGGCGGCAGCGCCGGCTTCCATGGCGGAGGCTTCGGCGTCGGCAGCGGCGTCTTGAGCCACTTCGGCTTCGGCAGCAGCTTCTTCAGCCGGAGCGGCTTCGTCAGCGGCGGGGGTGCAGGCGGTGATGGCCAGGGCGGCAGCCGAGGCGGCGATCAGAGCGACGATACGCATGTGTTTTTCATCCTTCAGAAGGTTCAACGAGGTCATGAATCCCCGCAAAGGTGTGATAACGGAAATGTGAGCCGAGTCGCAAGCGAATTCTCACGGGTTCGTGATCTTCCGTGAGCGGTACGTGTGGATGAAGCCGGTCGTCAGGCCGCTTCCATCGGGGCGTTGGCCAGGCTCTCTTCCATCTCGGTGAACGAGGGCTGGGCGCCGGAGGGGATATCCCCGCGACCGATCTCGACCGAGATCTGGGCCGCATTGCCGTGCAGGTGCGCGACCAGCACCGACTGGATGATCTTGTAGAAGGCGCCGTCGCTGTCGACAATCTCCTTAAGGCGGGCGGCCATCGGCCCGACCAGTCCATAGGCCAGGAACACGCCGAGGAAGGTGCCGACCAGGGCGCCGCCGATCATGCCGCCCAGGATTTCCGGCGGCTCGGTGATCGAGCCCATGGTCTTGATGACGCCCAGCACGGCCGCGACGATGCCCAGCGCCGGCAGGCCGTCGGCCATGGTCTGAAGGGCATGGGCGCCGGCCAGACCCTCGTGGTGGTGCTTTTCCAGCTGTTTTTCCATGGCGTCCTCGATCTGATGCGGATCCTCGAGGTTCATGGTCATCATGCGCAGGGTGTCGCAGATGAAGTCGGTGGCGAAATGGTCCTTCATGATCTTCGGATATTTCTGGAAGATCGTGGATTCGGCGGGCTTTTCGATGTGGCTTTCAAGGGCGATGACGCCCTTGGACTTCATCGTCTTGGTCAGCTGGAACAGCAGGCTGAGCAGGTCGATATAGTCCTTGCGCTTCCACTTGTTGCCGACGAACACCTTGCCGAAGCCGGCCAGCGTCGCCTTAATGGTGCCGACCGAATTGCCGATCAGGAAGGCGGCCACACCGGCGCCCAGGATGGCCATCAGCTCATAGGGGAGGGAGTGCATGATCACCCCCATCTTGCCACCCGCCAGGATGTAGCTGCCGAACACCATGGCGAACAGCAGGATAATGCCGATGATCTGGAACATGGACGGAGGCGACACCTGTGGCGAACGAGAGGCGTCAACCCTGCCCGTTAATGCTTAAGGCCGCGTTGCCAAGGGTCGCTAGAGCCGTGTCTCGCCGTCGAGGATGGCCTGGCGGGCGGCGGGGGTCAGTTTGGTGTAGCCGGCCTTGCCGCCTCGCACGAACAGGGGGCCGTCGACCTTGTCCGGGTCGAAGCCGTCTGTGACCAGATCGACCTTGCGGTATTTGAAGGTGCCGGTGGTGTCGACGGCCTTCATGACGCGCACGAACTGGGGCTGTGCATAGGACGGCAGGTTGGCCTCGACATATTCGGCAAAAGCGGTGGCGCCGAAACGGCCCTCGACGACCAGCGCGACCATGCCGGCCTTGCCGTCCTGACCCGGGACGGGGACGCCGTAGGCGATGACTTCCTTGACGCCCGGCGCCTCGGCCAGCCGCTGTTCGACCTCGGCGGTCGAGACATTCTCGCCCTTCCAGCGGAAGGTGTCGCCGATCCGGTCGATGAAGTAGAAATAGCCCTCGCGGTCCTGACGCATCAGGTCGCCGGTGCGAAACCAGCGGTCGCCGGGCTTGAAGACGTCGGTCAGGATCTTTTTCTGCGAGGCGGACTTGTCGGCATAGCCCGAGAAGTCGTGGCGGGTGTCATCGCCGATCATGCCGATGGCCTCGCCGACCTCACCGACCTCGGCCAGGCGGCAGCGCCCGTCAGAGCCGCGCACCGGGGTTTCGGTGTCGAAGTCGAACTGCACCAGACGGATGTTGACCTTGCCCTTGACGAACCAGGGCACGCGGCCGATCGCACCGGGCTTACCGTCGAAATTGAAGACCGAGACATTGCCCTCGGTCGAGCCGTAGAATTCAAGGATTTCAGGGATGGCGAACCGGGTCTTGAAGTCGTCCCAGACGTCGGGGCGCAGGCCATTGCCATAGGCGAGGCGCAGTTGGTGGGCGCGCTCGTCCTCATGCTCGGGGCTGTTGACGAGGTAGCGGCACAGCTCGCCGATGTAGACGAAGACGGTGGCGCCGGACTTTTTCACATCGGGCCAGAAGGCGGTGGCCGAGAAGCGCTTGCGCAGCACCAGCTTTCCGCCGTTCAGCAGGGCCGGGCCGATGCCCACCAGACCGCCGGTCGAGTGATAGAGGGGCAGGACGTTGTAGATGACGTCCTTTTCGGTCGTGGCCGTACAGCCTGCGAAGGCGCGCATGTAGGTGCGGGCGCGCGAATGGGGCACGCGCGCGGCCTTGGGCATGCCGGTGGTCCCGGACGTATAGATGTAGAGGGCGGTCGAGCGATTGGTCAGGCCCGCCCGCGCGCTGGGGGCCGGGCGCACGGACGATGCGCTGCGGAGCGGGGTGTCGAGGTCGCGGCGGTCGCTGACCTCGTCCTCATCGGCGAGGCCCAGCACCCACAGCATCATGTTGCGGTCGGTATGGGGACGGGCGTCCTCGAGCGCGCGCCAGCAGTCCTGATCGGTGATGATCTGGGAGGCGCCGGAAATCTCGATGCAGTGGCCCAGAGCCGGGCCGGTCAGGTTGGTGTTGATCAGGGCGGTGGCGACGCCGACCTTGGACAGGCCGAACCAGGCCGCGAGGTATTCGGCCCGGTTCAGCATGACCAGGGCGACCGTATCGCTGCGCTTCAGATTGCGGCCGCGCGCCCAATGGGCGAAGCGGTTGGCCATGCTGTCGAACTCGCGATAGGTCAGGCTGCGATGTTCGTCCTCGATGGCGATGCGGTCGGGGAAGCGGTCGACGGCCTCCTCGAGGTCGTCACAGACCAGCACCGTACTGTCGAGATCGATCGGCTTGATGCGCGAAAGCAGGCGACGCAGTCCGGCGGCAAACTTCAGATCCCGTCGGATATTGGCCAGCAAGCCCATGATCGCCCGATCCTCCCTGTGCGGCTGTTTCACCGGTGATGACGGGCCGGAGGCGTCAGGTCAACCACGAGGGGAATCGTCGGGTGCTGCGGGACGCGGTTTGTGGGCGGGCGTGGCGCGCGTGCCCCGGTGACGCAGGGTCAAGCGCGCCGGAAAGTTACTCGGCCGGCGGGAACTCCAGCTTCGACACGTCATAGCCCAGCTCGGCCGATCGCCGGACGAGGGCCTGAAGCTCGGCATCGGTCGGAATTTCGCGCGTGTAGATGAACAGCTTTTCGAAGGTCGGGTCAGCCGAGATGAACCAGCTGTAGTCCTCGGCCCGGTCGAGGATCCAGTAGTCCCAGGTGACGAAGCCCGCGACATAGCGGACGCGCAGCCGGGTGTTGGTGCCGGGATCGAGGATTTCGCCGCGCCCGCCAATGGCCTTTTCGCGACCGTCCGGGGTGTCGACCTGACAGGTGTCCAGCACATCGACGCGGGTCTCATTGACCAGGGTATAGTTGGAGGCCCCGGCCACACAGCCGTCCGTGATCGACATCGGCAGGCGGGCGACCTCGAGCCAGCGCCCCGAATACAGGCGTTCGGCGTCGACGGGCTTGAGCGGCGCGGGCGCGCGATATTCCGACGGCGACGGGGCCGTGACGCAGGCGCTGACCATCAGGGCCAGGGCAGCGAGGGCGGACAGGCGAACGAGGGTCATGGTCAGGGCTCCGGGCGGGCAGGTACCGCAGATACGCCGGGGGATCGCCTCCGGACGCGGATCGTCAGGTGATTTCGAGGTCGCGCGGCGGGCGGATGCGGCGAAAGCGACCCTCGACGAAGGCAAAGGCGCCGAAGGCCATCATCCCCAGCGCGGTGGCGCTCAGAAGCCACGGGCCGGCCGGCAGGGTCTCGACCGCCTCGAGCGCGCCGCCAAAGCTGGTGATCGCCGACTCGCGCTCGCGGAACCCCGCCAGCATAACCAGACCGGCCAAGGGGAAATAGGCGAGGCCCCGGGCGACATAGCCGATGTGGGCCAGAGGCACGACGCGCTTGCATATCTTTTCGGAACAGGCGAGGTCGCGGGCGAAATCGGACCGGAAGCCGCGCACGACATTGCCGACGCCGACCGCCAGAATCACCAGACCGACGCCGATCAGCATGGCCTGTCCGAACGGCAGCTCCATCAGGGCGCGCGCCTTCTCCTGATTCTCCGCGACGTCCTCGCGGGTTGGATTGGCGAAGACCTCGTCCAGCACCTCAAAGACGGTCGAGGCCAACAGGCCGTAGACCACACCGCTGATCGCCTGCCCCGCCCTCTTGCCAAGGGCGGACAGGTCGCTGCCTTCGTTGTCGGCATCGAAGACTGACTGCAGCACCCGCCACAGCACAAAGGCCCAGAGGCCGAGCCCGAGGGCCATCAGCCATAGCCGTCCGAAGGGCTGTCGCGCCAAGGTTTCGACCACGCCGGTAGACCCGGCCGTCTGACTGGTCAGGTCGTGGGCGGTCAGCATCAGGATCACCCCGATCGACAGATAGACAAAGCCCCGCGCGCCATAGCCGAAACGGGCCAGAGCCTCGAACACGGCCGGCAGGGCGGGCCGCCGCCGCCAGAGCCTGCGCGCCTTCCTGATCAGTCTTTCGGTGCGGTGTTCAGCCCAGCGGATATCCATCGGCGGCATCAACTCTCCAAACCGCAGGAAGCTCCGCTTGTGAGGCGGGTACCGAGCCCCTAATTGGCAGAGCCGGACACGAGGGGGACGGAATGCAGCCGGTCATTTCTATCGACGGCCTGACAAAGACCTATGCCAGCGGCCATCAGGCGCTGAAGCAGGTCGATCTGGAGATTTCAAAGGGCGAGATTTTCGCCCTGCTGGGGCCGAACGGGGCCGGCAAGACGACGCTGATCAGCACCATCTGCGGGATTGTTACCCCCAGCACCGGCACGGTGCTGGTCGACGGGCACAATATCCAGTCCGACTATCGCAAGGCGCGCGAGCGGATCGGCCTGGTGCCGCAGGAACTGACCACCGACGCGTTTGAAACCGTCTGGGCCACCGTCACCTTCAGTCGCGGCCTGTTCGGCCGGGCACCGAACCCGGCCTTTATCGAGCAGACGTTGCGGGATCTGAGTCTGTGGGACAAGAAGGACGCCAAGCTGATGACCCTGTCGGGGGGCATGAAGCGCCGGGTGATGATCGCCAAGGCGCTCAGCCACGAGCCGGACATCCTGTTCCTTGATGAGCCGACCGCCGGCGTTGATGTCGAATTGCGCCGCGATATGTGGGCCTTGGTGCGGGGCCTGCGCGAGCGGGGCGTGACCATCATCCTGACCACCCACTATATCGAGGAGGCCGAGGAGATGGCCGACCGGGTGGGCGTGATCCTGAACGGCGAACTGATCCTGGTCGAGGACAAGACCAAACTGATGAAAAAACTCGGCAAGAAGACGCTGACGTTGAACCTGCAGGATCCCATGCAGGCCGTGCCGACCGAGCTGGCCGAATGGAAGGTCACGCTGAAGGCCGACGGTAATGAGCTTGAGTATGTGTTCGATGCCAATGCCGAGCGCACCGGCGTGCCCTCGCTGCTGCGCGCGGTCAGTGATCTGGGCATCGGTTTCAAGGATCTGAACACCGCCCAGAGCTCGCTGGAGGACATCTTCGTCAGCCTGGTCCATCGCGACAAACCGGCCCGACCGTCGACCGGTGAAGGAGCCGCATCATGAGCTTCAACGCCTATGGAGTCTGGGCCATCTATCGCTTCGAGATGGCGCGGGCGCTGCGCACCTTCTGGCAGTCGATCGTCACCCCGGTCATCACCACGGCCCTCTATTTCGTGGTCTTCGGCTCGGCCATCGGCAGCCGCATGACCGAAATCGACGGTGTGGCCTACGGCGCCTTCATCGTGCCCGGCCTGATCATGCTCAGCCTGTTCACCCAGTCGATCTTCAACGCCAGCTTCGGCATCTATTTCCCGAAATTCACCGGCACCATCTACGAGATTCTGTCGGCGCCCATTTCGCCGTTCGAGATCGTTCTGGCCTATGTCGGGGCGGCGGCGACCAAGTCGATGGTGCTGGGGCTGATCATCCTGGCGACGGCCGCGCTGTTCGTGCCTCTGCGGATCGAGCATCCGCTGATGATGATCGCCTTCCTTGTGCTGATCGCCACCACCTTCTCGCTATTCGGCTTCATCATCGGCATCTGGGCCCAGGGGTTCGAACAGTTGCAGATGATCCCCATGCTGGTCGTGACCCCGCTGACCTTCCTCGGCGGGTCCTTCTATTCGATCGACATGCTGCCGGGCATCTGGCGGACCATCTCGCTGTTCAACCCGGTCGTCTATCTGATCTCGGGCTTCCGCTGGGCCTTCTATGGGGTCGGGGACGTCAGCGTGGGCATCAGCCTGACGGCGACGCTGGGCTTCTTCTTCACCTGTCTGGCGATCGTCGGCTGGATGTTCAAGACGGGCTACCGGCTGAAGGCCTGATGGCCCGTCAGCCCGGCGACTTCATCGGCACATAGCCGCGATCGACCATGCGCCGGAGCCCCTCATAGGCCTCGGACAGTTCCTCAAACGCGGTGCGAGCGGCGGTCAGGCGGGCGATCTGGTCGGGCGTGGACGGGGCGCCGGACTCGGACTGGCGCAGCGCCTCGGCCACCCATTTGGCGCGGGCGGTCGCCACGGTGATCGCCAGCCGCTGGAAATGACCGGCGTCGACCGAGGACAGCATCTGGCCCACAACCTCGCGGTTCGAGACATAGGCCGTGTAGTCGATCTGCTCCATCAGGCCGCGCAGGCGGCGCTGTTCGTGCGGGTCGATGTCCTGGGGTTCGAAATGATCCCGGGTCCGCCGGTAGCTGGACGTCTGGATGGTCGACATGGCGCACCTCTGAAGGCGTAAGCCCTCAGGGTGGGCCCGGTCGGTTAACGGGGGGTTTCGGGCTCACCCTTGCGATGCAGGGCCTGACGGACCGCCTCGAAGGTCGACTGGACGTCCTCGGACGGGGCCTTGCCCGCCATGCTGACCAGCCAGATGGCCAGCCAGCTGAGGATGAAGCCCGGCACGATCTCATAGACGCCGCTGCCCTGCGACAGGGTCTGGCCATCGGCCAGCACGGGCGCGTAGATCCAGACCAGAACCGTGACCGCGCCGACGATCATGCCGGCCAGGGCGCCATTGCGGGTCATGCGCTTCCAGGTCAGCGACAGGATCACCAGCGGCCCGAACGCGGCCCCGAAGCCGGCCCAGGCATTGGAGACCAGGCCCAGAACATTGTTCGAGGGATCGTAGGCCAGGAAGATGGCGGCCAGCGACACGGCCAGCACGGCCAGTCGACCGATCATGACCAGTTCCTTCTGGGGCGCATTCCTGCGCAGGAAGATGGAATAGAAGTCCTCGGTCAGCGAACTGGACGACACCAGCAGCTGGGACGAGATGGTGCTCATGATCGCCGCCAGAATCGCCGCCAGCAGGAAGCCGGTGATCAACGGATGGAACAGCACATCCGACAGGATGATGAAGATGGTTTCGGCATCGGCGACCTCGACCCCCATGCGGGTGGCATAGGCCAGGCCGACCAGACCGGTGCCGAGCGCCCCGATCAGGGTGACCAGCATCCAGCTCATGCCGATATTGCGCATGGCCGGCACATCCTTGAGCGAGCGTACGGCCATGAAGCGGACGATAATGTGAGGCTGGCCGAAATAGCCGAGACCCCATGCCATGGCCGAGATGACGCTGATAATCGTCGCCCCCTCGAACAGGTTGAGGAGGCCGGGATCGATGCCGCGCACCGTCTCGGTCATCGCGTCGACGCCGCCGATCTGCATCAGGGCGACGATGGGCACCAGGATCAGGGCCACGAACATGATGCAGCCCTGCACAAAGTCCGTCAGGCTGACAGCCATGAAGCCGCCGACCATGGTGTAGGCCAGCACCACGCCCGCCGTGATCCACAGACCCCACGCGTAATCGAGGCCGAAGGCGCTCTCGAACAGCTTGCCGCCCGCGACAAGGCCCGAGGAGGTGTAGAGCGTAAAGAAGACGACGATGACCAGCGAGGAGATCACGCGCAGCAGGCGCGACCGGTCCATGAACCGCTTGTCGAAATAGTCGGGGATGGTGATCGCGTCATTGGCCATCACCGTATAGGTGCGCAGGCGGGGGGCCACGATCAGATAGTTGGCCAGCGCACCGAGGAACAGGCCGATGGCGATCCAGGCCGAGGACAGGCCGGACAGATACATGGCCCCCGGCAGACCCAGCAGCATCCAGCCGCTCATGTCCGAGGCCCCTGCGGACAGGGAGGCGACCGCCGGTCCCAGCTTTCGCCCGCCCAGCATATAGCCCGACACGTCCGAGGTGGACTCGCGGTACGAGTACAGCCCGATGCCCAGCATCAGGGCGAAATACAGGCCGAGGGTGATCCAGGTTCCGGTTTCCATACGCGAAGGGGTAGCAGCGTTGCCGCAATCGGGTCCACCCCCCGCCACATTCCTGAACGGAACAGCTGGCGTTGCCACGGGTTAGCCATAGTCAGGGACAAGCTAATGTGTCCCACACCTTGTGATGGAGAATTCGATGAATGACCGTCTGAAACGACCCGCAATCCTGTCGGCCGCTGCGGTCGGTGCTCTGGGCCTGTCGCTGGCCGCCTGCGCCGGTATGGGACCGCGCGATGGCACCTATACCCAGCAGCTGGACGCGCTCCGGGCCGACTGTGATGCCCGTGGCGGCATCCTGACCCCGACCGGTGCGCAAAGCGCTGCGCCCGAGCGGGACTATGCCTGCGAAATCCGTGGGCTGCCGTCCAGCCGCACGCGTTGATGCCTAGGACCGGAGGCGCCAGCGGGCACCTTCGGCTCCGTCCATGACCTCGACGTTGAGCGCGGTCAGCCGGTCGCGGATGCGATCCGCCTCGGGCCAGTCCTTCGCAGCCCGGGCGGTGGCACGCTGTTCGATCAAGGCCTCGACCTCGGCCGCCAGATCGTCGGAGGCATCGCCCTTGAGCCATTCGGCCGGGTCCGACTGGAGCACGCCGAGAACATCGGCTGATGCAAGCAACTGACCCTTGGCCTGCGCAACAGCAACGGCGTCGCCTGCGGTCAGCCCGCGTTCGATCTCGCCGGACAGCGCAAACAGCACCGCCATCGCGCCGGGAGTGTTCAGGTCGTCCTCAATGGCCTTGAGGAATTCGGCGGCCGGCTCGTCGGTCGATGCGGCGACGTCGGCAGAGCGGGCCAGCGCGCCATACAGCCGGTCCAGCGACTTGCGACTTTGATCCAGCAGGTTCTGGGTCCAGTCCAGCGGCTGCCGGTAGTGGGCGGACAGCAGGGCCCAGCGCACCACCTCGCCCGGAATGGCCTGCACCAGATCGTGGAGCAGCAGCACATTGCCGAGCGACTTGGACATCTTTTCCGCGTCGAGCGTCAGAAAGCCGTTGTGCATCCAGTAGCGGGCATAGTGGTCGTGCGGGCGCTCGCCATGGGCATGGCCGTGGGCGCAGACGCCTTGGGCGATCTCATTCTCATGGTGGGGGAAGGCCAGGTCGATGCCGCCGCCGTGGATGTCGATGGGCAGGCCCAGCACCTGTTCGATCATGGCCGAGCATTCGATGTGCCACCCCGGACGGCCCGGGCCCCAGGGGGACGGCCACTCCGGCTCGCCCGGCTTTGACGGCTTCCACAGGACGAAGTCGTGGGGGTTCTTCTTGTACGGCGCCACCTCGACCCGGGCGCCGGCGATCATGTCGTCCAGATTGCGGCCCGACAGCGCGCCGTAGGCCTCGTACGAGGACACATCGAACAGCACATGGCCCTCGGCCGCATAGGCGCAGCCCTGCTCCAGAATCGCTCCGATCTGGGCCACGATGGCATCCATGTGATCGGTGACATGGGGGGCGATATCGGGCGGTGTGACGTTCAGCCGCGCCATGTCCTCGAGGTAGGCGGCCTCATAGCGGGCGGTGATCTCTCCGATCGGCACGCCCTCCTTCGCCGCCTTGGCATTGATCTTGTCATCCACGTCGGTGACGTTCCTGGCATAGACGACGTGTTGGGCCCCGTAGCGACGGCGTAGGAGCCGCACCAGAACATCGAAAACCACCGGCGGGCGCGCATTGCCGATGTGGGCAAAGTCATACACCGTCGGTCCGCAGACATAGAGGGTCACGCGCGTCTGATCACGGGGCTCGAAGACCCGTTTGGTGCGAGTCAGGGTGTCGTGGAGCACGAGAGGCATGGCGGGGGCCGGTCCGGCTTGCTTGCGGGGAAAGGGGATCATCCCATATAGCCGGGACGGGACGGGTCCAACCACACAGTTCGTTCCCGCAGAAAAAAGGGAGAGCGGCGCGCGTCATTTCCGGAACCCTCGTTCCGGCGCAACTTCGTCGCCATTACATCGATATGGATGCCATTGTGCAAAAGCCCAGCCTGGTCACCGACGCCGACACCAACGCCATCATCCGTCCGTCGCGCGAAGAGGCCATGCAGGCCGTGCGCACCCTGCTGGCCTGGGCCGGTGACAACCCCGACCGCGAGGGCCTGATCGATACGCCCAAGCGCGTGGTCGACGCCTATGGCGAATGGTTCGAAGGCTATGGCGCCGATCCGGCCAAGGAACTGTCGCGCACCTTCGAGGATGTGCAGGGCTATGACGACATGGTGCTGCTACGTGACATCGAGGTCGAGAGCCACTGCGAGCACCATATGGCGCCGTTCCTCGGCAAGGCCTATGTCGCCTATGTGCCGACCGAAAAGGTCGTGGGCATCTCCAAGATCGCCCGCGTGGTCGAGATCTTCTCCAAGCGACTGCAGACCCAGGAAGTCCTGACGAACCAGATCGCCGGGGCCATCGAATCGCACCTGAAACCGGCCGGCGTGGCCGTACTGATTGACGCCGAACACCAGTGCATGACCACCCGCGGCGTCCATCACCGCCATGTTTCGACCATCACCACCCGCTTCACTGGCGTCTTCAAGAGCGATCCGGCGCAGATGGAGCGGTTTTTGAAGCTGGCGAGGGGCTGAGAAGGGTCGGCGGGTTCGCCCGTCAGGCGTAATCCTCAGAATCGGAACCCTTCAGGGCCTCTGACCGCTTTACAAGCGCCGTCAGGATCGCCAAGAGACGGTTGAAGCTGATCCACACGTACGCCCCGAGCGGCGGCATGACACGGAGACGACCCCATGGGCGCCAAACTTTCGGGACCGAGCGGTGGCAAGACCATCAGCCAGAACGCGGACATCAACGTCACGCCGTTCGTCGACATCATGCTGGTGCTGCTGATCATCTTCATGGTCGCCGCGCCGCTGGCCACCGTGTCGATCCGCCTGGACCTGCCGCCGGCAACGCCGCCCGAGCCGGGCCAGGAAATCGTTGAGCCGGTCGTCATCAACATCCAGGAATCCGGACAGCTGTATGTCGGCGTGGGTGACGTGCTGACCGAAACCGACATCACGCGTCTGCCGGTCGACGCCTGTGCGGCTCTGGGCGGCGGCGCCTGCCAGGAAGAGCGCGTCTTCATCCGGGCCGACGCCGAGGTCGCGTACAATGAGTTCATGACCGTCATGAACACCCTGCAGCAGAACGGCTTTCTGAAAGTCGGCCTGATGAACGAAGACATCATGTAGGCATCGGGCCAACCGCCTGATACCGAAAGGGCCGCTCCTGTCCGGGGCGGCCCTTTTTCAATTCGGAGCGCGTACAATGACCAAGGACGAGGTCGACGCCCTGATCATGGCCCTGCCCGGGGCGGAACACAGCACGGCCTATGGTCAGCCCTGCTGGCGGATTGCGGGCAAGTTCCTGACGCGACTGCGGGCCGAGGACGACAGTCTGGCATTGGATGTCGGCTCGATCGAGCGGCGCGACATGCTGGTCGAGGTCGACCCCGAGGTCTTCCACATCACCGACCACTATCGCCCCTATGCCTATGCGCTGATCCGCATCGAGCGGGTCGACCCGGACTGGCTGAAGGCCGAACTGGCCAGCCGCTGGCGTAAGGTCGCGCTGGCGAAACTGAGGAAGGCCCATCCGGAGATGGCCGAGGCCGGCTGAGTGCGCCCTTGATACTTCGGAGATCAGCCCCAGCTAAAGTCCCCTCCCCACGCCGAAGGATTTCCCCATGGCAACGGCCGACACCCTGACCGTCGACGGATACGACATCCCCCTGCTGGGGCTGGGCACCTGGCAGCTGGAGCCGGACGATGCGCGGCGCATGGTCGGTCACGCCCTGACGAACGGCTATCGCCACATCGACACGGCCTGGATCTACCGGAACGAGAAGGGCGTCGGCGAGGGCATCCGCGATGCCGGTCTGGCGCGTGGTGACTTCTGGCTGACCACCAAGATCTGGGTGGATCATTTCAGCCACGACGCCTTGCTGAAGCAGGCCGAGGAATCGGCAAACAGCCTGGGCACGGCGCCCGACCTGCTGCTGCTGCATTGGCCGAAGGCGACGCCGCCGCTGGTCGAGACGATCGGGGCCCTGAATGAAGCTAAGGCGCGCGGCCTGACCGCTGCCATCGGCCTGTCGAACTTCCCGTCCGGCGAGTGGAAGAAGGCGCAGGACCTGTCCGAGGCGCGGCTGATCACCAATCAGGTCGAATACCACCCCTATCTGTCGCAGAAGACGTTGATCGACACGGCCCGGGACCTCGGGTCATCCGTCACGGCCTGGTCGCCGCTGGCCCAGGGCAAGATCGTCGAGGACGCCACGATCCGCGCCATCGCCGAGGTCCACGGCAAGTCGGTCGGACAGGTGACCCTGCGCTGGATCGTGCAGCAGGGCGTGATCGCAATCCCCAAGACCTCGAAGGAAAGCCGCGCGGCCGAGAACCTCGACATCTTCGACTTTGCCCTCACCGAAGACGAGATGGCCCGCATCCACGCCCTGGCCCATCCGGGCGGTCGTCTGGGTGACTGGATTGATCCGGTCTTTGAATGGGATCAGGATACCTCCCAATCATATTGAACCTGGGGAGGTTCGCAGATGGGCAGTGTCCTGGCGTTTCCGGGAACGAACCCGGGTGATGTCGCGGTCGGACGTCGGCTGAAGCACTGGCGAGACCAGCGCGGGTGCGATGTCGATGCGCTGGCGGGAGCGCTGAAGCTGACGCCGGAGGGGGTTCGCCGGCTGGAAAGCGGCCGCGCCCACATGAACTCGACCCAGATGGCCGTCGCCACCCGCCACCTGCACCTGCCGGTCTGGGCGCTGGTGTCGGACACACCGGCCTACTGAGCGACATCCTGGCCGCGTGACAGACGCCGCGGGCCCGCCTAAGCGTGGGCGCATGGCCTACAAGTCCCTGCGCGAATTCATCGAGCTGCTGGAAGCCGAGGGCGAGTTGGTGCGCGTTCGCGAGCCGGTCTCGACCCAGCTGGAGATGACCGAGATCCAGACCCGGTTGCTGCGGAACGGCGGCCCGGCGGTGCTGTTCGAAAAGCCGGTCATGCCGGACGGTTCGATCAGCCCCATCCCCTGCCTCGCCAATCTGTTCGGGACGGTGAAGCGCGTCGCCATGGGCGTGACGCTGGAGGGCAAGAGCCGCACCACCGCCGCCGAACTGCGCGAGGTCGGCGAGCTGCTGGCTTTCCTCAGGAATCCGACCCCGCCGCGCGGTCTGGCCGATGCCATGGAGATGCTGCCGCTGGCCAAGACCGTCATGGCGATGCGGCCGAAGGTGGTGAAAAAGGCGCCAGTGCAGGAGGTGGTGCTGAAGGGCGATCAGATCGACCTGACCGCCCTGCCCGTCCAGGGCTGCTGGCCCGGCGAGCCCGCACCACTGATCACCTGGGGTCTGGTGGTGACCAAGGGCCCGTCCGACGACCGCGAGGACGACTTCAACCTCGGCATCTATCGCATGCAGGTGCTGGGCAGGGACAAGGCGATCATGCGCTGGCTGGCCCACCGCGGCGGAGCCCAGCACTATGCCCGGCACAAGAAGGCCGGCAAGCGCGAACCCCTGCCCTGCGCCGTTGTGCTGGGCGCCGACCCGGGCACCATTCTGGCGGCCGTGACGCCGGTACCGGATACCCTCAGCGAATACCAGTTCGCCGGACTGATGCGCGGGGCCAAGGCCGAGCTGGTGCCCTGCAAGACCGTGCCGCTGATGGTGCCCGCCACCGCCGAGATCGTGCTGGAGGGCCACGTCCTGCTGGACGAGCACGCGCCCGAGGGGCCGTACGGTGACCACACGGGCTATTACAACTCGGTCGAGACCTTCCCGGTGTTTCAGGTGACGGCCGTCACCATGCGTCGCGACCCGATCTATCTGACCACCTTCACCGGCCGCCCGCCGGACGAGCCTAGCGTGCTGGGCGAGGCGCTGAACGAGGTCTTCATCCCCCTGCTGCGCCAGCAGTTTCCCGAGATCGTCGACTTCTGGCTGCCGCCCGAGGGATGCAGCTATCGCATCGCCGTGGTGTCGATGAAGAAGGCCTATCCGGGCCATGCCAAGCGCGTGATGATGGGCTGCTGGAGCTATCTGCGGCAGTTCATGTACACCAAATGGATCATCGTGGTGGACCACGACATCAACGCCCGCGACTGGAAGGACGTGATGTGGGCCATCTCGACCAAGATGGACCCGGCACGCGACATCACCGTCATCGAAAGCACGCCAATCGACTATCTGGACTTTGCCAGCCCCGAGAGCGGCCTCGGCTCCAAGATCGGCCTCGACGCCACCGACAAGCTGCCCCCTGAGACCAAGCGCGAATGGGGCGAGGAAATCCGCATGGACGAGGCCGTGGTCGAACGGGTGTCGGAGATGTGGACCCGCCTGGGATTACCCGGTGACGGAACGCCGATCTGGAAGTGAGGGCTTGGCCGTGTTATAACTTCGTTGCAACGGAGTTCGGCCATGGCCACCTCAATCCGGAAAATCGGCAACTCGCAAGGTGTCATCCTGCCAAAGCCGGCGCTTCAGGCGCTGGGCGTAGCGGAGGGCGGCGCGGTGGAGTTTGTCTATGAGCCCGGCAAGATCAGCATTGTCCCGGCGCAGCGACCTGTCCGCGAGGGATGGGAGGAAGACGCCAAAGCGATCGCCGCCGCAGGGCTGACCGATGAGGAGCGCGAGTGGGTAGACGCCGATCTGTCAGACGATATCCCCGACGCCTGGGATGCCCTTTCCGAGGCAGACATGCAACGCGTCGAGGCTGAACTGCTCGCTGACGGCGTGGTGAAACCATAGTGCCGAAGCGCGGCGAGGTGTGGTGGGTGAAGCTGGACCCCACCGTCGGACACGAGATTCGCAAGACCCGTCCGTGCATGATCGTCTCGCCGGACGAGATCAATCGCCATGGCACCTGCATCGTCGTGCCTCTGACCAGCAGTCAGGGTCGGCGCTACCGCGTCGCTACGTCCATTTCCGAAAAGCCGGGTGCGGCGGCCGTGGATCAGGTTCGAATGATTGATCACGCACGGCTGGGCCGTCGCATTGGCGAGGCTGAAGCCGGTATCCTGAGCGCCACCCTGGCGGTGCTTCGTGAGATGTTCGAGGAATAGGGCGACGACAGGCGTCGCACTTCAGGGGGCCACATGAGCGCGTTCGAGTTCTTTTTCAGCTTCTATGGACTGTTGCTGGGGTTATCGGTGGCGGAGCTGGTGGGCGGGTTTTCGCGGGTGCTGCATGAGCGCGAGCGGATCCGGTTCGGCTGGCTGACGCCGCTGCTGGCGATCTTTGTGGCCATCGACATCGCCACCTTCTGGAATCAGGCCTGGGTGATCTTTCGCTTTGCGCCGTTCAACTTTGCCCTGCTGGTGCTGGGGCTGGTGGTGGCGGGGACCTTCTACGTTGCGGCCAGCGTGACCTTTCCGCGGGTGGCGACCGAGGGGAAGAGGCTGGACCTCGACGACCACTTCTGGGCGCACCGGCGGATCGTGTTTGCCTGTGTGCTGGCGGCCAATCTGATCGTGGCGGCAACCTTCTTTGCCATCACCGGACTGAGCGGCGAGATTGCCCGGATTCCGCTGGGGCCGATCTTCTGGATCGGGCTGGCGATCTTTATCGGCGGCACCTCGATCGGGGCCTTTGCGCCCTCCCGCAAGTGGGTCATCGGGGCGCTGGTCGTGCTCGTCGCCTACCACGTTTTCACCACCGCTCGGGCGCTGACCGCGCTGGTCCAGGCCGGGGGCTGGTCGCTGCTGGGAAGCTAGCCCAGACGTTGCGGCCCTCTGTCCGGCATGATCAAAGGGAGCCCATGATGCGTCGCCTTATCCTGATCAGTCTGCTTGCGGCGTCGGCCCAGCTTTTTACGGGAGCCCTCGCCATGGCCCAGACCCCCTCGCCCGCCCTGCCCAACCAGGCCCTGTATGATCCGCAGGGCTTCCTGCCGCCGGCCCCGGCGTGGGACGGGGCTAGCCGGTCGCTGTTGCGGCCCGCGTCAGACCCGTGGGCCACGGACTTCGAGCGCGACCCCGAGCTGGATTTCAGCCCCAACTATGAGGACACGCGCGCCTGGTTCGACCGGCTGGATGCAGCGTCCGACTGGATCCGCATCGAGGAGTTTGGAACGTCGCCCGAGGGGCGGCCGATCTATGCGGTGATCGCCTCCAAGGACGGGGCCAAGTTCGATCCGTCCAAGCCCGTGATCCTGGCGCAGGCGGGCATCCACCCCGGCGAGATCGACGGCAAGGACGCGGGCATGATGCTGCTGCGCGACATCGCCTTTTACGGGCGCGACGACCTGCTGGACGGGGCCAATCTGATCCTGATCCCGATCCTGTCGGTGGACGGGCATGAGCGGGCCAGTGCGTATTCACGGCCGAACCAGCGCGGTCCGCGCATTCAGGGCTGGCGCAACACTGCGACCAACCAGAACCTGAACCGGGACTATATGAAGCTGGACCAGCCCGAGATGCAGGCGGTGCGCGGGCTGATCCTGAAGTATCAGCCGGACCTGTATGTCGACATCCACGTCACCGACGGCCTCGATTATCAATATGACGTGACCTATGGCTACAACGGCGAGAACGGCATCTGGAGCCGCAGCCCGGAGACGGCGCTGTGGCTGGACCGTGCCTTCAAGCCGGCGATGAATGCGGCGCTGGAGGCGCAGGGCCACATCCCGGGCGAGCTGGTGTTCGGCATCGACGACCAGAACCCCCGCGCGGGCCTGTCGGACGGCGGGCTGGGCGAGCGGTTCTCGAACGGCTGGGGCTCGGCCGCCCATGTGCCGACCATCCTGATCGAGAACCACAGCCTGAAGCCCTATGACCAGCGGGTGCTGGGCACCTATGTCTTCCTCGAGACGGCGCTGACGGTGCTGGCGGACGAGGGCAGCGATCTGCGGGCTGCGGTCGAGGCCGACCGGGCCCTGCGCCCCGCGACTGTCCCGACCAATTTCGTGCCGAGCGAGGAGCCCGTCTCGATCCGCCCGTTCAAGGGCATCCGCTATGAGACCTATGTGAGCCCGGCGTCGGGTCGCGAGGAGGTGCGTTGGCTGGGCGTGGCCGATCCGGAGCTGTGGCAGATGCCCTTCTATGGCTCGGTGCCGACGCTGGAGCTGGCGCGGCCTGAAGCCTATTGGGTGCCGGCGCACCGGGCCGACATCATCGAGCGGCTGCGGATGCACGGCATCGAGATGGAGACGCTGGACGAGGCGCGCACGGTGTCCGTCGAGATGCTGCGGCTGGAGGACATCCGCCTGTCGCCGCGCACCAATGAAGGCCATGTGCCGGTCCGGGTGGGCGGCGTGACGCCCGAGGCCCGCGACTGGACCTTCCCCGCCGGATCGGTGCGGGTGTCGACCGACCAGCCGCTGGGCGATGTGGTGGTGCTGTTGCTGGAGCCGCAGTCGAGCGAGAGCTTCTTTGCCTGGGGCATGTTCCTCGAGGTGCTGAACCGCGTCGAATATATCGAGGGCTATGCCATTGCCCCGCTGGCCGAGGCGATGCTGGCCGCCGACCCGGCGCTGAAGGCCGAGTTCGAGGCCAAGCTGGCCGCCGATCCCGAGTTTGCCGCGAACGGTGACGCGCGCCTCGCGTGGTTCTATGAGCGGACGCCCTTCTATGACGACCGCTTCAACCTGTATCCGGTCGCGCGGGAGACACGCTGATGACGCTGTCGGATTTCATCCAGCCCGAGGCCGCCGCCGGGGCGCTGGACGCCCTGTCGCTGTGGGTCGGCCTGCTGGTGCTGTGGCTGGTGGTGCTGTCGTTTGGTGTGGTCGGGCAGAGGCGACGGCTGAAGGTGGCCTTTGGCGACGGCGGCCATGTGTCGCTGACGGCGGCCGGGCGAGCCTTTGGCAATGCCGCGGAATATGTGCCGGCCGGCCTGATCGCCCTGTTGCTGCTGGCCCTGACGGGGGCGACGCCGCTGTTGATCCATAGTCTGGGAGCGACCCTGCTGGCCGGGCGGGTGATCCATGCGGGCGGACTGCTGTTCCAGAAGGGGCCGTCGCTGGGCCGGATCCTGGGCATGGCCCTGACCTATGCGGTGCTGTTGTTTGCGGCAGGGCTCCTGATCGGACAGGCCGTCGGCTGAGGTCGGACAGGCGCGGACGGTTGCCCCTGCGGGCCGCTGTCGCCATATCGGGGCATGGCCGATTCCCCTGCTCCCACCACTGATCTGATCCATGATGTCCTGGCCGCCGCGCTCAGGGCCGGTGCCGATGCCGCCGAGGCGGTGACCGCCGAGCGGACCTCGCTGTCGGTCGGGGTGCGCGACGGGGCGCTGGAGGATGTCGAGCGCGAGGAATCGCATGATCTGGGCCTGCGGGTCTTCATCGGGCGGCGGCAGGCGACGGTCTCGACCTCGGATCTGTCGGCACCGACGCGGGCGCGGCTGATCGAGCGGGCCGTGGCCATGGCGCGGCTGGCCCCCGAGGACCCCTATGCCACGCTGGCCCCCGAAGAGCGGCTGTCCCGGGCGCCGTTCCGCGAGCTGGACCTGTACGACGACGGATTCCCTGAACCCAAGGCGCTGGAGGCGGCCGCGCGCGACTGTGAGGCGGCGGCGCTGGGGGTCGAGGGTGTGGCGCGGTCCGAGGGCGGCCATGCCTCGGCCTCGCGCAGCGCCTGGCGGCTGGTGACCTCGCACGGCTTTGACGGCCAGTATCGCGGCACCGCCTTTTCGCTAGGCGCGGGCGTCATTGCCGAGAAGGACGGGGCGATGGAGCGGGGCGGCGAGCATCGCACCCTGCGCCATCTGTCGGACATGCCGTCGGCCGAATCGCTGGGGCTGGAGGCCGGACGCCGCGCCGTGGCCCGCGTCGGGGCGCGCAAGATCGCCTCGCAGACCCTGCCCGTGATCTTCGAGAACC
Organism: Brevundimonas halotolerans; assembly: GCF_003730275.1. Taxonomy (GTDB): domain Bacteria; phylum Pseudomonadota; class Alphaproteobacteria; order Caulobacterales; family Caulobacteraceae; genus Brevundimonas; species Brevundimonas halotolerans. The sequence goes on from NZ_QTTA01000017.1 coordinate 190,680, forward strand.
GGGTCGCGACCCAGGTGCTGTCGCCCCTGCTGGGCGCCATTTCCGGCCCGTCGATTGCGCGCGGCACGTCGTTCCTGAAGGACGCCATGGGCGAGGCCGTGCTGCCCGCTCCCCTGTCGCTGATCGATGACCCCTTCCGCATGCGGGGTCTGGGCTCGACCCCGTTCGACGATGAGGGGGTCCAGGTGGTTGAGCGGGCGCTGGTCGACCGGGGCGTGATCACCACCTGGCTGATGAATACGGCGGCGGCGGCGCAGCTGGGTCTGGCCAGCACCGGCCATGCCTCGCGCGGGCTGGCCGGGCCGTCGGGCGTCTCGACCCACAACCTGCACCTGACGCCGGGCGAGTTGGACCTCCCCGGCCTGATGGGTCAGGCGAGCACCGGCCTGCTGGTGACCTCGATGTTCGGGCCGTCGCTGAACCCGAATACCGGCGACTGGTCGGCGGGGGTGTCGGGCTTCTTCTTCGAGGGCGGCCAGATCACCCATCCGGTCAGCGAGGTGACGGTGGCCGGCAATCTGCGTGCGCTGTGGATGCGGATGGTGGCGGGGAGCGATCTGGAGTTCCGGTCGTCGTTCAACAGCCCGTCGCTGCTGATCGACGGCGTGGCGGTGGCCGGCAAGTGACCGATCTCGCCGCCGACCTGGCCCTGATCGTCGAGGCCGCGCGCGAGGGCGCCATCCTGGCCGAGGCCGAGCGGGTCAAGGGTCTGGAGATCGAGCACAAGCCCGGCGGCTCGCCGGTCACCAGCGCGGACTATGCCGTCGATGCCTTTCTGAAGGACCGCCTGCGGACGTCACGTCCCGACTATGGCTGGCTGTCGGAGGAGACCCCGGACAGCCCCGAGCGGCTGAAGCACCGGCGCATCTTTGTGGTCGACCCGATCGACGGCACCCAGGCCTTTATCGCCAACCGGCCGTGGTGGTGCATTCCCATCGCCGTGGTCGAGGACGGCCAGCCCGTCGCCGCCGTGATCCATGTGCCGGAGCTGTCGGAGACCTTTGAGGCGACGGTCGGCACCGGGGCCCGCATGAACGGCCGGACCATCCGGGCCAGCGACACCGATGCGCTGGAGGACGCCTCCCTGCTGGCCAGCGCCCAGATGCTGCAGGGGCCGCAGTGGGTGACGCCCTGGCCCCCCATGCGGTTCGAGAAGCGCAACGCCCTGGCTTACCGGATGGCGCTGGTGGCAGGCGGGGCATTTGACGCCACGGTGGCGCTGACGCCCAAGTGGGACTGGGACGTCGCGGCCGGGGCCCTGATCGCGCGAGAGGCCGGGGCCATTGTCACCGATCATCTCGGCGGGGACTGGCGCTTCAACCGGCCTGATCCGCGTCAGGCCAGCCTGATCTGTTCGGCGCCGGCCCTGCACCCGTTGATCCTGGAGCGAACCGGGGCTATCCCCCGGGCCAGTTGATCCCCTCCCCTTCATCAGGAGGCCTGCCCGCAGGCCAGCCGCCCATGACCGACACCCCCAAGACCCCCGGACAAGAGCCCGAGCAGCTGCTGCATCTGGTGATCGGCGGAGAGCTGCGCCACCTGGATGCCCCGGTGTTCCGCGACCTGTCGAAGATCGACTTCGTCGGCGCCTTCCCGAACTACGGAGAGGCCAAGAAGGCGTGGAAGGCCAAGGCCCAGGCCACGGTCGACAACGCCCACATGCGCTATTTCATCCTGCATGCGCACCGGATGATCGACCCGCGCGGCGACGCCCACTGAGCCCGCCGTCTGGCGCCCAGGCGCGGACCGTGAGACCCTCTGGCCTGCGCTATGGAGACGACCGATGACCCTGTTCGGCCAGACCTTTGATACGCAGCAGGTGTTCGCCCTGGTCCTGCTGTGCGCCAGCCTGATCTACTGGGTGTTCGTCATGCGCGGTGAGCGCAGCTACCACCGCTGGTTCAAACGCTGGGAAGCCGACCGCAAGGCAAGGCGCGAGGCCGAACGCCGCGCCGAGGGCGGCGGCGGATCGGGCGGTCCGTGGGGTTGAGCCCAACCGGGTAGACGGCAATAGTGATCCACCGCTCGCTGACGGGATCCTGCCATGTTGCTACGCGCCCTGCTGCTTTCCATCCCTCTGCTGGCGACCGCCGCTCAGGCCCAGGAGACCGTCCTCGTTCCGTCGACAGACGAGGTTCTGCAAGCCCTCCAATCGAACACCACTCTCCGGCCCGGGGACGCGTTCTTGATGGGAGAAGGCATCGCCCTTGATGGCGAAACAAGGATGCGCGCATCACTAGGGTCACCGGGTATCTGTGAACAGGACCGTTTCTGGATCAACATGGGACCTGATCGGGGTGACGGCATCCCGCGGGCGACGGAAGTTAGTGCCCAGACCAGCTACGGGATCATGGCCGTCGAACCTGAACGCGGGGATGAGACCGTTGCGGAGGAGCGGGAGAGGGACATCGCCCATGACATCGCCTGCTATCACTGGGGCCAGCAGGGAAACTTGGCCTATATAGACGCAGAGCATGAGGGCACTGTCCGGCTGGCTGGGCAGATTATTGAGGCCCTGGCCCTCGACGCGCGGACCGACCAACGCGTGCGATGGGGCTGCAGGAATATTGAACGGTGCCCCACCGGGGATCAGGGGCTGGCGATTCTGAAGCCGGGCGATCTGACCCACGTGAGGACCGCCGAAAGCGACTGTCGGGATGGGTATTATTGCTGGGCACTGGTGCTACGCGGAGATAGCCCCGGGAGCGACGTATGGATCCTCACGGTCGAGCTCTCTGAGCTTCGCCCCCCAAGCGCTGTGAGCGTGATGTGGGGATGGGCCGATGGCCGCATTATCGCCGACTAGGGGGTAGACCCTATTCCCGCTTGAGCAGGCGTTCCGTCAGCAATGTGCCCCACCAGCCGGCCTTGAACTCGGCGCGGATGGCCTTGGGGTCATAGCCGGGGCTGTCGACCCATTCGAGGAAGCCGATGCCCTGCGGTTCGATCTCGTGGACGTATTTCTCGAGGTAGAAGTCGAGCACGCCGGTCAGGCCCTCGCGGCTGTGCAGATACTTCTTGGACAGCTGGCTCATGGCCTCCGAGATCGGCTCGCCGAGATGGAAATGGCGATAGAAGACCGCCATCAGACCGGCCCGGTCGGCGCCCGACTTGCAGTGGATCAGCACGGGGTATTCGATGGTCTGGAACAGGGCCCTGGCCCGGTGCACCCGGTCGGGACCCGGCACGTCGCGCGAGTCCAGCGGAGCATCGATCAGGGTCAGGCCCAGCCGCTCGCAGGCGTCCTTTTCCAGCCAGTAATAGGCCTCGTCCCGCGCGCCGCGCAGGTTGATGACGGTCTTGATGCCCCGCGCCTTCCAGCGGGCCAGCTGGCGCGGTGAGGGCTGGTTGGTGCGCACCAGATCGGGGCCCAGCCAGTGGGCATTCGAAAAGGCCACGCGCAGGAAGGCATGGTCCTCGAGCCAATAGGACAGGTGGGTCTTGAAGCGGCCCAGGCGCGTGGACAGATCATGGCGCGACATGGGGGGCAGATAGCCTTTCGCCGGGAAGGGCAGCAATGCAATTTCGCCAGACGCTTGACTTGCAGGGGGCATCAGACGACCGAGAGGGCATGTCCGCGCCCGACGCATCCTCCAGACCTGCCCGCCCGCTGCTGGGCCGGATCTGGCGTGACTATCTGTCCCGGCACAAGGCGGCGCTGGGGCTGTCGATGCTGTGTGCGGCGGTGGTCGGGATCATGGCGGCGACGGTGCTGCAGCTGCTGGAGCCGGCCATCGACGGCCTGTTCCTCGGCAAGGCCGTGACCATCTGGGGTGTGATCACCGTGCCGCCCGGGCGGGCGCTGCTGTGGATCCCCCTGATCATCGTCGGCGCGGGCCTGATCTGGACGGTGGCGGCGCTGGGACAGGCGGCGCTGGTCAACCGGCTGGGCCACGGCATCGTCGGCGACATCCAGATCAAGCTGTTCGGGGCGATGATCCGGGCCGATCTGGCGCGGCTGCGGGCGCAGCATTCGGGCGGCTTTGTCTCGTCGGTGCTGTTCGACGCCAATCTGGTGCGGGAAGCCTTCACCAACGGCATGGTCAACTATACCCAGCATGCGCTGACCCTGATTGCGGTGATCGCATATATGGCCTGGAGCGACTGGCGGCTGACGCTGATCGTGCTGCTGGGGGCGCCGCTGATCGCCCTGGTCATCCGCCGGTTCGGCAAGCGGATGAAGAAGGCGACGACCGGGGCCATGGTCGAGACCGGCAATCTGTCGACCGCCCTGATGGAGAATCTGGACGGCGTCCGCCTGATCAAGATCGAGAACCGCGAGGATGCCGAACAGGCCCGCGTGGGCGAGGTCGTGGGGCGGCGCCAGCGCCATGTGATCAAGAGCGCCGATGCCCGCGCCTTTGCCGGGCCGATGTCGAACCTGGTGGCGATGATCGTGGTCGCCGCCGTCATGGCCTATGCCGGCTGGCAGGCGCGCGACGGGGCGATGACGGTCGGGGCCTTTGCCGCCTATATCGGCCTGCTGATGGCGGCGGGACAGTCGCTGCGTCAGGTGACCAATCTGCAGACCGTCATGTCGGAAGGCCTGACCGCCGCCGACCGGCTGTTCGGGGCGCTGGATATCCAGCCCGAGATCCGCGAGGCGCCGGACGCAGAGCCCCTGCCGCACGGGCCGGTGACGGTGGCGCTGGAGGGCGTGTCGTTCGCCTATGGCCCGCTCAGCGAGGGCAGTGCCCCCACCCTGTCCGAGGTTGAGCTGGTCGTGCGGCCGGGCGAGACCGTGGCGCTGGTCGGCCCGTCCGGCGGCGGCAAGAGCACCATCCTGAGCCTATTGCCCCGCTTCTATGACGTGACGGCAGGTCGGGTGACGATCAATGGCCGCGATATCCGTGAGCTGAAGCTGGCCGACCTGCGCGACCGGATTGCGCTGGTCACGCAGGAGCCCTTCCTGTTCGACGACACGCTCGCGGCCAATATCGCCTATGGCCGGCCGGGCGCGACGCAGGACCAGATCGAGGACGCGGCCCGGGCGGCGGCGGCGCATGAGTTCATCAGCGCCCTGCCCGACGGCTATCAGACCCGGGCAGGCGAAGCGGGCCTGCGCCTGTCGGGCGGTCAGCGGCAGCGGGTGGCGATCGCCCGGGCCTTCCTGAAGGATGCGCCGATCCTGCTGCTGGACGAGGCGACCAGCGCGCTGGACACCGAGAGCGAGGCGCTGGTGCAGGCGGCGCTGGAGCGGCTGATGGAGGGCCGCGCCACCCTGATGATCGCCCACCGGCTGTCGACCGTTCAGAACGCCGACCGCATCTATGTGATCTCGGCCGGGCGGGTGGTGGAACAGGGCAGCCACGCCGACCTTGTGGCGCAGAAGGGCCTCTATTCGCGGCTGGCGCGCAGTCAGGCGCTGGACGGCCAGCCCGCCGGGGTCGTGGCATGAGGCCGCTGCGCAATCCCCTGATCCAGAAGGCCGTCGCCTGGCTGCTCTCGCAGTGGATGGCCTTCTGCTACGCCACCCTGCGCTGGCAGCGCGAGAATGAGGGCGTCGCCGAGGCGGTCTGGGACCAGGGCGGCGGGGTGCTGGTGGTGTTCTGGCATTCGCGACTGGGCCTCGCGCCCGCCAGCTGGCCGCACGGACGGGGCCAGCCGACCAAGGGGCTGATCTCGCTGTCGCCCGACGGACAGTTTCTGGCCCGGGCCATGGCGCGGCTGGGCTTTCCCGCCATCCGTGGATCTTCGGCCAACAAGGACAAGCGGCAACAGGCCAAGGGCGGGACGCAGGCGTTGCGCGACGGCCTGCGCCAGTTGAAGGCGGGCGGACTGGCGATCACGCCCGACGGCCCTCGCGGACCCGTCAATGTGATGGCGCCCGGCCTGCCGACGCTGGCCCGGATGTCGGGTGCGCCCGTGCTTCTGATCGGGGTGTCGTGCAATCCGGCCATCCGGCTGAACAGCTGGGACCGGGCGGTGCTGCCCCTGCCGTTCGGCAAGGGGGCGGTGGTCTGGGACCGGGTGGACTGGCCCGAGGACGGCGACATGGACGAGGTCACCGCCGAGTGGACCGACCGGCTGAACGCGGTCGAGGCGCGCGCCGACCGGCTGACAGGCTTGAGCAGGGACCCGGCGTGAGCCTGCTGCTGCGCACCTATCGGCTGGCGACGCGGGTGCTGGAGCCCTTGGCGCCGCATGTGCTGGCGTACCGGGCGCGGAAGGGCAAGGAAGACCCCGCGCGCATCGAGGAGCGGCTGGGCCATGCCGCGGCCGGGCGGCCCGCCGGCGCGCTGGTCTGGATGCATGCCATCAGCGTGGGCGAGAGCCTGTCCCTGTTGCCGGTCATTGCCCTGCTGGCCGAGCGGCGGCCGGACCTGTCGGTGCTGGTGACGACGGGGACGCTGACCTCGGCCCGGATGATGGCCCAGCGCCTGCCCAAGGGGGTGATCCACCAGTATGCGCCAGTCGACACGCCGGGGGCGGTCAGCGGATTCCTCGACCACTGGCGGCCGTCGCTGGGCCTGTTTGTCGAGAGCGAGCTGTGGCCGAACCTGATCCTGGAGGCGCAGGACCGGGGCATTCCGCTGATGCTGGCCAGCGCGCGGATCACCGAACACAGCGCGAGGGGCTGGAAGAAGCGCCCGGCAGCGGCGCGGATGCTGCTGGAAGCCTTCGCCTGCATCCTGCCGCAGGATGACGCCTCGGCGGGGCGGATTGCGGAGCTGGGCGGACGGACGGACGGGCGGGTTAATCTGAAGCTGGTCGGGGCGCCCCTGCCCTTTGACCGCAAGGCGTTCGACCGGCTGAGCGAGGCCATCGGCGACCGGCCCGTGGTCGTGCTGGCCAGCACCCATGAGGGCGAGGAGGCGGCGCTGGTCCAGCGGCTGCAGGCGCTTGATCCCCTGCCCTTCCTGATCGTCGTGCCCCGCCACCCGGAGCGGGCGGGAACCATCGAGGCCGACATGGCGGCGCTGGGCCTGACGGTCGCGGTGCGGTCGCGGGGGGAGATGCCCGGCGCGGACACGGACGTCTATCTGGCCGATACGCTGAACGAGATGGGCCTGTTCCTGAGGCTGGCCGAGGTCGTGGTTCTGGGCGGCGCCTTTGGTCCGCTGATCGGACGCGCGCCCGTCGGCGGCCATAATCCGCTGGAGCCCGCGCGGCTGGCGAGGGCGACGCTGACCGGGCCGGACATGAGCAACTGGAGCATCGCCGGGACGATGGCCGACGCGGGTGGTCTGGAGATCATCACCGACCTGTCGCGTCTGGCGCCCCGGGTGGCCGCGCTGCTGGCAGACCCGGATCAGGCCCGCCAGCTGGGCCGGCAGGCCGAACAGGCCGCGGCGGGCGCCGACGGCGGGCTGGAAGTCCTTTGGCAGGCGATGGCACCGCTGCTGCCCCCCGCCGGAGGCCGCCGATGAAGATCTCGACCCCGCGCTGGTGGTACCGCCGCGACCGCAAATATGGCGTTCTGCCCCGGCTTTTGCTGCGTCCGGTCTCGTGGATCTGGGCGGCGGCGACCGCGCGGCGGATGGCCCGGACGGTGCCCCATGACCCCGGCGTGCCGATCATCTCGATCGGCAATCTGACGGTCGGCGGCTCGGGCAAGACGCCGATCGCGCTGGCGATCCTGGAACGGCTGAAAGCACGCGGCGTCGCGGCCCACGCCCTGTCGCGCGGCTATGGCGGCAGGCTGGAGGGTCCGGTGCGGGTCGATCCTGGCGCGCACACGGCGGAGGACGTGGGCGACGAGCCGCTGATGCTGGCGCAGGTGGCGCCCGCCTGGATCGCGCGGGACCGGGCGGCGGGGGCCGACGCTGCCGTCGCATCCGGGGCCGAGGCGCTGGTGCTGGATGACGCCCACCAGAACCCGACGCTGACCAAGACCCTCAGCCTGATCATCGTTGACGGCGAGACCCGCGACGACGAATGGCCATTCGGCGACGGGGCGGTGTTCCCGTCCGGCCCCATGCGCGAGCCGCTGGCGACGGGTCTGGCCCGGGCCGATGCGGTGGTGGTGCTGATGCCCGCCGACCTTCCGACGCCCGATCCGGAGCTTCTGGCCCTGTTCGGGGCGCTGCCCGTTCTGATCGCGCGGCTGGAGCCGGCGGGGCCGCCGCCGCCGGGACCGCTGATCGGCTTTGCCGGCATCGCCAAGCCGTGGAAGGTCGAGCGGTCGCTGAAGGCCGCCGGCTGTGATCTGGTCGACTTTGCCCCGTTCGCCGACCACGCCGCCTATGCCGAAGGCGAGCTAAGGGCTCTGGCCGAGCGGGCGGCGGTCTTCGACGCCGGACTGGTGACGACCGAAAAGGACTGGGTGCGCCTGCCCCCCGACTGGCGCGCCCGCGTCACCGCCTGGCCCGTCCGCGCCCGCTTCGAGGACGAGGCGGCGCTGGATGCGTTGCTGGCCCGGACCTGCGGGGGCTGAGCCCTACTCCGAGCGGTACACCACCCCGCCCTTCATGACGAAGGTGACGCGTTCGAGTACGGTGACGTCGCTGAGCGGGTCGCCCGAGACGGCGATCAGGTCGGCGGGCATGCCGGGCGCGATACGGCCCGCCTGATCGGCGATGCCGAGATGTTCGGCGGCATTGACGGTGGCGGTCTGGATGGCCTCCAGCGGGGTCAGGCCGGCGCGGACCAGCAGGGCGAACTCCTGGGCATTGTCACCGTGGGCCGAGACACCCGAGTCAGTGCCAAACGCGATCCGCACCCCGCCCCGGTGGGCGCGACCGGCCATGTCGAGCATCAGGGGCCCGGCCTGCAGGGCCTTTTCCGTCTGGGCCGGGGTGAAGAAGTTGTCGGGCCCCGAGGCGACGCGGGCGACATAGTCCCCGGCCATCAGGGTCGGGACCAGCCAGGCGCCGCTGTCGCGCATCAGGCGGATCGACTCGTCATCGAGATAGGTGCCGTGCTCGATCGAATCGCCGCCGGCGCGCAGGAAGGCATTGATGCCGTCGGCGCCGTGGGCGTGGGCGGTGACGCGGCGGCCCATGCGGTGGGCGGCCTCGACGATGGCGGCCAGCTCGGCCTCGGTGAACTGCTGGCCCAGACCGGCGGCCGTGTTCGACAGGACGCCGCCGGTCGCGGTGATCTTGATGACGTCGGCCCCGGCGCGGACCTGCTCGCGGACGGCCCGCATGCAGTCGTCGACGCCCGAGCAAATACTGGGTGAGGACAGGACGTGCAGGACCTCGTCGCGGTAGCCGTTGGCATCCCCATGGCCGCCGTGGATCGAGACCGACGAGCCCGAGGCGATGATGCGCGGGCCGATGACATCGCCCCGCCGGATGGCGTCGCGCAGGGCGAAGACGGCCTCATTGGCCCCGCCCAGATCGGCCACGGTGGTGAAGCCGGCCATCAGGGTCAGCCGGGCGTGGCGGACCCCGATCATGGCCCGGTCCGAGGTCGACAGGGTGACGGCATCCAGCCGGCCGGTCGGGCTCTGTTGGCTGGTCAGGTGGACGTGGCTGTCGATCAGGCCGGGCAGGACGAAGGCGTCGCGCAGGTCGATGATGCGGCCTACCTCAGCCTCGTTAACGAAAAACCCGTCGCGGATCTCGACCACCCGGCCGTCCGTGATCACAACAGTTTTATCCGTGAGAATTCTGCCGGTTCCCGGATCGGCCAGAAGACGCCCGACCTGCAGGAACGTCGTTCCCCCATCAGGAGAAAGGCCAGTCGGGACCGCGCCTTGCTGTGCCAGACTGGGCACGGCCGACAACAGCAACAGGCCAAGGGCCATCAGGATCGAACGCATTTCCACCTCCCCGGTATGAGGCTTGCACCATAGGCCCTTGGGAGGTTTCGCCAAGGCTCAGGTTGCTATGGCCGTACGGATTTGAAACAACCTGTCATGATCGTTGAACCGCAAGAGGGCGTCGCATGCGGATATCGAGACGAGGACTGATCCTGGGGGGCTCCGCGCTGATGGCGGGATGCTCTTCCGCCACCGCCAGTACGGTCGATCTGGCCACGCCGCTGGTCATGCCGGAACCGGTGCCGACCCCCGCCGTCGCGCCTGTCGTTCTGTCCGGTGACCCGGCGCCGCTCGATCCCAAGGGCATGGTGCGCAAGGAAGTGATGGACCGGGCCATGGCGGCGCTGGACATCCACCACCGCAAGATCCCGCAACGGGACCGCATGTATCTGGTCGACTTCAAGGTGCATTCGGCCGAGCCGCGCCTGTATGAAGTAGATCTGCTGGCCGGGACGGTCACGGCCATGCGCACCAGCCACGGTCGGGGATCCGACCCCGAGCACACGGGTGTGCCGCGCGCCTTCTCGAACACGCCAGAAAGCTTCATGTCCTCGGTCGGGTCCTATGTGACCGCAGGCCCGAACTGGGGTCCGCAGCAGGGGCCGAATGTCCTGCTGGACGGGCTGGAGTATTCGAACGACAAGGCGCGCGAGCGGGCCATCATCGTGCACGGCGCCGACTATGCCGACCCGGACTTCCTCGAGCGCGAAGGCAAGCTGGGCCGGTCGTACGGCTGTTTCTCGGTCGCCCACGCCGACCTGCCGGGCCTGCGTGAGCGGATGGGCGAGGGCCGCCTGCTGTTCGCGTTCAGCTAGGCGTTCCGCCCCCTCCACCGCTACGCGGTCCCCCTCCCCCGCAAGCGGGGGAGGATCAGTTATTCATAGCCGTGGGCGGCTTCGTTGATGACCTGTGAGGGCATGTTCGAGAAGTCGACGGCGACCGGGCCGGCCAGCTTGGCCTGAAGGGTGCGGATGACGTGGGTCATGCGGCGGCGGACCTCGCGCTCCGACTCGGAGCCCCCATCGAGGCTGAGCGGGGCGAGGCAGAAGTCGATGATGCCGTCGGTCGATTTGATCGGTTCCATGGGTGGGTTCCTTGCTTATTCAGCGGCGACGAACTGGGCGGTTTCGGTCGAGTCCTTGAGCGCCGTGGTCGAGGACTGGCCGTTCGAGATGACGGTGGCGACCTGGTCGAAATAGCCGGTGCCGACCTCGCGCTGGTGGCGGGTGGCCGTGTAGCCGGTGGCCTCATTGGCGAACTCGCGCTGCTGCAGCTCGGAATAGGCCGCCATGCCGCGGTCGCGATAGCCCGAGGCCAGCTCGAACATGCCGTTGTTGAGGCTGTGGAAGCCGGCCAGGGTGACGAACTGGAACTTGTAGCCCATGGCGCCCAGCTCGCGCTGGAACTTCGCGATGGTGGCCTTGTCCAGCTTGGCCTCCCAGTTGAAGGAGGGCGAGCAGTTATAGGCCATCAGCTTGCCGGGGTGCTTCTTCTGGATGGCCTCGGCGAACTTCTTCGCATCGTCGAGATCGGGGTGGGAGGTCTCCCACCACAGCAGGTCGGCGATGTTGGCATAGGCGAGGCCGCGGGCGATGCAGTGGTCAAGGCCGGTGCCGGGCTTGAGGCGGAAGAAGCCCTCGGGCGTGCGATCCTCGCGGTTGATGAAGGGGTGGTCGCGCTCGTCCACATCCGAGGTGATCAACTGGGCCGATTCGGCATCGGTGCGGGCGACGGTGATGGTCGAGGTGCCCATGACATCGGCGGCCAGACGGGCGGCGACCAGATTGCGCTCGTGCGCCTGGGTCGGGATCAGCACCTTGCCGCCGAGGTGGCCGCACTTCTTCTCGCTGGCCAGCTGGTCCTCGAAGTGGACGCCGGCGGCGCCCGCCTCGATGAAGGCCTTCATGATCTCGAAGCTGTTCAGCGGGCCGCCAAAGCCGGCCTCGGCGTCGGCGACGATCGGGGCGAACCAGTCGCGCTTGGCGCCGCCCTCGGCATGCTCGATCTGGTCGGCGCGTTGCAGGGTGCGGTTGATGCGGCGACACAGCTCGGGCGCGGCATTGGCGGGATAGAGGGACTGGTCCGGGTACATCGCGCCGGCGGTGTTGGCGTCGGCGGCGACCTGCCAGCCCGAGAGGTAGATGGCCTTGAGGCCCGCGCGGACCATCTGCATGGCCTGGTTGCCGGTCACGGCGCCCAGGGCATTGATGTAGGGCTCGGTGTGCAGCAGCTCCCACAGGCGGTCGGCGCCGCGCTGGGCCAGGGTCTGGGCCGGGGTCACCGAACCGCGCAGGCGCAGGACGTCTTCCGGCGTATAGGGGCGTTCAATCCCGTCAAAGCGGCCCTTGGGCGACGGCACCAAATCGGCGAAAGTGGTCATGGGTAGTCCCTCGTCTTGGATGCAGGCGGCGCGCGGCCACCGGTTGCGAGGAAGGAAACACGCGACAGTCACGATTTATACACGAAAAGCGGTCGCATTCCTGACATTTCGTCACATCATGACACTTGCATTCCAGTCATAATGTGACAAACTGCGGCCATGGATCAGACGCCGGATCGCAAGCTGTTTCTCGGGGGGCGCCTCAAGCGGCTGCGGCGCGAGCTGGACCTGACACAGACGGCCATGGCCGCCGACCTGGGCGTTTCCCCCAGCTATCTCAATCACATAGAGCGGAACCAGCGGCCGGTGACGGCGCAGCTGCTGCTGCGACTGGCCGAGACCTATGACGTCGATCTGCGCGCCCTGAATCAGGGAGGCGTCGGCGAGGCCGAACTGGCCGAGGTATTCGCCGACCCCCTGTTCGCCGGGATCAGCGTGCCCCGCCACGAGATGCTGCAGCTGGGCGAGGACCTGCCCGGCGCGGCCGAGGCGTTGATCCGGCTTTACCGGTCGCTGGCCGAGCAGCGCAGCCGCAGCCGGATCGAGGCCGAGCACGGCGGCGTCGAGACCGGCACGCCGTCCGACTGGGTGCGGGACCACATCCAGTCGCGCAACAACCATTTCGCCGAGCTGGATACGCTGGGCGAGGCGCTTAACGCCGCCCTGTTCGACCCGGCCGGCGGGGTGCACGACAGCTTTGAGGCGGCGGCGCGCGCGCGGCTGGCCACGCGACACCACCTGACGGTCAAGGTGATGCCGGCCGAGGTGATGGTCGAATGGACGCGGCGGTTCGATCCGCACCGGCGGCGGTTGCTGCTGTCGGAGACGCTGGGGCCGTCGTCGCGGGCCTTTGCCGTCGCCTATCAGCTGGCGCTGAGCGAGCACGGGGCCGAGCTGGAGGCCATGACCGGAGCCGCGCGACCGCCGGATGAGGCGACCCGGCGGCTGTTGAAGGTGTCGCTGACCAACACCCTGGCGGCCGCGACCCTGATGCCTTACGGCCCGTTTCAGGCGACGGCCGAGGACACCGCCTATGACCTCGGGCGGCTGACGGCCCGGTTCGGCGTGTCGTTTGAACAGGCGGCGCACCGGCTGACCACCCTGTCGCGGCCCACGGCGCGGGGGGTGCCCTTCTTCCTGATGCGGGTCGATCAGGCGGGCAATATCTCCAAACGCTATGCCTCGGGGGCGTTTCCGTTCTCGCGCTTTGGCGGGGCGTGCCCGCGTTGGCGGCTGCATGCGGCCTTCCGCACGCCCGGGCGGATCGTCACCCAGATCATCGAGACGCCGGAGGGCGGGCGCTGGTTCACCCTGGCGCGCACGGTCGGGCGGCAGGGGGACGGAGCCGACGACGGCGGGCAGGATCTGGCCATCGGACTGGGGTGCGAGCTGAAGCATGCGCCGCGGCTGGTCTATAGCCGGGGCCTCGATCTGGCCGCGCCCGAGGTGACGCCGATCGGCCCGGCCTGCCGGCTGTGCCTGCGCCACCCCTGCGCCGAACGCGCCGCCCCGCCGCTGGACCGGCCGCTGGCGGTCGACGACTGGACCAAGTCGGTCAGCCCCTATCCGTTTGAAGCCTGACACGGGGATCAAGGGCCGCCGCCGCGCTTCTGCAGGCGGCGGCGCTGGGCGCGGTTGAGGGGTGGGGCGGGCTGTGACGCCGGGGGTGGCGTGGAGTCCCGCAAAACAGACTCCACTTTCTCCACTTTCGAGACGGCCTGCCGGGCGTGGAGGGCGGCCATATGGGCCTCGGCGGCGCGTACGATGGCCTCGCTTTCGCGCAGGGCATCGAGGCTTTGCTGATGGGCGGCGCGCCTGCGGTCGGCGGCCCGGGCCTGGTTTTCGGCGGTCGCCGTGGCCTTCAGCTGGGCATGGACCCGCGTCCAGCGCGCGGCCCCGGCCGCATCCCCGGCATCCAGGGCGGCGCAGATGCGGTGCCAGACCTTGTCGAGCGCGGTCCACAGATCGTCGACGGGATCGTCGAGTTTGACCGGCGCGGGCGGCGGCAGGGTGGCGGCGCGGCGCGGATGGTCGCGACGCAACCACCCCTCACGCGCTGCGCGCTGCCAGAAGGTGGACGGCGACAGCGCCAGCTCGCGACAGACCATGGCGGCGGTCGACCCTGCCAGATAGGCCTCGCGCGCGACGCTCCAGACGTCGTCGGGGGCGGGGGGAGAGGGAGCAGCCTGTGTCATGCCGGGGAGGCTGGCACGCGGGTGCGTCAAAAACGGACGGGGGGGGTGGCCCGCAGGGCCGATGGGGGCCCGGGCGTGCGCGGCGTCTGAGGGCATTGATGCGGCTGCCGGTCAGGGGTTCATCACAGCGACCACAGCGAAGAAAAGCCACGGAGGACACAGCGAGGGCCTGCGGGGGGCGACGGCGGAGGCCTAAGGGTCGGGGCCGCCCAGTTCATCTCCTCCCCATTGCATGGGGAGGTGGCGCGACGCGCAAGCGTCGTGACGGAGGGGGCGGCGGTGTGGGTGAAGGTTTCGGATTGTCATCCCGGAAATCGCGTCAGCGATTATCCGGGACGGTGCTCCTGTGGTTATGGGCATCCCGGAAGACGGAACGGCTGTCCGGGAGACGGGCGGATGGGGCGGGCCGTCTCCCGGACAATCGCACAAGCGATTTCCGGGAGGGATGGAGTGCAGGGACCGCCGTCCCGGATCGCCCCTGCGGGGCGTCCGGGATGACAAAGGGTGCGGGATCGCTACTCCGGTGCAGCCTCAAGCTTGTGCCGCAAGGCTTTGAGGCGGCCCTGCATCACCCAGACGCCGATGACCCAGTAGACCATCAGCAAGAAGGTGCCTGCGACCTTGTGGAAGGGCGCCGGCTTCACAATGGCGGCTGTCAGCCCAACGCCGCTTTCGCGGCGTCGAGCGCCTCGGCCATGGCGGTCTTGAGGCGGTCGGGGGCGAGGATGCGGACCTGATGGCCCCAGGTGAACAAATGCCAGGCCAGTTCGCGCATGCCCGAGGCGGTAAAGCGCACGCGGACCGAGCCGTCGGGCTGGTCCTCGAAGGTCTGGGTCGGGTGCCAGCGCCAGGCCCGGGCCTCGTCCGCACCCTCGGGCGTGATCAGCAACTCCACATGCTCGACCTCGTCCTGATAGATGCCGAAGGAGCGGGAGGCGAAGGCCTGAAGGTCGAAGCCTTCCGGCGGGCGGGCCGTGCCCTCCTCGACCGTAATCGCGCTCATCCGGTCGAGGCGGAAGGTCTGGATGCGGCCGCTGTCGCGATCGGCGGCGACCAGATAGTTGGCCCGCCCAAACATCAGGCCGCAGGGGGTGACGATCCGCCTGCGCGAGGGGGCGCCGGGGCGGCTGTAGACAAAGCCCAGCGGGCGCTCGGCCAGGACAGCGTGGCGGATGGGGGTCAGCTCGGCCTCGTCCGCCGTGGGGCGGGGACCGGCCTGGACGGCAATGGTCTCAGCCCGGACCAGGGCCTCCAGATCCGGGGCCAGCCGGTTCAGCGTGGTCGAGCGCATGGCCGATTTGATCTTGCGCTCCAGCCCCTCCAGCGCAGCGGCCCGGCCCGGTTCACCCGACAGTCTGAGGCCCGAGGCGGCCTTGGCCAGTTCGACCAGTTCGGAAGCGGTCGGGGCCTGCTCGAAGGCGGACAGGCCGCCGCGAATGCGCCAGCGCTTGTGCGGGGGATCGGAGACCTCCTCGACCGCCGGGAACATCATCAGCACGGCATCGCGCATGCGCTCGGCCGTGCGGCGGCTGACGGCGAGGTCGCGGGCCATGTCGTCCAGCGACAGGCCTTCGGAACTGGCCGCAAGGCGGCGGGCCAGGTCGAGGATCAGCGCTGCCTTGTCGTGCCGCATGGAGGCTCCGGATGCCTACGACCGTTTCTGACGTATGTGTGCGCCATTCTATCTTTGTCATCAAGCGCCGGAGCGATCCGGCCCCGCAAACAAGGATCAGACCCATGTTCCAAGCGACCCCCGCCCCCCGCCCGACCCGCCTGGCCGACCGCTATCTGACGGTGCCGTGCGACGCCGATGGCTGCAGCGATCTGGCGGTCATCTGGGACCGGCTGGAAGAACAGGTGGTCGATGTGATCACCCTGTCGGCGACCGCGGGCTATACGGTCGAGGACCAGCTGTGGGACGAGGCGCGCTGGACCCCCGGCATCAGCGATCAGGACAGCTGGATCCCGGCGATGGCCGCCTGATCCGCGAGCGCGCTTGCGATCCGGGGCCGGGGCCGCTAGCCCTCGTCGGCTTACGGAGGACAGACCTGTATGACGACGGCCCACCAGGACGGCGCCCGCCTGATCAATGAGGCGGTCGAGGCTTTCAAGGCCCGCGACCGCGACACCACGGCTGACAAGCTGGCGCGGGCGATCAAGGCCGATCCGCCGATCGGGACGAAATGGGCCTCGGTCTCGCGACTCGCGGCGACCATGGGCGAGGTGTCGATCGCGCTGGCCGCCGCACGCCGCAATATCGCCGCGGCGCCGACGCCGGAGTCGCGTCAGGCCTATGCCAATCTGCTGAGCCAGAACGGGCGGTCGGAGGAGGCCCTGCGCGAGGCCCAGGCGCTGGTGCGCGAGCGGCCCAATGATCCGGCTGCGCTGCATTTTCTGGCGACCTGTCAGGTGCAGTTCGGAGACAATGAGGCAGCGATTGCCAATCTGCGGCGGATTCTGGACCTGCCGACCGTGGCGCTGGGGGCCGAGAACGCCTGGGCGGTGCTGGCCGGCATCAAGAAGTTCACGGCGGACGATCCCGACATCCCGGCGATGGAGGCGCTGGCCGTCCGGATCGGTCATGCGCCCGAGCGGCGGCTGAACCGGGTGGTGCTGCTGTATGCGCTGGGCAAGGCGTATGACGACACCGGCCAGACGGACAAGGCGTTCGCCGCCTTCCACGAGGCCGGCCAGCTGCAGATGCCGGACAGCACCTTTAACGCCGACCAGTCAGACCTGTTCGTCGATCAGGTGGTGAGGGGCTATGACCGCGCCTTCATCGACAGCCTGCCGAAGAGCGACATCGACAGCGACCGGCCGATCTTTATCCTGGGCCTGCCGCGCTCGGGGACGACCCTGGTCGAGCAGATTCTGGTCAGCCATTCGGCGGTGCACGACGGGGCCGAGGTCAATCTGTTCCGCCATGCGGCCATGTCGGTTCAGGGCTATACGCCCGACGCCGTCCGCGCCGCCTTTGCCCAGCCCGGCGGAGAGACTTTGGCCACGCGGATTGGCCGGGCCTATCTGCACCTGATGGACGAGCGGTTCGGCACCGAAGGCCGGGTGATCGACAAGACGCTGAACCAGACGCGGTTTCTGGGCCTGATCCATCAGTGCCTGCCGAACGCCAAATTCATCTGGCTGCGCCGGCATCCGGCCGGGATCGCCTGGTCGTGCTTCCGCACCCGGTTCGTCAAGGGGGCCGACTGGACCCGGTCGCTGACCGACATCGCCCGGCATTTCCGGGGCGAGGACCGGCTGCATGAACACTGGACCCGCGTCCTGCCGCCCGAGACCCTGCTGACCGTGCCCTATGAGCAGTTGGTCGATGATCCCGACACCTGGATGCGGCGCATTCTGGATCACGCCGGGCTGGACTGGGAGGATCAGGTGCGGGATTTCCACGCCACCGACCGGGCCGTGACCACCGCCAGCTTTGCCCAGGTGCGCCAGCCGCTGTATGCCTCCTCCAAGGCCGCGTGGAAGCGGTATGAGGCGCCGATGAAGCCCTTCTTCGAGACCTATTACGGGCCCGGCGTGGATTACGACACGCCGTAGCGTTCGCGCATGGTCTTGATCGACCAGTCGATCAGGGCCGTCAGCCTGTCGCGGTCCACATCGGCCAGCCGGTTGAGATAGAGGCAGGAGACGCTGGTCTTGCACTTGCCCAGCCCGTCCATCAGATCGGGCCGCTCGGCAAAGCCCGGCATGATGTAGAGCGTCAGGTTCGCCTTCCTCGGCGAAAAGCCGATGATCGGCCAGTCGGCGGGCTTTTTCGTCGTGTTGACATAGGTATAGCGGTCATAGCCGACGATCGACGGGCCCCACATGACCGGGGCGCTACTGGTGCGGTCGCGCAGCAGGGCATCCAGTTCGATGCCGTCGGCACGGCGGCCCGAATGGGGCACGGCGTTGAGGAACTCCTCGACCGAGGCATCGGTCGGCAGTGTTTTCAGCTCGGACATGGGTCAGCCTCAAGGGAAATGTTGCGAGCGGCAGGCCACCTATCGCCCCCAGTGGATCGTCTCACGCTCAGGGATACGGCTCAAGGATGCCCGCACCGCATCCCCTGAAAACAAGGACCGGACATAGGGCTGATCCTGCGGCTCGAACCGCAAAACAATCAGATCCACACAACGAGGGTCAGCTGAGTCTACCTGTCTCGGCAGATGACCAAGCTGTCTAATGAGGACCGGAAGTCGATGGCGTGACAATGCGGAGTGTCGGTAACCTGTCATCCCATCCTCAAGCACGACCAGGCTTCCATCGTTCAGGCGAATGCTCACTACGGAGTGATCAACGAGTTTATTGGGATCAAAGCTTCTATAGGGGCGGACCATCTCGCAGCTGATATTCAGACTGGTAATCTCCGAGAGTGAAGTGGTTCGGAGTTCGGAGAAGATGCCCTGACGCCAGACAAGCCGGTCCGCATAGAGCGCCACGCCATTTCGCGAAGCGGCAAGGCTGGTGCTGAGACTGATCAGCGCCACAATTGCCAGCCCTCCCCAACTCCAGACCCAGCGGGGCCTGCGGCCCTCGGCAGCGAGAACGGCCACCACCACGCTCCACCCGATCAAGACAAAACCGACAACCTCCACCCATTGCGATGAATGCTGCCAACCAATAATTGGCGCCCCCACAAGCTCCGACTGGAACCGGGACCATGGCCCCCAGTTTTGGGCCGTCCCTTGCACCATGCCCAGAAATGCGACGACGACCACAGCGGCTCCCCAACCACGGCCGCGCCAGACCGACCTGTTTGCCGGGTCAGCCCTCTTGGTCGTCAGCTCGGACATGGGTCAGGCTCTCCCCTGCGGCGCATCATCGTCGGCCATTTCGAATCCGGCAAACTCGAATCCGGGCGCCACAGTGCAGCCGACGAGGGACCAGTCGCCGAGGCTTTCGGCGGCCTGCCATTTGCCGGTCAGGACGATGATCTGGGGCTGCTGACCGGCCTCGACATCCGGGCCGAGGATCAGGCGACCGATACCGTCGATGTCCAGCGCCAGCGGGGCCCCGACATAGTGGTGCCAGATCTCGGTCGCGTCGACGCGGTGCCATTTCGACCGCTCGCCCGCCGTCAGCAGGAAGTAGATGGCCGTGCCGACCGAGCGCCCGTCGACCAAGCGCGGATCGCGGAAGGTCTCGCGGTAATGCCCACCCTCCGGGTGCGGGGCGAGGTCCAGCAGGGCGATGATGTCGGCGGGGGTCATATGGGGGGAGTCATAGCCGATGCAATCTAACCGTGTTAGGCAAAGCCATGCCCACCATCGCCTTCTTTTATGGCATCGCGATCCGCATGTACTTCAACGATCATGCGCCCGCTCACGTTCATGCCTACCACGGCGGGTTGGAGGCCAGGTTCGACATCGCAACCGGCAAGATGATCGATGGCAGGCTAGGCAGGAAACAGCGCAAGATCGTCGAGAATTGGATTCTGATGTATGGTCGTGAGCTGAACGCTGCATGGACGGCCGTGCGGAACGACGAAACACCAGAGCGAATCCCCGGACCCGATACCGACCATGACATCTGAGCTTGTTAAAGTCAGGAAGCTGCAGAGGCTCGGCGATTATCGCCTGAAGCTGTGGTTCAGTGACGGTCAGGCAGGCGAGTGGGATTTCTCCGAGCTGGCTCGGCGCGGAACGCCCCTGACCCGGGCCTTCGAGGACCCGGCCTATTTCGACCGCGTGTTCCTGGAGTACGGCGCGCTGACCTGGCCCAATGGTTACGACTGGAGCCCCGAAGCGCTGTACCGGGACATGGCAGGGGCGGGTGCGTTGAAGGCTGAGAGCGTGGCGGCTTGAGCACGACTCCGCGTCACGTCGATCCAGTCCAAGCGGAGGGCGCGCTCTCTTGGAGTCGTGTCGTCATAACCTCGCTTATAACCACTGCTGCTGGCGCGCTCGTTGCCCTGTTATCCTTCGCTGCACAGGTCGATGACGTGACAGCCCAAACGCTCCTGCTCACGAGATGGGCGATGATTTGGCTGGGAAGCTCGCTTGCTTGCGCGATAACCGCCGCCATCGCCGCCTACGTGTACCAATACAGGCTGGCCTATCACAGCGAGTGGGGTTGGTGCTGGGTGCTGAGTCTACTCCTGGTCATTGGCGCGCTCTTCACGTTGCTCATGGGCGGTGCCATCTCAGGCCAGCTGGTGCTCCACGCACTGGTCTAAGTTCACGTTCACAGCCCCTTCACGATCCCCTCGACCATCTTCTTGGCGTCGGCGAACAGCATCATGGTGTTGTCGCGGAAGAACAGCTCGTTCTCGACGCCGGCGTAGCCGCTGCCCATGCCGCGCTTGATGAACAGGACGGTGCCGGCCTTTTCGACGTCGAGGATGGGCATGCCGTAGATCGGCGACTGGGGGTCGGTCTTGGCAGCCGGGTTGGTGACATCGTTGGCGCCGATGACGAAGGCGACGTCGCAGGAGGCGAACTCGGCGTTGATGTCCTCCAGCTCGAACACCTCGTCGTAGGGGACGTTGGCCTCGGCCAGCAGCACGTTCATGTGGCCGGGCATCCGGCCGGCGACGGGGTGGATGGCGTATTTGACCTCGACCCCCTCCTCCTTGAGCTTGTCGGCCATTTCGCGCAGGGCGTGCTGGGCCTGGGCGACGGCCATGCCATAGCCGGGGACGATGATGACCTTGGACGCATTCTTCATGATGAAAGCGGCGTCCTCGGCCGAGCCCTGTTTGACGGGGCGGGTCTCGACCGCGCCGGCGCCCGCCGGGCCGCTGTCACCGCCAAAGCCGCCCAGGATCACCGAGATGAAGCTGCGGTTCATGCCCTTGCACATGATGTAGCTGAGGATGGCGCCCGAACTGCCGACGAGGGCGCCGGTGATGATCAGGGCGATGTTTTCCAGTGTGAAGCCCAGCGCGGCGGCGGCCCAGCCGGAATAGCTGTTGAGCATGGAGACCACGACCGGCATATCGGCCCCGCCGATGGGGATGATCAGGGTGGCGCCAAGGATCAAGGCGATGGCGAACACGCCCCAGAAGGCCCAGGTGGCCGTGCCGCCCGTGCCGATCAGGACACCGATCAGGAACACCAGCCCCAGCGCCAGACCGATATTGATCAGGTGACGGGCGGGCAGCAGGATCGGCGCGCCCGACATATTGCCGTTCAGCTTGGCAAAGGCGATCACCGAGCCGGTGAAGGTGACGGCGCCGATGGCGAGGCCGAGGGACAGCTCGATGATCGACAGCATCTTTATGCCGCCGTCGGGCGTGGCGATGCCGAACGAGACCGGCGCATAGACGGCGCCCACCGCGACCAGACAGGCGGCCATGCCGACCAGGCTGTGGAAGGCGGCGACCAGCTGGGGCATCTGGGTCATCTGCACCCGCGCGGCGATCAGGGCCCCGGCCCCGCCACCGACGATCACCCCGCCCGCGATCAGGCCGAGCGTCAGGGGATCCAGCGCATCGGTGAGGCCCAGCGTCGCCAGGGTCACGGCGATGGCCAGCGCCATGCCGACCATGCCGAAGGTATTACCCCGTCGGCTGGTCTCGGGGCTGGAGAGCCCGCGCAAGGACAGGATGAACAGGACACCGGAGACCAGATAGGCCAGGGCGGCAAGGGATGCGGTCATTCGATTTCTTCCCCCAGGACGGTACGGGCACCCGCGATCAGCGGCGGTAGCGATCGGCGAACGATCTCGACCACGCGCTCCATGCGGACCTTTGCGTAGCCATGAACAAGCACATTCCTGAAGCCAGCCGCGTCCCGCAGTTCCAGGTCCGCGATCCCTTCCGGTTGGGTCTTCAGGATCTGGGCGGCGGCCTCACCGACGATCTGGACCGTTCGCAACACCGCATGCTCGCGAAGGCGATCCGCGAGAATGGTCCCGGCGTCACGGTCGCCGACAATATCGAGGGCCTCGCTGCCGTAGGCGACGATATCCTCCAGCAGGAAACGGATCGCCGGGTTCATCACAGCGGTACGAGGTCCCGGGACATCCAGGCCCATCGCTCCGGAATCATCATCGCGCGGTCCACCAGATCGACCTTGCGGCCGACCGCGTCCTGCAAGTCCTGCTGAAGCCCGCCCAGTCGCCAGTAGTCCAGTTGCCCCACGACGTCGAAGACCACATCGACATCGCTGTCGTCGGTTGCCTCGCCGCGGGCGACCGAACCGACAACACCGACGAACTCGGCCCCCACCGCATGGGCTGCAGCCTGATAGTCGCGCAGGACCGCGAGCACATGATCCAGCAGGGGCGCGCCCTCGAAGGCACGGACGGTATCCTCCATGCCCGGACCGGTCATCGCCCCATCCCCTGGGTGCGGGCGAGGCGCCACAGAGCGGCGGCGATGAACAGGGGGCTGAGGATCAGAAAGGCCCAGTCGAACGGGTCCAGCGGGCGACCGTCGATCACCACCCGCGTCAGGATGGCCGAGAACACCAGCACCACGCCGCAGTCGTTCAGACGCACCCGGCGGATGGGGTCGCGCTCCTTGACGAACATCCAGATCCACATGCCCGCGCCCAGCCCGGTGGCGATCCAGGCGCCGACTTCGGCAATTTGGGTGGGATCAGGCTGCATCATGCGTCAGGCGGCCGACTTCGGAGCGGCGGCGGGGCGTTCCTTCTTGCGGTACATGGCCAGCATGCGGCGGGTGACCATGAAGCCGCCGAAGATGTTGACGCTGGCCAGCGTCACCGCCGCGACGCCGGCGCCCTTGGCGATCCAGCCGTTCATGCCCGAGGCCTCGGACACGGCCGCCGCGGCGATCAGGCCGCCGACGATGATGACGCTGGAGATGGCATTGGTCACAGCCATCAGCGGCGTGTGCAGCGCCGGCGTGACGCTCCAGACCACATAATAGCCGACGAAGATGGCCAGCACGAAGATGGCCAGACGAAAGACGGTGGGGTCTACGGGGACGTGTTCCATCAGCCCTTCACTCCTTCATGGACGATGGCCCCGCCGTGGGTGACGGCGGCGGCCTTGAGGATTTCGTCGTCGAGGTCGACGGCGAGGATGCCGTCCTTGAGCATCAGGGCGACGAAGGCGACGAGGTTGCGGGCGTAGAGGCTGGAGGCGTCCGACGCGATACGGCCGGGCATATTGGTCCAGCCGACCAGGGTGACGCCGTTTGCGGTGGTGGCGAGCTCGCCCGCCTTGATGCCTTCGACATTGCCGCCGTTGTCGACGGCCAGATCGACGATCACCGAGCCGGGCTTCATCGAGGAGACGTGGGCGGCGGTGACCAGACGGGGGGCCGGGCGGCCGGGGATCAAGGCGGTGGTGATGACCACATCCTGCTTGACGATATGGCTGGCGGTCAGGGCCGCCTGTTTGGCCTGATACTCGTCGGACATCGCCTTGGCATAGCCGCCGGCGGTCTCGGCGGCCTTGAACTCCTCGTCCTCGACGGCGACGAATTTGGCGCCGAGCGACTCGACCTGTTCCTTGGCGGCGGGGCGGACGTCGGTGGCGGTGACGACGGCGCCCAGACGCCGGGCGGTGGCGATGGCCTGCAGCCCCGCGACGCCCGCGCCCATGATGAACACCTTGGCCGCGGCCACCGTGCCCGCCGCCGTCATCATCATGGGGAAGCCTCGGCCATAGGCGGCTGCGGCCTCGATCACCGCGCGGTAGCCGGCGAGGTTGGCCTGGGACGACAGGGCGTCCATGACCTGGGCCCGGGAAATGCGGGGCACGAATTCCATGGCAAAGGAGGTGACGCCCGCGCCGGACAGGGCCTGGACGGTGTCCTTGTCGCGCCAGGCGTCGAGCAGGGCGACGACCACGGTGCCGGGCCGCAACGCGCTGATCTCGGAGGCCGTGGGGCCGCGCACCTTCATCAGGATGTCGGCGCCGGTGAGCGCGGTCTTGAGGTCGCGGGCGACGGTCGCGCCCGCCTCGGCATAGGCGGTGTCGGGGATGGAGGAGCCCAGACCGGTGCCGGTCTCGACCACGACGGTCACACCCATACCGGTCAGCTTTCTGACCATGTCGGGTGTCAGGGCAGTGCGCGTCTCGCCATCTCGGCGTTCGCGGGTCACGGCGATAGTGACGGCCAAGCGAATCCCTCCGTGGGGTGGACAGTTCACAGACAGCCTAGGCTGTCTGGTCCCCCACGGTAAAGCGCTGGTTTTATATGAAAGGGCCGCGAAAACGGCCCCCTGTCGAGTGTCTCGGGGTCAGTGCTTCGCGGGCTTGGACTTGAGCGCGAAGTAGCCGATCACCGCCAGGGCCAGAGCGGCGACGAAACCGAAGACGATGCTGCCACCCGGCTGCAGCCACAGCACGAAGAAGGTGATGCCCACCGCGATCTGCAGCGAGCCCCATTTGGCCAGGCTCATGAACAGGGAATAGGTCGCCTGCTGCTCGTGAACCGGCTGGGTGCCCTTTTGGTAGTCACCGTGGGTGGTTTCGGTCTCGGGGGTGGCCATGCGGATCATCCGGTCGGAAGGTCTGGTGTGCGGCCCTTATACCGACAGGGCCGTCGGGCTCAAGCGCCGTCGATGATATCCTGAAGCACGCGGGCCAGTCTCTGCTCAAGAGAGCGACATTCTGCCTCGCTCAGGTCGAGGCCGCCGGTGATCTCCTTGGAGACCGTCATGCCCATCATCAGGGCCGCCGCCATGCGGGCGCTGACCGCGCCGTGGTCGCCCCCGATCCAGGTGGTGAGCGGGTTCATGAACTGCTCGCAGGACTGTTGCTGGACCACCTCCATGGCGCGGGCCGAAGACATGGAGCGCAGGATGATCTGCAGGCCCTGCATCTTCTTGGGGCTTTTGGTGCCGTAAACGATCTCGTGGGCGATTCGGGTCGCGAAGGTCTCGCGGTCCCCGTCGAGCAGGGTCGAGCCCTCGTGGCAGTGATCGAGGGCCGCGCGAAACAGACCCTCCTTGGAGCCGAAATAGCGGACGATCAGGGCCGGGTCGACGCCCGCGTCCCCGGCGATGTCACGCATGCCGACATCGTCATAACTCTCGCGCGCAAAACGGTTTTGCGCGGCCTCGAGGATCGAGGCGCGCGTGGCGGCAGCGTTGCGCGGGCGTGGGCCGCATACAGGAAAGGCCAATCCGGTCTCCGATTAATGTCCCCACGGCCTATATGGCTTTGTCATCAGCTGTTGACAAGCGAAACAGAGATCACCATTAAGTCACCCGTCGTTGACACCGCGCCTCCTCCCCGTTCGCGCCGTGCCGCTTTCCAACCTGACTGAGCCGGCTTGCCCGGCCGCCGGAGACTGCGCAGATGCGCCATTTCAAGATCATGGCCGTGGCCGTGCTGATCACGAGCCTGCTGTACGGATGCACCGACCGGAGCGAGGCCCAGGGCCCGCCGCCGGCGCCGGAGGTGTCGGTCGCGACCCCGCTGGTCGATCAGGTCGTCGACTGGGACGAGTTCACAGGGCGCTTCGAAGCGCCGCAGAGCGTGGACGTCCGCGCCCGGGTCGGCGGCTATATCCAGGCAGTCCACTTCCGCGACGGGCAGTTTGTCCGCAAGGGGCAGCTGCTGTTCACCCTGGATGCGCGCCCGGCGCTGGCGGCGCTGGCCTCGGCCCGCGCCCAGGCCGCGCAGGCCGAAGCGCAGGTCGCTCTGGCGCGTAGTGAGCTGGCCCGCGCCGAATCGCTGCTGGAAATCCAGGCCGTGTCGCAGGCCGAGGTCGATCAGAAACGCGCCGCCGTCCAGACCGCCGAGGCCGGTGTCGCCTCGACCCGGGCCGCCGTGCGCGGTCGGGAACTGGACGTCGAGTTCACCCGCGTCACCGCGCCCATCTCGGGCCGCGTCTCGGACCGCCGCGTCGATGCCGGCAATCTGGTCGGAGGCGGGTCATCCGCCGCCGATGTGCTGACGACCATCGTCGCCTCCAGCCCCATCCACTTTGTGTTCGAGGCGTCTGAAGCGGTCACGCTGCGCTATCAGCGCGATGCGCGCGACGGCACCTCGGCCCCGATCCGCATCCGCCTTCAGGACGAGACCGGCTTCCGCTGGAGCGGCACGGTCGACTTCTCCGACAACGCCGTGGACCCGGCGTCGGGCACCATCCGCCTGCGCGCCGTGGTGCAGAACGGCGACGGCTTCCTGAAGCCCGGCCTGTTCGGTCAGGCGCGGGTGGCCGGTGCCGCCCCCTATCAGGCGCTGCTGGTGCCCGATGCCGCCGTCGCCACCGATCAGGCGCGCCGCGTCGTCTATGTCGTCGATGCCGAGAATGTGGTCGTGGCCCGGCCGGTCGAGCTGGGACCGCTGTCCGACGGCTTGCGCGTGATCCGCTCGGGGATCGAGGCCACGGACCGGGTGATCGTCAACGGTCAGCTGCGCGCCCGTCCGGGCCAGCCGGTGACGCCAAAGACGGTCGAGATCGAACGCACCCCGACCGACACCCAGGCCCAGGTCACCCGCGCCCCGCCGGCCGCCATCGCCACACCGGCGGGCGCCCTGCCCCAACGCCGCTAAGCGGGAAAGTCCGGCCCAGCCATGAATATCTCTCGCTTCTTTATCGACCGGCCGATCTTTGCGACCGTGATCGCGGTCTTCATCACCCTGGTCGGGGCCTTCGCCTATCCGCTGCTGCCGCTGTCGCAGTATCCGGAGATCGCGCCGCCGACGATCACGATCAACACCGCCTATCCGGGCGCCTCGGCCGAGACGGTGGCCGAGACCGTCGCCGCGCCGATCGAGCAGGAGGTCAATGGCGTCGAGGGGATGCTCTACATCTCATCGTCCTCCACCTCGGACGGGACGGTGGCGGTCACCGTCACCTTCAACCCCGGCACGGATCTGGATGCCGCCCAGGTGCTGGTGCAGAACCGCGTGGCCCTGGCCGAGCCGCGCCTGCCCGAACAGGTGCGCCAGATCGGCGTGACCGTGAACAAGCAGGAGAGCGGCTTCCTGATGATCCTGGGGCTGACATCCCCGGACCAGTCGCTGAACAATGACTATGTCGGCAACTATGCGAACTCGACGCTGCGCGACCGGCTGCTGCGGCTTGAGGGCGTGGGCGCGGTCCAGATCTTTGGCGGTGGCAACTATTCGATGCGGGTCTGGATCGACCCGGCCAAGGCGGCCCAGCGCGGTCTGACCGGGCCGGACATCGTCGCCGCCCTGCGCGCCCAGAACGTCCAGGCCGCCGCCGGTGCCATCGGCCAGCCGCCGTTCGACACCAATGCCGCGGCCTTCCAACTGCCGGTGCAGGTCGAGGGCCGCCTGACCGACCCGAACGAGTTCTCGAACATCGTCATCAAGACCGACGCCGAGGGGCGGGTGACCCGCGTCCGCGACGTCGCGCGTGTCGAACTGGGGGCCCAGGATTACGGCATCCGGGGCTTCTTTGACGGCGAGCGCGGTGTCGGCATGGCCATTATCCAGCAGCCGGGCGCCAATGCGCTGGGCACAGCAGATCGGGTCATGGCGGAGGTCGAGGCCATCCGGGCCGAGCTGCCGCCCGGCATGGACATTTCGATCCCCTATAATCCGACCGAGTTCGTCGCCGCCTCGGTCGAGTCGGTCGAACACACCCTGATCGAGGCCATCCTGCTGGTAGTGCTGGTGGTGGTGGTGTTCCTGCAGACCTGGCGGGCGGCGATCATCCCGATCGTAGCCATTCCTGTAGCGCTGGTGGCGACCTTCGCCGTGCAGCTGATGCTGGGCTATTCGATCAACTCGCTGAGCCTGTTCGCCCTGGTGCTGGCGGTGGGCATCGTGGTCGATGACGCCATCGTCGTGGTCGAGAACGTGGAACGCTATATCCGCGAGGGTCTGGCCCCCAAGGAAGCCGCCTATCGCTCGATGCAGGAGGTCTCGGGCGCCCTGATCTCGATCGGACTGGTGCTGGTCTCGGTGTTCGTCCCGACCATGTTCGTGCCCGGCATCCCCGGCATCTTCTATAGCGAGTTCGCCATCGTCATCACCACGGCCTCGGTCGTGTCGCTGCTGGTGTCGTTGACGCTGTCGCCGGCCATGGCCGCCATGCTGCTGAAGCCGCACAAGGCGCACGACGATCACGCGCGCAAGCCCGGTGTGCTGGGCACCGGCCTGCACTACCTCGGCTTTGCCGGGCGCAAGTTCAACGAGGGCTTTGACTGGCTGTCGGACCGCTACGGACGACTGACGGCGCGGCTGATCCGCAAGCTGGCGCTGGTCTTCGGGGTCTACGCCCTTCTGTTGCTGGGGACGGGTTTCACCCTGTTCAACACGCCATCCGGCTTCATTCCGGAACAGGATCAGGGCTTCCTGATCGGGGTTGTGCAACTGCCGCCGGGGGCCTCTCTGGACCGCACCCAGGAGGTCATGGCCCGCGCCTCGCAGATCATCCGCGACACCGAGGGCGTGGACGGCGTCGTGTCATTCGCGGGTCTGGACGGATCCAGCTTCTCGTTCGGATCCAATGCGGCGACCATCTTTGTCCGCCTCGACTCGTTCGATGAGCGCAAGACGGCGGAGCAGGCCGCAGCCGCGCTGGCCGGAGCCATCACCGGCGCGACCATGGGCATTCAGGACGCCAACATCTTTGTCATCGCTCCGCCCGCTGTGCAGGGCCTCGGCAACGGCAATGGCTTTCAGATGATGGTGCAGGACACCTCCGGCGCGGGCTATGTGCCGCTGGAAGGCGCGACCTTTGCCATGATGGGGGCCGCGGCCCAGGCGCCCGAGGCCGTCAATCAGGTGTTCTCGACCTATAACACCGGCTCGCCCCGGATCGCTGCGGATGTCGACCGCGACCGGGCGCTGATGATGGGGGTCCAGCCCGGCGATGTGTTCAACACCCTGGGGGTCTATCTGGGCTCGGCCTATGTCAACGACTTCAACTATCTGGGCCGCACCTTCCGGGTGACGGCGCAGGCAGAACCCTCGGCCCGGGACGACATCGCCGATATCGCCGCGCTGGAGACCCGCTCGGCCTCGGGCGCCATGGTGCCCATCGGATCGATCGCGACCCTGCGCGAAGAGTCCGGTCCGTCGCGGATCGTGCGCTACAACCTGTTCCCTGCGGCCGAGCTGCAGGGACAGGCGGCGCCGGGCGTGTCGTCGGGCGAGGCCATCGCGCGGATGGAGGCGCTGGCGGAAGCCACCCTGCCGCCGGGGTTCTCCTATGAATGGACCGGCCTTGCGCTGCAGGAGAAGCAGTCGTCGGGCGGGGCGACACTGGTGTTCGTCATGGCCGTGGTGTTCGTCTTCCTGGTGCTGGCCGCTCAGTATGAGGCCCTCACCCTGCCGCTGGCGGTCGTGCTGATCGTGCCAATGTGCATTCTGGCCGCCATGGTCGGGGTCAATCTGGCAGGGCTGGACAACAACATCCTGGTGCAGGTGGGGCTGGTGGTCCTGATCGCGCTGGCGGCCAAGAACGCCATCCTGATCGTGGAGTTCGCCAAACAGGCCGAGGACGAAGGGCTGAACCGCTGGGACGCCGCCGTACGCGCCTCGCAGACCCGTCTGCGTCCGATCCTGATGACCTCGTTCGCCTTCATCTTTGGTGTGCTGCCGCTGATGCTGGCGACAGGACCGGGCGCCGAGATGCGTCAGTCGCTGGGAACGGCAGTGGTGTCGGGCATGATCGGGGTGACCTTCTTCGGCCTGATCTTCACCCCCGCCTTCTATGTCTTCATGCGCTGGGTGGCGTCGAAGCTGCCGGGCGCGAAGAAGACCAAGACGGCCTATGAGCCTCAGCCTCCGGCCGCGACGACGGCCCAGGGAGAAATCGTATGATCCGCCTGTCTTTCCTGCTGAAGGGGCGCGTCGCGGCCTCGGCGCTGGCGCTGGGGCTTACGGTCACGGCCTGCGCCACCGCGCCGGTCGGCACCCCGCAGGTACTGCCCGAAGCAACCGCCGGCGGCTTTGTCGCCGATACCGGTCAGGGCACGGTCAGCGCCCCGGCCCGCGACGACTGGTGGCGTCTGTACGACGACCCGATGCTGGATGCGCTGGTGCTGCAGGCCCTGGGCAACAACAATGAGTTGGAGGCCGCGGTCGCAAATCTGCGCGTGGTGCGGGCCTCGCTGGGCGAGGCGCGGGCCGCACGCCTGCCCTCGACCACACTGACCGGTGCCGGCAGCTATGGCCGGCCGGCCGCGACCACGGTTCCGGGCTCGGGCGGCCAGCCGCTGGACGAGTCCGAGACATACGACGTTGGACTGGACGTGGCCTATGAGATCGACCTGTTCGGGCGGGTGGGTTCGACCATCGCCGCCGCGCGCGCCGATGCCGGGGCCGCCGAGGCCGCGCTGGATGTGGTGCGCGTCAGCGTCGCCGCTGAAACCGCGCGGGCCTATACCGAGGTCTGCTCCGCCAATGTGCAGATCGCGGTGGCCGAGCAGACGATTGACCTGCAGTCGCGGACTCTGGAGTTGACCGAGCGGCTGCTGGGTGCGGGCTCGGGCACCGGTCTGGACGTGGCCCGGGCGCGTTCGGCCGTGGCCTCCAGCCAGGCGGCCCTGCCCCCGCTGCGGGCGCAGAAGGACGCGGCCGTCTTCCGGCTGGCGACCCTGACCGGGGTGACCCCGCGCGAGGTGTCGCAGGCGGTCGTCGACTGTGCCGCCCCGCCGCGTCTGACCCAGCCGATACCGGTGGGCGATGGCGCGGCCCTGCTGGCGCGCCGGCCGGATGTGCGCCGGGCCGAACGCGATCTGGCGGCGGCCAGTGCCCGCGTCGATGTGGCGACCGCCAGCCTCTATCCCAGCATCCAGCTGGGCGGCTCGGTCGGGGCGACGGCCCTGGATCTGGGCGAACTGGGCGACGACGGCGCGCTGCGCTTCAGCGTCGGGCCCCTGATCAGCTGGTCCTTCCCCAATGTCGCCGTAGCCCGGTCGCGGATCGAGGCGGCGGGCGGTCTGGCCGAAGCGGCGCTGGCGCGCTTTGACCAGACGGTGCTGGTCGCCCTGCAGGAAACCGAGACGGCGCTGTCGGCCTATGGCCATGCGCTGGACAGGCGGCAGGCGCTGACGGTGTCGCGCGATGCGGCGGCCGAGGCGGCGCGGCTGGCCCGGGCGCGGTTCGATGCCGGGGCCGACAGCTTCCTGACCGTGCTGGATGCCGAGCGCACCCTGGCCCAGACCGACGCGGCATTGGCGCAGGCCGAGGCGCAGGTGGCGGATCTGCAGATCCAGCTGTTCAAGGCCCTGGCCGGCGGCTGGGCCCCCGAAGACCTGCCGAACTGACAAAAGAAGAGGCCGCCGGGATGACCCGGCGGCCTTGAAAGTCGCGTCCAGGAGCGGACGTTCAGGTAGGGATCGGCCCTTCGTCAGAAGGTGTAGCGGGCTCCGATGAAGAACTGTCGTCCCGTGTGGTGATAGACCGAGGTCGACTGGCGATCGTCGTCGCCCACCCACTGGTGGTTTTCCTCGTCGGTCAGATTGATGCCCTCGAAGCTGAGGGTGACATCGTCGGTCAGCTTGAACGATGACGAGAAGTCGATGTTCAGCGTCTCCATCTTGCCTTCCAGGGCGTTGCCGTTACGGCCCGGGACGTTCTGTAGATACTCGTCGCGGTACGAGGCCGAGACCCGGGCCGAGAAGCGGTCATCCTCATAGTAGAGGGTGCCGTTGTAGGCCGTGGGCGAGAGCTGCGCGAGGTCGTTCGTCACGAAGGTCGTGCACAGGGAGTTTGTGCAGTAGTCGATCTCGGATTCGACGTTCGTGTAGTTCAGCTGGATGCCGAGGTTCGAGA
This sequence comes from Brevundimonas halotolerans, assembly GCF_003730275.1. Taxonomy (GTDB): domain Bacteria; phylum Pseudomonadota; class Alphaproteobacteria; order Caulobacterales; family Caulobacteraceae; genus Brevundimonas; species Brevundimonas halotolerans. Next base: position 222,595 of record NZ_QTTA01000017.1, read on the forward strand.
ACGGACCCGGCAGGAAGGTGAACGGGGTCTGGAAGCTGACCTCGAAGCCCTTCAGCGGTCCGCCATCCGTATTCACCGCGCTGGTCAGGGCGAAGATGGTGGTCGGCGAACAACTGCCCGTACAGAAGCTCGGGTCAAAGGCCGACGGATTGAGCGCCGTCAGCTGGGCATAGGTCAGATCCTGACGGATCACCTGGATGTAGGTGTCGATGTCCTTGTAGAAGTAGGCGAAGGAAATCAGGCTTTCCGGCGCGAAATACCATTCGAGGGCAAGGTCGTAGGTCGAGGCCCGGAACGGCTCCAGCTCCACATTGCCGATGGTGGCGGTGTAGTTCGGACCGGTCGAGTTCAGCGAGGTGGTCGGCACCAGATAGTTGGCTCCGGACATGGAGTTGTTGATCTGGGGACGGGCCATGACCCTGGCGGCGCCGAAGCGGACCAGGACATTGTCGATCGGCTCATACGTCAGATTCAGCGACGGCAGACTGTCTTCATAGTCGTGGGTGTCGAACACCAGGGTGCCGCCACCGGTCGAGCTGTAGCCCTCGGCATAGAGGCTGGTCCAAACGTGGCGGAGGCCAACATTGCCGCGGAACGGACGACCGAAGACGTCGGCGTCAAAGTCCGCCTGGGCGTAGATGGCGAAGTCCTCTTCCTCGAGGAAGCGGTTGCCGCCCCGGGCGTTGCCGACCGTGATGCTGCCGAGGGTGAAGTCACCGCCGGGAACGCCCGTGTCGCAGTTGCAGTAGATGTTGAACAGGTCGGCTATGGAATTCAGATCCGGGATGACCCAGGTCGAGTCATTGCCGCTGGGGCCAAAGCCGCCGCCGAATCCGGTCAGCAGGGTGGTGATGTCCGCCATGGTGACACCCGGCGGCAGGGCCGGCACGACCGTTTCATCGGTGCGACGGAACTCATAGGACTCAGACGAGAAGGTCTTCCAGTTGACGCCGGTCCGGAAGGTCACGAACGGGGTGACGTCAAACTCCAGGTCCGCCTGGAGGGACTCGAAGATGGTATCGACGCCCTGGGGCCGGATGCGGATTTCCGAACGCGGGACACTGGTGCCGATTGCACGCCAGTCCCAGGCCGCCGGATCGGCGACATTGAAGCCGTAGTCGATCAGCGGGGTGTTGGGATTACCCCGGAAATCGAACGAATAGCCCTGGGTGTTCTGACGGTCGATGGTGACCGTGGTTTGGAAGGGGTTCTCGTAGTTCGACTCGGCGCGACCGGCGAAGAAGCGGCCCCGGACCGTGTCGGAGAAGTCGTGATCGACCGTGAAGCCGACCTGCAGGAACTGGGTCTCCAACTGGTCGAACCGGGCCTCGCTGCGGATGTCGACATTGTCGAACAGGCCATAGACCAGGGTATTATTCTCAACCACGGCATCGCGAACGATGATCTGGGTCTGGCCACCGGCACCGGCATTGCGGCTGAAGGACAGCGACTCGAGGAAATGCTCTTCGCGGGTCGCGTCCAGCTGTGAGTACAGCACATCCACGCTGATGGTCGTGGAGTCTGCCGGGCGCCATTGCAGCGAGCCCGTCAGACCGAGGCGTTCCTGGTGGTGGGTCAGGCGGCCATAGCGCGGCAGGCGCGGAATGAAGACATTGGGCTGGTTGGCCGTTTCATAGGCGGTGACATTGCCCGGCGTATTGGTCGGACGCGCGATCCCGGTCGCGCAGTTGGCGGCGTTCGAGCCGTTGCTTCCGCTGTTGCCCGGGTTCTGGGGCGCATACCCGAACGGGGAGCAGAAGCCGCCCGAGCTGCCGGAGCCGACGGCGGGGGCCCAGCGCACCGAGCTGAAGCCCTCCTCGAAGGAGTCTTTTTCACTGTAGGCCACCGACAGCAGGGCACCGAACTGGTCCCGGTCACCGAAGGTATTGCTGACCAGGAAGGCCGCGCGCGGGTTCCAGTTTTCGGACAGGTCATTGTATCCGGCCTGCACCGAGAAGGCCATTCGCGGGCCCCGGAAGTCGAACGGGCGAGCGGTCTGCAGGTCGATGGTGGCGCCCAGCGAGCCCTCTTCGGTCTCGGCGGCGGCGGTCTTTCGGACCTTGATCGAGTTGAACAGCTCGGAGGCAAAGACGTTGAAGTCGAAGCCACGACCGCGGTTCGCGCCGCCCGATGAGTCGGTGCCGCCGGTGGTGGCCTGGGCCTCCATGCCGTTGATGCGGCTGCGGGTGAAGTCGGAGCTGAGGCCGCGCACGGTCAGCTGTCGGCCCTCGCCGGCGTCGCGGTCGATCGAGACGCCCGGGATGCGCTGGATGGCCTCGGCCAGGTTGGTGTCGGGGAAGTCGGCGATGTCTTCGGCCAGGATGACATCGACGATGCCGGCTTCGTTGCGCTTGACGTCGAGGGCGGCAGCCAGGCTGCCGCGATAGCCGGTGACGATGATCTCATCGACCTCGGTCTCGGGTTCACCCGCGTCCTGTGCGGCGACACCACCGACACCGAGACACAGCGCAAGCGCCATGCCCGATCCTCCGGCGAACAGATAGTGGCGCAGGGACGCGCCTGTTTTTTGAACGTGCATCATATGCCTCCTCCCAAGGACATACAGGACGCCGGAGGTTGGCCCCGGTCGATCTTTTATTGAGGCTCAATCCTGAACCTTGTTTTGACACCGGTGTCATGTTTAGATGCGAAAGTGAATGACACCGGTATCAATGACGAGCGTAACCCGATGAACATCGAAATGGCAAGCCCCACGTCACAGACCCTGCTCGCCGCCCCGATGGCGCGACCGGCGGCGCTCGGACTGGCGGTGGTTTTCGGTCTTTTGGGAGCAATCAGCCCCACGGGACGGGCTTTTGCCCAGGACGCCCCGTCGCAGGTGCTGGCCTTTCCAGGGGCCGAGGGCGCGGGCCGGTACGCGGTCGGCGGACGCGGCGGGCGTGTGCTGAGGGTCACACATACGGGCGATTCCGGCCCGGGCAGTCTGCGCGCGGCGATCGAGGCCGAGGGGCCCCGGACCATTGTGTTCGACACGGGAGGCATCATCCGGCTGGAGAGTCCGCTGGTTATTCGTCGGGGGCGCGTGACTCTGGCCGGGCAGACCGCGCCGGGCGGGGGAATCACCCTGATCGGCCAGCCGCTGATCATCTCGGCCGACGAAGTGATTGTGCGCCATATCCGCTCGCGACTGGGGGCGGAGCAAGCGGTGGAGGCCGATTCCATTTCGGTCACGCGCGGGCGGCGGATCATTCTGGACCATGTGTCGGCTTCATGGTCTGTGGACGAGACCCTGTCGGTCGGTAGCCGGTATGACCCGCCCGAGCGCGGCATCTATGACGTGACGGTGCAGAACTCGGTGATCGCCGAATCGCTGAACGCCTCGGCCCACGCCAAGGGGGATCATGGCTATGGCTCGCTGGTGCGGGGCGGGTATGGGGCGCAGATCAGCTTCATCGGCAATCTGTGGGCCAGCCACCGGGCGCGCATGCCGCGGCCCGGCAACTACAATCCACCGGAGCTCGATGCCGAGGGGCCGTATTTCGAGTTCCGGGGCAATGTCTTCTATAACTGGGGTGGCGCCCAGGCGGGCTATAACGCCGATACCAACAGCGTCTCGACCTACGCCTTTGTCGGGAACACCTATCTGCCAGGGCCGGATTCGACCGGGCGCTGGGCGTTCGAGGACTCCGATCCGCTGGCCGTCGCCTGGTTCGAGACCAACCGGATGGATGGCGTCCTGCCCGACGATCCTTGGAGCCTGGTGAAGGACGACGGCGGGCCGGGCACGCGGCTGACGGTTCGGCCGGACTGGGCGGGGGCGCCGCCTGAAGACCCCGAAGCCTGGCAGGATCAGGTCCTGTCGACCGCAGGGGCCTCCCTGCCCCGCGATGCGGTCGATGTCCGGATCGTCACGGGCGTTCGGGAGCGGTCAGGGCGGATCATCGACAGTCCGGAAACGGTCGGAGGGCTGGGCGAGGTCGATGCGGGACGGCCCTGGGTCGACAGCGACGGTGACGGCCTGCCCGACGAGTGGGAGGTCGCGCACGGGTCAGACCCGGCGGACGGCACCGACGGGGCGACCGACCCGGACGGCGACGGCCATACCCTGCTGGAAGACTGGCTGAACGCGCGGGCCGCCGGAACAGGGGGCTGTTAGCGCGCCATCCAGCCGCCATCGACGGTCAAGATGGTGCCGTGGACATAGGCCGAGGCATCTGACGCCAGAAATACAGCGGCACCCGCGAGGTCTGACGGAGCGCCCCAGCGCCCGGCCGGGATTCGGGCGAGGATATCGCGGTTGCGGCCCTCATCGGCGCGCAGGGCCTCGGTGTTGTTGGTGGCGAAATAGCCGGGGGCGATGCCGTTGACGTTGATGCCCTTCGATGCCCATTCGCAGGCCAGCAGACGGGTGAGCCCGGCGAGGCCGCTTTTCGAGGCGGTATAGGACGGCACGCGAATGCCGCCCTGAAAGCTCAGCATCGAACAGATGTTCAGGATCTTGCCGCCCCGTCCGGCCCCGACCCAGGTGCGGGCCACCGCCTGCGACAGGAAGAAGGCGGTCTTCAGATTGGTGTCGATGACGGCGTCCCAGTCTTCCTCCGAAAAGTCGAGGCTGTCGGCGCGACGGATGATGCCGGCATTGTTGACCAGAATGTCGATGTCGCCGACCGCGTCGCGGGCCTTGGCAACCACATCGGCAAGTGGCGCCGTGGTTGACAGGTCGGCGGGGATGGCGTGGAGGGCGCGACCCAGCGCCGAGACCTTTTCCGCCGTCTCGGTCGGCGCCGACCGGCCCACGGCGACGATGTCGGCCCCGGCGGCGGCCAGACCCAGCGCGATGGCCTGACCCAGACCGGTATTGGCGCCGGTAACGAGGGCGGTGCGCCCGGAGAGATCAAACGACGGGGTCATGCAGGCAGGCCTTCGGATGGGTTGTCACCGGCGGATTGAACGCCTCAGATTGAACATATAGGTAACCGGTGTCATAACCCGATGCAAATGAGGTAAGGGCGATGCCGCCCTATCGTCGTCGTCCCCGACTATGAATGCCGGATATCGGGATACCCCTTCGCCCTGTCCGCCCCTGACCTTGAGGAATACCATGAAAATCGCCCTGATCATCGAGAACAGCCAGGCCGCCAAGAGCCAGATTGTGCACACGGCCCTGACCGCTGCGGCCGAACCCCTGGGCCATGAGGTGTTCCACTATGGCATGTATACACCCGAGGATAAGGCCTCGCTGACCTATGTCATGAACGGCCTGCTGACCGGCATCCTGCTGAACTCGGGCGCGGCGGATTTCGTGGTCACCGGGTGTGGTACGGGCATGGGCTCCATGCTGGCCTGCAACGCCATGCCGGGCGTGTTCTGCGGACTGGTGATCGATCCGACCGACGCGTTCCTGTTCGGCCAGATCAATGACGGCAACGCCATCTCCATGCCCTATGCCAAGGGCTTTGGCTGGGCCGCCGAGCTGAACCTGCAGGACTGTTATCGCAAGCTGTTCGAGGGCGACCGCGGGCTGGGCTATCCCAAGGAGCGGGCCCAGATCATGGCCACCAACCGCGGCATCCTGAAGGACCTCAAGGCCGTCACCTGCCACGACATGCTGACCGTCCTGAAGACTGTCGATCAGGACCTGCTGAAGGCCGCCGTCGCCGGTGAGCGGTTCCAGGACCTGTTCTTCGCCAACGCCACGGACGAGGGCATCCGCGAGTACATCCGGGGTGTGATCGGGGGCTGAGGGCTCAGACCTCGACAGCCACCTCTTCCGTCGTCGCCAGCCTGCGGGCGCGTCGGCGGGCGCGCCAGTAGGTGAGAGGCGTGACCAGGGTGCGCAGGATCGAGAACATGAAGGCGAGGCCATAGATGCGGATGCCGACCAGAAAGGCGTCGCCGCTGGGCGTGGCCGGGTCCAGCGGCTGGTCGAGAATGGCGCGGGTGACAGGCGCAAGGTTGTCCGGCCCGAGGAAGAACAGGAAATAGCCGATCGAGCCGGCGATACCCTCCCGGATGAAGACAGTGATGGCCTCCATCGTGCCCAGCGGGCCGACCAGGGTCTCCTGCACGGCCAGCGGGGCCCAGGCATAGCTGGCGCCCAGCAGGGCGAATATGATCAGGAACATGACCAGCCGCGCGGCATAGGCCCCGGACAGGAGAGCGATCGTCTGGCCGGGCCGCAGCCGCTGGATCAGCGAGGCGCGCTTGATGTCCTCGTCTTCCACGGCCGGGATCAGGTCGGGGAAGGTGGTCGACAGGATCGAGAGAAATTTCCCGATCAGGTCGGCCAGCACGACGGCCAGCACCAGCAGGAACACCAGAGAGGCCGCCGATGGCTCGGCCAGGGCGAGGCTGACGGTGCTGGAGACGCCCAGCACGGCCACGGCGGCCAGAAGGATGATCGAGAGGATCGATCCCTCGATGATCCGGCGCAGCAGTTTGAACAGTCCCAGCATGGTGGTTCCCTTCCCAAGGCCGGGCGGACCCTAACACAGGCCCTGTGGCCCGGCGGTCTCACCACAGCCGTCGCCTTGGCCTATGGCGCGACGGGCAGGTGCTCGGCGAGGAAAGCCTCCATGGCCTGCATCACGGCAATCTCCTCGCGGCGCTCCCAGTCTGCGTGGCCGGCCTCTTCGAGGATGAGCAGTTCGACGTCGGCACCGGCGCGGCGAAGGGCACGGTTCATGTCGCGTGACTGGGCCACCGGCACGACGTCATCGCGTTCGCCGTGGATCAGCAACACCGGCGTGGTCCATCCCTCAACGAGACGAACCGGCGAGACAGCCTCGAGCGCCGCGCGGTCCTCGCGGGGGTCGCCGATGGAGCGGACCCAGTATTCGTAGCGATCAGTGTCGTCGCCCGCCTCGCGACGCTCCCAGTTCATCATGTCGACCAGATCGGACGGGCCGGCGATCGCGATGGCGCATCGATAGAGGTCGGGCCGGGTCGCCGGTCCCATCAGGGCGGCATAGCCACCATAGCTGGCCCCGACGATGCAGATTCGGTCGGGATCCGCGAGGCCCTGGTCGATCAGGTGCTGGACGGCCGAGGTGACGTCGTCCTGCATCAGCCCGCCCCACTGGCGATAGCCGGCCTCGGCGAAATTGCGCCCCTGACCGCTGGAGCCGCGGAAATTGGGCTGCAGCACCTGATAGCCCCGGCTGGCAAAGAACTGCGTCCAGGTATCCCACTTCAGGTGATCGCTGGTCTCGGGCCCGCCGTGGGGCATGACGATCAGCGGTGGCCGATCACCGTCGTTGGTGCCCGGCGGCTGGGTGAGATAGGCCGTCAGGGCCAGCCCGTCGGTCGCAGCATAGTCGATCCGGCGCATCTGGCCCAGGCGGGCCTCCGGCAGCCCCGGGAACAGAGAGCCGACCAACTCCATCTTCAGGGCCGTGAGGTCAAAGAGGTAATACTGACCGGCGTTCGAGGGAGAGCTGGCCCAGATCAGCCATTTATCGCCCGCTTCGGACTGGGACACGACCGACGTGCTGAAGCCCGCCCCGAAGAAGCGACGGATGCCCGCCATCACGCGCTCCTGATCCGGGTCGATGAAATCGCACCGGTAGACATCGGCCCAGTAGCACCCCGCCGCCAGACCGGAGCCGTCGCCGTTCAGCACAATATCGGCCACGTCATAGGTGCCGTGCCGCCAGATGGCCGGGCCCATGGTCCGGGTAGCGAAATCAAACACGTGGACGCCATAGGTGTCTTCAGGCGCGCCCTCCTCAGGTCGGACCGCGACATAGACCTGCGAGGGCTGGTCCGTCGGGCCGAGGAACCGGAAGCGCGGAAAATCGCGGATCTCGTCGCGGTGCAGGCGGAAGGTCTCGGTCCAGCCGCCATCCGCGTCTCGCGCCTGCATGACCAGCACACGGCCGCGGATACCCCGGTAGACCAGTCGCCCGACCACATCGCCCTGCTCGTCGGTCAGATAGCTGATCACCCGGGGGTCGCCCTCGACAATCAGCTCGGACTCACCCGACCGGACATCCACGCGCGCGACGTTGAGGTCGCCTGATGCATCCATGTGCGTAATCAGGATGTGCCCGGGCTGGTCGGGCAGGATGTCGAGCAGGTCGCCGGGCCTGCCGGCGCGGGCCAGCGGCCCCTCCAGACGCCGGATGTCGCCACCGTTGCGGGGAATGGCGAGCAGGGACCGGCCATAGTTTGCGGTGCGGATCGCGCCGTCAGCTTCACCCCGGTAGCGGGTCACCTCAAGCCGGGTCGCGCCCATGATCAGAAGGTCGTCGCCCTTCCATTCCACCCAGTCGATATAGACCCCGCCAAAGCGCTCGCGGGCCTGGGAGCCAAACAGGGCGCTGGTCTCGCCGGTGACGAGATCGCGGACAGCCAGATTGGCAGTGCTGTCGTCCTGGGCGACGTAAGCGAGGTAGCGTCCCGACGGCGAGAGGCTGACGTGAGCCAGAGCCGGGCGGCGCGCGAATTCTTCGACGGGCAGGATCTGGGCGGTCGAGGGGGTGACGGAAGCCAGCACCGCCAACGCGGCGAGCATGACGGCAAAGCCTGCGCCGATGCGCGTCAACTGCTGTCCCATGGTTCGCTCCCCGGCCCGCCCACGCTCTCAAGGCGCGAGGACACTAACAACCGGCGGTCGGAAGTGGAACCTCTCAGCTGCCCTGCAGCGGGGCGGTCGAATCGCGCACGACCAGCGAGGGGCGGACCTCGGGCTGGGTCAGGGTGGCGGCGTCGAGGCCGCGGATCGAGGCGGTCAGCTTTTCGGCAGCCATGCGGCCCATGTCGCGGATCGGCAGGCGGACGGTGGTCAGGTTCGGCCATACACGCGAGGCCATGGGCAGGTCGTCAAACCCGCAGATCGACAGATCAAACGGCACATCGAGGCCCGCGTCGCGCGCGGCCTTCATCACGCCGATGGCCATTTCGTCATTGCCGGCGAAGATGGCGGTCGGCCGGTCGGCCATGGCCAGCAGGTCGCGTGCGGCCTCGACCCCGGACTCGAACGTATAGGCCCCGACGCGGACATAGGCCGGGTCCAGCGTCAGCCCGTGCTCGGCCAGACCCTCGGCAAAGCCCCTGCCCCGCTCGTGCGAGGAGCGGAAACTGTCGGGGCCCGAGATGAAGGCGATGCGGCGATGGCCCAGCCCGGCGAGGTGGCGGGCGGCCTCGGCCGCGCCCGAGCTGTCGTTGGTGACGACCATGTGGCGAGGCTCGTCCAGCGACACCGAGGCGATGCGCACATAGGGGCATTCAGCCTCTTTCAGGATGGCGATGACGCGCTCGTCCTCGGACACCGACGGCGGCATGACCACGCCGAAAAGCTTTTGCCGGACGATGAAGCCGCGCACATCGGACAGAAAGGTGTCGCTGGCGCGGTTGCAGGGATGGACCACCAGCTCAAGCCCCGCGCCGCGCACTGCGTCCAGCACGCCTTGCTGCATGTTGACCACATAGTTGGGGCTCGGGTTGTCGTAGATCATGCCGACCAGGAAGGACCGGCGAAAGGCCAACCCCCGCGCCTGGGGGTCGGGGGCAAAGCCGGAGTCGGCGATGACCTTCTGCACCTTTTCGCGCGTCTCGGCCCGCAGAAGCGGTGAGTTGTTGATGACGCGCGACACCGTCTTCTTGGAGACCCCGGCAAGCCGCGCGACGTCATTGATGGTCACGGGCTTGCCGCCTGTCCGCCTGTTATCCGCCACGCCTGAAGTCCTGCTGAGCTTGTGAACCCTTGATAGGCTATTTCGGCACGGCCTGCATACTGGCGGTTCTGCGGGGGCGTCTCAGGTTCCGCGACGGTTGGCCGGGCGGTCCAGCACATCGTCACGCTTCGGCGTCATGTCGTGCAGGTTCCAGTCGTCGGGGTTGAAGGCCTTGCGCGTGGGTTCGCCGACAGCCGGATAGCCGCCGACCTCGCGCTCATGGTCGATGATCTCGCCCCGGCCCTCGGCGACCTCGGCGATCAGCAGGACATCGCGCATGTCACGGTCCCACGGACGAGCACCCGCCGTGGACAGCACGGAGCGCTGGACGTCGACGGCCGGGATGGGCGTCAGGCCTTCCCACCAGACGGGCGGACGGGGCATTTCGATGATCCGCGCCGGGCTGGTGGTATAGCGGCCGAACATACGGATCGGCTCGCCGACCTGATCGACGGCGATATTGTCGAGGCCATAGTATTCCACATCGCCCGCGCCGCCGATCATCATGAAGGCCAGATGGTCGGTCGGGGTCGAAGGGCCGGCGCGCAGCACATTGCCGACCACCGACATCTTGCCGACCTCGAACGGGACGGTGCCCCATTCCTCGGGGGCGAGGTTGTAGTGGATGGCGCGCGGGCCGGGATTGTAGATCAGATTGTTGACGATGACGCCGTGCACACCGCCCTTGAACAGGGGGCTGCGCTCATAGTTGTGGGCATAGAGATTGCCGATGATCAACAGGCCGGTGACATTGTCGTGGATCAGCGAGCCCTTGGAGTGCTCACCCTTGGAGTGGGTCGAATAGGCCAGGCTCTCGCCGACGATATTGTTCGAGAAGGTGATGTTGTGGCTGGTGCCGCGACGCCATTCGTCGGGCGTTGAGCCGGTAAAACGGGGGCCAGAGGCCGACAGGTTCTCGTCGGTGGCCCAGGTCAGGCTGCAGTGATCGATGATGACATTGTAGGCGCTGACGGTGGCGATGCCGTCCTCGTCCCAGCCGCTCATCCAGCCCTGATCGGCCGAGCCGGGGCGGATGCGGATATGCTGGATGATGACATCGTGTCCGCCGACGTCCATGCCGCCCCGGATCAGGGTGATGCCCGGTGAAGGCGCGGTCTGGCCGGCGATGGTGATGTAGGGGTTGCGCAGGCGCAGGGTCTTCATCTCGAGGTCGATGACCCCGCCGACTTCGAACACCACGATGCGCGGACCCTCGGCCTCGATCGCGGCGCGGAGCGAGCCGGGGCCTTCGCTGTTCAGGTTGGTGACGCGGATGATCTCCCCGCCCCGTCCGCCGGGGGTGGCCGAGGCCCATCCCAGGGCGCCGGGGAAGGCCAGCGGGCCGGACTGGGCCAGCGTGGGCGCGGCACTGGCGAGGCTGAGCGTGAGGGCGGCGAACAGGCCCAGACAGGCGGAGATCAGAGTGTGTCGACGGTTCATCGGCTTCCTTCCCGGTACGGGCGCCATCTTGCCACGAGCCTCGGCTCGTTGTGACGCCCTTTGTCTCGATTCAAATTGACACCGGTTTCCTTCCTGCGCAATGTCAAAAGAAAAACGGAGGACGCGTGCGCCTGCCCATAACGATTTCAACAGCTTGTATGCGTCCCTCACCCGAGTCGACGTCATGACGGCCCATGCTTTGCCTCACGCGGCGGTCCTGTCCGAGGACGGCCGGGCCATTGCGCGCGCCTTTGTCGAGGCGCGGCGCGCGGGCCGTGCCCTGCCGACCTATCCGGGCACTGTGCCGGGCACTCTGGATGAGGCCTATGCCATTCAGGATGCGGCCATCGCGCTGGTCCCGGACGCGATCGCCGGCTGGAAGCTGGGCCGGATCCCGCCGCCTCTGGATGCACAGTTCGGCGCCGGGCGACTCGCCGGGCCGATCTTTGCTGCCAGCGTCCGCCCTGCCGCAGGCCTCACCGACTTCCCGCTGATCGACGGCGGCTTTGGCGCGGTCGAGGCGGAATATCTGCTGCTGATGGCCGAGACGCCGCCGCTGAGAGACAGCTGGACTGTGGCCGAGGCGACCCGGCTTGTCAGCCAGATCCGCGTCGGTGTCGAAATCGCGGGCAGTCCCTTTCCCGGCATCAATGATCATGGGCCGGCGGTCACGGCCTCGGACTTTGGCAACAATGCCGGCCTGATCCTGGGGGCCGAGGTCGTGCGCGACTGGGCCGGGGATCCCGGGGCGCTGGACGATCTGACCTGTGCCATGCGTATCGACGGCGAGACGGTCGGCACCGGAGGCGCGACCTCCATTCCCGGGGGGCCGTTCGACTCCCTGGCGTTCCTGCTGAACGTACTGGCCGGGCGCGGGCTGCGGCCACAGGTGGGCCAGTGGATCTCGACCGGCGCGGCCACGGGGGTACATCGCATCGCCATCGGCCAGACCGCCGAGGCCGATTTCGGACCCAGTGGTATCATTGCCTGCCGGGCCATCCGCGCCGAGGGAGTAAACCCATGATCCCCACACGCAGACACCTTTTGCACACGGGCCTGATCGGGGCCGGAGCGGCCGCCCTCTCGGGCTGTGGCACCGCGACCGGGACGGGCAGCGGCGGGCCGCGCCTGTTGCATGCCGCCGATGTGCACCCGGCCGACTATCCGACCGTCACCGCCGTCAAATGGATGGGCGAGGAGCTGGGTCGGCTGACCGACGGGCGGCTGGGCATCCGCTCCTTCCCCTCCGGCCAGCTGGGCAATGAGGACGACTCCATTGGCCTCGCGCGCTTTCAGGCGATCGACATCTGTCGCGTGGCCGCCGCCGCGCTGAACAATGCCTTCCCCGAGACCAGCCTGCTGTGCCTGCCCTATGTGTTCCGCTCGGTCGAGCACATGCGGGCCGTGGTCGATGGCGACATCGGCACGCAGCTGTTGAACGTATTCGAAGGCCGGGGCCTGGTCGGGCTGGCCTATTACGATGCCGCGCCGCGCAGCGTCTATAATGTGCGCCGTCCGGTCTATGAGCCCGCCGACATGAAGGGCCTGAAGATCCGCGCGCCGCAGTCCGACATCTTCCTCGACACGGTCCGGGCCATGGGCGCCAATCCGACGCCGCTGACGTTTGGCGCGGTGTTTTCGTCGCTGCAGACCCATCTGATCGACGGGGCCGAGAACAACTGGCCCAGCTATCAGTCCAGCCGCCAGTTTGAGGTGGCCCGCTACTGGAGTGACACCCGGCACCTGCATTCGCCCGACGCCCTGCTGATTTCCAAGGCGTCGATGGATGCCCTGACGCCCGCCGACCGCGACCTGGTGCGCGACGTGGCGCGGCGCTCGGTGCCGCTGATGCGGGCCGAGTGGGACAAGCGCGAGGCCGATGCCCGGGCCGCGGTGATCGCCGCGGGCACTCAGGTGAATGAGGTCGATCTGGCCGCCTTTGCCCGCGCGGTCGAACCGGTGAATGCCAAATACACAGCGGGGGCAGGTCTGAAGCCCCTCTACGAACAGATCACAGCGGCCGCCTGAACGGCCCGAACACGACCGCCTCCGGGGAGGAACCGATGACATCATCTGAAGCGCCACGTCGGGGGTTGCTGGACCACCTGTCCCGGATCGTGCTGGGACTGGCGGGCGCGGCCCTGCTGGCCATGGCCCTGGTCCAGGCCTGGCAGGTATTCGCCCGCTATGTGCTGAACGACTCGCCCGGCTGGACCGAGCCGGTGGCGCTGATCCTGATGAGCGTGGCCGTCATGTTCGGGGCGGCCGTGGGGGTCCGCTACGAGACCCATTTCGCCTTTCAGACCCTAGCCCACTCCATGCCCGGACCGATCCGGTCGGGGCTGGCGTCCCTGTCGCGGGTGATCGCGGCGGCGACCGGCCTGGGGCTGGCCACCATGGGCGGCTATTTGATGCTGGATGACTGGACGGTGCCGCTGGCCGGTGCCCCCCTGCCCTCCGGCCTGAAATTCCTGGGTCTGGCCGTCGGCGGCGTGCTGATCCTGATCTTTGCCCTGGAGCGGCTGTTTACCGGCGCGCCCAAGCCCCTGCGGGAGGACTGAGCATGGAATTCATCATCCTGTTCGGGGTTCTGGCCCTGTTGCTGATCCTGGGGGTGCCGGTCGCCTTCTGTCTGATGGGGGCGACGCTGGCGACGGTGCTGTATCTGGCGCTGCCGCCCATCGTGGTGTTCCAGCAGATGGGGTCAGACATGGCCTCGGTCGCCCTGCTGGCCATTCCGCTGTTCATCTTCACCGGCGAGCTGATGATGAAGGGCGGGTTGTCCGACCGGATGATCGCGCTGGCGTCATCTCTGGTCGGCCATATGCGCGGCGGTCTGGGCCAGGTGACGGTGGTCGGCTCGACCCTGTTCGGGGGCGTGTCCGGCTCGGCCATCGCCGACGTCTCGGCCATCGGCGGCACCATGATCCCACAGATGCAGAAGCGCGGCTATGAGAGTGACTATGCAGTCAACGTCACCATTTCGGCGGCGCTCGTGGCGCTGCTGGTGCCACCCTCGCACAATATGATCCTGTATTCGGCCTCGGCCGGAGGCGGGGTGTCGATCTCGGACCTGTTCGCCGGCGGTATCGTCCCGGCCCTGCTGCTGGCCATGGCCCTGATGGTCACCGCCTATTGGGTAGCCCGCAAGCGCGGCTATCCCGCCGATGTCTTCCCCGGGTTCGGCTCCGTCCTGACCCGTCTGATCGCCGCCATTCCCGGCCTGCTGCTGGTCGTCATCATCTTTGGCGGGATCCGGGCCGGCATCTTTACCGCCGTCGAGTCCGCTTCGATCGCCGTCGTCTATGCCATCATCGTCACCGGCATCGTCTATCGCCACATGCGCTGGGCGGCCTTCAAGGAGGCCTGCATCGGCGCGGCGCGGACTTCGGGCGCGGTGCTGTTCATCATCGGCTGTGCCGGGGCGTTCGGCTGGCTGATGGCTTACCTTCAGGTGCCCGGCATGATGATCGAGGTGCTGAACGGCCTGACCGACAATCCAGTCCTGATCATGCTGATGATCATCGCCTGCCTGCTGTTCCTCGGCACCTTCATGGACATGGCGCCGCTGATCATCATCGTCACGCCGATCTTCCTGCCGGTGGCCAAGGCGTTCGGCGTCGACCCGGTTCAGTTCGGCGTGATCCTGCTGCTCAGCTGCGGTATCGGCCTGATCACGCCGCCGGTGGGATCGGTGCTGTTCGTCGGCAGCGCCATTGCGAAGATTCCGATGACCCAGTCGCTGCGATCCATCTGGCCCTTCTACTTCGCCTGTGTGATCGTGCTGATGCTGGTGACCTTCATCCCGGCCCTGTCGCTGTGGCTGCCCTCGCTGATGAAATGACCCTGCTGCCCCGTCTGAAGTCGAAGGACAGCTGCCGTTGGGATGCGGTGGCGCTGGGAGAGGTCATGCTGCGGCTGGACCCCGGCGAAGGACGCATCCGCACCGCCCGCCAGTTCCAGGTGTGGGAGGGCGGCGGCGAATACAATGTCGCGCGCGGTCTGGCGAAGACCTTTGGCCTGCGTAGCGCCGTGGTCACCGCCCTGCCCCGCAATGACATCGGGGCCCTGGTGCATGAGCTGATCCTCCAGGGCGGCGTGTCGGACGCCCACATCCTGTGGCGCGAGGCCGATCCGGTGGGGCGCGAGAACCGGGTGGGGCTGAACTTTACCGAGCGGGGCTTCGGGCCGCGCGGGGCGCTGGGCGTGTCGGACCGGGCGCATTCGGCGGCCTCGGCCATGCAGCCCGACGACGTCGACTGGGACACCCTGTTCGGCGATGAAGGCGTGCGCTGGCTGCACACCGGCGGGATCTTTTCGGCCCTGTCCGAATCGACGGCGGAGACGGCGCTGGCAGCGGTGACGGCGGCGCGGCGCCACGGCACCATCGTCAGCTATGACCTCAACTATCGCGCCAGCCTGTGGGCGGCACACCCTGATCCTGAGGCCGCCCGCCGGGTCAACCGCGCCATCGCCGAACAGGTCGATGTGCTGATCGGCGACGAATACAGCCTGGCCGCCTGTCTGGGCATCGAGACGCCCGAGGTACGGACCAACCCCTGTGACCCCGCCCCGTTCGCGGCGGCAGCTGAGCGACTGAGGGGTCAGCTGCCGGACCTGCGCCTGCTGGCCTCACCGCTGCGCGATCCGGTGAGCGCCTCGATGAACCGCTGGGGCGCCTGCGCCTGGGCGGACGGCGCGCTGACGGTCCATGCGCCGGTCGAAGTGGCGATTCTGGACCGCGTCGGCGGCGGCGACGGCTTTGTCTCGGGACTCGCCTTTGGCCTGATGGACGGACGATCGCTGGAGGCGTCTCTGGCGCTGGGCGTCGCCCACGGGGCCTTGGCCATGACCACGCCGGGCGACAATGCCATGACCAGCCTTGATGAGGTTGAGGCGCTCGCCCGCGGCGACGGCGCCGCCGCCCGCCGCTGATCGACCCGGGATTTTCCGGCGACGCTGGAAACCGGCGACCGCATGCTGTTGGATGCCGCCTCAAGATGAGGTGAGTCATGAGCGACACGGCGATCTATCCCGTCCCCGAGGAATGGGCCCGCACGGCCCATGTGAACCGGGCACGCTATGAGAATGCGTGCAAGGCGGCCGAGACCGATCCGGAGGGGTTCTGGCGCGGCGTGGCCGAACGGCTGGAGTGGACGGCCTTTCCGACCCGGATCAAGGACGTCAGCTTCCACAAGGACGACTTCCGCATCCGCTGGTTCGAGGACGGGATTCTCAACGTCTCGGTCAACTGCATCGACCGGCACCTGCCCGAGCGGCGCGACGATGTCGCCATCATCTGGGAGGGGGATGATCCGGCCGAGAGCGCGGCCATCACCTATGGCGAACTGCACGCCGCGGTGTGCCGATTTGCAAACGTCCTGAAGAAGCACGGCGTCAATCGCGGCGACCGGGTGACCCTGTACATGCCGATGATCCCCGAGGCCGCCTATGCCATGCTGGCCTGCGCACGGATCGGGGCGGTCCATTCGGTCGTGTTCGGCGGCTTTTCGCCCGACAGCCTGGCGGGGCGGATCGAGGACTGCGGCTCGGACTTTGTCATCACCGCTGATGAGGGGCTGCGTGGCGGCAAGACCATTCCGCTGAAGGCCAATGTCGATGCGGCGCTGGAAAAGGTCAGTGTCCGGAGCGTGCTGGTCGTGCGCCGCACCGGCGCGGATGTGGCCTGGGTCGAGGGGCGAGACATCGACTATGGCCCCGAGGCCGCCTCGGTCGAGGCTGACTGCCCGCCCGAGCCCATGGGAGCCGAGGACCCGCTGTTCATCCTCTATACCTCGGGCTCGACCGGAAAGCCGAAGGGGGTGCTGCACACCACGGGCGGCTATCTGGTCTGGGCCGCCTGGACGCACGAAGTGACGTTCGACTATCGCCCCGGTCAGGTGTTCTGGTGCACGGCCGATGTCGGCTGGGTCACCGGTCACAGCTATCTGGTCTATGGCCCGCTGGCCAATGCGGCGACCACGGTGATGTTCGAGGGCGTGCCCAACTATCCCGACCACAGCCGCTTTTGGCAGGTGGTGGACAAGCACAGGGTCGAGATCTTCTATACGGCGCCGACGGCGCTCAGGGCCCTGATGCGCGAAGGCGACGGGCCGGTTAAGGCCACCTCGCGGTCGTCCCTGCGACTGCTGGGCACGGTGGGGGAGCCGATCAACCCCGAGGCCTGGCGCTGGTATCATGAGGTGGTCGGCGAGGGCCGCTGCCCGATCGTCGACACCTGGTGGCAGACCGAGACCGGCGGCCATCTGATCACGCCCTTGCCGGGGTCGACCGACCTCAAGCCCGGCTCGGCCACCCTGCCCCTGCCCGGCATCCGGCTGCAGATCGTCGATGCCGAGGGCCATGAGCTGACCGGGCCGACCGAGGGCAATCTGTGCATCACAGACAGCTGGCCGGGCCAGATGCGAACCCTGTACGGCGACGATCAGCGGTTCTTCGACACCTATTTCTCGACCTATCCGGGGCGCTATTTCACCGGGGACGGCTGCCGTCGCGATGCCGACGGCTACTACTGGATCACCGGCCGGGTCGATGATGTCATCAATGTCTCGGGCCATCGGATGGGCACGGCCGAGGTCGAGAGCGCTCTGGTGCTGCACCCGTATGTCGCCGAGGCCGCCGTGGTCGGCTATCCCCACGACATCAAGGGTCAGGGCATCTATGCCTATGTGACCCTGAACGCAGGCGTCGATGCGCATGACGATCTGAGGGCCGAGCTGATCAAGCATGTGCGGGGCGAAATCGGCCCGATCGCGGCGCCGGATGTGATCCATTGGGCGCCGGGCCTGCCCAAGACGCGCTCGGGCAAGATCATGCGGCGCATCCTGCGCAAGATTGCCGAGAATGAGCTGGGCGCGCTGGGCGATACCTCGACCCTGGCCGACCCCGGGGTGGTCGACGATCTGGTCAAGGGGCGGCCCGCTTGAGCGAAGGTCAGCTCTATCCCGTCATCCTGTGCGGCGGGGCGGGGACGCGGCTGTGGCCGGCGTCGCGCCCGGACCGGCCCAAGCCGTTTTTGGACCTGACCGGGCCGCTGTCGCTGTTCCAACTGGCGGTGCGGCGGGTGAAGCCGCTGGTCGAGGGCGGCGGGCTGCTGCTGGTCGTGGGGGCCGAGGCCCATGCCGATCTGATCGCGGAACAACTGGCGGCGCTGGGCGCTGAGGCCACCGTGCTGCTCGAGCCCGAGGGCCGGGATTCGGCCGCGGCGGTGGCGGCCGCGACGGCCTGGGTCGAGGCCCGCGATCCGGAGGGACGGGTCATGATCCTGGCCTCGGATCATCACATCCCGGACGAGGCCGGTTATCGGCATGCCCTGATCACGGCGGCCGATGCCGCCGGGGACAGCGGGCGCATCGTGACGCTGGGCGTGGCCCCGACCCAGCCGTCGTCCGCCTATGGCTATATCCGGCCCGAACACGCGGGGCTGGCCCCCGTTCAGGCCTTCATCGAAAAGCCCGATCCGCACCGGGCGGCGCAGCTGATCCTGGAGGGCTGCCTGTGGAACAGCGGCGCCTTCATTGCGACGGCCCGGACCCTGCGCGAGGAACTGGACCGCCACGCGCCCGAGATCTGGGCGGCGGTCGCCGGGGCGGTCCCGTCAGACGGCGGGCTGCTGGGCGAAGGCTTTAGCGCTGCGCCCCGCCTGTCGTTCGACTATGCGGTGATGGAGAAGACCGGCCGGGCCTCGGTCCTGCCCCTGACGCTCGCCTGGTCGGATCTGGGCGCGTGGGATGCGGTGGCGACCGTCAGCGAGGGGGAAGGGGCGTCGCATCTGAGCCTGGACAGCGCTGGCTGTCTGGTGCGGGCACCCGACGGCGTGACGGTCGCGACGCTGGGGGTCTCCGGCCTGGCCGTGATCGTCGAGCGCGATGCGGTTCTGGTCTGTGATCTGTCGCGGGCCCAGGATGTGAAGAGGTTACTGACGCGTGAGTGAAACTGAAACCGTGACGGTTGACGCGCCCTCGCCCGGCGCGCCGCTCGTCCTGTGGGCGATCCGGCTGGCCGCGGTTGTCGCCGCCCTGGCCACCCTGTGGCTGGCGTTCGAGCCGCTGGGCGACCGGCCGGGCCTGATCCCGTGGGACAAGGCCGGGCATTTCCTGTCGTTCTTTGTGCTGACCCTGCTGCTGTCGCTGGCCCTTCCCCGCGTGCCGCGCGGGATCGTCATCCTGGTGCTCGTCATCGCCGGGGGCGGGATCGAGATCGTCCAGAGCTATGTCGGCCGCGATGCGGACTGGAAGGACTGGATCGCCGACATCGCCGGCATCGCCTGCGCCGCCCTGCCCGTCTGGCTGGAGGCCCTGCGGCAGCGGCTGAAAGGTTAGGCTGACGCCCGGCCCAGCACGGTGCGGATCGCCTCGGCGGTCTTTGCGACCTCGTCGTCGGTCAGGGTCGGGTGGGTCAGGAAGGCGATGCTGGTCTCGCCCAGCTGGCGGGCTACCGGCAGGCGCTGCGGCGGTCGCCAGCCGGTGTCGTCGAACGCGGCCTCCAGATAGACCTCGGACGCCGAACCGTGGAAGCAGGGCACGCCCAGGGCATTGATCTCTTCGATGATGCGGTCGCGAGTCCAGCCGTCGGCCAGATGGTCCGGCTGGACGAAGGCATAGAACCGGTACCAGGCGTGGGTGATATGTTCGGGCGGCAGGGGCACCCGAACGACCGAATACGGGGCACAGGCCTCGGCCAGCTTCAGCGCGATCTCGGTGCGGCGCGCGGTCCAGTCGGCCATGCGCTCCAGCTGGATCAGCCCGAGCGCGGCCTGCATCTCGATCATGCGCCAGTTGGTGCCGAAGCTGTCGTGGACCAGTCGCGGGCCCGGCGGGTGCGAGCGCTCATAGACGCCCTGCCAGCTCTTGCCGTGATCCTTGTAAGACCACATGAAGTCCCACAGGGCGGGATCGTCCGTGGTCACCATGCCACCCTCGCCGCCGGTGGTCATGATCTTGTCCTGACAGAAGGACCAGGCGCCGATGTGGCCGATCGAGCCGATGCTGCGGCCGCGATAGCGGGCCCCGTGGGCCTGGGCGCAGTCCTCGATGACCTTGAAGTCGTGCTGTTCCGCCAGCGCCATGATCGGATCCATGTCGCACGGCATGCCGCCCAGATGGACGCAGATGACGGCCCTGGTCCGCTCGGTCATCACGGCCCGGATGGTATCGGCGGTGATGGCCTGGCTGTCAGGATCGACGTCGGCAAAGACCGGGACGGCCCCCGCCGTGACGATGCAGGAGGCGGAAGCCAGGAAGGTGCGCGGCGTGGTGATGACCTCATCGCCCGGGCCGATGCCCAGCGCCTTCAAGGCCACATCCAGTGCGACCGTGCCATTGGCCAGCGCAATCGCGTGCTTCGTACCGGCCCAGACGGCGAAGCGTGTCTCAAAGGTGCGGCAGCGGTCGCCGGTCCAGTAGTTGACGCGGTTCGACGCGACGACATCGGCGACGGCCTGAACCTCCTCGGAGGTGAAACTGGGCCAGGGGGAGAAAGGGGTGTTCAGCATCAGGACTTCCGCTTCATTTCCCGGGCCGGATTCCCGACCGTGGTAAGGCCATCAGACACATCGTTCACGACCACGGCCCCGGCGCCCACGACGACATCGCGGCCGATGGAGATGCCTTCACGCACTGCCGCCCCGAGACCGATCCAGCTGGCCTCACGGACTGATACGCCTCCGCCAAGGTGCGCGCCCGGCGACACATGGACGCCGTCGCCCAGCCGGTCATCATGGTCGATGCCGCAGCCGGTGTTGAGGATGCAGGCCTGACCGACCGTGGCCCCGGCGTTGACCACGGCGCCCGCAAAGACCACCGAGCCGTCGCCGATCACAGCGTGACGGCTGACGGTCGCGGCCGGGTGGATCAGGGTCGCGACCCGACCGCCTGCAGCCACCAACGCCTGCTGTCGCTCCATCCGGATGCGGTTGATGCCGATGCCGATGATGAAGGCGTCGAACCCTGCGACCGAGGCCAGCAGGTCCGCGCCAGTACCGGCCAACTCCCAGGGGCCGGGCTTCTTTGCTCCCGGGTTGTCATCAAAGAAGGCGATGTACGACCAGCCCAGCCGCTCGGCGCAATCGGCCACGACCCGTCCGTGCCCGCCCGCGCCCAGAATAGCGAGCCGCCCGCTCATCCGCGAAACCGCTCCATCGTCGCCGACCCCGGCGCGGAAATGCCGTCGCGCTGCACCAGCTTTTTCAGGGTCAGGAAGACGATCTTGATGTCCAGCCACAGGCTGACGTTATCGACATACCAGACATCCAGACGGAACTTCTCTTCCCAGCTCAGGGCGTTGCGGCCGTTGACCTGGGCCCAGCCGGTGATGCCGGGGCGGACGTCGTGGCGGCGCGCCTGTTCGGGCGTGTAGAGGTCGACATAGTCGTAGATGAAGGGCCGGGGGCCGATCAGGCTCATCTCGCCCTTCAGCACATTCAGCAGGCTGGGCAGCTCATCGATGCTGGACTCCCGCAGGAAGACGCCCAGCGGGGTCAGCCGCTCGGAGTCGGGGCGCAGTGTGCCGTCCGGGTCCCTGGCATCGGTCATGCTGCGGAACTTCAGGACGTTGAACGCCCGCGAGCCGAAGCCGGCGCGCTTCTGCTTGAACAGGACCGGACGGCCCAGCCGCGTCGCCACGACAAGGGCGCTGACCAGCAGCACCGGCGACAGGATGATCAGCGTCAGGCCGGCGCCGAGGATGTCGATCGCCCGCTTGCCCCAGCGCCTATACATCGGCAGCTCCCTGCGCGGCCGCGATCAGGCCCGACCAGCGCGCGGCATCCGGCTGGATGCTCAGGGCAAGGTCCGCGATCTCCTTGAGCCGCGCCGACGACGACACCGAAGCCACAACCGTCGCCACGGCCGGGTGGGTGAGCGAAACGGCAAGGGCGTCCCGGGCGGTGAAGGTCGTCTCGCTGAACAGCCGCCCGGCGGCGAACGGGCGGATAGCGACCACCGCCTTGTCCCGCTCGGCCGCCTGATCGAACAGGTCGGTCATCTCGAGTTCGAGCGGATTGCAGTAGAGGGCCAGCCCGTCGCAGACGGCGTGGTCCAGCGCCCGTTCGGCAATCCCGCGCGTATAGGGAAAGCTGACCATGGCCCCGATCGTCCCGGAGGCCTTCAGACCTGTGACGCAGTCGGTAATGTCCGCAGACTGATCATCGAAGATCGCCAGCCGGGCCGGTTCGTCCTTCAGGTCGTGGCGCAGCAGCCACTGGACGACGTCGATGCGGTCCACATTCAGGGCGGCGCGATACCGGTCGATCTTGTCGGCAAAGGTCTGCGGGTCAAAGCGGGCCTCGCCGAAATGGGGCACGCCAACCTTGGCGATGATGCGGGTCGCGGCCGGGTCAGGCCGAACCTTGCGCCAGGCGTCCTGGAACAGCGGCCAGGTCGCATATTCGCTGGAGACGTGGAAGGTCGTGACCCCGAGGTCGAGCGCCTGCTCGATCAGTCGGGCGACCGCATCGGCATCCCCCACGCGGTCCACGCGCATGGTGCCGAACGTCAGCGGAGACAGGGAAATGCCGGCGACCGAAGCGCGGCGCGGGGCAGCGTTCACATCAGGCCTCGACCTGGACCTGGGCCTTCCACAGGAACCGGTCGGAGACGATCTCGGGATCGAAGCCGTCCCGTCCGTGCAGCAGGCGGTCGTCCTTCCACAGGACGGCTTCGCCCGGAGACAGCTTCACGCGTTGCAGACGCTCGGCGATCATGGGGCTGCTGTCGAGGAAGTCGAACAGCGCCTGGCGCAGGCTCTGAACCTCGGCGTCGGCCTCCGTATCCACGCAGTAGTAGTTCCAGTTCAACACCGGCTCGCCGTCCTCGAAGCGCAGGAAGGGCGCGACGCGGCGGTCGCCGGAGCGGGCATGCGGAATGTCGACGGCCAGCAGACGGTCATACAGGTCGGGGGCCTCGCTCTGGAGCGCAGCGACGACATCCTTGCCGGCGATGAAGGTGGTCGCCCCGCCCGACTTGGGCATGGCCTTGCACGCCAGGAAGCCCGCATTGGGGAACCCGGGAATATAGGAGCCGTCCGTATGCAGCGGCTGGGGATTGGCGGAGTGGCGATAGGCGTCCGGGATGGCCGGGTCATAGCGGACCTGCATCCAGACCTCGCCGGTGCGCTGGCTGTTGCGGTCGCCGACGGTGGCATCCTCGGCCAGCGGCTCGGCATGGCCGATCTTGTCGAACATGGCGCCGTAGAATTCGCGCAGGTCCTGTTCCGGCTTCAATCCGGCTAGGTGCACCACCAGATTGTCGGGCCAAGCCTCCAGCACGGCACGGGCGCAATCATCCGCTGAGGCTGCCTCGGGCAGAATGACAGATTTCAGCATCGACGTTCCCGACTGTGTTCAAAGGGCGGATATTGCCGCCAGCCTTATACGCACTTGCCCCACTGACTTCCAGATCGCATCTGCGCGAGCCAGACCAGCGGAGCGTTCAAGTCTTGTGACCGACTGTAGCGCTGGCGGAACCAGGCCGAATCGACATTCAGCGCATCCAGAGCATGGAGGCAGCGATGTGGACGAAGGCCAGGTAGTGGCTGGCGAGCCTGTCGAAGCGTGTCGCGAAGCGGCGGAAGTGCTTGAGCTTGTTGAAGCAGCGCTCGACGCGATTGCGCAGCTTGTAGATCCGAGGGTCGTGCGGGATCGGTGTCTTGCGCGAGCGGGTTGAGGGGATGACGGCCTCGGCTC
>NZ_QTTA01000019.1 GCF_003730275.1 Brevundimonas halotolerans
GAGCCGAGGCCGTCATCCCCTCAACCCGCTCGCGCAAGACACCGATCCCGCACGACCCTCGGATCTACAAGCTGCGCAATCGCGTCGAGCGCTGCTTCAACAAGCTCAAGCACTTCCGCCGCTTCGCCACCCGATTCGACAGGCTGGCGCGCCACTACCTTGCCTTCATCCACATCGCTGCCTCCATGCTCTGGATGCGCTGAATGTCGATTCGTCCTAGGCTTTGGCCTCGTAGTCGACCCGGTCGAGGTACAATCCCTCGGCCGGGGCTACGGGCCCGCAGGCGGCTCGGTCGCGCGCCTCAAGGGCTGCGGCCACAGCCTCGACCGACCAGCGGCCCAGCCCGACCTGCGCCAGTGTGCCCGTCATCGACCGCACCTGCCGATGCAGGAAGCTGCGCGCCGCAAACACCAGATGCACCTCCTCGTCGACGCGCTCGACCCG
Organism: Brevundimonas halotolerans; assembly: GCF_003730275.1. Taxonomy (GTDB): domain Bacteria; phylum Pseudomonadota; class Alphaproteobacteria; order Caulobacterales; family Caulobacteraceae; genus Brevundimonas; species Brevundimonas halotolerans. The sequence goes on from NZ_QTTA01000019.1 coordinate 445, forward strand.
GGCCACGTCCAACGTCTTCAGCGGTGAGGCTGACTGGCAGTTCACATCCCGAAAGGTCGTAAAGTCGTGCAGTCCGACCAGCGCCTGTGCGGCCCGGTCCATGGCCTCGGCATCCAGCGGCTGCTTCACATGCCAGACCCGTTTGCGGTCCAACGCCGGCGGGGCCGGGCGGTTCAGGATGCGGTACAGATAGCCGCGCCCCGTCGCCGAGAACCGCGCATGCCAGTCGTCCGACACCGTGCGACAGTCCAGCACCGCGACCGGCTCATGAATCATATGGGCGTTCATGGCATTCATGACCGTCCGCTCGGGCCAGTCGCGCGCCAGGTCTACATGGACCGTCTGGGCCGTGGCATGCACGCCCGTATCGGTGCGCCCGGCCGCCGCAATCCGCACCGCCTCGCCGCTGAAGGCCAGAATGGCGCGCTCCAGCGTGCCCTGCACCGTCGGCAGGCTGGCCTGGGCCTGAAAGCCGCAATAGCCCGAGCCGTCATACTCCACCGTCAACCGGTAGCGGGGCATGGTTGTCTCCCCTACCGCTCGCCGCGCGGCGGCTCGCTGCTTGAGGGGAGGGTTGTGCCCGTCGGAATGGCAAAGCCGCGCAACATATCCTCCGCGCTCTGGGCGGCCTTGCCCGGACGCTGGACCCGCTCCAGCCGTATCGCGTCCGTTCCACAGGCAATCGTCAGGGCCTCATCCAGAACCTTGCCCGGCGCGCCGGACCCCTCGACCACGGCGGACATCAGCGCCTTGATCCGCACCGGCCCGACCTCGCCCTCTACCTCGAACCAGGCCCCAGGAAAGGGCGACAGGCCCCGGATATGGGCATCCACTTCGGCCGCCGGACGGGTCCAGTCGATCCGCGCTTCGGCCGGGGTGATCTTCTTCGCATAGGTGGGTTCGCCGACCTGTTCGACCGGCTGGCCGCCGCCACGTTCCAGCGCCGCCAGCGCCCGGGGCCACAGCCCGGCCCCGATGTGCGCCATCCGCTCCGACAGGCTGGCTGCCGTATCGCGCGGACTGATGCCCAGCCGTTCCGACAGCAGCACCGGACCCTCGTCCAGCCCCGCGGACATCTGCATGATCTGCACGCCGGTCTCGGCATCGCCGGCCATGATCGCCCGTTGGATCGGCGCCGCTCCCCGCCAGCGTGGCAGCAGTGACCCGTGCAGGTTCAGACAGCCCAGCCGCGGTGCCTCCAGCACCTCGGGCTTCAGGATCTGGCCATAGGCGACCACACAGGCAGCATCCAGATCGAGGCGGCGGAAGGCCTCAATGGCCTCGGCCGCCTTCATGCTTTCAGGCGTGAAGACGGGCAGGCCCAGGGTCTCGGCGAATACCTGGACGGGGGAGGGGGTCAGCTTCATGCCCCGCCCGCGCGGCTTCGGCGGCTGCGAATAAACGGCAACGACCTCATGCCCCGACGCCACCAGCTCGGCCAGCGAAGGCACCGCAAACGCGGGCGTTCCCATGAAGGCCAGACGCATGAAATCACATCCTGATCAATGGGCGGAGATCACGCCCTCAAGCAGCGAGCAACCGCGTTACGAGCGATAGGGCCGGAGAATGTCTCTATTCCCAGCGGGTGGAGACCCCGCCGCCCTCGTCCCATTCGCCGCCGGTGTCTAGCGGCGAGTCAAAGTCCAGCAGCCGGTCGATGATCACGCCGGCGATCACGCCCAGCGCCCCCACGGCCAGCAGGGTCGCGACACTGCCAATGCCGATCTTCTCGGACCGGGTCAGGCGCCGCCGCCCGCTGGGATCCACGATCCGGTCGCGCGAACGCTTAAGGGGAGTCCGTTTCGGGGCGCGTCGGGTCATCAGGCAGCCATCCTCGCGACTTTCTTCACCTTGGCCACGGCCCGCTCGCGCTTGAGCCGCGACAGATGGTCGATGAACAGCACGCCGTTCAGGTGATCCATCTCGTGCTGGATGCAGACGGCATAGAGACCCTCCACCTCTTCCTCGACACTCTTTCCGTCGTAGTCGAGATAGCGGATACGGGCCCGGGCCGGGCGCTGGACCTCGTCGAAATACTCCGGAATGGACAGGCAACCCTCTTCGTAGGGGGCGGTCTCCTCAGAGGTCCACAGGATCTCCGGATTGACGAAACAGCGCGGATTCTTGCGGTCCGCATCCTCGGCGTCCTCGGCCACATCCGGCTTGTCGGCCAGGTCCATGACGATCACCCGGCGCAGCTCGCCGATCTGCACGGCCGCCAGTCCAATGCCCGGCGCGTCGTACATGGTCTCGAGCATGTCATCCATCAGGGTGCGCAGCTCATCGGTCACCGGTCCCTCGACCGGCTCGGACACGCGCTTCAGAACCGCCAGATCGGCAGCATTGTCGATGGTCAGGATACGTCGAATGGCCATGAGGTCGAGGTAGGCGCGATACCCCGAAAGGTCAAGATTTCACCGGGTCGCAGGGCTCAGGCGGGCACGTCCGGCAACGGCCGGGGCCTCAGATCATCCCCGATCGCCACATAGGTAAATATGCCCTCGGTCACCCGTTCCGACCGGGCATGGGCCTGATTGCGGGGCCGTTTCCACGCCTCGACCTTGACCCGGATCGAGCTGCGTCCGGTCGAGACGATCTCGGCATAGATCGACACCTCGTCGCCTACCGACACCGGCTTGTGAAACACCATGGCATCCAGGGCGATGGTCACACAGCGTCCCTGGGCCCGCTCGAACGCCGGGGTCGCCCCCGACAGGTCCATATGCGCCAGCAGCCAGCCGCCGAAGATGTCGCCCTCGGGATTGGTATCCGCCGGCATGGCGATCACCCGACCGACGGGTCGACCGGTGGGCAGGTCAGGCACGGGCTCGCTCATGCCGAGGGTCCATACAGAGAGAAAGGGAAATGGCGCACCCGACAGGATTCGAACCTGTGACCCCTGCCTTCGGAGGGCAGTACTCTATCCAGCTGAGCTACGGGTGCGGACCTAAGGAGGGGGTGCTTACAGGATCGCGGGACGGGCCTCAATCCCAAAGCAGCGGCATCGGGGGCGGCCCTGCGGGTTGGTCTTGGCGCGCCGGCGCTCCCGGCTTAAGCCTTGGCGTGAACCACACGGAGTGATCCCGCCATGCGTATTCCGGCCCTTGGCATCATTGCCGCCCTCGTCCTGCTGGTCGCCGCCTGCGCCAGCGTTGCGCCGCGCGGCCCGGATGGCGAGGCGGCCCTCAACGTCATCGCCGAGGACTATGTCCATCTGATCCTCGAGATCGGCGAGCATGAGCCGGGCTATGTCGATGCCTATTACGGGCCCGAGGCCTGGCCGGCCGAGGCCAAGGCCAATTTGCGTCCCGTGCCGGAGCTGACGCAGGCGGCCGAGGCCCTGCTGGTCGAGATCGAGGCCGTGCCCGACGCAGGACTCTCGCCCGACCTTCGCCAACGTAAGGCCTATCTCAGCGCCCATGTGTCGGCCGCCCACGCCCGGCTGCGCATGATCGCCGGCGAAAAGATGGGCTTTGCCGATGAGGCCGAGGCTCTGTTCGGCATCCGCCCCGAGCTGCGTCCGCTGGAGAGTTTCGACCCTGTGCTGGCGCGCCTGGACGCCCTTCTGCCGGGCGAGGGCTCGCTGAACGCCCGGCTGGGTGCCTTCCGGGGCGGCACCGCCATTCCGCGCGACCGGCAGGAAATGGTCATCGCGGCCGCCATCGCCGAGTGCAAGGCCCGTACCGAGGCGCATATCGACCTGCCCGAGGGCGAAAACTTCACCCTCGAATTCGTCACCGACAAGCCCTGGTCGGGCTACAACTGGTACCAGGGCCAGTCGCAAAGCCTGATCCAGATCAATGTCGACCAGCCGATCTCCATCGAGCGCGCCATCGACCTGGGCTGCCACGAGGGCTATCCCGGCCACCACGTCTACAACATGCTGCTGGAAAAGACCTTTGTCCGCGAGAAGGGCTGGGTCGAGATGAGCGTTTATCCGCTCTACAGCCCGATGAGCCTGATCGCCGAGGGCAGCGCCAACTACGGTATCGACCTGGCCTTCCCGGGCGAGACGCGCGGCGAATGGGAACGTGCGGTCCTCTATCCGCTGGCCGGCATCGACCCCCGCGTAGTCGAGGTCCAGTCTGCCATCCTCGACGTCACCCGCGAGCTGGCGCGCGCCGAATACACGATCGCCGACGACTATCTGTCGGGCCGCGCCGACCGCGAGACCACTATCCAGCGGCTGATCAAATACGGCATGCACAGCTGCGGTTCGGCCGAGCGCCGCATCCGCTTCATCGACACCTACCGCAGCTACATCATCAACTATAGCCTGGGCCGCGACATGGTGCAGGACTGGGTCGAGGCCCAGGGCCCCGACCACTGGACCACCATGGAACGCCTGCTGGGCAGCCAGATCCTGCCCACCGATTTGCTGTAAGCCGTCATCCTCGGGCTCGACCTGGGCAGACGGCCTCCCTGCTTCAAGTCCCCTCTCCCGGCGGGAGAGGGGGTTGGGGGTGAGGGGCTCTCTGCATCCTTCGGCGTGAGCCGTCGCACCGGTCCTGCCACGGCTTGCGCCGACATATGCCGCCGACCCTCATCCGGCGCTCGCGCGCCACCTTCTCCCATCGGGAGAAGGAAGAATTGATGGTGGGTCGAAGCCCTCAGCTATGATAGCCGCCCCCGAATTCCCCAACCGTTTCAACGCCCCCACCGCTTCCCGGACCGTTCTGCCCGACCAGGTCCGCCGGTGTGCCACTCTTCCCCCGTCCCGTTGCACGGAGGGCTCGTAAGGCCTGCGACCTTGTGAGCGGCGGGAGCGGATGGAGCGGGGTTGTTGGGACACCGCCGATCAAACTTCGGGCCTCAAGCAGTGAGCGCCCGCGGCGCGAACGGTAGGCCCCAAAAACATTGGGTCGAGGGGGATACTCGACCGTTCCGGGAGGTGTCGCAGGACATCCCCGCCCGCCGGGGGCGCTGCGGTAAGGCCCGAATACGGCCACCCGACGCAAGCTTCCGGAAAACCACCCGCGCGGAGCGTCTGTCTTCGTCGAAACGGTAATATCTATCTTCTCCGGGCGAAGGCCCGGCGCTCCGCCTGCCCCCCAACCTCTGCCCCAAGGGTGAGAGGCGCTCGTGCATGTCAGAAGGAGGACAATGACCGCCTCACTGCGCCAGCATGCCGCCGTCGATCTTGAACTCGGACCCGGTCACGAATTTGGACTCGTCCGAGGCCAGATAGACCACGCACCAGGCCACATCGTCGGGCTCGCCGATGCGCTTCAGCGGAATGCCGCGGGTCAGCCGCTCATGGGCCTTGGCCTCGTCACCGCCGGCCATGGCGATGAAGGGGTCGAGGATCGGCGTCTTGATGAACACCGGGTGGACCGAGTTGCAGCGCACATTCCAGTCCTGCTTGGCGGCCTCCAGCGCGATGGTCTTGGTGTACATCCAGACTGCGGCCTTGGTGGCGTTATAGGCGCCCATCCCCGGCGCGGCGGCCAGTCCCGCCACCGACGAGATGTTGATAATGGACGCGGGCGCAGAGGCGCGCAGGTGCGGCATGGCATGCTTGCAGCCCAGCATGATGCTCTCGATGTTGACCGCCTGGACCTTGCGCCAGTTGTCCAGCGTATCGGCCTCGGCATAGCGCAGCTCGCCGCCGATACCGGCATTGTTGATCAGCACCGACAGCCCGCCCATGTCCTCGGTGGCCTCGGCCACCACGCGGACCCAGTCCTCCTCGCGCGCCACATCGTGGGTAAAGGCGAACACCCGGCCGGGATGATCGGCCAGCAGCCGGTCGCGCAGGGCCTCGACCGCAGCGGTGTCCAGATCGGTCAGGGCGACCGTCGCGCCCTCTTCCAGCAGCCGCAGCGCCATCGCCTGACCCAGGCCGCCGGCGGCCCCGGTGATCAGGACGCATTTCCCCTTGACGCGATCGGTCATGCGCGGGCTCCCATGGCGGTGGCGACCTCATTCATGAAGCGGGCCAGATCGACGTCCTTGTCGGTTACCCCGTCGGCGTCATGGGTGGTCAACCGCACCTCGACCCGGTCGTACACATTGAACCATTCGGGGTGGTGGTCGCGCTTGTCCGCCATCAGGGCGACCCGCGTCATGAAGCCAAACGCCGCATTGAAGTCGGCAAAGCGAAAGGTCTTCTGGATGGCGTCGCCCTCGCCCGGATCGACGGCCCATCCCTCAAGGCTCTGGATGGCCGTTTCGGCCTCGATCTTTGCGGTCATGGCGTGACTCCCTTTGATGCGACGCCCCCCTATAGACCGGTCCGCGAGCGGTCCGGAAGGCGGGAACGAATGGCCAAGCTTGTCGTTTGGCGGAAACCACCCTTACGGAGGTGACCATGGACGCGTTTACTGACAACCTCTGGCTGGCGACGCTCAGGCCTGTCGACCAGAAGTGGCTGGCCCCGCACCTGAAAGAGACCCCGTTCGACCCGGGCCTGATGCTCTATGACATCGGTGAGGCGGTCGACGCGATCTGGTTCCCCCTGCACGGCGTCGTGTCCCTGATGACAGATCTGGGCGAGGGCCGCGCAGTTGAGACCGCCGCCATCGGTCGCGAGGGTCTGGTCGGCGTCACCTGCGGTCCGATGAATGGCCGGGCGGCGACCCGCGCCGTCTGCCAGATCGAAGGCGTGGCCGCCTGCTGCCCGGCGGCGGTGTTCGCCGATCTGTTGTACCACAGCGCGCCGATGCGCGTGGCCCTGTCACGCTTCACCGAGGGCCTGATGGCCCAGGTCCAGCAGGCGGCGGCCTGCAATGCCCAGCACCGGCTGGACCAGCGCCTGGCGCGCTGGCTGCTGACCACCCACGACCGGACCGACAGTGACCGGCTGGACCTGACCCAGGCCGATGTTGCCGACATGCTCGGCGTGCGTCGCGCCACCGTCAGCGAGGTCAGCGCCGAGCTGGAAGGCCGGGGTCTGATACGGCGCGGGCGTGGCTGGGTCTGTGTCACGGACCGCAAGGCGCTGGAGGGGGCCGCGTGCGGTTGCTACGCCCTGATGCGCGGCGTCATGGCCGATCTGGGCCTGCCCCAGACGGTCGAGGCCTGATCCGGCCACCGCGACCACACGGACCGGTGACGCCGCCCCACCGACAGGCTAAACCGCGCGACATGAGCACTGCCGACCCCTCCGATCAGACCACCTCGCCGTTCGGCTACCGTGACATGCCGCGCGACGAAAAGGTGCGCCGGGTTCGCGGCGTGTTCGACAGTGTCGCGCCGTCCTACGACCGGATGAACGACCTGATGAGCGGCGGCGTCCACCGTCTGTGGAAGGACGCAGCTGCGGCCCGCCTGAACCCGCAACCGGGCGAGGTCATCCTCGACGTGGCCGGCGGCACGGGCGATCTGGCGCTCCGCTATGCGAAACTGGCCCGCAAGGCCGCCGCCCGCCGGGGCGGGGAGCCCGCCACTGTGCTGGTGCTCGACTACAATGCCGAGATGATCGCCGCTGGTCGCGCCCGGGAGGCCGGGGCCCGCGAGGCCGCGCCCGAGCTGACCTGGATGGTCGGTGACGCCCTGTCGCTGCCGCTGCCGGATGCCTCGGTTGATGCCTATTCGATCGGCTTCGGAATTCGCAACGTCGCCAAGGTTGAGGAAGCCCTGGCCGAGGCACGCCGGGTGCTCAAACCGGGCGGCCGCTTCCTGTGCCTCGAGTTTTCCCACCCGACCAGCGAGGCGCTGTCGAAGGCCTACGACGCCTGGTCCTTCACCATGATCCCGCGCATCGGCGGCTGGGTCGCTGGCGACCGCGACAGCTACCAGTATCTGGTCGAAAGCATCCGCCGCTTCCCCGACCAGCAGACCTTCAAGGCCATGATCGAGCAGGCTGGCTTCTCGAACGTCAGCGTCACCAATCTGTCCGGCGGGATCGCCGCGCTGCATCACGCCTGGGCGATCTGACCCTGACCCGCGCCTTCCGACAGCCCCCTGCACCGCCCCGGACCCTGCCGGTGCGCCATCCCGTGGCAGCGGCCCTGCGCCTGATCGGCTGGGGCTGGATCCTGATCCGGCACGACGCCCTGATGCCGCGCGAGATCACGCCCCTTCTGCCGCCCTGGCTGAGGCCGCTGGCAGGCCTGCTGCATCTGTTTTCGGGCAAGGAAGCCTGCACCGGCCGTCCCGGCGAGCGAGTCGGGCGGGCGCTGGAAAAGCTGGGCCCGGCGGCCATCAAGCTCGGTCAGGTGCTGGCCACCCGGGCCGACATCTTCGGCACGCAGTTCGCGCTCGACCTCGGGCGGCTCAAGGACCGTCTGCCGCCCTTTCCGCTGGATCAGGCCCGTATCGAGATCGAGCGTGCCCTCGGCCGTCCGGTAGAAAGCCTGTTTGCCGACCTGCAGCCCGCCATCGCCGCCGCCTCGCTGGCCCAGGCCCATGCCGCCCATCTGCACGACGGTCGCAAGGTGGCCATCAAGGTCCTGCGCCCCGGGGTCGAGGGGCGGGTGGCCAAGGGGCTGGACGCGCTTCGCCTTGCCGCCCGCATGGCCGAGCGGTTCGTGGCGCCCGCCCGCCGGCTTGAGCCGCGCGCTTTCGTCGAGACCATCGCCCGCTCCATGGAGCTGGAGCTGGACATGCGCCTCGAGGCCGCCGCTGCCTCGGAAATGGCCGAGGTTATGCAAAAGAGCGAGTCGGACGGCGTCGTCCTGATGACCGCGCCCGAAGTGGTCTGGGACGGGGTCGGCAAGCGCGTGCTGACGCTGGAATGGGCCACCGGCATGCCCATGACCGGTCCGGCGTGTCGCGAACAGCCGGGGCTCGACACCGATGCCCTCGCCGACAATGTGGTGCGGGCCTTCCTGATCCAGGCGCTGGACCACGGCACCTTTCACGCCGACCTGCACGAGGGCAATCTGTTCGCCTCGGCGCCCGCGCGACTGGTGGCGGTCGATTTCGGCATCGTCGGCCGGCTGGGCAAGGAAGAGCGGCGCTATCTGGCCGAGATCCTGTGGGGCTTCCTCAGCCGCGACTATGACCGGATCGCCCGGGTCCATTTCGAGGCCGGCTATGTCCCGCCCAGCCATTCGGTCGAGGCCTTCGCCCAGGCCCTGCGCGCCGTGGGCGAGCCGGTGATCGGAAAACAGGCCTCGCAAGTGTCCATGGGGCGGTTGCTGGGCCAGCTGTTCGAGATCACCGCCCTGTTCGACATGCGGCTGAGGCCCGAGCTGATCCTTCTGCAAAAGACCATGGTCTCGGTCGAGGGCGTGGCCCGCAGGCTCAACCCCGACCATGACCTGTGGGCCGCCGCCCGTCCGGTGGTCGAGCGCTGGATCCGTCGCGAGCTGGGGCCGCAGGCCCAGGTCCGTGATGCTCTCGAGGAGGTCGTCAGCGGCCTGCGCGCCCTGTCGCAGCGCATCCGCCGCGACGCCGACGACACGGCTATAGCACCGGTGGTGGTCGTGCCCCGCGCCTCACCATGGCCGATGGTTTTGGGGCTGGCCGCCCTGGCCATGGCGACGGCTGCCCTTGTTCTGTCGCTTTGACGGGTCAATTGTAGCGCTGACACCTGTACCGCCACAGCCGGAGGCAAGGCATGCGTATTGCAAAGAGTCTGACACTGGGTCTGGGCCTCGCTCTGGCCGTCAGCCTGACATCGGGCATGGCCATGGCCCAGGACACCGACGCGCCGCCCTCTGAGACGGCGGCGGCCAGCCTGCCCAACGCCTTTGACGGGACACCCCGCCCCGCCCCGCCGGTCGCCGTTCAGGAAACCCCCACTGCCGAGGCTCCCGACGTCACCCGTGCCCGGGAGACCCTCGAGGCGGTGATTGCGGACGCTCAGGACGGCTCACTCGACTTCTCGGCCTTCAGCGAGGACATGACCAACCGCCTGCGCCCGGTCGAAGGCGATCTGACCGCAGCTATCCAGAGCTTCGGTGCCCTTGAAACCATTGCCCATGTCGGCCACCAGAACGGCGCCGACATGTTCGAGGTCCGTTTCGAGAGCATCCTGACCCAGTGGGTGATCGGCTTTGATGCCGAGGACCGGATCGCGGTCCTGCTGTTCCGCGAGGCCCCTCCGGCTGAGGCGGCCCCGGCCCCGGCTTCCGGGAGCTAATCTCCGTCGGGTCGCCCCCGCCCGCTCTTGATCTGCGACCGTCTGGTCTTGGCCTGAAGGCGGCGTTCCTTTGACGCCCGCGTCGGTCGCGTCGCGATGCGAGGGCGAGGCGGCGTCGTCACCGAATCGATCAGGGCGTGCAGCCGGTCGATGGCATCCTGACGATTGCGCTCCTGCGTCCGGAACCGCGTCGCCGTCATGACCAGAATGCCGTCCAGCGTCAGCCGCCGTCCGGCTGCCTTCAGAAGCCGCGCCCGGACGCCGTCCGGCAGGCTGGGCGAGCGCGCCGCGTCAAACCGCAGCTCGACCGCCGTCGCCACCTTGTTGACGTTCTGGCCTCCTGGTCCCCCGGCGCGAAAGAACCGGAGCTCAAGCTCATTTTCGCCGATACGGATCATCCGGCCAGTCTAGCGCGCCCGATCCGCGCGGACTATGGTCAGCCCGACCGACGGGTCCCGCGGGTGTAGCTCAATGGTAGAGCAGCAGCTTCCCAAGCTGACGACGAGGGTTCGATTCCCTTCACCCGCTCCAGCGTCCGTCGTTTCCGACACACGGTGACGGAGCCGCGACACTGGCTCCGCACGCGGAGCAATCTTCGTGATTCATACGCGGCATTGTCATCAAGACGCGCGGGCTGGCGGGGGCGGGTCCGGGGTAAGAGCGTCCGCAATCGGAGCGGATGAGACCCATCCGTCATCTGAAGATTTCAGGGACCCGCTTCGGGTCGGCGGGGCGAGTGTCGGTGATCCGCAGCGTATCCATCCTTCAGGTCTGGCCATCGGCCTGGCCCGCCTTCGGGGCGGGTCGGGCGACGGATGCCGTGCGCCCGCGCGGCGCGGGCCTGCGCCGGGGTGTCGAGCTGGCGATCGCAGCGCTGATCCTGATCCAGCTTGTGCGGCTGGTGCTGCTGTTCATGGCCCCCAATACCGGGGCCCGGGCGGCTGAGGGTGTGACCGCGCCGGACACCGGCGTTCTGTCTAGGTTCGATGCCTTTTTCCATACGGGCGAGCGCAGTAGCCTGGCCGAGCTCACCAACGCGGGCAGCGAGCAGCTGCGCCTGTTTGGCGTGCGGGCCGGCGCGGGCGGCGGCGGCTCGGCCATTCTCGGCCTGCCGGACGGCACCCAGTTGTCGGTCGGGGTCGGCGAAGAGGTCCTGCCCGGACTGGTGCTGCGCGCGGTCGCCCAGGATCATGTGACGGTCGCCCGGGGCAGTTCGGTCAGCCGCATCGACTTTGGCGAAGTGCCCGTGGGGGCCGCCAGCGTGCCGCCACCGCCCACGACGCCGCAGGTGGTGACCCCGCCGCGCCCGGCTCCGGCTGCGGCGGCGTCCGAGGCCGCCGTGGTCGATCCTGCCCGCCTGATGGCCGAGGCGGGTCTGCGTCCCCGTATGCAAGGCCTGTCGGTCAATGGCTTTACGGTCACGGCGCGCGGCCAGAGCGCCCAGTTGCAGGCCGCCGGCCTGCGCGCCGGGGATGTCATCCTGTCCGTCAATGGCATCGCCCTGGATGGCCCGTCGGCCATCAACCGCCTGCGTACCGATCTGGCCGAAGCGCCCGAGGCCGTCATCCGCTTCGAGCGGGACGGCGCCCCCCAGACCACCACCGTAAGGACCCGCCCGTGATCCGCTCGTCATCGAGACTGTTCGGCCGTCTGGCCGCCCTGATGCTTGCGGCGTTTGTCGTGCAGGCCGCGCTGCCGGCGACGGAGGCCCGGGCCCAGGAACGCCAGATCCTGAATGTGCAGGGCGCCGACATCCGTGCCTTCATTCAGGACATCGCCCGCTCGACCGGGCGGACCTTCATCGTCGACCCGTCGGTGACCGGCACGGTGACCGTGACCAGCGACCGGCCCCTGACCCCGGCCGAGACCTATGAGGTATTTCTGTCGACCCTGCGGGCCAATGGTCTGGTGGTCATTCCGACGTCGTCGGGCGCCTACCGCATCGCTCCCGCCCAGGGCGCGGCCCAGGGCCCGGCGACCGTGGGCTCGGAACGCTTTGCGACCGAGGTCTTCCAGCTGCACCACATCGACGCCGCTTCGGCTGCCGAGACCATCCGCCCGCTGGTGGGGCCGCAGGGACAGGTGCTGGCCAATCCCAACAGCAACACTGTGGTGGTGGCCGACTTTGCCGACAATCTGGCCCGCGTCCGGGCCCTGATCGCGCGTATCGACGTCGACAGCACCGACATCGTCGTCGTGACGCTGGAAAACTCCTCGGCGCGCGAGATCGCCGCCGTGCTGGACGAGGTGCTGGCCCCGGTCGGCGGTCAGGCCGGACAGGGACTGGTCAAGGTGACGGCGGTCGAGAGCTCCAATTCCATCGTGCTGCGGGGCGAGCCTGCGGCGCTGGTGCGGGTGCAGTCGCTGATCTTCGACCTCGACCAGCGGGCCCTGACCTCGGACGATGTGCGGGTCATCTTCCTCGAGCATATCGACGCCGAACAGCTGTTGCCGGTGCTGCAGCAGATCGTCGGCCAGACGGTGACGCCCTCGTCCGCGTCGGGTCAGCAACCGGCCGAAGGCGGCGAGGCGGCGACCGCGTCGGCGGCCCCCGGCCAGCGCGCCACCATTGCCCGCTATCCCGGCGCCAATGCCCTGGTCATCTCGGCCCCGCCCGAGACCCAGCGCATGCTGGGCGATGTGATCGCCCAGCTGGACCGGCGGCGCCAGCAGGTGCTGATCGAGGCCATCGTGGTTGAGCTGTCGGACAATGCCGTGCGCGAACTGGGCGTCCAGTGGCTGCTGGCAGGCGAGGACGGCAATCCCATTCTGGCGACCAACTATTCCCAGCGCGCCGCGCCCCTGCTGTCTATCGGCGGGGCGCTGGCGGCGCGTGATCTGGATGAGGACGACCCCCTGCGGGACGACCTGGCGACCGCCGCGCTGAACGGCCTGCTGGGGGCCAATGGCTTTATCGGCGGCGGCGGCGGGCGGATCGGCGATACCCTGTTCGGCTTCATCATCAATGCGGCCAAGACCGACTCGGGCTCGAACCTGCTGCAGACCCCGTCGCTGATGACGCTGGACAATGAGGAGGCCACCATTCTGGTCGGTCAGGAAGTGCCGATCACGACCGGCGAGACGCTGCTGAACGGCAATGACAACCCCTTCCGCACGACCCAGCGGCAGGACATCGGTGTCAAGCTGGTGGTCCGGCCCCAGATCAATGCGGGTGGGTCGGTGACCCTGTTCATTCGTCAGGAGGTGTCGAGCATCAACGGCATCCTCAGCAGCAATGCCGGGGACCTGATCCTCGACAAGCGCGAGCTGGAGACGACGCTGGTGGTCGAGGACGGCGACATCGCCGTCGCCGGCGGCCTGCTGGACCAGAACGACCGCATCTCGATGGACCGGGTGCCCTATCTGTCGGATGTGCCGTTGATCGGGGGCCTGTTCCGCTCGGAAAGCCGTCAGCGCGGGCGCACCAATCTGATGATCTTCATCCGCCCGACCATCATCCGCAGCCCGGCCGACGCCCAGCGCCTGACCGCCGATCGCTGGGGCTATATGCGCCAGGAGCAGCTGCGCGTCGCCCCGGGGCAGGAGCCCAGCCTCGACGAGCTGATCCGCGACTATATCCGCACCCAGCCGCCGGTGCCGCCGCAGTATCTGGAGACCGCCCCGGTCGCTCCGGTCGACGGCGACACCCTGCCGCCGGTTCAGCCGCCGGTTCAGCCCTGATCCCATGACGATGCTGGCCGACCCGACCCTCAGCTATGCCTTTGCCAAGCGCCACGGCGTGGTGGTGACGGCGCGCGGCGACGTGGCGGTCGTGGCCCTGCGCGAGGGGGCCGATCCGCTGGCGCTGGTCGAGGCCCGGCGCGTGCTGGGGTGTCCGCTCAAGGTCGAGCCGGTGAGCCGCAGCGCCTTCGACCGCCTGCTGTCCGAAACCTATGCCGGCGATCCGGTGGCCGGGTCGAACGGCGGCGACGATCTGGCCCTGCCCGGTGGTCTCGACAGTCTGGTGGACGAGATCCCGGCCGCCGCCGACCTGCTGGACACCACCGACGATGCGCCCGTCATCCGGCTGATCAACGGCCTGATCGCCGAGGCGGTGCGCGCGGGGGCCTCCGACATCCACCTCGAGCCCTATGAGCAGGCGCTGGTCGTGCGGATGCGTGTCGATGGCGTGCTCAAGGAAGCCCTCAGCCTCAGCCCGCGTCTGGCGCCGGTGGTGGTGTCGCGCATCAAGGTGATGGCGCGGCTCGACATCGCCGAAAAGCGCATCCCGCAGGACGGCCGCATCCCGCTGGCGCTGGGCGGCAAGACGCTGGACGTGCGGGTCTCGACCCTGCCGTCGCGGGCGGGCGAGCGGGTGGTGCTTCGTATTCTCGACAAGGATCAGGCGGGTCTGGGCCTGCGCGATCTGGGCATGGATGAGGCCACGCTCGAGGCCTATCACGCCGCCCTGGCCGAGCCGAACGGCATCCTGCTGGTCACCGGCCCAACGGGCTCGGGCAAGACCACCACCCTCTATGCCGGCCTGTCGCTGTTGAATACCGGCACCCGCAACATCCTGACCGTCGAGGACCCGGTCGAATATGCGGTCGAGGGCGTCGGCCAGACCCAGGTCAATGCCAAGGTCGGCATGACCTTTGCCGCCGGGCTGCGGGCCATCCTGCGTCAGGACCCCGATGTGGTCATGGTCGGCGAGATCCGCGACGTCGAGACCGCCTCGATCGCGGTGCAGGCGGCCCTGACCGGCCACCTGGTGCTGTCGACGGTGCACACCAATGATGCGGCGGGCGCCGTCACCCGCCTGCGCGACATGGGGGTCGAGCCCTTCCTGCTGGCCTCGACGCTCAGGCTGATCATGGCCCAGCGGCTGGTGCGGCGTCTGTGCCCCCATTGTCATACGCCCGAGGTAGCCGATGCGGCGACCGCGCGGCTGGTCGGCATTGCGGCGGGCCAGACGGTCTGGCGTCCGACCGGCTGCGACCACTGCAACCAGTCCGGCTATGTCGGGCGGGTGGGCCTGTATGAGACGATCCGGGTCACCGACACCCTGCGCCGCCTGATCACCACCGGGGCCGACGAGGCCGCCATGAATGCCGAGGCCTTGGGTGACGGGCGGACGCTTGCCGGTCAGGCGCGGGCGCTGGTGCTGGAGGGCACGACCTCGGTCGAGGAGGCGCTGCGCGTCACCCGCACCCGGTCCGAGGACCTGCCGCCGATCGAGGCGGTGGCCTGATGCCCCGGTTCGACTATGTGGCCGTGGACGGCGGGGGGCGCACGGTCCGGGGCAGTCTCGACGCTGCGGATCTGCAGGCCGCCCGCGATCAGGTCGGACGCAAGCAGCTGATGCCGCTGGAGGTCCAGCCCGGCCGCGGCCTGTCGCGCACCGACACTTCAAAGACCCCCGGCGGCACGAAACTGGACCCCCGTGCGCTGGCGCTGGCCACGCGGCAGCTTGCGACCCTGATCTCGGTCGTGCCGGTCGAGGAGGCCGTGCGCACCCTCGCCCTGCAGGCCGAAAAGCCCAAGGTGCGCCGCTGTCTGGAGGCCGTCCATCAGGGGGTGGTCGAGGGGCGTCGCCTGTCCGAGGCCATGGCCGAACAGGGCCGCGCCTTTCCGCCCCTGTACCGCGCCATGGTGGCGGCGGGGGAATCCTCGGGCGCACTGCAGCCGATCCTCGAGCGTCTGGCCGACGGGCTGGAACGCGAGCAGGAGGTACGCGGCAAGGTCATCACCGCCCTGGTCTATCCGGCGGCGCTGGCGGTCGTGGCCCTGGCGGTGATCACCGCCCTGATGACCTTTGTCGTGCCCAAGGTGGTCGATCAATTCAGCAGCATGAATCAGGACCTGCCCCTGCTGACCCAGGGGGTGATTGCCGTCTCGCACGCCATGCGCGACTGGGGTCTGATCCTTGCCCTGGTGATGGTCTGTCTGGGCGCGATCACGGGGCTGGCGCTGCGGCGGCCGGCCCTGAGGCTGAAGGCCGACACCCTGTTGTTGCGCGTGCCGATCACCGGCCGGCTGACGCGCGACCTGCATGCCGCACGCATGGCTCGCACCCTATCGACCATGATCTCCTCGGGCCTGCCGGTGCTGGAAGGGCTGAACCTGACCGCACGCACCGTCTCGAACACCCGGTTGGCCGCCGCAACGCGCGTCATGGCCGATGTGGTGCGCGAGGGCGGCTCGCTTTCGGGCGCCATGCGCCGGGCCGATGTGTTTCCGCCGCTGCTGGTGCACATGACCGCATCTGGCGAGGGGGCCGGGCGGCTGGAGCCCCTGCTGGACCGCGCCGCCGACTATCTGGAGCGCGAGTTCGCCACCTTCACGGCCGTCATGCTCAGCCTGCTGGAGCCCGGCATCATCATCGTCATGGGCGGGGTGGTGGCCGTCATCGTCCTGTCGATCCTTCTTCCGATCCTTCAGATCAACACCCTGGCCATGGGATGACATCATGACCCACACACCCGAACATCAGATCCTCCCCCGTCCTTCACGGGGGAGGGGGACCGCCCGCAGGGGGGTGGAGGGGGCCACTTTCAAGCGCCGGCGCCCGACTTCCGCCCCCTCCACCACTTCGTGGTCCCCCTCCCCCGAAGCTGCGCGTCGGGGGAGGATGGGTTTCACCCTTGTCGAGATGATGGTCACCATCGTCATCATCGGCCTGCTGGCGACGGTGGTCGTCATCAACGTTCTGCCGAGTCAGGACAAGGCCATGGTCGGCAAGGCCCGCGCCGATCTGGCCACGCTGGAAAATGCGCTGGAGCAGTACCGGCTGGACATGCTGACCTTCCCGACGACGGGTGAGGGGCTGTCGGCCCTGACCGCCGTGCCGTCCGGTTCGCCGCGCGCCGACCGCTATCGCACAGGTGGCTACATCCGCCGTCTGCCGGAAGACCCGTGGGGCAATGCCTATCAGTACCGTCGCGAGAGCGAGCACGGTCAGACCTTCGACGTCTTCTCATACGGTGCCGACGGCAAGCCGGGAGGCGAGGGCAATGACGCCGACATCGGCAACTGGCAAGGCTGATCGCGCGCGCCGCGCGGGCTTCACCCTCGTCGAGATGATGGTGACGGTCGCCGTTATCGGGCTGGCGGCGACCGCCGTGGTTCTGGCCGCACCCGACCCCACGCCCCGGTTGCCGGTCGAGGCCGAGCGGCTGGCGGCGCGACTGGTGCGCGCGCGTGAAGAGGCCATCCTGACCAACCGGCCGGTCGCGGTCGACATCGGCGCCGAGGGCTATGGCTTTCGCGTGCGGGCCGAGGACGGCTGGACGCCCCTGACCGAGGGCCCGTTCAAGCGCGTCGCGTGGGAAGAGGGCACCCGGGTTGAATCCGCCGGCGGGGTCGAGGCCGTGATGTTCGACCCGGTGGGTCTGGCCGAGCCGGCGCGGCTGTCGCTCACCCGGGATCGCGTACGGGCGACGGTCACGGTCGATCTGGCCGGAGAGGTGCGTCTTGGGAGCTAGACTCTTCCCTCACCTCCGCTCATCCCCGCGGAAGCGGGGAGCCAGAGCTTTGGGTGCAAGGGCCCTGCGCTGCGCGGATGCTGCCCAGAACTGGGTTCCCGCTTCCGCGGGAATGAGCGGAAGCCATTTTTTGCGACGTCGCCGCAGGTCGGGGTTCACCCTGATCGAGATGATGGTGGCGCTGGCGGTCTTCAGCCTGGCGGCCTTGGCCCTGCTGCGCATGACGACCGAGAATACCCGCACGGCGGGCGAGCTGGAGACGCGGACCCTGGCCGGCATCGTCGCCGACAATCTGGCGGTCGAGACGCTGGTGGCGGTCGATCCGCCCGCGCCCGGCGAGACAGCGGGCGAGACCGATCTGGGCGGACGGCGCTGGATGTGGCGCCGGATCGTCAGCGGCACGGGCGATCCGGCCCTGCTGCGCATCGAGGTGCGCGTGTCCGACGACGGGGTCTGGACCTCGGCTGAGGCCGTGCTGTTCCGGTCGGTGTCGTGATGCGCAGACGGGCTGGCTTCACTTTGACCGAGGTGCTGATCGCCCTGACGATCTTTGCCCTGATCGCGGCGGCGGGCACGGCCGTGATGGGGGTGTCGATCGACAGCCGCTTTGCGGTCAAGGCCGCGTCCGAGCGGCTGGCCGAGGTGCAGCGCATGCGGGCTCTGCTGAAGGCCGATGTCAGTCAGGCCGTGGCGCGACCGCTGGCGGGTGGCGACGGGATTGTGCCGCTGCGCACCCGGGCGACGGTCGGGGCCGACCCGACCCTGGTGCTGGCCCTGACCCGGACGGGGGCTGGCGTGGGACTGGACGAGGACGGATCGGGCCTGATCGGCATCGAATATCATCTGGTCGAGGATCGGCTGGAGCGCCGGGTGCGGCCCCATCCCGATGCGCCGGGACCCGGCGTGGTTCAGGTCGTCGCCACCGGCGTGACCGTGGCCGAGGCGTCGTTCGTCTCGCTGGGGGTCGACACGCCGGTGTTCGAGCCGCGCATTCGCCAGACCATGCCCGATGCCGTGCGGCTGCGCCTGACGCTGGAGACCTATGGTTCGCTGGACCAGCTGCTGATGATTGGAAGCGGGCGATGAGGCGGGGCCGGCGCGATCGGAAGGGCATGGCGCTGCTGACCGTGCTGCTGATGGTGACCGTCATGGCCGCCATCGCCGTGGCCCTGCTGGACGACGTGCGCTTCTCCACGCGTCGGGCCTCCAATCTGGCGTCGGTCGGTCAGGCCCAGTGGTATGCGCTGGGCGCCGAAGCTCTGGCGCGGAAGCGGATCGAGCGCCTGATCCGGCAGGCGGGGCCGGTCACCCCGACCGAGCCGGACTGGAACGGTCGCCCCTTCGCCTTTCCCATCGAGGCCGGGCAGATCCAGGCCGTGGTCCGTGACGGTCAGGCCTGTTTCAATCTGAACAGCGTCGTCTCGGGCATCGAGGGGGCTTACGTCGCCCGACCGCGCGGCGCCGAACAGCTGGTGGCGCTGGGCCGCGCCCTGGGCGTGGATGAAGGCCGCATGCGCGCCGTCGCCGAGGCCCTGACCGACTGGATCGACAGCGACCAGACGCCTCTGCCGCGCGGGGCCGAGACCGCCGCCTACGCCGGGCGCGAGACGCCGCTGAGCACCCCCGGCGCCCTGTTGCTGGAGCCCGGCGAACTGCGCCTGATCCGGGGTGTGGATGCCGAGGTCTATGGCCGGCTGCGGCCCTTCGTCTGCGCCCTGCCGACCCCCGACCTGTCGCCGATCAATCCGAACACGCTGAGCGTCGATGACGCGCCCCTGCTGGTCATGCTGTCCGAAGGGCGGCTCAACCCGGCCCGCGCCCGGGCCGCCATTGCCGCCCGCCCGCGCGGCGGCTGGCGCGACATCGGCACCTTCTGGAGCCAGCCGGCCATGGCCGAGGCGACGCCCGCCTCGGACGTCTATGACCAGTTGACCCTGACGACGCGCTATTTCGCCTTTCGCAGCGACGTCGATTTCGCCGGGGCGCGGGTGACGCGCACCGCCCTGTTCCGAACCCTTCCTGACGGCCGTGTCGAAACGGTCGTCCATCGCTGGACCGCCGACCAATGAGCCGAACCCGTCTTGTGCTGATCCCCGCCGAAGGGACCGACCCCGCCCCCTTCCTGATGCTGGATGCGGAGGGCCGGGTGCTGGAACGCGGGCATCTGTCGCCGGACTCGCCGCCTGTCCCGGCGACGCGGGTCAGGACCGTGGCCATCGTGCCGGGGGCGGACGTGCTGATCCGCTGGCTGACCCTGCCGGCCGGGCGTCCGGTCCAGCAGCGGGCGGCCGCACTCTGGGCCTTGCGCGAGAATCTGGCGGTCGAGGCGGCCGGCATGCGGGTGGCGCTGGGCCCGGTCGAGGCGGACGGGTCGCGGCTGGTTGCGGCGGTCTCCGAGGGCCGGCTGATGGCCTGGACCGACGCCTTGGCGCGGCTGGGGCTGAAGGCCGACGCCCTCGTCCCCGACAGTCTGGTGCCGGCCGAACCGGAGGATGCCGATACGTTCAACGCGATCACCTTCGGCCCCGTCGTCGCGCTGAGGGGTCAGCGGCTGGCGGTCTCGGTGCAGCCCGATCTGGCGCCCGTGATCGCAGGCGAGCGGCGTCTGGTGCCGATCGAGAGCGATGCGGGGCTCGAGGCCCGGCTGATCGCCACGGCGCTCACCCCGCCGGTCGATCTGGGCGGCAGCGAACGGCGGACGACGGCGGGCGAGGGCTGGAAGGCCTGGCGTCTGGCGGGGGCCCTCGCGCTGGCCATGCTGGTCTCGCCGCTGGTGTTGACGGCGGCGGCGGCGATCCGCGACGACATGGCGGCCAGCCGTCTGCGCGAGGATGCCGAGGCCCGGGCGCGGGTGCTGTTTCCCGACATGGCCGCAGATGCCGATCCGCTGGCCGAGGCCGAGCGGCGTCTGGCCCTGACACCACCGCCGGGCGGGGTGGCGGTGGTGGCCGCTGTCCTGTTCCAGGCGCTGGAAGGCGTGCCGGGGGCGGAGCTGGACAGCCTGACCGCAGATCCGGTTTCGGGCGTCCGGGCCACCGTCAGCTATACGGCGTTTCAGGATCTGGAGGCGATCCGGAGCGGGGTTGAGGCGCTCGGGCTGAGCATGGTCGAGGAGGCGACGCTGGAGGAGGGCGACCGCATCGCCAGCGACATCATCGTGGGAGTGGGGGCATGAGGGCGGTGACGGACTGGCTGGCGGGGCGGACGCCGCGCGAGCGGGCGATGCTGATCGGGCTGGCGGTCGTGGTGCTGGGGCTGGTGGTCTTTTACGGCGTGGTGCAGCCGCTGTACGGCTGGCGCGAGGCGGCGGCGGAGCGGCGGATCGAGGCGACCGAGGCCACCCGGCTGATCGCGGCGGCGGAGGCTCGCATCCGGCCCGGTGCCACATCGGACCCCGCCCGTCTGGCCGAGGTAGCCGGGCCGCTGGCCGAGGCCCAGGGGCTGGCGGTCGAGCTGTCGCCCGGCGACGACGGCGGTCTGGCCTTTGCCGCCCAACAGGCCCCGACGGCGGCCCTGTTCAGCTGGCTGGCCGCGCTGGAAAGCCAGCACGGCATCGAGGCGGTCGCCATCAGCGTCACGGAAAACGCCGATGCGACGCTGCAGGCTCAGGGCCTGCTGGTGTCCGCTCCGGCCCGGTAGACCACCTCGCCGTCGACGATGGTCAGCACGGCCCGGGCGTTCGGCAGCTCGGCCTCGGGCGCGGTCATCAGGTCGAGGTCAAAGGCGGTGAAGTCGGCGCGCTTGCCCTCCTCGATCGTGCCCAGCTCGTCCTCGCGGAAGCTGGCATAGGCCGGCCACAGGGTGAACATGTGCAGGGCCGTCATCCGGTCCACGGCCTCGTCCGGGCGCCAGTCGGGGCCCTGGAAGCCCTCGAGGTCGCGGCGGGCCACGGCGGCATAGAATTCGATGGCCGGATCGCCGCGCTCCACGGGAGCGTCGGAGCCCCCGACCACGATCACGCCGAGGTCCACCAGGCTGTGCCAGGCATAGGCGCCGTCAAGGCGGGCATCGCCCAGCCGGGCCGGGGCGAAATGCAGGTCGCCGATGGCGTGGCTGGGCTGCATGGAGGCGATGATCGGCAGGTCCACGAACCAGCGGTAATCCCCGGGCCGCAGGATCTGCGCGTGCTCGATCCGCCAGCGCACGTCCTCGCCGTTCGGACGCTCGGACGCGGGCACCGCCGCCAGCGCCTCGGCATACCAGTCGGCGACGGAGGCATTGCCCCGGTCGCCGATGGCGTGGGTGGCGATCTGGATGCCCGAGCGCAGGGCGGCCTCATAGACGGGCACGGCCTCGGCGGCCGTCATCTGCATGAGGCCGGTGGTGTCGGGCCGGTCAGAGTAGGGCTCGAACAGGGCCGCCCCGCGCGAGCCTAGCGCCCCGTCGGCATACATCTTGACCGCCCGGGTGATGACCCGGCCGTCGGCGACCGAGCGCGGGCCCGAGGCGAACAGGGCCTCGGCGCCGTCGGGCGTGACGCTGGTGTAGACGCGGATCGGCGCCTCGCCCGCCTCGGCCATCGCCTCCAGCAGGGGGATGTCCCGCCACGGCGCGCTCATGAAATGGATGCCGGTCCAGCCATAGCGGGCATAGACGGCAAAGCCGGCGCGGTAGACCTCGCGCGGGGACACGGGATTTTCTCCCAGCTGGCGCCAGACGCCGCCCAGCAGATCCATGGCCGCATCGACCAGCAGGCCGGTGGGCTGGCCGTCCGGCCCCTTCAGGATCTCGCCGCCCGAGGGTGCGACGGTTGAGGCATCGATGCCCGCCGCCGCCAGCACGGCCGACGACACCACCACCGCATGGCCATCAGC
Organism: Brevundimonas halotolerans; assembly: GCF_003730275.1. Classification (GTDB taxonomy): domain Bacteria; phylum Pseudomonadota; class Alphaproteobacteria; order Caulobacterales; family Caulobacteraceae; genus Brevundimonas; species Brevundimonas halotolerans. The sequence goes on from NZ_QTTA01000019.1 coordinate 22,713, forward strand.
GCGCCACAGGAACACCAGCCGCCCCGGCGCCGCCGCATCCAGATCGGCCGCCGTCAGGAACCGCGCCTCGGGCCAGCGGGTCTCGATCCAGCCCCGGCCGAGGATCGGCCCCTCGGGGTGGGCCACCGCCCAGGCCTCCAGCCGCACCATGGCCTCATCGACCGAGGCCGAGCCCTCGAGGTTCAGCTCCATCTCGCGCGCGCCGATGCCGTCCAGATGGGCGTGGCCGTCGGTAAAGCCGGGGAACAGCACCGCGCCCTCAAGGTCGATGACCGGGACCCCCGCATGATCGGGCAGGCCCGCCTCGGCCCCGACAAAGACGATGCGGCCGTCGCGCACCAGCACCACCTCGGCCGAGGGGGCGGTCACCACCCCCGTATGGATCGGCCCGCCCCGGATCAGCATGTCCTGGGCCAGGGCCGCGCCGGGCACCGCCAGCAGGAGGGCGGAGACGAGGGCGGCGGGGAGGGCGGAGAAGGGGCGCATGGTCACCTCACGAATTGGGGACCCCCGGGGTGCAACCGTTGCCGCGTCAGGTCAAGTCACCACGTTCCCTCGCGCCCTCGGCCCGCATGCGGCGGAGATGGTCCAGCCGACTCTGCAGTTCGGCGCGCAGCTCTGCCAGCTCCTCGGGGGAGCAGTCGTCTTCCGGGTCGGCGGCAGGCCGGGCGGTACGGGGATGCGGCATGGGCGGGGGTCCTTTTTTGATGAGAGGGGAGAGGAGGAAGGCATTCACCTCTCCGTCCCCGACGGGGAGGTGGCGCGGCGCATCTGCGCCGTGACGGAGGGGGCGCCTCGACGGGAGACGCCGGGGCGGACAGGCACAGAAGGCAAACGGCAGCGCCGCCCCCTCCACCGCTACGCGGTCCCCCTCCCCATGAAATGGGGAGGTGAGTGTAGGGCATGCCTCTACGCCCCTGCCGTTACCGGCAGCGGTGGGGAGGGCGGCGGGACGCCGGGCCTTCGCCCGGAGTGACTATGGTTTACCGTTTCGACGAAGACTGACGCCCCGCGCAGACGGTTTTCCAAGAGCTTGCGTCGGGTGGCCGTGTTCGGGCCTTACCGCAGCGCCCCCGGCGGGCAGGAGGCGCCGGCGGCGCCTTCCCTGGACCGGCCGGGTATCCCCCCCGACCCTTCGACGGCACCCGCACCCGGAGGTGTGGTGGCGTCGGCCTTGCTGGCTCTGACCCGGCCCGCATCCGCGAGACTTGCCCGTAGCCCGCGACCAAACGGCCTCAAGCAGCGAGCGCCCGCGGCGCGAGCGATAGGCCAAGCAAACAAGCCCCGCTCCATCCGCTCCCGCCGCCGCATCGAACGCCGGCCGAGCGCCCTCCCCCGCGACGGGACAGGGGGATGATTGCATGGGCTCGAGCCAGGGCGAGCAAAACGGTGCGAGAAACGCGAGGGCCGTTGAAAGGGCAGGGGAAATGCGGGGCAGGGCGGATAGTTGGACCCCTCAACCCGTCATACTCGGGCTTGACCCGAGTATCGGAGCGGGCAGGCGGCGGGCCGGTGTGGGGGCGGTGAAGTCGGGTTCATCACAGAGAGCACAAAGATGGACACAGAGGACACCAAGGGGGGTGCCGTGGGAAGGCGGAAAGAGATATTTGTTCCTCTTTCGTTCTTGTGCAGGAGGGCCAAGTATGCAACTTTATGGACTCAATTTCCGACTCAGGCCCTCATCGTTTCCCGGCGCTGCTCCGCAGCCTGCTAATGAGCGGTTGAGGGGGATGGAACATGATGCATCAAAGGCTCAGGGACCCGGTTCACGATCTAATCGAGTTTTCGGACAGCGCGTTCGAATGCATGATCTGGAAACTCTTGGAAACACCAGAGTTTCAAAGACTGCGGCGTATTCGACAGTTGGGTTTCTCTGACCTCGTCTTCCCTGGCGCGACTCACTCAAGATTTGCACATAGCGTGGGCGTCTTTCACACGGCCCGCTTGCTCTGTGGTGTTATCGCCGAGAAGCTTGGCAATAACTTTAATCGGGAGGCCGCAGAAACCGTTATCTGCGCCGCCCTGATTCATGATCTCGGGCACGGACCATTTAGCCACGCGTTTGAGTCCGCTCTAAACATGAGCGGCCGACATGAGGCATGGACAGAGAAGATTATTCAGTCGCCTGATGTTTCAAAGATTATGGATGACTACAGGCAGAATATGTCTTCTGACGTGGCCAAAATTTTCAAGGCCGAGTCATCTCCGGATATATACTCGTCAGTGGTTTCCAGCCAATTCGATGCAGATCGCCTTGATTATATGCGGCGAGATCGAATGATGACGGGTACCCAGATTGGGGGCATCGATTTTACTTGGCTTCTTAGCAATCTTGAGGTTTGCAAAATCGATGTTGGCGTTGATGACCAGAAATATGCGGAAATCGATACACTCGTTTTGGCCAACAAGGCGCTCTGGGCGGGTGAAAGTTATGTACTTTCACTGTTTCAGCTTTATCCTAACGTCTACCTGCACAAAACCACCCGAGGGGCGGAACAGCTCTTTGGGCTGATGATGCAGTCTATAAAATCATTGGTCGATGAAAGAAGTGAAGGTCAAACCGGCCTACCGGCTGACCATCCCCTCATTCGATATCTCAGAGATCAGACGCTCTCAAATTATCTGGAGCTCGACGACACTGTTGTTTGGGGGGCCTTGCCGCTAATCGCTCAAGCGAAAGACGCGGAGTTAGCCCGCGTTGCAAATGATCTACGATACCGAAATCTTCCGAAGGCCATCGACGTGGGAAGGGCGCTCGCAGGGGGGCACGTCAACGGGCCAGCTAACCCTCGAACCGTGAAGTTCGCGCGTCTACTCGCGGAGGCGGTGAAGTCGAATCAATCTCTGGCCAACCGCATTCTAAGCGACAATTTTAGTCGAAATCCGTACAAGCGACGAGCTTATGATTCGCCTAGAGCCATTCAGCGCATCCACATTCTGGTGGAGGGTCGCCCAGTAGATTTAGCCGACGAATCCGCCGTGGTAAGGGCTCTAATGCCGTTCGAAGTTAACAGGCTGTATACGAGACCCGACGATGGTGAAGCCCGTAACATCGTCCAAGCCGTCATCAAGGAGGCAATGAACTGATGCTAAATGATTGCAACACCGTCCATGCAATTGTGTCTGCCGCAGGGGGAGAACTCGTAGGCAAGACCCGGCTTCAGAAGATTGCATTTATCCTCAAGGCCGCTGGCTTGTCTGGATCTCTCAGCTTCCGATACCACTATTACGGCCCGTATAGTGAGGACCTGGCCTTTGAAATGAAGGAGGCCTTGGTTGATGGATTAATCGAGATGGAAGATCGGCCCGCCTCTTGGGGTGGGACGTTTACCGTCTTTCGGTCAAATGTTGCCTGTAAGGTGGATGGGGCAACCCAAAGTATCGTTGATGTCGCCTGCGCCTACGACTCTATAGCCTTGGAGCTTGCGGCCACTGCCGCCTTCCTTCGGAAGGAAATGGAAGAAGGCTACTGGGAAGAAACGTCACGTAGAAAGCCTCAGAAAGCTACGCCTGAAAGGATTTCTCAGGCCAAAGACCTTTGGGGCAAACTCCTTGAGGTCGAAACACCTACACCGTTGCCCGCAATTTAACCCTAAAGCCGCCCCTTCCGGAACGCTTCCGCCTTCTCCGCGGCCGCCTCGGCCCGCCACCTCTTCGGCGCCGTCTTGTCGACCTCTTCGCCCACGCCGGTCAGCATTTCATTGGCGAACTCCAGGTCGAGGGCCTTCATCTTCTTGATCTGGTTCCGCGCTGCGCGCTCCACCGCCCTCCGCTTCGCTCCGGGTCGTCGCGCAGGGGCGCCGCTGCGCGTCGCCTCAGGATGAAATCATGTCCTGCGCGAACTCCAGATCGAGGAGTTTCATGCGTTTGATTTCATCCCTGAGGCGGGCGGCGTCCTCGAACTCGAGGTTGGCGGCGGCCTCGCGCATCTTCGCCTCCATGTTCTTGAGGGCGGCCTGGAAGTTGGAGCCGGTGAAGGGCTTGGCCTCTTCCTTGAGGCCGGGGGCGGTCAGGCGGTCCATCTGGCGGCTCTCATAGGGGCTGGCCAGGATCTCCTTTATGTCGCGCTTGACGCTTTCGGGGGTGATGCCGTGGGCGGTGTTGTACTCGACCTGTTTGGCGCGGCGGCGATTGGTCTCGGCGATGGCGCGCTCCATCGAGCCGGTGGTCTTGTCGGCATAGAGGATGACGCGGCCGTCGACGTTGCGGGCGGCGCGACCGATGGTCTGGATCAGGGAGGTTTCGGAGCGGAGGAAGCCCTCCTTGTCCGCATCGAGAATGGCGACCAGGCCGCATTCGGGGATGTCGAGCCCCTCGCGCAGCAGGTTGATGCCGATCAGCACGTCAAAGGCGCCGAGGCGGAGGTCGCGCAGGATCTCGATCCGCTCGAGGGTGTCGACGTCGGAGTGCATATAGCGGACGCGGACGCCCTGTTCGTGCATGTACTCCGTCAGGTCCTCGGCCATCTTCTTGGTCAGGACGGTGACGAGCGAGCGGTAGCCGGCGCGGGCGGTGGCCTTGACCTCGTCAATCACGTCATCGACCTGGTTGCGGGTGGGGTCGCTGACGGGGCGGATCTCGACCGGCGGGTCGATCAGGCCGGTGGGGCGGATGACCTGTTCGGTGAAGACGCCGCCGGTCTGGGCCATTTCCCACGGGCCGGGGGTGGCGCTGACGTGGACCGTTTGCGGGCGCATGGCGTCCCACTCCTCGAACTTGAGCGGGCGGTTGTCGATGCAGGAGGGCAGGCGGAAGCCGTATTCGGCGAGCACCGACTTGCGCTTGTAGTCGCCGCGGAACATGCCGTTGATCTGGCCGATGGTGACGTGGCTTTCGTCGACGAACAGCAGGGCGTTGTCGGGGATGTATTCGAAGAAGGTGGGCGGGGGCTCGCCGGGGCTGCGGCCGGTCAGCCAGCGGCTGTAGTTCTCGATGCCGGCACAGGCGCCGGTGGCCTCCATCATCTCGAGGTCGAAGCGGGTGCGCTGTTCCAGCCGCTGGGCCTCCAGCAGCTTGCCGTTCTCGTTCATCCAGTCGAGCGTCTCCTTGAGCTCGGCCTTGATGCCGTCGATGGCCTGTTTCAGCGTCGGGCGCGGGGTGACGTAGTGGCTGGCGGCATAGACGGTGATGGTGTCGAGGTCGGCGGTCTTCTTGCCGGTCAGGGGGTCGAACTCGTGGATGGCCTCGATCTCGTCGCCGAACAGGCTGAGGCGCCAGGCGCGGTCCTCGAGGTGGACGGGGAAGATCTCGATCGTGTCGCCGCGCTTGCGGAACATGCCGCGCTCGAACGTCAGGTCGTTGCGCTTGTACTGCAGGGCGATCAGGTCGGCGCGCAGCTTGGCCTCATCGATCTGGTCGCCGACGTTCAGGGTGAAGGTCATGGCCGTATAGGTCTCGACCGAGCCGATGCCGTAGATACAGCTGACCGAGGCCACCACGATCACATCGTCCCGCTCCAGAATGGCCCGCGTCGCCGCATGCCGCATCCGGTCGATCTGCTCATTTATACTGGAATCTTTTTCAATATAGGTATCAGTACGCGGCACATAAGCTTCGGGTTGATAATAGTCATAGTACGATACAAAGTATTCGACCGCATTGTCGGGGAAGAAGCTTTTGAACTCGCTGTACAGCTGGGCGGCGAGGGTCTTGTTGGGGGCCAGGATCAGGGCCGGGCGCTGGGTCTGCTCGATGACCTTGGCCATGGTGAAGGTCTTGCCCGAGCCGGTCACGCCCAGCAGCACCTGATCGCGCTCGCCCGTGGCCGCCTGTTCGACCAGTTCGGCGATGGCGGCGGGCTGGTCCCCGGCGGGGGTGTATTTCGTCTCCAGCCGGAAGGGGCGCGAGACCTTGTCCGTCGGGCGCGAGGGGCGGTGCGGCACCCAGTCGGCCGGGGCGCCCGGCGCCTCCTCGGGCGTCAGGCGCGGCCCGGTGACCGGCGCGAACAGGGGGGGCGTGCCGGAAAAGGCCGCAGGGGCCTCGGACACACCGGTGACAGAACGCGACGAGCGGGGAGAACGGGCCATGAACAGCAAGGTAGTGCGCCGGGGCCCGTGCGGCTAGGGGGTCAGAACCTCAGGCGCAGGCCGGCGGTGGCGATGCGGGGCGCGCCGGGGCGGGCACCGGCGGGCGAGAAGCCGACGTTGTGGACCTCGTCCGTGACGTTCTGGACCGAGGCGAACAGGGTCGCCGAGGGCGTCACGTCCCAGTCGGCGGCCAGGTCCACGAGGGTGCGGGCCTCGATCCGCTCGCCATCCGGGATGGGACCCGATCCGGCGACGGCGCGCGCGTCCGAGACACGGTTGACGGCGGCGTTGACGCGCCAGTCGCCGAAGTCCAGCCCGCCCCGCAGCGTCAGCTGATGGCGCGGCAGATAGGGCAGGTCGTCGCCCGAGGTCACCGTGCCCCAGGGCTCATAGGCCGAGGTGAAGCTGGTTTCGAACTCGGCGTCGGTCAGGGTGTAGACCAACGACAGCGGCACGCCGAAGTCGAGGCCCAGGGCGTTGCCGGCGTCCCAGGAGCCGGTGACTTCCAGACCCGAGACCCGGACCTCGCCGCCCGAGAACTGGTCGCCGATGGTGCAGCCGCCGCCGGTGGAGGCGGTGCAGGTGCCCAGCAGATTGTCATAGGCGTTGAGGTAGCCGATCGCCTCGAACGCCAGGGCGCCGCGGTCGAAGCGCACGCCGGCCTCATAGTTCCAGGAGGTCTCCGGATCGACGTCTGAGCCGGGGCCGGGGTTGGCGAAGCCGCGGTGGGCACCGGCCACCAGCCGCACTTCGTCGGTCAGGTCGTACGTCAGGCCGAGACCCGGCAGCCAGACGTCGACCTGGCTCTCCCTCACCCGGACGGGGGTGGTGCGCGACGGGGGGCTGGTGGGATAGTCGGTGCGCGTCAGGTCGATGGTTTCATAGCGAAGGCCGGGCGTTACGGTCAGGCGGTCGATGGTGATGACGTCGCGCACGAAGAAGGCCCAGGCCTCGGCCTCGCCCACGCGGTTGGCCTGGGCCCCGTCCACGCCGCGCGTGGTCAGCAGCATGTCGCCGTCTTCCATGCGCCAGACGTCATCGCGCTGGAAACGGTCCTCGGAATCGGTGTGCCAGCGGGCCGAGACCTCCAGCTGGTGGGCCAGGGCCCCGGTCGAGAATCGGGCGCTCAGGACCGACTGGATGCCCTCGGACTGATAGGCCCGGTTGTTGTTGCGTACGCGCAGGGCCTGGGGTCCGCTGACAAAGCCGGGGTCGCCGCGCAGAATGGCCATCTGGGTCGGAAAGGCGGTCGGGTTGTCCAGAACGGACGAGATGCCGACCCAGCCGGTGCCGGCCGTGTTGCGCACATCGTTCAGCTTGTACCAGGCGCGCGTCGTCTCATTGCGATAGGCGGTGGTGGTCAGGTTCAGGCCGGGGCTGAGGTCGAGGCTGTACGTCAGCTGCAGCGTGCGGTGGTCGACGTTCATGACGTCGACCTGGCTGCCGGCATAGCGGCGGTATGGGGTGGCGTTGAAGTCGTCCAGCGACAGGCCGAGGTAGGTCTCGTCGGAGCGCTCGTCCAACTCCTGGTATTTGAAGGTCAGCGATTGGGCCCGGGCGGCGCCGGGGGCGGTGCGCAGGCCCAGCTTGAACACCCGGTCGTCGATCTCGAACCCGGTGGGGCCACCGTTGTCCAGCTCCTTGAAGCCGTCGGACTGTTCGCGCAGCCACTCGGCCTGGGAGCCGAACTGCCAGCCGCTGTCGCCGAGGTCGCTCCAGCCGCCCAGCACGCCGTGACCCCGGAAGCCGCCGTAGCTGCCGCCCGACAGCGACAGATAGCCGGACAGGTCGTCGCCCTCTGTGCCCCCGATCGGGGTGGAGGTGAAGTTGATCGCGCCGCCCACCGTCAGGGGGCCGTATTTGATGGCGCCGGGGCCCTTGACCACCTCGACCCCGGTCATGCGGGCGATGCGCGGGAAATAATAGGCGGCGGGGGCGGAATAGGGGGCCGGGGCGATCAGCACGCCGTCCTCCATCATCGCCACGCGGGCCGAGCGGTCGGTGCCCGAGCCCCGGATGCCGATATTGGGACGCAGGCCAAAGCCCTCCTCGTCCTGGATGACCACGCCGGGCACCAGCCGCAGCACGCGGTGCACGTCGGTGTAATCGAAGGTCCGCAGCGTCTCGAGATCGAGGAAGGTGGCGGCACCGCCGAGGTCGCGGGCCTGCTGGCGCGAGCCGACCACGGTGATCGGGTCCAGCACCGTGGGATCCCCGGCGGCGACGCGGGCCAAGGCGACCGGTGTCGCTGTCTGGGCAAGGGCGGGAGCGGCGGCGAGCGTCAGGGCAAGGGCGGCGGTGGTGGTCAGCAGGCGGGTCACGGGGGCTCCGAACGCGAATAAGAATGACTATCAGTTGCGTGCTCCTATGCCAGCCGAAGGCGCGATGCAAGTGCGGCGCAGTTGCGCAGGAAGGTGCGCCGTTGACCCGTCGCGAATCCCGCTACTGTTCCGGCATGACACGCCCCCGGATGATCGCAGGACTGATGCTGCTGGTGCTGGCGTCGTGCGGGCGGGCCAATCCGCCGCCGCCGGGGTGGGGGGATCGGGGCGCGGTCAGCCAGCCGCCGGTCAATGCGCCCGTCAGTGTGCGGCTGGCGTCGGGGCTGATCGATCAGCGGCCGGATCGCGGCATGCGCGAGCGGGTGGATGCGGCGGGGGCGGACCTGGCGGTCTGTCGGGCCGAGCTGGAGGCCGCGCGGGTGACCTTTACCCCCGTGCCCGACCGGGTGGATTCCGAGACCTGTGGCCTGGCGGGGGCGGGCACGCTGGACGTCGACCGGGGCACGGTGGCGCGCCTGTCACCGGCGGGGCCGGTGATGACCTGCCAGACGGCGCTGGCCCTGTCGGTGTGGCGGCGGCAGGTGGTCGAGCCAGCGGCGCGCGAGATCTTCGGCCAGGACGTGGTCGATATCGTCCACTATGGCACCTTTGCCTGTCGCACCGTGTCGAACCGGCCGGGCGCGCGGCCCAGCGCCCATTCGCGCGCTGCGGCGGTGGACTTTGCCGGAGTCATCCTGCGCGACGGTACGCGGGTGATGGTCAAGGCGCACTGGTATGGCGACGGGCCCGAGGCAAGGTTCCTGAAGCGCATCCGCGATGAGGGCTGCTGGATCTTCAGCACCGTGCTGAGCCCCGACTATGACGCGCCGCATCAGGACCATCTGCATCTGGAACCGGGGGGAAGGGCGTTTTGCAGATGATTTTTGCCCTACCGCTCGCGACGCGGTCGCTCGCTGCTTGAGGGCGTGAACCCCTTCTTATCCGCTCATTCCTGCGGAAGCAGGAACCCAGTGCTTTGGCCAAGGGCAGGAGGCGGGATGGCACAGCTCGGTCTGCGAGCGGGTAGGGCTGAGCCTTGCACCAGAACTGGGTCCCCGCTTCCGCGGGGATGAGCGGCGGGGGTGGGGAAACTGCGGCTGGACGGCAGTTGGCCAAGGTGGCACCTCTGACGTAGGTTATGGCCTCGGGGGACCCCATGCTTGTGCTGACTGCGACATTCTCCGCTGCGTTGACGGTCACGGCGGCCGAGGCGCCGCCGCGCGCCGCGGTGGATCCGGTCGCCGATTTCCTGCGCGCCGCCGACGGGAATGACTTCGCCGCGATGGAAGCGGTCATGGACAGGGGCGGTCCGGACTTTCTCGCCAGGGTCAGCCACTGCTATCTGAGACGCGTCTATCAGACGCCGGACGGTCTGTTGGCGGCCTGGATGTGCCCGGAGGGGCCGGCGCGTTCGCGGGTCGTCATGGGTCGCGTCGGGCGGACGGCTGGAAACACGGTGTCGGTCACGGTCGTCCGGGAGGAGGTCAATGAGAGACCGGCTCCGGAACGCGCCGGGTCGGCCTTCGCCGATTAGGCCGGTCGAAGGCCCGCTTGCAGGCTTCACCCTCCTTGTACAAGGTGCCGATGCCTACCCAACCCGAGACCCGCCCGATCGTCGTGTTCGACACCGACTGCGTGCTGTGCAGCGGGATGGTCCGGTTCGTTCTGGCGCATGAGCGGGGGCCGGAGCTGCAGTTCGCGGGCGCAGGTTCTGCCACCGGGGTGGCGCTGGCGGAGCGGCACGGGTTCACGCGGGCCGATCTGAACGACACCTTTCTGGTCATCGAGGCGGGGCGGGCCCTGAGCCGGTCGGACGCGGGGATTGCGATTGCCCGCAGGCTGCGGCGGCCGTGGTGCTGGCTTGTCGTGCTGAGGGTTATCCCGAGGCCGGTCCGCGATGCGGTCTATGGATTCGTCGCGCGGCACCGGTACCAGTGGTTCGGCCGAAGCCCGTCCTGTCTGGTCGTCGAGCCCCGACACCGCAGCCGGTTCCTCGACCTCGATTCCTGATCTTCATGCCATGACCTAAGGCGGGTATTGACTCACTCATACAGTATGTCGCATACACTGTGTGTCACACACTATGTGACGTGAGTGGAGCGGGCCCTTGGGCGAGACCGATCTTTATGAGGCGATGCGGCTGGAGCTGCGGCGGGGGTCGCTGGTGCTGGCGGTGCTGGCGCGGCTGAAGACCGAGCAGTACGGCTATTCCCTGCGCGTGGCGCTGGGCGAGCACGGGCTGGAGATGGAGGAATCGACCCTCTATCCGCTGCTGCGCCGGCTGGAGAGCCAGGGGCTGCTGACCAGCGAATGGCGCGAGGAAGAGCGTCGCAAGAAACGCTTTTACCGGCTGTCGCCCGAGGGCGAAGCCATGCTGGGCCGGCTTGAGGCCGAATGGCGCAGGCTGTCGGCCTCGCTGGACCGAATTCTGTAAATCTGGAGGGGATGATGGACCTGATCGAACGCTATCTGAAGGCCGTGGGGGCGCAGCTGCCCGCCGCCGGCCGCGAGGACATTCTGGCGGAGTTGCGCGACCTGCTGATGAGCCGGGTCGAGGAGCGGGAGGCCGAGCTGGGCCGGCCGCTGACCGAGGCCGAGGTCGAGGCGGTGCTGCGCGAAGTGGGGCATCCGCTGACGGTGGCCGCCCGCTATGGCGCCGGACCGCAGCATGTGGTGGGGCCCGAGCTCTACCCCTGGTGGCTGTTCGGGGTGAAGACGGCGCTGACGGTGCTGGTGCTGATCACGGCGGTGGGGGCGGTGGCGCGCATCCTGTTCGGCGGGGCCGAGGTGGGGCAGGCGATCGGCCAGGCCTTTGCCGGCCTGTTCTCGAGCGGGCTGACGGTGGTCGGGCTGGCGACGCTGGCGGGCTTCATCATCGAGCGACAGAAGGACAAGCCGGCCTTCCTGACCGAATGGCGGGCCAAGGATCTGGGCATGTTCGAGGTCGGGGTGTTCAGCCGCCGCTGGTGGGACTCGCTGCACGAAAAGAGCGGCGGCGGCACGCTGGATGACACCGACCGGGCGCTGGATGAGGCGATGCCGAAGATGTCGCCGACGGCGGGGGCGCTGGGCAGTGCCACGGGCTGGGGCATCTTCCTGTTGTGGTGGTCGGGCCTGTTGGGGCTGGGCTTCCGGCCCGAGGATCTGGGCGGCGAGCTGGTGCGCGGCGGGGTCGACTATGGCCTGCTGTTCGCGGAGACGGTGACGCTGCTGTACTGGCCGGTGGTGGTGTTGGCGGCGGCGCAGGGGGTGTTCCACCTGCTCCGGGCGATGACGGGGGCGCCCGTGCGGCTGACGGCGTTCGGCGATGTCGTGTTCCGGGGCGCGTCCCTGACGCTGCTGGGCTGGATCTGGCTGTATTCGCCCTTCGCGTCTCTGCTCCGGGTGGACAACATCGCGTCCCTGATCGAGCGCACCGAGACGCTGTTCCGGAGGGGTGAAGGCGGCGAGACCGTGCTGATCCTGGTCTTTGTTGTGATCCTCGTGAGCGAGGTGTCGGGCCTGCTGATGGCGCTGCGTCGGCTGGCTTTCGGGAAATAGGACGCTTGCCCCCGGCCCCGGTCATCGCCATTCAGGAGAGATGACCGAGGCCCTGAGACTGTTGACCCAGATGAACCCGTGGCTGGCGCTGGCGATTGCCGGCCTGCTGGAGGTGGGCTGGGCCTCGGGGTTCAAGTTCGTCGGGCCGCAGCGGCCGGGGATCAGCCTGCTGGTTGGGATCGCCATGCTAGCCAGCTTTGGGTTCCTGTGGCTGGCGACGCAGAAGCTGCCCATCGGCACGGCTTACGGGGTCTGGACCGGCATCGGGGCGGTGGGCGCGGCGACCGTCGGCATTCTGGCCTATGGCGAGCCGGCGACGGCGATCCGGCTGGTGTGCATCGTCCTGATCGTGGCGGGCATCGTCGGGCTGAAGCTGTTTTCGGGAGCCACCGTATGACCCGCGGCAGGGTGCTCATAATCGCCGGGTCTGACTCGGGCGGGGGCGCCGGGCTGCAAGCCGACATCAAGGCGGTGACCATGCTGGGTGGCTTTGCCGCGACGGCGGTGACGGCCATCACGGTGCAAAACACCCTGGGGGTTCATGGCGTGCATCCCCTGCCGGTCAGCCTGATCCGCGAACAGGCCCGGGCGGTGCTGAACGACATCGGCACCGATGTGATCAAGACCGGCATGCTGGGCAGCGTCGAGGTGGTCGAGGCCGTCGCTGACATTCTGGACGGCGCGGGCGTGCCCGTCGTGGTCGATCCGGTGATGGTGGCCAAGGGCGGGGCGAGCCTGCTGGCCGATGCGGCGATCGACGCGGTGCGCACCCGGATGGTGCCGCGCGCGGCCCTGCTGACCCCCAATGCGCCCGAGGCCGAGGCCCTGACCGGCATCCCCGTCACCGATCTGGACGGCCAGCGCCGGGCGGGTGAGGCCCTGCTGAAAATGGGGGCGGGGGCCGTGTTGATGAAGGGCGGCCATGTGCCGGGCGAGCGGGTGCTGGACCTGCTGCTGACCGGACACGGCGAGACGGTGCTGGAGGGCGAGCGGGTCGAGACGCGCCACACCCACGGCACGGGCTGCACGCTCGCCAGCGCCTGCGCGGCGGGGCTGGCGCAAGGCCAGACGATGGAGGCGGCGGTGGCCAGCGCCTGGGCCTATGTGGCCGAGGCGATCCGCCGGGCGCCCGGGCTGGGGCAGGGGCACGGCCCGCTGGACCACGCCTGGCCGGTGCGGGATCGATGACCGACCTTGAGGCACGGCTGGAGGCCATCGTCCGGGCCGACCCCGATCTGATGACGGTGCTGGAGGGGGTGCGGGCCGAGGGGGTGAACGACTGGCTGATCTTTTCCGGCGCCGTTTACCAGAGCGTCTGGAACCACCTGACGGGGCGGCCGCCGGGCCATGGGGTCAAGGATTTCGACGTCGGCTATTTCGATGACGACTACGGCTGGGACGCCGAGGATGCGGTCATCCGCCGGGTCGCCGCCCGGTTCGAGGAACCGCTGAAAAGCCGCGTCGAGGTGAGGAACCAGCGCCGCGTCTCGGAGTGGTTTCCGCAGAAGTTCGGTCAGGATTGGCCACCGGTGGCCGAGACCGCCGAGGCGCTCACGCGGTTCGTCGCCCCGGCCTTTGCCGTCGGTGTGCGGCTGGAGGCCGACGACCGGCTGACGGTGGCGGCGCCCTTCGGCCTCGACGATGTGTTCGCCATGGTCATCCGCCCCAACCCGACCCGGCCGATCGCCGCCGACTGGGACCGGGTGATCGAGAAGCTTGTGGCCCGCTGGCCGGAACTGAAAGTGGAGCAGGGCGGATGAGACAGTGGACGGTGGATGCCTTTGCCGCGCGCCCCTTCATGGGCAACGGCGCCTGCGTGGTCGAGCCGCAGCTGGCGTGGCGCGACGACGACTGGATGCAGGCGCTGGCGCGCGAGAACAATCTGTCGGAGACGGCCTTCCTGATCCGCAGCGACCGGCCCGACCGGTTCGGTCTGCGCTGGTTCACCCCGGGGCGCGAGGTCGATCTGTGCGGCCACGCCACCCTGGCCTCGGCCCATGTGCTGCTGGGCGAGCTGGCGCTGGATGTCGAGGCGGTGACGTTCGATACGGCCTCGGGCCCGCTGATCGTAAAGCGCGGGCCGGGCAAGGACGCCTATGAGATGGACTTTCCCGCCGATCCGCCGCGCCGCGCGGGGCCGGTCGCGGGTCTGGCCGAGGCGCTGGGGGTCGAGCCGATCGAGGTCTGGGCCGCCCGCTATCTGGTCGTGATGCTGAAGGACGCGGCGACGGTGCGAAACCTGACCCCCGACATTGCGGCGCTGAATACCCTGGTCAGCCCGGCCGGGGAACCCGGCGAGGTGATCGTCTGCGCCCCCGCCGATGACGGCGACCCTTACGACGTGGTCGACCGGTTCTTCGCCCCCGGCTGTGGCGTGCCCGAAGACCCGGCCACCGGCTCGGCCCACTGCATCCTGGCCCCCCTCTGGACCGACCGGCTGGGCCGCGCACGCGTGGACTTCTTCCAGGCCTTCCCGACGCGGGGAGGAGATATCACCACCGAGATGCGGGGGGATCGCGTGATCCTGACCGGGCAGGCCGTGACGACGGTGGAGAGCCGGTTGAGGGTGTAGGGACGAGCACCCTGAAACCCTTTTTCGGCGAGCGGCGTTTGACCTCGGCGTGTAACTTGACCGTGGGGGCATCGTGGAGCGAACCGGGGTGGAAATAGCAATCACAGATGTGGGCGTCGCCGCTTGACCGCGCCCGGGCCCGATGATGCGAGTCTGGCGCTGCTGGCCGAGGAATCGCCGGCCATGCTGTGGCGTGGGGACACGACCGGACGGTGTGTGTTCCTGAGCCGGGCCATGCGGGAGTTCTGGGGGCTGGGGCCAGACGACTGCGGGCGGTTCGACTGGTCCTCCAGCCTGCTGGCCGAGGATCAGGGTGCGGTCTTTGGACCGTTCAGTGAGGGCATGTCCGGCCAGCACGCCTTTGTCTGCGAGGGGCGCTATCGGCGGGCGGACGGCGAGGTGCGGGTGCTGCAGACGCGGGCCCGGCCCTACCACGCCCCGGATGGCAGCTTTGCCGGCATGATCGGGGTCAATGAGGACATCACGGAACTTAGGGCGGCCGATGACGAGCTGTCGAACCGCAATCGGGAGCTGAGGGACAGTCTGGCGCGGCTGCGATCGACGGCCGACCGGTTCGCCCTGGCCACCAATATCTCGGGTCTGGCCATGTCCGAGCATGACGAGGCGCTGAAATACGTCTGGGGGCACAATGTGCCGGAGGCCTGTCTGGGCCAGACCCCGGCGGAATTCATCGGGCCCGAGGTCGGGGAGCCGCTTGAAAAGATCCTCCGCCGGACGCTGGAGACCGGGCAGACCCAGAGCGAGGAAATCTCGTTCCTGACCGGCGAGCAGAGACTCTGGTACGACGTACAGGCGTCGCCATCGACCCTGCCGGACGGGCGGCGCGGTGTGGTCGCCAGTGCGCTCGATGTCACCACCCGAAAGCTGAACGAGACCAAGCTGGAGGTGCTGGCGCAGGAACTGAGCCATCGCGTCAAGAACGTGTTCGCCGTCGTACAGGCCATCGTTCGCCAGTCCGCAAGCGCGACGGACGTGCCCGCGGCCTTCGTCGCGGCGGTGGAGGCCCGGCTGGTCGCGCTTTCGGCAGCCCAGGATGCCTTGATGAGCATGTCGGACGACCGGTTCTCGCTGCGCGACCTGCTGGCGCGGCAGCTGTCGCATCTGGAGCGGGTGGAGATGGAGGGCCCCGAGGTGCTGCTGCCCGGCAAGATTGCCCCCTATCTGTCGCTGGCCGTGCACGAGCTGGGCACCAATGCCCTCAAATACGGCAGCCTGAGTGTGCCGGAGGGCCGGGTCGCGGTCCGCTGGATCCAGTCCGACCCGGATCACGTGCGCCTGTCCTGGCAGGAACAGGGTGGGCCGGTGGTTAAGCCGTGTCCGACCGGGGGCAAGGCGCGGGGCGGGGGCTTTGGGTCGATGCTGCTGACGCGGGTGTTCGAGGGGGCGACCGGGGGCGAGGTCGACCTCCAATTCGCCGAGGACGGCCTGCACTGGACCGCGACCATCCCCACAGGGGTCGAGCTGCGTCTGTAGGAGGGACCGGGCGCGGCCGGTTGCCGCACGACAGGCCTTTTTCGCATCCGGCCCTCGCCGGGAGGCGTCCCTGATGGCGATCGCATCGAGGCGATTGCAACAGGATACTCCTCATGAAGCTCTCCGCTCTTGCCGGCGCCGTTTCCGCTGCCGCCCTGCTCGCCGCCGCGCCGGCCGCCCTTGCCGATCACCAGCCCGGCGTGACGTCTCCGGCGATCGCCGTCGCCGTGGACCCGAGCGGGACGATCGTCGAGGCCGCCGTGGCCTCGCCCGACCACACCATCCTGGTCGCGGCCGTGACCGCTGCCGGTCTGGTCGAGACCCTGTCGGGTGAAGGCCCCTTCACCGTGTTCGCGCCGACCGATGCCGCCTTCGCCGCTCTGTCCGACGGTGTGGTCGAGGCTCTGGTCCAGCCCGAGAACAAGGCCGTCCTGACCAAGGTTCTGACCTATCATGTGGTGGCCGGCCGGGTGACGGCTGCGGATGTCATCGGCCTGATCGAGGCCGGCGGCGGTTCGGCGGCCATCGAAACCCTGTCGGGCGACACCCTGACCGCATCGCTGCGCGACGGCTCGGTCATCCTGACCGATGAGAACGGCGGCGTCGCCACCGTGACCCAGGCCGACATTATCCAGTCGAACGGCGTCATCCACGTCACCGACGCGGTGTCCGTGCCGCAATAGGTCCGTCGACTCCCGGGCCACGGATATTTCTGTGGCCCGTGGGCCGCTTTCGTGCGCTTTCAAGCGGTCGCGGTGTGTCCGCGATCAAAAGGAACTCCCGCCATGATGAAAGCCCTTGTCGGATTTGCCGCCGCCCTGTCGACGGCCGCCTGCTCCACCGTCGGCATACGGTCCGGAACAGAAGAGCCCGCCTTTGAGCAGATTGCCCGGGTCGGCGATCTGGAAATCCGTCGCTATGACGACCGTATCGCCGCCCAGACCGTTGTCTCGGGCGACAGTGGCGAGGCTCGCAATGCGGGGTTCCAGAAGCTGGCCGGTTATATTTTCGGCGGCAATTCGGAGCGGATGTCCATTTCCATGACCGCGCCCGTCGCCCAGTCGGACGCCCGGGGCGGGGAGTCGCAGACCATCGCGATGACGGCGCCCGTGGCCCAGGCGCCCTCGGGCACGGACCGCTGGACGGTGCAGTTCTTCATGCCGGCGGCCTATACGATGGACGAGCTGCCCATTCCCCGCGACCCCGCCGTCGAGCTGGTGGTCGTTCCGGCCGAAACCTATGCCGTTCTGAAGTTCAGCGGGGTCGGTTCCGTGAGCGCCGTCGAGGCCCGCAAGGCCGAGCTGCTGACCGTTCTGGCCGGCAGTGGCTGGAGCCCGCGCGGCGAGCCGGTGGTCTGGTTCTATGACCCGCCCTGGACGCTCCCGGGACTGCGCCGCAACGAGGTCGCCGTCCGAGTCGAGCGCGCCGACTGAGGCCCTTCGGGTCGCGCGCCCATTTACCCAAGAAGAAGGGGCGCGACCTTCTCAGATCGCGCCCCCTATCTCGTCAAAAGAAGAGGCGCGATCCTTGCGGATCGCGCCTCGGGGGCAGGCCCCTGCGAGGGGAGGGGTGGGGGCCTGCGGAGGCGGGCCTTTGGGGCGCCGCCTTATGGCCTAGCGGTAGCCACGGCCCCGGCGATCGTCGCGGTCGCGACGCTCGTAGCGGATGCGGGCTTCGAGGATATCGAAACGACGATCCAGGTCCTGGCGTTCCCAGCGGCTGAGGCCGTTGCGGCGATAGTGCGCCTCAAGCCGGGCCAGCTGGTTGAACTCGTAGCGCAGGCCCCGGGCCTCGCGGCGGGTCAACTGGCCGTTACGGACGCCCTGGTCGATGCGGCGGTCCAGCTGACGCTGGCGCTGGTTGATCGACACCCAGTTGCGGTCATAGCGGTCATAGCGGTCATAGCGGTCATAGCCGTAGCCGGGGGCGTAGGCCGGGGCCCGCGTGGTGCCGATGCTGATGCTGAAGCTCTGGGCCGCGGCCGGCAGGGCGACCGAGGTGGCGGCCAGGGCGAGGGCGGGGATGAGCAGCTTCTTGATCATGGTCGTATCCTTTCAACGGTCGTCGTCCGGGGAGGCGACGTTGACCGCAGAAAAGCAGGTCGCGGCTGAGCCTAAACTGAACAGGCCGCTTCAGGTTCGGTTCATCGGCATGAATTCGTCTCCATGACCGTCGCGTCTCGCGCGCGGGGGGATATGGGACAGGTTTCGCGCGAGGCGGCTGTCGCGACGGTGAAATAAGTCTAGACTGATCGTTCAGCCTCCGTTCAGAGCCAGGCGCCTAAAGCCGCTGTCATGACCCGCACCCTGAAACATCACCTGACGACCTGCGCCGCCACCGGCCTCATGCTGGGGGTGATGGCGTTCGGCGGTTCGGCCTTGGCCGCGCCCGTCACCACCCCGGCGGACGATCCGGCCTGGATGCTTCAGGATCAGGATCCGCGAGGCCGTCAGGACCCGCGCGGTCGCGACCGCCGGGACGATCCGCGTGAACAATCCTCGCGCCGCGTCAGCGAAGCCGAGGCCCAGCGCATCGCCCAGGCCCGTGCAGGCGGGGCGCGCTATGTCGGCTATATGGGTATGCGCGGCGGCCAGCATGTGTTCCGGTTCGAACAACGCGACGGCCGGGTCATCGATATCGGCGTCGACGCCGAGAGATAAGGGGCTTTCATGCGTGTACTGCTTGTCGAGGATGACGCCGATCTGTCGCGCCAGCTGAAGGCGGCGTTGGGCGATGCCGGTTATGCGGTTGACCACGCGCCCGACGGTGAGGAGGCGCATTTTCTGGGCGATACCGAACCCTATGATGTGATCGTGCTGGACCTGGGTCTGCCCAAGATCGACGGCGTGTCGGTGCTGGAGCGCTGGCGCCGCGAGGGCAAGACCACGCCGGTGCTGATCCTGACGGCGCGCGGGGCCTGGTCCGACAAGGTGGCCGGGTTCGACGCGGGCGCCGACGACTATCTGACCAAGCCGTTCCACACCGAAGAACTGCTGGCGCGCCTGCGGGCCCTGCTGCGGCGTTCGGCGGGGATCGCTTCGGCGACCCTGTCGTGCGGGGGGCTGCGGCTGGATCCGCGCGCGGCGCGGGCCAATGTGAACGGCGAACCGCTGCGCCTGACCAGTCTGGAATACCGTCTGCTGCACTATCTGATGATGCATCAGGGCCGGGTGATCAGCCGCACCGAACTGGTTGAGCATCTGTACGATCAGGACTTTGACCGCGATTCCAACACCATCGAGGTGTTCGTCGGGCGGCTGAGGAAGAAGATCGGCGCCGACCGGATCGAGACGGTGCGGGGTCTGGGCTATCGGCTGACGGCCCTGCCGGGCGAGTCCGAGGCCGCGTGACCTGGCAGGCCTGGGCCGGACAGGCGTTCGGGCAAGCCCTGGGGCGCCCCGGTCGTTCGCTGACCCGGCGGCTGATCTGGCTGGCCTCGGCCTGGATGGCGGTGGCGCTGGTGCTGACGGGCTGGATGCTGACCAGCCAGTATCAGGACTCCGCCCTGCGCCGCATGGGCTATGCCCTGGCCGAAACCATAGACGAGGTGGTGCTGGCCACGACCGTGGTCGGGGGTCGGGTCTCGGTCGCCGAAATCCAGGATTCGCGCACGCTCAGACCCCTGTCGGGGAAGTACTGGGTGGTCGGCGAGTTCGACGGTCGCGGCGGGATACGCATTCTGGAGCGATCGCCGTCGCTGGCGGGTGAGGACCTGTTGATCCCCACCGACATGCCCGGCCGTCTGGAGAGGGGACGGACGCTCAGCTACACGGCTATCGGACCGGTGGATCGGCCCTTGCGGATTGCCGCCAGCGTCAAGGTCTTGCCGGGGCGCGAGCGACCGCTGGTGTTCATGGCCGGGATGGACCGTTCCGACATTGATGCCGACACGCGGGCTTTTGCCACCTTCACCTGGATCGCCCTGTTGATCCTGGGGCTGGGGCTGGTGGCGGCGGTGTTCATGCAGGTGCGGATCGGCCTGCGCCCGCTGTTCCTGCTGAGGAATGAGATCGCCGATGTGAGAAAGGGCCGCTCGGGCCGGATCGAGCGCACCTATCCGCTGGAGATCCAGCCGCTGGCCGAACAGGTCAACCGCCTGCTGGACCATAACACCGAAGTGGTAGAGCGCCAGCGCACCCACGTCGGCAATCTGGCCCATGCGCTGAAGACGCCCCTGTCGGTGATGCTGGCCGAGGCCGAGGGCCGGGCCGATCCGCTGGCCGAGGTGGTCACCCGCCAGAGCGGGGTGATGAAGGACCAGGTCGATCACCATCTGCGCCGGGCCCGCGCCGCCGCCCGCGCGCAAGGGCTGGGTGAGCGCACGCCCGTGGCCGAGGTGCTGGACGAAATGGCGGTTATGCTGGAGCGCGTGTTTGCGTCCAAGGATGTCGAGATCGACTGGCGCGCGCCCGACGACCTGATGTTCCGGGGCGAACGGCAGGACTTGCAGGAAATTCTGGGCAATCTGATCGAAAACGCCTGCAAATGGGCGAAGCGCCGCGTGCGGGTCAGCGCCGGGGCGACCGGTCTGGGCCAGATGGTGGTGGTGGTCGAGGACGATGGTCCGGGTCTGGCCGAGGATCAGTGGGAGGCCGCCCTTAAGCGCGGCACCCGCATGGACGAAGACGCGCCGGGCTCGGGTCTGGGCCTGTCGATCGTTGACGACCTGACCAGGGCCTACAACGGCCGCGTGGCCCTGTCGCAGAGCGAGATGGGCGGGTTGAAGGCCGTGCTGGATCTTCCCGCCGCCGAGGGTTGAGCGGCTCTGTAACCCTGTAACCCTGTAACGCGGTGGACGGAATATTAACCCTGCCCGCCCAGGCTGCGTGGGACGTGGGTTTCACGTGGAGTTCTGAATGGCCGGTCTGACGGTCGCGCACCGCGCCGCCCTGGCGCATCTGATCACCCTGTGTCCCCCTGAATTGCTCGACGGGCTGCGGCGGGCTGTCGGCGGCTGGCCGGGCGACAAGGCCCGGGAGCTGGGCGGTATGCTGAACGACGTCGACGTCGAGCGCCGCCGTCGCGAGCGCGCGCTGGGCCCGCTGACCCCGATGTTCCGGGAGCGGATGGACGGCATCGAGGCCCTGACGTTTCCGGCGCAGATCCTGCCCCGCCTGTGGGCCGTGGCCCGCGAGGGCGAGCTCGATCTTCTGGAGCGCCTCGACAAGGAGGGACCCGAGGCGTCTCTCGTCGGCGACCGGCTGTGCCTGGCCGCAGCGGCGGCGGTCCGCGATCGTCCCGAGGCCGTGTGGCCGACAAGCCTTTCGTCAGAGACGCGCGAGGCGGGACTGGAAGCATTGGCCGGCTGTCTGGACCTGGCCCATCTGGCCCGCAAGGCGCTGAACCATCTGGAATCCTGGCTGGGTCGTCCGGACGGCGACAGTCTTGCGGAACTGCGCCTGTTGATCCGGGATGCCTCGGCCATTCACGAGGATGGCGCGCCGCGTCTGATCGACATCCTGTTCGCCCATCTCAAGGATGCGGCGCTGGTGCTGAGGCTGGTGACCCAGACCAGCGGATCGGCGGGACGCGATGACTTTCTGAGCGGGTCCGAGATGGCGGTCTTCGTCGAACGACTGATCGCCGGGGTCGAGGTGAGGGCCGCCCGCGTTGCCGCCTTCCGCCCTGGACCAGAGGCTGGTCCCGAGGCCGAAGCGGCGCTGGAGGACATTCACTGGTGCACGGCCACGCTCGGTGAACTGGATGTCACCCTGAAAATGCAGCCCGGCAGCGCCTGGGGCCAGGACGTGCGCGAGGCGCGCCTGAAGGTCGCCCGGCGGCTGACCGAAACGATTCGGAGCGCGCCCAAGACTGTCGAGGCGGCCCTGCCGATGACGCGTGCAGCGCTGGCCGGGCGGATGACCCGCAAGGTGCCGGACCTGAACTGCGATCCGGCCTCTGCGGCGCTGGCGACGGCCGGTGTGCAACTGCGGCTGCTGGGCGCGCTGCGGCCTGCAGCGGCGGTGTTCGGCTGTGAATCGGACCGCAAGCAACAGGCCGATGCCCTGACCGAGACGCTCAGTCGCTATGCCGACGAGGCCTTCGACCTGATCCATGGCGGCGAGGTCGAGGATCCGGACCGGGCACTGGCGCTGATGGAGGCGGTGGCGCGCCTGCTGACCCATCTGGAGGCGCACGAGGCCGCCCGCACGGTGCGACGCCGCGCCGCTGCGACGATTCACGGCACCGAGGTACGCGGGGCCTCGCCCGAGGCCGCCTGATCGGCTAAACGCCGGGCATGCTGATCTTCTGGACCCTGACGGGACTGGCCTGCGCGCTTGCCGGGCTGCTGATCCTGAGCGCCGCCGGTGCGGCCGGGGGCGCAGCTGCGTCCGGTCCGGAAGAGGACGAGGCGGCGCGGGGCCGGGCGCTGGCCCGAGACCTTGAGGAACTGGACCGGATGGCGGCGCGCGGCGTGCTGGTCGGGGCCGAGCTGGAGGCCGCCCGGGCCGAGGTGGCGCGCCGGCATCTTGAAGCGGACGTGGCCGTCGCTGCGCCTGTGGTCGACACGGCAGGCCGCCTGCGTCAGGCGCGCTGGGTGCTGGCCGGGACGGGGGTGACGGCGCTGGCGGCGCTGGCCCTCTACATCGGCGTGGGCAGTCCGGGTGTTGCAGACCAGCCCTATGCCCGGCGGGTTGCGGAATGGGCCGAGACGCCCGGCATGCTGGATGCCCCGAAGCTGGCCGCGGTGATGGAGCGGGAAGCCGCGAACCAGCCTGAGAATTTCGAGGCCCAGGCCCTGCTGGGGGCGGCCCGGTTCGAGGCCGGCGACCCGATTGGCGCCGCCTCGGCCCTGCGTCGGGCCGCGATGTTGCGGCCCGACGATGCGCAGACCTGGGCACGGCTGGGTGAGGCGCTGGTGCAGACCCAGGAGGGTGAGGTTGGAACCGACGCCGAGATGGCTTTCCTGCGGGCGCTGGCGCTGGACCCCGGCCAGCTGGGTGCGCGCTATTTCCTCGGTGAACTGGCGCTTCAGCGCGGCGAGGCGGCCCGGGTGCATGAGATGTGGAGCCCGCTGATCGCGGCGCTCGCCCCCACGGATCCCCGGCGCGTCGATCTGGAATCGCGCCTGCCGTCGCTGTCGGGAAGTGAGGGCTGATGGGCTGGATGCCGAAATCGCCGAAGGCCCGCAGGCGGGTGTGGGTGCTGATGGCCGCTGCGCCTGTGCTGGCCGTGGCCGTGGGGCTGAGCCTGTGGGCCATGCAGGATACGGTGACCTTTTTCGTCTCGCCGTCCGAGGCCACCGAGGAAGCGGCTCCGGTCGGTCGGGCCATGCGGCTGGGCGGTCTGGTCGAGGCGGGCAGTGTCGAACACGACCCGGGTGGTCAGGTGCGGTTCCGGGTGACCGACAATGCGGCCTCGACGCTGGTCATCTATGAGGGCGACCTGCCCGACCTGTTCAAGGAAGAGCAGGGCGTGGTGGTCGAGGGCGAATTCCGCCCCGACCGCACCTTTGTCGCGCGTCAGGTGCTGGCCAAGCACGACGAGACCTATATGCCGCGCGAGGTGGCCGAACGGCTGAAGGAACGCGGCGAGTGGCGTCCTGAAGTGGACGAGGTTCAGCCGTGATCGTCGAACTGGGGGCCTTTGCCCTGTGTCTGGCCCTGGCGCTGAGCGGGTTGCAGGTGGTGGCCTCGGTCGCGGGACGCCTGCGGTCCAGCCCGGTGCTGGCCGGAGCTGGTGAGGGCGCCGGTCTGGCCGCCTTTCTGGCCGTGGGACTGGCCTTTGGCGTGCTGATTTACGCCTTTGTTGTTTCGGACTTTTCGGTCTCGAACGTGGCGCTGAACAGCCATACCGACAAGCCGATGCTCTACAAGGTGGCCGGGGCCTGGGGCAGCCACGAGGGGTCGCTGGTCCTGTGGTGTCTGGTCCTGACCGGCTTTGGTGCCCTTCTGGCGCGGGCGCGGACGGGGGAGGCCGGTCTGCCGTTCGGTCTGAAGGCCGTAGCGGTGGCGGCGCAGGGCGGACTGGGCGCGCTGTTCCTGGCCTTTGTGCTGTTCACCTCGAACCCGTTTGTGCGGTTGAGCCCGGTGCCGGTTGAGGGGGCGTCGCTGAACCCGCTGCTGCAGGACCCGGCCTTGGCCCTGCACCCGCCCCTGCTCTACGGCGGCTATGTCGGCCTGTCGGTGTGTTTCTCGCTGGCGGTGGCGGCCCTGATCGAGGGGCGACCGGGGGCGGGCTTCTGGCCGGCTTGGGGGCGTTGGATCCGGCCCTGGGCCCTGGCCAGCTGGGCGCTGCTGACCGCCGGCATCGCGCTGGGCAGCTTCTGGGCCTATTACGAACTGGGCTGGGGCGGCTGGTGGTTCTGGGACCCTGTCGAGAACGCCAGCTTCATGCCATGGCTGGCGGCGGCGGCCCTGTTGCACAGCGCAGTCGTCACCGAGCGGCGCGGGGCGCTGATCGGCTGGACGGTGTTTCTGGCACTGGTGGCGTTTTCGCTGTCGATGCTGGGGGCGTTTCTGGTGCGGTCGGGCGTGCTGACCAGTGTCCACGCCTTTGCCGTCGACCCCGAGCGGGGGCTGATGCTGCTGGGCATACTGGGGCTGACGGCGGGGGCGGCCTTCACCCTGTTCGCGCTTCGGGCCGGGCAGCTGACCGGCAGGACCCTGTTCGCCCCCATCAGCCGCGAGGGCGCGCTGGTGGTCAACAATCTGTTCCTGTCGGTGGCGGCGGCGACGGTGCTGGTCGGAACGCTGTATCCGCTGGTCCTCGAGGCGGCCGGCGGGGCGACGATCTCGGTCGGGCCGCCCTATTTCGCCGTGACCTTTACGCCGCTGATGGCCATGGCGCTGATCATCCTGCCGATGGGGCCGCTGCTGGGCTGGAAGCGCGGCGACCTGATCGGGGCCCTGCAGCGGCTGGCCTGGGCGGCGGGGCTGTCGCTGCTGTTCGCCCTGATCGTCTGGGGCCTGTTCCGGCCGCGCGAGGCCCTGACCGGGGCGGGTCTGGCGCTGGGCGCCTGGCTGGTGCTCGGGGCACTGGCCGAGCTGACCGAGCGCATCCGCCTGTTCGGCAAGCGCACGCCGGGCGAGCTGGGACGGCGCACGCGTGCCCTGCCGCTGGCGGCCTGGGGCATGACGGCCGCCCATGCGGGGTTGGGGCTGTTCGTGCTGGGTGCGGTGGTCGAGACGGGGCTGAAGGTCGAGACGGCCCGCCCGCTGGAAATCGGCCAGACCGTCGCCGCCGGTCCGTATCAGGCGACGCTGCGCGCGGTCGAGATCATCGAGGGGCCCAACTATCTGGCTGAAAGTGCCACGCTGGAGGTCGAGCCTCTGGGGGGCGGGCGGCCCGAGACCGTGCGGGCCGAAAAGCGCTTCTTCCCCGCAGGCGGTCAGACGACTACCGAGGTGGGCCTGAGCTTTCACGGGCTGGATGATGTCTATCTGGTGCTGGGCGAGCGGCGGCTGAGCGACAGCGGCGAGCGGGCCTGGACGGTGCGGATGAACTGGAACCCGTGGGCGCGGCTGATCTTTCTGGGGCCGGCGCTGATGGCGCTGGGTGGTCTGCTGTCGCTGCTGGACCGCCGCCTGCGGACCGTGGACACGACCCGGCGTAAAAGGTCTCCGGCATGAGGCGGCTGCTGATCCTTGCGATGATGCTGGGACTGGCCGGCCCGGCGCTGGCGCAGGAGCCGCCGGCCACGCCCGATCGTCCGCTGGCCAATGCGGAACAGGAAGCGCGGGCCCAGGCCCTGTTCGAGGATATCCGCTGCGTCGTCTGCCAGCATGAGTCGATCGCCGATTCGCCGGCGGGGGTGGCATCGGACATGCGGCGCTGGGTGCGCGACCGGATCGCCGAGGGCCAGACCGATACCGAGGTCCGCGACGGTCTGGTGGCACGCTATGGCGACTATGTGCTGTTCACTCCGCCGGTGCGGCTCGGCACCCTGCTGCTGTGGGGCCTGCCGCTGGTGCTGGTGCTGGGCGGCGCAGGGGTGCTGGTCTGGTTCGCGCGCAGGCGGTCGGGGCAGATCGAGCCGGACGCCGATCTGACAACGGCGGAACGAACGCGGGTCGACAATCTTCTCAAGGCGGCAAGAACCGGCCCTGAAGATGACGCAACTTTGCCGCCAAAAACACGCGACGGGACGTCCTGATGCCCGCTGTCGCCGGTCTTGCCGTATCGCGGCGATTGGTGATCGGGGATAAGGGCCTATATCGTCACGGAAGCGCCGGTCCGATTTCGGACGGTGCGGTCGATCGAACAGGAACCGGATGTTGAAGCGCAAGGAGTTCATCATAGGCGCGGCCGCAGGGCTGCTGGTGGCGGTCGTCGCCACGGCAGGCGGTCTGATTCGCTGGCCGGGGATGGACGGCAGCCTGCTGTCGGTCAGCGGCCCGATCACGCCGTCGGCGGGTGCGCCGGGGGCTGCCTTTGGTCCACCGCCCGGTGCGCCGGTCAGCTTTGCCGACATCTTTACCCAGGTGGCCCCGGCGGTCGTGCAGATCGACGTGCGGACGCGCGTGCCGCGTGGCGAGGCGCAGACCTTCCAGATTCCCGGCCTGCCGTTCGAGTTCGAGGGACCCGAGGGTGAGGCTCCCGAAGGCGAGACGACTCTGGGTGCGGGCTCGGGCTTCTTCATCTCGGAAGACGGATACATAGTCACCAACAACCATGTGATCGCCAATGCCGAGGAGATCACCGTCCGGCTGGCCGACAATCGCGAACTGCCCGCGCGTCTGGTGGGGCGTGACGAGAGCACGGACCTGGCGGTCATCAAGGTCGATGGCGGGCGTTTCCCCTATGTCAGCTTCGAGGAGTCGGCCGAGCCGCGCGTCGGCGACTGGGTGATCGCGGTCGGCAATCCGTTCGGCCTGGG
The DNA here is from genome assembly GCF_003730275.1 of Brevundimonas halotolerans. Classification (GTDB taxonomy): domain Bacteria; phylum Pseudomonadota; class Alphaproteobacteria; order Caulobacterales; family Caulobacteraceae; genus Brevundimonas; species Brevundimonas halotolerans. The sequence continues at coordinate 49,485 of NZ_QTTA01000019.1, forward strand.
CGGCACGGCGACGGCGGGCATCGTCTCGGCCAAGTCGCGCGACCTGCAGGACGTGTCCAGCAACTATGTCGACTACATCCAGATCGACGCGGCCATCAACCGGGGCAATTCCGGCGGGCCGACCTTTGACATCTATGGCCGGGTCATCGGCGTCAACACCGCCATCTTCTCGCCGACCGGCGGCTCGATCGGTATCGGCTTTGCCATTCCGGCCAATACCGCCAAGACCATCACCGACCGGCTGATGCGCGGCGAACAGATCGAGCGCGGATACCTTGGGGTGACCATCGGTGATCTCGAGCCCTATCGCGAAGCCATGGGCGTGGACCGGCAGCAGAACGGGGCCCTGATCATCGACGTCACGCCGGGCGGTCCCGCCGCCCGCGGCGGGGTGAGGCCGGGCGACATCGTGGTGGAGCTGAACGAGCAGCCGGTCGTGGATTCGACCGATCTGACCCGCAAGGTCGGCGCCGCAGCGGTCAATGACACGCTGGAAGTCATCGTCCTGCGCGGCGACCGGCGGCTGGTCGCCCGCGTACAGGCGGCGAAGCGTCCGCCACAGTCTGAGCTGGATGCGCAGCAGGCACCGTCGCGCCGTCCGGTGCCCGAAGCCAGTCCGGGCCAGGCCCTGGCCGGGCTGACCGTGGCTCCGATGACCCCCGAACTGCGCGCGAAATACGACATCCCTGCCGGCGTCAATGGCGTGGTCGTGGTGGCCGAGGCGCGGATCGGGCAGAGCCGTTTCGTGCCGGGCATCGTCATTCTGCAGGCCGGGGTGACCCCGGTGCGCAGCATTGCCGACATTCAGGCCGAGATCGCCCGGGCGCGGGCGGCGGGTCGCGAGGAGTTCTTCATTCTGGCGTGGTCGCCGGACGGAAACGGTCCTGTGCTGCTGGATGTCCCCCGACAGTCAGCGACACGGTCCCGGGCCCCGGCGACAACGCAGTAAGGCAAAAGGGCCGGGATCGGCTATTATTCGGGACGAATTCCGCAGAGGCGGGAAGGAAGGGAGAGGGCGATGCGCATTCTGGTGGTCGAGGACGACGCCGAAGCGGCGACGGCGATGGTTCGGGGCCTGACCGAGGCGGGGCACGATGTGGTCCATGCCGTGGACGGGGCCTTTGGCCTGCTGGAGGCGCAGAAGGGCGGCTATGACGTCTATGTCGTTGACCGGATGATGCCGCGCCTCGATGGGGTCGGCATGGTCGAGACGGTTCGCAAGAACGGCGACCAGACGCCGGTGCTGTTCCTGTCGGCGCTGGGCGAGGTCGAGGATCGGGTGACCGGCCTGCAGGCCGGGGCCGATGACTATCTGGTCAAACCCTATGCCTTTGCCGAGCTGATCGCGCGGGTCGAGGCCCTGTCGCGACGGCGCGAGACCGGGTCGGTGGCGACCGTGCTAAAGGTCGGTGATCTGGAAATGAACCTGATCAGCCGCGATGTGACCCGCGCCGGCCAGGAGATCGATCTGCAGCCGCGCGAGTTCCAGCTGCTGGAGTTCATGATGCGCCACGCCGGCCAGTCGGTGACCCGCACCATGCTTTTGGAGAAGGTCTGGGAATACCATTTCGACCCCCAGACCAATGTCATCGACGTCCACATCAGCCGCCTGCGCTCCAAGATCGACAAGGGCTTCGACAAGGCCATGCTGCAGACCGTGCGCGGCGCGGGATACCGGCTGGAGGCGTGACGTGAGCTCCTCCCCCGCAAGGCGGGGGAGGGGGACCGCCGGCACGGCGGTGGAGGGGGCGACCCCAAGCACCGACGCTGTAGCCGCCCCCTCCACCACTTCGTGGTCCCCCTCCCCCGTGAAGAACGGGGGAGGAGCCTAGGATGCGTCTCCCCTCGCTCTTCCGGCGGACGCCGTTCCGGCTGACGCTGCTGTTTCTGGCGCTGTTCGCGACGGCGGCGGCGGCGGTGCTGGCGTGGGTCTATGTGGCCTCGGCCAATGAGGCGCGGCTGAGGGCCGAGGAGGCCGTGCGCACCGAGGTCACCACCCTGACCGGCATCTATGATGCGCGGGGTTTTGACGCTCTGAACATGGCGGTCATCGACCGAACCCTGACCCGCGACAACTTCCTGTATCTGCTCATCGACGCCGAGGGGAACCGGGTGACCGGCAGCCTCAATGTCTCGCCCATTCAGGACTATGAGGGCGGCACGGTCTGGCACACCTTTCCGATGACCGACACCCTGCCGGACGGGCGGGTGGTGAGGCCCCAGTCGCGCGGGGTGCAGATGACCCTGCGCGGCGGCGAGCAGCTGTTCGTCGGCCAGTCGCTGGGTGACACCGAAGCCTATCTGGGGCGGCTGACCCAGGCCCTGTGGGGGGCGATGGGGATCGTTGTGTTGCTGGGCCTGATAGGCGGCTTGCTGGTCAGCCGCAATCTGGAGCGGGCCATGGGACGGCTGAACCGGACCGTGCTGGCGGTGCAGGACGGCGACCTGAAGGCCCGGGTGGCGGTGCGCGGCTCGGGCGACGAACTGGACGAGCTGGGTCAGGGGCTGAACGGCATGCTGGACCGGCTGGAGGCGTCCATGGCCTCGATCCGTCATGCGGGGGACGCGATTGCTCACGACCTGCGCTCACCCCTGACGCGTATGCGCGCCAAGCTGGAGGTGGCGCTGATCGACGCCGAGGCGGGCAAGGTCAGTGGCCCCGAGGCGCTGGAGCTGGCCCTGTCGGAAGCCGACGATCTGCTGAAGACCTTCAACACCGTGCTGGCCATCGCGCGGCTGCAGGCGGCGGCGGGTTCGGGCCGGATCCCGGACGCCAAACGCTTTGACGCCGCAGACCTGGCCGCCGATCTGGCCGAGCTTTACGAGCCCGCCGGCGAGGACAAGGGGCTGGAGTTTTCGGCCGAGATCGAGCGCGGGCTGGAGATCATGGCCAACCGACCCTTCCTGACCCAGGCGCTGGCCAACATCATCGACAATGCCATCAAATACACGCCGGAGGGCGGAGCGGTGAAGCTGCGCGCGCGGAGGCGGTCCTCGGGTGAGATCGAGTTCTCGGTCACCGACACCGGGCCGGGTGTGCCCGAGGAAGACCGGGAGCGGGTGATCGAGCGCTTTGTGCGTCTGGACAACAGCCGTACCGAGCCGGGCTCGGGCCTCGGGCTGGCGCTGGTCGGGGCGGTGATGGAGGCCCACAACGGCCGCATCCAGCTGGATGAGGGGCCGGGGGTCTATAACGGCCACGGGCCGGGCCTGAGGGTGGCGCTGGTGCTGGCCGCCGCGCCATGACGTCACCCGTTGGTGAGGCCCTGGCCGACCGGATCCGCCCATGCGGGCCGACGCTGGAGGCGCCGGGGCTGGCAACGCTGAAGGCGCAGCTGGTCGAGGCCGGTCTCGGGCCTGTGCTGGACACCGCCTGGCCGGCGCTGGCCCCGGTGTTTGCCGCCTCGCCCTATCTGGCCTCGCTGGCCCGGCGGCGGCCGGAGGCGTTGGGCGAGATGCTGAAGGTCAGCCCCGAGGCGAGCCTTGCCGATATCCTGATGCGGACCGGGGCCCTGACCGGCGGCACGGATGAGATGAAGCGTCCACTGCGGCTGGCCAAGGCCGACCTGCACCTGCTGACGGCGCTGGCCGATCTGGGCGGAGTCTGGGACCTGGGCGCGGTCACCGGGGCCCTGTCGCGCTTTGCCGATGCGACGTCACAGGCGGCGCTCCGGGCCGTCGCCCATGATCTGCGCGAGCGGGGCCGGCTGGTTTCAGACCCCGACCCGGACAATCCGATCCCCGGCCTGTTCGGTCTGGCCATGGGCAAGCACGGCGCGCTGGAGCTGAACTATTCCAGCGATATCGACATCTCGCTCTTCTGCGATCCGGAGCGGCTGGCCGGGGCGCTGGCTAAGGGCGTCGAGATGCAGCGCACGGTCGACCGGGCGGCCCAGGCCTTTGCCGCCCTGCTGACCGAGCGGACGGGCGACGGCTATGTGTTCCGGGTGGACCTTCGGCTGCGGCCCGACCCGTCCTCGACCCCGCCGGTCGTCGCCGTGCCCATGGCGCTGGATTACTATGAGGGCGTCGGCCAGAACTGGGAGCGGGCGGCCTTTATCAAGGCACGCGCCATGCTGGGCGACCGCGAGGCCGGGTACGAATTCCTTGAGGCCCTGGTGCCGTTCGTCTGGCGCCGCAGCCTCGATTATCAGGCCATTCTGGATGTGCAGTCGATCAAGCGGCAGATCCATGTGCACAAGACGGGTGAGGGGCTGGAGGCGGCCGGGGCCAATCTGAAACTGGGCCGGGGCGGTATCCGCGAGATCGAATTCTATGCCCAGACCCAGCAGCTGATCCTGGGCGGGCGTAACCCGGCGCTGCGGCTGTCGGCGACCCTGCCGGCGCTGGAGGCCTTGACCCGCGCGGGCCATGTGCCGGAGGCGACGCGTGCGGCGCTCAGCCAGGCCTATGTGCGGCTGCGCGGGCTGGAGCACCGGGTGCAGATGCTGGCCGACGAGCAGACCCACGCCCTGCCGGTCGATGACGTCCGGCGGCGGGCGGTCGCGGCCCTTTCGGGCGAGGCCGATCTGGCGGCGTTCGATGCTTCGGTCGAGGCCCTGCTGGCCGAGGTCAACCGCCTGTACGGCGACCTGTTCGAGGGCGAGGAGTCGCTGTCGTCAGACTATGGCAGTCTGGTCTTCACCGGTGTCGAGAACGATCCCGAGACGCTGGCGACGCTGGAGCGGATGGGCTTTGCCGAACCGGGCCCGGTGTCGGACATGATCCGCAGCTGGCACCACGGGCGCATCCCCGCGACCCGCAGCGCGCGCGGGCGTGAGCTGTTCACCCGGCTGGCGCCGCGCCTGCTGGAGGCATTGGCCGCGACCGGGGCACCGGATCAGGCCTTTCGCCGGTTCGCCGTGTTCTTTTCCGGCCTGTCGGCGGGGGTACAGATCCAGGCCCTGTTCCTGAACCAGCCGACCCTGTTCGATCTGGTCGTGCGGGTCATGGCCTGGGCGCCGCGGCTGGCGCGGGCGCTGGGCCGGGATCCGGCGGCGCTGGACAGTATGCTGGACACCCGTTTCCAGACCCCGTTGGATGCCGACACCGGGGTCGCCGACCAGATGCGGGCCGAGGCGGCGGCGGCCGAGGATTTCGAAGCCGCCATGGATGCGGTGCGGCGTCTGCACCGGGACCAGCGGTTCCGCATCGGCCTGCAGACCCTGACCGGGCGAGCCGATGTCGAGGCGGCGGGAAGGGCTTATACGGTGCTGGCCGATGCCTCGATCCAGGCGCTGGCGCAGGCGGCGCTCGTCGAGGTGACCCGCCAGTCGGGACTTATCGACGGATCGGTAGCCGTCGTGGCGCTGGGCAAGGCGGGCTCGCGCGAGATGACGGGTGCCTCGGACCTCGACCTGATCACCGTGCATGAGGCCCCCGCCGACGCCCTGTCGGAAGGACGCGGCCTGCCGCCCGAGACCTGGTACGGGCGGTTTACCCAGCGACTGATCGCGGCGCTGTCGGCCCATACCAGTCAGGGAGGGCTGTATGAGGTCGACATGCGGCTGCGGCCGTCGGGCTCCAAGGGGCCGCTGTCGGTCAAGCTGGCGCGGCTGTCCGACTATTATGCCGGCGAGGCCGACACCTGGGAGTTCATGGTGCTGACCCGGGCGCGGGTGGTGTGGGCCAGCGATCCGGCCTTTGGCGCGCGGGTCGCTGGCGTGCTTGAGGACGTAGTTCGGGCCCATGGGCGCACGCCCGAGACACTGGCCCATCATGTGCGGGCGATGCGCGACCGGATGATGCGCGATCTGCCGTCTGGCGGCTTCTGGGACCTGAAGCGGGTCGCAGGCGGGCTGGTCGATGCCGAGTTCGTGGCCCAGTACCGGCAGCTGCTGCGCGCCGGGGCGGGGGAGGCCCTGACGGTCTCGACGCTGGAGGCCCTGACCGATGATCCCGAACTGGCCGAGGCCTGGCGCACGCAACAGGGGATCGCCCAGATATTTGCCTGTTCCTTCAATGAAAAACCTGTGCCCGAGGATGAGCCCGCCGGCCTGCAGGCGCGGCTGGCCGAGGTGGGCGGGCAGGGCGATCTGGTGGGGCTGAAGGACCATCTTGTGGCCCTGCGCGAGCGGGCCCGGGCGCGGTTCGAAACCGTGCTTCCACCCGTCGCGACGGAATCCTGAGGGCTCCTGCGTTAGACGGACTGGACAAGGGGACGTCCGATCTGACGATCAAGGAGCAAGACCCATGAGAAAATCTATCTGGATCGGCGGCGCAGCCGCTGTGGCGCTGGTGGTATCCGCCGGCGTGGGAGTGGCCCAGCAGGCGCCTTCGCAGGATCCCGGCCGACAGGATCGCGGTATGGCCCGCGCCGATGCCGACGGTGACGGGCGTATCAGCCAGGCCGAGTTCGTGGCCGGGCGTGTTTCCCGCCTGACGGCGGTCGACGCCAATGGCGACGGCACGGTTACGCCGGAAGAAATGGCCGCCGCCCGTGAGGCTCGTCAGGCCGAGCGTGCCGACAACCACTTTGCCCGTCTGGATGCCGACGGTAATGGCGCTGTGACGCGGGCGGAATATGATGCCGCCCGTGAAGCCCGCAGCGAGCGTCGCGCTGAACGCGGCGATCGGGGTCCTCGTCGCGGTATGCGCGGCCCGGGCCGGGGTCAGCGCTGGGGCGGCGAAGGCGGTCGCGGCGAACGCGGCCCGGTGGTAATCGCCGAGGCCGAGGCCCGTATGGCTGAAGGCTTTGCCAAGCTGGATGCCAACAGCGACGGCTTTGTAACCGCCGAGGAACGTCAGGCGGCCCGTCAGGGCATGCGGGAGGAACGCCGTGAACGCCGTCAACAGCGTCGCTCGCAAGCGGCGGCGTCTTCGGAGTAGGGTAGATGTCGGGCGACGCGATCCGGGATCGACGGCCCTCAGTCTTTTGCGAGACAGGACAACCGTTTGCCCGTGATCGCCGACCCCGATCAGGAACTGGTGGCCCGGGTGGCCCGGGGCGACCCGGAGGCCATCCAGGCCCTGGTTTCCGTCAAGCTGCCGCGCATGATGGCGCTGGCGGGACGGCTGCTGGGCGATCCGGTCGAGGCCGAGGATGTAGCGCAGGAAACCCTGCTGAGGGCCTGGAAACAGGCCCCGCGCTGGAAACCCGGCAAGGCGAAATTCGATACCTGGCTGCACCGGGTGGCGATGAACCTCTGCTACGACCGGCTACGGAAACGGCGCGAGATTGCCACCGACGCCGTCCCCGAACAGGTGGACGACGGGGCGGCCCCTGATCGCGGCCTGATGGCGCGGGACGTGGGGCTGAGGGTCGATGCGGCGCTGCAGGCCCTGCCCGAACGGCAGCGCGAGGCCGTGGTGCTGTGTCATTATCAGGAGCTCGGCAATATCGAGGCCGCCGGGATCATGGGTGTGAGTGTCGAGGCTCTGGAGAGCCTGCTGTCGCGAGGGCGGCGGGCGTTGCGGTCGGCATTGTCCGACCTCAATCCGGCCTCTGAAGGAGAGAGATGATGAAGGCCGAACGCTTTCAGGCGATCGTCGAGGCCTATGGGGCCGATCCGGCGCGCTGGCCCGAGGCCGAGCGTGACGCGGCGCTGGTCTATGCCGAACAGGCCGGCGAGGCCGCGCAAGCGGTACTCGCCGAGGCGCGGGCGCTGGATGCCGGTCTGGCCAGCCATACGACACCGCTGCCGGATGCAGCCGCCTTTGCCCGGGCGCTGAAGGGTGCCGAGGCGGCGCTGACGCCTGCGCGCCGCGGTCGGGGCTTCCGCCTGCCGAGCTTCGGACTGGACCGGGTCCGGCTGGCGTCCGGTCTTATGGCGGCGGCCTGTGCCGGGGTGATGTTCGGGGTGACCCTGAGCGACCGGCTGACCGCCGATGTGCAGGCCGACGCCGTGCTCTATCAGGCGACCCTGAGCGGGATCGACGATACGGAGGTGCTGGGATGAGCGCGCGTGCGATGAAGGTCGGCCTGATCGTTCTGGCCGTGATCAATGTGTTCGCCCTGGCGGCCGTGGCCACTATGGCTGTATCGCTGAACCGGATCGAGAGCCGGGTCGAGGACCAGCGTCGGCCCGGCCGCAGCGGCAACAGCCCTTGGGAGGCCGTAGGGGCCCTGCCGCCGGAGACGCAGTCTCGCGTCAGAACCACGCTGCGCGAGTCGGCCCTGTCCGCCCGTCCGGATTTCGAAGAAGCCCGCACGGCCCGCAAGGCCGCCCTAAGCCGGGCGCTGGAGACCCCTTATGACGGTGAGGCTGTGCGGACGCTGCTGGCCACCTCGCGTGAGGCGGAACTGCGCGGCCGGGCCCGGATCGAGGATGACACGACGGCCTTGCTGGCCACCCTCAATCCCGAGGAACGCGCCGCCGTGGCGCCCCTGCTGTCGCGCCATGGTCCCCGGGGCCGGGGCCGCGGCGGTGGTCGGGACCGGGGTGAGCGGAGCGAGCGCCGCGAGGCTGCTCCGGCAGAGTAGGGTCAGGCGGCTTCGCGCTGGCCGTCGGCCTGGGCGGGGGGCACCAGCGGCAGGGTAAAGGCGACGGTCGTGCCCTGACCCGGTTCGCTGTCGATCCACAGTTCGCCGCCATGCAGTTCGATCAGGGATTTGGTGAGGGCGAGGCCAAGGCCCGTGCCCTGGGTCGTCTTGGAATGCTGGCCCTCGACCTGTTCGAACGGTCGTGCCAGCCGTGCCACATCCTCGGCGGCGATGCCGATGCCGGTGTCGCTGACCGCGATCTGGATCAGGCCTGCGTCGGTCTGGCGGGCCTCGACCCGGATGTGGCCGCCCTCGGGTGTGAACTTTACGGCGTTGGAGATCAGGTTCAGCATGACCTGTTTCAGGCCCCGGTGGTCGGCCTGCATCTCGGGCAGGGTATCGGGCGCATCGACCGTCAGGGTCAGTCCGGCTTCCTCGACCTTGCCCCGCATCAGCCGCGCTGCGTCCTCGCAGATGTCGTGCACCGAGACCGCCTCGTAATAGAGGGTCATCTTGCCGGACTCGATCTTGGCCATGTCGAGGATGTCGTTGATCAGGCTGAGCAGATGCTGGCCGGACTTCAGGATGTCGGCGGAATAGCCCTTGTAGCGCGGGTCACCCAGCGGCCCGAACATCTCGGCCGTCATGATTTCGGAGAAGCCGTTGATGGCGTTCAGCGGGGTGCGCAGCTCGTGGCTCATATTGGCCAGGAATTCGGACTTGGCCTGGTTGGCGGCCTCGGCCCGGGTCATGGCGATCTCGTACTTGCGGGCCAGCAGGCTGAGCTTCTCCTGACTGGCCTCCAGCTTTTCGACCATGGCGCGCAGGGAGTCGGCGGCGCGCTGGCGCTCGGCCTCCTGACGCTTGATGGCGGTGATGTCGGCGGCGGTGACGACCGTGCCACCGTCGGCGGTGAACCGTTCGACCAGCTGCAGCCACCGGCCGTCATTCAGCTCGACCTCGCGCGCGCCACTGCGGCCGCCGGCCGCCGGGTGTTCGGAATGAATGGCGAGGGCGGCGATACGGTTCAGATCGTCCTTCTTCGCCCCCCTACGGACCATGCCAGGCTCAAAGCCGAAGGTGTCGACGAAGGCCTGGTTCCAGAGGATCAGCCGGTCGGCCCGGTCGAACAGGACGAAGGCGTCGGAGACGCTTTCGATGCCGTCGCGCAGGCGGCTTTCGGCGGACTGGGCCTGGGCCTTGGCGCGGCGCTCCTCGGTGATGTCCAGTGCCACGCCGAGGATGACCGAAAAGCCGGTATCACCCCGCGTGCCTCGCGACTGGCCGCGGGCATCGATCCAGCGGGGGCGACCGTTGTCATCCGGCACGGGGAAGCTGGCCTCGAAGGCGCCGAAGGTTGCGGCCTGCCTGAGAGCATGCGTCAGCGCTTCACGGTAATCGGGATGGACGCGTTCGATGAAGGCGGCAGCCGGCATCGGCCCCGCCTGCTCTACGCCCATCATGACGGCCATATAGTCGGACAGGATCACCTCCTCGCGTTCGAGATCCCATTCCCAGACGCCGCAGCGCGCGCCCTCGACCGCGATGCGGAAGCGGCGCTCGGTCTCGGCCCATTCGCGGCCGGCGCGGGCCGAGCGGGCCTGTTGCAGCAGCACCGCCAGCAGGACCAGAACGCCGACCAGCAGCGGTGCCATCAGCACCCAGGCATCGTCGAGCAGGGCGGTCGCGCCCACAGCATCGGGACGCGCCCCTACGACCAGCAGACCGGTGTCGCCGACCGGCATTGCGACCCGGCGGAAGCTGGGACCCTCGTCCGGCATGACGGCATGGATGCGGCGGTCGGCCTCGGGGCCCGCCCCGGTCAGGCCCATCCAGAGCGAGGTCTGGTCTGCCGACTGCCCCCCCGCACCGATCACCGTCCGGCCGACCCGCAGGGCCAGCAGCCCGTTCTCGGGGGCGACGGCGGCAGGCGGCAGGGGAATGCGGGCCACGGCGTCGCGCCCGTCGGCTGTGGTGCGCCGGATCAGCAACGCCTCCCCGTCCGGGGCGGCAACCGGCGCCGCATCACGGGCGGGAAGCGGCCGAAAGTCGGAGATCGACGCTCCGCGCGCGATCTCGATCTGGCCGGCGCGATCGAGGAAGGCCACAGCCATGTCGGCGGGCAGGTCGCGGCTGGCGCCGGCCAGGGCCAGTTCAGCCGTGCGGATGCCCAGCAAGGTATCGGAGGCCAGTCGCCCGGCCTCGGCCACCATGGCCTGATCGCGCAGCTGATCGGAATCACGCACCGGCTGGGCCATTTCCCGTCCGAACAGCAGGACGTAGCTGGCGACGCCGAGGGCGACGACCAGAATCAGCACCCGCACCCATGCCGGTGAGGCGCGACCGCGATCCGCCCTGCGGCGCCCCGTCGGATTGATGCGTCGCTCGCTGGCGCGCACTCGTCTTCTCCCGGCCCGATGTGTCGAACAGGGAATCTAGGCTGCGTCGGCTTGTGGTGTCGAGGCACCGAATACCGGTGTCAGGCCGCCTGTGTCGCGCGGGACTCGGTGGGGGCGTCCGGGAGGGGCTCGGACCGGCTCGACATCCGGGTCGTCGATTGTTCCGTGACGGGCGCAACCGTCGTGACCTCGGTGACGTCACGCACGAGGTTGCGGGCGGCGTCGGCCAGGCGGCGCATTTCGGGCGGGGCGTCGTCGGGCACATCGGCGACGGCCTCGATCATGGTGTTAGCCAAGGCCAGCAGACGCGGCGCCGCAGCGATCAGCCGGGCCTGGTATTCGATGCGCTCGGGATCGCGGTCATATTCTGCGCCCGGCACGCGCCAGCCGCCCCAGTCCTGGGGATCGGTGACCACGACCGGATAGGTGCCGGGAAACGGATGGTGAGGACAGTCGTCGGCCGTCTGCCATTTGTTACGGGCCCGTAGCAGGCGCCAGCGCTTATCGCCCTCCGACACGGCCTTAGCGTCCTCGACCGGGACCGCCAGTTCCTGGGCCAGAAATTCGCGACCCAGTCCCACGTCATAGGTGACGCGCACAGGCTCGTCGAAGCCCTTGGCCCAGACGGGCTGGACCTGTTCGATCCGGGCCCAGACGCCGACGCACTCGACCCAGACCTTTTCACCCTTCTGGAATTGCGCGCGCGCCATCAGACCCTCCTTCGGTGCCTGCAGTATCGAGCGCGGGTGTTAGCGCCCGGTTGGGAAACGGGGTGAAGCAAGGGTGAATGCCGCCGGGATTCGGGCTAAGCGGTCCCCGAACGGCTGGAGAGGTACATCATGACATCGGCGGCGAACGACCTGCGGGACACCCTGACGCGACTGGGCGTCCAGCCTGAGTGGGTCGATACGGGTCAGGTGACGCGCTCGCCGGTCGACGGGTCGCGGGCGGGCGCGCTTGCCGCAGCCACGCCGGAAGCGGTCGAGGATGCGATTGCCATGGCCACGGACGCCTTTTCGGCCTGGCGACGGGTGCCCGCACCCCGCCGGGGCGAACTGGTGCGTCTGCTGGGCGAGGAACTGCGGATTGCGAAGGACGATCTGGCCCGGCTGGTGACGCTGGAGGCCGGCAAGATCACCTCCGAGGGTCTCGGCGAGGTGCAGGAGATGATCGATGTCTGCGACTTCGCCGTCGGCTTGTCGCGCCAGCTGTACGGCCTGACCCTGCCGAGCGAACGCCCCGGCCACCATATGCGCGAGACCTGGCAGCCGCTGGGCCCTGTGGCGGTGATCACGGCCTTCAACTTCCCGGTCGCCGTCTGGGCGTGGAATGCGGCGCTGGCGCTGGTGTGCGGCGATCCGGTGATCTGGAAGCCGTCGGACAAGACCTCTCTGGTGGCTCTGGCCGTTCAGGCCGTGTTCGACAAGGCCGCCGCCCGCTTCGGTGAGGATGCTCCGGCAGGCCTGTGTCAGGTCGTGATCGGCGGGGCCGAGGTGGGTCAGGCGCTGGCCCGCGATCCGCGCATTCCGCTGGTCTCGGCCACCGGCTCGACCCGGATGGGCAAGGCCGTGGCGGTCGATGTCGCCGGACGGCTGGGCCGGTCGCTACTGGAGCTGGGCGGCAACAACGCCATGATCCTGACCGAAACCGCAGACCTGGACATGGCCGTGCGGGCCATCGCCTTTTCTGCGGTCGGCACCTGTGGCCAGCGCTGCACCTCCCTGCGTCGCCTGCTGGTCCATGAGGATGTGGCCGAGGGGCTGATCGCCCGGCTAAAGGCGGCCTATGAGACGCTGCCGGTCGGGGACCCGCGCGAGGCGGGCACCCTGGTGGGGCCCCTGATCGATGAGGCGGCGGTGGACGCGGTTCAGGCCGCGCTGAAACAGGCCGTGGCCGAGGGGGGAGAGGTGATCACGGGCGGCCAGCGGCTCGACCGCGACGGCGCCTATGTCCGTCCGGCGATCGTGCAGATGCCCGAGCAGAGCGCCATCGTCCGGCACGAGACCTTTGGGCCCATCCTCTACGTCCTGACCTGGCGCGAGCTGGATCAGGCGATCGCGATGCAGAATGCGGTGCCGCAGGGCCTGTCCAGCTGCATCTTCACCGACCGGCTGCGAGAGGCCGAACAGTTCCTGTCGGCCTGGGGCTCGGACTGCGGCATCGCCAATGTCAACATCGGGCCGTCCGGCGCCGAGATCGGCGGGGCCTTCGGCGGCGAAAAGGACACCGGCGGCGGGCGCGAGAGCGGCTCGGACGCGTGGAAGGCCTATATGCGGCGCCAGACCCAGACGGTGAACTTCTCCACCAGTCTGCCGCTGGCGCAGGGCGTCAGGTTCGACGTCTAGCCGACAGGGTGGGCAGGGCGGTGGGGGCATTGCCCTTGCGCCAATGCCTGTAGACCGACCGCAGCACCAGAAAGCCGATCAGCACCACGACCGGGATCAGCAGCGGCATGAGGAAGGCGATCAGCACGGTGCCGACACTCATCACATCGTCGACGACGCTGAGGAGGGGATTGGCCATGCCGGCGGTGGACAGGGTCGAGGCGGCGCGGGTGCCGCCCTGGGCCGCGCCAAAGGCCAGCGCTGTCGGGGCGCCGACGATGATGCCGGCAATGGCCGCCGCGGTCGGATCAAGGCCCACGAACATCGACCCGGCCACCATGGCCCCGGCGACCGGCCGCGCGATCAGGCCGACCGCGTGCAGGGCGTTGTCCAGCACCGGCACCTTGTCCGAGACGATCTCGATGATGGTCGCCAGACCCAGGGCGGCGATGGCGGTGTTGGACGTCATCCACAGCATGCCGTCGTTCAGCTCGATACCGAACAGCTGAAACTTTGCCGCCAGCGCTGCCATGAACAGCGGCACAAAGATGCGCAGGCCGGACGCTGCCGCGAGTCCCAGCGCCAGCAGCACCGGCAGCACCCAGGTCTCCATGAGCCCGGAGACGGGCAGGGCGGACATCATGTCAGGCATGGGCAATCCTCCAGCAGTCGGTGGCCGTGCAAGCGGACAACGCCCGGCAGGATAGCAGGCTCCGGCCGCCCGGTCAGGGCGCCCGCACCGGGCCCAGTTCCGAGGCGGCGCGGGACAGGTTGACGAACTCGGCCCGCTGGCCCCACGGGTCCTCACCGCGCGCGCCCTGGGCCAGGTCGATGACCTGATCCCAGCCATAGTCGGGGGCCAGCCACGGGTCGCCGCGCAGCAGCTGGGCGGCACCGGCGACGGCGAGCGCCCAACGGACCTCGGTGCCGGGGCGGGCGTCCTGACCGGTGACCGGATGCTGCATCAGTTGCGAGGTGTCGCCACCCGGCGGCTTGAACCGCACCTGGACAAAGGCCCATTCGCCAGACGGATCGCCGGTCGGCGTGGGGGTCTGTTCGTAGCGGCGATCCGGCAGCTGGCTGGGTCCGCCCACGGGGGTGATCTCATAGAGGGCGACGACGGCTGCGCCCGATCCGACCTCGCCCGCATCGATGCGGTCGTTCGAGAAATCGGCCTCGGACAGCATCCGCGTCTCATAGCCGATCAGCCGGTACTCGCTGACCCGGGCCGGGTTGAACTCGACCTGGATCTTGACGTCGTCGGCGATGGGAAAGGCGCCCCGGTCAAAGGCCGGACCGAACAGGCGCCGGGCCTCGTCCAGATCATCGACATAGGCGGCGGTGCCGTTGCCGGCCTGGGCAATGGCCTGCATGCGGGCGTCCTGATAGTTGCCGCGCCCGAAGCCATAGACCGACAGATAGATGCCGGTTTCGCGCTTTTCGGCGACATAGTCCTCCAGCCGCTTGTCCTCGGTCACCCCGACATTGAAGTCGCCGTCGGTGAACATCAGGATGCGGTTGATCTTGTCCGCGCCAAAGGCCGCCTCGGCCTGGTCATAGGCATTGACCATGCCCGCTGCCCCGGCGGTCGAGCCGCCGGCGGACAGGGAGGCCACGGCGCAGCGCAGCTTGAGCTTTTCGGTGCCCGGTGTCGGCGTCAGCAGAATGCGCGCGCCCGAGGCATAGGTGGTGACGGCGATCGAATCCTGCGGCCGCATGCGGTCGATGATCAGATTCATGGTGCGCTGGGCCAGCCCCAGCTTGTCGGGGCTTTGCATCGAGCCGGACACATCGACCATGAAGGTCAGGTTCAGCGGCAGGCGCTGGTTGGCCGGCAGTTCATAGCCCTGAAGTGCCACATGGACGATCTTGCGGCCGGGGCTCCAGGGCGAGTCGACCACGCTGGTGGTGACGGCAAAGGGCTGCTCCCTCGAGGCCGGGGCCGGCAGGTCATAGTCGAAATAATTGACCATTTCCTCGACACGCACGGCATCGCGCGGCGGCCGCTGACCGTCGCCGAGGAAGCGCCGGACATTGGAATAGGCGGCTGTGTCGACATCAATCGAGAAAGTCGAGACCGGCTCGTCGGCGGTGCGCTTGACCGGATTGGGCACGGCGTCGGGATAGCGTTCGGTGGAGGGCGGCGTGACCGGCGAACCGGGCACCAGGGAGTTCGAGAGCGCGGGGACGGTCGCCAGGTAATCGACGGTCCCCGTCTGCCCCGAGGCCAGCAACGCCTCGCGCTCGACCTGAACCAAGGGCGTCGGAGCGTTGGCGGGGTCCCGGCGGATTCGCGAGCCATTGACGACGATCTCGTCAGCGGTGGCGGCCTCACCAACGACGGGCGGCCGAGGCATCGGCGGTGCAGGAGGCGGCGGTGGGGCTGTGACATAGCCCCGCTCGGGTCGGGTCGGCGGGCCGAAGCCGAAGGGCGCGCAGGCGGCGGCCGTGGGCTCGCCATCGACCACGCGATCCTGCGACGGGACAGCGACGGCAGGCGGGCCGGACAGCGACAGGATCAGCGAGCCGCTGACAGCGACGGCGGCAATGCGGTTCGGCTTCGTGCGAGTCATGGCGACACCCTCCAAGGTCGAGGCGTGCATTCAGCCGTGGGTTATGGGGCCAGATTGTGACGGCCTCGCCAACCTCTGCTACGGAGTCAGTTTCAATCAGGGGGAGGCGGCCATGGCGGATGCGGGCGGACTGGGGCTGGGGCATGCGGCGGCGCTGCTGGGGGCCGGCGTTCTGGCGGTGCCGATTTTTCGCAAGTTAGGGCTGGGCTCGGTGCTGGGCTATCTGGCCGCCGGTCTGGCCATAGGGCCGTTCGGTCTGGGCCTGTTTTCCGAGCCGGAGACCATATTGCACGTCGCTGAATTCGGCGTGGTCATCTTCCTTTTCATCATCGGGCTGGAGATGCGACCGACCCGATTGTGGTCGCTGCGGAAAGAGATCTTCGGTCTCGGCGCGGCCCAGGTGGCGGTCTGTGGCCTGTTGCTGACCCTGACCGGTCTGGCGCTGGGCCTGTCGCCGGCGGTCGCCTTCGTCGGAGCCATGGGCTTTGTCCTCAGCTCGACCGCCGTGATCATGCAGATGCTGGAAGAGCGGGGCGAGATGGGCGCCCCATCAGGCCAGCGGGCGGTGTCGATCCTGCTGCTGGAAGACCTCGCCATCGTGCCGCTTCTGGCGGTGGTGGCGGTGCTGGCCACGGTCACGGGCGTCAATACGGTCGAGGGCCCGCCGCTGTGGCAGACGGTCGGTCTGGCGCTGGCGGCGATCACGGCGGTGATGGTGGCCGGGCGCTTTGTCATGAACCCGGTGTTCCGCATCCTGGCCCGGTATGGCGGGCGCGAGGTGATGACCGCCGCCGCCCTGCTGGTGGTGGTCGGCGCGGCCTGGGTGATGGACATGGGCGGGCTGTCGATGGCCATGGGGGCGTTCCTGGCCGGGGTGCTGCTGTCGGAATCGACCTTCCGCCACCAGCTGGAGGCCGATGTCGAGCCGTTCCGCGCCATCCTGCTGGGCCTGTTCTTCCTGAGCGTCGGCATGGCGCTGGATATCGGGGTGGTGATTGCCGACTGGCAGCTGGTGGTCGGCGGGGTGATCGCCTTCATGGCGGTCAAGGCGGTGGCCATCTATGGCGTGGCGCGGCTGTTCAAGGCGCGGGAGCGCGAGGCGGTCGAGCGCGCCGTGCTGTTCGCGCAGGGGGGCGAGTTCGCCTTTGTCCTCTATGCGGCGGCGGGTACGGTGGGCCTGTTCGATGCCCGTATCAGTGCAGCGCTGACGGCCATTGTCATCCTTTCGATGGTGCTGACGCCGGTCACGACATTGCTGCTGGGCCGGTTCATGCCGAAGGAAACGCTGGATTCCGGCGCGATGGACGGCGTCGAGATGGCCGAGAACCTGCGCGAGCAGGTGCTGATCATCGGCTTTGGCCGCTTTGCCCAGGTGGTGTCCCAGCCCCTGCTGGCGCGCGACGTCGATGTGTCAATCATCGAGAACGACGTCGAGATGATCCAGGCGGCCGGCCAGTTCGGCTTCAAGGTCTATTACGGCGACGGCACGCGGCTGGACGTGCTGCGCGCCTCGGGCGTCGACAAGGCCGAGGCGGTGCTGGTCTGTATCGACAAGCCGGAGCAGGCGGACCACATCGTCGAGCTGATCCGTTCGGAGTTCCCGCTGACCAAGCTGTTCGTGCGCGCCTATGACCGGGGCCATTCGCTGCGGCTGATCGAGGCGGGGGTCGACTATCAGATCCGCGAGACCTTCGAGTCGGCACTGGCGTTTGGCGAGCAGGTGCTGAAGGAATTGGGGGTGTCGGACCTGGAGGCGCGCGAGACCATCGACGACGTCCGCAGGCGCGACGACGAACGGCTGACGCTGCAGCTGTCGGGCGGTCTGCAGGCCGGGCGGGCCCTGATGCGGGGCAATATGCCGACGCCGCAGCCGGCGCCCTATATCAAGCCGCGCCGTGAGGGGCGTCTGCTGAACGAGGACGCGGTCGAGGCCGACGAAAAAACGGCGGCTCCGTAAGGAACCGCCGTCTTCTTCAGATCAGACTGTCGTTGGGCCTATTGGCCGCCCGACATGCCGGCCGCGCGGTTGGCGTCGGCCAGCAGCATCCGGGCCTGCAGCGCCTGGTCCTGGCTGACCGCGGTCGAGATCGCGTTGAAGCGGTCGATGGTCAGGCCCGAGCCCTCGACGACAGCGGCCATTTCAGACTGCTGCTCGGCGGTCGGGGTGCCGCCCTGGATGCCGGCCGCGATGTCCTGGATCCGGCCCACGGCCGAGGAGAATTGCTCGACTTCCTGATCGGTGACCGAGGCGGCGACCGAGCCTTCCGGCGACGGCGGCGTCATGACCACGGCCATCCGGGCCTGCAGCACCGGATCGGCGCTGACGGCCTGCGAGATCGCATTGAAGCGGTCGATGGTCAGGCCCGAGTTCTCCACGATGCCGGCCATTTCGGCCTGCTGTTCGGCGGTCGGGGTGCCACCCTGGATCTGGGCGGAAATGCCGGACAGCTGCTCCATGGCGGTGCCGAACTTCTTCAGCTCGTCATCAGAGTAGCCGGGATCCTGGGCCACAGCGGCGGCCGGGCTGAGGTTGGCGGGCGCGGCCTGAACCGAACCGGCCATCAGGGCCACGGCAGAGACGGCAGCAAAAAGAGTGATACGCATGGAAAAGCTCCTTCCGGGGAGGTTGGACGTATTGTCAAAACGGGTGAAACCCGGATCCGGTTCCGATACCGGTTCACCAAAGCCCTTGAAAAACAAGGACTAGTGGTCTCGATCACTAAGGTAGCGGCTCTTATTCCGCGATGCAACTAAGGCGGGGTTGGGACGAAATCCGCACCGCGTTCCCGCCGTGCGGGCCTCGCGGCCCCGCCGTCGTGCCGAACCTGCGACCCCTGCACGGCGCGGACAAGGCGACAAAGAGGCGGGGTCTGGCGCGGCCCGCCGGGATTCGCGGTGCGAATTCCTGTCAGCGCCCTTTTGGTGTATCCGCCCCGGGCATGACCTTCGCCGCCCACAGGCTGAGCGTCGCCCCGATGATGGACTGGACGGACCGGCACTGCCGGGCCTTCCATCGGTCCCTGACCCGCCGGGCCATGCTCTACACCGAAATGGTGACCGCTGATGCGGTGATCCATGGCGACCGGACGCGCCTGCTGCAGCATGACCCCGACGTGGGGCCGGTAGCCCTTCAGCTGGGTGGATCGGACCCGAAGGCGCTGGCCGAGGCCGCCCGGGCGGCCCTGCCGTTCAGCTATGACGAGATCAACCTCAATGTCGGCTGTCCGTCCGACCGGGTTCAGTCCGGCCGGTTCGGGGCCTGTCTGATGCGCGAGCCCGCCCTTGTGGCCGACTGTATGCGCGCGATGGCCGAGGCCGTGCCGGTGCCGGTGACGGTCAAATGCCGGATCGGCGTCGATGACCAGATCCCCGAGCAGGCCCTGTTCGCCCTGGTCGAGGCCTGCGTCGCCGCCGGGGTCGATCATTTCATCGTCCATGCCCGCATGGCCTGGCTGAAGGGGCTGTCGCCCAAGGAGAACCGGGACATTCCGCCGCTGGACTATGACCTCGTCCGGCGGCTGAAGCGCGAGCGGCCCGAACTGACCGTGGTGCTGAACGGCGGCGTGCCGTCGGTCGAGGCGGCCCGCGACCTGCTGGAGCCGGTGGAGGGCGCGGCGCTGGACGGGGTCATGCTGGGCCGCACCGCCTATCATGAGCCCGCGGGTCTCGGCCGGGTCGATCCGCTGATCTTCTGCGAGGGCGAGGCGCGGTCGGTCGAGGACGCGCTTGCCACCTACCGCCCCTATATGGCGGCGCGGCTGGAGGAGGGCGTGCCTCTGCCGGCCATGGCGCGCCACATGCTGGGCCTGATGCACGGTCGGCCGGGCGCGCGCAGCTGGCGGCGGATCCTGACGGTCGACAGCATCCAGCCCGGCGCGGGGCTGGAGGTTCTGGACCGGGCGCTGGACGCCGTGCTCGACGCCGAGGCCCGGGCCGCCGCGCGGCTTGAGTCCGCCGCCTAGTGGACCTTTCCTCCCTCGAGTTTGCCAGCCTGATCGCGGGGCTGGCCGCAGCGGGGGTGTTCGCCGGGCTGATCGCGGGCCTGTTCGGCGTGGGCGGCGGCACGGTGATCGTGCCGGTGCTGTTCTGGGCCTTTGCCCTGCTGGGTCTGGGCGGCGAGGCCAATCTGCATGTGGCGGTCGGCAGTTCCCTGCTCAGCATTGTGCTGACCTCCTGGCGGTCGCTGACGGCGCACCGGGCGCATGGGGCGGTCGATGAGGTCGTGCTGAAGACCTGGACGCCCTGGGTCGGCGGTGGCGCGCTGGTCGGGGCGTTTCTGGCGGGGCTGGTGTCGATGCAGGAGCTGGCCTGGATTTACGCGATCTTTCTGGGCCTGATCGCTGCCCAACTGGGCCTGATGCCCGAGCGCTTCACCCTGGCCCGGGATGTGCCGACGGGCTGGGCCCGGCGCGGCTGGGGCACGGCCATCGGCGGGCTGTCGGCCATGATGGGTATCGGCGGCGGCAGTTTCGGCGGGCTGATGATGACCCTGTGCGGACGCCCAATCCATCAGGCGGTGGCCACGGCCTCGGGCTTCGGCATGGCGATTGGCGCGGCTGCGACGGTCGGCTTTGTCGTGTTCGGCTGGTCGGCGGAGGGGCGGCCGCCGCTGTCGCTGGGTTATGTCAATGTGCCCGCCGCCCTCGTGATCGGGGGGCTGACAGCCCTTGTCGCCCCGTATGGCGCACGGCTGGCCCACCGCCTTGACCGACGGCTGCTCCGGCGGCTGTTCGCCCTCTACCTGATGGCGACGGCGGTGTCGGTGCTCGCCAAGGCGCTTTAGGGCTTCAGCACCAGGCCCTCGGGCGTGGCCTCAAAGCCCGACAGGCGGCCGAGGAAGCTCATCCCCAGCAAGGAGTGCGGCAAGTCGGCCTGGACCACCAGGGCGGCGACATCGCGGATCTCGACGCCCGCCACGGTTACGCTGGACAGCGTCACCGATGCGGCCTGGGCCATGCCCGACACGGTGCGAACCGACTGGCTGTAATCGAGGGTCTCGGGGTTCAGTCCCAGCACCCGGGCATCGGCCGGGCGCAGCACCACGGCGGCGGCCCCGGTATCGACCAGCAGGGCGACGGGTTTGTTCTCCACCTGGGCGCGGGCCCAGTAATGACCGTCCGCACCGCGCTGGATGGGGGTGGCAGTTTCGGTCATCCGCACCACGGCGGCCGGCGGGGACGCTGCCTGGGCGGATTTGTCGGAAAGGGCCCCAAAGCCCCAGGCCGCCAGAAGGGAGGTCCCCACGGCCGCGGCCAGAACAGCACTTCCGGAAACGCTGCCGGTCATGTCGATACTCACTCGGACACCCGTATGTACGCGCCGCTTCTGCGGCAATCATGGGTCCGGTCTAGGGCATGGACGTTGGGATGCGGTGAAGCGTCATGGCTGACAAATGGTTAGCGCGGCACCAGCCCCTGCAACGCCGGGTCAAGGCGCGTCACCCGCCCGGGCAGCTCCTCCAGAATGGCCTCACGCGTGGCGTCATCCAGACGGCTCCACTCGGCGATCTCCTGCAGCGACCGCAGACAGCCGAGGCAAAGACCGGAGGCGCCATCCACCGTGCAGACCTTGGTGCAGGGGGTCTTGATGGGCTTGGGAGGGCCGTCAGAGGGGGTGCGCATATGTGACATCAACCGCAAATATGATCCGGCAACAGACGAAAAAACTTGCGTCCGTCACAAAACTGTCGTTTCCTGTAAAGGACGCGAAACGACTGAGAGGGTGAAAGCCCCTGTGAGCACGACGCGTCTCTTTTCATCGTTCAGCGAAAGGAGACGCCACCATGAACAGGAAAGAGAAAAACCTCCAGCACGCCATGATGTCCTTTGCCCTGTGGGGCGGGCTTCTGGTGGACACACGGAATACGAACGGGGCGGGCGACCGCGTGGTCAGCCACCCGTCGAATTTCGTGCCCTATCCGATCAAGAAGCGCCGCTGATCTCCACACGGTGATCACGGCTTGCATCTGAAGGCCCCGGACCTGAAAAGGCCGGGGCTTTTCAATTCTGGATCCGGGGTGTGGCATGGCGGGACTGATCGAGACGCGGCGCGAAGGGCCGATCGTCATCTGGACCCTGAACCGGCCCGAGCGGCTGAACGCCCTGCCCGATCTTGAGGACGGCGACGCCTTTGCTGCGGCCTGCGAGGCTGTCAATGCCGACCCCGAGGTCCGGGTCGTGATCCTGACCGGAGCAGGTCGGGCCTTTTCCGCCGGGGGCGACCTCAAGGCCATGCGCGACCGCCGCGACATGTTCAAGGGACCCGGCACCGCCATCCGCGAGCGCTACCGCCGGGTCGTGCACCGGATCGTGCGCAGCCTGTATGAGCTCGAGGTGCCGCTGGTTACTGCGGTCAACGGACCGGCCATGGGTCTGGGCGGCGACATCGCCGGTCTGGGCGACATCCGCATCGCCTCGGACGCGGCCAGTTTCGGCGCGCCCTTCCTGAAGCTGGGTATCCTGCCGGGCGACGGCGGTACCTGGCTGTTGCCACGCAATGTCGGCTATGCCCGGGCGGCGGAATTGCTGTTCACCGCGCGCTCCATCGATGCGGCCACGGCGCTGGAGTGGGGGCTGGTCAACCGGGTGGTGCCCGCCGCCGCCCTGATGGACGAGGCCCTGACGATGGCCCGCGAGATCGCCGCCCAGCCGCCCCAGGCGCTGCGCATGACCAAGGCTCTGCTGCGTCAGGGGCGCGACCTGACCTTCGACCAGATCCTCGAGATGACCGCCGCCATGCAGGCCCTCGCCCACATGACCGACGATCACGCCGAGGGCGTCGCCGCCGCGCTGGAAAAGCGCCCGGGCCGCTTTACCGGGGCTTGAGGCCCCGTCCGGATCAGCTGCCGGGCTCGCGCATGGCGCGGTCGGGGCCGACGCCGACCTGGGTGTCGCGCGGGGCGCCAGCGGTTTCGCCCGGCCTCATGAACTTCACCAGCACCCGCTGACCGATCAGCAGGGGGGCCTCGTCATAGGCGACGACCACCTCGATGACCCGCTCGTCCGACCGTTGCGAGGGGTCATCCGAGGACAGTTTGCGGGCCCCGAATACGGCGGCGCGGCGCAGCACTCGGCCGACATAGACCTTGGAGGGGTCACCCTCGGGGCTGATCTCGACGGCCTGACCGATCTGGATGTTGGGGATGTCGGCCTCGACGATCTCGGCGCGCACGATGCGCGGGGCATCGGGCTCGAGGTCGAACATGGTCGAGACGTTCAGGGTCGAGGCCCCGGCGCCGGGGTTTGCATAGCGGCGCACGATCCGGCCGCTCATCGGGGCGCGGACGACCGTCAGTTCCAGATTGTATTCGGCCTCGGCCAGACGGGCCTCTACCGTGCGGACGCTGGCTTGCTGGCTGGCCAGACGGGCCTCGGCCATGGCGACGGCGTCGCGGGCCTGATCCAGACGCTGGGCGGCGATATAGTTGCTGTCGGCCAGCGAGGACATGCGCTCATATTCGCGGCGGGCAGCGCTCAGATCGACACGCAGGGCGGCCAGCTGGCTGCGGGCCTGGGCGACCTCGGCCTGGGCGCGCTGAACGGCGAGGCGAGGCTCGTCGTCTTCCTGACGGGCCAGGATCTGACCGGCGGAGACCAGATCGCCTTCCTCGACATAGACGGCCCGGACAATGCCGCCGCGGCGGGCCGCGACCTGGATGATGCCGCCCTCGACGTCGGCCTTGCCGTTGGCGACGGCCGCATAGGGGCTGACGGGCGCATTGGCTGTGGCCTCGGCCAGTTCGGCCTGTTTGGCCTTGTTGGCGCCCTGCATCATCATGAAGCCGACGACAGCGACGACAATGACGACAAGGCCGATCCAGAGCCATTTGTTCTTCAGGAAGGCGGGCATGGCGGTCTTTCGGTCTCTGAGAGAGGGTTAGTGGTGGGCCCAATCAGTGGTGGGCAAGGGCGGCGTTGGGGTCCGGAACGCGGCGCTCATCGGAAATGATGATGCCGTCCTCGATCTTGATGACGCGGTCGGCCCAGGCCTCGAGGCGCGGGTCGTGGGTGACGCAGATCACGGCGGCCCCGTGTTGGGTGGCGGCGCGCCGCAGCAGCTGGATGACGATCTGGCCGTTCTCGCCATCGAGGGCCGAGGTCGGTTCGTCGGCGAACAGGATCTGCGGGTTCTTGGCGAGGGCGCGGGCGATGGCGACGCGCTGCTTTTCGCCGCCCGACAGGATCGACGGGCGCTGGTGCAGCCGGTGGCCCAGCCCCACTTCCTTCAGCGTGATCATGGCCTGTTTGCGCGCGTCGGACTTTGACAGTCCCTGGAACTTCAGCACGATCTCGACCTGCTGCAGGGCCGACAGGGCCGGGAACAGGTTGAAGCCCTGGAAGATGAAGCCGCAGTGATCCAGCCGGAACTTGTCGATCTTGCCCGACGACATCTTCCAAAGATTGTCGACGTCCAGTGCGCTGACCTTGCCCTCTTCGGGGCGCAGCAGGCCCGACAGGGCGGCGATCAGGGTCGACTTGCCCGAGCCGGACGGGCCCATGACCATGGTCAGGTCGCCGTGGCGCGCGTCGAAATCGACGTTCTTGAGCACTTCGATGAAGGCCTTGCCCGACTTGAACCGCTTGACCAGACCCTTGGCCTCGATCGCGAAGTCGCCGTGCTTGCCGTGCGTTTTTGTGGCGTTCATCGCAGCAGGTCCGCCGGTTGGCTGTTCTTGAGGACGCCCATCGACAGCAGGCCCGACAGCATGGCGATGATGATCAGCCCGCCGCCGACCACGATCAGCAGTATGGGGGGCAGGGAGATGATGACGGCATTCGACAGGGCGAACCACTGCACCAGCATCGTCAGGCCGATGGCGGCGGCCACGCCGACCAGACCGACCCAGAAGCTCAGCTCCATAACGATGCGGCGCAGCGAGCCCATGCCGACGCCGAGGGCCCGCAGCGAGGCGAACTCCTTGATGTTGGCCATGATGGCGCCGCGCAGGGTCTGCCAAGTGATGGCCACGCCGATGATGGTGCCCAGCACCACGCAGCCGCCGATGATGATCACCAGAATGCCTTCCTCGAACATGGCCCCGGCATTGGCATCGGCCAGCTCCTGACGGGTCCAGGCCTTCCACTGGCCGTCGCCCATGGCGGTCAGCTGGGCGGCGACGACCTGGGCGCGGGCCGGGTCGCTGATCTTGATCATCAGCGGGCCGACGCGGGAGCCTTCGTCGGACTGTCCCACCATGCGCAGGGTGTCGCGCGACATGACGATGGTGGACTGCATCATATTGGGATAGCCGCGAGTCACGCCGACCACGGTCACGGTCCGGCCGTTATAGAGGGCGCGGTCCCCCAGCTTGACGCCCAGCTTGGTCAGGGCCGTCTCATCGACCGCCACGGTGTAGGGCTGGCGCAGGGCATCGACCAGTTCCTGGGAATAGTCGCGCGGGATGGTCACCGACCCCGGCGTGGTGTCGATGATGACCGTCTGCACGAACTCGCGGCGCGGGGCCTTGGTCTTGGCCCGCTCGGCCTGGGACATGGTCGGGTCATAGCCTCTGATGCTCTGGAAGCTGCCACCGGCGCCGTCCAGCGGCTTGACCTCGACCACCTCGGGGTGGCGATAGGCCAGCGGGATGAAGCGGCGCGGCACGCCCGAGGGGCCGCCGATCAGGCTGGTGGCGCCGGGCTGCATGATCATGATGTCGGCGCCCGACCGTTCGATGGTCGCGGTAAAGCCCTTGCCGATGCCGATGAAGACGCCGGTCATGGCCAGCACCAGCAGGCCCGACAGCGCCAGCGCCATCACGGCCGCCATATAGCGGCGCCATTCATACAGCAGTGTGGATAGTGCAAGCGACATATGTGGTGCCAAACCCCTGACGTTGGCCCGGTTCTGAAGGCCATGACGCGCAAGGCCAAGTTAAATCGGGGTAAGGGTCATGTTCATCCCCCCGTGATCGGCATGGACGACAGGCCCACAGGCGGTTTAACTCTGGTCGCAGGGACGGACTACGGCCCGAAACCATCCAGGAAACACCCCATGACATTCCGCCCGCTTCGCTTCGCCGCTTCGGTGACCGCTCTTGCCATGGGCGCTGCCCTGGGCCTCGGGCCGGTCACCCCGGCCCAGGCCGATGAGGGGATGTGGACCTTCGACAACTTCCCGATCGCCCGCGCCAATGCCGCCCTGGGCACGGCCATCGATCAGGCATGGCTGGACCGGGTGCAGCGCAGTTCGGTCAAGTTCGGCGGCTGTTCGGCGGGCGTGGTCTCGGGCGAGGGGCTGGTGCTGACCAACAACCACTGCGTCGCCAGCTGCGTTGCCCAGCTCTCGACCCCGGCCATCAACTATGCCGAGACCGGCTTTACCCCCGCCACCCGCGCGGAAGAGCTGCGCTGTCCGGGGGCCTCGGCCGAGATCCTGATGGACATCACCGACGTCACCGCGCGCATGCACGCCGCCGGGCGCGGCCTGAGCGGTCAGGCCTTCAACCGCGCCCGGGACACCGAGGCTGCGGCCATCGAGGCGGAATATTGCAAGGACCAGCCCGAGCGCCGCTGTCAGGTGGTGTCGCTCTACCGGGGCGGTCAGTTCAAACTGTACAGCTATCGCCGCTACACCGATGTGCGGCTGGCGTTTGCGCCCGAGGACCGCGCCGCGACCTTCGGCGGCGATCTCGACAATTTCAACTTCCCGCGCTTTGCCATCGATGCGGCCTTCATCCGCCTGTACGAGAACGGCGCGCCGGTCGAGACGCCGACCCATTTCACCTGGAACCCGGACCGCCCGACGGCGGGTGAGCCGGTGTTCGTCTCGGGCAGCCCCGGCTCGACCCAGCGCCTGCTGACCATGGACCAGCTGCTGACCGTGCGTGACGTGCAGCTGCCGCTGGACCAGCTGATCATGTCCGAACTGCGCGGCCGCATGATCCGCTTCGGGTCCGAGAGCGATGAGAACGCCTTCATCGTCATGGACCCGCTGGTCGGGCTCGAGAACAGCTACAAGCGCGGCATCGGCCGCATGCGCGCCCTGGTCGACACCGACTTCATGGCCGCCAAGGCCGAGCAGGAAGCCGACTTCCGCGGCCGCTCGGGCGACTGGCTGGCGGCGCATACGGCGGCCGGGGGCGCCGACCCCTGGACCACCCTGTCGGCAGTACAGGACGATGTGCGGCGGCTGTACCCCGCCTATGCCCTGCTGGTGGCCCGCGCCGGCGGCGGCTCGACCCTCTACGGTTGGGCCGAGACCCTGGTGCGCGCGGCGCAGGAGCGCGACAAGCCCGCGGCCGAGCGCCTGCCCGAATATGCCGACACCCGCCTCGGCGGCATTGAATCGCGCCTGCTGGCCGACCGCCCCGTCTATGCCGACCTTGAGCAGGTCCGCATGGAATGGTGGCTGTCGAAGTCCCGCGAGTGGCTGACGGTCGACGATCCGCGCATCCGCACCCTGCTGGGCCGCGAGTCGCCCGAGGGGCTGTCGGAGCGTTTGATTTCCGGCACGACGCTGGCCGATCCGGCCGTGCGCAAGGCCCTGTGGGACGGTGGCCTCCCGGCCATCATGGCCTCGGACGACCCCCTGATCCGCTATGTCCTGTCGATCCAGGGCGTAACCCGGTCGGTGCGCGCCGAGTGGGAGGACACGGTCGAGGCCCCGACCGCCCAGGCGTCCGAGGATCTGGCCGCTGCCCGTTTCGCCGCCTATGGCGACAGCGTCTATCCCGATGCGACCGGCACCCTGCGTCTGACCTGGGGCCGGGTCGAGGGCTGGACGTATCAGGGCACGACGGTTCAGCCCTTCACCACCTTCGGCGGGCTGTGGGACCGGTCGACCGGCGCCGCGCCCTTCGATGTGGCGCCCAAGCTGCTGGCCGCGCGTGACCGGATCGACCCGGACACGGTGCTGAACATGTCGGTCTCGACCGACACCATCGGCGGCTCATCGGGGTCCCCCGCCATCAATGCCCGGGGCGAGATCATCGGGGCCAATTTTGACTCGACCGTCCTCACCCAGCGCAACGCCTATGGCTATGACCCCTCGGTCAATCGCAGCGTGATCGTCACGACCGGCGCCATCACCGTAGCGCTCCGCGACGTCTATGGCATGGACGGCCTGCTGGCCGAGCTCGGCGTCGAGTGAGGCAGTAGGGAATAGGCAGTAGGCAGTAGGGACTGTGTTGTGGCGGGGGCTGAGCCATGGATCAGATCAACAGCTATCGTGACCTCAAGGTCTGGCAGCGGGCGATGGATATGGCTCAGTCGAGCTACGAGCTGACGAGGTCGTATCCGGGCGAAGAGCGGTTCGGTTTAACCGCCCAAACCCGACGTGCCGCCACCTCGGTGCCCGCCAATATCGCCGAAGGCTATGGCCGGTCCTCGAAAGGTGCCTACCTCAACTTCCTCAGGATCGCGCAGGGTTCACTGAAGGAAACCGAGACCCACCTGCTGATTGCCGTCCGCGTCGGCCTTGCGACCGAAGCCGCCGCAGCCGACGCTCTGCGTCAGGCCGATGAACTCGGAAAAATGATGCGCGGCCTCATCATCCGACTTGAGGCGCATGCCCCCGACTGACCCGCGTGACCCTACTGCCTACTGCCTAAACTTCAGAGGTGCGCCATCTTCCGGCGGGCCTTGTCGAAATACTGCCACCCGGTCCAGAGGGTGATGATCGCTGCGGCCCAGATCAGCACATCGGCAAACATCTGGAAGTAGGGATAATATTCGAACTCGAGCCCAAAACCGTCCCAGTTGCGGGCAAACAGCTGGGCGCCCAGCGCCACCAGCTGCAGGGTGGTCTTCCACTTGGCCAGCAGGGTGACCGGCAGTTTGACCTTGCCGGCCACGGTCTCGCGCAGGGCCGAGACCGCGAACTCGCGGAACAGGATCAGGCCGCAGGGAATGGCGATCTGCGGCACCGAACCCGAGGTCAGCACGCCCAGGATGGCGCCGGTCACCAGCACCTTGTCGGCGATGGGATCCAGGATCGCCCCCCAGCGTGTGGTCGCGTGCCAGCGCCGGGCCAGATAGCCGTCGATCCAGTCGGTTGTGGCCGCCACGACAAAGATGATGAAGGCCACGCGATAGAGGCCGAACTGGTCCTCGGGGCTGAGATAGGACGACACGATCGGTATGCCGCCCGTGGCTCCGGCGAGGATCAGGAACATCACCACCCCGGCGGCCAGTCGCAGGCCGGTCAGGATGTTGGGGATGGGATTGGCGTGGTGGTGGGGGGCAGTGTCCGACTGGGGCATGGTCATCTCCGATCCCATGGATGTGCCATGCTTCGCGGGCGCTGGCGAGCCGTTCAGACCGGCTGGAACTGCCCGTCGTCTCCCAGAACGCGCAGCACCCCGTCGGCGATGCCGAAATGCAGACCGGTCAGGGTCAGGGCGCCCGTCGCCTCGCGCTCGGCGATCCACGGGAAGGTCCGCAGATTGTCGAGCGACAGCCGCACGATGGCCTCCTCGCTCAGCTGCTCGGCGTGATCGTGGCTGCAGGTGTGCAGGACCTCGCGCACCGCCGGGCGGCCCTGATCGATCCAGGCCTCGACGAAATCCAGTCCCGGCGGCGGGCTTTCGGAGCGCATGGCCGCCACCCCGCCGCAGTGGGCATGGCCCATGACGACGATGCGCGACACCTTCAGCGCCTTGACCCCAAACTCCAGCGCCGACGACACCCCGTGCAGCCCGCCGTCGGGCTGGTAGGGCGGCACCAGATTGGCGACATTGCGCACGACAAACAGATCGCCGGGCGCGGCGTCAAAGATCAGCGCCGGGTCCGCCCGACTGTCCGAACAGGCCAGGAACAGGGTGTGCGGCGTCTGCCCGGCCTCGGCCAGGGTCTCATAGGCCGCACGGGCCCGCGGCCACTGATGCGCACGAAACCGGCGATAGCCGGCCAGCAAGGGATCGGAGGAGAGGTCGGTCATACGAGGAGCCTAGCGGTTTGAGCGGGTCCCGAAAATGGTGTATACTCGTATATACATTGGGAGTAGCGCCATGGGTGTCGTCAGTCGGATATTTCGCAGTGGCAACAGCGACGCCGTGCGCCTGCCCAAGGAAATCACTTTCGGCCCGGGGGTCGAGGTTGAGATCGAGCGCAATGGCGATGTGGTCACCATGCGGCCAAGGCGTATGAAGCCGCGACAACTGGTCGAGGCTCTCGACAGGCTACCGAAACCCTCCAGCGTTCAGAAGCGTCCGCCCTTCATCGCGCCGGTCCGCAAAGGTCTCTGATTGGCCCTGCTCCTCGATACCAGCATTGCCATCCCTCTAAGGGATGGGGACGTTGATGTGCGTGCCAGAGTGGCGCGCTCCGACGAGCAGCTGCTCCTTTCAGTCATTTCGGTTGTTGAACTCAAAGCCGGTCTGACCGGACCTGAGTCCCCCGTGCGCGAAGCGACCCTCTCGCTGATGCTTCGGGAGATCGAGGTCCTGGGTTTCGGCCTTGCGGAGGCAGACGCTTACGGGGCGATTGTCCAGGCGGTCGGCTACTCCCGGAGAAAGGTACTGGACCGCATGATCGCCGCCCAGGCCATCATCGCCGATGCCCCTCTGGTGACTCGAAACCCCGATGACTTCCGCGACATCCCCGGCCTCTCCCTGCTGGAGTGGTGAGCCTCACCCCTTGCGGAAAAAGGCGTGGATGCGTTCGGCGGTCGGCTGGCTGATGCCGTCCACCTTGGCCAGATCGACAACCGCGGCCCGCGACACCCCCTTGGCCGAGCCAAAGGCCTGCAGCAGGGCCTTTTTCCGCCCCGGGCCGATGCCCTCGATCTGGTCCAGCGGGTTCTTTTTGATATCCATCGACCGGCGCGTCGCATGGGCGCCGTTGGCGAACCGGTGCGCCTCGTCGCGCAGCCGCTGAAGGTAATAGAGGGCCGGCGACTTCTGCGGCAGCATGAAGGGCGGTTTGCCAGGCATGAAGAAGTGCTCGCGCCCG
The DNA here is from genome assembly GCF_003730275.1 of Brevundimonas halotolerans. Lineage (GTDB taxonomy): Bacteria > Pseudomonadota > Alphaproteobacteria > Caulobacterales > Caulobacteraceae > Brevundimonas > Brevundimonas halotolerans. The sequence goes on from NZ_QTTA01000019.1 coordinate 80,094, forward strand.
GCGTCGCGGTCCGGGCCCTTGGCCACGCCGACCACGGCCACATCGTCGATGCCCAGATCAGCCATGACCCGCACCACCTCCGACAGCTGGCCGGCGCCGCCGTCGATCAGGATCAGGTCGGGCCGCTCGGTCGCCTGTCCGGCCTCCTCATCCTTGAGCAGGCGGGCAAATCGCCGGGTCAGCACCTCGCGCATCATGCCGTAGTCGTCGCCGGGGGTCAGGTCCTGATCGCGGATGTTGAACTTGCGGTACTGGTTCTTGCGATAGCCTTCCGGCCCGGCCACGACCATGCCGCCGACCGCGTTCGAGCCCGAAATGTGGGCATTGTCATAGACCTCGATCCGCTCGGGCCGGGCCTCCAGCCCGAAGGCCTCGGTCACCGCCTCCAGGATCTTGCCCTGGGCCGAGGTCTCGGCCAGCCGCCGGCCCAGCGCCTCGCGCGCATTGGTCAGGGCATGGTCGACCAGGCTCAGCTTGTCGCCGCGCTTGGGAATGGCGATCTCGACCTTGTGCTCGACCTTGAGGCTGAAGGCCTCTTCCAGCAGTTCCAGTTCCAGCGGGCGCAGATTGGTCAGGATCAGGCGCGGGACCGGCTTGTCCTCATAGAATTGGGCCAGAAAGGCTGACAGGATTTCGGTGTCGCTGTCGCTCTTGTCGATGCGCGGGAAATAGGCCCGCCCGCCCCAGTTCTGGCCCGCGCGATAGAAGAACACCTGCACACAGGCCTGTCCTGCGTCGGTGTGCAGGGCGAATACATCGGCCTCGGACACCCCGCCCGCCAGCCGGGAATATTCCATCGAGATGGCGGTCAGTGCCCGGATGCGGTCGCGCAGCCGCGCCGCGCGCTCATAGTCCATGGCCTCGGACGCCGCCTGCATGTCGCGCGACAGCCGCCCGACCACGGCATCCGACTTGCCGTTCAGAAACGCCGCTGCCTCGCCCACCAGCCGGTTGTAGTCCTCCAGCGAGATCAGGCCGGTGCACGGCGCCGAACAGCGCTTGATCTGGTGCAGCATGCAGGGCCGGGTGCGCCCCTCATAGACACTGTCCGAGCACGACCGCAGCAGGAAGGCCTTCTGTAGGGTGGTCAGTGTCCGGTTGACCGCCCAGGTCGAGGCGAACGGCCCGTAATAGTCGCCCTTGATCGTCCGCCCGCCCCGGTGCTTGCGGATCTGGGGCGCGGGGTGGTCGCGCCGGATCATCAGCTGGGAAAAGCTCTTGTCGTCGCGCAGCAGCACATTGTAGCGCGGCTTCAGCGACTTGATATAGGTCGCCTCCAGCAGCAGGGCCTCGGTTTCCGACGCCGTCAGCACCAGCTGCATCGACCGCGTCTGATTGACCATCAGGGCCGTGCGCTGGCTGTGCACCCGCCCCTGCGCATACTGCAGCACCCGCTTCTTCAGCGACTTGGCCTTGCCGACGTACAGGCACGAGCCGTCCTCGCCATACATGCGATAGACGCCCGGCTTGTCGGGCGCACGCCGGGCCTCGTCGCGGATCAGCTCCGCGCCGACCAGCGGCGGCTTTTCCGTCGAGGAATCAGGGGGCAGGGCAGTCATCGCCCCCAATATAGGTCTACCCGCGCCGGACCAGAACCACGCCGCCGATCACCATCAGGATACCGGCCACCCGCATCAGGTTCATCGGCTGCTTCGGCACGCCCATGGCCCCGAAATGGTCGAGGATCAGGCTGATGATCAGCTGCCCGGCCACCATCAGGGTTATGGTCACTGCCACCCCCAGCCGCGGCACGGCCCAGGCGGCCGCGACTACGAACACCGAGCCATACAGCCCGCCGATCCACACCCACCAGGGCAGCGACCGCGTCGCCGCCATATCCGGCCGGGTCTGCAGCATCAGCGCCAGCATCCCCAGCGCGACCGTGCCCACCGCGAACGAGACAAAGGCCGCATTGACCGGCGAGGCCACGGCCTCGGCCAGCCGCGCATTGGTCGGCGCCTGAAGGGCGGTCGCCCCTCCCGCCAGAACGACGGCCAGCATGGCAAGCAGTGCAGGGTTCATCCGCGCTGGCTAGCACCGGGAGGGGCGGATGGGAACGCTGTCCTCACCACCGTAGGTCGGCCGGCACACCGTCCAGATACTCCCTCAGCCGCGCACGGCTGCCCCGGCTGAGGGCGTCGGGCAGGGCGTCGGGGGCAAACCAGCCGGTCTCGGCGATCTCGCCGTGCTGGCTGGCGGGGCCGGTCTCAAAGTCGCGGATCAGATAGACGGCCACGTGGTCGCCCCGGAAATGGGCTTCGTTCGAATGGATCGACAGCAGGGTGGCGGGCCCGGTCAGGACCAGGCCGGTCTCCTCGCGCATCTCGCGCACCAGAGCGTCATGCAGGCTCTCGCCGCGATCAACGCCGCCGCCGGGCAGCCACCAGTCGGGCAGATAGGTGTGGCGCACCAGCAGGATGCGGCCTTCGCCATCGACCGCCAGGCCGCGCACGCCCAGCGTCATGCCGCGCGTCATCCGGGCCAGGGTGTGAAAGGTCGGACGGGTGAACGGCTCGATGCGTTCGCGCCAATTGCGGGTCGGGGAGGGGGCCATGCGGCTTGATGGCCCGGCCTGCGCCCCTTGAACAGAGGCCGGGCGCGCTTTAAGGCCAGAACCAGATTTCCGACGGGAGAATTCCATGACCGCGCTCTTCATCATCTTCGGCTTTGTCATCGTTCTGGGCGCACTGAACGTGTTCGAGTTCGGCCGGGTTGACTGATACCTCCACGGGTCCGTCTGACATGCCCGGGGCTGTGCTGGTCACCGGCGGCGCCAAACGCATCGGGCGCGCCATCAGCTTGACGCTGGCCAGGGCCGGGCTGGATGTTGCCATCCACTATGGCCGGGATGCTGAGGCCGCCGAAGCAACCGCCGCCGAGGTGCGCGACCTGGGCCGGAAGGCCGTGACCCTCGATGCCGATCTGGCCGATGCCGTGGCCACCCACGGTCTGATCGGTCGGGCCGCCGCGGCCCTCGGCCCGCTGACGGCGCTGGTCAACAATGCCTCGGTGTTCGACGACGACCGGTTGATGACCATCACCGGCGACAGCTGGTCGCGCCATATGGATGTGAACCTGCGCGCCCCTGTGCTGCTGGCCCAGACCTTTGCCGGCCTGGCCCCCGCCGGCTCGGCCATCGTCAATATTCTGGACCAGAGGGTGCTGAAGCCCGATCCGCGCTTCTTCTCCTACGGCCTGTCCAAGTCGGCGCTGTGGACGGCGACGCGTACCATGGCCCAGGCCCTGGCCCCCGTCATTCGCGTGAACGGTGTGGGCCCGGGGCCGACGCTGGCCTCGACCCATCAGACCGAGGCGGTTTTTCAGGCGGAGGCGGCGTCCACGCCGCTGGGCCGCGCGGTCGAGCCGGAGGCGATTGCCCGCGCCGTCCTCTGGCTTATCCGCGAGCCGCTGATCACCGGCCAGATGATCGCCGTCGACTCGGGCCAACATCTGGCCTGGCGCACCCCCGATATCGAAGAGGACTGATCCATGGCTGACGGCCTGCGCCACGAGGGGCTGACCGTGTTCGTGCGCGACCTTGTGGTCGAGGCCGGCATCGGCGTGCACGACCACGAACTTGGCCGCCTGCAGACCCTGGTGATCAATGTCGCGCTGCAACTGGCGCCCGGACCGGTCGAGGCGCTGGGCGATACGCTGAACTATGAGGATGTCGCCCGCCTGTCGCGCGAGCTGGTGGCCGAGGGCCATGTCGGTCTGGTGGAGACCTTTGCCCAGCGACTGGGCCGGAGCCTGATGGCCGATCCGGTCGTGCAGGGGGTGACGGTGCGCATCGGCAAGCCCGGCTGTCTGGCCGACGCGGCCGAGGCCGGCTGCGAGATACGCCTGTCGCGCGGCTGACAGTGGTTGCGCCCGCGCGCCCGCCCCGGCATTGTCGCCCCGAAGTGTGAGGAGCCAGATGGCCGAACCCGGCGATCCCGACCTGTTCAAGGACCAGCCCGCCCCCCGGCCCGAGGCCGACCCGGATGCCGAGGTCGGATTCTGCTCGCCCGAATCGCTGGCGGCCCATCCGCGCAGCCCTGAGCCCGAGGTCGCGCCGGAGCCTGAACCCGCTCCCGCTCCCGCTCCCGAGCCCGATCCGGTGGATGATCCGATGAATGCCCCGCTGGTCGCGCCGCTCGCCCCCACGCATAGCGCCCCGGCCCACAGCGCCCCGCCCCGGCCCTCCCGCACCGACGACCTGCCCGAGCCCGAGGGCATGATGGGTCTCTACACCGTCTATGCCCTGATCCTGTTCGCCATTCCGACCTTCGGCGTGTCGGCGGTAATCGGCCTGCTGGCGGTCATGGTGCGCGACGTCCCGACCCATGCAGTGGCCGCCAGCCACCACGTCTTTCAGGTCCGCACCCTCTGGGCAGCGGCGGTCGTGGCGGTGCTCGGCGTCATCCTGATCGTGGTCAACGCCGGGGTGTTCGTGCTGTTCCTGCTGGTGCTGTGGGTGCTGGTGCGCGGCGCCTGGGGTAGCTGGCTGCTCAAGTCACGCCGGGCCATCCCCAATCCGCGCTCCTGGTGGATCTGAGCCCCGGGCCTCAAGGCTTGAAAGCCCGCCCGCCACATCCCAGATAGGGCTTTGATGGATTCGCCGCTTTCGGGGGTCCGCATCAAGGGTCGCTTTCAGGAGGGCCGGATGACCACGCGTACAGTCCTGTTCGACAGCCCGTTTCTGCTGGGCTTTGACCATACCCGCAGTCTGATCGACCGGGCGGCGCGGGCGGCCTCCGAGGCCTATCCTCCCTATAATGTCGAGCAGCGCGGAGAGGCCGCCGTTCGCATCACCCTGGCCGTGGCCGGCTTCGCGCCCGACGATCTGTCGATCACGCTCGAGGGTCGCCAGCTGACCATTTCTGGCAAGCGCGACGGCGGCGACAAGGGGGGGGCCGAGAATGCCTATCTGCACCGTGGCATCGCGGCGCGGGGGTTTCTGAGGACCTTCGTGCTGGCCGATGGCCTTGAGGTCGAGGAGGCCTCTCTGGAGCACGGCCTTTTGCACGTCGACCTTCTGCGGCCCGAACAGGTGTCCCAGACCCGCCGTATTCCCATCACGACCCGCTGATAGGCTGGTCCCGCCTCCGATCCCATCGGAGCCACTTTCCGGGGTCACGCGTTGACCCTTCATACCCGCGTTTCAGGAGCCCACTTCAGGTGATGACGACCGACGACATGACGGACAAGGCCTTTGCCGATCTGGGTGCGCCCGATCTGGTCTATGTGCGTGAGGTGGCCGCGTCCGAAATCATGGACGAGGTCGCCGGCGCGACCGATCCGGATCAGCCGCCCATCCGGCTGGACCCGCGCCAGACCCTGTATGCGGTGCACAGCGCCGACGGCGAGCGTCTGGCCGTCATGGCCGACCGGGAAAGCGCCTTTGCCGCCGCCGTGGCCCACGAGCTGGAGCCGGTCTCGGTTCACTGAACTCGAGATCAGACTGGAGCTCGGCCAGGTCGCACCTTCATTAAGTCCGCTCATCCCCGCGGAAGCGGGGACCCAGCTCTTCCTTGCAAAGGGTGATCGGGATAGCTGGCAGCGGGCCGGGGTAGGGGCAGGGTAAGCCAAAACACTGGGTCCCCGCTTCCGCGGGGATGAGCGGGAAGGGGTTGCTGACCCTTGGCTGAAGCAGCAGGCCTCAGGCCGCCGTCGATACGATCTGACGGACCAGCAGCGCATGCAGGGTATCGCGGCTGTCGGCCTGACGCAGGCGTTGCTGCAGGTCCGGCGAGCGCAGCGCGCGTGAGGCCGCAGCCAGGGCCCGCAGATGCCCGGCGCCATCGCTGGGCGGCGCGAACAGACCAAACAGGATGTCGACCGGTCGATCGTCGACGGCATCAAACGCGATCGGCGTCTCCAGCCGCACCAGAACGGCGAACACATGGTCCACATCCCGGTGCCGCGCATGGGGAAGGGCCACGCCCGAGCCGACCCCGGTCGAGCCCAGCGCTTCGCGCTCCATCAGGGCATCCATAAGGGGGGCGGCATCCGCATGGCCCAGCACATGGGCAGCGGCATCCGCCACCGCCTGCAGGGCCTGACGTTTGGACGAGACACTTCCGCGCAGGACGATACCGTCCCGGCTGACCAGATCTCCGATTTCCATACTCATCCCCGAACTACGCAACTGTGGACCCGAAAGGCGTCAGCCCTCTAGGCCCGACTTGCGGCCCCTTAAAGGCCTTATACCGCTGAACCGTTTACCGAACCGTGTCCGTTCTGTGAACTTGTCCGGCGGGGGTCGACCCAGCCGATGTTGCCATCGGGCCGGCGATAGACCACGGCCACGCCGCCATGGGCGGCATTCTTGAACACGACGACGGGGTAGCCGCTCATGTCCAGCTCCAGCACCGCCTGGCCAACGGTCAGGGTGCGCAGTTCGGATTCGGTCTCGGCGATGACCAGACCGGCCGGCGCCTCGCCCTCGGCCTTGCCCACATCGGCAAAGTCGTCGTCATCCGTATCGTCGAGATTGCGGAAGACGGTCATGCGCGCCACCTCTGCGGCCGCCATCTCCGTCTTCTCGGGCGACAGGCCCTTGGGCCCGGCGTGGTGATCCTTCAGCCGCCGCTTGTAGCGCCGGACGCGTTTTTCCAGCTTGTCGAGTGAATCGGAAAAGGCACTGTGGGCATCGCTCCCATGCCCGGTGGTGACCAGACTCTGGCCTGACGCCAGCCGGACCCAGCAATCGACCTTGAACCCGGGACCGTCCTTGGACACCACAACCTCGGCATCCTGTCCGCCGCGTTCAAAGTATTTGCCGACTCCCTCGTTGAGTTCCTGGGAGATGCGCGAGCCTAACGCTTCGCCGACATCCACGTGCTTACCGCTGACTTGGACTTGCATAGGAGATAGAACGCGACCGAAGCCGTTCGGTGTCAACGGACTTCACATTTTTGTGGTCGCCCAAGCAGACGCGGTTAACCGGTTTTCAGACGCCGCTTGCGCTCGACAGACGACGGAATTCGCAGGGCTTCGCGATATTTCGCCACTGTCCGGCGGGCAATATCGATGCCCGCCTGATTCAGCAATTCGACGATCCGGTCGTCGGACAAAACGTCGCCGTCTCGTCCTTCGTGGTCGATCATCGACTTGATCCGGTGACGGACGGCTTCGGCCGAGTGGCTGGACTGGCCGTCGACCGACTGGATCGCCGAGGTGAAGAAGAATTTCAGTTCGAACACCCCGCGCGGCGTCGCCATATATTTGTTCGAGGTAACGCGGCTGACGGTCGACTCATGCATGCCGATCGCATCGGCCACCGTCTTCAGATTCAGCGGCCTCAGGAACTCGACGCCAAAGGCAAAAAAGGCGTCCTGCTGGCGAATGATCTCGGACGACACCTTCAGGATGGTCTTGGCCCGCTGGTCCAGCGATTTGACCAGCCAGTTGGCCTGGGCCGCGCAGTCGGCGACGAAGGTCTTTTCCGTGTCCGACCGGGCACCGGCCGACACCACCCCGTGATAGCGCTTGTCGACCAGCAGTCGGGGCAGGGTGTCGGCGTTCAGCTCGATCCGCCAGCCGCCGGCCGGGTCGGGCCGCACCAGTACATCGGGGATCACCGTCTGGGCCGGCTCGCCGCCAAAGCCCGCGCCCGGGCGGGGCGTCAGGGCCTTCAGCTCGGAAATCATCTCGGACAGGTCCTCGGCGTCGACGCCGCAAGCGCTGCGCAGGGCCGACAGATTGTGCCGCGCCAATAGCTCCAGATTGTCCAGCAGCGCCGCCATGGCCGGATCGAACCGGTTGCGCTCGACCAGTTGCAGCTTCAGGCATTCGGGCACCGAGCGCGCCATGATACCGGTCGGCTCGAACCCGTGACAGACGGCCAGCACCGCCTCGACCCGGTCGATGCCGCAGCCCAGCCGGTCGGCCACCTCGGCCAGATCGCCGCGCAGGTATCCATGGTCATCGACCATTTCGATCAGGGCCAGACCAATGGCCCGGTCGGCCGCGTTCAACGGCGTGCCCGACAGCTGGGCCTGCAGATGCTCCCACAGGGTCAGTTCGCGGCTGTCGGCCCGCTCCATCCCCTCGCCCTCGGGGACGGGGCCACCCTTGCCCGTGCGCGACCAGTCCGACAGCCCGGGCTGGGCCTCGTCGCCGCCGCCGCCCGCACCTTCGGTCGCCCGCTCGCCGGGGCTGGCGTCATAGACATCGTCGGCGCGCGTATCCATGGCCTGTTCAGCGGCATCCGGGCGCGCCTCGTCAAAGCTCAGCTCGGCATGGGGGTCATTCGGACTATCGGCCGAGGTCTCGCCGACCGCCTCGCCGGGGATGTCGGCCTCCTCATCGCGCTTCAGCAGCGGATTGCGCTCCAGTTCGGCCTCGACAAACGCCTCCAGCTCCTGGTTCGACAGTTGCAGCAGCTTGATAGCCTGCTGCAGCTGGGGCGTGATCACCAGCCCCTGGCCCTGCCTGATCTCCAGTCTCTGACCGATCACCGCAACCGTCCCCACCGAACCCCGTTCGGACACCGTGGCCCGAAACTTGCTGCAGGCATCATGTCGCCGTCGAGGTTAACGGAGCGCGAAGACGCGCCGCCCACCCTCTTCTTCATCTCCGAGAATCAGTGCGAGCAGGCCGTCTCTGATCCCCTCTCCGTTGGGAGAGGGGTTGGGGTGAGGGTCTCTCCATATCCTTCGGCGTGAGCCGTCGCACCGGCATTGCTACGGCCTTCGCCGACCGAGACCACCGACCCTCATCCGGCGCTCACGCGCCACCTTCTCCCATCGGGAGAAGAGACACATTGTCAGTCGGCGCCTCCACCACACGCACCGGCCCCGTTGTGTTCGCTGTGCCCTCGTTGTGTCCGCTGTGATGAACGTCTTTGCCCGAGGTCCCCGTCATCCTCGGACTTGATCCGAGGATCGGTCCGAGCAGGCCGTCCGAACCACTAGCCGTACATATCGCCCAGATACACCCGGCGGACGTCGGGGTTGGCGACGATTTCGGCGGCGGTGCCTTCGAACAGCACCTCGCCGGCCGAGATGATCGCGGCGCGGTCGATGATGTCCAGCGTCTCGCGGACATTGTGGTCGGTGATCAACACGCCGATGCCCCGCTCGGCCAGATAGCGGATCACCTGGCGGATGTCGGCGATGGCCAGGGGGTCGATGCCGGCAAAGGGTTCGTCCAGCAGCATGAAGGCCGGGTCGCCGGCCAGCGCCCGGGCGATCTCGACGCGGCGACGTTCGCCGCCCGACAGGGCCGCGGCCGGGGCATCCTTCAGATGGCCGACGCTCAGCTCGTCCAGCAGGCGGTCGGTTTCCTCGCGGATGGCGGTGGCGCCGGTCTTGTGCAGTTCGACGACGGCGCGGACGTTCTCCTCGACCGTCATGCCGCGAAAGATCGACGCCTCCTGCGCCAGATAGCCCAGACCCATGCGCGCGCGCTGGTACATGGGCTGGGGCGTCAGATCCTCGCCGTCGAGGGTGATGGTGCCGGAATCCGCCGGGATCAGGCCGGTGATCATATAGAAGCAGGTGGTCTTGCCCGCGCCGTTCGGCCCCAGCAGGCCCGCGACCTCGCCGCGCTGCACGGTGATCGACACGTCGCGCACCACCTGCCGCTTGCCGAACGACCGGGCCAGATGCCGCGCCTTCAGCCCCCGGTCCGGCTCGGCGGCCTTCGGCGCAACGACCTTCGCGGCCGCCTTGGGCCGTTCATCCAGATTGAGGGCCGAGAGTTCCTTGCGCGCCACCGGGGATCAGTCAGCCTGGTCCGGCGGGGTGGTGCCGTTGGGATAAAAGACCCCCTGCACCCGGTTGCCGGCGGGCGTCGGCGCGCCTTCCATCCGGGCGCTTTCGGTGCGGACATTATAGACCAGCCGGCTGCCGGTCATGACATTGCGGCCTTGCGTGACGATGACATTGCCGGTCAGCACCACCTCGGCCGACTGCAGATTATAGACCGCCCGGTCGCCGCGCAGGGTCTGGGTGGGCGTGACAAAGAACACCTCGCCCGACGCCTCGACCCGCGACAGGTCGGAGTTGTCATTGGTGAAGGCCTCGATCCGGTTGGCGCGCAGCCGGTTGTCGCCCTGCAGGATCTCGGCCTCGCCGTCCAGGGCAAAGCCGTTGGGCGTGTAGCTGAAGACGATGCCCGTATACATGACCGGATCGTCGGACGGGTCCTGCGACACGCCGGTGCCGGGCAGGGTCAGGCTGAACGCCAGGGCGACCGCGACGGTCAGGGACAGCTTGCTGGAACGGGTCATGGCCGACCTTATCTCCGGGAGGACGCGGGGTTGATGGTGCCGCGAACCTTGTTCTCGACCGTGCCGCGAAACTCGATGCTCTCGCCCTGGTCGCGGATGACATAGGACGTCGCGGCCATGGTGCCAAGCGGTCCGGTGCCCTGCACGCCCTTGTCGCCTGTCACCACGCCGGTGCGGGTGTCGACCACGGCTTCGGGCGTGGTCAGGACAAAGCCCGACCCGCCGTCCGAAATCCGTACATTCGGCCCGATGATGACGCGACGTGAGGCCTCGTCATAGGTGCCGCCGTCGGCGGTCATCTCGGTGACCCTGGCCCCGCCCAGATTGAGACGCAGCACCGGCCCGACCAGACGCAGATGGCCGGTCTCCGGCACCCGCACCACGCCCTTGGCCCCGATCACGAACGAGCGCCCCTGATCGTCCTGTCCGTAGTAGAGGGCATTATCCAGCGCCACGTCGCTGCGCTGCTCGGCCCGGCGTTCGGCGTCCGAAATGGCCGAGCGCAGCACGATCCACGCCACTGTCCCCCCGGCCAGCAGAAGGATCACCACCGGCAGCACCCGCCGGAACAGCATCACCCGCCGCGAATGGGCGCGCCAGTGCCGGGCCTTGGCGGCCGTCGGCGACGTCGGATCCACGGGCGGGGGCGTGTCGGTCATTCAGGTATGGGCGAAGATGTCGGTGTCTTCCCAGCCGTCCAGGTCCAGCCGGGCCCGCACGGGCAGGAAGTCGAACAGTTGCGCCGCCAGCCCCGTGCGGCCCTCGCGTGCCAGCATGGCGTCCAGCCGCTCGCGCACCGCATGCAGGTACAGCACGTCCGCCGCCGCATAGTCCTGCTGCGCCTGGCTGAGCGTCTCCGCCCCCCAGTCCGAGCTCTGCTGCGCCTTGGACAGGTCCACCCCCGCCAGCTCGCGCACGACATCCTTCAGACCGTGCCGGTCGGTATAGGTGCGCGCCAGCTTGGAGGCGATCTTGGTGCAGTACACCGGCCGCGTCTCCACCCCCAGCCACAGCTGGAACATGGCGATGTCGAACCGGCCAAAGTGGAAGATCTTGAGCACCTGCGGGTCCGTCAGCAGCCGCTTCAGGTTCGGACAGTCATAGGCGTCGCGGTCCAGCTGGACCAGATGGGCGTCCCCGTCCCCGGCCGACAGCTGCACCACGCACAGCGGATCGCGGCGATAGCGCAGGCCCATGGTCTCGGAATCGACCGCCACCACGGCGCCGAGGTCCAGACCGTCGGGCAGATCGCCCCTGTGCAGATGTACTGTCATGCGTCCCGCCTGTTGACTTGCGAATGGACCATAAACGAACGGCGCCGCATCGTCAGGATGCAGCGCCGTTTCGAAGAATTGGTGCCCAGGAGAGGACTCGAACCTCCACGACCTTTCGATCACTGGCACCTGAAGCCAGCGCGTCTACCAATTCCGCCACCTGGGCTCTCGGGCCGACACATCAGAGACATATCGTCCGGGAAGGCGCGGACCCATAAGGCAGGCTCCGGGTCCGGTCAACGGGCATATGACGAAAATACTGAGGCCCTGCGATCAATCCCGCGGCGCCACGATCTCCAGCCCGATGCCGGCCGGTGCCTCGGGCGTGCGCACCCCTGCATCCAGCCGAGCATCCAGCATCACACCCTTCAGCGCCCGCTCCATCAGGCCCGGCAGCTGCGCCTCGCCCTGCGGCATCCGCACATCCAGATAAAAGCCCGCCGTCTCGCTGTCCGACCAGCGCGCCAGCGCCAGCCACGCCGCCTTGACCGACGGATCGGCAGAAAACGCGCGCGTCAGCCCCTCGACCAGCCCCTCGGGCGTCTCCTTCGGCACGGCCAGATGGGTCGGCCAGCGCGCCCCGGCCTCGGGCAGGCTCTGGCCGATCATCGCCGACAGGGCCGCCGGCGGCCACGACACCCCATAGGGCTGGCCCGGGTTCAGCACCGCCGGATTGACCCGGATCACCTCCAGCAGCGCCCGCCCGTCAAAGGCCTCGGCCGCCGCATGCTCCCCGAACACCGCCAGCGCCCGCTCCTTCGCGGTAAAGATCGCCGTCGCCGGGCGGCCGTCCTTCGGCGTCACCGTCCGCAGACGCAGCGTATCCGTCGCCGCATCCTCCTCGGCGACCACGGCCCACAGCTTCGAGGCCGGCACCGCCGCCTCAAAGGCCGCGCGTTCATCGGCCCCGCCCGAGCTGGCCGCCATCAGCAGCATCTCAAGGTCGTTCAGCGGCGAAAAGGCGGGAGTCGGAGAGGCGGTCATGAGAGCCGTCCTGTACTGCAAAACCGGAAAGGGCAGTGACCTACCCCGCCCGCCCGCGAATGGCGAGAGGGGGAGGGCACCCGGCTCCGCCTCAGTCCTCCGCCAGCCGCGCCGCCCGCCGCGCCGAATGCTCCTCCGGCAGCGGCAGGCCCGCCTCGATCAGCGCCGCTTCCAGCGCCTCCACCCGCGCCTCCAGCGCCTGCCGCCGGAACGCCACGCCCCGCAGCCAGTCGCCCTTTTCCTTCCAGTCCCGCCAATAGGCCCGCTTGATCGTATAGTCTGGCTGAGCTTCCCCGGCATCCGGGTCCATCCGGAACCGCTCGGACTTCGCCTCCGCATCCATCATCAGAATGGCATGCACCAGCGCCAGCGGCGCCGTCTCCGGCGTCAGCGCCGCCCCCCGCACGCCGCCGCTGCCCGAGGCTCCCGCGCCCGAGTCCTCCCCCTCCCGCGCTGCCAGCCGCTGATAGGTTTCCGCCAGCGCCCCCAGCGCCCGCGCCTCGGCCCACAGCCGCCCGCGCATGGCCCGCCCCGACGCCAGCATCGCCATCCGCGCCAGCGCCGCCGGGTCCTCGCCGCCGTCCACCTCCCCCTCATCCGAGGGCATGGGCAGGCCCGCGAACAGACGCGCCGCCACCGCCTCGGGGCTGTTCCGTCGCGCTTCCTCCAGCTCGGCCTCGCGCGCCGTGGCCATGGCGATCGCCTGACTGTCGCCCCACTCGCGCTTGGTCGCCCCGTGCATGGTGATGCGCCGCCGCACCGCATGCTCCGACACCCGCCACTTGCTGGCCAGAAAGGGTGCCGTCGCCCCCTCCCGATACTCCTTCAGGATCAGCATCCAGGTCTCGGTCGACAGTCGATAATGCGCCGGCCGATCCGCCTTCGGCGGATCCGGCAGAGGCACAGCCGGGGGCAGGGTCATATCCATGCGGCGCAGGATAGAGGGCCCCTGCGTCAGGATCGGACGTAGACCGTCGTTACGCGGCTTCCACCATGGCCGCCTCGGTCCATTGTTCGGCCATGGCCTTCGCAATCCCAGGATAGAAGCGCGACCGCTCCTTCCATCGATCCGCAGAAGGCGGCATCCGGTGAACTCTTGGCGCCCGCCCATCCACGATGTTCGTCGGCACCAGTGGCGGTAGGTTCTTCAGCCACAGACAGGTCCGCTTGGTCTCGCCGTGCCCGAACTGCCAAGGCTGAATGCTCTGAGCGAACTCTTCGAAATTCGCGATCCGGGCCTTGGCGTGTTTGTGCATGACCGGGTTCTCGATGGCGATGCGATCGATCGGGGCATTCCAAAAGTCCGAGAACAGCGACGCGCCTTCCTCCAACTCGCGCCACATCTCTTCCTTGGTCTTGCCGGGAGGCGGTTTCGTCAGCCATCGCACACCCGAATTGCATAATCTCGTGCAAGGCGGGTGTGCGACCATCAGCAGGTCCCACCCATCATTTAGGAGGTCTCTGGCATCCCCAACGATATGCCGGTTGGACCCGTCCTCGCTCGGCAACAGGTCGCATGACCATGCGTCGTGCCCCATGGCCAGAAACGCATTGCGGACCGTGCCGCTGTATTCGCAGGCGACGAGGACTCTCATGCTCTGGAGCCCCGCCAGAGGACGGTAAGAATTCACGGTGTGGCGTCCATGGATAGGCTCGCGCAACGGCGCGAGTCGGTTGACGCGCAACGATAGCGATTAATCAAATACCAGGCTAGGTTGTTTGAACGGGCTGGCGCCCGGGCCATGCGAGGGGCACGCTATGAAACGCGACAGGACAGAGTGGATCTTGGTGGGGCTGCTGACGCTGGGCACGGCGGCGCAGGTTGTGCTGTTCATTCGGATGGTCGCCGGGCTCTAGCCGCCCTTGTCATTCGGGCGCGTCTGCCGACAGTATCTGCGCGAAGCGCGATTCCTTCGTCGTCACAAAGGCCCGAAATGGAGACCTCGCCAGTACCGCGAAGCGATTGGGCCGACTGGCAGAACGATCTGATCGTCGCTGACTACTTCGACATGTTCGGGCGTGTGAAGGCGGGTGAAAAGGTCAATCGCCTTGAGCGCAACCGCGAGCTCCAATCCCTGACGGGCCGGAACAAGGGCTCAATTGAGCGAAAGCGCATGAACATTTCCGCTGTCCTCATTGATCTGGATATGGACTGGATGCGGGGCTTTGCGCCGAACGACCGGTATCAGGGATCACTCGTCGATGCGGTGGAGCGCTTCCTTGATCGCAATCCTCTTTGGGCGGACGACAGCGACAAGACGGTTGCCCCGGCCGCCGTGCCCGAGCTGATCGAAGGTCCGCCGCCCTCCAGAGCTCAAGAGCCCAAGCCCGTCAAACCCCTGCTTGAGCGTATCGCCCGCAAATACGACCACGCGGCGCGAGACACTCGAAACCGGCGTCTCGGGGTGGTGGGCGAGGAGATCGTCTTCAATCACGAACGGCGCCGCCTGACCGAAGCCGGCTATCCAAGACTCGCCGAGAAGGTTGAGTGGACGGCCCGCGATAAAGGTGACGGGGTCGGCTACGACATTCTTAGCTTCCGAACGGATGGCGCGCCGCGGAAGATCGAAGTGAAGGCCACCAATGGCCCGCGCACGACACCCTTCTTTCTGACGAGAACTGAACGCGAGGTCTCTCGCGAAGAGCCCGGTGTCTGGCGGCTTTACAGGGTGCACGACTTATCGTCGTCGCCGGGGCTGTTCGTGCTGCCGCCGCCGCTAGAATCATCGGTCAAGTTGGAAGCGACGGTCTGGCGAGCCGAGTTTTGAGGGGGGACGAATGCGGCTTTACGGACGAGAGCAATTTACCAAGGAAGATATTTTCGCTCTATCCACGGAGCCCTACGTTCATCGCGATTTCCGCGATCACCTATTCGACATATACGATGAAGTTAGCCGAGCCTTACATGTGCCCGCTAGGGCCGTGATGCTCACGGGGTCAGCTTTCACGGGGAAAAGTTTTGTGGAGGGCCGGCCGTTTGCAGTGGGTGAGTCTGATCTAGATCTAGCGGTAATTGATCGAGATTTGTTTCGAGAGTTGCTTCTATGTAGTGCTAGAGCGACGAAGTATTTTCGCGATCAGACCAGCTTCTTGCCACATGAGTCTAGGCCGGCTTCTGAGGTGTATAAGAGCTTTCGTTCTTACGCCTTCAACAGAGGCATTGTTAGGCCTGACTTAATGCCGGATTGCGACGCGAGGAATAATATATTGAGCGTTTCGTCTGATCTGAGCAATAAGTACATTACGATTTTTTCAAAAATTAGTATCTCGGTATATGGAGACGAAGAGTACTTCATCGCAAAAATAAAGAACCCTGGAGCAGCGTGAATGTCAAAATACACAGTGCGATCCATACAGATCGTAAACATAGTGAATGACCTCAAGGATGGGAAGCTCATACTTTCCCCATACTTCCAGAGAAATCTTGTTTGGCGAGAGACTCATAAAAAGGAATTTATAGACACCATACTTTCGGGTTACCCGTTTCCGCAGGTGTTTTTTGCCAAGGGGGATATCGATGTCGATACGCTCAGGGCGCAGCAGTGCGTCGTGGATGGTCAGCAAAGGCTCAATGCTATACTCAGCTATGTAAACAATGAGCTAGAAGTTAAGGGCCGCCATTTCCGCGATCTTACAGCGAATGAGAAATCGAATTTCCTAACATACGAGGTGCCGGTTATTGATTTTGAAGCGCGTCATGATGACGAGCGGGTAAGAGAAGTTTTCAAGCGCGTCAACCGAACATTCTATGCTCTGTCGCTGATTGAGAAACTGGCCTCCGAATACGGCGCATCCGAAATGATGTTGCTGGCGCAATATATGAGTGGCGACATGAGGGTCGACTTTGCCGATGAGGAGCTAGAGCGCCCTGATCTGCGACTAAACCCGAATGTCAGCGATGATTTTATCGAGTGGGCTGGGAAAAAGCGTGACGAATACTATATATCTTTGATTGGAGAGTCGGGCGCGTTCACCTCCTATGAGATGGCACGGAAAGTGGCGCTCATGTTCACGCTAAACGTAATATCGTCAGTGTTGGACGGGTACTATGACCGGAATGACAAGGTAAAGCCAAATCTGGAGCGCTACAAGGATAGCATCGAAAACCGGGATGAAGTTTACAGTTGGATCGACGGTGCGTCTGGCCTAGTACTTGAAATTCAAGAGCTGCCGCCATTCTGGCTTCGTAAAGCCAATCTCTTCACGCTGGTGGTCGAGCTATCAAGGGCGAAGCGTGAGGGAAAGACTCTTCTTGAAAGCTGGCAGGCTGATATTAAAGCCTTCGCAGATGACGCTCCCCAGCCTTACATTCTTGCTGCGAGGGAAGGCGTTAACAACCGCAAGGAAAGGCTAATCCGCGCGGACCACGTCCGCCAACTTCTTACCGGAGAGCGAGCGATCGTCGAAGCACGAGGTGCAGACCCGGAGTAGCGCCTGCCGCGCTACGCCACTCAATCCTCATCCATCTTCAGCGCCGCGATGAAGGCTTCCTGCGGGATGTCGACCTTGCCGAACTGGCGCATGCGCTTCTTGCCGGCCTTTTGCTTCTCCAGCAGCTTCTTCTTGCGGGTGGCGTCGCCGCCGTAGCATTTCGAGGTCACGTCCTTGCGCAGGGCGCGGACGGTTTCGCGGGCAATGATCTTGCCGCCGATGGCCGCCTGGATCGGGATCTGGAACATGTGGGGCGGGATCAGCTCCTTCATCTTCTCGACCATGCCGCGGCCGCGGGTCTCGGCGCGGCCCCGGTGGACCAGCATCGAGAGGGCGTCGACCGGCTCGGCATTGACGAGGATGTTCATCTTGACCAGATCGCCGACCTTGTAGTCGGTCAGCTCGTAATCGAAGCTGGCATAGCCCTTCGAGATCGACTTCAGCCGGTCGTAGAAGTCGAACACCACTTCGTTCAGCGGCAGCTCATAGACCACCAGGGCGCGGGCGCCGACGTAGCTGAGCTCCACCTGCTGGCCGCGGCGGTCCTGACACAGCTTGATCACCCCGCCGAGGTATTCGTCGGGCGTCAGGATGGTGGCCTTGATCCACGGCTCACTGATGGTGTCGATCTGCATGACGTCGGGCAGGTCGGCCGGGTTGTGCAGGTCGATCTCGGTGCCGTCCCTGAGGCCGATCTTGTAGACCACCGAGGGGGCGGTCGCGATCAGGTCGAGGTTGAACTCGCGGCTGAGGCGCTCCTGAATGATCTCGAGGTGCAGCAGGCCGAGGAAGCCGCAGCGGAAGCCGAAGCCAAGGGCGGCACTGGATTCCATCTCATAGGTGAAGGAGGCGTCGTTCAGGCGCAGGCGGCCGATGGCGGCGCGCAGATCCTCGAAATCGGCCGCATCGATCGGGAACAGGCCGCAGAACACCACCGACTGGACTTCCTTGAAGCCCTTGAGCGGGGTGTCGGTGGGGCGCTTTTCATCCGTGATGGTGTCGCCGACGGCGGCGTGGGCGACTTCCTTGATCTGGGCGGTGATGAAGCCGACCTCGCCCGGGCCGAGGCTCTCGACCGGGGTATTCTTGGGCAGGAAGACGCCGACACGGTCGACCAGATGGGTCGAGCCGTTCTGCATGAACTTCACCCGCTGGCCGGCGCGCAGGTGGCCGTCGAAGACCCGGACCAGCAGGATCACGCCGAGGTAGGGGTCGTACCAGGCGTCGACCAGCATGGCCTTCAGCGGGGCGTTTGCGTCGCCCCTGGGGGCGGGCAGGCGGGTGACGATGGCTTCCAGCACATCCTCGATGCCGATGCCGGACTTGGCCGAGCACAGGACGGCCTCGGAGGCGTCGATGCCGATCACATCCTCGATCTGTTCGCGGACCCGCTCGGGCTCGGCGGCGGGCAGGTCGATCTTGTTGAGGACCGGCACGATCTCGTGGTTGTTGTCGATGGCCTGGTAGACGTTCGCGAGGGTCTGGGCCTCGACCCCCTGCGACGCGTCGACCACCAGGATCGAGCCCTCGCAGGCGGCGAGGCTGCGGCTGACCTCATAGGCGAAATCGACGTGGCCCGGCGTGTCCATCAGGTTCAGGACGTAGTCCAGCCCGTCCTTCGCCTTGTAGTTCAGCCGGACGGTCTGGGCCTTGATGGTGATCCCGCGCTCCTGCTCGATCTCCATATTGTCCAGGACCTGCTCGCGCATCTCCCGCGCCGTCAGCCCCCCCGTGAACTGAATCAACCGGTCGGAAAGCGTTGATTTCCCATGATCAATATGGGCGACCACAGAGAAATTGCGAATGCGGTCGATCGGGGGTGTCGGAGGGGACGTGCTCATGCTGCGGCGCGGTTAGCATGGGGCCGGGCCGACGCCAACTCACGCGGGCGCGAGAGGGCCCGTCGCAAGGGGATTAAAGTGCTGTAATGGACAAGGTCTCGTTTGAGAACGGGCCGGGAACAGGATATAGGCGGCATCCGGGTTCCGGCCTTTTCGACGCGACTCTCACGCTTCGGGATGACTGAGGATGGAACCCCGCACAGGGGATACTGACGTGAGATCAATGCTGAAGCCGGTGGCTGCTGCCTTCGCGATCCTTGGCCTGGGGGTACTGGGCGCCTGCTCGGGCCACAGTGAGGACGACAAGGCAGGCGTCGAGCCGGCGGCCGGTCAGACGGTGACCGTGGCGACCGTCCGCAGCGTCGATCTGGCGCGGACTCTGACGGTCTCGGGCACGATCTCGGCATGGGAAGAGGTGCCGGTCGGTGCCGAAACCGGCGGACTTGTGGCGACCGCCGTCTATGTCGATGAGGGCAGCTATGTCCGGCAGGGCCAGGCCATGGTGAAGCTGAACGACGACGTGCTGCGCGCCCAGCTGGCCCAGCAGGATGCCTCGGTGAAATCGGCGGAAGCCCTGGTCGCGCAGCAGGATGCGGCGCTGGATCGGGCCCGCGAGCTGCGCGAGCGCGGCTACCTCAGCCAGGCCGGGCTGGACACGGCCGAGGCCAATCAACGCACGGCCGCCGCCCAGCTGGAGGCCGCCCGCGCGGCCCGGTCAGAAACGGCGACGCGACTGGCCCAGACCACCATCCGCGCGCCCGTCGCCGGCCGGGTCATCAGCCGCAGCGTGACGCGCGGCCAGATCGTCCAGCCGGGCACAGAGTTGTTCCGGGTTGTGCGCGACGGACGTCTGGAACTTGACGCCCAGGTGCCGGAATCCGACCTGTCGCTGGTGCGATCGGGCATGACGGCCGTCATCACTGCCGACCGGGCCGACGGTCCGACCGGCGGCCGGGTGCGGATCGTGACGCCCGAGGTCGATCCCCAGACGCGTCTGGGTGTCGCGCGCATCGCCCTCAACAGCGGCAGCGATCTCAAGACCGGCATGTTCGCCCGGGCTGAGATCGCGCTGGGCCAGCTTCCGGCCCTGGTCGTGCCATCCGAAGCCGTCATCTATCGCGAGGGACAGGCCGGGGTCTACGTCGTCGGGCGCGACTCGACTGTCCGCTTTGTCCAGGTGCGGACCGGCGCGCGCGAGGGGCCGAATGTGGCCATCGAGAGCGGGCTTGAGGCCGGCCAGCGGGTGGTGGTCAAGGGCGCTGGCTTCCTGGGCGACGGTGACCGGGTGACGGTGGCGCCGGCCACCCCGGTGGCGCCGACACGCGCACCCGCCGCGTCTGCAACCTGAGACCGGCCCGATGAACTTCAACACTATATCGGCGGCGTCGATCCGGAACCCGATCCCGGTGGTGCTGCTGTTCATCATCCTGACGGTCGCCGGGGTGCTGAGCTACTTCAAACTACCGACGAACAACTTCCCGAACGTCGATCTGCCGGTTGTGGCGGTGACGGTCGTCCAGTCAGGTGCGGCACCGACCGAGCTGGAAACCCAGGTGACGCGTCTGATCGAGGATGCGGTGTCGGGCCTCGGCGAGGTCGACGACATCAGCTCGACCATCAATGACTCGGTGTCGACCACGGCCATCACCTTCCAGCTGGGTGTGGATCTGGAAAAGGCCACCAATGATGTGCGCAACGCCATTGCCGGTGTACGCCAGAATCTGCCCGCCGATGTGCAGGAGCCGATCGTCCAGCGGATCGAATTCACCCAGATCCCGATCGCCACCTATGTCGTCCGCGCGCCCGGCATGAACCCCGAGGAACTGAGCTGGTTCGTCGACAACACCGTAGCCAAGCGACTGCTGTCGCTCGAGGGCGTCAGCCAGGTCAGCCGCGACGGCGGCGTCAGCCGGGAAATCCGCATCAAGCTGGACCCGGCCCGACTGGCGGCCCAGGGCGTAACGGCCGCAGCGGTGTCGAACCAGCTGCGGGCCTCCAACATAAACCTGCCGGGCGGACGCGGCCAGATCGGCGGCGAGGAGCAGGCGATCCGCACGGTCGGCTCGGCCCAGTCGGTCGAGGACCTGCGCGAGACGCTGATCCCGGTGGGAAATCGTTCGGTGCGTCTGGGCGATCTGGGCGAGGTGGTGGACGAATGGTCCGAGCCCCGCGGCCGGGCCCGCTACAATGGGGCTGAGGTCGTCGGCTTCAGTATCAGCCGCTCCAAGGAGTCGTCCGAGCTGGACGTCTATGAGACAGCCGGGGCCGAGATCGCGGCGCTCGATGCGGAACTGGACAACGTCACAATTGAAGAGGTGACCACTACCACCTCGGAGGTGATCAACAACTTCCATGCCTCGGTCGAGGCGCTGCTGCTGGGCGCGGGTCTGGCAGTGCTGGTGGTGTTCGTCTTCCTGCGCGACTGGCGGGCAACGCTGATCGCGGCAGTGGCCATGCCCATGTCGCTGATCCCGACCTTCTGGATCATGGACCTGACGGGTCAGTCGCTGAACGTGGTGACTCTGCTGGCCCTGTCGCTGACCATCGGCATTCTGGTCGACGACGCCATCGTCGAGATCGAGAACATCGTCCGGCACATACGCGACGGCAAGGCCCCCTACCCGGCGGCGATCGAGGCGGCGGACGAAATCGGTCTGGCGGTTATCGCGACGACGGCGACCCTGCTGGCGGTCTTCGCGCCGACCGGCTTCATGCCTGGGGTAGTGGGCCAATTCTTCAAGAGCTTCGCCATCGCCACCTGCGTCAGCGTGTTCTTCTCGCTGGTGGTGGCGCGAACGCTCACGCCGCTGATGGGCGCCTATATGCTCAAGCGGGACCAGGGCAAGGAACACGGCGATCCGGCTTGGATGAAGCGCTATCTCATCATGGTCAACTGGGTGCTGAACGACTTCCGCGGCCGCGATGGCGAGCGTCGTCCGAGCTTTGGCCGTCGCGTCCTGAGGCGTTACAGGGACCACAGGATCTGGGTCATGGGCGGGGGCACGGCCTTCCTAATCGGCTCGTTCGTCCTCGCCTCCATGCTGCCGTTCGAATTCATTCCGGCCGAGGATGTGTCACGCTCCAGCATCACCATCCAGCTGCCGCCGGGATCGACGCTGGCCGAGACGGACTCGGTGGTGCAGCGGGTCAATACGGCGCTACTGGAACGGCCCGAGGTGCGGTCGGTCTATTCCTCGATCGGTTCAGCCTCGGTCAGCTTTGGTCCCGGCGGCGGCGGGTCGGCGGGCGAGGTTCGCCGGGCCAACATCACCGTCAATCTGGTCAAGCGCAGCGAGCGGTCGCTGCGCCAGCAGGCGTTCGAGCAGGAAATGGGTCCGGTGCTGCGCGCCATTCCGGGCGCCCGGGTCCAGTTCGGAGCCGACGGCCAGGGCAGCCAGGTGTCGATCCAGCTGGTGGGCGATGAAGGCGAAGCCCTGGAAGAGGCCGCTTCGGCGGTCGAGCGCCAGATGCGCGAGATTCCTGGCCTCACCAATGTCATCTCCTCGGCGGCGCTGGTGCGGCCCGAGATCCTGATCACGCCCAAGGGCGATGTGGCAGCGCTGCAGGGCGTGGCGTCGGCGGACATCAGTTCGGTGGCTCGTGTGGCGACCCTCGGCGATGCGGATCAGTTGCTGCCCAAATTCAACCTGGGTGACCGGCAGATCCCGATACGGGTGATGCTGCGCGAGGAAGCCCGCAGCGATCTGGGCATTCTGGAGAACCTGCGTGTGCCGACGGCGTCGGGCGCTTCTGTGCCCCTGACCTCGGTGGCGGATATCTCGTTCGGGGCCGGGCCCAACCAGATCGACCGTCTGGACCGCAAGCGCGTCGCCACCCTGACGGCCGAGCTGAACGGCATCACCCTGGGACAGGCGTCGGAACGGGTCGACAATCTGCCCGCCATGCAGAACCTGCCGGCGGGCGTCACCCAGGCGGTGTCGGGTGAGCTTGAGAATCTGCAGGAAACCGCAACGGGTTTCATCTTCGCCATCGTGACCGGCATTCTGCTGATGTACGTCGTGCTGGTCCTGCTGTTCCGCAGCTTCTTCCACCCGATCACCATTCTGGCGGCCCTGCCCGTGTCGTTCGGCGGGGCCTTCTTCCTGCTGCTGGTGACGGGCAAGTCGCTGTCGATGCCGGCCCTGATCGGCATCATCATGCTGACCGGGATCGCGGCAAAGAACTCCATCCTGCTGGTCGACTACGCCATCATCGCCATGAAGAACGGCATGAACCGGCGGGAGGCCATCATCGACGCCGCGCACAAGCGGGCGCGACCGATCATCATGACGACGCTGGCCATGGGTCTCGGTATGCTGCCGATCGCCTTGGCCTTCGGTGAGGGAACCGAGTTCCGCAGCCCGATGGCGGTGGCAGTGATCGGAGGGCTGATCACCTCTACGGCCCTGTCGCTGATCTTCATCCCCGCGGCTTTCAGTCTGATCGACGGGGTCAAGACGCGGCTTGAGCGGCGGCTGGAACGGACGTTCGGGGCGCAACACCGCGAGTGATGGCCGGGGCTAAGGGCATCCACTGCACCGGGTTAAGCGTATAGGGGACTGTCCCCTGCTGACGGAGCCTTGCCCATGACCCTGACCGAGATCGGCCTGCTATTGGGCGTCAATCTTCTGCTGATCACGGGCGTCATGAGCCTGCAGTGGCTGGTGGCGGTGCGGATCCGCGATGTCAGCTTTATCGATGCGGTCTGGCCGCTGGCCATGCTGTTCCTGGCGCTGGTGACCTGGCCTCGGACGGACGGCGATGCCCTGCGCTCGGGTCTGCTGGTCGGGCTGTGCGGGCTGTGGGCGGTACGGCTGGGCCTGCACCTGTTCCTGCGCTGGTGGGCCCATGGCGAGGACCGCCGCTATACCGACCTGATCGGACGCCAGACGAAAACCGGCAAGAGCTGGCCGGTCGTGGCCCTGCTTTTCGTCTTCCTGCCGCAGGGGGTGCTGGCGTGGCTGACGTCGCTTCCGGTGCAACTGGGGCAGGTGGCTGATGCGCCGGCGGTCGGCTGGTTGGGCTTGACCGGGGTGGCCCTGTTCGCGATCGGTCTGGTGTTCGAGACGGTGGGCGATGCCCAACTGGCGGCCTTTCGCCGGGACCCCTCGACCAAGGGTCAGGTGCTGGACACCGGCCTGTGGCGCTATACCCGCCATCCCAACTATTTCGGCGACGCCTGTGTGTGGTGGGGTCTCTATCTGCTTGCGGCCGAGACGGGTCCGGGTGTGGCCTCGATCCTCGGGCCCATCTTCCTGACCTTTACCCTGACCAAATGGTCCGGTATCGGCATCACCGAAAAGTCGATCCACAGCTCGCGGCCCGGCTATGCGGACTATGTGCGCCGGACCAGTGCCTTTATCCCCTGGCCGCCGAAGCGGGCCGGATAGGGCGCAGAAAAAAGGCCCCGCCGGGGGGGATGGCGGGGCCTTTCCTTCCGAAGGATGACCGGGGGCATGACCCCCCGGCAGGTCGGACCTGTTACTGTGCGGGGGGCACAGTGTTCGGCATGTTCTCGGTCGTCATACCGCCGTCAGCATTTCCGGCTTCCTGTTCGATCCGGTCCGCTTCAGCCTCCAGGGCTTCTTCCTGGGCCTCGGTGGGGGCCTGGTCGGCCTGTTCTTCCAGGGCGTCGGCCTGACGTTCGGCGGCGGCGTCCTCCGTGCTTTCGCCACAGGCGGCAACGCCCATCAAGGCAACGGCAGACAGAGAAGCAATGATCATCTTGCGCATGAGAAGTCCCTTCCTCAGTTGAGACCGGAACAACGTCGCTACCGGTCAAAGAGTTCACGCGTATGTGATGACAAAGTCAGTCGTCGCGGCAGGCGACCTTGGCAGCACCCAGCAAGGCCGCCTGTTTGTGCAGGATCACCCAGGTCGGAATGGCCTGCATATAGGGGGTGAAGCGCCCCTTCTGCTCGAACCGTTCGCGGAACGGGCTGGCCTTCAGAAAGTCCAGAATGCGCGGCGCAATACCCCCGGCGATATAGACCCCGCCGCGCGCGCCGGTGGTCAGGGCCACGTCCCCGGCGACCGAGCCCAGAATGGCGCAGAAGCGGGCCAGCGTCGCGCCGCACGGGCTGCGCGGATCGGCCAGGGCATCGCGGGTGATCTCGGCCGGATCGTCGATGGAGGTCGGACGACCGTCGATCTCGGCCAGCGCCCGGTGCAGATTGACCAGCCCCGGGCCGCAGACCAGCCGCTCGATCGACACCCGGGTGTAACGCCGCCTGAGGATACGCAGGACCTCGTCCTCGATGGTATCGGATGGGGGGAAGTCGACATGGCCGCCCTCGGACGCCAGCGCCACGGCCGAGCCCCAGCGGTCGCGGGCCAAAGCCGAGACGCCGAACCCGGTGCCCGGTCCCAGCACGGCGAGGGTCTGGTGCTGATCGCCGGTTTGCGGTCCGCCCAGATGGGATAGATCATCGCCCTCCAGCAGAGGCGCGGCCCAGGCCAGGGCCTCGAAATCGTTGATCAGCCGGATAGGGCCCACGCCCAGGCTGGCCAACTCGGCCTCGGACACGCGCCACGGCGAATTCGTCAGGTCGATGAAGCCATCGGTAACCGGCCCTGCTACGGCAATGGCGCCGCCGTCCGGGCGTTCGTTGCAGCCCTCCAGAAACGCCCGCACGCCATCCAGAAAGGTCGGATGGTCCTCGGCCGGAAAGCTTTCGTGGTGCTCGACGCGCGGCACGCCATCGACCATGCGCGACAGAGCAAAGCGGGCATTGGTGCCGCCGACATCGCCGACGAGATGCAGGGGAGCAGGGCTCATTCAGGCGTCCATGGTGCGGTCGACCACATTGGGGTCGGGGGGAGTATCGGTGCCGGGCGGTCCGGCAGGCGGCTGGGCAAACACCACGGATGCGCCTTCCTCGGCCGATCCGACCACATGGCGGAAGGCGCCGAACAGTTCACGACCGTAGCCCCAGGACGCGGTCTGCAGGCTGGCCTCCGTGCGCGGGGCACAGGGGCGCTCCGCAAAGTCGGGACAGCCGACGACGGTCAGCTCACCCCTGTCCGGGTCGAGGCGGACGATGTCGCCGTCACGCACGCGGGCGATCGGCCCACCGGCCAAGGCTTCGGGGCTGAGGTGGATGGCGGCCGGTGTCTTGCCCGACGCGCCGGACATCCGGCCGTCAGTGACGAAGGCGACCTTGAAGCCCCGGTCCTGGATCACACTCAGCGCGGGCGACAGGCTGTGCAACTCGGGCATGCCGTTCGCCTTGGGGCCCTGGAAGCGCAGGACCACGACGACGTCGCGATCGAGCTGGCCCTGTTTGAAGGCCTCCAGCGCGGCTTCCTGACTGTCGAAGACGGCGGCGGGGGCCTCGACCACCCGGTGCTCGGGCTTGACGGCCGAGACCTTGATGACCGCCCGGCCCAGAGCGCCCTGCACGAGGCGTAGTCCGCCATCCTTCTGGAAGGGGTCGGACACGGGGCGGAGGATGTCGGGGTCGAGGCTCTCGGTCACGCCGTCGCACCAGACCAGCTTACCGTTCTCGTCCAGCACGGGCTCCTGGTAATAGGCCTCCAGCCCCTCGCCCATGACGGTGGTGACGTCGGTGTGCAGATGCCCGCTCTCGGCCAGTTCGCGCACGACGAAGGCCACGCCGCCGGCGGCTTGGAAGGCGTTCACATCGGCCGAGCCGTTCGGATAGACGCGCGCCAGCAGCGGCGTGCAGCTGCTCAGCTCGTCCAGATCGGTCCAGTCGATCAGCACGCCCGCCGAGCGGGCCATGGCGACCAGATGGATGGCGTGATTGGTCGAGCCGCCGGTGGCCAGCAGGGCGATGATGGCGTTGATGATCGACTTCTCGTCGACCACCCGGCTCATGCGACCCTCGCCCGAGCGGGCCAGTTCGACGGCCCGCTTCGCCGCCGCCGCGGTCAGGGCGTCCCTGAGGCCGGTATCCGGGTGGACGAACGCGGTCGAGGGCAGGTGCAGGCCGATCACCTCCATCATCATCTGGTTGGAGTTGGCCGTGCCGTAAAAGGTGCAGGTGCCCGGCGAATGATAGCTGGCCACCTCGCTCTCCAGCAGGGTCGCGCGGTCGACCTTGTTCTGGGCATAGAGGGCACGCACGCGGGCCTTTTCGGCATTGGGAATACCGCTGGGCATGGGACCGGCGGGGGCGAACACGACGGGCAGATGGCCGAACGCCAGCGAGCCCATGAACAGGCCCGGCACGATCTTGTCGCAGACGCCGAGGCAGAGGGCGGCGTCAAAGGCATCGTGGGTCAGGGCCACCGCTGTCGACATGGCGATTACGTCGCGGCTGAACAGCGACAGCTCCATGCCCGGCCGACCCTGGGTCACGCCATCACACATGGCCGGGGTGCCGCCGGCGACCTGGGCAGTGGCATTCACCTCGCGCACGGCCTGACGGACGATGTTGGGGAAGCGCTCGAACGGCTGATGGGCCGACAGCATGTCGTTATAGGCGGTGACGATGCCCAGGTTCGGCTGGCTGCCGGTCATGGCGGTCAGCTTGTCCTTGACCGGCGCTCCGGCAAAGGCGTGGGCCCAGTTGGCGCAGCTCAGCTTGGCGCGGCCGGGCCGGTTGGTCGCGGCATCGTCCATCCGCCGCAGATAGTCGGTGCGGGTGTCCCGGCTGCGGGCGATGATGCGGTCGGTGACCGCGCGCAGGGTGGGGTGGAGGTCGGTCATGCGGACTGCTCCGTCCAGAGGACTTGCAGGTGGGGGATGTGGGCGGCCAGTGCAGCGACGGGGACGATAGCGGGATCGGCCATGATGCGATCCTCGAACACCTTGCGCTTGGCCGACCCGGTCAGGGCCATGACCACGGTGCCGCAACCCATCAGCCAGGGCAGGTTCATCGACAGGCGCTCGCGGCTGGGCGCCAGACCGTCGCGGCCGGGCGGCACGCCGAGGACGGCGGGCGTCAGCGTCGGGATCAGCAGGGTCTTCAGCGTCGGGCTTTCGGGGAACATCGACAGGATGTGCCCGTCCTCGCCCATGCCCAGCAGGGCCGCGTCCAGCCGGTCAGTCCGGCTTGACAGGGCGTGAGTGGCGACCGCGGCGGCCCGATCGACGGTCACGGCCGGGCTGTAAAGCGGGATGAAGTCGGCCTGTCCGGGGCCGACCGGCAGGCTGGTCTTCAGCAGGGTGGCGTTCGACTCGGGCGAGTTCTCCGGCACATGGCGCTCATCGACCAGCGTCACAGTCACCCGGCTCCAGTCCAGATCGGCCTCGCGCATCGCCGCATAAACAGGACCGGGAGTCGATCCGCCCGAGCCCGCGAAGAAGGCGCGCGGGCGTTCGCTCAAGGCCCCGGCCAGGGCGTCAGTCATGCGCGCGGCGCAGGCGGCGGCCCAGTCGGCGCGATGGGCAAAGGTTTCGATCTCAACGCTCATGACTGCTCCAGCGACGGCCCGTGCGGGACAGCAGCAGGTCGGCGGCCTCGGGGCCCCAGCTGCCGCCTTCATAGGGCTCGACCTTCATCGCCGCGCCGTCCCAGGCATCGGAAACCTCGTCGACCCACTTCCAGGCCTCTTCCGCCTCGTCCCGTCGCACGAACAGGGTGGAGTCCCCGGCCATGGCGTCCAGCAGCAGCCGCTCATAGGCGATGCGGCGGCGCGGCGGGCTGGCCTTGCGGTCATTGTGCCCCCACGACAGGCTCATGGTGATGGGCTGAAGCTGCATGCGCTGATCGAGGCCGGGCTGCTTGTTCATCACCTCAAGGGAAATGTCCTCGTCCGGCTGCAGTTCAATGATCATCCGGTTCGGCTGGATCGCGCCGCGATAGCTGGATCCGTCACGACCGAAGATCGAATGGGGCACCGGCTTGAACTGGATCACGATCTCGGTGCGCTTCTCGGCCATGCATTTGCCGGTGCGCATGAAGAAGGGCACGCCCGCCCAGCGCCAGTTGTCGATGTCGGCGCGGATGGCGACAAAGGTCTCGGTGTCGGTCGGGGCGCCTCGCTCGCTGACGTAATCCGTGTACTGCCCCCGAGTGGTGACGCGACCGGCCTCCTCGACCGTGATCGGCCGAAGCGAGCGCAGCACCTTGACCTTCTCGTTGCGCACCGAGTCCGCGTCGATGTTGGACGGCGGCTCCATGGCGACCAGACACAGCAGCTGCAGCATGTGGTTCTGCAGCATGTCACGCAGGGCGCCGTACTCGTCATAGTAGGGCCAGCGGTCTCCAACGGCGACGGTCTCGGCCACGGTGATCTGCACATGGTCGATGGTCAGATTGTTCCACAGCGGCTCGAAGATGGTGTTGCCGAACCGCAGGGCGATCAGGTTCTGGACCGTCTCCTTGCCCAGATAGTGGTCGATGCGGAACACCTGCCGCTCGTCGAACACGGCCGAGACGGCGTCGTCGATCTCGCGGAAGCTCTCCAGATCGCGACCGACCGGCTTTTCCAGCACGATCCGGGTGTCCGGACCGGCCAGCCCTGCGGCGTGCATGGCCGGGACGATCCGGCCATAGAGCGACGGCGACACGGCCATGAAAGCTGTTACAGAGCCGTCCCCGGTTTTCGCCTTCAGCGCCTTCAGCTCATCCGCACTGGTGGCGTCCAGTGCCACATAGTCCAGCCGGGCAGCCAGGCGGGTCCAGGTCTCGTCGGACCAGACGTCGTCAGACTTGGCGCGGGGCTCGACCGAGGCCCGCACCCGCTCGATGTAGGCGTCGCGCGTCTCGTCCGACCGGGCGGCGGCGATGATCTTCAGTTCGGGATCCAGCAGACCATCGTGGTCGAGAAAATACAGCGACGGCAGCAGCATGCGCAGCGCCAGGTCTCCACCTCCGCCGAACAGTATCAGGGCCGACATTCGCCTCTCCGTCTCTTCGTCCGGGCGCACCGGCCGAAAGGGGCGCGCCGTCAGACAGGGTTCTTGGCCGCTTCGGCCCGCCGGGCCAACACGTCGAGCACGTCCTGAAACACCATGTGACGCGTCTTGAGCAGAACGAACAGGTGATAGATGAGGTCCGCCGCCTCATTCGCAAGCTCTTCGGTGTCGCCTGCGGCCCCGGCCAATGCCACTTCCACGCCCTCCTCGCCGACCTTTTGCGCGGCGCGTTTGGGACCCTCGGCCATCAGCCGGGCGGTCCAGCTGGTGGCTGGATCGGCATCCGCGCGTTCGGCGATAGTCGCCTCCAGCCGGGCGAGGCGGCCGAGGCCGGGCGCATCCTCTTCGCCGAAACAGCTGATCCTGTTCAGATGACAGGCATTGCCGACCGGCCGGACCTTGAGCACCAGGGCATCGCCGTCGCAGTCCGGCGTGAGCGAGACGACGTGCAGCCGGTCGCCCGAGGTCTCGCCCTTGCGCCAGCGCCCGCCGCGCGAGCGGGAAAAGAAGGTCGCCTCGCCGCTCGCTTGGGTCTCCTCAAGGGCGGCGCGGTCCATATAGGCGAGTGTGAGCACCTGAAGCGTCGCGGCGTCCTGCACCACCACGGGGATCAGGCCGCCGCCCTTGTCGAAGTCCAGCGTGTCGGGATTGAGGGTCACAGCCTGATCTCCTGTCCGGCGTCGGCGAGATAGCGTTTGAGGTCGGGGATGGCGATGGCGCCGGTGTGGAACACGCTGGCGGCCAGCGCGCCCGAAACATCGGCCTGTTCGAAGACCTCACGGAAATGGTCCGGCGTGCCCGCGCCGCCCGAGGCGACCAGCGGAATGGTCAGCCGGTCGCGCGCCGCCTTCAGCTGGGCGATGTCATAGCCCTTGCGGACGCCGTCCTGGTCCATGACGTTCAGCACAATCTCGCCCGCGCCCAGGGCCTCGGCCTCAAGGATCCAATCCAGGGTGCGGCGGCCCGTGCGCTTCGTGGCCGAGGGGTCACCGGTGAACTGGTGCACCTGCCATTCGCCGTCGATGAGGCGACTGTCGACACCGACCACCACACACTGGCGGCCCAGCCGCTCGGCCATCTCGCTGATCAGCTCCGGCCGGGCCAGCGCCCGCGAGTTGACCGAGACCTTGTCGGCTCCGTGGTCGAGGCAGTGCGCGGCCTGCTCGACCGTGGCGATGCCCCCGGCGACGCAGAAGGGAATGTCCAGATCCCGCGCGATATCGGCGATCCAGCCATAGTCCAGGGTTCGCCCCTCGGGACTGGCCGTGATGTCGTAGAACACCAGCTCATCGGCGCCCTGATCGCGATAGCGCAGCGCCAGGTCGACCGCGTCGCCCATGTCGACATGGCCCTCGAACCGCACGCCCTTGACCACCCGCCCGTCCTTGACGTCCAGACAGGGGATGATGCGCCGCGCGGTCATCGCACCGCCTCGAGCGCCCGCTCGACGGTGAAGCGGCCCTCATAAAGCGCGCGCCCGATGATGGCGCCGTCGCAGCCCGCATCGCGCGCTGCTGTCAGGTCGGAAGTTTGCGCCACCCCGCCCGAGGCCTGCACCTTCAGGTCCGGCCGCCGCCGGACGATCTCGGCCAGCAGGTCGATATTGGGGCCGGTCAAGGCGCCGTCGCGGCCGATGTCGGTGACCAGCAGGTGACGGAACACGCCCTCGGGATAGAGGTCGAGCACGGCCCACAGGTCCAGCGGCGCGGCCTCGGTCCAGCCCTTCAAGGCCGGCACGATGCCGTCGTCGGTGACGCGCACGTCCAGCGCCAGCGTCAGGGCCTCGGGGCCCAGATCCTCCAGCCAGCCGCGCACTGTCTCGGGCGCGGTCACGGCCAGCGACCCAACCACCACCCGGGCGACCCCGGCGTCACGCAGGCGGCTCACGTCATCTCGCGTCCGCACGCCGCCGCCCGACTGGATGCGGACGCGCCCCGTCCCCGCCAGTCGCGACAGGGTGTCGTGCTGGACCGCGCGTCCGGCCTCGGCCCCGTCCAGATCGACGATGTGGACCCAGTCGGCCCCGGCATCAGCAAAGGCGCTCAGCCTTGCGACCGGATCGTCGTCATAGCGGGTCACCTGATCGAAACGCCCGTGCATCAGCCGCACGCAGACGCCGTCCTTTAGGTCGATGGCGGGATAGAGGATCATGCGTCGATCGCCAGAAAGTTCGAAAGGATACGCGCGCCGGTCGTCGACGAGCGCTCGGGGTGAAACTGGCAGCCCCAGCGGTTGCCCTGCCGGACCATGGCGGGGAAGGGGGTGCCGTGACGGGCGCGGGCGAGCGTCGCCGGCCCGTCCGGACAGGCAAAGCCGTGTACGAAATACACATAGGCCCCGTCCTCGATACCCTCGGTCAGGGGATCGTCGGCCAGATCGGACAGCGCCGACCAACCCATGTGCGGCACCGTCAGCCCCGGCCCGGGCGTGAGCGCGCTCACCTGTCCGGGGATCAGGCCCAGCATGGCAGCGTCGCCCTCGGCGCTGGTTTCGAACAGCAGCTGCTGGCCCAGACACAGGCCGATCAGCGGGCGAGAAAAGGCCCGGATCGGATCGCTCAGCCCCAGCGCGTCCAGCCGCCCCATGGCCCAGGCGGCCGCGCCCACGCCGGGCAGGACCAGCCGCTCGGCCGCGTCGATGCCCGCAGCATCCGACACCCGGCGCACCCGTGCCCCCAGCCGCTCGAAAGCGAACTGCACCGAGGCCAGATTGCCCGCGCCATAGTCGAGAATGGCGATCCCGGTCACAGCACACCCTTGGTCGAGGGCACGGCGTCGCCCTCGATGCGGATGGCCTGACGGAGCGCGCGGCCAAAGGCCTTGTAGACGGCCTCGGTCTTGTGGTGGTCGTCGTCGCCGGTCACCGACACATGGATGGCGGCGCCGAGGTGCTCGGCCAGCGAGCGGAACACATGGGCCGTCAGGTCTGTGCGGTAGTCGCCGATGAAGGGGGTCGCGAACGTCCCCTCGAACACCGGATAGGGCCGGCCTGACAGGTCGATCGAGACCGTGGCATTGGCCTCGTCCATCGGCAGGACAAAGCCATAGCGGGCGATGCCGCGCCGCTCGCCCAGCGCCTGCTTCAGCGCCTGACCGAGCGCGATGGCCGAGTCCTCAATGGTGTGGTGCGGGTCGGTGTGCAGGTCGCCCTCGCAGGCCAGCCGCAGGGAAAAGCCGCCGTGGGCCGCGACCTGCTCCAGCATGTGATCGAAGAAACCGACGCCGGTCGTGATCGACACCGGGCCGGTCGCGTCCAGATCGACGGCGCAGACGATACGCGTCTCCTTCGTGTCGCGGACCGCCTCGCCGGTGCGGTTGGCACGGGTAGCGCCGGTGACGCCAAAGGCCGACAGGGTGCGGTCGTTGAGCTCGGCCCTGGCGAAGACCGGCAGGCGCAGGCCGTCGCCGGTCTGGAAAGGCACGCCCAGCGCGGTCAGGCGCGCCATGGCCGCATCCAGACCCTCGCCGTGCAGCCGCACAGCCGGACCGGGCTCGGCGGTGGTGTTCGCGCCAAGGATTTCGACCATGCGTGTCCGCTCGGCACAGACCGCCGCGATGCGGGCCTCGGTCTCGATCATGCGGGACGGGTCGAGCGCCTGCAGCGCCAGTCGAACGGAGGGCTCGGGCAGGGCGTGGGGCTCCAGCACGGCACGCAGCCGCGCCAGCACTTCGGGTCGGGCGATCAGGGCCCCGACGCGGGCCCCCGCGAGGCCATAGGCCAGCGACAGACTGCGCACGACGATCAGATTGGGCGTACCGGCGACGCGCGCGGCGACCGAGTGGCTGGCCTCAAACTCGATGGCGGCCTCGTCCATGACCAGCAGGTCGCAGGACGCGGCGTCGCCGCCGCTCGTGCCCCGCCCGGCGATCCGGATCACCCCCGAGGGCTCGACCGCAGTCGGGTAGATTGCGGCCAGCGTCGTGAACAGTTCGCTCCCGGGCGCCTGCACACCGAGGTTCTCACGCGCAGCGAGACGGAAGATCAGCTCGAACGCGTGGGTCGCGCCCCGCACGGGCAGGACCTGATCGACGGGCACGCCGTAGACCTCCGCCATGCGGGCGGCGAGCGCAGCGGTACCGGTCGGATAGCGGTCGAGGCCTTCACCACCCGAGACCAGCGGGGCGAAGGGCGCGGGCAGCGCGGTCATGACGAACACCTCAGATCGGCCGCGCGGGCGTGGGCCTCCAGACCCTCCAGCCGGGCGAGGCGCGCCGCGACGGGGGCGAGGGCGGCGGCGCCCTTCTCAGAGACAGACTGCACCGACATGGAGGTCATGAAGCTGGCGGTGGTGATGCCGCCCAGTGTGCGCGCCCCGCCGTCGGTCGGCAGGACGTGGCTGGGTCCGGCGGCATAGTCCCCCAGCGTCTCCGCCGCATACGTCCCGACGAAGATGGCGCCGGCGGCATTGATGCGGTCCACCAGTTGCTCGGCATCGAGTGTCTGCAGCGCCAGGTGCTCGGGGCCATACAGATTGGCGACGGCGCAGGCCTCGGCCAGATCGGCGACGCGGATGGCACGCCCCTCGGCCAGCGAACGGCGAGCGATGTCGGAGCGCGGCAGGGTCTGAAGCAGGCGTTCGACCTCTGCAAGGATGGCGGCGATCGCGCCCCGGCTGTTGGACACCAGCAGCACCTGGGCATCGGCATCGTGCTCGGCCTGGCTGAGCAGGTCGGCGGCGGCGATCTCGGGATCGGCGCTGGAATCGGCAATGACCATCAGTTCGGACGGTCCCGCCGGCATGTCGACGGCGGGCCCGCCCGGCAGGGCGTTCGCCTGCTTCTTGGCCTCGGCGACCCAGGCATTTCCCGGGCCGAACAGCTTGTCGACCGGTTCGATGCGGCCGTCCTCGAGGTCCGCACCGAAGGTCAGGGCGGCAATGGCCTGCGCCCCGCCGATCAGCCACAGGGCGTCCAGCCCGGCCTCATCGGCGGCCACGATCATGGCGGGGTGCACACCGCCGTCCTTCGCAGGAGGAGTCACGGCCACGCGCCGCGCAACACCGGCGACGCCCGCCGGAATGGCCTGCATCAGCAGGGACGAGAACAGGGGCGCACTGCCCCCTGGGACATAGAGGCCCGCCGAGGCAATCGGACGCCACACCAGCCTTGATCGCACGCCGGGCGTCGTCTCGACCCAGGCCGTGTCGTCCGGCCGGGTCGCCTGATGAAAGACGCGCACATTCTCGGCGGCGATGCGCAGGGCGCGGGTGTCGGCGGGCGGCAGGGCGGCGCGGGCCTCACGCACGGCATCCGGCGTAATGGCAATCCGCCGGGGCGCGGCGCCGTCCAGCTTCACGCTCCAGTCGGTGACGGCCGCGCCGCCCCAGCTGCGCACGTCGTCAAAGATCTCGCGCACGACATCGCTGACGCGCGCCTCGGTGCGCTGCGCCGGGCGGGCCAGCGCCTCGCGTTGCTCCTCGGGGGAGAGGGTGGTCCAGTCGATCTGGCGCATCACATCATCTTCTCGATGGGCAGGACCAGGATGGACGAGGCGCCCTCGGCCTTCAGCCGCTCCAGCGTTTCCCAGAAAACCGCCTCCTGACAGACGGCGTGCACGGCCACCGCATCGTCGCGCCCCGACAGCGGCATGACCGTCGGCGACTCCGACCCCGGCAACAGGGCTGTGATCCGGTCCAGCGCGGCACGCGGCGCGTTCAGCATCACGTATTTGGCGTCCTGGGAGGCAACCACGCCGCCGATGCGGGTGATCAGGTTTTCGAGCAGGGACTCCAGCGCCTCTTCCACCGGCTGGGGCGAGCGGATCAGCACCGCCTGGCTCTCGAACACCGTGTCCAGCGGCACCAGACCATTGGCCTCCAGCGTCGCCCCGGTCGAGACCAGATCACAGATGGCCGAGGCCAGCTTCAGCCGGGGTGCGACCTCGACCGCGCCGCGCATGGTGATCACCCCGGCCTCGACGCCGTTCTCGGCCAGCCAGCGGCCCAGAATGCGCGGATAGCTGGTCGCCAGCCGGAGACCGTTCAGCGAGGCGGGGCCGTCCCACGGCAGACTTTCAGGCGCGGCGATCTTGAGCGTGCAGCGGCCAAAGCCCAGCGGCATGACCACCTCGGCCAGCGGACCACCGTTGCGGGCCTCCTCCAGCACATTCTCGCCGACAATGCCGAGGTCGCAGACGCCGTCGGCGACAAAGGTCGGGATGTCGTCATCGCGCACCCGGAGCAGGTCCACCGGCGCATTCTCGACCTTGTAGAGCAGGTCATTGTTGCCCTTGATGACCCGGAGGCCCGCATTGCGGATCAGGTCGAGGCTGCGCTCGGCCAGACGGCCGGATTTCTGAACGGCGATACGAAGTCGCCCCTGAACCTTGCTCACGCGGATACTCCGGACTGTCGGTCAAGCACCAGGCGATAGCCCTGATGCGGCATTTCCTTGAGGAAGCGGGCGACGCGCACGACGGTGGTCGGGCTGGCCTGCGCCTCGGCGGCGATCTCGCGGTACGACTTGCCCCCCGCGTCCAGCAGGCGCGCCACTTGCCAGCGTTCGGCAAAGGCGCGCACCTCGGCGGGCGTGCACAGATCGGCGAGGAAGGCGTCGACCTCCTCGCGCGTCTTCAGGGACAGCAGGGCGTCGTACAGATCCAGCCGGCTGCGGGCCGCGACGGCGGCATTGGGGGGGAGGGCGTCGGTCATGGCGCGTTCCACTATGCTGTAACAGTGGAACGGTCAAGCGCGATCGCCCTGCCTATGGTGCGACCGGCGATCGCAGCCTATGTCCGGGTCATGAGCAGGATCGTGATCGTGGGCGCGGGGCATGCCGGGGGCAGTGCGGCCGCGCTTCTGAGACAATATGGCTTTGACGGCGAGGTGGTGCTGATCGGCGAGGAGCCGGTCGCCCCCTATCAGCGCCCGCCCCTGTCCAAGGCCCTGCTGAAGGGAGAGGGCGAGGAGGAAGACCTGCTGCTGCGGCCCGCCGACTTCTATGTCGAACAGAATATCCAGATGCGGCTGGGCCAGACGGTCACCGCCATCGATCGGGCGGGAAAACAGGTGGTGCTGTCGGACGGCGAGACCGTCGCCTACGACACCCTGATCCTCGCGACCGGATCGACGGCAAGGAAGCTCGACGTGCCGGGCGCCGATCTGACAGGCGTGCTGGAGCTGCGGACCCTGGTCGATGCGCGCAGACTCAGGGCGGCGATCAAACCCGGCGTGCGGCTGGCTGTAGTCGGCGGCGGCTATGTCGGGCTGGAGGTCGCCGCCTCGGCCCGGGCGCTGGGTGCCGAGGTGGTGGTGATCGAACGCGAGGCGCGGCTGCTGGCCCGGGTGGCATCGGAGGTGCTGGCTGACTTCATGCACGACGCCCACAGCCGGCAAGGGGTGACCCTGCTGACCGGTCGTACCGTTGTGGCCTTCCAGCCGGGCGAGGATGGCTCGGTCGCTGGCGTGACGCTGGACGACGGCCAGAGCCTGCCGGCCGATCTGGCGATCGTCGGTGTGGGCGGCGTGGCCTGCGAGGGACTTGGCGCGGCCGCCGGTCTGACCTGTGACGGGGGTGTGGTGGTCGATGAGACCGCCCGCACTTCGGACCCCCACATCTACGCCCTCGGCGATATGACCCGGCGGCCGGTGCCGGTGCATGATGGTCGGATCGTCCGGCTGGAGAGTGTGCCGAACGCCCTCGAACAGGCCAAACAGGCCGCCGCCGCCATCACCGGCCGCAAACCGCCCCCGCCCGAAGTGCCGTGGTTCTGGTCGGATCAGTATGATCTGAAGCTGCAGATGGCGGGGCTTTCCGACGGTGCGGACCGCAAGGTTGTGCGCGGCGATCCGACCGGTCCCGGTTTTGCCGTCTTCCACCTCGCGGGTGACCGCCTGCTGTGCGTCGAGGCGGTCAATGCCCCGGCCGAATTCATGGGCGGGCGTCTGGTGATTGCGAAGGCCACACCGGTCGACGCGGAAAAGCTGGCCGATCCGTCCGTCTCGATGAAGGCGGTCGCGAAGGCTTAAGCCGTTCGCAATTGTCATCCCGGAATTCGCTAAAGCGAATATCCGGGACGTTTGCAGGGCTATCCCGACACCGCCCGGAAGCGCTCGCGCTGTCCGGGCGACGGCTTGCCGTGATCGACCTTCGCCCGGCTCAGGCCCGGCGGCCTGTCCGGGCGATCTCGATTAACATCGGCATCCGTCCCGGCTCTCCGCTCCGCTACGGCCGGGATGACAAGTCGCCAAAGAGCCAAAGCGCAATCTAATACACATCCCGCCGGTAGCGCCCGGCCTCGCGCAGGTCCAGTAGCCGGTCCTCGTCCAGAATGTCGCGCAGCGCCGCATGGACGGCGGGCGCCATGCCCTTAAGGCTGCCGCAGACCATGATCGTGGCGCCACGCTCCACCCAGTCGCGCACGGTGTCAGCCTCGGCCTGCAAGATGTCCTGCACATAGCGGGCACCGCCCTTATCGCGCGAGAAGGCGCGGTCCAGCCGGGTCAGCACGCCCGATGCCAGCCAGCCCTGCAGGCGCTGGTCCAGCAAGGCGTCATGGGCGGCGGTCCGTTCACCGAACACCAGCCACGCCGGTCCGGGTTTCGCGGCGCGCGCCCGCTCGGACAGATGGGCCACAAGCCCGCCCAGCCCCGTGCCATTGCCGATCAGGATCAGCGGCCCAGTTGCATCGGGCCCGTGGAAGGTCCGGTTGGGCCGGATGCGGAGCGGCACCGTCTCCCCGATCCGGCACCGGTCCAGCAGCCAGGTCGAGGCCAGTCCCGGCGTGCCGTCGGGGCGCACCGTCTCGCGGATGATCAGATCCATGGCCCGGTCCGCCGGGACGGTTGCGATCGAATAGTCCCGCAACTGACCCGGCTGGCCCGCCACGGCCTCGGGCAGCTCGACCTCGGCCACATCGCCCGCCCGCCAGTCCGGCATATCCCCGATGGGCCGCAGGCGCAGGCGATAGACCGGCCGACCCGGGCTGCCGGGGTTCAGATGGGCGCGCCGCTCCAGACGCCAGGGGCGGTGCGGGCGACTGCGGGTCTCGCGGGCGAAGGTCGCGCCGGTCACGGCCGTCAGCTGATGTCGCCAGTGCGCCAGGGCGCCGGGGTCCAGCCGGTCCACCTCGACCCGGTCGAAAAGGGCGGTCGCCCCCGCCCGGGCCAGCCAGCTGTCCAGCGCCCGGCCAAAGCCGCAATAGTGGCCATAGCTGCTGTCGCCCAGCGCCAGAACACCGACCTGAAGGTGCGACAGGTCGGGCGGAGTGGGCATCAGCCGTCGCAGAAAGCCGGTCGCCTCATCCGGGGCATCGCCCTCGCCCGTGGTCGCGGCGATCAGGAACAGACGCTCGGCCTTCGCCAGCAGTTCGGGGGTCAGCTGCGACAGGCCGAGCCGCTGGACCGACAGGCCGGTGGCGGACAGGGCGGTCGCAGTTTCCTCGGCCAGGGCCTCGGCGCTGCCGGTCTGGCTGGCGTGCACGACCAGCGTCGCGGCCTCAGCGATGGCCCCCGGCGCCGGCCGCGGGCGCAGCGACCAGGCGGTCAGTCCGGCCCAGGCCAGCACCGCCGTCGCGGCCCAGAGCTCGCCACCCATGGGGATCATTCCCGCCCGACGTCCAGCATGGCCACAAGCGCGGGGCTCATCTGCTCAACCAGACCATCGTCGGTGCGGTGGACCATCAGGGCCGCAATCCCGGCGTGCTCGGCATGATCCAGACCTTCCTCAGGCCCCAGCACTGTCAGGGCGGTCGCCAGCGCATCGGCGACCATGGCCGAGTCATGCAGCACCGAGGCCGAGACCATGCCATTAGTCACGGGCCGCCCCGTGCGACCGTCGATGGTGTGAGAGTACGTCTGGCCGCCGTGGACGAACTGGCGGCGCGCCTCGCCCGAGGTGGCAACGGCCAGTCCATACAGGGCCGCAATGGTGCGCGGCGTCTCCAGCCCAACCGTCTTTTCCAGTTCGACCCACCACGGACGGCCGTCCGGTTTGACGCCGACACCCTTCAGCTCGCCGCCGATCTCGAACAGGTGCGAGGTCGCCCCCTCACGGGCCAGCCGCAGAGAGATAAGGTCGACCGCATGCCCCTTGGCGATGCCCGACAGGTCCAGCTTCAGCCCGCCGGGCTGGACGGCCGCCCGCGCATCGACATTCAGCCGAAGGCGCATCCAGCCGCTCTTGGACCGCGCCGCCTCGACCTCGTGATCCTCGGGCAGGGGCAGCAGGGGCGACCGGCGTCCGGGCGGTCCGAACCCCCACAGATCGACCAACGACCCCAGCGTCGGATCGACCGCGCCATTGGTGTCGTCGGCCAGCTCCAGCGCCCGGGTCAGGACGGTCCAGAAGGCATCGGACAGGGCCCAGGTACCCTCGGGGGCGCCATTGAACCGGGAAATCTCGCTGTTGCGCTCCCACGGGCTGAACAGGGCGATGATGCGCTCCAGCTCTTCCTCGATCAGGGCCTGCCAGCGGATGGCCTCGGTCTCGTCGCGGACCACGATCCGGGCGGTCCAGACCGTGCCCATGGTCTCGCCGCCCAGCTGGGCGATCTGCGCGCCCGGCGGCTTTTCCGGGGCGCTGCGAAGGGGCGGGATCAGGATGCGGTTGTTGGTCTCCGGACGCGGCTCATTCGCGCCCCCGGACAGGTCGATGACCGGCGGGGCCGAACGGCTGGAGGCGGGGACACGCGGCTCGGACATCAGGACCTCAGCGGGCGACGGTGACGCGCACGGCACCCAGTTCGGAGTCTCCGGTGCCCGAGGCGGTATTGGCAGCGCCGAGGCGGAAGGGCACGCGCACGATCTCACGTCCGCCCAGCTCACGCGCGGCCTCGACCGCCAGCACATAGTTTCCGGCCGGCAGATCGCGCAGGCGCGAGGCGGGGATTGTGACCGTCTGGGTGCCCGGCGCGCGGGTCGGGCCAGAGACACCATCGGCCGGCAGGGTCAGGTTGCGCCCGTCCTTGCGCCACCAGGTGCGGATGTCCCTCAGCCAGTCCTTGCCCTCACCGGCGGGCAGGGCGGTGTCATACCAGACCGACAGGGTGCGCACGGCGGTCTCATCGGGCCGCTCGATCCACACCGCCACATAGGGCCGGTGGTAGGAGGCGCTGGAAATGCGCGGAATGCCGATGCTGACCGTCAGATCACCGGACGGCAACGGGGCAGCCCCCATCAGCATCAGTCCGGCGGCGGGCAGGGTCGCAGCAAGGGTCAGGGGCTTCATCGGAACGGGGGCACACTCAGTGGATAAAGATCAGGGAGAGGATCAGCGGGATCAGCAGGCCCAGCGACACCAGCGGCCAGGTCATGCGCCGGTTGCGGGCATGCAGCACCAGCAGCGCCAGACCGGTCAGGGCGAACACCAGACAGGCCACCGCGAACACATCGATGAACAGCGACCAGGCCCCGCCGGTATCTCGCCCCTTGTGCAGGTCATTCAGATAGGCGATCGGCCCGCGCGTGGTCACCTCGACGAGGGCCTCGCCCGTCTGCCGGTCCAGCGTCATCCAGCCGTCGCCACCGGGCCGGGGCAGGGCGACATAGATTTCCGCGCCCGTGGTCTCGGTGGCCCGCCCGGCGATGGAGACGTCCAGCTCACTCGAGGCCCAACGCGCCACGGCATCGGGGACCGGGTCGGTGGTCTCGGCGGGGAAGGTCTCAAGCCGCTGCAGCAGCGGCGCGGGCAGGGTGGCGGTGCGCTCGACCACCACCGGCTCGGCCGGGATCTGGGCGGCATGGTTCAGGGTAAAGCCGGTCACCGCAAACAGGATCAGTCCGATCAGGCTGACCGAAGCGGACATCCAGTGCCACTGGTGCAACTGCTTCAGCCAGAAGGCCCGCGCGGAGCTCAGCCGGGCGGCGGATGGGGCAGGAGCGGGCGCGGGAGACGTCGACACCCTGCGCCTGTGCCAAAAATGCGAACCGCTTGCAAGTAACGTCGTCTACCAGCGACGCGACAGCCCGATCCACAAGGTGCGCGGCGGGCCATACGACACGACGCCCGTGCCCGTTTCCGCCGTCTCGACGTTTGCGTCGAACAGGTTCACCCCCTCGACCCAGGCGGTCAGGCCGGGCGACAGCCTCCGCTCCAGACGGGCCGACGCGGTCAGGGCCGGGTCAAGTACGCGGCTGTTGAGATCGTCGTCGAAACGGCGGCTCTCCCAACGGGCATCGACGCTGACGGTCCAGTCGG
This sequence comes from Brevundimonas halotolerans, assembly GCF_003730275.1. Classification (GTDB taxonomy): domain Bacteria; phylum Pseudomonadota; class Alphaproteobacteria; order Caulobacterales; family Caulobacteraceae; genus Brevundimonas; species Brevundimonas halotolerans. The sequence continues at coordinate 121,805 of NZ_QTTA01000019.1, forward strand.
CCGCGGGGGTCCAGTCCAGACCGGCGGTGGCACTCCAGATCGGGGCCTGGGCGGGGCGCAGCCCGGTCAGCTGCGGCGCCTGCGAGCCGCCGTCCACCCGCGCGTCGGTGGCGGCCAGCGCACCCCGCAGCGTCAGGCCCTCGCGCAGCCGCGCTTCGGCCTCCAGTTCCAGCCCGACAGCCTCGATGGTCCCGGCGTTCTGTCGCTCGCGCAGGACACCACCGGCCGGGACAAAGCCCGCGCGGGGAAAGACGCCGGGACCTGCGCCGATGGTGACATTGACGATGGCGTCCTCGATCCGGGTGGCAAAAAGCGTGGCCCGGATGTCCAGCCGGTCGGTCTCGCGCGCCAGCCCCGCCTCGATCCCGGTCAACTGCTCGGGCACCAGACCGGCATTGGCCTCGGTGATGTCATTGCCGACCCTGAACGGCCGGTGCAGCTCATTCAGGGTCGCCGGTCGAAAGGCGCTATAGGTCGCCGCCCGCACCGACCATTCGGGCGACAGGGCACGGCGCACCCCCAGCCGGGCCGACACCACATCGCCCGACTGATCGGCCGGCTGTTCGTCCAGCACCCGGGCATCGGTCTGCAGGTCGCGCTCGACCCGTCGGCCGTCGCTGGCGGACCAGTGGTCGAGGCGCAGGCCTCCTGTCACCAGCCACGGGCCGCGCGTGGCGCTGGCCTCGGCATAGACTCCCGCCACCGCGGTCTCGCCGCCCGCCTGCCGGGAGCGCGTGAATTCCCCGCCCATGAAGCGATAGCGTTCGTTGGTCTCGCCCTCGGCCTGCCGGGCATCAACGCCAAACTCGGTCTCAAGGCCGTCCCGCCGCATCCGCCAGGCGGCGTTCAGCCCCCAGGCTATGGCGGGAGTGTGGAACTGATGATTGGCCGGGCTGGTCGAGGAGCGGTCTGGCGCGGTCGCGACAAAGCGGTTCTGCAGGTCGCTGGTGCGCCGCCACAGCTGCACGCGCCAGCCCGCCCGGTCGGCGTCCGGCTGGCGCGTGGCGGTCAGCGACAGGGCCGTGCCCGAGGCCTCGGCGTCCGATCCCTCGACGCCCGAGCCGCGCATCTCTTCGAAGGCGGAAACCCGGCCAGAGACCAGCGCATCCCCGACCGGCATGTCCAGCCGCAGCGAGGCCGCGCTGGCCTCAAGGTCCAGTGGCCGGTCAGCGGCTCCGGCGTCGGGCGCCCGCACCGGCGTATGGCCGTCGGTCCGCTCGTGGCCAGCGGTCGCCACCCAGCGCAGGGGGCCGAGGTCGCCCGTTCCCGAGGCGGCCAGCCGGGCCGAGCCGCGCTCCCCCACCGCCGCCGTCCAGGCCCCGCCCGTATCCCGTTCCCGCAGCAGCACCGAGCCGGTCAGCGCGCCTGCGCCATAGGGGCCGGTGCCCCCGGCGCGCACCACATCCACGCCCGACAGGCCCTCGGGCGGCACCTGGGCCCAGATCACCCAGCCGCCAAAGGGATCATTCAGCGGCACCCCGTCGAGCGCCACCAGCGCCCGCCCGGCGCCGGTCGGGGCAATGGCCCGCAGCGACAGGCCCTGGGTGGTCGGATTGGCGGTCAGGCTGGAGGTCCGGCGGAACAGGCCGACGGCGGGCACCCGGCCCAGCGCCTCGTCCAGCCGCATCGACCGGTCCAGCGCCTCGCCGTCCAGCCGGATCACGGAAAAGGCCGCCTCCCCTTCTGCAGCAGGCAGGCGCGGGGCGGTGACCACGATCTCGTCGAGAACGACCGGCGGATCCTGCATCATGCCGAAAGGCGCGTCAGCAGCTCGCGGGCAAAGGTGGTCAGGGTGTCATCGCGCGCGCCCATCACCAGAATTCGGTCGCCGGGCTGGGCAAGCTGGATCAGCCGGTCGCCGCAGTCGGCGCGCGTGGCATGAGCCTCGGCCTGACGTCCGGCGGCGACCACGCCCTCGACGATCTGCGGGCTCGAGACGCTGCGGTCGGTGGTGCCCCCGTAATAGACCGGCTCGGGCATGATCAGATGATCGCCCGGACCCATCAGGCTGGCAAAGGTCTCGATGAACTCGCGCCGCATCAGCTTCAGCGGGCCAAAGCCGTGCGGCTGGAACAGGACCAGCAACCGCCCGGGAAAGGCGTGCAGGGTCCGCAGCGTCGCGGTGATCTTGTCCGGGTTGTGGGCAAAGTCGTCGATGACGGTCACGCCACCCGCCTGTCCCACAACCTCCAGCCGACGCCGGATGCCCCGGAAACTGGCGAGCGCGGCGATGGCTGTCTCACGCGCCACGCCCAGCGCTTGGGCGACGCCCAGGGCGGCCAGGGCATTGGCGACATTGTGTGCGCCCGGCACCTGCAGGCGGACTTCAGCCCCGTCCAGCCGGAACCGCATCCCGGTTGCGGTCGCCTCGACATCGGTCGCGCGCAGGTCTGCGGCCGTGTTGCCCAGCGAAAAGGTCAGGCGGCGGTCTGCAGGCAGGGTGTCGGCCAGTGCCCGCGTCTCGTCATTGTCGAGGTTCAGCACGGCGATATCCGCATGCCCGGCGAAGCCGCCGAACAGGGCGCGCAGCTCTTCCATGGACTTGTGGTCCAGCGAGATGTTCGAGACCACGGCGACCGTGGGCCGGTACAGCTGGATCGAGCCGTCCGACTCATCGACCTCCGAGACGAACAGGTCGGGGTTGCCGATCCGCGCAGCGGCAAAGGGTGTGTCCTCGCGCACGAAATTGCTCATCACCGCGCCATTCATGACCGTGGGGTCGAGGCCTGCCTGATCAAGGATCCACGCCACCATGCCGGTGATGGTCGACTTGCCGCTGGTCCCGGCGATGCCCACGCGCCGCTCGGCGGCGTTGAACAGGTCCGACAGCATCTGCGGTCGGGTCATGACGGGGGCGCCGACCCGGCGGGCGGCGGCGATGTCGGGCACTGTGTCCTCGACGGCGCCCGAGGCCACAACCGTGGTCGCCGCATCCGTCACACCCGACCCGTCCTGCGGGTAAAGCGCGATGCCCTGCGCCTCCAGCCAGGCAAACTTGTCGGGGCTGCGGCCCTGGTCGTGCGACCGGTCCGATCCCGCCACCAGGGCCCCCCGCGCGGCCAGGATCAGGGCCAGCGGCAGCATTCCCGACCCGCCGATACCGCAGAAGAAATAGGAACCAGCTGGATTGGCGTCTTGATTCATGGAGGCGAAACCGGGGAGTGTCGGAGGAAGGCCCTGACTAGCACGGGGCGCACCGCATGCCAGAGCCGGGAGCCCGATTTGTCCGACCGCCTGCCCAACAGGGGAAACGCAGTATGGGATCGGTAACCCGCATTGGCGTGGTGGCGCCCTCGTCACGCTTCAGCAAGGCCACCGCCGCGCGACTGGAGGCCCATGTCGAGGCCCGCTTTCCCGGCGGCGACGTCAAGGTCGTGTTCCATCCGGCCTGTTTCGCTAACCACGGCCATTTCGCCGGTGACGACGCCCTGCGCGCCCGCGCATTCCTCGAGATGGCCAACGACCCGCGCTACGACGCCCTGTGGTTCGCGCGCGGTGGTTATGGCTCGTGCCGGATCGCCGAGGCGGTGCGCGACGGGCTGAAGCCCGAGGCCCGGACCAAGCGCTATCTGGGCTATTCTGACGCCGGCAGCCTGCTGGCCACCCTCTACAAGACAGGCTTTGCCCATGTCGCCCACGGGCCGATGGTCGCCGACTTCGGTCGCCGCGAGGGGGCCGAGGCCATCGACCGCGCGCTCGACTGGCTGATCAAGGGCGCGACCACGGGGTATGAGCCCAGCCTCGACGGACGGCCGACCGTCGCCTTCAACCTGACCATCCTCGACCAACTGGTCGGCACGGCCATCGAACCCGACCTGAGCGGCCATGTGGTGATGATCGAGGAGGTGTCCGAGGCGCTCTACCGGATCGACCGGATGATGTTCCATCTGACCGGTCAGGCCTCGATCCGCCGCATCGCGGGCTTCCGTCTGGGCCGGGTCAGCGACATCACCCCCAATGAGCCCGAGTTCGGCCTGACGCCCGAGGAAATCGTCCGCTACTGGTGCCTGCGGTCCGGCATTCCGTATCTGGGCGGGGCCGACATCGGCCATGACGCCGACAACAAGATCGTGCCTTTCGGGCCGCGCTGACGGGTAAAACGCAGCCCCGGGGCCCCGAATCCTCGCGTTTTCGGGGAAGGCGGTCGACAGATAACGCCGGTCAGGCCAGATGGCCCCATGCGGGTTAAGGGGCTGTTAACCTTGAAGTCTTCCGTGCGCGGAAAAGGGGGCCGGGATCACCTCGTGATCCGGCCGCCCGTGGCGTGGTCGGCCCTGTGACCGGCCTGTCGAAGAGCACCCGGGCCGCGCTGATCCCCCTGTTCCTTGTGGCGCTCGGTGTTGTCGGCATCGAGAACGCCCTGACCCGCTATTTCGCCGTCGCGAAATGGTCCGAGTATGGCTACTGGATCATCTCCATCGTCATGGCGGGCTTTGCTCTGTCGGGCGTGGCGGTTGCCCTGTTCCGCGATACGGTCGAGCGTCACGGGGCCTGGCTGCGCGCCGTCCTGCCGGCCACCATGGTGCTGGCAGCAGCGCTGGGTTACGAGCGGATCGCCCGCAATCCCTTCAATCCGCTGCAGCTGCAGAACCCCACGACCTGGGCCGACCAGCTGCTGAATATCGCGGGCTATTACGGGGCGTTGCTGCCGTTCTTCTTTCTGGCCGGCCTCTATATCGCGCTGATCTTCATCCTGAACCCGCGAGAGATCGGGCGGGTCTATGCCTATGATCTGATTGGCGCGGGGCTGGGCTCGGCCCTCGCCCTGGCGCTGATGTTCCTCGTCCACCCCTTTCTTCTGGCGCCCCTGCTGCTGGTGCCGTTGGCGCTGGCGCCGCTGTTTCAGCCGGGCCGCTTCAGTACCCTCGGTGGCGCGCTGGCCGGAGGCGCCCTTGTGCTGGGCGAGGCCATTCTGCTGCTCGGCACCCCGCCTGCCTATTCCGAGTTCAAGGCCGTCTATGCGCCCATGAACACCCGGGGCGCCGAGGTGGTGGCCGAGGTCCGTCGCCCGCGCGGGCACTATCTGATGCTCGACAACTTCACCGAGCGGGTCGACGCCGACGTTTCCAACAACGCGTCGATGATGGAGGTCGAAGGGCCGCCCGCCACATATGGCCTCTACCGCGACGGCAGCCGGATCGCGGCCCTGCCCAAGGCGGGCGGTCTCGGCGGCGGCTATGCTGACAGCGCCCTGTCGGCCGCCCCCTATATGCTGCGGCCCCGCGCCGGGGTGCTGATCCTGGGCGCCTCCGGCGGCTTCCGCCTGGCCGAAGCCCGGGCGCTGGGGGCCGAACGGCTGCTGGTCGTTGAAAGCGAGCCGGTGCTGAAACACGCCCTGACCCACGGGCTGGGCCCCTCGCGCGGTCTTGCACTGGGCGACGATGTGCGGCTGGCCGAGGGCGGACCGCTGGCCGTTGCCCGGGCGGCGGGTGCGGCCCCCGGCGAGCGCTTTGACGTGATCGACGTCTCGTCCGACTTCATCGATGCGGCGCCGGCCAATGTCACGGCGCTTACGGTCGAGGCCATGCAGGCCTATCTGGCCGCGCTCGATCCTGACGGCATGGTCTCGGTCCCCGTCTCGATCCGCGACTTCCCCGTCTATGCCTTTCGCATCATGGCGACGGCGCGCGAGGCCCTGATCCGGGCCGGTGTCGAGCGCCCCGAGGACCACGTCATGGTCTATCGCTCGGCGTGGAATGCCCGCATCCTGATTTCGCCGACGCCGTGGAGCGAGGCGGATGTCACAGCGCTCGAGACCTTCGCCGCCGCCCGCTCGTTCGACATTTCCTGGCGCCCCGGACTGAACATCGAGGCGGCCCGCGCGGGTCTGTTCAACGACCTGCCGGTGGTGTCGTTCGAAAGCGGCACCGTGATCTCTCAGGGCACGGACGATGCCATCGCGCGCGAGGCCGAGGCGGTGCTGCAGGGGCGCGACAGCCCCTCCAGTCGCGCCTTCAACATCCGGCCCCAGACGCTGGACCGGCCCGCCTACTATGCGTCGCTGCGGCTCGACCGGCCGACCACCCTGATCCACCGGCTGGAGGTCCTGCCCCAGGCCGAGATCGGCGCTCTGGTCAATCTGGTGGTGCTGGCCCAGGCCGCCCTGATCGCCCTGCTGGTGCTGGCCGCCCCGCTGATGTTCCGTAAACGGAAGGTTGCCGCGCCCGAGCCCCGCCGCCTGTGGCCGGTGCTGTACTTCCCCAGTCTGGGTCTGGGCTTCCTGCTGATCGAGATCTTCCTGATCGACAAGGCGGCCTTCTATCTCAATGACTATTCCTCGGCCTTCGCCCTGGTGCTGACGTCCATGCTGATCTTCTCGGGGCTGGGCAGTCTGATCGCCGGCCGCGTGGTGGCCCTGCCCAAGGTGGCCTCGTTCGTGTCCCTGATCGTGGTGCTGGGCTGGATCTGGCTGGTCTTCACGCAGGGCGAGGCGGTCATGCTGTCGACGCTGGACCAGCCCGCCTGGACACGGGGACTGCTCGTGCTGGCCGCGGCCGCGCCCGTGTCGCTGGCGCTGGGCCTGCCCTTCCCGCTGGGTCTGATCCAGGTGGGTGAGGGGCGGATGCTGCCCTGGGCCTGGGGCCTGAACGGGGCCTTCTCGGTCGTCGCCACGCCGCTGGCCAATCTGATGTCGCGCGAGGTCGGCTTCTCCTCCCTGCTGATGGTGGGGGCAGCCCTCTATGTGCTGGCCTTCCTCGCCCTGCCGCCGGGCCGCCAAACGCGCTCCACCCTTGATCCCCTTCCTGTTTCGTCGCCTGCGTAAAAGGATTTCCGCCATGACGATCGACCGTAGACGCCTGATCGCCGGAGGCGCGGCCCTGGCCGGGGCCTCGACCCTCGTCGCCTGTGACGAGGCCACGCGCGAGCGGCTTCAGGCCCGGCTCAACCCGACCCGCACCGGCGGCGATACGCCTGCGCCCTCGACCGACGCCCCGGCGACCGCAGCGGCGCCCGAGACGACCGACAGCGCCGTCTCCGAAACCGTCCGCATGCCGGCCCAGCCGTGGACCTACGAGGCCTTCGTTGCCGCCATGGCCGCCTCCGAGCGCCCCAGCAGCCTCAGCCGCGCCCAGTTCGACGCCATCCAGTCGCGCAAACCCGCCGCGATCCAGCGCATCAAATCCTATCTGGACGGCAAGTTCGGCGCGGCCGATCCCCGTGTGGTCCAGGCCTTCGAGAGCGTGCCGCGCGACTTCTTCCACTACGCCTATGCCGCGCAGGATTCGACGGCCTATCAGGCCTATGAGGCCAATCCCAAGCCGTGGGCCATCGGCCACGGTTCGGTGCTCAGCGACTATCTGGGCCAGGCCTATATGACCCAGCTGGCCGAGCCCAAGCCCACCGATGTGACGCTGGAAATCGGTACCGGCTCGGGCTTTCAGTCGTCGCTGCTGTCGCGGATCGTGCGCGACTCCTACACGATCGAGATCATCCAGCCGGTCGGCCATGCGGTCAGCAAGATCTTCAAGCCGCTGGGCTATGACAACGTCCACGCCCGTGTTGGCGACGGCTATTTCGGCTGGCCCGAGGTCGAGGGCGGGTTCGACACCATCATGCTGACCTGCGTCGCCCAGTACGCCCCGCCCGAGCTGTTCCGCCAGCTCAAGCCCGGCGGCAAGCTGATCATCCCGATCGGCCAGCCCTTCCGCCGGGGTCAGGTGCTGTATGTCTATACCAAGGACGCCGACGGCCGCGTCCGCTCGCGCCGCGACGTCGGGGTGTTCTTCATCCCCATGACCGGCGCCATGCAGAACCGTCCGCGACCCCAGGGCGCATCCTCGGGCGGCTGATCGTCTCTGGTCACAGGGGCGCGTTCAGGCCAAACAGAGCGGCATGAACCGACGCAGCCTCCTGATCCGGACTGGTGTGGTCGCCGGCGCCCTCGGGGGCGGGTGGTGGCTGAAGGAGAATGTCCTGTGGAGCGCGCCGGGCCTGGCCTTCAGCGGAGGAACGACCACCCCCTGGATCGACTTTGCCGCCCGGGTGCTCAGCCCGACGATCCCGGTCCGCATCGCCGGCCAGACGGTCAATGCCCTGATCGACAGCGGTGCGCAGTATTCGGTGATCGACCGGGGTTTTCATACCGCCATCGAGGCCGAGCTGGGCCCGCGCCCCCTGTTCGACATTCCGCTGGTGGCCTACGGCGTCGGCGGCCAGCCCCAGATGGGCAAGGGTGTGCGGCTGGACATGGCGGTGGACGGCCTGTCCCTCAGCGGCCTGCGCTGCGCCATCCTCGATCTGGGCCCGCTGGCGGATGAAGAGGGGCTTTCCGCCCCCCTGATCCTGGGTCAGGACCTGCTGAAACTGCTGGCGCTCGAGGTCGATCTGGTCGAGCGCCGCATGCGGCTGATGGACCGGCAGGCCGTGGTCCACGACGCGCGCTGGAGCCGGGTTGCCGTCCGCCGGCGCGGCACCGCCCTGGTCACCCCGGTCGAGGTCGAGGGCCACACGCTGGACGCCGTGGTCGATACCGGCGCCTCTTCCATCCTCAGCCTCAGTCAGCCCGCCGCCGAGGCCGCCGGCATTCTGGACGGACGCCCGGCCGGGACCGGCGAAAGTCTGGTGCTGGGCGGACAGATCACCGCCGACATCCTGACAGTCGCGCGCCTGCGTGCGGTGGGCCGCACCTTCCGCGAGGTCGATGTGCCGGTCTATGGCGCGGTCGGCATGCCCGGCATCCCCGCGGCCCTGCTGGGCATGGCGGCCTTCCGCGATCAGGGCCTGCTGCTCGATATCGGCGGCGGCACCCTCTACCGCACCGCCCAGCTGGATCTGACGGTGGTTCAGTAACCCCGGAAGGTGTCACACGCCGCCGGATCGCCGGTCTCATAGCCGCGCGTCAGCCATTCGACCCGCTGCTCCGACGATCCGTGGGTAAAGCTGTCGGGCGAAACGCGACCCCCTCCGCGTTGCTGCAGAGCATCGTCGCCGATGGCGGCGGCCGTCTTCAGCCCCTCTTCCAGATCACCGGGCCGCAGCGCCACCTCGCCGCCCGACAGGCGTGCGGCATTGGCCGCCCAGACACCGGCATAGCAGTCGGCCTGAAGCTCCAGCGCCACGGAAAAGCGGTTGGCCTCGGCCTCGCTGGTGGCCCGCGCCTGTGCCCGCCGCACATCGTCCGAGGCCCCCGTCAGCGTCTGGATGTGGTGGCCGAACTCATGGGCGATCACATAGGCCTTGGCGAAATCCGCGCCCGATGCGCCCAGCTGGGTCTGCATCTGCTCCCAGAAGCCCAGGTCCAGATAGACGGTCTGATCCGCCGGACAATAGAACGGCCCCATGGCCGCCTGACCAAAGCCGCAGCCCGTACCGGTGCCGACCTCGTACAGGACCACGGTCGGCGCGTGGTAGCCCATCAGCAGGTCCGACCAGACGGCGTTCACATTGCCGCCGATCACATCGACGAACAGGCCAGCCTCATCCTCGGGCGTGCCTCGCTCACCCTCGGCCTGACTGCCCGCCGCGCCCAGCTGGGTCGCCAGCTGGGTCGTGGTTTCGGGCGGAATGCCAAACACCAGATAGCCGATCGCCGCCAGCACCATGACGCCCAGCCCGCCGCCGGCGATGCCGCCCGCGCCCATGCCGCGGCGATCCTGAATTCCGCCGCCGCCGCGTTGTCCGCCTCTCCAGCGCATGATGCCCTCCCTCGATGTCCCGAAACCAGCTTAACGGCGAACGCCGGTCGGGGGAAAGGGATGCGTGGATCGGGCGATCAGTCGTCGCCGTCCAGCCAGCGGTCGATCCCGCCGGTGCGGGCCTCGATCTCCTCGCGGCGGGCGCGGGCGCTGGCCGGTGTGCCAGGAGGCACGGCCACAGGCGGTGTCAGCGCCGGCGTCTGCCGCTGGCGCTCCAGATCGGCGACCACCCGCGCCGCCTCGGCCCGGCCCCGCTCGGCTTCGGCCTGACGCAGGTCGGCCCCCGCCCGCTGGCGATCGATCTCATAGCGATGCCGCTCGGCCGCATAGCCTCCCGGCGGCGGCAGCGCCCCCGCACGCGGCGGCGGTGCAACATAGGGCGGCGGCAGGCTCTGCGCCTCGGCCGCCGTGGCCCCGGCCAGGGCCAGGCCGACGACAAGACCGGACAGGATCAGGGGACGGGTCATGAGGGGAAAGATAGGGCGACTGGCGAAGCGGGCCAAGCGGGGCCTTATCCGGGGGGCTGCGGGAGCCTCAGCGAAGACTCGCCACGTCTGCTTTTGAGCTCGCCGACCTCAGCACCTCGGCATAGCCCCCCGCCACCTCCATCCGCTCGCCCTCGGGCCGGGCGTGGACGGCGCGGTGCAGGGCGGGCAGTTTCCAGCAGGGCACGTGCATAAACAGGTGGTGTTCGGCGTGGAAATTGACCCAGTAGGGGGCGATGAAGGCGCGCTCCAGCCAATTGGCCCGGGTGGTGCGGGCGGCGCGAAAGGCATCCTCGGCCGAGCCTTCGACACAGGCGTGTTCGGCGATGTTGCGGATGCGGGTGACCATCGGAAACCAGGTCGCCATGGGCAGCAGCCACAGCGCGAAAAAGGCCCACCAGACCCCCGCCGCTACGAACCCCGCCAGCAGCGCGAGGTTGAACAACACGAACGGCAGTACCGACCGGCCTGTGACAATCGTCTCATACGCATGGTCATCTGTGGCCCTGTTTGGTGCGCTAACGCTCGGCTCGCGGAGCCTCGCTGCTTGAGCGCGCGATTGGTTCAGCGCCGCCAGCGGCAACAGCACCCTCTGCTTGAAAAAGGTCTGGCCAGTCAGGTCGCGGATCAGCTTCCGCCGCAGCGAGGCAGGGCTGACGGGGAAGGGGGCCGACAGCATCAGGTCCGGGTCCTCGGCCTGCTGGGCAAAGCGGTGGTGGGCCAGGTGATAGGGGCGATAGCTGTCCAGCGACGCGCCCACCGGCACGGCGCACAGCCAGTGCCCGAGAAAATCATTGAGCTTCAGATTGCGCGACAGCCCGCCATGGGCCGCCTCATGCATCAATATGGCCAGCCCCAGCTGCCGCGTGCCGATGATCATGACGCTGAGCGGCATCAGCCAGGGGATCCACACCCCCAGCGCCACCGCCAGCGCAATCACCCCCCAGCAGTGCACCACCAGAAGCGGCCCGGCCACGGCACTGCGCGACTGGAACGGCGCCCAGTCCTCGGGCTGAAACAGCTGTTGCGGAGCAATGCGCGGAGCGGCAGGCATGGCCTAGCCTACCGTCCTTTTCGACAACGGACAAAAGACAGGGACTCCTGACGAAAAGTCAGGTTGACATGACACGATCACGGTGTAAGGTCGTCCTTACATTCAGTCAGGAGGACGTGACATGACATCTGCTGCCAAGGCCTACACCTTTCGAACCGTATTCTTCATGCTGGGCTATGTCGTCGCCCTGGTGCTGGCCGTCGGCGGCGCGCTGGACGCTATCGGCGGGGTCAGCGGCTGGGTGCTTGCGGCGGCGGTCGCGGCGCCGGTGGCGGGGCAGATCTGGGCGACCCTGGCCTTCATCCGCGACAGTGACGAGTTCGTCGCCGGCGTCACGGCCAAGCGGTTCATCCTCGCCGCCGGCATGACCTTCGCGCTCAGCGTCTTCTGGGGGTTCGCCGAGAAGTTCGCCGAGGCCCCGCACATCGAGGGCTGGTGGGTCTATGTCGTCTTCTGGGGGCTGATGGGCTTCATGCCGGTGTTCATCCGGAGCAGCCGCTGATGAAGAACCGCCTCAAACTGCTGCGCGTCGAGCGCGGCTGGACCCAGGAGCAACTGGGCCAGGAACTGGGGGTCTCGCGTCAGGCGGTCAATGCGCTCGAGACCGAAAAGCATGACCCTTCGCTCGACCTCGCCTATCGCATCGCCGTGGTGTTCGATCGCCCGGTGGAAGACATCTTCGAAAACCCGCACGCCTGAGCGTTCAGGCAAACTCCAAGGACAATCCCATGCACAATTTCCGTTCCCTTTCGGGGCGTTCGCTTCTGCACGCCCTGGTCCTCGCCTCGGCCCTGCTGCTGGCGGGCGGCATCCTGAGCCTGATCGCGCCGCGTATGGCTGTGGCCCAGAGCGCACCCGCCTTCACCTCCGACCGGCTGTCGGTCGAGGTGCTGGGCGCCGGCCCCGACGTCATCCTCATCCCCGGCTATGCCTCCTCGCGGGAGGTCTGGCGGGCCGAGGCCGAGCGCCTGTCCGCCACCCGCCGGGTGCACATGGTCCAGCTGGCCGGTTTCGCCGGTGAGCCCTGGGGCCATGGCGACGGCCCGTTCGTCCAGCCGGTGATCGACGATCTGGCCCGCTATATCGATGAGGCAGGCCTGCGGGACCCCGCCATCATCGGCCACTCCATGGGCGGGATGAGCGCCCTGATGCTGGCCCAGCAATACCCGGCCCTCGTCGGCAAGGTCATGAGCGTCGACAGCCTGCCCTTCTTCTCGGCCCTGTTCGGCCCGGAGGTGACGGTCGAAACGGCGCGCCCCTTCGCCGAACAGGCCGCCGCCGGAACCCTCGCCGCCGATGATGCCAGCTTCCGCGCCGGTCAGGTCCAGGGTGCCGTGGGCTATGTCAACGACCCCGCGACACAGGCCGCCATGGTCGAATGGGGCATGGCCTCGGATCGTCAGGCTCTGGCGACCGCCATCAAGGAGGTCATGCTGACCGACCTCCGCCCCGCGCTGCCCACCATGACCACCCCGGTCTGGGCCGTCTATGCGGCCGATGCCAACGGCGGCGCCCCGCCCGCCATGGCTGATGCCCTGTGGCAACGCGAGTACGCCACCCTGCCGGGCGTAGAGCTGATCCGGGTCGATGACACCCGCCACTTCATCATGGCCGACCAGCCGGAGCGGTTCAGCGAGATCGTCGACCGCTTCCTCGCGGAATAGGCGGGTGCGTCAGCGCGGCGTGACGTCCCCCGTCCGCCGCGGCTGGCCCGCGAACTCCCCGGCATAGGCCGTGGCGATCATGCTCTTGAAGGCGGTCTGCGGGATGGCGATCTCATAGCCGCCTTCGACGCCCGGCCCGACCTGATAGGGCCCGATCAGGAAGATCAGCCCCCCGGCCTTGCCTGCCTGATCGCCCGGCGCCAGCACAAAGGGCGTCTCGGCCGCCCGGGGACAGGCCCATCCGTCGCGACCGGCCAGAGTGATCGTCCGGGCATCCGGCACCCGCTGGCGGCGGGCGGCATTCACCGCCGTGCACAGGGCCTGATCCAGCGCCGTCAGGTCCGCCCCCTTCCGGAACAGCTCCGGCGCCCCGATCAGCCGCTTCAGCGACCGATCCCAGACAATGCCCGTCGTCAGGGTGTTGGGATGGGCCCCACCGGAATAGTCAAAGGCCTCGCGCCTCAGGCTGAACAGGCGGTCGGTTTGGCCGGCGACCGTGACCGTGACCGTCTTCTCGAACGGCGGCATGCCCTCATCGCCCTCAGCCTCGGTGCGGGCGGCCAGCGCCCCCTCCTCGAACTGACGAAGGTTGCGGACCTCTTCGGCATAGGTGCGGGCATGCAGGTCGGGCTCTGCCTTGATCCCCTCGGGCAGGGTCAGCGAGACGGTGGCGTGCTCGGTCTTGTCGGCAAAGCTCAGATTCGACGGCGAGGCCGCCGGGGTCTCCTGCGCGGGCGCATCGGTCTCGGCGGCCACCTCGGCCGGGGCGGGCTCGTCGCCGTCGCGGTTACAGGCGGCCAGCGCCAGCGGCATCGCCAGCAGGATCAGGGACAGTCGGAGGGTCTGGGTCGGGGAGGGACGCATGGAAAACTCCTGGGTTGGCACCAGTCTAGCCCCCGATCGGGACCGCCCCAAGGCCCAGCGCGATCAACAACAGCACACCGGCCTCGCGGTTGGACTTGAATAGCGTAAGCGCCCCTTGCGGATCGTCGGCCCGGACATTGCGCACCTGCCAGACCAGATGCGCCGCAAAGGCCAGCCAGCCGCCCCAGAACAGCGGCGACAGACCCCCCACCGCGGCAGCTCCCGCCGAAAAGATCGCCGCGATCAGATAGAAGAAGGCCACGCCATCCCGGACCTTGCCGCCCAGCCGCCGGGCCGAGGACTTCACCCCCGCCAGCGCATCGTCCTCGATGTCCTGCAGGGCGTAGATGGTGTCATAGCCCAGCGTCCAGAACACCCCGCCGAAGTAGAGCAGCAGGGCGGTTCCTGTCAGCGCCTCACCACTGCCAGCCGCAAGTCCGTAGGTCGACCAGAAGCCGGACGCTACCATGGCCTCGCCAACGGCACACATGATGATGGGGGCTGCGCCGGCCGCCGCCGCGAACCCCATCAGGGCACCCCAGTTGAACGTCAGGCCCAGCCAGGCCTGCGGCCACCAGGTGATGCGCTTCATGAAGGGATAGGCCGCCACCAGCACCAGCGACGCCACGCCCAGCAGCACGGCGGTCAGGTTCAGCGTCAGCAGGATCAAGAGGCTGATCAGGCAGCAGCCGACCACGAACGCCCACGCCCCCTTCACCGATATCTGCCCCGAGGCCACCGGCCGGGCCGCCGTCCGCGCCACCTTCGCGTCGATGTCGCGGTCGACGATGTCGTTGAAGGCGCAGCCCGCCGCTCGCATCAGACAGGCGCCCACCGCGAACGCCACCACCAGCCACGCGAGCGCCAAGGGCGGCGCATCCGGCTCCAGCGACGCGACCGCCAGCATGATCCCCTGCCACCCCGGTAGCAGCAGCAGCCAGATGCCGATCGGCCGGTCGAAGCGGCCCAGCTTCAGCCAGGGCTTCAGCCCCTCGGGCGCATGGCGGTCGACCCAATTGCGGCCAGCGTCGGGAAGCGGAGCGGTCATCCCCCCTGATAGCGCCTTCCCGGTCCCGATGAGAAGGGATAGAGGGCGCCATGATCCGCGCTCCGGCCTCTGTCGTCGCCCTGACCCGTCACGCGGCCTTTCCGCTGGCGGTGCTGGTGCTGGCCGCCATGGTGCTGGGACTCGCGCCCATCCTTGTGCGACTGACCGAGACAGGTCCGGCGGCGGCGGGCTTCTGGCGGTTCCTGTTCGCCCTGCCGCTGCTGACCCTGCTGACTGCCACCCAGGGAAGCGGAGAGAGCCGGGGTCTGGGCACCCCGTCGCGCTGGATGCTGCTGGCCGGGCTGTTCTTCGTGCTGGATCTGGCCTTCTGGCACTACGGCATCGTCATGACCTCGGTCGCCAATGCCACGGTGCTCTGCAATCTGACGCCCGTGGTCGTGACCCTGTTCGCCTGGCTGGTCTGGAAACAGCGCCCGGGCCGCAGCTTCGTTCTGGCGCTCGCGCTGGCGGTCGCCGGGGCCTTTGCCATGGCCGCTGGTGCCGACGGCGGGCAGGGCACCAACCCCCTGCTGGGCGACCTCTTCTCGCTCTCAGTCGCCGTCTGGTATGCGGCCTATTTCCTCGCGGTAAAGGCCGCGCGGCGCACGGCGGGCGCGCTCAGGGTGACCTTCTGGGCGACGCTGGTCGGCACGCCCCTGCTGCTGCTGATCGCCCTGGCGCTGGGCGAGGAGATCATTCCCGCCGGCCCGGGCGGCTGGCTGGCCTGCGCGGGCCTCGGCCTGATGCATGTGGTGGGGCAGGGCGGCGTCGCCTGGGCGCTGGGCCGGCTGCCGGCCTCGGTCACCGCCGTCACCATCCTGATCCAGCCCGTGGTCGCGGCCCTGCTGGGCTGGTGGATCTTCGCCGAGGCCCTGACCCCGGTCCAGGCCATCGGCGGCGTGCTGGTCCTGATCGGCGTCGTCCTGGCCCAGCGCGCCAGCCGCCTGACCCCGCCCGCCGGTCCCGTCATGGTGCCGGTGCAGACTGCGGACGGTCCCCGGAATTGAAACGGGCGCGGACCCCGAAGAGTCCGCGCCCGCAAAGGTCTGAAACCTCAGTCCTCGTTTAGAGGAGCTTGAGGCCCACCGCCGAGGTCTTGCCGCGCTGGGATTCCAGCTCGTATTCGACCTTGGCGTTGTCATCCAGGCCCGTCAGGCCGGCCTGCTGAACTGCGGTGACGTGAACGAACACGTCGCTGCCGCCGCCATCAGGCTGGATGAAACCGTACCCCTTGGTGGGGTTGAACCATTTGACCGTACCGGTCGCCATAATGCGTCTCCGTAAACGCGCTTTCCAGGCGGACCCCCTGTTGGGAGCCCGTCAACCCGTCTGGATAAAGCTCGTTCAGGCGAAGGAGCGACCCGCGGCTTTGGACACCGCGCAAATCCGGGCTGCGAAAGCGTTGTCTCGCGTCAGGGGCTTTTGGTCAACCGGAATTGATTCGTCCGGCAGGCGAACAGGTCAGGCACACAGGCCCCGAGGGGCCCCGTCCAGATGCAGGTGATCGCGGTGCGCCTCGTTGTAATCCGGGGTCAGCACGGTCGAGAAAACGCGGCAGGCGCCGTCGCGCAGACGCTTCAGGAAGGGGCGGGCGTCGGGACCCGCAGGGCCGGTTCCGCGCCAGTCCGAGGCGATGCTGACGACCCGTCCGTCCTCCAGCCGGATGGCCGAGACGTCCAGCGCATTGGCCCGGGCGTGCTCGCTGGGCCGGGCGCCGGGGTCCTCCTTGCCGTAGATGCGGCGGCAGGAATAGGAGCCATAGTTCTGCACACTGGCCACCTCGCTGCCGAAGGTCTCACGCGCGGCGGGGCGCAGCACCTGCCGGTCCCAGATGACATAGCGCACCGCCAGCGGGCACTGCATCACCAGCCCGCCGGGGGCCAGCGGCGTGACATCGCCGCCCGTGATCCGCACCGCGCCCTTCACGACGCAGAAGCCGCCGTCGTCCCGGTCGGGTGCGCGCTCGACCTCGACCCCGGCGTCGCGCAGCACCTGCATACAGGCCTCGGTCACGCCGCGGACCTCCTCGGGCGCGGCGACCCGTGAAATCTCGAAATCGTCGACCTTGGCGGCCGTCGCCTGACCGATCGGGCGGTCCAGATCCAGCGGCTTCCACGGCAGGTCCTGCGGCGGGGCGAACAGATTCAGCATGGCAAAGGCGGCGCACAGGCCCAGCGCCGCCTCCCACAGCAGATTCCAGAAGTCGGCCAGATCACGCTTCATCGGCTTCTACTAGACGACCCCGCCGGTTTCCGCGACCGGCAGGCCCGCGATCAGAGCCCGCAGCAAGGCCGGACAGGCCCGGGCCCCGGCGGTGCCGTCATTGCTGACGGCGATCAGAGCCAGATCGCGCGCGGGCGCCACCGCCACGCTGGCGTACCACATGGTGTTGGACCCATCGTGGGCCAGCACCCTGCCCGGCGTCGCCCCGTCCGCACCGGCCCATGGCTGGTTCAGCACGATCCAGCCACAGCCATAGGCCGGCGGCGGCCCCCCGGCCGGCTCGCTCAGGCGCGCGACGGAGGCCGGCTGCAGCAGCGGTTGCCCGTCGTTGAGAAACACGGCGAGGAAGCGCCCATAATCCTCCAGCGTCATATGGACCGTTCCGGCCGGGCCCAGTGCCGCCGGATTGTCCGAGCCGGGATGCGAGGGCGGCAGGGACGCGGTCGTGCCCCCCATCTCCCGGTGTCCCCACGGTGCGGGCTCGGGCGGCGCGCCAAACCCGGCCGAGGTGATGCCCAGCGGGTCAAACACCTGCTCGACCATCAGCGCCTGCCAGTCCTGACCGGTGAGGGCCTCCATGGCGGCGGCCGCGACCATATAATTGGCATTGCCGTACTGAAACTGACCCGGCGTGCCCCCGGGGGCAGACGCCAGCGCCTTTCGCGCCACGGCCAGCCTTTGCTCCGGCAGGCTGGCGGGATCGCCGCGTGCCGTCATGAACCAGGCCTGCCCCAGCACATCGTCGTCCCTCAGGCCCGCGCGGTGCTGCATCAGGTCCACGACCCGCATATCGGACCACGCCGGATCGTGCTCGCCGGGCAGGGCCTCGACCAGCTTCAGGTCCCAGCTGGCCCGCCCCTGCTCGACCAGACGCGCAAACAGCACAGCGGTCATGGCCTTGGTATTGGACCCCAGATGCCAGGCGTCGGTGCTCTGCACCGGCTCGGTGCCGTCCTTCCGGCGCAGGCCCCGTACGCCCGAGGCATAGACCCCCTCACGCGACACCAGCGCTGCCCCCAGCCCGACCGGGGCAAAACGGTCGAACACACGGTCCAGCGCGGCCTGCACCGCCGCATCGCCAGTGCGGGCAAAGGCCAGCGTCGGCAGGCTTTCGGCGGGTGCGGCACCGAGGGCGGCCATCAGGGAGCGTCGGTCGAGGATCATGCGTATCTCCCTGATCAGTCGGGGAAGCCCAGTCGGGCCCTGAGGTCGGCGGGCGAGGTGCCCCCCGCCCGGATCTGGGCCAGGGTCACGGCCCCGTCCCGCTTGGCAAACCGCTTGCCGGTCTCATCCAGTAGCAACGGATGATGACGGTATATCGGCGTCGGCAGCTGCAACAGGGCTTGAAGGACACGCTGGATCGACGTCATGGGGATCAGGTCCTCGCCCCGGATCACATGGGTGATGCCCTGCGCCGCATCGTCGATGACCGAGGCGATGACATAGCCCGCGCCGATGTCCTTTCGTCCCATGACCATGTCTCCGAGGGCCCCGGGTCGGGCGCTGTGGGTCCCGGGATCGACGCCTTCCTCGCTCCAGCCCAGCCGTGACAGGTCGCCCAGCTGCGCCCGGGCCCGGTCCAGCGACAGCCGCCAGGCGAAGGCCTCCCCGGCCTCCAGCCGCCGCGCCTCCTCGTCCGGCGCGTGGGGCCCCCCGGTAAAGGCCGCCGGGTCTGTCGGATCGTCGGCGTGCGGCGCGACCCCCGCCAGCGCCAGCCGCTCCTTCCGTGTGCGGAAACAGCGGTATAGCAGCCCCTGATCGCGTAGCGTCTCCAGCGCCCGATCATAATCCACCCTGTGCTCCGACTGGTGGCGAACCGGCGTCTCCCAGTCCAGACCCAGCCAAGCCAGATCCTCGAAGACGGCCTCGGTATATTCGGACCGGCAGCGGGTGAAATCCGTGTCCTCGATCCGCAGCAGGAACCGGCCCCCGGCCGTACGTGCCGCCGTCCACGCCGTCAGCGCCGAAAAGGCATGGCCCATGTGCAGCAGGCCGGTGGGCGAGGGGGCAAAGCGCGTGACCAGCGTCATGCCTGTCCCGCTCGCGGATTCCGGCTCCCATGGCCGGATTCAGGGGTGATCGCGGGGCAATCTTCGGCCAGACTGGGCATGGGCCGACCCTAGATCGCGGTCCGGACCCTGTCGACCAAGGCCGAGCATGCCGACCGCCCCCACCGCCGACCACATCCTGACGGCCCGGCAGGCGCTGGCCGCCGCCGATCCCGTGCTGGTGCGCGTGGTCGAGGCCGTGCCGCCCTTCGAATGGCGCCTCAGGACCGGCGGCTTCGAGGGCCTGTTCCGCATGATCGTCGAACAGCAGGTGTCGGTGGCCGCCGCCGCCTCCATCTGGCGCCGCGTGGGCGAGGGGCTTGGTGAGATCACGCCGGGAACCGTTCTGGCCCACTCGCCCGAGCAACTCCGGGCCTTCGGCCTTTCCGGGCAAAAGGCCCGCTACGGCCATGAGATCGCCCGCGCCCATGTCGAGGGTCGGATCGACTTCGACCATCTGGAACAGTTGGACGATGCCGAGGCCATCGCCGCCCTGACTGCCATCAAGGGCGTCGGCCTGTGGACCGCCGAGACCTTCCTGATGTTCTGCGAGGGCCGCACCGATGTCTTCCCGGGCGGCGACGTTGCCTTACAGGAAGCCATGCGTTGGGCCGATGGAATCGAGATACGGCCCACCCAGAAACAGGCCTATGCGCGGGCCGTGGTCTGGCGTCCGCACCGTTCGGTGGCGGCGCATCTGCTGTGGAGCTGGTATGGTGCCGTCAAGCGCGGTGAGATTTCGCTGGAGGACGCCCGATGATTGAAGCCCCGATCCTTCAGACCCTCAGCGAACCGCTCCTGCCGAACCTCTATCTGCTGGACTATGCCGGGGTGGCCGTGTTCGCCGCGACGGGGGCGCTGGCCGCGGCGCGGGAAAAGCATGATCTGGTCACCCTCGGCTTCTTTGCCGCCATCACCGGGGTCGGCGGCGGCACCCTGCGCGATGTCATGCTGGATGTACCGGTCTTCTGGGTGATCGACTGGAAATATATCGCGGTCTGCCTGCTGGCGGCGTTGGGCGTCTGGGTGATCGGCCGGCCCGAGTGGCGCTTCCGCGCCCTGCTGTGGCTGGATGCCATCGGGCTCGCCGCCTATGGCGTGATGGGCGCCGCCAAGGCCGAGGCGCTGGGCGCCAGCCCCCTGATCTGCATCGTCATGGGCACGGTCACCGCGTGTTTCGGAGGTATCGTCCGGGATCTTCTCGCGGGCCAGCCGTCGATCCTGCTGCGGCGGGAGATCACGGTCACCGCGGCCATTCTTGCGGCGGTCGCCTATGTCGCGTTCAAGCTGCTGGGGCTCGGCAATGTCGCCGCGGCCCTACTGGCCATGCCGCTGGGGTTTGCCCTGCGCGCCGGGGCCCTCGCCTGGGGCTGGAGCCTGCCGTCCTTCCCGGCCCGGGTCCGCGCCCCCTAAGGCCCCGCCCGCGACTTCACGGAACCGACATGTCTTCGTCATGGCGGTCGTGTCGAATCGACGATAAGCTTTCCTCATCAGCGTGGAGGAAGTCGTCTTCAGTCCGGTCGCTTATGCACATTCCGTGCGGAACGGAGGGGGATGATGTCCCGCTCCCTGACTGCGCTATCCGGTGCCGCCCTGGCTGAGGTCCAGCCCGGCCGCATGACGGCGCCGCGCACCCCCTCCGGCTGGCCGGCCCTGGTGCTGAACGCCGACTTCCGGCCCCTGTCCTATTACCCCCTGTCGATCTGGCCCTGGCAGGATGTGGTCAAGGCCGTCTGGCAGGACCGCGTCGATGTGGTCTCCGTCTATGACAAGGTGGTCCGCAGCCCGTCGATGGAGTTCCAGCTGCCCAGTGTGGTGTCGCTGAAGACCTATATCGATCAGGACCGTTCGCCCGCCTTCACCCGCTTCAATGTCTTCCTGCGTGACGGCTTTACCTGCCAGTACTGCGGCCATGCGGGGGAACTGACCTTTGACCATGTGGTGCCCCGCTCCCACGGCGGTCGCACGACCTGGGAGAATATCGTCGCCGCCTGCCCGCCCTGTAACCTCCGAAAGGGCGGCCGCACCCCGGCCCAGGCAGCCATGCCGATCCGCCACGCGCCCCGGCGCCCGAATGCGTGGCAGCTTCAGGGCGCCGGTCGGCGCTTCCCGCCCGACTATCTGCACAACAGCTGGCTCGACTACCTCTACTGGGACATCGAGCTGGAACCATAGCGGCCACGGTCTGTTGCGGACGCGTGCTTTGCCTTAGTGAGCGCGGACCGGCGGCCCATTCGGGCGGCCCCTGTCGGACCCCTTCATGAAGCTGCGCATACGTTCCGAACTGACCTACCGCTTCGAGGCGCCGACGGATGCCATCTATCTGATCCAGGCCGCCCGCTGGCCGGGTCAGACCATTCTGGAAGAGCGGCTGGAAGGCCCCACGGGCGTCGAGCTGGTCGCCCACACCACGCCGGATTATGGCTCCCGCACCCTGCGCGCCTGCCTGTCCGGCGATGTCTG
Source organism: Brevundimonas halotolerans (assembly GCF_003730275.1). GTDB lineage: Bacteria > Pseudomonadota > Alphaproteobacteria > Caulobacterales > Caulobacteraceae > Brevundimonas > Brevundimonas halotolerans. Next base: position 143,289 of record NZ_QTTA01000019.1, read on the forward strand.
CCTGACGTACGAGGCCGTGATCGACAACGGCACGCTCAAGCGCCTGCCGCCGACGGCGCACCAGCACAGCTGGACCGAGCTGCCGGGCGAGACCCTGACCTATCTGTGGCCCAGCCGCTATTGCCCCTCGGATGGCTTTGAGCGGTTTGTCGGCAATCAGTGGTCCGAGGCGGGCGGGGCCCAGGTGCTGGCGATCCTCGACTGGATCAAGGCCAATATCGCCTATACCCACGGCGTCTCCACGCCCCAGACGACGGCGGCCGACACCTTCCTCGACCGGGCCGGGGTATGTCGCGACTTCACCCATCTGGGCATGGCCATGTGCCGGGCCTCCGGCATTCCGGCGCGCGCCGTCAGCGCCTATGCCCTCGACCTTGACCCGCCCGACTTCCATGCGGTGTTCGAGGTCTATCTGTCGGGCGGCTGGTGGCTCGTCGACCCGACGGGCCTCGCCCCCGTCGAGGGTCTGGTGCGGATCGCCAGCGGTCGTGACGCCGTCGACATCGCCTTCCTGTCGACCAACGGCCCGTGCCAGATGCTCAAACAGTCCGTCAGCGTTGAGCGGGTCTAGCGCGACCTAGCGCCGCCGCTGGGTCGCCCGCCAGGCCACGAATTCATCGATATTGTCCAGCCGGCGCAGCACCTTGTTCTCCGGGTCGATCAGCACATGGCTGTGCGGGCCCACGCCCCGGACCTCGCCGCGACCGCCCGTCATCGGCACGGTCTGGACCCGGCCATCGACCGACACCTCGATCGGCATGGGGAAGGGGCTGCCGTCGCCGACCACCCATTCCAGCATCAGCCGGTCGCCCTGCTGCCGGGTGACCAGATCGGGCAGGGCGGCCTGATACAGATAGCCGTTGAAGAACCAGCCCAGATCCTGACCCGTGACCTCATTGACGATGGCGAGAAAGTCGGGCGTCGAGGCAAAGCGCGGCTCGAAATTGCCCGGGCGCGGGTCGGGCCGCCCATAGACCAGCCGGGTGACGGACTCATAGAAGTCCTCATCCCCGATCAGCATGCGCAGCGAGTGCATGATCAGCGAGCCCTTGTAGTAGATGTCGTTGCCGGGGCCCTGGTCGCCCTCATAGACCTGTTCCTCGGTCAGGGCGCTGCCCGACACCACCGGGAACCGGTTGGCCAGACCCAGACGCTGCTCCAGAAGCGCGGCCTGATAATACTGCTCGCCGTTCAGCCAGCGCGTGTAGAGCGGCTGCATATAGGTCCCCAGCCCCTCGTGCAGCCACATGTCGTCCCAGTTGACGTTGGTCAGCTGGTTGCCGAACCACTCATGCGCCAGCTCGTGCTGCAACAGCCAGTCATAGCCCTCGTGATCCTTGCGGTACTGGTTGCCATAGGCATTGATGGTCTGGTGCTCCATGCCCAGGTGCGGGGTCTCGACCACGCCCATCTTCTCGTCACCGAACGGGAACGGCCCGACCGTCGCTTCGAAAAAGGCCAGTTGCTCGGGGAATTCGGCAAACAGCGCCGCAGCCTTGTCCGGATCGGTGCTGTTCAGGTGCCAGAAATACATCGGAATAGTATTGCCGAACCGGCTCTCATAGGTGCCCGACAGCTCGACGTACGGCCCGACCGTCAGAGAGATGGCATAGTTGTTGGGCTGGTCTGCGGTCCAGTTCCAGGTGGTCCAGCCGTCGCCGTGATCCTCCTTGCCGAGGAAGCGGCCATTGGCGGGCGCCGACAGGTCGGACGGAATGGTGATGTGCAGGTCGACGCGGCCCGGCTCGGCCATCGGATGGTCGATGCAGGGCCAGAACAGGTCACAGCCGTCGCCCTGGATCGCGGTGGCGATCCACGGCTCGCCGCCCGGCGCCGTCGACCAGACAAAGCCCCCGTCCCAGGGCGCATTGCGCGCCACATGCGGCTTGCCGGCATAGGCGATGCGCAGATCGACAGACTGTCCCTCGCGCAGGCGGCGCGGCAGGCTGATGGTCATCCGGCCTTCGGGGTTGACCCAGTCGTTCGGCGACAGGACGCGCCCGTCGATCGCCACTTCCGAGACGTCGAACCGGGTGTCCAGCTCGACCACCAGCCGGTCCAGCGGCGCCGTCGCCGTAAAGGTCAGGGTGGCGACGCCCTCGATGGCCTTGTCGTCCGGCATGACCTTGATCGCCAGATCGGCCACATCGAACCGCATGGCCAGCTGTTCCGGCGTGCGCGGCCCGCCCGTGTCCATGGTGAATTCGGTCGAGGTCCGCTGTTCGGCCGCCTCCTGCGCCAGCACCGGGGCGCTCGCGCCAAAGCTCAGACCAAGCGCGGCCATCGAGACCAGAAGGGGGCGGAACGATGCGGTCACGGGCGTCTCCGGCAGGCCTGTCACAGGAAAGCCGGAACCTTAGAGACGGAACTGAAAAAGAAAAAGGCCGGTGTTTCCACCGGCCTTTCCGAAATCTGGATGAACCCGAAGGGGATCAGGAGGCTTGCTGCTCGGCCAGCTTGGCCTTCACCTGGCGCTTGATGCGCTGGGCGGCGGTCGACAGCTTTTCGTCGCGAGCCTTGACGATGAAGGCGTCCAGGCCACCCTTGTAGTCCAGGGTGCGCAGGGCGGCGTTCGAGATACGCAGGCTGAAGGTCTGGCCCAGCGATTCCGACGCGACCTTGACGGTCTTCAGCGACGGCAGGAACCGGCGCTTGGTCTTGATGTTCGAGTGGCTGACCGAATGGCCGACCATCGGGCCGATCCCGGTGAGTTCGCAACGACGCGACATGGACTGATCCTCATTGGCGCCACGGTGCAAAAGATACCGGGCACGAAACATTGGGTGCACGCGAAACCCTGTCCCGCGCGAGAGGCGGTCGTATAGAGGAGGAGGGGGCCGGGCGTCAAGGCCGCGCGCGGGGGATTCCGGCGGGGGAATGTGCTTGCCCCAACGGCACAATTACGGATCGTTCAGCCGCCGTTCAATTGCGGACACATACACAGGTCATATATCGATCTCCGAGCTTTCAGAGAGGGCTGACATGACGAACACACAAGGCCGCACCCGTTTCCTCGCCCGCGCGCTCCCGATTGCGGGCGGAGCACTGGCACTGGGCATGCTGATGACCGTGCCGTCGTCGGCGACCGCGCCCCAGGCCGCAGGCACGCCGCTGCCCGGCTATTGGGAATATACGACCAGCGCGCTCGGCATCCGCGATACCGAGACCAAATGCGTCCGTCCCAGCGAGATCACCCGCTTCTTCAGCGGCCTGTCGACCCGGCGCTGGTCCTGCACCTATCCGGTGCGTGAGGTCGGCAACGGACAGGCGCGCTTCGAGGGCATCTGCCGCGACCACAAGGACCGCACAGTGCGCGTCCGCCTGAACGGGCCGTATGCGCCGGAAAGCTTCCGCTTCAACGGCGGGGCCCAACTGGCGCGCGGCACGCCCTACATCCCGGCCAGCATCACTGCCCGCCGGATCAGCGCCACCTGCCCGGCCGGCGCCGAATATTTCTGATCAAAGCGGCGCGGCCTTGGCCACGACATAGGCATGCGTTTCGCCGTCGGCATTGATCAGGCTGACGTATTCCCCGGCCACGAACCGCTCTTCGCCAAAGCGAAAGCCCGTGGCGTCGGGCGCGTCCTCGGGGGCCAGGTCCAGCAGCCATTTGCCGCCGGGGCCCTGACGCAGGGTCCCGGTGGCGATGGTCTGATTGTCCTCGAACCGGCGGACGTGAAGGCGGTCTGACTGGTCCCGGCATCCCGCAGCATCCAGCCGGCCGTCTGCATCCAGCACCGCCACGATGTCCCAGCCGTCCTGCGGGTTGCCGGCCGGCGAGCCGGGCTCGCGCGCCAGTTCAAGACGGATATGGGTCAGGGTCGAGGTCATGGCGGGCTCCCGCGTCTGGTCACTTCCACACCGGAGGCGACGTCGTGATGAATAGGGCTCATAGTGCCCAACGTCCGGGACACCGGCCTTGATCCACGTCAAGGTCATCGCGTCGGGTCCGTGCTGGACTGGAGCGACCCGACCGGGAGCTCTGTCATGCGCGCACTGATCCTTTTCCCCCTTGCTGCTGCTGGGGTGGCGGCTCTGGCAGCCTGTGCGGCCTTCCCCGACGCCCCGTCTTCATCCGAGGCCCCGGAGGCCCGCGTAGAGGCGTCTGCAGAGTCCGTCATGCGGGGCCAGGTCCTTGCCCAGACCCGGTGTGCCGCCTGTCATGCCATCGGCCCGAGCGGCGCCAGCCCCATGACTGCTGCCCCGCCGTTCCGTGACCTGCACGACACCTATCCCGTCCGCTTCCTGCAGGAAGCCCTGGCCGAGGGCCTGACCACCGCCCACCCCGCCATGCCCCAGGTCGAGCTCCAGCCTGACGAGATCCGCGACCTGATCGCGTATCTCGAATCGCTCGAGGCCGGCTGAGAGGGCGCACGAAAAAAGGCCCCGGATCGCTCCGGGGCCTTCATTCTTCTCAGCCTGTTGCCTGAACTCAGGCCGCTTCGGCGGCGGCCGGGGCCGGCGGGGCCTTCTTGGCGCTCAGCGACTTGGCCAGCAGCTCGACGGCCGCGTCCTTGTCGATGCGGTTGGCGGCGGCGACTTCGCGGGCCATGCGATCCAGGGCCGATTCGTACAGCTGGCGCTCCGAATAGGACTGTTCCGGCTGGGTGTCGGCGCGGTGCAGGTCGCGTACCACTTCGGCGATCGAGATCAGGTCGCCCGAGTTGATCTTGGCCTCATATTCCTGGGCGCGACGCGACCACATGGTGCGCTTGATGCGGGCGCGGCCCTTCAGCGTCACCAGGGCGCGGCTGACGACATCCTCGGCGGCCAGCGAGCGCAGACCGGCGGTCTTGGCCTTGTTGGTCGGGACGCGCAGGGTCATTTTCTCGTGGTCGAAGGTTACGACATAGACTTCCAGGGTCATGCCCGCGACTTCCTGGGTCTCCACGGCGGCAACCTTGCCGACACCGTGAGCCGGATAGACGACCGCGTCGCCAACCTTGAATTCAAGACCACTCTTGCTCGTCATGTCATTTCCTTTCACGGACGCAGACGATCGCAATTCACCTCGGCATCGAAGACGACCTGTCCCGTCCGGCAAAGCGGCGCCGGCAGACTGTCGATCTCAGATGCGGAAACGGATCACCAAACCTCTGGCCGCCCCGGTTTATGTCGGGGTTCTATCGTCACTCCGGATGGTGCGAGCGCGTCGCGGGCCATCCGACCGAATGAGATCAATCTATCACAAAAAGCGGAAAATTCAAAATATCCCCAAGCATGACCATGGGGGAGGGGCATATTGTGACCGGAATGGGGCCGTCGGCTGCCCATCCGTTGCGCAAAACCGCCGTCAGGAGCCCTTGCCCGGCTTTTCCGAGAAGTATTTTTCGAACTTTCCGGTCTCTCGCTCGAACTCTTCAGCGTCGGCAGGCGGTGCGCCCTTGACTGTGATGTTCGGCCAGATCTTGGCAAAGTCGGCGTTGACCTTCAGCCATTTGCCGTCCGGCTCGTCCTCGGTATCGGGCTTGATGGCATCGACCGGGCACTCGGGTTCGCAGACGCCGCAGTCGATGCATTCGTCCGGCGCGATCACCAGAAAATTCTCGCCCTCATAGAAGCAGTCGACCGGGCACACCTCGACGCAATCCATGAATTTGCAGCGGACGCAGGCGTCGGTGACGATGTAGGTCATGAACGAAACCGGGGGTCGGAGGATCAGCCGGGGGCCGGACGCGGCAGATGGCCCCCGATCGCGCCGGTGTCAACCGTCGGCACCCTCCGGCGGCGGTCGCGTCAGGTCTTCATACAGGCTCGCGGCTTCTGCCGGAGGCCCACGCCGCGTCCCGAACGCGACGATCCGCGCCTCGACCAGCCGCTCGCCCCGCATCAGGGTCACCACATCGCCCGGCCGCACGCGATAGCCCGCCTTGGACATGCGCGCCTGCTGCCCCGCCCGGGTCAGCCGCACCCGGCCCTTTTCGATAATGCGCGCGGCCTCGGTCCGGGTCGGCGACAGCCGCGCCCGCCACAGCCACACATCCAGGCGGCAGATCTCGGCGCTGTCGCTCATGTGCCTCCCGTTGACGAGCGGGCGCGGCGCGGGCGGCGGCGCTTGGTCCGGGCAGCCGGATCCAGCGGCGCAGCCAAAGCCCGCAGGACCGCGAACGGGGAGTCCTTCACCGGCTTCGGAGTCTGTCCCGGTCGATCGGGTTGCCGCGCGCGGGTCGTCTTCAGGGCGGCAATCAAGGCCGTGGCCTCGCCGATGGTCATGCCAAGGTCCCGCAGATCGTCTGCGGACAGCGTGCCCTTTCCGGCCGCCCGCCGTTCGGCCATCGCCTCCAGCAGTTCGACCGGGGCGACGTATCGACCCACCGCGCGCAGACCGAAGGCCGACAACCTCCGCGGCGGGGGAGGGGTAGACGGCAACAGCGTCACGCCCGGACTGCGCCCCCGGAATGCCCATCCGCCGGTGAACGCCTGCGCGACCGCGCGGGGGCGGGGCTTTAACAGAGCCGGCAGCCAGACGGAATGGGCGCCCATGCGCACGCCGAATGTCCGCAGCGTGCGGCGTTCAGCCTGGCTGAGCGCGGCCAGATCGCGCTCCACCTCGGCCCTGTCGATGACGCCCCCCGCCTCAAGCAGACGGAAGGCCAGCCCGCGCGGCAGTCCCTTCAGGGCGCCGCTCTCGATCGCCGTCTTCAGTCGCTTCAGGGGTTTCAGCGCCCGGCCTGTCTCGCCCGCCAGCCAGGCCTCCAGCCGCCGCTGCGCCCGTTCACGCGCCGCTGCTGAACCCAGTTCGCCCAGCAGCCGGACTCGCGGCGCGAACCAGTCCCCACGGGGGTCTATCTGCCCCGCCCAAACGCCGCGCCACAGCACCGCGCCTTCGGGCGTCACGCCAAAGGCCTCATCCGGCTCGGCCGCCAGTCGCCCCAGCCGTCGTTCGATCTCCGGCGCCACGGCCTGCCGCGCGGCCCGGCCCAGCGCCCGCGTCTCCAGCGCGCTGGCCCCCGCCTCGGCCTTGAAGCTGATGCCGGTCAGGCGCCCGACGGCCTGCCCCTCTACCGAGACCTCGCCGTCGTCCGAGACCTGTGTGTCGGCCTCTCCATAGTCCTTCAGCGCCTGCATCAGCACTGTCGTGCGCCGATCGACGAAGCGCGCGGTCAGCCGCTCGTGCAGCACATCCGACAGCCGGTCCTCCAGCGCCCGCGTCCGCTCGCGCCAGTGGGCCGCGGCCTCCAGCCAGCCGGGTCGGTTGGCGATGTAGCTGAGCGTCCGCACCCCGGCGAGGCGCGCGGAAATCCGGTCGATCTGCCCCTCATCGCTGTCCAGACCGGCAAACCGGCCCGCGAACCAGTCCTCCGTCACCCGCCCGCGCGGCCCGGTCAGCGCCTCGAACAGATGCATGACCAGCTGGAAATGCTCCTCCGGCGTGGTCTTGGGAAAGTCGGGCATCTGGCAGCAGTCCCACAGCCGCATAAGACTGCCGCGTGAGCGGGCAATGCGCTGCACATCGTCCTCGCGCGCGGCCCGCCTCAGCAGCACCTCGTCCAGCGCCGGCGCCGACAGCACCAGTCCCGGCCAGTCCGGCCGCGTCTCCAGCGAGCGGATCAGGGCCGGCAGGCTGTCGAAATCCAGCCGGCCGTTCCGCCATTCCGCCGCCCGCACCGGATCGAACCGGTGCTCGACCACCTGCTCGACCAGATCGGGATCAAGGTCGGTCGCCTGGGCCGTCACGCCAAAGGTGCCGTCGCGCAGGTGCCTCCCGGCCCGCCCGGCAATCTGGCCGATCTCATGCGCATGCAGATGCCGCGTCCGCCGCCCGTCGAACTTCTTCAGCCCGGCAAAGGCCACATGGTCGACATCCATGTTCAGCCCCATGCCAATGGCATCGGTCGCCACGAGGAAATCCACCTCGCCCGACTGGAACAGGGCCACCTGGGCATTGCGCGTGCGGGGGCTGAGCGCACCCATCACCACCGCGGCCCCGCCCCTCTGGCGCCGCAACAGTTCGGCGATGGCATAGACCTGCTCGGCCGAAAAGGCGACGACCGCGGACCGCTTGGGCAGCCGGGTCAGCTTGGCCGGCCCGGCATAGCTCAGCTGCGACAGCCGCTCCCGGTGCCGGATCTCGGCATCGGGCACCAGCCGCCGGATCAGCGGCGCCATCGTCCCGGCGCCCAGGAACAGGGTCTCGAACCGGCCCCGGGCATGCAGCAGCCTGTGGGTGAACAGATGCCCGCGCTCGGGGTCCGCGACCAGCTGGATCTCATCGACCGCCACAAAGTCGACCGCCCGGTCCATCGGCATGGCCTCGACCGTACAGACGAAATAGCGCGGTCGCTCGGGGACGATCTTCTCCTCGCCGGTGATCAGGGCGACCGAGGCCGCGCCTCGCTGGCGCACCACCCGCTCATAGACCTCCCGCGCCAGAAGCCGCAGCGGCAGGCCGATCATGCCCGAGGCATGGCCCAGCATCCGCTCGACCGCCAGATGGGTCTTGCCGGTATTGGTGGGCCCCAGCACCGCCACAACCTGCGCTGCCGACTGACCTGTGGGGCGATCGCTCATGACAGGCTCAAGGTGGGGCGCGCGAAGCGGGGACTCAACCGGATAAATCGTCCCGCCCGCCGCAGCGGCCCGATTAACAGGGGACGGCGCGCGTGTGGAACAAGCGCGAAACGAATCAGGACCGAATCACTGACACCCAGAGATTCGGGGTTTGTTCACCGCAACATATTGTATCTTAATGCCGATTAACCACAACCGTCGACCGGGCCGGCCGCAGGATCCGCACGTTTTTCAGCCCGGAGGACACCCGGGCGCTTCCCCTGTTTCCCGCGACCCGCTAGGTCCACCCCCGACGGCCCCGTAGCTCAGCTGCATAGAGCAAGGCTTTCCTAAAGCCGAGGTCGCAGGTTGGAGTCCTGCCGGGGTCGCCAGTTCTTGATTTGTTCTCATGCGCGGCCCATAGTTCCGCGCATGGTCCAGACGACAGTCCGCAAGGCGCCCAAGGGCAGGGGCGCGCGCTCCAATGCCACCGGTCGCTATGAGCCACACGTGGCCGAGGCCATGGACGACGGCTGGACCTCCGACGACGCCGAGGTCGCCCCGCTGCGCACCGAACAGCTGATCGAGCGGCCCAGGACCATCATTTCGAAGAACACCAGCCCGGATGTCGGCTTCGACCGCTCGATCAATCCCTACAAGGGCTGCGAGCACGGCTGCATCTACTGCTACGCCCGGCCGTCCCATGCCTGGATGGGCCTGTCCCCGGGGCTGGATTTCGAGAGCCGGATCTTCGTCAAACCCGACGCCGCCCGTCTGCTGGAACGGGAGCTGGCCCACCCGAAATACGTCTGCAAACGCATCCATGTCGGCGGCAACACCGACCCCTATCAGCCGGTCGAGGACGAGCGGCAGACGACCCGCAGCCTTTTGCAGGTCATGCAGCGCTTCAATCAGCCCTTCAGCCTGATCACCAAGTCGTTCCGCGTCACCCGCGATCTCGACATCCTCGGCCCCATGGGGCGGGAGAACCTGGCCCAGGTGTTCGTCTCGATCACCACTCTCGACCGGTCGCTGGCCCGGACGATGGAGCCGCGCGCCTCGACCCCCGAACGGCGGCTGGAGGCGATCAAGCGCCTGTCAGACGCGGGCGTGCCTGTCGGCGTCGGCTTTGCTCCGGTCATCCCCGGGCTCAATGACCATGAGCTGGAAGACGTGCTGAAGGCGGCGGCCAGGGCCGGGGCGACCCGCGCCATGTATGTCACCCTGCGCCTGCCGCTCGAGATCAAGGACCTGTTCCGCGAATGGCTCGAGGACGCCCGCCCCGACCGCGCCAGACGCGTCATGTCGCTGATCCGCCAGACGCGCGGGGGCAAGGATTATGACGCCGACTGGTCCCAGCGGATGAAGGGCACCGGCCCCGTCGCCCAACTGATCGCCACCCGCTATCGCGCCGCCGCCAAACGCTATGGCCTCGACACGCCCCAGCCCCTGCTGGACATCACCCGTTTCAAGGTCCCGCCCGAGTTCCGCCCCCAGATGGACCTGTTCGACGGGACGTGAGGCTTACCGCCGGAAGGTGCCGACCAGTTCGACGTGGGCGGACCACAGGAACTGGTCGATGGGGGTCACGGCCTCCAGCACAAAGCCGGCCTCGACCAGAATGCGGGCGTCGCGGGCAAAGGTCACGGGGTTGCACGACACCCCGACCACGGTGGTGGCGCCGGAGGCCGCGATCTGCTCGACCTGGGCCTGGGCCCCGGCGCGCGGGGGGTCGAACACCACCGTGTCGATGCCCTTCAGGTCATGGGGCGTCAGCGGGCGGCGGAACAGGTCGCGGGCCACGGCCTCGATCGGCGACAGACCCTTCAGCCCCGCCCGCCCGGCCTTCAGGGCAGCGATCCCCCCCTCGGCGGCGTCGGCGGCCAGCACCGGCGCGACCGAGGCCAGCGGAAAGGTAAAGGTGCCCGCGCCACAGAACAGGTCGGCGATCCGTTTCGCGCCCTTCACCCCCTCCAGCAGCCGGGTGACCATGGCGGCCTCGGCCTCGGGCACAGCCTGCAGGAAGCCGCCGGGCGGCAGAGTCACCGCGGCCGGACCGAAGCGGACGCGCGGCGCCCGGCGCATGGCCAGCACCTCGCCGGCAAGGCTCAGGCGGGCCAGATCGGCGGCCTCGGCGGCGCGGATGGCCTGCTGGCGGCGGTCGGCGGGCAGGCCGCCCGAGCGCCGCTCGACCCCGGTGACGTCGACGTCCAGACCGGTCTCGGTCAGGGTCACATGCAGGGTCGGGGCCGACTTGGGGTGGTCGAGGAAGGCGGCGGCCACCGGGATCAGTCGGGGCAGGGCCTCGACCAGTCGCGGGTCGGCGATCACGCAGGTCTGGATCGGCACCAGCGCCCACGAGCGCCGCCCCTTGAAGCCGAGGGAGACGGTGCCGTCGGCGGCGCGCCGGGCATGCAGGGCCAGCCGCCGCCGGGTCGCGGGCGGGATGCCGACGGTCGGCCGGATGTCGGGCTCCAGCCCCTGTCGGGCCAGCGCCAGCCGCACCTGCTCGCCCTTCCACGCCAGATAGGGGTCGGTCTGCCAGTGCTGCAGGGCACAGCCGCCGCAGGTGCCGAAATGGGGGCAGGGCGGCACCTGCCGCTCGGGTGACGGCGCGATCAGCGTCAGCCCCTCGGCGCGGCCATCCCTGACCTCGGCCTCGATCACCTCGCCCGCCAGCGTCAGGGGGGCGAACACCGGGCCGGGGGCCACCCCGTCGCCCTGGGCGCCCACATGGGAAATCGTCAGCCGTTCACGCATGGCGCCTCCAAGCAGCTTTCGCGGCCCAGAGCAAACCGGCACCCCTGCCCGAAACCTGAACGAAGATGAACGGGCTGCTCAAATGCCGTTCAGTCCCGCCTCCCTACAAGGGGTCATCACAGGGGCAAGTCGTCCCTCAGAAACAAGGAGCCCGCGATGCACAAGACCCCGATCCGTGCCGGTATCATCGCTTCGGCGATCGCTGCCGCGGGCCTGCTGGCCGCCAGCCCGTCCGTCGCCCAGAGCTATGGCCAGCCGTACGGCTATGGCCAGGGATACGGCCAGTCCTATCCGCAGCAGTCCTATTGCCAGTCGGGCCGTGGGCAGCGTCAGGCCGCCGGTGCCACCTTTGGTGCCGTCCTGGGCGCCGTGGCCGGATCCCAGGTCAGCGCCCGGGGCAGGCGCACCGAAGGCAGTGTCATCGGTGGCGTACTGGGGGCCGTGATCGGTGCCGGAGTGGGCGGAAGCTCGGGCCAGTGCCAGGCCGGCTATGACCAGCGCGGCTACGACAACCGCAGCTATGGGTACCAGCAGCCCCAGCGCCGCCAGCCCTACGGCTACAATCAGGGCTACCCTGATCCCCGCTATGATGATCGCCGCTACGACGATCGCGGATACGACGACCGGGGTTACGACGACCGTCGCTATGACGATCGCGCCCGGGGTCAGGACTGCAGCCTGAGTGAAAGCACCATCCGTCTTCCCGATGGCCGTCAGGAGGTGCGCTACGTCCGCGCCTGCCGCGACGCCCGGGGTCAGTATCGCGTCGTCGACTAATTTCAGCCCCCCTGTCTGTCGACGACGTGGAGGGACGCCGCCGGAGGAGCAATCCCCCGGTGGCGTCTCCTCAATTGTGGGGACCCTTTGCCCACAGCAGATATTCGACATTGCCGTCGCCGCCGGTGACCGGGCTCTCGGCCGAGGCCTGGACGGTCCAGCCCAACGCCTCCACCCCGGCGGACACCCGCGCCAGCGCTGCCTGACGCGCCTCGGGGTCGCGCATTACCCCGCCCCGTCCGACATCCTTTGGCCCGTCCGCCTCGAACTGGGGTTTGACCAGCGCCACGAGGTCCGCCCCCGGCGCCGCCAGCGACAGGGGCACGGGCAGCACCTTCAACAGGCTGATGAAGCTGGCGTCACAGACGATCAGCTCGGGCGCCGGTTCGATCTGGTCGGCGGTCAGGTCGCGCGCATCGGTGCGCTCCAGCACCACCACGCGGGGGTCCGCTGCGATCCGCTCGTGCAGCTGGCCATGGCCGACATCGACCGCATGAACCCGGGCCGCCCCCCGGATCAGGCAGACCTCGGTAAAGCCGCCGGTCGAGGCGCCGACGTCCAGCACGCTCCGCCCCTCGACCGCGATGGGCCACAGCGTCAGGGCATGATCCAGCTTCAGCGCGCCCCGCCCGACAAACGGATGGGCGGCCTCGGCCTCGATGACCGCATCCTCGGCCACCCTGGCGGCAGGCTTTGTGACCACCTGCCCCGCCACCGTCACCCCGCCCGCCTCAATGGCCGCGCGTGCCTGCGGCCGGCTGTCGAACAGGCCGCGTGCGATCAGCAGCTGGTCGAGGCGGACGCTCACCCCAGTCGGCTCAGTCGCTCCAGAGCCTCCTGCAGGCGCGCCTTGCCGGCCTCGGCCTCGGCCAGCTTGTCGCGTTGCTCCTGAACCACCTCCGGCGCCGCGCGGGACACGAAGTTCGGGTTGTTCAGCTTCTTGCCGAAATGGCCGATGTCGCTGTCAAAGGCGGCGATCTCCTTGTTCAGGCGGACGCGTTCGGCGGCGATATCGACCAGACCGGCCAGCGTCAGGGCCGCGGTGGCGCCCCCCGCGACGAAGGTCACCGCCCCTTCGGGCGCGGCCTCGGCGACCGACACCTCGGACACCCGGGCCAGCGTCATCAGGATCTCGCGATACCGGTCGATCCGGGCCGTGGTGGCGGCGTCCGGGCCGACAAAGGTCAGCGGCGGGCGGGTCGTGGCCACGCTCATCTCGCCCTTCAGCGAACGCACGGCCTCGACCGTCTCGATCAGCCAGCTGACCTCGGCTGCCGCCTCCGTATCGATCAGGCTGTCGGCCAGTTCGGGCCAGGCGGCGCCGATGAGCAGGGGCTCGGTGCGCGCCGCGCCATTGTCGGCGGTCTGGGCCCACAGCTCCTCGGTGATGAAGGGCATGACCGGGTGCATCAGCTTGATGGTCTGGTCCAGCACCCAGGCAGTCATGGCGCGGGTCTCGGCCCCGGCCGCCGCGTCCGAGCCCTGGAACACCGGCTTGGCCAGTTCCAGATACCAGTCGCAGAAGATGTTCCAGACAAAGCGGTAGAGGCTGCCTGCCGCATCGTCGAACCGGCCGCCCTCGATGGCCGACGCCACCTCGCGCTCGGCCTTGACCAGTTCGCCGCGGATCCAGCGGTTGATGGTGGCCTCGGCGGCCGCCGGGTCAAAACCCTCCACCCGGGCACAGCCGTTCATCTGAGAAAAGCGCGCGGCATTCCACAGCTTGGTGCCGAAGTTGCGATAGCCCTCGATCCGCTGGCGGCTCAGCTTGATGTCGCGCGTGCCCGACAGGATGGCCATGGTGAAGCGCAGCGGATCGGCGCCCAGATCGTCGATGATCTCCAGCGGGTCGATGACATTGCCCTTGGACTTGCTCATCTTCTGGCCCTTCTCGTCGCGGACGAGGCCATTGATGATGACGCGGTGGAAGGGCACCTCGTCCATGAAGTGCAGGCCCATCATCATCATCCGGGCGACCCAGAAGAAGATGATGTCGGCGGCGGTGACCAGGTCCGAGGTCGGATAGAAGCGCTGAAGGTCTTCCGTCTTCTCCGGCCAGCCCATGGTCGAGAAGGGCCACAGGGCGGAGGAGAACCAGGTATCGAGAACATCCTCGTCCTGGGTCAGGGGCTTGCCACCCGCCTGCGCGAGAGCGTCTTCCTCGGTCTCGGCGACATAGATATTGCCGTCGTCGTCGTACCAGGCCGGGATGCGGTGCCCCCACCACAGCTGGCGGCTGATGCACCACGGCTCGATGTTTCTCAGCCATTCGAAATAGATCTTGGAATAGCTGGCGGGCTCGAATGTGGTCTTGCCGGTCTCGACCGCCGCAATGGCCGGCTGGGCCAGCGTCTTGGCGTCAACGTACCACTGGTCCGTCAGCCACGGCTCGATGACCACGCCCGAGCGGTCGCCGTGCGGGACCATGTGTTTGGTCTTCTCGATGGCCTTCAGCCAGCCCTCTTCCTCGGCGCGGACGACGATGGCCTTGCGCGCCGCAAAGCGGTCCATGCCTTCGTACTCGGCGGGCACATCGGGGCAGTCGGCGGCGGTGATCCGGGCCAGAGAGTCCATGACGTTGAGCGTGGCGAGGCCCGCCCGCTTGCCGACCTGGAAGTCGTTGAAGTCGTGCGCCGGGGTGATCTTGACGGCGCCCGAGCCCTTGGTCGGATCGGCATAGTCATCGGCGACGATCGGCACGCGGCGGCCGGTGATCGGCAGGATCACGGCCTTGCCCACCAGACCGGCATAGCGTGCATCGTCCGGGTGCACGGCCACGCCGGTATCGCCCAGCATGGTCTCGGGCCGGGTGGTGGCGACGACGATGTAATCGCGCGTCTCCCACTCCGTCGCCTTGCCGTCGTCATCGAAGGCGACCGGGTGCTCATAGGTCAGGCCGTCGGCCAGCGGATAGGCGCAATGCCAATAGGCGCCGTCGACTTCCTTTTGCTCGACCTCGAGGTCCGAGATGGCCGTCTGGAAATGCGGGTCCCAGTTCACCAGCCGCTTGTCGCGATAGATCAGGCCGTCCTTGTGCAGTTGCACGAACACCTTGCGGACGGCGGCGTTCAGCCCTTCGTCCAGCGTAAACCGCTCGCGGCTCCAGTCGCAGGAGGCGCCCAACCGGCGCAGCTGGCGCACAATGGTGCCACCCGACTCGGCCTTCCACTCCCAGACCTTGTCGATGAAGGCCTCGCGGCCCATGTCGCGCCGCCCGACATTGCCGGCGGCCGCCAGCTGGCGCTCGACCACCATCTGGGTGGCGATCCCCGCATGGTCCGTGCCCGGCAGCCACAGCACGGCCTTGCCGGTCATCCGGTGATAGCGGGCCAGGATATCCTGCAGGGTGTTGTTCAGCGCATGGCCGATGTGCAGGCTGCCCGTCACGTTCGGCGGCGGAATGACGATGGAATAGGCCCCGGCCGCGCCGTCGGTCGCGGCGGCGTCACGGGGGGCGAACAGGCCGCTGTCCTCCCACGCCTGGTACAGGCGGGGCTCGGCGCTTTGCGGTTCGAAATTCTTCTCAAGCATGATCGGGCGTTTCTTTTTTGCCCTATCGCTCGGCTCGCGGAGCCTCGCTGTTTGAGGGCGAAAGGTTCTCAATATTTGGCGATAACGAAAAGGGGGCGGCCCCGCTGGAGCCGCCCCCTCAGTCTTTAGGACGAAGTCAGGGTCAGAGGCTAGCGGGGCGCACCGTTCAGCCGCGATACGCGGTCGACTTCCTTGCGGACCTCGGCCTCGACAATGTTCTGCAGATTGGCGTCCAGCCAGTCCTTGAGCATTTCGCGCAGCATGGGGCTCAGCAGGCTGCGGACCAGTTCGTCGATGGTGGCGCTGTTGCCGGCAGGCGCGCTGGCCGAGGCGGCGGGCGCCGGACGCAGGGCGGCGGCCAACCCGGCAAAGGCGCCGGCGGCCGAGGCGGCGGTCGCATCGCTGATCAGGCCCTCATCGGAAGACGGCGCAGCGCGGGGGGCCGGGGCCGGTTCCGGCTCGGGCTCCGGGGCGGCCTCATCCACGGGGAAGGGGTCGGCCGAGCCGATATCGAGGTCGCCGAGGGTCTCCTGGGCGGGGGCGGGCTGTTCCTCGGCCGGTTCCTCGGCGGGGGCCTCATAGCGTTCGGTCAGTTCCAGCACATCCTCGGCCGGTTCAGGCTCGCGCGCCGGTTCCGGCTCGGGCTGGGGTTCCGGTTCCGGTTCCGGGGCGGCGGCGGCCGGGGCCGTCTCGGCCGGGGCATCGTCTTCCGAGATGATCCGGCGGATCGACGCCAGGATCTCCTCCATCGTCGGTTCCTGGGCGGTCGGATCAGTCATGTCTCATAACCCCTGGCATGGTCGCTACGCTTACGCGCAGACGGGATCGGAACGGACCGATGCGGCCCCCGTGTGTCCTGTCGTCGCATCAACGGGGCCCGGAATCAACGGACCTTTTTCGCCTCGTTGGTTAATCGAGGATCAGTTGCGCGGCGCGGTCTGGATGGTGTCGCCCTTGAGCTGGGTGTCGATCGGCGCGTCCTCGGCATCATTCGCAGGCACGATCTGCGGGGCGGCGATGCGGTCGATGGCCTCGATCACGCCATCCCACGGCAGGCCGCCGCGGTTGCGCACGCGCTCATAGTTGACCGAGGGATCATAGACGTCCTCGGCGGGGACCAGCACGGTGACGTCCAGACGGCCCATGGCCAGCAGCAGCTGGGCCATGGCGACATACTCATTGCGGCGGGCGGTCACGAGCGCCACCTGGGCCGAGCGCAGTTCCAGCTCGCCGTTCAGAACATCGAGGGTGGTGCGCAGGCCGACCTGGGCTTCCTGACGGACACCCTCGGCGGCGACGGTGGCGGCACGGACGGCTTCTTCGCCGGCGCGCAGGCTCGAGCGGGCCGAGATCAGCTGGGCATAGGACGAGCTGATCGATTGCAGCACCGTCCGGCGCTGACCCTCGATCTGAATCTGGGCGGCATTGGCCCGCTCCAGCGCCTGGGACACACGTGACTGGTTCAGGCCGCCGGTGAACAGCGGCACCGACAGGGTCGCTCCGGCCTGGAAGGTGGTGCGATCAGCCAGATCAAAGCTGGACAGCTCATTGGTCGAGCCGCCGTAGGAGGCGCTGACCCGCACGGACGGCAGATATTCGGCGCGCGCCAGGGCGACATTGGCCTCGGCCGCGGCCAGGGCATATTCGGCGGCGCGGACGTTGGGATTTTCGGCCAGGCCGATGTCGAGGGCGACGTCAAAGTCGTCCGGTACGCCAGGCAGGGGCGGCAGCGGGGCCAGACGGCCTGGAGTCTGGCCGACGATGGCGGCATAGGAGGCGCGGCTGACCGACAGCTGGGCCTGGGAATTGGCCAGATCGGCCTCGGACTGGGCGAGGCGCGCCTCGGCCTGGGCCACGTCGGTGCGGGTGATCTCGCCGACCTCGAAGCGGGCCGAGGCCTCGTCCAGCTGGCGCTGCAGGACGGTCAGGTTCTCCTGACGGATGCGGACGATCTCCTCGTCGCGCAGCACATCAGCATAGACCTGGATGACGGTGGCCAGCACCTGTTGCTCGACCGAGCGCAGGTCCTCGCGTCCCGCCAGGATGTTGGCCTCGGTGGCGGTGATGCCCAGCGATATGCGGCCGCCCGAATACAGCGTCTGGGACAGGCCGATGCTGGCGCCGCCGCTTTCTGTTTCAGTCGTACCCGCCGGCGTTTCGACCTGCGTGTAGTTGGCGCTGGCGCTGACATCGATCGACGGGCGCAGGCCCGAGCGCGCCTGAACGATCGATTCGTCCAGTGCCCGCTGATTGGCGCGTTGGCCCAGCAGGGTCGGATTGGTCCGGTAGGCCATGCGGATGGCGTCGGGCAGGGTGTCCTGGGCCAGCGCCGGCATGGCCAGTCCGGACCCCAGGGCGAGGGCCGCAAGCGAAATCAGCGCACGGGTGCGATTGAACATCTTCATTTCCTGCCTGACGCGGCCGGCCCGCGTCGTGTCATTCTCGGTGACGAGCGTAGTGCGAGATCGTTGTGCCCGACGCCAGTTAAGTTTTTTTCACGCGGCACCCGGTTCATTCCGTCGCCGCGCTGGACTCTAGAGGCTGAAGGCGGGCTCGGGGCGCAGTTCGTCCAGAACCGGAGGCGTTGCATCGAACAGCTGCCGGCGCGACCAGCCCTCGGGGGTGCGCATGTGCAGGCTGGCCTTGCCGACCGGGCCGTTGCGCTCGACCAGCACGGCGCGACCGCCGACCTTCAGGGCGTCCAGCCAGGCATCCGGGCGGACGGGCACGGCGACCTCGGACACGATCAGGTCCCAGCCGTCGGACTGCGGCCGGTCCAGCGGCGCCTCAACCACGGTGACGCCCGCGGCGCTCAGGGTCGGGGCGGAGATGGCCAGCGCCTCGGCGTCCGATTCCTGCAGGGTGACGTCCAGACCCATCTGCGCCAGCACGGCGGCGGCATAGGCGCCCGACATGACCAGCGCCCGCTCACCCGGCTTGGGAGCGGCCGCCATCAACAGTTTCGACAGGTCGCGCGGCAGCATCAGGCTGCGCGTGGCCGTGACCGGCACCTCGACCTCGGCATAGGCGGAAAAGGCGCGGTCCGGGGCGCACAGGGCCTCACGCGGCACCGCCAGCAGGGCCGCCTGCAGGGCGCGATCCGTGACATCGTTCACCCGGACCTGGCTGTCCACCATCACCTTGCGTGCCGTCTGGAAGTCCATGCGTCGATCGATCCCTGGGGAGAGGAGAGTGAAAAAGCTGGCCCGCTTATAGGTGTGTGCGTTGCGGGGGACAATCCGATCTGATAGCGAACGCGCCTCGCGATCAGTGGCCTGATGGCGGAGTGGTTACGCAGCGGACTGCAAATCCGTGCACCCCGGTTCGATTCCGGGTCAGGCCTCCATCGCGGTTCCCCGACCGCCAGACCTCCTCAGCGGCGGCGTTCTCGCCAGCGCGAGCCCTCGCCATGCTTGCCGATGCTGGAAAACTCGGGCGGGGCGGCGCTGCGGGCATATTGCTCGGCGACCAGCCAGGCCTTGAACGGCCGAAGACTGCCCAGACACAGGATCAGGATCAGCGGCAGGGTGACCACCAGATGCACCCAGATCGGCGGGTGCAGCCCCAGCTCCAGCGCCATCATGGCGGCCATGCCGATCACGCCGACGATCGACATGACGAAAAAGGCCGGGCCATCGGCGGGATCGGCGAAGCTGTAGTCCAGCCCGCAGGCCGGGCAGGCGTCGCGCACCGTCAGATAGCCCTCCAGCAGCGGCCCCTCACCGCAGCGCGGGCAGCGGCATTTCAGCGAGACCATCAGCAGATTGGGTTTCGGCGCCTCGACGGGATCGGGGCCGGGTTCCGGCGGTGTCATCAGATGTCCCTTCATCGACAGGTCCGCATGTGGGCCGGAGGGCCGAGGCGAACAAGTCCGGCGCAGTGTCGCACGAAGGACGGGTCAGGAAGCGTTAACCCTGAAGCAACGCCTTGTTGCGATGGTCCGGCATCATGTCCCGAACCAAGGCCACGAAGGGCGTCCTGAGGTCGACCGTGGCGCTTGCCGCGGCCGGGTCGGTCGCGTTCGCGCCCCTGCTGACCCTGGCGCAGGAAGCCCCGGCCTCGGCCGTGACCGAGCCGCTGGCCATCCGCATCGGGACCACGGACACCTATACCCGGATCGAGTTCGCCGGCGTGGTCGGCGCCCGGTCTCGCGTCGCGATTGATGGCCGGACCGTTGTCGTACGGGTCGGCACGACCGCCGCACCCGATGTCTCCCGGCTCAAGGTCGATCCCCCGCCGGGCCTTGAGGCCATCGAGACCCGGGCTGTGGCAAACGGCACCGAACTGGTCCTGACCCTGGCCGAGGGCGCCTCGGTCACCCGGGGTCAGGCTGATGGTGCCGTCTGGATCAATCTCTATCGCCCGGGCGAGGCCCCGCCGCCGTCCGCGGCTACGGCCTCGGCGGCGACTGTGGCCGTGCGCGCCGCGCCGTCTGCGGATTCGGTGACCCTGACCTTCAACTGGGACCGTCCGGTCGGCGCCGCCGTCTTCCGCCGGGGCGAGGCCGTCTGGATCGTCTTTGACCAGGCGGCGACGCTGGACATGCAGGGTGCCGACGATCTGGGCCCGGCGGGCGAGGCGCGCTGGGCGCGCGGGCCTGATTACACCTCGCTGCGCATCGACGCCCCGCGCAATCTCCAGGTGGCCGCTTCTGGACAGGGCAATGTCTGGACCGTGACCCTCGGTGGTCGGGCCGTGCCCCCCGGCGGCGTCCGCGTCGGCCGCGACGAAGAGGGCCGCGCCTCGCTGGTCGTCACCATGGCCGGGGCGACCAAGGCCGTCTGGCTGACCGATCCGCTGGTCGGCGACCGCTTTGCCGCCGTGACGGCGCTGGCCCCGGGCAAGGGCTTTGCCGGACGTCGCCAGACCGTGGACCTGACCCTGCTGCCGTCGGCGCAGGGGCTGGGCATCGAGACCGCAACCGATGACCTGACCATCCAGCCGGCGGGCGACCGCGTGCTGGTCAGCCGACCCGGCGGGCTGACCCTGTCGCCGCCCTCGGCCGCGCTGGTCGCTGCCGACCTCGCCGAGGACACGCCGCAGAAGGCCACCCATCCCGCCCTGATCCTCGGCGAATGGGCGGCGACCGGCGACAAGGGCTTTGTCGCCACCCACCGACGCCTGCAGGAAGCCGCCACGGACGAGGCCCAGGTGGCCGGAGACAATCCGCGCGCCCCGGTCGAGGCGCGTCTGGCGCTGGCGCGGTTCCTGGTGGGATCGGGCCTGCACTATGAGGCCATCGGCGTTCTGAACTCCATCGTGGCCGCCGCCCCCGGCATGCTGGGCGAGGCTGAAGTGCGCGGCCTGCGCGCGGCCGCTCGCGTGGCCATTGGGCGCTATGACGAGGCGGCAGTCGATCTGGCGGGTGCGGCGCTGTCAGGCGATCCCTCGGCCCAGGCCTGGCAGGGCTATCTGGGTACCCAACGGGGTGACTGGACGGCGGCGCGGGAGTCCTTTGCCCGTGCCTCCATGGTCATCGACGACTTTCCGCCCGTCTGGCGCGCGCGGTTCGGCGCGGCCCATGCCGAAGCGGCGCTGAAGACCGGCGACACCGAGGCGGCCAAGGCCCTGATCTCCTACTGTCTCAGCCAGGACATCAGCGCGGGTGAGCAACTGGCCGTGCGTCTGGTGCAGGCCCGGCTGTTCGAGCTGGAAGGCCAGACCGACCGGGCGCGGGCGGTCTATCAGGCCGTGGGTCGGGCTCCGCTGGATCAGGTCGCCGTACCCGCCCGCCTCGCAGCGGTGAAGATCGATCTGGCGCGCGGCGCGGTCACCCCGATCGAGGCGGCGCGGGTGCTGGAAGGACTGCGCTGGCGCTGGCGCGGCGACATCACCGAGCTGGAGGTGATCCGCACCCTCGGCGAGCTCTACATGTCCCAGGGCATGTACCGCGAGGCGCTGACGGCGCTGCGCAGTGCGGGCACCCGCCTGTCACGTCTGCCCGGCGCCGAGGCGCTGCAGGCCGATCTGGCCCGCGTCTTCCGGGCGCTGTTCCTCGAGGGTGGCGCCGACGGCATGCCGCCCATACAGGCGCTGGGCCTGTTCTATGACTTCCGTGAGCTGACCCCCATCGGCGCCGACGGCGACGAGATGGTGCGGCGTCTGGCGCGTCGCCTGATCGATGTCGACCTGCTGGATCAGGCCGCCGAACTGCTGAAGCACCAGGTCGAGAACCGGCTGGAGGGCGTGGCCCAGGCCCAAGTGGCCGCCGACCTGGCCGTGGTCTACCTCATGGACCGTCAGCCCGAGGCTGCGCTTCAGGCTCTGTGGGCGACGCGGACCACCCTGCTGCCCACAGCGCTGGCGTCAGAGCGCCGTGTGCTTGAGGCCCGGGCCCTGCTGGGCCTTGGCCGCTTTGACCATGCGCTCGAGGTGCTGGGCGGCGACACCAGCCCCGAAGCGCGCGCCGCCCGGGCCGAGGTCTTCTGGAAGCAGGAAAAATGGGGTGAGGCCGCCGCCCTCTACGAACAGGGTCTGGGCGACCGCCACGAGGACACCGCGACCCCGCTGACGCGCGATGAGGAGAACCGCCTGCTGCGCGCCGCTGTCGGTTATTCCCTGGCCGAGGACGATACGGCGCTGCTTCGGCTGTCGCGCAACTGGACGCCCTTCATCGAAAAGGCGCGGGCGCCCAATGCCCTGCGCATCGCTCTCGCCGGGCTGAACGGGCTGGAGGATGCCACCAGCGTCCGCGAGTTCGCCGCCATGGCAGCCCGCGCCGACACCTTCACCGGCTGGGTCGAAAGCGTGAAGGGGCGGTTCAGAAACGAAGACGGCGGCGAGGTTGCCCCCGCCGCCGCCGGCTAACAGGTCTGAACGTCAGACTTAGCTGTTGACCGCATCCTTGAGCGGCTTGGACACGCGGAAACGCACCGCCTTGGAGGCCGGGATCTTGATGGTGGCGCCGGTGGCGGGGTTGCGGCCTTCACGGGCAGCGCGCGCGGCGGTGTCGAAGACGCCCAGGTTCGAGATACGGACGTCGCCGCCGCTCTTCAGGCTCTTGTGAATGTTCTCGACGATGGCCGTCAGAACGCGACCGGCATCGGCCTGGGAAACACCGGCATCCTTGGCGACGGCGGCAATCAGTTCAGCTTGAGTGGTCATTTGGGTCGTTTCCATTTTTTCGCCCGCTGCGGGCGATGACGACCGGATCAACGCGCGTTTCCAGCGACATTGCAAGCCATACCGGGGGCCATCGCCTGTGGATGAAAGGGTTTCACCCGCTTCCGGCCGCCCTCTGGAAGCTCTCGACCAGGCTGCCCGCGACCAGTCGCCAGCCATCCACCAGCACGAAAAAGATCAGCTTGAACGGCAGGGAAATTACCACCGGAGGCAGCATCATCATGCCCATCGACATGAGCACGCTGGCGACCACCAGATCGATCACAAGGAACGGAACGAAAAGGAGAAATCCGATTTCGAAGGCCCGTTTCAACTCGCTGATCATAAAGGCCGGGGTGACTACCCGGATCGGCAGGTCGGCGGCGGTTTCAGGGGCCTCGATATTGGACAGGCGGGTGAACAGGGCCAGGTCGTCCTGATCGACCTGGGAGAGCATGAAAATTTTTACCGGTTCCGAGGCTGCATCAAAGGCCTGGGGCAGCTCCATCTCCTGATCCAGCAAGGGCCGGATGCCCGAATCATAGGCGGCCTGCCAGGTCGGAGCCATGACGATGGCGCTCAGAAACAGGGCCAGCGACACCAGAACGGCATTCGGCGGCGACTGCTGCATGCCCAGCGCGGTCCGTAGCAGGGACAGCACGACGACGATCCGCACGAAGCTGGTCGTCATGATGACGATCGATGGCGCCAGCGACAGCACGGTCATCAGCCCGACCAGCTGCACGACCCGCTCGGTCAGGCCGGCCCCGGTGCCGAGGTCGATATTGATGGCGCTGCCCGAGGCGACTTCCTGGGCCAGGGCCGCGATTGGCCAGACCAGCGAGACCAGGGTGACCAGCAACGACAGCAGGGCCGCGCGCTTCAGTTCTTCCCGGTTGGGCAGGGCAAGGATCGCCGGGCGCTTGCGGGTCCGGCTCATGATTGCGGCCCCGGGGGCAGGGGGGCCAGCGACTGGCGCGGCTCGATCAGTTCGCGGCCTTCGCCAAGCAGGATCAGCCGTTCTTCCTGATCGACCCGGACCAGCACCAGACGGCGGGCGGGGTCCAGCACCAGGGTCTCGACCACGGTCAGGCGTCGCTCGCCCCGGTCGGCCCCGAAGCGGGCCAGCAGCTGCGGCGCATAGCGGCGTCCGGCCCAGGCGGCCAGGCCGATCAGGCCAAGCGTGAAGGCCAGGCCAAAGATCGCCCGGGCAAGATCAAGAAAGGACATGAAGGCTCGACATGGCGGCTCGAATCGACGCGCCCGCACGGGCGGGTTCGAGGCCAAAGGTTAACCGTGAGGGTTAACGTCGCGTTTAGATAACTCGTGATTAACCATAGAGGCGGCAGTTTATGCCCAGCCCGCAGACTGGCGGGCCCCTGCGCTTCAAGGAGGCTGACATGGGTGTGGCCGACCTGCCCCTTCTGACCCAGATCAAGGGTCGCCTGACCTGGCTGGATGAACGCCAGCGCGTCATCGCCCAGAACGTCGCCAACTCCGACACCCCCGGCTATGTCGCCCATGACCTCGCCCTGCCCAAGGATTTCGCCTCGGCCATGACGGCGCGGCCGGTGACCCTCGCCCGCACCCAGGCCGGCCATATCGCCCCGCCGTCACCCGCCGCCTGCTATTCCGCCGTCGAGGCCCCGGACTCCGAGACCACGCTGGACGGCAATTCCGTGGTGGTCGAGGAGCAGATGCTGAAGATGACCGAGAGCCGCATGGCCTATGAGGCGGCCATCGGATTCTACCAGAAGTCCATGACCCTGCTGCGGATGGCCGCGCGCCCGCCGGGCCGCTGAGCCCCGGCTGAAGGAAGACTGACCCATGCCCGATCCCGTCCCGCCCAGAAATCCCGCCATGGCCGTGGCCGCCGGCGCCATGAAGGCCCAGCAGTCACGCATGCGGGTGATCGCCGAAAACATTGCCAATGCCGATTCGACCTCACCGGTCGCGGGGGGCGAACCCTATCGCCGTCAGGTGCCGGTCTTCCAGTCGCGCACGGTCGATGGCGTCACCGGCGTGGTGCTGGCCGAGGTGCGGCCCGACCAGGGCGACTTCCGCATGGACTATGACCCGTCCCACCCGGCCGCCAATGCCGATGGCTATGTCATGCGGCCCAACGTCAACACCCTGGTCGAGGCCATGGACATGCGCGAGGCCCAGCGCGCCTATGAGGCCAACCTCAACATCATCGAGACGGCGCGCGCCATGGAAAGCCGCCTGCTCGAGATCCTGAAGAAATAGGGGATAGGCCGTCATGAATCCGATTGCCGCAGCCCGCGCCTATCAGGCCATTCAGGGTGCAGGCTCTGCCGGGGCGGTCAGCCCGACCGACGCGCCCGGCTTTTCCGATCTGGTGCAGAATGTCATCGCCAGCGCCACCACCCAGACCCGCGCCGCCGAGGCCCAGATGACCCAGGTGGTTCAGGGGCAGGGCAGTCTGATCGATGTGGTCACCGCCATCAGCTCGGCCGAGGCCTCGCTGGAAACCGCCATGGCCGTGCGCGATCAGATGATCCAAGCCTATCAGGAAATCATGCGTATGCCGATCTGACGGCCTTGGTCGCCGGAGCGCGGTGGCGGGTGCGGGCCTTGAGCCAGTCCTGCAGCGGGCCGTCGACCATGTGGTGAAAGGCAAAGGCGAACGCGACCGCCATGCCGACGCCCATGGCCCATAGCGCCCACTGGACCGGCTCCGACAGGTTCAGCCGGGCGATGGCGACATTGGCCACGCCGAACCAGGCGATCCGCACCACTTCATTGCTGATGAACATCGAGAAGGACACCAGCGCCGCCCGCTCGATCAGGCGTGAGGGGCGGGCGACCGGAATGGCGCCGGCCGCCAGAATGATCAGCGAGATCATCACCAGACTGGGCAGGGCATTCTTGCCGTAGAACTGCAGCGCGATCAGGCCGATGGTGGCCAGTACGCCGACCCAGCGGGCCAGTCCCGGGTGGATCCAGACGCGGTGCGCAAACGCCGCCAGCGCCATGCCGAGGAAGAACAGCGGCAGGGCCCGGAAGAAGCCGAACTTCATCGGCATCTGGTAGACGGGATAGCCCAGCAGGGCTCGCGCCAGCTCATTGGCGATCAGGTACAGGCCGATCCCCAGCACCAGCCAGGTCCACGGGCCGAGACGTGCACAGCTGCGCACGATCCAGGGAAAGGCCAGATAGCAGCCGATCAGGGCCGAGATCGACCAGGTCGGGGCATTCCAGCCCAGCCCGCCGGGAATGCCGAACGCCTGCACCAGCCCCAGCTGCGCCGGCAGCTGGCTCCAGTCGAACCATTCCGGATTGCGCGGCGCCAGACCGATGGTGGCACTGCCGACCACCAGCGCCACCAGCGCCAACCCCATCATCAGATGCGCCGGCACGACCCGCAGCACCCGCCGCGTCAGGAATTCGCCCGGGCTGACCTGACCCGAGGCCAGGCTTTGCGAGTACAGCCGCATCAGCACATAGCCGCTGTCGATGATGAACAGATTGGTCAGCAGGAAGCCGGTGTGTTCGAACGCGGGGTGCAGCCCCTCGGCCAGGGCGATGGGCCCCGCCGCCTGAAAGTGATGCAGGACGATCAGCACGGCCACAATGAAACGGATGGCATCCAGCCAGCCGCCGCGGGCGATGGCGGTTGTCTCGTTTCGGGTCGAAATCCAGCGATCCAGCATGGTTCGGGCTCCTTTGATCCCCTGTCCCGCAAGGGTCGGGCCAGCCAAAGCGGGGCATCGTTAGGGCGGTGTTAACCACGATCCCGGCAGTTTCTGCCGGGTACGCGTGCCGGTCTGGAGAGTTCTGAGCGATGAATGGTGCCGAGGTCATGGATGTGGGGCGCGATGCCCTGTGGCTGACCATCCAGCTGTGCGCGCCGGCCCTGATCGTCGCCCTGCTGGTCGGGGTCGGCATCGGCCTGTTCCAGGCCCTGACCCAGATCCAGGAACAGACCCTGATCTATGCGCCCAAGATCCTGGCCATCTTCATTTCCCTGCTGCTGTTCCTGCCCATGATGGGGGCGTTGCTGGGCAGCTTCATGCAGACCATCGCCGCCCGCATCGCGGGCATGTAGGCGGGTGGAGGGCTACGCCACCGCCGATCAGGTCTGGGGTGCCGCCCTCGTCTTCGCACGTCTCGGCGCCATCCTCATGCTGCTACCGGGCCTCGGCGAGACCTATGTGCCGCCGCGCATCCGTCTGTCGCTGGCGCTGGTCATTACCCTGGTCGTCTGGCCGATCGCCGCCCCCGTGCTGCCGGCCCTGCCCGAAAGCGTCGGCGGCATGGCGGGCTGGGTGATCCGCGAAGTGGCCACCGGCTTGATGATCGGGGCGATCCTCCGGGCCTTCATGACGGCGCTGGCGACGGCGGGCGAGGTGGTGTCGCTGCAGACCACGCTCAGCTTCGCCCAGAGCACCAACCCGATGCAGGCCCAGCCGGGCTCGACCCTCTCGGCCTTCCTGACCCTGCTGGGGGTGACGCTGCTGTTTGCCAACAACACCCACCATCTGTTCCTCGCCGGGCTGGCGGGATCGTATGAGCTGATCGCCCCGGTCCGGCCGCTGATCACGGCGGACTTTGTCGAGCTGGCGGTGCGGACGCTTGCCGACAGCTTCATGCTAGGCATCCAGCTGGCCGCGCCGGTGATCGTGTTTGCCATCATCTTCAACCTGGCCTCGGGGCTGGTCGGTCGCGTGATGCCGCAGTTCCAGGTGTTCTTCGCCACAGCCCCGCTCAGCATCCTGCTGGGTCTGTCGATCTTCACCCTGTCGCTGGGCGTGGTCGGGACGATTTTCATCGACCGCTATCGCAGCCTGGCCCAGATCTTCGCCGGAGGTGCCGGTGGCTGACGACAAGGATCCCGAGTCCAAAACAGAAGAGGCCACCCCGCGAAAGCTTGAGGACGCGCGAAAGAAGGGCGATGTCGCCAAGTCACCCGACGTCGCCTCGGCCCTGTCGCTGCTGGGGGCCGCCGCCGTGCTGCTGATGGCGGGCGGCCCGTTCGCCGGCATGATGGCGGAAAGCCTGCTGCCCTTCATCGCCGAACCCCACACCATGGTCGGCGCGCTGGAGGCCGGGGCGGGGGTCGAGATCGGCGCGCGGGCCCTGTGGGCGGCGGCGCCCTTCCTCGGAGCCTTGGCGCTGGCGGTGATCCTGGGGGGGGTCGGCGGCAATCTGGCCCAGTCCGGTCTGATCTTCAGCGCCGAGAAGATGAAACCCAAGTGGAGCAAGATCAATCCACTTGAGGGAGTGAAGCGCATCTTCGGGCCCGACGGCCTGATGAATTTCGTCAAGACCTTCGTCAAGCTGGTGGCCGTGATCGCCGTCTGCTGGTTTGTGCTGAAGCCCCACCTGCGCGAGCTGGAAAACATGGCCGCCATGTCGCCGGCCAGCATCCTGCCGTTCACCCGCGAGCTGGCCGTCTGGCTGATGGCCTCGACCCTGGTGTTTCTGGCCTTCACGGCCGGGGCCGACTTCCTGTGGCAGAAGATGCGCTTTGCCAAACGCATGCGCATGAGCCGCGAGGAACTGAAGGAAGACTACAAGCAGGCCGAGGGCGACCCGCACGTCAAGGCCAAGCTGAAGCAGATCCGGGCCCAGCGCGGCCGCCAGCGAATGATGCAGAATGTGCCCAAGGCCACCGTCATCGTCACCAACCCGACCCACTATTCCGTGGCCCTGCGCTATGAGCCGGATCAGGGCGACGGCGCGCCGGTCTGTCTGGCCAAGGGCGTCGACGATCTGGCCCTGAAAATCCGCGAGGTGGCGAAGGAACACAATATTCCGATCGTCGAGAATGTGCCCCTGGCCCGCGCCCTTTACGCCTCGGTCGATGTCGACCAGACCATCCCCCGCGAGCATTTCGAGGCCGCCGCCCAGGTGATCGGCTTCGTCTTCAAGAAACGTCGGCGCTAGGACTTTGGCGTCCGTACCCGGCGGATATGGCATAAGAGGGCAGGCGATTCGCCTCGCAGGAGAGAGCGGGATGACCACCCCGGCCCGGCCGCTGCCCCGAGGGGCGCCGATTGATCTGACCCTGGTGCTGATGGCGATCGGCTGCGCCCTGCTGGTCGGGGCCATGGCCTATCCGGCGTTTCGCACCAATCCGTTCAGCGCGCCCGGCCTGATACTGATCGTCGCGGCGGGGGGGGTGGCCCTGATCGGGCTGATGATCTTCACCCGCAGCGAGTCGCGAAAGCCCACCGGCGATACGGCGGTCGAGATGCTGGAGGCGCTGGCCGAGCCCGCCGCCCTGGTCTGGTCCGACGGTCGGGTGCTGGCCTTCAATGCGGCCTGGGCCGAGGCGGACGGCGCCAGCAACAGCCTGCCGAGGCGCGGCGGCAAGGCGGCCCAGGCCCTCTATGCCGCCTTTGCCCAGGCGCGCGCCGGGGAACAGGGACGCGCCCTGATCCCGCTGGGGGACAAGGATGTCGAGGCCCTGATCGGCTATGCCGGACCGGGTCGGTTTCTGGTCCGGGCCGCGCCCGAGACCCTGCTGGCCGAGGCGCCCGGCCGCGAGGTGGCCTCCGCCGAGGCCCAGCGCCCCCGCGCGACCGGCACCCTGCGCGAAGGTCATGCCATGGCCGCCGGTGCCCCATTCGGCTCGGCCATCATCCGTCACGACGACCTGTTTGCGGGGCGGGTGGAACAGCCCAATGCGGCGCTGGCCCTGCTGACCGGACCGGCCTCCGCCCGGGACGCCGCCTTTGGCCATCTGTTCGATCCGGCCGGTGTGGCCGAGGCCCGCACCCGTCTGGCCGGTGGGTCGGCCGGTCCGATCGAGCTGGTCGCCCGCGCCCATCCCGACCGTATCCTGCACCTCTATGTCGCCCCAGAAGACGACGCCCGCCGCGTCTGGCTGTTTGATGCCTCGGCCCAGAAGTCGATGGAGCTGCAGCTGTCGCAGGCGCAAAAGATGCAGGCCGTCGGCCAGCTGGCGGGCGGGGTGGCGCACGACTTCAACAATCTTTTGACGGCCATCCAGCTGCAGCTGTCGGGCCTGCTGGAACGGCACCCGGTGGGCGATCCGTCCTATGACGGGCTGAACGAGATCCGCCAGACCGCCATCCGCGCCGCCGATCTGGTGCGCAAGCTTCTGGCTTTCTCGCGCAAGTCGACGGTCCGGCGCGAACGTCTGGATCTGGGCGAACTGGTAGGCGAGTTCGCCGTGCTGCTGCGGCGGCTGCTGCGCGAGGATGTGCGGCTGGAAACCGACCATGGCCGCGACCTGCCGGTGGTGCTGGCCGACAAGAGCCAGCTGGAAACCGCCGTCATGAATCTGGCGGTCAATGCGCGCGACGCCATGCGCGGCGTGGTCGAGCCGGGCGCCGGCGTGGTCACCATTACGACCCGCCGCCTGACGTCCGATGCTGCGCGGGCCATGGGCTGGCACGACGCGCCCGACGTCGATGTGGCCATGATCGAGGTGTCGGACACCGGACCCGGCGTGCCCCCTGAAATCCTGGACAAGATCTTCGAGCCCTTCTTCACGACCAAGGCGGTGAATGAGGGTACGGGCATGGGTCTGGCGACCGTCTATGGCATCGTCGAACAGGCCGGTGGCCACATCAACGTCACCAATCTCGAAGGCGCGGGCGCGGCCTTCCGCATCTTCCTGCCTGCCGCTGCGGCCGCAGAACTCGAGGCGATCGCCCCGGTCGAGGTCAAGGTCAAGGCGCCGCGCGATCTGTCCGGCGCAGGCCGCATCCTGTTCGTCGAGGACGAGGCCGCCGTGCGCGGCATCGCCGCCCGCCTGCTGCGCCAGCGCGGCTATGAGGTGATCGAGGCCGCCGACGGCGAGGAGGCCCTGATCCTGGCCGAGGAACACGCGGGCCAGATCGACATGATGATCTCCGACGTCATCATGCCCGGGCTGGACGGCCCCAATCTGCTCAAGAAGGCCCGGCCCTATCTGGGCGACATCCCGGTGATGTTCATCTCGGGCTATGCCGAGAGCGACTTCTCGGACCTGCTGCAGGACGAGGCGGGCGTCTCCTTCCTGCCCAAGCCGCTCGACATCAAGACCCTGGCCGAGCGCGTCAAACAGCACCTCCACGCCGAATAGGTCAGGGGCCGCCTCTTGTGGGATGCTTCGGGATGGTGCCGTATGCGGGCAACCCTTCGAGAGGATGTTCCCATGATCGACCGTCGCCGCCTTCTGCTGACCGCCGCCGCCGGAGCAGGCCTTGCCGCTTCGGGTCAGGTCCTCGCCCAGGAAGCGCCCGCCACCACCCCGGTCGCGCAGCTCAATGACTGGATGGACCGCGTGTTCAAGGAACTGGTCATGACCTCGCCCGAGATCCTGACCTCGCTGGGCTTCGACAAGGGGCCGATGGCCGCCGCCAAGGGCCAGCTGGACGACCGCTCGCAGGCCAAGATCGATGCCGATGAGGTCAAGTTCAATAGCTTTGCCGACGAGCTGATGGCCATCGACCGGTCGGCCCTCAGCGGACGCGACGCGGTCAACTATGACACCGTCAAATTCTTCGGCGAGACGGTCCAGATCAGCCAGGGATTTGACTACGGCACCGGCAACTCACCCTATACGATCAGCCAGCTGAGCGGCTCGTACAGCAATATCCCCGACTTCCTCGACAGCCAGCATTCCATCGAAACGGCCGAGGACGCCGAGGCCTATCTGTCGCGCCTGTCGGCCTTCCCGACGGCGCTGGATCAGGAAACCGAGCGAATGCTGGCGGACTTTGCCGCCGGAGCCATCCCGCCCGACTTCGTCATCGACAAGACCCTGCTGCAGCTGGCCAATCTGCACGATACCCCGGCGAGCCAGTCGATCATGACCACCTCGGTCCAGCGACGCGCGATCGAGAAGGAAATCCCCGGCGACTGGGCCGCGCGCGCCGAGCGCATTGTTCAGGGCGAGATCTATCCGGCGCTGGTCCGTCAGGCCGAGGCGATGAAGGCGCGCCGGGCCGAGGCGGTCCACGATGCGGGCGTCTGGCGCCTGCCGGACGGCGAGGCCTGGTACACCTATGGCCTGCGCAATTCGACTACCACCACCATGACCGGCGAAGAAGTCCACCAGATGGGCCTGGAACAGGTGGCCGAGCTGACGGCGCGCGCTGACGGCCTGCTGCGGGCCGAGGGCATGACCCAGGGCACGGTTGGCCAGCGCATCGCCGCCATGGGCAAGGATCAGCGCTTCATCTATCCCAACACCGACGAGGGCAAGGCCGCGCTGCTGGCCGACCTGAACCTGCAGATGCAGGATATGCAGGAGCGCCTGCCCGAGTATTTCGGTCGTATCCCCAAGAGCCCGGTCGAGGTCCGCCGCGTGCCGGTCTTTACCGAGGCGGGCGCACCCGGCGGCTATTATCAGGGACCGGCGCTGGATGGCTCGCGCCCCGGGGCCTATTACATCAATCTGCGTGACACGGCGGAATGGCCCAAATGGACCCTGCCGACCCTGACCTATCACGAGGCCTCGCCCGGCCATCACCACCAGATCGCCCTGCAGCAGGAAAACGACGAGGCCCCGCTCCTGCTCAAGATCCTCGGCTTCTCGGCCTATTCCGAAGGCTGGGGCCTGTATGCCGAACAGCTGGCCGACGAAATGGGCGTCTATGCCGACGACCCCTGGGGCCAGATCGGCTATCTGCAGTCGCTGATGTTCCGCGCCACCCGTCTGGTGGTCGACTCCGGCCTGCACCACAAGCGTTGGAGCCGTGAACAGGCCATCCGCTATATGGTCGACACCCTGGGCGATCAGGAAAGCGCCGTCACCACCGAGGTCGAACGCTATGCCGTCTGGCCGGGCCAGGCCTCGTCCTACAAGATCGGCCACACCGAATGGGTGCGGATGCGCGCGTCGGCCAAGGCCGCGCTGGGCGACCGCTTCGACATCCGGGGCTTCCACGACACGGGTCTGGCGGTTGGCGGCGTGCCGCTGACGGTGCTGGACCGGGTGATCACCGACTGGGTCGCCAGCCAGCAGGCCTGACCGGAATCAGCGGTGCCAGATCAGGGATGCCGGGGCCGGTGCGGGCGATGGGGCCGCTGCGGACGGTCCCGGTAATCCCGGTCGTCGTAACAGACCTGGTACGGATAGCCCCAGGCGTCGATGCGCGTGTAGCAGTCCGAGTCCAGGATCAGCGCCAGCGCCACCAGATCGGCGCCGATCGACACCCCCTGCCAGAACAGGGGGTCGGACAGCGGGTCATCGGTCGCGCAGGCGGACACCAGCAGGCTACAGGCGGCGAGGGCTGCGACCCCTCTTGAGCGGGCAAAACGCGTCGGTGTCGTGGTCATGATCAAGCCTCCCATGACCGAAGACTAGTCCCCGACCGCACCCAAGGGCTGTGACGGAATCTGATACCGACGCTATGTCGCCGGGCGTGTATCCCAGGTGACCGGCCACAGATCGGCGGTCACGCCCATACAGGCCTCCATCCGCCGCTCATGCTCCAGCACGAACGCCCGCCCGGTCTAGATCCACTGGTGGACCGTGCCGCAGTCGCCCAGCCCCCGCCCCTTGCCAAAGGCCTCCAGCCGCCGCGTGGCCGGGTCGTATTCCGGGTTGATCGGCGTCTCCATCGCCTCGCCCGTGGTCGGCAAGCTGACGATGCGCGGCGATGCCCCGGCATTGTCCGTCAGCACATAGAGATAACCGGTGTTATAGGCGCCCATGAAGCAGGGCACGCCCCACAGCACTGTATCGGCGGCCAGTCGGTAGTGCTGGATGTCATACTGAAAATCAGGATTGAAGTCGGTGTCGGTCCGGCAGGTGCGGACCGGGTCCAGGTCCTCGACCGCGTCGGGCAGTTGGGTGGCGGTCAGTCCCGTCTGGGCCACCGCCGGCGCGGCCGCGACCACCGGCAAGGTCGGCGCGGCGGGCACGGTCGAGGCCGGAGCATCGCCCTTGCGGATCAGGGCGGTGACGGTGCCCAGCCGCCCCTGCCGCTCGTCAATCCACAGCAGGGCCGCCGAGATGCCCGAGACCGACACCGCCAGCGATCCGTCAGCCGTGCCGAGTTCGGCTGCGCGACCCTCCGCCAGCGCATCGATCACCGCACGCGTCCGGTCGGCAGGAATGCGGGCCAGATCGTCCTCGATCCGCGAGGCGAACGGCTGGCCGTCGATGGTCAGGGTCGGCACCACACTGCCGTCCGACATCCACATGCCGACATGGACCACCGGCTCTGCTCCCGGCCCGGCGGGCATGAACAGCCGCAGCCAGCCGTTGTCGTCCGCCACAGAGCCAAAGGCCGTGCAGTCGCCGTTGTTGCCGCACGTCACCGTCCAGTCGCGAAAGGTGCGGCTCTCCGGCACGGCAGTCACGGGATCAGCGGAGGCGGCGGGACTGTCCGGGGCCGTCGCACCCCCGGCGGTCTGACCCGCTTCGCTCTGGCACGCCGCCAGACCGGAGGTGAGGCCGAGGGTCAGCAGCACGAGCGGGATACGGCGCATGGGGGATCCTCCGGTCTGTTTCAGCCCCAGCCTCGACCACCCCGCCCGCCCGCGCAAGGCCGGGGGTTTGCGCCCCGGCGCGTGACGGCTATACCGCCCCCACAATTTCCTTCCCCCAAAGACAGAGAGCGCACATGGCGAAGATCAAGGTCGACAACCCCATCGTGGACATCGACGGCGACGAGATGACCCGGATCATCTGGCAGATGATCAAGGACAAGCTGGTCTTCCCCTTCCTCGACCTCGAGCTCGACTATTACGACCTGGGTATGGAGCACCGTGACGCCACCGACGACCAGGTGACGATCGACGCCGCTCACGCCATCCAGAAGCACGGCGTCGGCGTCAAATGCGCGACCATCACCCCGGACGAGGCCCGGGTTGAGGAATTCGGCCTGAAGAAGATGTGGAAGTCGCCCAACGGCACCATCCGCAACATCCTCGGCGGCGTCGTCTTCCGCGAGCCGATCATCTGCTCGAACGTGCCGCGTCTGGTGCCCGGCTGGACCCAGCCGATCGTCGTCGGCCGTCACGCCTTTGGCGATCAGTACAAGGCCACCGACTTCCTCATGCCCGGCCCCGGCACCCTGACGATGAAGTTCGTCGGCGACGACGGCAAGGTCATCGAGCACGAGGTGTTCAAGGCCCCGTCGTCGGGCGTCGCCATGGGCATGTATAATCTGGATGACTCGATCACCGACTTTGCCCGCGCCAGCTTCTCGTTCGGCCTGCAGCGCAACTATCCGGTCTATCTGTCGACCAAGAACACCATCCTCAAGGCCTATGACGGGCGCTTCAAGGACATCTTCCAGAAGGTGTTCGACGAGGAATTCGCCACCGAGTTCAAGGCCAAGGGCCTGACCTATGAGCACCGCCTGATCGACGACATGGTGGCCGCGGCCATCAAGTGGTCGGGCGGCTTCGTCTGGGCGTGCAAGAACTACGACGGTGACGTCCAGTCCGACATCGTCGCCCAGGGCTTCGGCTCGCTGGGCCTGATGACCTCGGTGCTGATGACGCCGGACGGCAAGGTGCTGGAATCCGAGGCCGCCCACGGCACGGTGACCCGCCACTATCGCCAGCACCAGAAGGGCGAGGCCACCTCGACCAACTCCATCGCCTCCATCTACGCCTGGACGCGCGGCTTCGCCCACCGTGGCAAGCTGGACGGCAACCAGGCCCTGATCGACTTTGCCGATACGCTGGAGCGTGTGGTCGTCGAAACCGTCGAGAGCGGCCACATGACCAAGGACCTGGCCCTGCTGGTCGGCGACCACCAGAGCTGGCTGACCACCGAAGGCTTCCTCGACAAGGTCGCCGAGAACCTCAACAAGGCGATGGCTGCCTGATAGACGCCCCTGCGTTGTCATCCCGGAATTCGCGAAGCGAATATCCGGGACGCAGCACAGTATTGCGAGGCCCCCGGAAGACGCGCAGCGTCTATCCGGGGGAAGGCCCGATCAGGTCTGGCCGTCTCCCGGACAATCACCGAGGCGATTTCCGGGAGCGTTCCCTATGCCGCACTGCCGTCCCGGATCGCCACGATGTGGCGTCCGGGATGACAACCATCTCTTGGGCTTGGGCCCCGCCGGACTCGCGTCGGCGGGGCTTTTGTTTGTGACCGGGCCGGGTTCGTGCATTCTGGCGGCCTACAGACCCGGAGGCAGTCTTGAAGATCATCGGCAATCTGATCCTGGCGGCGGTGGTGCTGCTGGTCATCAGCTTCTTTGCGGCCCCCGGCGTGGCCTTCTTTGCCCTGCGCGGTGCGGCCGACAGCGGCGACGTGGCCGAGCTGGACCGGCTGGTTGACTATGGCGCCATGCGCAAGGCGCTGGGCCCGCAGCTGACCGGGCGGGTCGAGACCCTGACGCCCCCGCCCTCGATCCTTGAGGATCCCATCGGCGCCGTGCAGCGCCAGTTCCAGCGCGGGCCGGTGGCCGAAGGGCCGAGGGCCGACGCCTATCTGACGCCTGCGGCGCTGGGCGCCATGACCCGGGGCGAGGGACGGTCCGCCGCCCTGCGCTCCGAGGCCGAAAGTGCCGAGGCTGAACCGCCCTCCGGCGGGCCGCTGCCCCGGCCGGTCTATTGGGGCATGGACCGGGCCCGCATGGCGGTCACCGGCGACAGCGGCGACGAGACGGTCTTCACCTTCGCCCGCACCGGCTTCTTCAGCTGGCATCTGGTGCACGTCAGCCTGCCGGAAGAGCGCGTGCCCATCGTCGGCCAAAGCGGTCGCAAGGGCGGCTGATCGCGATGGCCGAACGCCGCGACTCACGGCAACCCTGATCCCCGGGGAGCGTTACGGTAGCGGGAGTGCCCGGTTCAGACCGGGTCAGGGAGAGTTGAGGGGATTATGCGTAAACTGATTATCGGGGTCGCCGGTCTGGCGATCGTACTGCTGCTCGGGGCCTGGGCCCTGTCACCCATTTTTGCCATGCAGGCCCTGACCCGCGCCGCCGAACAGGGCGATGAGGCCGCGCTGGAGCGGCTGGTCGACTTTCCCGCCGTCCGCCAGAGCCTCAAGGACGAGCTGAACGCCCGCATGATGGCAGAGATGCGGGCCGAGGGCTCCGAGATCGACCCCGCATGGGCCGGCGTCGGCATGCTGCTGGGCCCGGCCATCGTCTCCGGCGCTATCGATGCCGTCATCACCCCCCAGGGCGTGGCCACCATGGTCCGCACGGCCGAGGCGCCCGAGCCCCAGGACGTGCTCAACCGTCCGAGGCCCACCCCCGGCGAGACCGAGGACGACGTCCGCAAATCCTGGACCTATCGCGGCGCCAACCGCGTCGAGGTGCGCCTGGCCACGACCGACCGCCCGGACCAGCCGCTGATCCTCAACATGGACCGCAACGGCCTGTTCGGCTGGCGCCTTGTCGAAATCGACCTGCCGGACGCCCAGACCTGACAGCACCCCCGCCGCGAGGGGCGCGGGTCAGTGGTCATTGATAGCCGGGTGCGCCGTTGGTAGCGTCAGCGCCTCGAATGAGCGCTGGGGATGAAGACCGATGTTTGAGGCTCTGATCTTCGCAGGCAGCCTGGCTTTGGCTCAGACGCCGGATGAGTGTGCGCCGCGCGTGGATAACGCTGTCGCGATCTGGTGGTTTCAACCGCTTGAACGCGCCCCGGGCGCGACGGTGAGTCTGGAAGCCTACTGGACGGACAGGCCCCATTCCTTTGAACGGGCGCCCCGCCATTGCGTCACCGACATCGCCTTTTCGCCTGAGGGCATCCTGCAGTTCGACGCTGAGGCCCTCACTGTCAGGGTCGCTGACGACGCTCCGGCCTCCGCCCTGGTGACCATTACGGGGCGCCTTGGTGATCAACCGCTCGAAGCGCAGATCCGTGTCGTGACACCGGAGCAAGCCCCGCTCAGGGGCACCTGGCGACAGACCGGCGCAACCTGCCCGGATGGTGTGGTGCCGACGCCAATCAACGAGCTGGTCTTTGATGCGGCGCAGCGATTTTCTGTCACCTGGATTCCGTTTGAGTCCTACCGGGACTATTGGGGCACCTACCGGTTCGATGCTGCTGACAAGTCCTTCAGCGCCGAGGTCGAGGGCGACAACCAGCGGCCCGCCAACCTCGATCTTTCGGGCACGGCATCCGTCTCGGGGAATGAGTTGATTCTGGAAGACCTGTGGCTCGGCGATCCCTCGCAAATGGTCGCAGCAGCCAGCCGCTGCACGTACCGGTTCGTCCGCGCCGACGCGCCGGATTGACGCCGGGCGCTCGGCCAGAACCCGGACCTGCCGCGATCGGGTATGGATAGGGACGGCAGACTCGCCCGCGAATGACGCGACGTCCGTCGGGGTACGGGTCCGCACGTCAACGTCCGCCTTTCACCCCGGGGCGACAGTCCGGTCTCGACCCGTTGCGGACTTTAACCGTCCTCGCCGAACATTGAAGGTTCGGGGGCCATCGTGCCACCGCCATAGGCTCTCAAAAGTTACGAGGACCGCCCCCTCGTCGGAACGGTCGATCTTCTGGTCGCAGAACCAACACGAATATTCGGCCATGATCGTAGCTTAGCGGCGAAAAGGTCCGCTTCCCACCCTCAGGCGAAGGTCGGCTCCCGACCCAAAGCGGACTGAAGACGTCTACTGGGTGAACTTCGGCTTCCCCAGCCAAACGATGACGATCTACTCATCCCGAGACCATGACCACCAGGCGGCTGCCGCCAAAACGGCGCCTACAAGGTCCACCACCGTCGACAACACTGTGGTGCGACGGCGCAGCGCAACTTTTTGGATCATATTGCGGGGCGACGGCGAGTCTCCTGCGTGGAGGGGCGTAGCAAGCTCGCCAAGCGTTGGCCGATACTCCGATTACGATATTAGGCGTGGCCCGCCGTCGAATTGGGCGACAGCGGGCCACTTCTGGAGGCGGGCGACGTCGACAGGGGATGCGAGGTGCCTCCCGTAGCTCCAGATATCTGTCACGAATCTTTTTGGTGGAGATTTCCGCTCAGCGCTGATTGACGATGGCCGTATGGGCGTTTCGGTTCTGGGCGAACGCGGCTTCGTTCGATCCCTGCGCGATCGGCCGCTCCTTGCCAAAACTGATGGTGTCGATCCTGCTTGCCGGGATACCTCGGCCGATCAGATACGTCCGAACGGCTTCGGCGCGACGAGCGCCCAAGGCGAGGTTGTATTCGCGGGTTCCGCGTTCGTCCGCATTCCCCTCGATCCTCACGGTGATTTCGGGATAACGCCGCAGCCATGCCGCCTGTGCGTCCAGTTGCGGATATGCGTCTGCGCGCAGCTGATAGCTGTCCAGATCAAAATAGACCCGATCTCCGACATTTATGCGGAAGTCTTCGGCGCTCCCCGGTGCACTACCTGCACCGCCCGCGACCCTGTCGTCGCCGTAGCCGCCCGTTGAGGGCATCGCGACCGGTCCCCCGTCGGCCGCGCTCGTCGCGACGGACCGATGCGAACAGGCCGACAGGGATCCCGCCGACAAAAGAAGTGCGAGGACACAGGCTGTGGCCAGCGGTCGAGATGGATGGCGTGTAGATCCGTTCATGAAAGTCTCCATTTCGACAGACGATGGAACGGCCCTCCTCCCGCCTCAAGCATAGGATTTTTATGGCTCTCCCTGAGGGGAGCAAAACGTTGCAAGACTGACGCTCTCACTCGCCCTCCTCTGGTCCAGGAAACGCTGCCTTGCTCTCTTACACGCCCGGAGATGGCCCAAATCTCGCATCGATACAGGATGCGCCCCGGCCGACAGCTTGGCTTTTGGAGCGGTTCGACGCGGGGCTGGGTTTGGTTGGACAGTTCGTGGCCGCAGCCTCGGTGGTGCTTTTAGGGACGTTTACGGCGGTCCTGCTGTATCAAGTGTTCGACCTCACCCGGTTGGCGATCTTCTTTCTCGGCTCGGTGATCGTCTGCGCTCTCTTCTTCGGGACGCGTCCGTCCATATTTGCGGCATTTCTGGCGTTCATTGCCTACAATTTTAGCCTCGTTGAACCACGCTTCAGCCTCCAGTTCGCAGGCGCGGACGACGCCCTTACGCTATCGGTGTTTCTGATCGTCGCGCTGCTGGTCGGCGGGCTCGCCGGACGGGTTCGTGAGAGTGAGCGCGACAGCCGTCGCCGGGCAGATTTACTGGAGACGCTTCTTGAGGCGAGCCGCGCATTCAGCGCGGCAGCCGATGCGGCAGTGCTCAGAGATGAACTCGCCGCCCAGCTTCAAATGGCAACCGACGGCGAAACGTTCGTTCTCCCGCCGGGAACGGCGGAAGACCGGTTCGACGACAGTGTCCTCGCTTTGGTCGCCAAGGCCGAAACATCGGGCCAACTCGTCTCACAGGGAGCTTGGCGCGCCAAGTCCCTGTCGCGTGAGAGCACACTTGGTGTCGCAGTCTGGCGGATCGGAGAAACCCCGGCTTCGCATCTCGGAGCCCAGAACAGGCTCTGCGGTCTGCTGGTCGATCTTGCCGCTGCTGCGCTGGATCGCATCAGGCTCGTCCATCTCCAGACGGAGGTGGAGGCGGGTGTGAGAGCCGGGACGCTGCGCGATGCGATCTTGGGATCCATTTCCCACGACCTCCGCACTCCACTGGCGACGGTCATGGCGTCCGCGAGCAGTCTGCGGGACTACGGCGAGCGCTTTGATGTCGAGACGCGGCGCAGTCTGGCGAGCGACATATTCCATGAGGCCGACCGCCTAAACTCCTATCTCGAAAGCCTGCTTGCCCTCTCACAGATCGAGGCCGGTCACATCTCGCCCAACTTGTGCCCCATGGCGGTGATCGAGGTCGTTGATGCTGCCATCAGCCGTCTGGGACCCGACGCACAGTACAGGTTTCACACTGCATCACTGGATGAAGCGCTGGAGATCGAGGCCGATATGGCTTTGCTTGAACAGGCAATATTCAATGTGCTGCACAATGCTCTCGTACACGGCGGTCCATCCATCCGGGTCGAGATCACTGCGCGACGAGCGGACGGAAGGGTGGAACTGGTGATCGAGGACAATGGGTCGGGCGTGCCCGATCACGAATACGACCAGCTTTGCAAGAAGTTCTATCGGGGGGAACTGCGGCGGCCGGACGCCCCGGGGACGGGCATCGGACTCTCGATCACCGAAGGCTTCGTAGAGGCGATGGGAGGCTCCATCCGTCTGGAGAAAAGCCTCGGAAGCCCGAAGGGTCTAAGGGTGACGATTACCCTTTCCGAGAAGGGGGGTGCGGCGGCATGACCAAGATTCTTCTGGTCGAGGACGAGCCTCACATCGTGCGGGCCCTGAGTCCCGCGCTGGAAGCCGAAGGCTACGAAATAACGCCGGTCGGCAATGGCAGCGCGGCCATGGAGGCGCTCGCGGGCGAGGGATTTGATCTCATCTTGCTCGACCTGGGTCTGCCTGACATGGACGGCAAGGTCGTCATCGAGCGGATCCGGGAATGGTCAGAGGTCCCCATCATTGTCCTCAGCGCCCGGCACCTGGAAGAGGAGAAAATCGCCGCCTTTGATCTCGGAGCAGACGACTACGTCAACAAGCCATTTGCAATGGGGGAACTCTTGGCTCGCCTGCGCGCCGCACAACGGGGTCGCGACCGGCGGTTCTCTTCAGTCTCGGTGTTCAAGGCCGGCGGCCTCACCATGGACCTTTCTAGCCGGCGGGTCTGGATTGAGGATGAACCAATTCACCTTACGCCCAAGGAGTACGACCTCGCCCGAACCCTTGCGCGTTATGCTGGCCGCGTGGTCACGCACCGCCAAATCGCCGCAGCAGTCTGGGGAGGAGCCGGTTCTGTCGATAGTCAATCTATTCGCGTCCTCGTCGCACAGTTGCGGCAAAAGATCGAACGCAATCCAGCACGCCCCCGTATCGTACTTACTGAACAAGGCCTCGGCTACAGAATGATCGAGCCGCTGGACTAGGACGAATCGACATTCAGCGCATCCAGAGCATGGAGGCAGCGATGTGGACGAAGGCCAGGTAGTGGCTGGCGAGCCTGTCGAAGCGTGTCGCGAAGCGGCGGAAGTGCTTGAGCTTGTTGAAGC
>NZ_QTTA01000018.1 GCF_003730275.1 Brevundimonas halotolerans
GTGCTGTGGGTGCTGCGTTCCGGCGCTCACTGGCAGGACCTTCCCGAGCGCTACGGCAAGTGGAAGACGGCGCACAAGCGTTTCAGCCGTTGGGCCGCAGCGGGGATCTGGGAGAAGGTATTCGACGATCTGACCAAGGATCGGGACAACCAGTATCTGATGCTGGACTCAACCCTTGTGCGGGCTCACCAGCAGGCGACGACCGGCCGGGGCAGCGGCCGAAAAAAGGGGGCCTCGACCCGGCTGTGGGGCGTTCCAGAGGCGGACTGACCACCAAGGTCCACATGGCCTGCGACAGTCTTGGCCGACCCGTCCGCTTCCTCATCGCCGCCGGTCAGAGCCACGACATCCTGGCCGTGCCCGCTCTGCTCGACGGCCATCGGCCCGGCGCCGTGCTCGCCGACCGCGCCTACGACGCCAACAGCCTTCGTGCCCATCTGGCCAGAATCGGAGCCGAGGCCGTCATCCCCTCAACCCGCTCGCGCAAGACACCGATCCCGCACGACCCTCGGATCTACAAGCTGCGCAATCGCGTCGAGCGCTGCTTCAACAAGCTCAAGCACTTCCGCCGCTTCGC
>NZ_QTTA01000020.1 GCF_003730275.1 Brevundimonas halotolerans
TCGGTCACGCCGACACCTCGGGCTCGGCCAGCTACAACGTCGGCCTGTCGAACCGCCGTGCCCGCACGGTCGCCGATGCCCTCGTGGCCCGCGGCGTCCCCGGTGGCGCCCTGGCCGTCGAAGGTCGCGGTGAAACCGACCTGGCCCGTCCGACCGCTGACGGTGTCCGTGAGCCGCTGAACCGGCGCGCGACCATCGACATCAACTTCTGATCCGGCTTCCGGACCGGTCCGGCCTCTCCCCGCGAGAGACCGGGCCGAACCGGGCCTGACCAGAGGGTCGATAGACTTCAACCCACCGCCGTGGCCCCCGGTCACGGCGGTGGTGTCGTTTCGGGTGGGAGACGAGGTTTTCCTGCCCGCGACTGGACAGGCGGGCCGGACCGGTCAAAGGGAGGATTGTGTTCGTTTCCCATCGCTCCTTTCCTGCGCCGTTGCCTGAGCCGGATGCCCTTGTCCGTCGTCGATTTCTGATTGCCAGCGCGCCCTTCGGGCCGTTCTCCGGGGACCTTGCCGCCGCGATCGAGGCCTCAGGAGGCGAGGTGAGGCGCCTGATTCTCAACATGGGCGATCGGTTCGACTGGCGGCGCGGCGGAGGTCGGACCCACCGCGAACCCTTCGACGCGTTCCGGACGGCGCTTCCCGACTGGATTGAGGAATTTACCGACGTCATCGTGTTCGGGGATACCAGCCCCCATGCGCGGGCGGTTCTGGCTGCGGCCCGCATACGAGGGCTGGACACCTGGGTTCTGGAGAATGGATACTTTCGTCCGGACTGGATCACGCTCGAGCGCACTGGCGTCAACGCCGAGGGCTGCAGTCCGGCGGACCCCGAGGCCTATGCCAATGTGCAGGCCCGGGAACCCCGACCGGTCCCGGTCGGGCGCATCCTGCCGTGGCACGTCACCCACATCAGCCTCTACTATTTCATCGAACTGATAGGCCGCAGGGCCTTTCCACACTTTCGGCCCGAGTATGACCCTCCGCCCTGGCGGCAGGCCTTTGGCCATGTTGGTCGGGCGCTGAAGAGCCGGAGGGCCGCGACCCGCAAGCGGCTAAGGACGGTCCTGAAGGGCGGTCTTCCTTTTGTTCTGGTCTGTCTGCAGCGGGATGGAGACAGCCAACTGGTGCGCCATTCCTCATTGCCGACCAATGCGGCGTTTCTGGCGCGCGTGCTGGACAGTTTCGCCACCCATGCGCCGCCGGAGCTGCATCTGGTGGTCAAGGGGCACCCGCTGGATGCCGGTGTCATCGACATGGAAGCGCAGACCGGACGGCTGGCTGAAGCCTGCGGTGTGAGCGCCCGGGTGCATTATCTGGATGGCGGGACCCTGGCCGATCTGTGTCGGGCCTCGCGGGGGCTGGTGGTCAACAACTCCAGCGCGGCGCTATCCGCGCTCGGGTTTGGCACGCCGGTCAAGGTTCTGGGACAGGCCTTTTTCGACATGGAGGGTCTGACGGACCCCCGCCCGCTTGACCAGTTCTGGAGCGCGCCGCGCGCGCCCGATCCGGACCTGTTCGCGCGGTTTCGCACCTGGGTGATCGATAATACCCAGATAAACGGCGGGTTTCACGGACCGGCTGTGCGGCGCGAGACCGCCCGGGCGGTGGTTCAGCGGTTTGCCCTCGACTTCAGGGCCGGCCCCCGCGTCTGAGCACGGCCAATCCGGCAAGGTGTGGCTCTCGCGCCACCCCCAGAGCCCTGTCACGTCATTGTCATATTAGTGTCGTCGGAGCTTCCCACGTCCGGCCTAGAGGGAGCCCACTTGTCATCTTTCGTCGCGTTTGAGTCCCATTCCGGGCCATTTCGTGGCGAGTCAGCGGGGATACGCCAGACATGCTGAAGAAGTTCGCCTACGGGGCCTCGGTCGCCGTACTCATGATGACCGCGGCTACCGCGGTTCATGCCCAGGAAACCACCGGCGCCATCCGTGGCACCGTGCTGGGCGACAGCGGCCAGCCGGTCGCCAACGCCACGGTCACTGTGACCCACGTGCCGTCGGGCACCCGCTCGGTTGCCGTCACCGGCGAGAACGGCCAGTACAACGCCCGCGGCCTGCGCGTCGGCGGCCCCTACACGGTCCAGGTTGACGCCGCCGGCGTCTCGGGCACCCGTGAAGTCGCGGCCATCGGCATTGGCGACGCGACCGTTGCCGACGTCTATGTCTCGCAGGGCGGCACCCAGCTGGACGAAGTGGTCGTGATCGGCACCGCCGGCGGCGTCGTGCAGACCGCCATCGGCCCGAACGCCGTCTTCACCGCCGAAGACCTGGCCAACGCCCCGGCCATCAACCGCGACATCCGCGACGTGATCGCGATCGACCCGCGCGTCTATGTCGACGAAGCCTTTGTCGATGCCGTGCAGTGCGGCGGCGCCAACCCGCGCTTCAACAGCCTGACCGTCGACGGCGTCCGCCTGAACGACAATTTCGGCCTGAACTCGTCGGGCTATCCGACCGAGCGCATGCCCTTCTCCTACGACGCCATCCAGCAGGTGGCTGTGGAACTGGCCCCGTTCGACGTCGAATACGGCAACTTCACCGCCTGTAACATCAACGCCGTGACCAAGTCGGGCGGCAACAGCCTGTCGGGCGGCTTCTTCTA
Source organism: Brevundimonas halotolerans (assembly GCF_003730275.1). Taxonomy (GTDB): domain Bacteria; phylum Pseudomonadota; class Alphaproteobacteria; order Caulobacterales; family Caulobacteraceae; genus Brevundimonas; species Brevundimonas halotolerans. Next base: position 2,604 of record NZ_QTTA01000020.1, read on the forward strand.
CGACTACAGCGACCACGAGCTGACCGGCGCCTCGCTGGAAGGCCGTTCGGTTGACCTGGGCGAGTTCGAGGAGACCCGCTGGGGCATCAACGTCGGTGGCCCAATCATTCAGGATCGCCTGTATTTCTTCGCCGCCTACGAGAAGCTGGACGGCGTCAACTTCTTTGACCGTTCGCCGGCCGGCGGCGGTGGCGCCGAAGTGCAGGGCCTGTCGATGGCCCAGTACAACGAGATCCTTGATATCGCCCGCACCGTGTACGGCTTTGACCCGGGTGGCATTCCGGCCCCGCAGCCGAATGAAGATGAAAAGCTGCTCATCAAGCTGGACTGGAACATCAGCGATCAGCACCGCGCGGCCTTCACCTATAACTACAATGATGGCTTCAACATCACGGAGTCGGACCGCGGCTCGGATGAATTCGAATTTTCGGGTCACCTGTATGAGCGCGGTGCCGAGCTGAACGCCTATGTCCTGCAGGTCTTTTCGGACTGGACGGACAATTTCTCGACGGAGTTCCGCGTCGCCTATTCGACCCTGGACAACCGCCAGATCCCGCAAGGCGGCCTCGACGTCGGGGAAGTCCAGATCCGGACTCTCAACGACCATGATGGCGACAGCGTCGACTCGCGCGCCACCGTCTATCTGGGTGCCGACGACTCGCGTCATTCGAACGTGCTCAGCTATGAGACGATGAGCTACAAGCTCGGCGGATCGTACATCTGGGGTGACCATCTGTTCACCTTCGGCTACGAGCGCGAGGACCTTGAAATCTTCAACCTTTTCGTCCAGCACAGCCAGGGCGAGTTCCGCTTCAACAGCATCAACGACTTCCGCAACGGCAACGCCTCGCAGGTCTTCTACGGCAACGCGGCCTCGCTGGACCCGAACGATGCGGCGGCCAGCTTCGCCTACGGCACCAACACCCTGTATGCGCAGGACGAGTGGGTCTTCTCGAACGACCTGACCCTGACCTTCGGCCTGCGCTATGACTGGTACGACTCGAACGACGAGCCGGCCCTGAACGCCAACTTCGTGGCGCGCAACGGCTTTGCCAACACGTCGAACCTGGACGGCAAGGGGCTGCTGCAGCCGCGCTTCGGCTTCCGCTATGACTTCGCCGACAATCTGCAGTTCCGTGGTGGTTTCGGCCTCTATTCGGGCGGCAATCCCAACGTCTGGCTGTCGAACAACTATTCGAACGACGGTGTGACCAACATCCAGGTGAACCGCCGCAACTTCAACATCTTCACCAACACGACCGGTCAGCCGCTGTTCGACATTCCGGACTCGCTGGTCACCGCCGTGACCACCGGTACGCCGAATGTTGGCGTCAATGCGCTGGACCCCGACTTCGACCTGCCGTCGGCCTGGAAGTTCGCCATCGGTGCCACCTACTGGTTCGATGCGCCGGTTCTGGGTGAAGGCGTCCGCCTTGACCTCGACCTCCTGCACTCGGAAACCCAGGATGCGGCCATCATCAAGGATCTGACGCTGGCCCAGATCGGCACCATGGTTGACGGTCGCCCGATCTATCGCTCGATCGACCGCAGCGACCCCGACTGCGTCAATCCGACTGCGGCCGCCTGCTCCAGCCGGAACTTCAACAATGACTTCGTGCTGACCAATACGGATGGCGGACATCAAACGGTGTTCTCGGCCAGCCTGACCCAGTCCTACGACTGGGGCCTGGACTGGACCCTGGGCTATGCCTTCACCCAGGCCGAAGACGTCAATCCGATGACCTCGTCGGTGGCCTTCTCGAACTATGCCAACGTGGCGGTGTTTGATCCGAACAACCCGAACGTGGCGACCTCGAACTATGAGATCCCGCACCGGATCACCCTGCAAATGAACTATGAGCGGGAAATCTTCGGCGACTACATGACCCGCTTCACCCTGTTCGGTCGTGCGAACGAGGGCCGTCCGTTCGGCTTCGCCTTCTCGGGCGACGACGGCGACATCTTCGGCGACATCATCGACAACCGTCACCTGCTGTACATCCCGACCGGTCCGTCGGATCCCAACGTGGTGTTCCAGCCGGGCTTCGACCAGGCCGCCTTCTTCGACTTCATCGATGAATACGGTCTGGGTGAGTTTGCCGGTTCGACCATGCCCCGCAACGCCGTCCAGAGCGGTTGGTGGAGCAAGTTCGACCTGCGGATCGAGCAGGAGCTGCCGGGCCTGATGTCGGGTCACCGCACTGCGGCCTTCGTGGTCGTGGAAAACCTCGGCAACCTGCTGAACGACGAATGGGGCATCCTGCGTGAGGCTTCCTTCCCGCAATCGCAGGGCGTGGTGGACGTGGACCGCAACGGTGCCGGCCAGTACGTCTTCCAGCAGTTCCTCCAGCCCGCTGGCCAGTCCCGCGTGACCGGTGCGTCGCTTTGGGAAGTGCGTGTGGGCCTGCGCTACAGCTTCTAAGCTTTAGCTGCAGACCAAAGATCGAGGGCGGGCCGGAAACGGTCCGCCCTTTTTCGTTATTGGCCCTATCGCTCGCGACGCGGTCGCTCGCTACTTGAGGGCAGGCGTTTTTGCCCTAACGCTCGCCGCGCGGTGGCTCGCTACTTGAGGGCATGTATTTTCCCTACCGCTCGCGACGCGGTCGCTCGCTACTTGAGGGGTTGGCTTGAGGGGGAGGCGGTTCGTGCCTATCTGGTGCGGCCTGCCCCTATGAAGGATGATCCCGGCATGACCGCTGTTCCCGTCCCGGCCGAATGGGCTCCGCACCGCGCCATGTGGGTCGGATGGCCCAGCCATGCCGAGCTGTGGGAAGACGACCTTGAGGCCGCACAGGCCGAGGTCGAGGGACTGGTGCGGGCGCTGGCCGGACCGGGGCGCGAGCAGGTGCGGCTGTTGGTCGGCAAGCGCGAGGCGCTGGAGGCCGCGCAGGCCCGGTTTGCCGGCGTGGACGGTGTGACCGTGGTCGATGGCCGGTTCGGCGACATCTGGCTGAGGGACACGGGCCCGATCTTCGGTCAGGGCTCCGCCCGGGCGGCCGCCTTCCGGTTCAACGGCTGGGGCGGCAAATATGAGCTGGAGCATGACGACACGGTCGCGACGCAGATCGGCGCGGCCTCCGGCACGCCGCTCGACCGGCACGACTTTATCCTTGAGGGCGGGGCGCTGGATCATGACGGGCGGGGCACGATTCTGACGACGCGCCAGTGCCTTTTGAACCCCAACCGCAACCCGGGCTGGACCGAGGCTCTGGCCGAGTCGGCGCTGACCGAGGCGCTGGGGGCAACGCGGGTCGTCTGGCTGGGCGACGGGCTGATGAATGATCATACGGACGGCCATGTCGACAATCTGGCGCGGTTCGTCGGCCCGGGGGTGGTCGTCTGTCCGGTGGGCTGGGGCGCGGACGATCCCAATGACGAGGTCTATGACGCCACAGCCCGGGCGCTGACGGCCGAGGGGCTGACGGTCATCCGCATTCCCTCGCCCGGCCGGATCGAGAACGAGGACGGCGAACCCATCCCCGCCAGCCACATGAATTTCCTGATCGCCAATGGGGCGGTCATTGTGCCGAGCTACGGGAACGAAGCGGCGACCGAAGCCGCCTGCAACGCCTTGCGGGTCGTCCTTTCCGATCGCGAGATTATCGCCCTGCCGTCGCTTGCGATCCTCACCGGCGGAGGCTCGTTCCACTGCATCTCACAGCAGGAACCAGCGTGAGGCTTGGTGAAAAGTGCTAGTGAGTAGTGAGTAGAGGGGACGGAGCTTGGGCGAGACGCACAATCATCGAGATCTGAAGGTCTGGCAGATCTCTATGGATCTCGTTGAAACTGTCTACAGGCTCTCGCGTGATTGGCCGAACCACGAACTGTATGGGCTGGTCTCTCAGGCGCGCAGGGCCTCTGTTTCCGTTCCCGCGAACATCGCGGAGGGAGCGGGCAGGCGCAGTACCGGAGAGTTCGCACACTTCGTCGGGATTGCGCGCGGTTCGCTGGCCGAAGTCGAAACACTGCTCGTTCTGGCGGGCAGGCTCGGATACCTTGATGAGCGCACCTTGGAACATCTTCTGATGGACATTGCTGAGGTCGGACGGATGCTGACCGGTCTCATGCACTCGTTGCGTGACAGGCAGGCGCGATGACACAGAGCTCGACATACTACTCACTACCCACCAGCACTCTTCACCCAAGTACCCACTCATGACCCGCACCCTCTCCGTCGCTGCCATCCAGACCTCGTATGGCGAGGACCTGCAGGCCAATATCGACAAGACCATCGGCTTCATCCGGGAGGCGGCGGGCAAGGGTGCGCAGGTGATCCTACCGTCGGAGCTGTTCCAGGGGCCGTATTTCTGTGTGAGCCAGGAGGAGCACTGGTTCGGCACGGCCTGGCCGTGGCGCGAGCATCCGTGCGTTGTGGCGCTGGCGCCGGTGGCGGCGGAGCTGGGGGTGGCGATCCCCGTGTCGATCTTTGAGCGCGAGGGGCCGCACTATTTCAACAGCCTGGTGATGCTGGACGCGGACGGCCGGGCGCTGGGCGTCTATCGCAAGAGCCATATTCCGGACGGGCCGGGGTATCAGGAGAAATACTATTTCCGGCCGGGCGATACGGGCTTCAAGGTCTGGGACACCCGGTTTGGCCGCATCGGCGTGGGCATCTGCTGGGACCAGTGGTACCCGGAGACCGCGCGCGCCATGATGCTGCAGGGCGCCGAGGTGCTGATGTATCCGACCGCCATCGGCACCGAGCCCCATGACGATGAGCTGGACACGGCCGAGCCCTGGCGGCGGGCCATGCAGGGCCATGCGGTGTCGAACGTCGTGCCGGTGGTCGGCGCCAACCGCATCGGCCATGAGACAGTGACCGACAAGGGCCAGACCTTTTACGGGCATTCCTTCATCGCCAATCACCGGGGCGATCTGGTCGAGAGTCTGGGCCGCGAGGACGAGGGCGTGCTGGTGCACAGTTTCGACCTCGATTTTCTGGATCGGCACCGCGCGGCCTGGGGCTTTTTCCGCGACCGGCGCACGGACCTGTACGGCCCGCTGGTCAGCGCCCGTCCCTAAGAGCGCAGGGCCAGCCGCTCCGCCGCGCATGCGGGGTTTTCGAGGGGATCGGTGCGGGCGGTCACCAGTTCGGCGCGGGCGGCCTCGGCGAGGGCGCGGTAGGCCGGATCGGTGCGGGCGGCCTGCCAGACGGCCTGACCCAACCGTTCGCCCGCTGCCACATCCTGCGGCCAGGCGAGACCGCAGATCGACAGGCTGAGGCCGATTTCCCGGCCGATGCGGCGTGTCTGTTCGGCGCGGTCCGGGGCGAGGTCGGCGACCGCCTCGGCCCAGACGGTGGCCAGGGCAGCGCCGCCGGAGGGCGACCAGCCGTGGCCGCTGTCGCCTTCGGGTAGACGGATACAGGCCGTGCGGTCGGTGCCGATGTCGATGGGGCGGGGACGGGCGGCCCGCAGCTTTTGCCAGACAGCCTCGACGTCGCGGCCCAGCCTGGTGAACAGGTCAATTACTGCGGGGGTCTCGGCCGCGCCGAGTCGGGTGCCGAGCGCGCAGTCGAAATGCTGGGGCGCGAAGGCCGGGCGCAGCTCGACATGGCGGATCGCCAGATACCAGCGGTCCGTGCCGGGGGTTTGACCTTCACGCTCCCACGTTCCGCGGTCGGCAGCGAGATCGGCGGAGGTCGGACCGGGGGCCGGGCGATGTGCACCCGCAATGGCGTCGATCTGACCCGCCGTGACGAAGCCTTGAGGGGGCGAGGGGGCGGACAGCGACCGAGGGTCCGGTCGGCGCTCGGACAGGCTGCAGCCGGCGACCAGCAGCGGCATGAGCAGGAGAAGGGGCAGGCCCCGCCTCCTCACTGTCACTGGCCCGCCGTCCATGTGACGGACACGCGGGTCTGGCTGTCATCCGCCTCGGAGGGCTCGGCCACGACCTGCAGGGTGGCGCCGCGGCCCTCGGGGTCGACCGCAGCATAGGCCTGGGTCTGGCCCTGCTTGAGGGCGGAGACGGTCGACAGGCCACTGTCGCGGGCCCTGGTCTGATAGAAGTCGATGACCGCCTCGGGGCTGTCAGAGGTGGTGAAGGTGGCCGTTCCGCCGAGGTCCGTGGTGGGCGCGTCCGACGGGCTGGGCTGGGCCCCCGGATAGGCGGCGGCATAGGCGGGGGGGCCGGAGGACGTAACCTCTGCGACCTCCGCGCCATCCGCGGGTGCTTCGGGCGTTTCCGGGGCGGCGGCTTCGGCCTCGGCGGGCGGGGTGTCGTCTTCTGCCGGGCCCTGACCGCAGGCGGCCAGCGTCAGGCTGGCAGCAAGCGCCGTCGTAACAGCAAGACGCGCAGACATACGGCGCGGGATCGGTTGCAATCTCATGGTCCCGTTCCTGGGTTGGGTCGCGGAATCAGCCTTCTGGCAGATGCCGAAAGGCACGTTGGCGCAGGACGGGGGCGCCATCAAGGCGATTGTTCAGCCAGTCGGAGCGTTGGCGCCATCGCCGGACGACCGGTCGTCTCCGGTGTTCTTGACGGGGCCGTTTCCCGGCAGGGCGGCAGGCTGTTTTGCACCCGCAGCATCCCGACCCATGCGGGTGAGGTCCGCATTGATCGCGTCGGAGTCCGGGTCAATGTCCGAGCCCGAGGCCGAGCCGCCCCGCAGCGACCCGGCCCGGGTATCCGAGCCGGAATCGCTGCCGCTCAGGGCATTGTCGAGATGGGCCTGATCGAGGCTGTCGGACAGGGCGTCGGGCTGGTGGCCCAGATCGGTGCGCTCGCCCATGGCCTTGGCCTCACGGCCCTCGTCGGTCTCGGGAGTTTGGTCGGGATCGGCCATCTGCGGTCTTGCCTCCATTGCAGAGGATAAGCGCCAGCAGACGGCCAAGGTTCCCGGAATCGCTCGGGGGCAGCAGTCGGGGCCGATCAGGCCTCGAACAGCTTTTGCCAGCGGCGCTTCTCGCGGTTCTTCCAGGCGCCGCGGTGCCAGGCGTCCGAGCCGATCAAGGGCACGACGGTGGTCGCTTCTGCAAAGACCATCTGCTCGTGGGTGGTCTGGACCTTGCCCCAGCTGGCGGCCTCCTTGAGGGTCGAGGACGAGCAGGCGCCGTCGCGGACATCGGCGACCGTGATTTGCACGGCATAGCGGTGCATCTCGGCCTCGACGCCGAGGATTTCGGCACAGACGACCGTGTCCTGGGCGAAGTTCTTGGGCACGCCGCCGCCCACCATGAACAGGCCGGTGACGCCCGCCGCGATCTTGATGTCGGTCAGTTCGCGGAAGTCGGCGATGGCGTCCAGCATCATATAGGGCTGACCGGCGGCCGCGCGTTCCTTCTGGTGCTTGACCAGACCAAAGCCGGCCGAGCTGTCGACGAAGGCCGGGCAGAAGATCGGCACGCCCTCTTCATAGGCGGTCTGGATCAGCGAGCCGGGCTTTTTGGCGTTCCCTTCGCTGAGCCACTTGCCCATTTCCCAGATGAACTCACGCGAGGAATAGCCGCGCGGCTCGAGGCGGTTGGCGATCTCGAGGATGGTGTGATCGCAGGCCTGGAGCTCTTCCTCGTCGATATAGGTGTCGTAGATCCGGTCGATGTAGTTGTCGCGCAGGACGTTGTCGTCCACCTCGCCGGCGGCCTGATAGTGTTTGAAGCCGAGCGCCTCGAAGAAATCCATGTCGACGATCGAGGCGCCGGTGGCGACCACGGCGTCGATCATGCCGAACTTCACCATGTCGCGGTACACATGCATGCAGCCGCCGGCCGAGGTCGAGCCGGCCAGGATCAGCCACGGCGAGCAGTCCTTGTCTTCCAGCGCCATGTTGAAGATGTCGGCGGCGCGGGCCGTGTCGCGCGACGAGAAGCTCATCTTGCGCATGGCGTCGATGATCGGCCGGGCGTCGAAGGACGTGATGTCGATGTGCTCGACGGTGTTCTGCAGCAGCTGGGCCTTGGTGTTCGGCGTGACGGATGCGTTCATTTCAGCGGTTTCCCTCATGATTTGAGCGCCCGTCCGCGAATAGGAAACAGCGGCCCGGACGGAGCGACGGGCCGCTGCTTATACCAGTGTCTGTGTGGCAGTTCAGCGTCGCCGCTGTTTGCGCTGTCCGGCCTTGCCCTTGGGACGGCTGAAACGAACGACCTTGCGGGCCTGTTCCTCGGCCGAGGTGCGCACGGTCGGGATCGACCGGGGCGCCAGACCGTAGAGCGAGGCCATGGGGGCGTCCTCGACCATGGCGATGTCGTGCACGCCATAGCCGTTGAAGCCGGTCGACATGGCCACCCCATAGGCGCCCAGCATGCCGATCTCGATATAGTCGCCTTCGCGGATATCGGCGGGCAGATAGAAGGGCCCGGGCATGTGGTCGATGGAATCGCAGGTCGGGCCGTAGAAGCGGAACGGCTTGAGGTCGGTCGAGGCCGATGCGTCACGCACCAGCTTGACCGGGAAGGGCCAGCGGGAGTGGGTCGCGTCGAACAGCGAGCCGTAGGAGCCGTCGTTCAGATACAGGGCATCGCCCTTGCGCAGTTCGACCTGACACAGGATCGAGCTGGACTCGGCGACCAGGGCCCGGCCGGGTTCGCACCACAGCTCGGTGGTCTCGGAGACCGGCATCTCGTTGAAGCCGCGGTGGATGGCGTCGGCGTATTCCTGCATGTCCGGCGGGACCATGCCCGGATAGACCGAGGGGAAGCCGCCGCCGACATCGACGATGTCGACGAACACGCCGGCGCGGCTGATCGAGCGGCCGACCTGGGCCATGGCGGCCTCATAGGCGGACGGGCGCATGCACTGCGAGCCGACGTGGAAGCTGACGCCCATCAGCCCGTCTTTGACCGCCTGACGCACAGCCAGCAGCAGGGACGGGGCCTGATCCGGCGAGACGCCGAACTTGCCCGACAGGGTATAGGCGGCGCCATCGGCCGAGACGGCCATGCGCACGATCAGGTTGAGGTCGGCGGCCTGACCGGTGGCGTCCAGGATCTTGTGTAGCTCCTCGACGCAATCCAGCGAGAAGGTGCGGACGCCGTGGTCGAAATAGGCACGGGTGATCGCCGCGCGGCTCTTGACCGGGTGCATGAAGGCCAGACGTGCGTCGGGGCTGACCGAACGGACCAGTTCGATCTCGGCCAGCGAAGCCACGTCAAAGGCGGTGACGCCCGCCTCGACCAGGGTCTCGATGACCCAGCGCGACGGATTCGCCTTCACCGCATAGAAGACGTCAGCCTTTAGATTGTCCTGGAACCAGCGCGCCGCTACGGAAACTGAACGCGGCCGCACGAGGGCGACGGGACGTTCAGGGGACCGCTCACGGACCAGGTCCAGGGGAATTTGGTACGTGCGCAATTCACGTAACCCCCTGCAAATTGTTAACCCAGACCGGCGTTAGCGGCGCAAGCATAGGACCTACGGGGTCCGCCGGAACCCGCGATATGGGGAAAACGCAGTGTCATGTAAAGCGGTAATTTCGTGGCGGTTTCGCCGGGATCGCTTGCAGGGCGGGGCCCGAGACCGCATTCAGGGGGCCACGGGGGCAGCATGAGGGGCATGGACAGATGACGGCCGATACGCTGCGCGACTTCCTGCGCGGACTGGGCATTGCCGCGCTGGCGGGGCTGGTGCTGGCGCTGAGCGGGGCGTTCAGCGACCCTGCTCTGTCGCTGTGGCACCGGATTGCCTATTGGGTGCCGCTGATGGTGCTGGGCGGGCTGTGGGGCCACGTCTGTGGCTACCTGGTCGAGCGGTTCCTCGATCTGGATGACCGGCCGTGGGTAATGGTCGGGGTGCTGACGGCCCTGATGTTCGGGCCGATCCTGCTGATGGTGTGGCTGGCCACCGGCCTGTTTTTCGAGGGGCGGATCTATCCGCTATCGGCCATGCTCTATCTGGTGGCGCCGGTGCTGAGCATCACGGGAGCGATGAGTGCCATCAATGTCTTCATCACCCGGGCCCGCACGGTCCAGACGCACGAGGCCGCGGCCGGCCAGGTGCCGGCGCGGTTCCTCGATCGCCTGCCGTCCAGGCTGAGGGGCGCGCGGCTGATCGCGGTGCAGTCCGAGGACCATTATCTGCGCCTGCACACCGACCGGGGCTCGGACCTGATCCTGATGCGGCTGGCCGATGCGCTTTCCGAGCTGGAGGGGCTGGAGGGGGCCCAGACCCATCGCAGCTGGTGGGTGGCCCGCGATGCCGTCCGGGACGTGGCGCGCGGGGACGGGCGGGCGACCCTGACGCTGGACGGCGGGCTGAGCGTGCCCGTCAGCCGCCGCCATGCCCGCGCACTCAGGGCCGCCGGCTGGTACTGAGTCAGTCCGCCCAGATGCCGTGGAAGCCGGCGGGCAGGGCCGTGTGCGAGCGCCAGCTGGCCACCGGGCCGTCCGACAGGCGGGCCATGTCCAGCACATGCAGTTCGGTGGTGCGGGCCTTGAGATTGATGGTCGGGCCGACCAGCCAGGCGGCATCCTCGGCGTCCTGACCCGGCTTGGGCACCACCACCATCTCCTCGACGACGTGATCGGGGCCAAAGTCGTACTGGTGCGCCTGACCGGTCGACCAGTCGTGCAGGCCGATGGCTGTGGCGAACGGGCGGTCGGGGCTCTCGCCCGCCGTGTGCAGGCTGAAGCGGCGGGGTTGGCCGGCGCGGCGCGGGTCGCTGCGCGGGAATTCGGCGACCACAGTGGTGCGATCCAGACGGGCGCTGCCATCCGGTGAGAGGACGGCGAGGGCGAGGCGGGCAGGCTCTCCGCCCAACGGCACGCCGTTCAGGATCTCGGTCGCGCCGGTCGCGGCAAAGCGCATGTCGGCATGGGCGCACACATCGAAGCGGATCGTGCCGCCCGCCTCTTCCCAGGCGTCGCCCAGATGGAAGAAGCCAAAGTCGGGCAGGTCGAACAGGCGGCGGCTGTCGAGGTTGTCCTTGTCCAGCACCAGCACCTGGGTGCCGGTTCCGGCCTGCCAGTCGAAGGCGGCCGAAAAGGGCATGGTCTGGCGGACCTGCACCCAGGGCTGGAGCACGATCACCAGATGACGGGCGGTGGCGGTGAAGTCGTGGATGTAAGAGGCGCGCGGCAGGGGGACGACGCTGGCGTTCTCGAGCGTGCCATCGGCGGCCAGACGCCAGACGATGGCCTGGGCCCCGTTCATGCCGAGGTTCCAGATGCGACCGTCCGGCTCGACCCGGGGGTGGGCGAGGAAGGGCATGCCCTTCAGGTCGTCCCGCAGGGTGACGAAGCCCCTGGTCTCCAGCGTGCCGGCATCCATCGCCATGGGGGAGCCCGCTTCCCACAAGGCCCAGACATCGTCGCCCACCTTGAGCATGGAGGTATTGGCGGCATTGGCGTCGTCGTTCGAGCCGATCTCGGCACGCGGATCGGCCGGGGTGCCGAAGCCGGGCATGACCATGGCGTCCAGCCGGGTTTCCTGACGGCGCTTGGGCGTGTCGGCAAAGCGGGCGGCCAGCGTCGCCTCGCCATCCGAGACGCTGAATTTGCGGATCAGGCCGTCGCCGTCGAACCAGTGTTCAGCCGAGCCGCCCGGTCGGCGGAACTTGGCCGGGCCGTTGCGATAGAGGGCGCCTTCCAGCCCCGCCGGAGCCCGGCCGTGAATCCGGGTCAGACGATGGGGGGCGATGTCACCCTCGACGTCACGGGTCACCAGTCCCCAGTCGGTGGCGACGGCATCCTGGGCGGTCAGCAGGCGGGCGGCCTCGGCCACATCGGGGGTCAGGACGCTGCTGCCCATGGCGGCGGCACCCAGCAGGAAGGATCGGCGGGACGGGATCATGGCGGGTCTCCGGATTTCAGGGGTTCGGATCAGCGCAGGCTGATGGTCTGGACGACGGCGCCGTTCACATTGAAGCGGGCACGGTCCCAACTGGCCGGACCCATGTTGCCGCGCGCATTGTTGGAGAAGGCATAGGGTTCGACCGGCATGCCAAACAGGTTGGTGTTCATTTCACCATCGTCGTTGATGTCGTAGAACGACCGCATCGCGTAGGAACCGGGTGCCAGCCCTTCGAAGGTGACGCTGACGGTTTCAGCGGTGACAGGCACCACCCGGGAGGCGACGGACTGGTCACGGTTGTAGCCTTCGCCAGAACTGAACAGGGCCACCATGACCGTGCCGCCGGTGCGACCGGTTTCGAACTGGAAGGTGACGCTGGAGTCCTGTGCCCGGGCCTGGGGAGCGAAGGCGGCGGTGCTGACAAGGGCGGCGGCGATCAGGGCGATACGGATCTTCATGGCGGTCTCTCCGGTCAGGTCAGGAGCGGTGCGCTCCGTGGATGACCAGACCCTGAGCCGGTGCTGCCCGGCCCGCCACTGCACTTACGGAAACCGCCGCGCCGCCTTCGCCAACGGACAGGTCAAATCCGCGCGCGGCGGTTGGCGATACGCGAACGGACAGCCGGTTTCGGGCGCGGTGCCGTCAGTCGTCCTCGATGCGGTCGATGTCGTCGTCGGTCAGGCCGAAGTGGTGGCCGATCTCGTGGATCAACACATGGGCGATCAGGTCGGAGAGGCCGACGTCGCCGCGCTCGCACCACTCATCCAGAATGGGCCGCCGGTAAAGAAAGATGCGCGAGGGCTCGGCCGCCGGTCCCATCTCGTCGCGCCGTCCGACATCGACGCCGAAGTAGAGACCGGTCAGCTCGAAGGGTTCCTCCATGCCCAGCGCCTCGAGCGTTTCGGCATCGGCGAAGTCATCGACCCGGAGGACGACGTCCTGCGACAGGCCGCGAAACGGCTCGGGCAGGGCGTCCAGCGCCGCGCGCGCCACGGCGGCGAAATCGTCGAGCGAGGGGGCGACGGGATTGTCGCTCCAGAGCGAGGTGGGGGAGGATTTGGCAGGGGACAGGGGGTGGTCTCCGGACCGCACGGGCATGGCGGTGCAAGCGGGCCATCTTGGGGTATGGTGAACGAGCGAATCAAGCCGCCGGGTCGGGTCTTTGGCGGAGGGAGGAATGGCAAGCGTGATCGCCGGTGCGGACATCGCCTATGTGGCCACCGTGGGGGCTGCCGGTCTGGCGCTGGCGGTCAGTGCCTGGGCGTGGCGTCTGGATGCCCGCGCCCGTCGCAGCGAGGCCGCGCTGGAAGCCGAGCTTGAGGCCCGCGCCGACCTGATTGCCACCCGCGATGCCTGTCTGGCGCTGATGCGCGAGGTCCGGGTCCAGATTCTGGGCAATGCCGACGGTGAACTGCGGGCCGGTCAGGTGTTCGGCGATCCCGACCTGATCGCGACCCTGACCCAGGCCGATCAGGCGGCGGGCGATGTGTTGATCGCGCGGGTGCGGGACGCCGATGCCGCGCGGCTGAAGGCGCTGGTCCAGTCGGGTGTGGCCTTTGATCTGGCGCTTCAGACCGACGCCGGAGTCTGGCGGATCGAGGGCCGGGCGTTGGCCGGCTCGGCCTGGCTGCGGTTCACCGATGCCGAGATTTCGGCCGGTCTGGGCACCGGCGAGAGTGCCGCGGGCCTGCTGGCCGATGCCTCACCGGTGCCGACCTGGGTCGTGGACTCCACCGGACGTCTGGCCTGGGCCAACCGGGCCTGGCTGGCGGCGGTCAAGGCCGGCAGTCTGGAAGACGCCCTGCAACGGCAACTGACCTTTGACCGGGGGGCCGACGCCATCGTCGCCGACGCCCTGCGGCAGGGAACCCGGCAGGAAGGCTTCCGCTGGACCGCCACCGACGGGCGCCGCAAGGCCTGGCGCGTGCTGGCCGAGCCCAGCGTCGGCGGCGGGGCGGTCACCGCCTTTGCCATCGAAATGACCGAGGCCGAGGAGACGCGCGACACCCTGCGTCGCCACGTCGAGGCCCATGACGAGACGCTGAACCATCTGGCCGATGCGGTGGCCATCTTTGGCCCGTCCAAGCGGCTGGCCTTTCACAATACGGCCTTCCAGACCCTGTTCGATCTGGACCCGGCGTGGCTGGACGAGCGGCCGACCCATGCGGAGCTGCTGGACCGGCTACGCCAGCGTCGGCTGCTGCCCGAGGTGATCGACTATGCCGGCTGGCGGGCGCGCGAGCTGGAATTCTATGGCGCGACCGAGGCCACGCCCGACGACAGCTGGTCCCTGCCCGACGGGCGGACGCTCAGGGTGGTGCGCCAGCCGCACCCGCTGGGCGGCATATTGCTGATCTTCTCGGACATCACCGATGAGCTGAACCTGCGCAGCCTCTTCAACGGCCAGCTCCAGGTGCAGCGGGCGACGCTGGACAAGCTGAACGATGCGGTGGCGGTGTTCGGCTCGGACGGGCGGCTGAGGCTGCACAATGAGGCCTTTTCCACCTTCTGGGGGCCGTCGGCGCACCGGTTCGACCCGCAGGCCGATTTCGAGACGGTGGCCGAGACCTGTCGCAAGGTGCTGCCCGATGCCGGGCTGTGGCTGGGGCTGAAGGCGCGCGTCGCCGACCCCGATCCCGAGAGCCGCGTGGCCGTCTCGGGCGAGGGTCGGACGGTCGACGGGCGCATCGCCGCCTGGCAAACCCGGCCCCTGCCGGACGGGGCGACGCTGGTGGCCTTTTCCGATGTGACGGCCCAGCGGGCGCTGGAGCAGGCCCTGGCCGAGCGCGAAGCGGCGCTGGCCGAGAGCCAGGCGCTGAAGCGGGAGTTCGTCGGCAGTGTCTCGTACGAACTGCGGACGCCGCTGACGACCATTGTCGGCTATTCCGAGCTGCTGGAGGCCTCGGGCGAGCTGCCGGATCGCAGCCGCCAGCATGCGGGGGCCATCCGCATCGCCGCGACCCAGCTGGCGCGCTCGATCGACGATGTGCTGGACATGGCCCAGATCGATGCGGGCGAGATGGACCTGTCGATCCAGCCGATCCGTCTGGCGGACCTGTTGACCGAGGCGGCCGAGGCTGTGCGGGCGCGGATCGAGGGACGCGGGGCGCGGCTGACGGTCAATATCCCGCGCGGCATTGGCGAGATTGAGGCCGATCGCACCCGCGTGGCCCAGGCGCTGGATCACCTGCTGGACAATGCCGCCCGGGCGGTCTCCGAAGGCGGGCTGGTGACGCTGGAGGCGGTGGCCGGCGAGGGCGAGGTGCGGTTGCGCGTTTCCGATACCGGGCGTGGCATCCCCTATCACCTGCAGCCCCATGTGTTTGACCGGTTCGTGCGACGCGAGCGCGGGGGGCCGGGCGTCGGTCTGGCCCTGACCAAGGCGCTGGTTGAGCTGCACGGCGGCTGGGCCGAGGTCGAGAGCGTGCCGGGCGAGGGGGCGACCTTCAGCCTGCACCTGCCGCGCATGGTGGCAGCGGCCCCGGCCGACGATCTGGAACGCTTTGACACGGCGGGCCCGGCTCACTAACCCGTCGCGGCACCGCTGCCGAGGGAAAGACCATGGCCAGACCGCTGCTGAAGACCGCCCTGATCTATGATTTCGACGGCACCCTTGCCCGTGGAAACATGCAGGAGGTCAGCTTCATCCCCTCGGTCGGGATGGAGAAGGGCGCCTTCTGGGAAGAGGCGGAGACCCTGACCCGCCAGGCCGACGGCGACGGCATCCTGATGTATATGCAGCTGATGCTGCAGCGGGCGCGCGAAAACGATGCGCCGATCACCCGGCGGACGCTGCGCGACCACGGCCATGATGTGAAGCTGTTCGACGGGCTGAAGACCGATCTGACCGGCCCCGGCTGGTTCGACCGGATGAACGCCTTCGGCCGCCACTACGGGCTGGATATCGAGCACTATATCATCTCGGCCGGGCTGGAGGAGATGATCGACGGCTGTCCGATCCGCGACCAGTTCCATCACGTGTTCGCGTCGAAATTCGTCTATGACAAGGACGGTGTGGCCGTCTGGCCGGCGGTCGGCGTCAACTACACGACCAAGACCCAGTATCTGTTCCGCATCAACAAGGGCGTGCTCAACCACTATGAGCATGACCGCATCAACCGCTTCATCCCGGACGCCGAGCGCCCGGTGCCGTTCGAGCGGATGATCTTCCTCGGTGACGGCGATACCGATGTGCCGACCATGAAGATGATGCACACCAAGGGCGGCTTCTCGATCGCTGTCTATGACCCGCGCAATTCGGATCGCGACCAGCAGAAGATCTATTCGCTGATCAGCGAGGACCGGGTGAATTTCGTGGCGGCGGCGGACTACCGCGAGGGCTCGCCGCTGGACCTGATCGTCAAGGGACTGGTCGGCCGGATCGCCGTCAACGCCGGGACCATGCCGGCGGGCTGAGGGTCTGCATCCGATCCGGGCTACGGCGGCGACTAATGGGTGAAAGGGTATGCGGGCGGTGGTCGTCCGGGCCCGGTTTTTGGAGCGTTGCTCATGCTGATCCCCCTTCTGCGGGCTTTCGCCGTCTGTATCGGCATGCTGGCACTGACGGTGACCGCGCCGCCCGTCCGGGCACAGGAGGCGGTGGCCGATGCCGCCATCGAGGTTATGGCCGTGCCCGGCATTCCGCATGCGCAGGTCTGGCGGCTGGCGGGGGCTGAGGCGCGGCCCGTGGTCGTCATCCTGCACGGCGCCGACGGCGGCGATGAGGCGGGCCGGGTGATGGGGCCGGTGCTGGCGCGCCTGGGCTATGCGGCCGTCGGCCTGCCCTATTATTCGCCGGACTGGGGCGACTATGGACCGCCGCCGCAGTTCCCCGATCTGCCGGGCAGCTTCCTCGACATCCGCGTCGACCAGCTGGACGACCTGCGTCAGGCGCTGGGGACGATACCGGGCGTGGATGTTGAGCGGTTCGCCCTGTTCGGCGGGTCCAAGGGGTCGGAGTTCGCCCTGATCGCCGCCAGCCGCTATCCGTGGATCGACGCCGTGGTCGCCTATACGCCGTCGGACGTGGTCTGGGAGGGCTGGGGGCTGGAGGTTGTCGAGTCCGAGGGCACGCGGTCGTCGTTCTCGTTTGACGGCGAGGCCTTGCCCTTCATGCCCTATCGCGGCTTTGTCGATGGGCTGCTGGCCGGGGATGCGGCGGACCTGCGCGCCATCCATGAGAACGGGCGGGCCGATCATCCCGAGCGCGAGGCCGCGGCCCGCATCCCGGTCGAGGCCTATGCCGGGCCGCTGATGCTGATTGCCGGAGAGCTGGACGCTCAGTGGAACTCGGCCCGTCAGGCCCGCAACATCGTGGCTTCGCGCGAGGCGGCGGGTCTGGAGACCGACGCGCTCATCTATGCCGAGGCGGGGCACGACCTGATCGGCGACGGCGGCCCGCGTGACGCGCACCGCAGCGGCGGCACGCCCGAGGCCAATGCCGCCGCCCGGGCCGAGGCCTGGCCGCAGGTGGTGGCCTTCCTCGCCCGGCATCTTAAGCCGTAAGGGGTCAGCGCCCGCCGGCGCGCTGCCAGGCGTCGCGGACGGCGATCAGGCGTGAGGGGACCAGACCACGCAGGGTGGCGCCCTCGCCGGTGCGCTTCAGCCCGGCCTCCATGCCCTTTTGCCAGACGATCTGGACCGGGGTGGCGATGCCGGTCGGCAGGTCGACGATGAAGCCCTCGCGCGGCAGGCTGACCGAGCGGTCCAGCCGGATGCGCAGGCCCGAGCGCGACTGGTCGATCAGCCGGCAGGTGTGCTCGACCGCAGGAGCGACGATCAGGGCGCGTCCCTCGATCGCGCTGCGGGGCTCAAGTCGACGCTCGATACTCATGCCGATATAGGGCCCGGCACACGGTTTCGATCCAGTTTAACGGTGACATCGGCGGTCACGCCGCCCGCCAGCATGCGCCGGGTGATGCGCTCGAAATACTGGATGAAGTCGGCCAGACGGGTGCGCTCTTCGTCGGGCAGGTCGGCGGGGTCGATGCCCAGCAGGTCGGCTTCCTGCTGGCAGCGCCAGTCCAGCACGACGTCAAACGACGGGGCCTGAAGGAACAGGATGGCGTCGAGGCTGTCGGCGAAGGCCCGGTACGGCCCGGCGACGAACTCATTGATGGCAGACCGCCAACGGCCGTCGGCGTCGCGGGTCTGTTCCAACGCATTGACGGGCGCCTCAAGCGCCGCTGCATCCTCGGCCACGACGCCGAGACACCAGGCGTCGATCAGGATGGCCGAGGGCCGCCCGCGAAACGGACGCCAGCGATCCGTGGGCAGGCGGTCGTCGCCGCGCTTGTCGAAATCGGGCAGCCAGGTGGTGTCGTCGGGCCCGGCCGCCGACAGCTGGTCCATCAGGTCGTTCAGCAGGCCGAGGTCGTGGGTGCCGGGCGGCCCCCGCATCAGGAACAGCGGGTGGACGTCGCGGGCCATGGCCTCGCGCTCGGCCCGGGTCAGATAGACATCGTCGATGGAGATCTGGGCGGCATTGAACGCGTGGGCGGCGGCACGGGCGAGCGTGGTCTTGCCCGACCCCTGCGCCCCCACAATGGCGATGCGGGCCGGGCGTCCGGCAGGTGCCGCCTCGATCAACCGCCCGACGAGGGCGAGAAGGTCCGGCGCGATCCGGGGACCGGACACCTCAGTGCTGGTTTTCGGGCAGGCGTACGATCAGCCCGTCCAGATCGTCCGACACCCGGATCTGGCAGGACAGGCGCGAGTTCGGCTCGACGTTCTCGGCAAAGTCCAGCATGGATTCCTCCATGGCGCTGGCCCGGCCGGTCTCGGCGGCAAAGTCCTCATCGACATAGACGTGACAGGTGGCACAGGCGCAGGCCCCGCCGCAGTCCGCGTCAATGCCCGGCACATTGTTGCGGATCGCGCCTTCCATGACGCTGAGGCCATTCTTGACCTCCACGACATGCTCGGTGCCGTCATGCTCGATATAGGTGATCTTCGCCATCAGGCCGGAGCCTTGGCCTTCTTGCGGCCCGGGGCAACCATCAGCTTCTTGGTTTCGGCGATGGCCTTGGCGGGGTTCAGGCCCTTGGGGCAGACCTGGGCGCAGTTCATGATCGTGTGGCAGCGATAGAGTTTGAACGGGTCCTCAAGGTCGTCGAGGCGCTTGTCGGTCGCGTCATCGCGGCTGTCGGCGATCCAGCGGTAGGACTGCAGCAGGGCGGCCGGGCCGAGGTATTCGGTCTGGTTCCACCAGTAGCTGGGGCAGGAGGTCGAGCAGCAGGCGCACAGGATGCACTCGTACAGGCCATCCAGCTTCTCGCGGTCGGCCGGGGTCTGCAGCCGTTCGGTGGTCGGGTCCGGCTCGTCCGATTGCAGGTAGGGCTGGATCGAGTCGTACTGGGCGTAGAACAGGGTCAGGTCGGTGACCAGATCCTTGACCACGGGCTGGTGCGGCAGGGGGCCGATCGAGATGTTGGACGACGAGCATTCGTCCCAGCCCTTGGTGCAGGCCAGGGTGTTGCGCCCGTCGATGTTCATCGAGCAGGAGCCGCAGATGCCCTCGCGGCAGGAGCGGCGGAAGGCCAGAGTCGGGTCGATGGTGTTCTTGATGTGGATCAGCGCGTCCAGCAGCATCGGGCCGTGGTCGTCGGCCGAGACCTCGAACACGTCCCAGCGCGGATTGGCGTCCACCTCGGGATCATAGCGATAGACCTTGTAGGTCTTGACGTTCTTCGCCCCCTTGGGGGCCTTGTGCACCTTGCCACGCTGGGGCTGCGACGCACGGGGGAGGGTCAGTTCAGCCATGCTTAATACACCCGCGCCTTGGGTTTGATGTAGTCGATCTCGTCGGTCAGGGTGAAGTCGTGAACGGCGCGATAGTCGATCTTCACCCGCTGGCCCGGGGTCTTCCAGGCCAGGGTGTGCTTCATCCAGTTCACGTCATCGCGGTCGGGGAAGTCCTCACGCGCATGGGCGCCGCGGCTTTCCTTGCGGTTGGCCGCGCTTTCGATGGTGACGGCGGCCTGGGCGATCAGATTGTCGTATTCCAGGGTCTCGATCAGGTCGGTGTTCCAGATCATGCCGCGGTCGGTGACGCGGATGTCGCCGATGGCATCGTCGATGGCGCGCAGCTTGGCCACGCCCTCGTCCAGCGTCTTGCCGGTGCGGAAGACGGCGGCGTCGGACTGCATGGCGCGCTGCATGCTGAGGCGCAGCTCGGCGGTCGGCGTCGAGCCCGAGGCGTTGCGGAACCGGTCCAGACGGGCGACGTGGGCGTCGGTCGCCGAGGCCGGGGCGTCGGGCACCTTCGAGGCCTTGTCGACCACTTCACCGGCGCGCAGGCCGGCGGCGCGGCCGAACACCACCAGATCGGTCAGGGAATTGGAGCCAAGACGGTTGGCGCCGTGCACCGAGACGCAGGCGGCCTCGCCCACGGCCATCAGGCCCGGGACCACGACACTGCCGTCGTCGCCGGCCTTGGTCAGGACCTCGCCGTGATAGTTCGTGGGAATGCCGCCCATATTGTAGTGGACCGTCGGCAGCACCGGGATCGGGGCCCTGGTCACATCGACCCCGGCAAAGATCTTGGCCGATTCGGAGATGCCGGGCAGGCGCTGGTGCAGGACCTTGGGGTCCAGGTGGTCGAGGTGCAGGAAGATGTGGTCCTTGTTCGGGCCCACGCCGCGCCCTTCGCGAATTTCGATGGTCATGGAGCGGCTGACCACGTCGCGGCTGGCCAGATCCTTGGCCGAGGGGGCATAGCGCTCCATGAAGCGCTCACCCTCGGAATTGGTCAGATAGCCGCCCTCGCCGCGCGCACCCTCGGTGATCAGGCAACCGGCGCCATAGATGCCGGTCGGGTGGAACTGGACAAACTCCATGTCCTGCAGCGGCAGGCCGGCGCGCAGCACCATGGCATTGCCGTCACCCGTGCAGGTGTGGGCGCTGGTGGCCGAGAAATAGGCGCGGCCGTATCCGCCGGTGGCCAGAATGACCATCTTGGCGCGGAAGCGGTGCAGCTGGCCGGTGTCGAGCTGGAGCGCGGTGACGCCGGTGCAGGCGGCGGGGCCCGAGGCCTGGTCCTGCATGATCAGGTCCAGCGCGAAATATTCGACGAAGAACTTCACCTCGCGGCGCACCGACTGGCCGTACAGGGTGTGCAGGATGGCGTGACCGGTGCGGTCCGCGGCGGCGCAGGTGCGCTGCACCGGGCCCTCGCCATAGTTTTTGGTCATGCCGCCAAAGGCGCGCTGGTAGATCTTGCCTTCCTCGGTGCGCGAGAAGGGCACGCCCCAGTGTTCCAGCTCATAGACGGCCTTGGGGGCCTCGCGGACCAGGTATTCGATGGCGTCCTGGTCGCCCAGCCAGTCCGACCCCTTGACGGTGTCGTACATGTGCCATTTCCACGAGTCCTCGCCCATATTGCCGAGCGAGGCGGAGATGCCGCCCTGGGCCGCGACCGTGTGCGAGCGGGTCGGGAAGACCTTGGTCACGCAGGCGACCTTCAGCCCCTCGCGCGCGGCACCCAGCGCCGCCCGCAGGCCCGAGCCCCCGGCGCCCACGACAACGACGTCATATTCGTGATCGACGAATTCGTAAGAGGCCAAACGACTAGACTCCGAAGCCGGCCGGCAGCGGGTCAGAGCCCAGTGCCAGTCGTGTGATGAACAGCAGGCCGATGACGGCCAGAGACAGGCACAGCAGGGTGTTGAGGCCGAGCAGCAGGCCCAGGGTCGAGCGCTTGTGGATGTAGTCCTCGACGATGACCGTAATGCCCATATTCATGTGCCACAGGGTGACCAGCCAGGTGGCGGCCAGCAGCCAGGCGTTCAAGGGCTGGACGAACCAGTCGAGCGCGCCTTCATAGCCGGTGCCGGCGATCATGGCGGCGGACCACAGGGCCCACAGGGTCAGGGGCACCAGCACCAGCGACGACAGCCGCTCGGCCAGCCAGCCGCCCGCGCCCTTGCGCTCGGCGACCTTGACGTTCTTGCGATAGACAGACCTGTGCGCGCTCACAGCGTCACCTTTCCGGAAGCGAACAGCCAGCCCCAGAAGGTCAGGGTGGCGACGACGGCGAACACCAGGGTGATCGTCGTCAGGGTCGAGGCGCCCTTGGGCGACAGGCCCGCGCCGGTGTCCCAGATCAGGTGCCGGACCCCGGACGCCAGATGATAGAAGCCCGCCAGCGACAGGGCGAACCAGACGATCAGCCCCAGCGGCGACCCGGCCAGTCCGACAAAGGTCTCATAGGCCTCGGGCCCGAAGGCCAGCGCCCCCAGCCACAGGGCCACCAGCACGACGCCGCCTGCCAGACCCGAGCCGGTGATGCGGTGCAGGATCGATCCCAGCATGGTCACATGCCAGCGCCAGATCTGCAGGTGGGGCGAAGTCGGACGGACGCGGCCGTTCGGCTGGGGAGTGTAGAACTGGGGCGGTCCGGCCTGATCGGCGGGGCTGCCCGAAAGGGGTTCCGACATGCGAATGGTTCTCAAAAAACCCGGGACAAATCAACGGACGGGAACGGCCAAGGCTTTAGAGAGCCGCGCGAGCCCCTGTCAACGAAACGCCGTGTCACAGGGGAAGTTACGAGACCGGAAACGCGCCGGGCAGGCGGGGTGGCCATCTGCCGCAGTCGCGCGTTAGGGTTGGACCATGATCGCGACTGTCCCTGCTTTTCTGATCGTCCTGTCCGGCCTGCAGGATCCCGGCCCGCCGCTGCAGGATCCGGTGCCCCTGCCCAGCCAGTCCCTGTATGAGGCCCCGGCCATCCGCCCGTTCGAGCCACCTGCGGGCTTCGGAGATGACGGTGCGGAGGGTGACAACAGCACCGGTACCTGGCGCGGACCGATCCGCGGCATGGTGACGATCAATGCCTATGAAGGTCAGTTCGAGGCCGGACCGACCGATGCGGCGCTGGCCTATGACCAGGGCGTGATCTCGGCCGAGATGCGCATGGATCAGCGCATGGGCCCGATGGACGGCGCCTGGCAGCTGGTCGATCCCGAGGGTGGTGTGCTGATGTCGATCGTGCTGGTCGATTATGGGCCGGGGCAGCCGATCGAGGGGGCATGGATGTCGCGCACCACACCCGCGGCGGGCACCCTGACGTCCGGAAGCCGGGACGGAGACACCGTCAGCCTGCTGCTGATCGGGGAGGGGCCGACCGAGGGCGGGCGGCTGGAGTTGCAACGGGTCGGGCGCGGCTGGTCCGGCACGCTTCAGGGCGAGCGCCGTCGCCTGAGAGTCAGCCTGGTCCCGAAACCGGACTAGGCTGCGCGGATGATCGCCATCAGGGTCTCGCGCTCGACATCTGGCCACGGCTGAGGTGTGCCGCGTCCCCAGACCGGATCGGGCCAGACCGGATCATCGCGCCTGCGCCCGATGACATGCAGATGCAGCTGGGCCGTGACATTGCCGAGCGCCGCCAGGTTCAACTTGTCGACCGGTCGCTCCAGCACCTCGCCCATCTGCCGGACCAGCGCCCCGGCGCGCAGCCCCTCGTCCAGAAACCGGGTCCGGTCCTCCGGCGACAGGTCCTCGATCTCGACCCTGCCGGGCACGCGCGGGATCAGGATCAGCCACGGAAAGCGCGCGTCGTCCTGCAGCCGCACCTGACACAGCGGCCAGTCGGTGACGGCAAGGGATCCGGCGTCAAAGGCCGGGTCGGCAGCAAAGGCGGTCATGCCCCAGCCTTGCAGTGCGGTGCGCCCGGGTCTAGACCGCCGCCCAGACTTTTTACCTCCCCATCGCTGACTGGAGACTGCCCATGGCTCGCGCCAAGATCGCCCTTATCGGTGCCGGAATGATCGGCGGCACCCTGGCCCACGTTGCGGCGCGCGAGGCGCTGGGCGACGTGATCCTGTTCGACATCGCCGAGGGCATGCCGCAGGGCAAGGCGCTGGACATCGCCGAGGCCACCGCCGTGATCGGCACCGACGTCTCGCTGAAGGGCGCCAATGCCTATGAGGACATCGCCGGCGCCGACGTCTGCATCGTCACCGCCGGTGTGCCGCGCAAACCCGGCATGAGCCGCGACGACCTAATCGGCATCAACCTCAAAGTCATGAAGGCTGTGGGTGAGGGCATCAAGGCGCATGCCCCCAACGCCTTCGTCATCTGCATCACCAACCCGCTGGACGCCATGGTGTGGGCCCTGCAGAAATTCTCGGGCCTGCCCAAGGAGAAGGTCGTCGGCATGGCCGGCGTGCTCGACTCGGCCCGCTTTGCCTATTTCCTCGCTGAAAAGACCGGCGTGTCGATCCAGGACATCCACGCCTGGACCCTGGGCGGTCACGGCGACGACATGGTGCCGATGGTGCGCCACTCGACCGTCGGCGGTCTGTCCCTGCCGGACGCGGTGTCGGCCGGAATGCTGTCGCAGGGCGAGCTGGACGCCATCGTCGAGCGCACGAGGAAGGGCGGCGGCGAGATCGTGGCCCTGCTGAAGACCGGCTCGGCCTTCTATGCCCCGGCGGAATCGGCCATCGCCATGGCGCGGTCGTACCTGCTGGACCAGAAGCGCGTCCTGCCCTGCGCCGTCTGGTTGTCGGGCGAATACGGTCTGTCGGACCTGTATGTCGGCGTGCCGGCCCTGATCGGCGCGAACGGCGTCGAAAAGGTCATCGAATTCTCGACCAATGACGATGAGAAGGCGATGTTCAAGAAGTCGGTCGAATCCGTCCAGGGCCTGATCCAGGCCTGCAAGGACATCGACGCCTCGCTGGCCTGAACCTGATCCCTCGTGATCCTGCCCGCGATCAGTTCGTGGGCAGGGTCACCGGGGCCGGGGCCGTGGTCTCGGTCGTGGGGGCGATCAGGCCTTCGATGAAGCGGGCCAGCAGTTCCAGCCAGACGACCGTCGGGTCGTTCAGCTGATCGACGCCCAGACCAGCCAGCAGCAGCACGTCGAACTGCAGCACCGCGGACGGCGTGCCATCGACGTTCGACTGCAGATAAGCCTTCACAAAGCGCTGCTCGCGATTCCAGGCATTGATCCGGTCCAGCGACAGGCCGTCGGCCACGATGTTGGCGGCGAACTGGATGTCCTGACAGCGGCCCGCAGCGTCGCAGCCGTAGAAGAAGATCAACCAGTTGGCGCTGCCGTCATTGACCCGCAGCAGGGTCTGGCCCTCGATGGTCTGCGGCTCCTCGACCGTGGCGCCCTTTTCCATCAGCCAGGCGCGAACCTCTGCGGGGGTCAGGCCAACGACGGCCTCCTGCGTCGGGGCTGCGACCGGGACGGCCAGGGACGCCGCGCCCGGATCGGCAGCGGCGAGGGCGGGCATCGCCATCAGCAGGGCGGGGGCGGCGATCAGGGGCGCAAGGGCACTCAAACGACGAAACATCAATATCTCCCTTTGAGGTTCATTTATCTGTGGGGGGCGAGGGGGGCGATCCTGTGGCGGACAACCAGGCCTTGCCGGTCATTTCCTTGAGGCGCGATACGGTGCGGCCAAATTCGAAGGTCTCCTGCCCTTCGGGATAGAGGTCCTCGGCCGGGGCGGCGGCCAGAACCACCAGCCGTGTGCGGGCTTCATACAGGGCATCGATCAGCGTCACCAGACGGCGGGCGGCGGCGTGGTCGTCGGGGCCGAGTACCGGCACATCCTCGAGGAACAGGGTGTGGAAGCGTTCGGCGAGGGCGAGGTAGTCATTGGCGCCCAGCGCCCTCTGGCACAGCGCGGCGAAGGGCGCACGAGCCATGCCGCCCACGGTGCGCTCGACCTCGATGGCGCGGCCCAGCACGTCCAGTGTCGCGGGCTCCTCGGGTTCGTCCCCGCGCAGCCGCTGCCACAGGGCGTCGAATCCCTCGCGACCGTCGGGGCGCGTGGAGTCATACCAGGCGGGGGCGGAGGCGAGGGTGTCGATGCGCCAGTCCCTCGAGCCCGCCACCTCGACCGTCTCGCAACGGGCCTCGACAATGTCGATGAAGGGCACGAACAGCTCGCGGTTGACGCCGTTGAGATAGAGGTCCTGCGGTCGGCGGTTCGAGGTCACGGCCAGCACCACCTTGTGCTCGAACAGGGCCTGGAACAGCCGGCCGAGGATCAGGGCGTCGGCAATGTCGGTGACCTGCAGCTCGTCGAAGCACAACAGGCGGGCCTCCGAGGCGATCAGGGCGGCGACGGGGCCGATCGGGTCGTCGCCCTTCCACTGTCCGAAGGTGGCCTTGCGCGCCCGCTTGTCGCCCTCACGCCAGCGGCGCATCAGGATGTGAACGCGCGACAGGAAGGCGTGGAAGTGGGCGCGGGTCTTTCGCGGCTCCTGAATATTGGCGAAGAACAGGTCCATCAGCATGGACTTGCCGCGTCCGGGCGGGCCATACAGATAGATGCCGCGCACCTCGGGCACGCCGCCGAACAGGCCGCGCCGCTTCAGATCCTTTTCCAGCCGGGCGAGGGCTTTCAGGGCCGCGTCCTGACCCGGATCGGGCTTCAGGGAGCCGTCTTTCAGCTTTTTCGCGTGGACGCGTTCGATACGGGAGACCATGCGACGGGGATAGCGGGCGTCGCCGCGACTGAAAAGCGATTGCGTGGCCCGGGGGAATGACTACATGCAGGGCCTGCACCCGCTTTCCCCAACAGCCCTCAAGTAGCGAGCGCCCGCGGCGCGAGCGTAGGGCGTCCGAAGGACATGACCATTATGGGCTATCGCGTCGCCGTCGTAGGCGCCACCGGCAATGTCGGCCGGGAAATGCTGAACATCCTCGAGGAACTGAACTTCCCGGTGACGGAGATGCACGCGGTTGCGTCGCGCAAGTCCAAGGGCATCGAGGTCAGCTTTGGTGACCGGACGGTCAAATGCGAGAGCATCGACAGCTTTGACTTCTCGACCGTCGATCTGGTGCTGATGAGCGCCGGCGGCGATGCCAGCCGCGAATGGTCGGAAAAGATCGGCAAGGCCGGTCCGATGGTGATCGACAATTCCTCGGCCTTCCGCATGGATCCGGACGTGCCGCTGATCGTGCCCGAGGTGAACCCGGACGCGATCAAGCTGGCGACGAAGAAGAACATCATCGCCAACCCCAACTGCTCGACCGCCCAGCTGGTGGTGGCGCTGAAGCCCCTGCATGACGCGGCGAAGATCAAGCGGGCGGTGGTCTCGACCTATCAGTCGGTGTCCGGCGCGGGCAAGGCGGGCATGGACGAGCTGTGGACCCAGACCAAGGCCATCTATGGCCTCGGCGACGCCCGTCCCAAGCATTTCCCCAAGCAGATCGCCTTTAACCTGATCCCGATGATCGGGGCCTTCCGCGACGACGGCTATACCGAGGAAGAGGCCAAGATGTGGGCCGAGACCCACAAGATCCTCGATCCGGACATCCAGCTGACCGTCACCTGCGTGCGGGTGCCCGTGTTCGTCGGCCACTCCGAATCCGTCAATCTGGAGTTTGACCGTCCGATCTCGCCCGACGAGGCGCGCGAGATCCTGCGCGAGGCGCCCGGTGTGCTGGTCGTCGACAAGGCCGAGGCCGACGGTTACGTCACGCCGATCGACGCAGCGGGCGAATTCGCCGTCTTCGTCAGCCGCATCCGCAAGGACCCGACGGTCGAGAACGGCCTGAACCTGTGGGTGGTCTCGGACAATCTGAGGAAGGGCGCGGCGCTGAACGCCGTCCAGATCGCCCAGCTGCTGGACGAGACCGGCATGATCAAGCCTGCCGGTGGCTATCGCACCCTGACGGTCTGAGGTGACGGCTTCCGCGCCCGACGCCCGCGCGGCCCTGCTGGCGGGGCTGGGATGTTATGTGCTGTGGGGTCTGTCGCCGCTGATCTATCAGCCGATGGGGGTGGCGGGGGCGGATGCCTTTGAGATCATGGGCCACCGGGCAGTCTGGGGCCTGCTGTGGGCCACCGTGCTGGTCCTGTGGGCGCGCCAGTCGGACCAGGTCAAGGCCGCCTTTGCCGACCGCCGGACGCTGGGCTGGCTGATACTCTCGACCGGCCTTATCGCCCTGAACTGGGGCCTGTTCGTCTGGGCGGTCAACAACGGCCACACGCTGGAGACCAGCCTCGGCTATTATCTGAACCCGCTGTTCAATATGGCGCTGGGGGCCTGGCTGTTCCGCGAGCGGATCAGTCGCGCAGGCCTCGTGGCCATTGCCCTGGCCGCCACAGGCGTGGCCCTGCAGGCCGTGGCGCTGGGGCGGTTGCCGATCATCTCCCTGACGCTGGCAGTGTCGTTCGCCGCCTATGGGGTGATCCGCAAACGCGTGCGCGCCGATGCCCAGGCGGGCCTGTTCGTCGAATGTTTGATCATGGCGCCGTTCGGCCTGGCTTGGCTGATCTGGCTGCACAGTCAGGGGGCGGGGGTGTTTTTCGACAGTCCGAATGCCGCCTTCTGGCTGGCCATGGCCGGGCCGGTGACGGTCGGGCCGCTGGTGCTGTTCTCGTGGGCGGCGCGGCGCCTGCCCCTGACCACCATCGGCTTTCTGCAGTTCGTCGCCCCGACCATCAGCTTTGTCATCGGGGTCAGCCAGGGCGAGGAATTCACCTGGCTGCGTGGGGTGTCGTTCGGTTTCATCTGGCTGGGGGCCGCCGTCTTCCTGTGGGCGGCCTGGCGCCGGGCGCGACTGGCCCGCAAGGCGCTGGAGTCCCAGGCTGAACCGGTCTAGCTGACCGCGCGGCGAAGGGTCAGCAGGGCCTGCTCGGTCAAAGCGTCATCGCCGACCGCCAGAATGCGGCCGTCGTCCTTGGGGGTGTTGCCCAGCCAGTCGGTCACCGTGCCGCCCGCGGCCTCGACCAGGGCGACCAGTGCGGTCCAGTCCCAGGGCTTGAGCGCGGTCTCGGCGACCAGATCGATATGGCCCGAGGCCAGCATGGCATAGGCATAGGCATCGCAGCCCAGCCGGGCGAGGCGGGCGGTGGCGCGCACCTGTCGCCAGGCGCCCAGTTCGGCGCCGGTGAAGATGTCGGGGTCCGTGGTCGAGATCACGGCGTCATTGAGCCTGGGACAGGCGCGGGTGGCGATCGGCGTGTCTGTTCCACGGGCGACGCAGCGGGCGCCCGACGGGCCGCCCAGAAACACCTCGTCCAGATACGGCTGGGCGACGGCGCCCACGACCGGGCGTCCCTGATGGGTCAGGCCGATCAGGGTGGTCCACAGCGGCAGGCCGGCGACGAAGGCGCGGGTGCCGTCGACGGGATCCAGAACCCAGACCCATTCGGCATCGGGCCGGTCGGCGCCATACTCCTCGCCGACCACGCCGTGATCGGGAAAGGTGGACTCGATCAGGCGGCGCATGGCCGCCTCGGCCCCCCGGTCGGCCTCGGTCACCGGGTCGAAGGCGCCCGGTTCGCCCTTGTCCTCGGCCACAGCGCCCGTGCGGAACAGGGGCAGGGTCACGCCTGCGGCGACGCGGGCAAGCTCGAGGGCGAAGGCTTCATGTGCGGTCATGGGTGGGCGGCATACAGACGCCGCCGCCCGTCGTCACTCATTTAAGCGATGGCGTCGCCTTCCGAGTGCAGCGACTTGGCCAGATCCAGAAGGCGACGGCGCGGCCGCTCGCCCAGCTGGTAATAGGCCTGGATCAGGTCGAGGGTTTCCTTGCGGGAAAACATCTCACCCCCCGCACCCCCGGCGGTCTCGCTGCGCTCCAGCGCCTCGGTCAGGCCGTCATAGAAATAGCTGACGGGGGTCTCCAGCGCCTCGGACAGCTGCCACAGGCGGGCGGCCGAGATGCGATTGGCGCCGCATTCGTATTTCTGGATCTGCTGAAAGCGGATGCCGACCTGGGTGGCCAGCTGCTGCTGCGTCAGGCCCAGAAGGCGGCGGCGGCGGCGCAGACGGCGCCCCAGGTGAAGATCGATGTCAGTGGCCATGGCCAGTTTCCCCGTGTTGCGACCTGTCCCGAAACGGAACGGCTCGCCCTCCACGCGGCAAACCTCATGCCGGTATCGCGTCACGAGGGAATGACAGCGTTCGGCGATTGCGTCGGAATCCCGTCCTTCATGCAACCCGGCGCGACGGAGCGCATTTAAGGTTCAGCTTGGACACATATGGAAGGATGCACACATGAACATCATTTTCTGGATCATCGTCGGTATCATTGCCGGCTGGCTGGCTGAACAGATCATGGGCCGCAGCCACGGCCTGCTGACCAATCTGATCGTCGGCATCGTCGGTGCCGTGATCGGTGGCTTCCTGGCCAACGCTCTGGGCTTTGCCTGGGGTGGCTGGATCGGTTCGACCATCGTCGCCACCATCGGCGCCATCATCCTGCTGTTCCTGCTGGGACTGGTGAAGCGCCGCGCCTGATACGGGTGACGGACTGAAAAGAGAAAGGGCGGCTCCTTGCGGGGCCGCCCTTTTTTCATGTCCGGTTGAGCGCAAACCCTATTCGGGGCGGATGCGCTTCTTGCGGAATGAGGGGTTCAGGGTCTGCTTGCGCAGACGGATCGACTTGGGCGTGACCTCGACCAGTTCGTCCTCGTCGATATAGGCGATGGCCTGTTCCAGCGACATGACGCGCGGCGGCGTCAGGCGCACGGCCTCGTCCTTGCCCGAGGCGCGAACGTTGGTCAGCTGCTTGCCCTTGATCGGGTTGACGTCCAGGTCGTCCCAGCGGCTGTTCTCGCCGATGATCATGCCCTGATAGGTCTTTTCGCCGGCGCCGACGAACATGACGCCGCGATCCTCGAGGTTCCACAGGGCGAAGGCGGCGGTCTCACCGTCCGAGTTCGAGATCAGCACGCCCTTCAGGCGGCCGGCGATCTCGCCCTTGAAGGCTTCATAGTGGCTGAACACGCGGTTCAGCACGCCCGAGCCGCGCGTATCGGTCAGGAATTCGCCCTGATAGCCGATCAGCGAGCGCGACGGGCACTTCAGCTGGATGCGGGTCTTGCCGGCACCCGAGGGACCCATGTCGGTCATCTCGGCCTTACGCGCCGACAGCTTCTCGATGACGATGCCCGAGAACTCGTCGTCGACGTCGATCATGACGTCCTCGATCGGCTCCAGCTTCTCGCCGTTCGGACCTTCCTGGAAGACCACGCGCGGACGTGAGATCGACACCTCGAAGCCTTCGCGGCGCATGTTCTCGATCAGAACGCCCAGCTGCAGTTCGCCGCGGCCGGCCACTTCATAGGCGTCGCCGCCCTGGGTGGTGGTGACGCGGATGGCGACATTGGCCTCGGCTTCTTTCAGCAGGCGGTCGCGGATGACGCGCGACTGGACCTTGTCGCCTTCGCGGCCGGCCAGCGGGCTGTCGTTGACCGACACGGTCATGGAGATGGTGGGCGGATCGATCGGCTGGGCGGGCAGGGCGTCGGTGACTTCCATGGCGCACAGGGTGTCGGCCACGGTCGCCTTGGACATGCCTGCAATGGCGACGATGTCGCCCGCCTCGGAGCCCTCGTCCAGGGCCGTCCGCTTCAGGCCGCGGAAGGCCAGAACCTTGGTGATGCGGCCGCGCTCGATTTCCTTGCCTTCGCGGTCGAGGGCGTGGATCGCCATGCCGGGGACAGCCTTGCCGCTCTCGATCCGGCCGGTCAGGATTCGGCCCAGAAACGGGTCCGACTCGATCAGCACGTTCAGCATCTGGAACGGCTTGTCCTTGTTCTCCTGAACCTTGGGCGGCGGGACGTGGTCGACGATCAGGTCGAACAGCGGCGACAGGTCGTCATTGGGCTTGTCCAGATCCAGCGTCGCCCAGCCGTTGCGGCCCGAGGCGTAGATGTGGGGGAAGTCCAGCTGCTCGTCGGTCGCGCCGATGGCCGCGAACAGGTCGAAGGTCTCGTTGTGGACCCGGTCGGGATCGGCGTGGGCGCGGTCGACCTTGTTGATGCACAGGATGGGACGCAGGCCCATCTTCAGTGCCTTGGTCAGCACGAATTTGGTCTGGGGCATGACCCCCTCTTCGGCATCGACCAGGATGACGCAGCCGTCCACCATGCCCAGGATCCGCTCCACCTCGCCGCCGAAGTCGGCGTGGCCGGGGGTGTCGATGATGTTGATACGGGTCTCGCCCGCCTTGCCGTTCCAGAGCACCGAGGTGCACTTGGCCAGGATGGTGATGCCGCGCTCTTTTTCCTGGTCGTTGGAGTCCATCGCGCGTTCGGTGGTCGCCTCATTGGCTCGGAAGACACCGGACTGGGCCAGCAGCTGGTCGACGAGCGTGGTCTTGCCGTGGTCGACGTGGGCGATGATGGCGACGTTGCGAAGGTTCATTGGAATATCAGACGTGCAGGGCGGCCGGCAGAGGCGGGCCGCAGGGTGAGGGCGACGGTGCGGGGAGCGCGCGCCTCATACAGGGCCGCGCGACGAAAGGCCAGCCATGGTCGCTTGGCGGTGCCGTTCCGTCGGTCTACAGCAGCGCCATGCCCGAACTTCCCGAGGTTGAAACCGTCAGGCGAGGTCTGGAGCCGGTGCTGGCCGGCGCCACCCTCGACCGGGTGCGCCAGAACCGCGCCGACCTGCGCTTTGCGTTTCCCGACCGGTTCGTGGACCGGCTGGAGGGGGCGACCGTCCTGTCGGTCGGGCGGCGGGCCAAATATCTGCTGATGCCGCTGTCGACCGGCGAGACCTGGGTGACCCATCTGGGCATGACCGGGCGGTTCACCCTGGACGGCGAGATGCTGGGTGAGTTTGAGACCAACGCCCCGGCGAGGGGGCCGCATGAGCACCTGAGCCTGTACGCCACGGGCAAGGGCGTCGCCACGCGGGTGGGCTATGCCGACGCGCGCCGGTTCGGCTTCATGGGCCTGATCCCGACCGATGAGATCGAGGCCCACCCCTGGTTTGCCGGGCTGGGGCCCGAGCCGATGGGCAATGCCTTCTCCGCCGATCATCTGAAGGCGCGCTTCAAAGACCGCCGTCAGCCGGTCAAGGTGGCCCTGCTGGATCAGCGCCATGTGGCGGGGCTGGGCAATATCTATGTGTGCGAGGCGCTGTGGCGGGCCGGCATTTCGCCGGGGGCCGCCGCCGGCAGCCTGTCACAGGCGCGGCTGGAACGGCTGACCATTGCGGCGCGCGATGTGCTGGCCGAGGCCATTGCGGCCGGCGGCTCGACCCTGCGCGACTTTGCCAATGCCGAGGGCGGTCAGGGCTATTTCCAGCACAGTTTCGACGTCTATGGCCGCGAAGGTCAGCCCTGCCGCCGCAATGCCGACCACCCTGTCATTCGCAGACAGGTCCAGGGCGGCCGCTCGACCTTCTGGTGCCCGGCCTGTCAGAAGCGGTGAAGGCCGCTTCGCCTTTCGCGCGGTGGCGAGGCTTGCTAAGCCGCCCGCACAGAAGATGGAGTCCCCATGACCGACACCTATGACACCCTGGCGATCGAGCGCCACGATGACGGCTATGCGGTGGTGACGCTGAACCGGCCGGAGGCGCTGAATGCCCTGAACTCGGCCCTGTTTCGCGATCTGGCGGCGTTTCTGGATGCGGTCGAGCACGATGATACGGTGCGCTGTCTGATCCTGACCGGATCGGGCGACAAGGCGTTCGCCGCGGGGGCCGACATCAAGGAGATGGCCGACCAGACCTATGCCCAGATGTATACGGGCAATTTCTTTGCCCTCGGCCACGACCGGATCACCCGGTTCAGGAAACCGATCATCGCGGCGGTCAACGGCTTTGCCCTGGGCGGGGGCTGCGAGCTGGCCATGCTGTGCGACTTCATCGTGGCCAGTGACAAGGCGAAGTTCGGCCAACCCGAGATCAATCTGGGCGTGGCCCCCGGCATCGGTGGCAGCCAGCGCCTGACCCGGCTGGTCGGGAAATCCAAGGCCATGGACATGGTGTTGACCGCCCGCATGATGGACGCGGCCGAGGCCGAACGCGCCGGGCTGGCCAGCCGTGTCGTGCCGCACGAGACCCTGCTGGACGAGGTCCGCAAGATCGCCGCGCGCATCGCCGCCCAGAGCCCGCTGGCCGTCATGGCCAACAAGGAGATGGTCAACGCCGCGCTGGAGACGACCCTGACCCAGGGCGTCCAGTTCGAACGCCGCCTGTTCCACAGCCTGTTCGCCTTCGAGGACCAGAAGGAGGGGATGGCGGCCTTTGTCGAAAAGCGGAAGCCGACGTTCAGGGGGAAGTGAGCGGGTCTGCGGACTCGCGTTGACCCCTCAAGAGCTTTCCGCTATAGCCGCGCGCTCTTGAGATTTCCGCGCCGTGGACGGGTTCCGCGGCGCTTTCTGTTCAAAGGTTCTGACTGATGGCCAACAACGCCGGTGCCAAGAAGGCGATCCGCAAGATCGAGGCCCGTACCGAAGTGAACAAGGCGCGCCGCACGCGCGTTCGCACCTTCCTGCGCAAGTTCCAGGAAGCCGTGACGGCCGGTGACGCCACCGCCGCCAAGACCGCTTTCGTCGAGGCCCAGTCCGAAGTGATGCGGGCCGTGTCCAAGGGCGTGGTTCACAAGAATACGGGCTCGCGCAAGGTGTCGCGTCTGGCCGCCCAGCTGAAGAAAATTTCTGCAGCCTGACGACGACCGCTTCGGCGGCACTCTGACGGCCCTTCACGCAGCTGTCATGCGAAAACCAATAGAATTCAACGGCGAGACAGGGTTTCCTGTCTCGCCGTTTGCATGTGTGCGGATAACCGTTCGCAACGAATTCTGTGCTCGCCTGTGTGGCGAAATCGACAATTTCTCAAGCATGAAATGGCTTTAGCGGAGTCAACAAATTTAACTGCGTTTGGGGTCGCGAATCAGCGTTGACGCTCCTCGTCCCGGGAGTAGTTTGGACCTCCATCGCACTTCCATCCCAACACGGATGAAGGCGGCGCGGAACAAGGTTTCGTGTCGGTGGGAGATGTCTGTTCGAGTGCCTTACCAGGCCCGAAAAGCACCAGCTTTTCGGGGCGGGCGGGGTCGTCCCTGAAGTCAGGGGCGCCTCCGGGGTCATCGGGGAGGGGGTGCGAGGCAGAAGCTTGGGATGCGCGATGCAGGGTGGCACAATGATGGCGAGCGAGACGACGGCGATGACCGATCCGGACCGGATCTGGACGGAGGCGGCCGTGCGGCTGCGTTCGGAAATCGGCGACGGACCGTTCAGCTCCTATATCGCGCCCTCGGCGGTGCGGATGGACAGCTCAGGCCAGCTGATCCTGGTCACGCCCACCGCCTATGCCCGCGACTGGGTGCGCAAGAATGCCCTGCGTCGCGTCAATGAACTGTGGCTGGGCCTGGACGGCCTGTCGCGCAGGCTCGAGGTCCGCTGCCGGGCCGAAATGGGCTCGGTGCCGCCGGCCTCGGCCGTGCAGGGGGCGCCCGCCCCGTCCGCACCCTCGGCCGGGTTCCAGCCCATGCCGGCCCCGACGGTCGGTCCCGTGGCCGACGGCCCGCGCGCCGTGCGCGCCGCCGGTTTGCAGGATCGCCTGACGTTTGACGGCTTTGTCGAGGGGCACGGCAATGCCTTTGCCCTGGCGATCGCCAAACAGGTCGCGGCCTGGGCCGACGGCCATTTCAATCCGGTCTTCCTGTGTGGCCCTTACGGCTTCGGCAAGACCCACCTGCTGAATGCTATCGCCTGGGAGGCCCAGCGCCTGCGGCCCGAGGCCCGGGTGGTCTATCTGACGGCCGAGCGCTTCCTGTCGACCTTCGTCAAGGCCATGCAGGACCGCCAGACGGCGGCCTTCAAGGACAGCTTGCGCAATGCCGACATGCTGCTGATCGACGATGTGCAATTCGTCGGCGGCAAGACCTCGACCCAGGAAGAACTGCTGTCGACCCTGACCGCCCTGATCCAGGACGGACGCCGGGTGGTGCTGTCGGCCGACCGGCCGCCGCTGGCCCTGACCGAGATTGAACCGCGCCTGCGCGGGCACATGGCCTCGGGCCTGACCTGCCCGATCGAGCCGGGTGACCGGGCGCTGAAGCTGGCCGTGGCCCGCAACCGGCTGGAAGCCCTGTCGCGTCTCGGAGTGGTCGATGGCGTGATCGGCGATGCGGTGCTGGAACATCTGGTGGACCGGACCCCGGGCTCGATGCGCGAATTGGAAGGCGCGGTCACGACGCTGGCCGCCGTTTCGGGCGGGCGGCTGTCGGCCCTGACGGTCGAAGATACGCAAAAGCTGCTGGGAGCGGCCCTGCGCGGCGGACCCGAGCGCCGCATCACCGTCGACGAAATCCAGAAGACGGTGTCCGAACACTTTAACCTTAAACAGGCCGACCTGCTGAGCGAGCGCCGCACCCGTTCGGTTGCCCGTCCGCGCCAGATCGCCATGTATCTGTGCAAGCAGCATACGACCCGGTCCTATCCCGACATCGGCCGGCGCTTCGGTGGGCGGGATCACACTACGGTGCTGCACGGCGTGCGCAAGATCGACAGCCTCTTGGCCACCGATGAACAGATCGCCCGCGACGTCGAGACCCTGACCCGCAAACTGCGCGGCTAGGGCCCGCGGGGCGCGAGGTGTGGTCCGTCCACACCCTTATCCACACCTGCCGTCCGGCTTGGCCGGGGGGGCGGGGTCTGATGTTCAAGCCCTTTCTTGCTCTGGCCGCGCGATACGCTAGTGTCCAAGGCCCTTCTTTCTCGTGGCGTCCGTGAGTCGCCGCGTCCGGGCGAGACGACATGCAGCTGACTATCGAACGATCCGCGCTCCTCAGGGCTCTCAGCCACGTCCAGAGCGTTGTCGAACGCCGCAACACCATTCCGATCCTGGCCAATGTGCTGCTCAGCGCAGGCCGGGACCGGCTGTCGTTCTCGGCCACCGACCTCGACATGGAAATGGTCGATGAGGCCGAGGCTGTCGTCCAGGTCGAGGGGCAGATCACCGCCCCCGCCCACACCCTGTACGAAATCGCCCGCAAACTGCCCGAAGGGGCCGAGGTGTCGCTGGTCTATTCGGGCGACGATCCGCGCCTGACGGTCCAGGCGGGCCGGTCGAAGTTCAACCTGCCGGTGCTGCCGGCGGGCGACTTTCCGGTCATGTCGACCGAGGCGGGCGGGTCGCGCTATTCGCTGGCCAAGGAAGACCTGATCCGGCTGATCGACAAGACCCGGTTCGCCGTCTCGACCGAGGAAACCCGCTATTATCTGAACGGCCTCTACCTGCACACGGTGGCCGAGGACGGCGTGCCCCTGCTGCGCACCGTGGCCACCGACGGCCACCGTCTGGCCCTGGCCGAGACCCCGGCCCCCGAGGGCGCGGCCGGCAGCCCCGGTGTGATCGTGCCGCGCAAGACCATCGATCAGGTCCGCCGCCTGCTGGACGACGGCTCGGGCGCAGTCGAGGTAATCGTCTCGCCGCAGAAGATCCGCTTCGAATTCGGCCAGGCCGCCCTGACCTCCAAGGTCATCGACGGCGCCTTCCCCGACTATATGCGCGTCATCCCCAAGGGGAATGACAAACAGGCCGACATCGACCGCGCCGTCTTTGCCGCCGCCGTCGACCGGGTGGCCACCATCTCGGCCGAAAAGAGCCGCAGCGTGAAGCTGGCCTTCGAGCTGGACCGCGTGACCCTGACGGTGCGCAATATGGAGGCCGGGCAGGGCGTCGAGGAGGTCGAGATCGGCTATTCCGAAGAGCCGTTCGAGATCGGCTTCAACGCCCGCTATCTGCTGGACGTCTGCGGCCAGATCACCGGCGAGACCGCCGCCTTTAAATTCGCCGACCCGGCCAGCCCCACCCTGGTCCTCGATCCCGGCGACCCCGGCGTCCAGTATGTGCTGATGCCGCTGAGGGTGTGAGCCTGAGTGGCGAGTGGCGAGTGGCGAGTGACGAGCGCACCTTCGTCGCCGCACTGATTTCCTACCGCGCAGCCTGCTCGCTGGGCAGGCGTGTGTTCTCGCCACTCGCCACTCGCCACTCGCCACTGGCGCAGCCGTGATCACCACCCTCACCCTCACTGATTTCCGTTCGTACGGGACCGCGCGGCTGGAGCCGGGGGCGGGGCCCGTGGTGCTGCATGGGCCGAACGGGGCGGGCAAGACCAATCTGCTGGAAGCACTGAGCCTGCTGACGCCCGGCAAGGGGTTGCGTGGGGCGACGGCGGCCGAGATGGGGCGGCGCGAACCGGGCGAGGCCTCGGGCCGGCCCTGGGCCGTGGCGGTCGAGTTGGACGACGACACCCGGCTGGGCACGGGCGTCCCCGGCAATGGCGCCGCGCGGCGCATTGTGCGCATCAATGGCGAGACGGCCCAGCCGGGCCGGCTGCTGGAGTATCTCAGGCCCGTCTGGGCCACGCCGGAGCAGGACCGGCTGTTTTCCGATGCGCGGGCCGACCGGCTGCGCTTTTTTGACCGGCTGGTGTTCGCCGCCGTGCCCGACCATGCGGCCGCGGTCGCCGCCTATGACAAGGCCCTGCGCGAGCGGCTGCGCCTGTTGCTGCAGGCGGCCGAGGGGGGTGAGGCCGACCCCCTGTGGCTGGACGCGCTGGAGGCCCGGCTGGCCGAGGCGGGGGCCCGCATGGCCGGGGCGCGGGTGGCGGCCCTGTCGGCGCTGCAAGACGCCATTGATGCCCGTGCCGGGCGACCCTTCCCCCAGGCCGATCTGGGTCTGGCAGGTGAGGCCGAGCGGCGCACAGGGGCGGGTGAGGAGGCGGAGACGGTCGAGGGTTTTTTGCGCGACGGTTTCCGGGCGGCCCGTACCCGTGACGGGGCGGCTGGCCGCTCGCTGTTCGGCCCGCACCGGACCGACCTGACCGCCCTTCACCGCGAAAAGAACCGACCGGCCGCCGAGGGGTCGTCGGGCGAGCAAAAGGCGCTGGTACTGAACCTGATCCTGGCCCAGATCACCCGTCTGGCCGACCAGACGGCGCGGCCCCTGCTGCTGCTGGACGAGGCTCCCGCCCACCTCGACGCCGACCGCCGCGCCGCCCTGTTCGACGAGATCGAGGCGCTGGGCCGCGAGCGCGGTCTGCAGGCCTTCATGACCGGCACAGAACGCGTGCTGTTCGAGGGTCTGGAGGGGCGGGCGCGGTTCGTGCGCGTGGCCGGGGGCGCCCTCGTCGCGGAGTGAATCCAGGGTAGCTTCCGCCACCCCTTTTCCTCGCAATTCCTGCCGAATTTCCTATATATTTAGACGGTTCGACACGGGGCAGATTCGTCTGACCAACCTTCCGTGTCCGCCCCTGTTTTCCAGGCCCGCCAGACGGGCGTCTCATCGACCGACTTCATGACCGATCCGACTGCCGACATGCCCGAATACGGCGCCGATTCCATCAAGGTTCTCAAGGGGCTGGATGCTGTCCGCAAACGGCCCGGCATGTATATCGGCGATACCGACGACGGTTCGGGCCTGCACCATATGGTCTATGAGGTGGTCGACAACGCCATCGACGAGGCCCTGGCCGGCCATGCCGATCTGGTCCAGGTCATCCTCAACGCCGACGGATCGGTGACGGTCACCGACAACGGGCGCGGAATTCCGACCGATATCCACGAAGGCGAGGGCGTCTCGGCGGCCGAGGTCATCATGACCCAGCTGCACGCGGGCGGGAAGTTCGACCAGAATTCCTACAAGGTCTCGGGCGGTCTGCACGGCGTGGGCGTGTCGGTCGTCAACGCCCTGTCGGACTGGCTGCAGCTGAAGATCTATCGTCATGGCAAATCGCATGAGATGCGCTTTGAGCGCGGCGATACGGTCAAGCCGCTGGTGGTCACCGGCGAGGCCCCGATCCGCGAGGACACCGGCAAGCCCCTGACCGGCACCGAGGTCACCTTCTATCCGTCGGTCACGACCTTTTCGCACATCGATTTCGACCTGAAGACGCTGGAACACCGCCTGCGCGAGCTGGCCTTCCTCAACTCGGGCGTGGTCATCAAGCTGATCGACCGCCGCCATCCCGAGCCGGTCGAGATCCTGTTGCACTATGAGGGCGGGGTCGGGGCCTTTGTCCGTCACCTCGACAAGTCGAAATCGCCGATCCTCAGCGACGTCATCGTCATCCGCGGCAAGAAGGAAGGGATCGAGATCGATCTCGCCCTGTGGTGGAACGACAGCTACCACGAGACCATGCTGTGCTTCACCAACAACATCCCCCAGCGGGATGGAGGCACCCATCTGTCGGCTTTCCGCGCCAGCCTGACGCGCGTCATGGGCGCCTATATCGAAAGCTCGGGACAGGCGAAGAAGGAAAAGGTCTCGGTCTCGGGCGAGGACGCGCGCGAAGGTCTGACCTGCGTCCTGTCGGTCAAGGTGCCCGATCCCAAATTCTCCAGCCAGACCAAGGACAAGCTGGTCTCGTCCGAGGTGCGTCCGGCGGTCGAGGGCCTGTGCTCGGAAGGGTTGTCGACCTGGTTCGAGGAGCATCCGGTCGAGGCCAAGCTGGTGGTCGCCAAGATCGTCGAGGCCGCTGCTGCCCGCGAAGCCGCGCGCAAGGCCCGCGACCTGACCCGGCGCAAGTCGGCGCTGGAAATCTCCAGCCTGCCCGGCAAGCTGGCCGACTGTCAGGAACGCGATCCGGCCAAGTCCGAACTGTTCATCGTCGAGGGCGACTCCGCCGGCGGCTCGGCCAAACAGGCGCGCAACCGCGAGAACCAGGCCGTCCTGCCCCTGCGCGGCAAGATCCTGAATGTCGAGCGGGCACGCTTTGACCGGATGCTGTCGTCCGACCTGATCGGGACGCTGATCCTGGCGCTGGGCACCGGCATCGGTCGCGATGATTTCAACGCCGACAAGCTGCGCTATCACAAGATCATCCTGATGGCCGACGCCGACGTCGACGGCGCCCACATCCGGACCCTGCTGCTGACTTTCTTCTATCGCCAGATGCCCGAACTGATCGAGCGCGGCCATGTCTTCATCGCCCAGCCGCCGCTCTACAAGGTGACCAAGGGCAAGCACGGCCGTTATCTGAAGGACCAGTCCGAGATGGACGCCTATCTGATCGAGGAGGGCGTCAGCGAGGCCACTCTCGATCTGGAAGGTGGCGAACGTCGTACCGGCATGGACCTGCAGGGACTGACGCGCGAGGCCAAGGCCTTCAAGGCCAGCGTGGATCGCCTGTCGCAGCGCGCCCCGGCCTTCGCCATCGAACAGGCGGCGCTGGGCGGCCTGTTCGACGAGAACGCGCCGCTGGATCAGGCCCTGCTGGACCGGGTCTCGACCGGGCTGGACCGCTATGCCGAAGAGGGCGACGGCCCGTGGAGCGGGGCGCCAGGGGATCAGGGGGCTGTGGTCTTCAATCGCGTCCGCCGCGCCGTAGCTGAGACCATTGTGCTGGAAGAGGCACTGATCCGTTCGCTGGATGCGCGTCGTCTGGGCGAGCGCGCCCACGCCTTTGACGGGGTCTTTGACGTGCCCGCCACCTACCGCCGCAAGGAGCGGACGGCGACCGTGCGGGGCCCGCTAGACCTGTTTTCGGTGGTGCTGGAAGCGGGCCGCAAGGGCCTGTCGATCCAGCGCTACAAGGGCTTGGGCGAAATGAACCCGGACCAGTTGTGGGAAACCACGCTGGACGCCAATGCCCGCACCCTGCTGAAGGTGCAGGTCAATCAGGCCGACGAGGCCGACGACCTGTTCGCCAAGCTGATGGGCGATGTCGTCGAGCCGCGCCGCGAGTTCATTCAGGAAAACGCCCTTGACGCCGCCGTCGACGTCTAGGCGTTAGCGGGTCTGGCCGATGAAGGCGGTCACGGTCGGGTAGGATCCCTGGGTGGAGCGCTTTTCATTGCAGACCACCTCATAGAGGAAGCCATAGTTGGTGCCCTCATTGACCGTGTCCCACTCCTCTATGGTTTCCTCATAGCGGTCGGTCAGCGCACCGGTGCCGTCATAGGTGTCGGTGGCGATGAAGCGGATTTCGCGGCTGCCACAGCGGAAGGCGTAGGTGTCGATCTCGTGGCTGAAATCGCTGCCAGTCAGCGGGACGCGGGCCATCCGCACGCGGGTGCCTCCTTCGGTCGTCACGATCTGGCCGGCATCGGCCAGATAGGCCGTGGTGGCGTTGCGGGAAAAGGGATGCCAGTCGGTGACGGGCGCGGTTGAAATCGGCGGGTCCTGGTCGGCAACGGGCATCAGGCCGAGGGCCAGGGCAGTGAGGATCGAAGTCAGCATCGGTGTCTCCCCCAAGAAGATCCGGTGACAGAAGAGGCCGATCACGCAAATTTGGCAAGAGCCGGATGATCTGCCTCATCCGGGCCGCGTTCCTGATGAGGATGGCTTCATGATCTCCCTGCTTGCCCTGACCAGTCTGATGCTTGCGCTGGCGACCGGCCCCGAACTGGCACCTGCGCCTGGCCGGTTTGCGCCCGCGACCGAAGTGCCCGGCCAGCCTGTCAGAACTGCCGCTCAGCAGGCGCGGTTCACCTCGGACCGGATCGTCGTCGAGGTTCGCACGCCCGCTGATCCGAAACAGCCGGTGTGCGACGTGATCCTGATTCCGGGCCTCGCCTCGACTGCCCTGGTCTGGGAGCCGGTGGCCGAGCGGCTCAGCCGGACGCACCGGGTGCATCTGGTGTCGGTGCGTGGCTTTGGAGAGCTGGGGGCGGGCGACAACGGACGCGGCTTGGTCGCAGGCCCGGTCGCCGCCGAGGTGGCCCGCTATATCCGCACCCGGGGTCTACGCGACCCGGCCGTCATCGGCCATTCCATGGGGGGGCAGATCGCCCTCAGACTGGCGTCCGATCCGGGGGTCGACCTGGGACGGATCATGATCGTCGACGCCGCGCCCTTCTTTCCATCGCTGGTCGATGACCGGGCCACCGGACAGGATCTGGAGCCGATCGCCGCCGTCGCCTATCAGGCCGTGCTGTTCCTCGGCGACGACGCCCTGGCCCGTCAGCCCTGGGCCGAGGGCATGGGCTCTACCGCTGGCGCGCTGGAGGCCTGGGTCGGCTGGCAGGGGGGCGATGCGCGGGTGCTGGCGCAAAGCCTGTATGAAGTCATGACCGTCGATCTGCGCCCCAATCTGGCGCGCATCAATGTGCCGGTGACCGTGGTCTATGGCTGGAGCCGTCGCGAGGACTCGCCCCGCTATCAGCTGCAATCGTCCTGGCAACAGGCCTACCGGGGCCTCAGGCGGCCGGCGCGGCTGGTGCCGATCGAGGGGGCCGAACACATGGTGATGATCGACCAGCCGGTGCGCTTCATGGCGGCGGTCGACGAGTTCTTAGGCAACCCCTGAGCCTGATCCGGAGCTCAGGCGGCCTCGACGTCGTGCGCCCGGGCCAGAACCTCCAGCACGGCCCGGCCATAGGTGGTCAGCTTGGACTTGCCGATCCCGGGCACGCTCGACAGGGCATCCAGACTGGCCGGTCGCGCTTCGGCCAGCGCCAGCAGGGTGCGGTCCTGAAAGATGACATAGGGCGGCACACCCTGGGCATGGGCCACTTCGCGACGCCAGGCGCGGAGCGCCTCGAACCGCTCACGTGCCCCGGCGGGCAGCCGCGCCACAAGGTCGGTCGCCGGGGCCCGCCTACCGGCGGATCGCGCCGCCTGCGGGGCTTCGCGCCTTAGCCGCACCTCATGGGCGCCGCGATAGACGGCCCGCACGGCCTCCGGATCGCCGAGGCCGATCAGGGGACGTCCGTCGTTCGGGTCCTCGATCAGAAGGCCCTCGAACACCAGATGATCCAGAATGCGGCGCCATTCGCTGACCGGCAGGTCGCGCCCTATGCCCCAGGTCGACAGGCCCTGACCCAGACTCTCCCCGTCCTTCTGGCGTCCGGTCAGATGGTCGATGACCCGGCC
The DNA here is from genome assembly GCF_003730275.1 of Brevundimonas halotolerans. GTDB lineage: Bacteria > Pseudomonadota > Alphaproteobacteria > Caulobacterales > Caulobacteraceae > Brevundimonas > Brevundimonas halotolerans. The sequence goes on from NZ_QTTA01000020.1 coordinate 45,867, forward strand.
CCGGCCATAGCGGCCCTCCAGCCGGTGGACGGCGGCCAGGGCCTTTTGCGCCTCGGTCGTCATGGCGACCTGTTCGGGCGGGCTGCGGCACAGGTCGCAGACACCGCAGGGCTCGGCGCTCTCTTCCCCGAAGTAGTGGCGCACCGCCTGCGGCCGGCAGACGGCCCCGTCCAGCATGCCATACAGCTGCCAGACCTTGCGGCGCTGGGCGGCCATGACCTCGGCGTCCATGGGGCTGCCGTCCAGTCGCTTCAGCGACCATGCCACATCGGCCGAACCGTAAAGGGTGATCCCCTCGGCCGGATCGCCGTCGCGCCCGGCGCGTCCGACCTCCTGCCAGTAGGCCTCAAGCGAGCCGGGCGGGTCGGCGTGCAGCACATAGCGGACGTCCGGCTTGTCGACCCCCATGCCAAAGGCGATGGTTGCCACCATCACCCCCTGATCGGCCTCGAGGAATCGGGTCAGCCGGTCATGGCGCTCGCGCGTCTCAAGGCCCGCATGATAGGCGACCGCGTCGTGACCGGCGCCAGCCAGCGCCTCGGCCAGCCGCTCGCAGCCCTTCCTCGATCCGCAATAGACGACGCCGGATACGCCGCGCCGGGCCTCGACCAGCTCGACCACCTGGGCCTCGGTTTTCGCCTGTCCGCCCGCCTTGGGCAGGGCTGAAAGGCGCAGGTTCGGACGGGCGAAACTGTCGACGAACACCTCGGCCGCCCCGATGTTCAGCGACTGCAGGATGTCGGCGCGGGTGCGGGCATCGGCGGTCGCGGTCAGCGCCACGGTCGGCACATGGGGAAAGCGCGCCTTCAGCCGCCCCAGATTGCGATAGTCGGGACGGAAATCATGGCCCCATTGGGAGACGCAGTGGGCCTCATCGACCGCGATCAGCGACAGGTCCAGCTCGGCCAGCCGGTCCAGCAGCCAGGACGAGGCCAAGCCTTCGGGCGAGACGTACAGCAGCTTGATCTCGCCTGCCCGTATCCGGCCCCACAGCGCCGCGCGGGCGTCGGAATCGAGCGAGGAATCCAGCCGCGCCGCCGGCACGCCCAGCTGGTCCAGCGCCGCCACCTGATCGCTCATCAGGGCGATGAGGGGCGAGACCACCAGCGCCAGCCCGGGCCTCATCAGGGCCGGAATCTGATAGCACAGGCTCTTGCCGCCGCCGGTCGGCAGGACGGCCAGCACATCGCGCCCGTCCAGAACCGCCTGGATCGCCGGGGCCTGCAGGCCGCGAAAGTCGTCATGGCCCCAGATACGCTGCAGGAGGGCGCGGGTGTCCGGAAGGCTCCGGCTGGCGGACGAATCACAGGCCATGCCCAGTTCTGCCGGATGGGGCCGGACGTGTCACCCGTGCCCGGGGCGACAATTGCCGCTATAGGCCGCCTTATGAACAGCCTGATCTTCGGTCGCCCGCCGCTCGTCTTCGATCCGCCCACCGATGCGGTGCAGGTCTCGCCCCGCGTGCCCGGCGCGGCCGTGCTGGAAGATCTGGCGCCCGAAAGCGCGGATCAGGCCGTGGTCCATGCCCCCGCCGGTGCCATAGAGCGGCGCTATACGCTGGCGTTGGTGCTGCGGGCCCTGAAGCCGGGCGGTCGCCTCGATGTCATGGCGCCCAAGATCAGGGGCGGCGCCCGGCTGGCGAAGGAGCTGAAGGGCTTCGGGGTCGACTGCAAGGTCGTCTCCAAGGCCCACCACAAGCGGTGTCTGGCGACGCGACCGGACGCGCTGACCGGGATCGAGGTGTCGATCAAGGCGGGTGCCCTGCGACAGGATCCGGAGTCCGGCATCTGGACTCAGCCGGGCCTGTTCGCCTGGGACCGGGTCGATCCGGGCACGGCCCTGCTGATCCGGCACCTGGAGAGTCTGAAGGGGCGGGGCGCGGACTTTGGCTGTGGCTATGGGGCGCTGGGCCGGGTGGTCCTGGCGCAGGAGACGGTCTCCGAACTGACCCTGATCGATCTGGATCGGCGCGCGGTCGAGGCGGCGCGACGCAACCTGACCGACCCGCGCGCCCGGCACCTGTGGGCCGATGTGCGCACGCTGGACAGCCTGACCGATCTGGACTTTGTCGTCGCCAATCCGCCCTTCCACGACGGCGGAGCCGAAGACCGGGCGCTGGGTCAGGCCTTCATCGACCGGGCGGCGAAGTCGCTGCGTACCGGCGGCACCCTGTGGATGGTCGCCAACCGCCACCTGCCGTACGAGGCCGGGCTGAAGTCGGCTTTCAAGGCAGTGCGGGCTGTGGTCGAAGGCGAGGGCTACAAGATCATCGAGGCGAAGAAGTGAAGACCCCCACCGCCCGCGTCGATCGCCTGCTGTCCTCGCTGGGCTATGGCTCGCGCACCGAAATGGCGCGGATGGCCAAGGCCGGCGGCATCGTGCTGGACGGCGCGGACCTGACCGATGTGTCGAAGCGGATCGCGCTTTCGCCCGACCTGCCGTCGCGGATGGAGATCGACGGCGAACCGCTCGATCCCCTGCCGGGGCTGGTGATGATGATGCACAAGCCGCTGGGCATGACCTGTTCGCACAAGGAGGACGGGGCGCTGGTGTTCGACCTTCTGCCCGGGCGCTGGCGCCGGCGGGACCCGGCCATTTCGACCGTCGGCCGGCTGGACAAGCAGACCACCGGCCTGTTGCTGCTGACCGACGACGGCGCCCTGCTGCACCGGATCATCAGCCCCAAGCGCCATGTGGCCAAGGTCTATCGCGCCACCCTGGCCCGGCCGCTGGAAGGCGGGGAGGCCGCCCTGTTCGCCTCGGGCGAACTGGTGCTGGAGGGCGAGGACAAGCCCCTGTCGCCCGCCATCCTCGAGGTCATCACCCCGACCGAGGCGACCCTGACGGTGACCGAGGGGCGCTATCATCAGGTGCGACGCATGTTCGCGGCGGTCGGCAATCACGTCGAGGCCCTGCACCGGGAACGGGTCGGCGCCCTGACCCTGCCCGACGACCTGCCCCCCGGCGAATGGCGGCTGCTGACGCCGGATCAGGTCGCCCTGATCTTCGCTTGACCGTCGGGGCCGGCCGGTTCACCTGACCGCCATGACCCTCGCCAAGATCTGCGGGCTGACGACCCCCGAATCCCTGACCGTCGCTGTCGAAGCCGGCGCAGCCTTCGTCGGTCTGGTGGCGTTCGAGAAAAGCCCGCGCCACCTCGCACCCGAAGACGCTCGCCGCCTGCTGGATCAGACCGGCATGGTCGAGAGCCGCCGCGCGAAGGTCGTGGTGGTGACGGTTGATCCGGATGACGCCCTGCTGGACGCCCTGACCCGGCATGTGGCGCCCGACTTCATCCAGCTGCACGGCCATGAGACGCCCGAGCGGGCGGAGGCGGTGCGAGCACGCACCGGGGCCGGGATCATCAAATGCCTGCCGGTCTCCGGCCCCGATGACCTGAAGCGGGTCACCGACTGGGCGGGGGTGGCGGATCACCTGATGTTCGACGCCCGTACCCCGGCCGACGCCGCCCTGCCCGGCGGGATGGGATTGAGCTTTGACTGGACGCTGCTCAGGGGGGTGGATCTGCCGCGTCCGTGGTTCCTCGCGGGGGGGCTTACCCCCGACAATGTCACTGAGGCGGTGCGGCTGTCCGGCGCACCCATGGTCGATGTGTCCTCTGGCGTCGAGCGCGCGCCGGGTGTTAAGGAACCCGCCCTCATCCGTGCCTTTCTTGAGGCCGTAGGTACCCTCCCCGGGAAACAGTCATCGTGAACGCTTCGCTCTCAAACGCTTACGCTTGGCCCGACGCCGAGGGCCGGTTCGGTCCGTTCGGCGGCCGGTTCGTCGCCGAGACCCTGATGCCCGCCGTCCACGAGCTGGAAGCGGCCTGGGACGCTGCGCGCGCCGATCCGTCGTTCCAGGCCGAGCTGGACGACTTCCTGACCCACTATGTCGGGCGGCCCAGCCCCCTCTATTTCGCCGAGCGGCTGACCGAGCATCACGGTGGCGCCAACATCTGGTTCAAGCGCGATGAGCTGAATCACACCGGCGCGCACAAAATCAACAACTGCATGGGCCAGATCCTGCTGGCCCGCCGCATGGGCAAGACCCGCATCATCGCCGAGACCGGCGCCGGCCAGCACGGGGTGGCGACCGCCACCGTCTGTGCCCGCTTCGGCCTGCCCTGCATCGTCTATATGGGCGCCGCCGACATCGAGCGTCAGGCGCCCAATGTCTTCCGCATGAAGCTGCTGGGGGCCGAGGTGCGGCCCGTCACCAATGGCCGCGCGACGCTGAAGGAGGCCATGAACGAGGCCATGCGCGACTGGGTCTCGAACGTCGGCGACACCTTCTACATCATCGGCACGGCCGCGGGTCCGCACCCCTATCCGGCCATGGTTCGCGACTTCCAGAGCGTCATCGGGCGCGAGGCGAGGGAACAGATGCTGGCCCGCACCGGTCGCCTGCCCGACGCCTGCGTGGCGGCCATCGGCGGCGGTTCGAACGCGATTGGCCTGTTCCACCCCTTCATCGGTGACGAAGGCGTGCGCCTGATCGGCATCGAGGCCGCCGGCCACGGGCTGGAAGGCAATTCCCACGCGGCCTCGCTGCAGGGCGGTCGCCCCGGCGTGCTGCACGGCAACCGCACATACCTTCTGCAGGACGACGACGGCCAGATCCTGGAGGGGCACTCGATCTCGGCGGGCCTCGACTATCCGGGCATCGGGCCCGAGCACGCCTGGCTGCACCAGACCGGCCGCGCCGAATACCGCGCCGCCACCGACGCCGAGGCGCTGGAGGCCTTCCAGCTGTGCTCCAAGCTGGAGGGCATCATCCCCGCGCTGGAACCCAGCCATGCCCTGGCCCGCGTCGGCGAGATCGCAGCCGAGGTCGGCAAGGGCGGCAACGTCGTGCTCAACCTGTGCGGTCGCGGCGACAAGGACATCTTCTCGGTCGCCAAGCACCTGGGGGTGGAGCTGTGAGGGCGTTTCGTGAGTTCGCATCCCGACGTCCGCTGCTGGCTTTGACGCTTGTCGCAGCAGTGGTGTTGCTGGTCGTCGTGCCGCTGAGCACGCTTCGTGTCCGCATAGAATTTCCAGTGGCGGAGGCCCAATGACCACCGCCCGTATTGACGCCCGATTTGCTTCGCTGAAGGTCGAGGGTCGGGCGGGTTTTGTCGCCTATGTCATGGCGGGGGATCCGTCGCCCGAGGCCACGCTCGACATCCTGAACGGTCTGGTCGAGGCCGGGGCCGATGTGCTGGAGCTGGGCTTTCCCTTCTCCGATCCCATGGCCGAGGGGCCGACCATCCAGCGCGCCGCCCTGCGCGGGCTGAAGTCGGGCCTGACGCTGAAGGGCACGCTGGAGCTGGCGCGCCGGTTCCGCGAGGGGAATGCCGACACCCCCCTGATCCTGATGGGGTATCTGAATCCGGTCGAACAGATGGGCTATCCGGCGTTCGCCGAGGCGGCCGATGCGGCAGGCGTGGATGGCGTGATCATCGTCGATTGTCCGCCCGAGGAATCCGCCGATCTGGTCGAAGCGCTGGATGCCGCGCGCCTGTCGATGATCCGGCTGGCCACCCCGACCTCGGACGATGACCGGCTGAAGGTCATTGCGCGCGGCACGTCGGGCTTTGTCTATTATGTCTCGGTCGCCGGTGTGACCGGGGTCAAGGAAGCCGTGGCCGGCGATGTCGCGCCTGCCGTGGACCGCGTGCGCTCTGCCACCGGCCTGCCCGTCGCGGTCGGCTTTGGCGTCAAGACCCCCGAACGTGCCGCCGAGATCGCCCGCGTCGCCGATGCGGTGGTGGTCGGCTCGGCGCTGGTCGACCGCATCGAGGCCGCCGTGACCGAGAACCGTGACCCGGTGGCCGACGTTCTGTCCCTTGCGCGGGACCTGTCGCACGCTGTGCATAACGCCCACGCCGCCGAAATCGTGTAGAAGACCGCCCATGGCTGACCGCAAGACCCCAGACCGTCCGCAACCGCCCGCCCGTCCCCAGACCCCAAACCGGGGAGGCTGGCTGAGCCGCTTCGCCCCCGGCGTGCGCAAGATCGTCGGCCGCCGCGACACGCCCGACAATCTCTGGGTCAAGGACCCGGACACAGGCGAGATGCTCTATCGCTCGGAGCTGGAAACCAGTCTGTGGGTCACGCCGTCGGGCCGTCACATGCGCATCAATGCGCCGACGCGGCTGCGCTTCACCTTCGATGATGGCGAGTATGAGCCGATCGACACGCCCGAAGTGCCCGAAGATCCGCTGAACTTCTCGGACGGCAAGCCCTACCGCGAGCGTCTGGCTGCGGCGCGCAAGGCCTCGGGCCGACGGGACACCATGGCCATCGGCTATGGCGAGGTCGGGGGCAGCCCCGCCGTGGTCATCGTTCAGGACTTTACCTTTATGGGCGGTTCACTGGGCATGGCCGCGGGCGAGGCGTTTATCGCCGCCGCCGAGGCCGCCATCGAACGCAAGGTGCCGCTGGTCTGCTACACCGCCGCCGGCGGCGCCCGCATGCAGGAGGGCGCGCTCAGCCTGATGCAGATGGCCCGCACCACCCTGGCCATCCAGGACCTGAAGGCCCAGCGCTTGCCCTTCATCGTCGTGCTGACCGACCCCACCACCGGCGGGGTGACGGCCAGCTATGCCATGCTGGGCGATGTCCATCTGGCCGAGCCGGGCGCCCTGATCGGCTTTGCCGGTCCGCGCGTAATCGAGGCCACCATCCGCGAGAAACTGCCCCCCGGCTTCCAGCGCGCCGAATATCTGCAGGAAAAAGGCATGGTCGACCGGGTCGTCCCCCGCGCCGACCTGCCCCGCGTGCTGGGCCAGATCCTGTCCATGCTGATGGACGGCCGCAAGGCGGCCTGACCGCCGTGGACCCGATCTCCGCGCGACTGCGGGCCCGGCATCCCCAACGGATCGACCTGTCGCTGGAGCGGATGACCGCCCTGTGCGCGGCGCTGGGCGACCCGCAGCTGAGACTGCCGCCCGTGGTCCATGTGGCCGGGACCAATGGCAAGGGCTCGACCATCGCCTTCCTGCGCGCCATGGCCGAGGCGGCGGGCTTGCGCGTCCACGTCTATTCCTCGCCGCATCTGGTGCGGTTCAATGAGCGTATCCGGCTGGCCGGGGCGCTCATCAGCGATGCGGCGCTGGAGGCCATCCTCGACCGGATCGAGGCCATCCCGGGCGAGGCGACCGTGTTCGAAAGCACCACGGCTGCAGCCTTTGTCGCCATGAGCGAGGTGCCCGCCGATCTGGCCCTGATCGAGGTCGGGCTGGGCGGATCGCTGGACGCCACCAATGTCCTGCCGGTGCCGCAGCTGGCCGTCATCACCCCGGTGGACCATGACCATGCGGAGTTCCTCGGCACCGATCTGGCAAAGATTGCGGGTGAAAAGGCCGGCATTCTGAAGCGGGGGGGCCGCGCCGTGGTCGCCCGCCAGCCCGAGGTCGCCCGCGACGTCATCGGCCGGGTCGCGGCCCGTAATGGCGTCGCCCTGTCGGTCATGGGCGAGGACATCGACGCCTTTGTCGAACACGGGCGGCTGGTCTTCCAGGGCGCCGACCGGCTGCTGGACCTGCCCTTGCCGAACCTCAGCGGGCCGCATCAGATCGACAATGCCGGGCTGGCCGTGGCCGCTGCCCTGGACCTCGGTCTGACCGTGGATGCCATCGAAGCCGGCCTGACCTCGGCCGTCTGGCCCGCCCGCATGCAGCGGCTGAAGGCCGGGCCCTATGGCACCCGCGCAGAGGCTGCAGGGGCCGAGTTGTGGCTGGACGGCGGTCACAATCCCCACGCAGGCCGCGCCCTGTCCGAGGCCCTGCTGGAGCGTCAGCGTCGGGATCCCCGGCCCATGGCCCTGATCGTCGCCCTGCTGGCCTCAAAGGATGCGGGCGGCTTTTTCCAGACCCTGCGCCTGCTGGATGCACCAGTCATCACCGTCGATTTCGAGGGCGCGGCCGTCCCCGCCGAAGCGCTGGCGGCTGTGGCCCGGGGTCAGGGGCTGGGCGCGCTGCCCGCCGACAGCGTGGACGAGGCGGTCCGCCGCGCGCTCGACCTCGGCGCCGGCCGCATCATCATCTGCGGCTCGCTCTACCTGGCGGGGGAAGTGCTGGCCGCGTCCGAGGACACCTGGCCGGTCTAGCCCTCAGGCTGCGGCGGTGCCGATGCCCTGTTCGGCCAGCCATTCGGCGATCTTGCCCTTGGGGATGGCGCCGACCTTCATCGAGGTCATCTGGCCGTCCTTGAACAGCATCAGGGTCGGGATGCCCTTCACGCCCAGTTTCGACGGGGTCATGGGGCTGTCGTCGATGTTCAGCTTGGCGACGGTGACCTGACCGGCCATCTCGTCGGCGATCTGTTCCAGGGCCGGGCCGATCTGTTTGCAGGGGCCGCACCATTCCGCCCAGAAGTCGACCAGCACGGGGGTGGAGGCCTTCAGCACATCGGTCTCGAAGCTGTCGTCGGTGACCTTGATCGTCGTCATGGGGAGGCTCTCTGCAGGCGGGGCGGCGGGCGCCCCTCGGCTATCGGATGTGGGACGAATCCCGTCCCGTTCAAGGTGAAGACTACAGGGCGGGCACAAGCGCGTGAAGCGCCTGCCGCATCAGGCTTTCGGGAACCGGCGTCAGGCGTGGCCCGTCGGTCCACACCAGCGCGGCCTCGACCGTCCGCTCGGGATACAGCCGCCGCAGCACGGCCCAGTAGATCGCCAACTGGCGCACATAGGCCGGATCGGCGTCCTCGACGCGGTCCGGCGCCGGGCGGTTGGTCTTGAAATCGATCACCAGCACCCGCCGGGGCGTCACCACCAGCCGGTCCAGCCGTGCCGACACCACCACGCCCGCAGGCAGCTCCGGCGCCGAACCGGACAGCGCCACCTCCGCCCGGGAGGCCGGGCCGAATACCTCGGCGAAGCGGGCATCGTCCAGGACCCCCAGCGCCGCCGCGGCCATCTCGGCCTTCTGCGCCGCCTCCAGATCGGGCTCCCCCGCCAGCAGGGCGACTGCCGCCGCGCCCCGCCGATCGGGCGCCACGTCGGGCAACCGCTCCAGCAGGCGGTGTATCAGCTCCCCGCGCCGCCAGCGGCCCAGCCCGCCGCCGACCCGCGACAGGGGCGATGGCGCGGGCGTGCGCGCGGCGTCCTCCATCCGGCCCGGGGCCATGCGACGCTCCGGCGCCTCGGCCCGAGGCGCGGTGGTCAGCCAGGCCGGCGGCGGCGGGACGGCGTCGGCCGGCGCGGCGGTCCGCGCCATGGCCACCGGATCAGCGCCGTACCGCCGGGCCTCGCCCGTGGCGGTCTTCACCTCGCGCACCCCCTCCAGCCGCTCGAAGGCGGACAGGATCGGCGCCCACCACGCCTTCAGGTTCTCTAGCTTGCGGTTGGAGGCGTAGCGTCCCGTGACGATCAGCCGGTCCCGCGCCCGGGTCAGGCCCACGTAGAGCAGTCGCAGCGACTCCTCCTCGCCCCGCCGCTTGCGCGCGTCCCGCGCCATTTGCGACGCGGCGCAGTCCTCGCCGGACGAGCCGCACCACAGGAAGGCGCCGCCTTCCGTCTCCAGCAGGGCGTCGCCCCGGGGCTCCTCGAAGATCACGTCGGGCAGGATCACCACCGGCGCCTCCAGCCCCTTGGACGAATGCGCTGTCATCACCCGCACCTCGCCGCGCGGCTCATCCATCTCGCGCTTGATGGTCTGGTCCAGCGAGGCCAGCAGGTGGCAGAACCGTTCCAGATCGGCCGGACCTCGCCCCTCCGCCGCGCGCGCCTGATCAAGGAAGGCGTCCATGGCGTCCGCCGCCTCGGACCCCAGCCGGGTCAGGAACCGCTGCCGCACGCTCAGGCCCCGCCCGTCCAGCCGGTTCAGCAGGCGGCCGTAAAGGTCGAACGGCGTCATGACGCGCGCCGCCTCGCGGAAATCGGCGATCAGGTCCCGCGCCTCCGCCAGCGTCGGATCCTGCCCGGCCCGCGCGTTCAGCACGCCCCACAGCGAGCCCTCGCGGCCATGAGCCAGATCGAACAGCGCGTCTTCCGACAGGTCGCACAGGGGCGAACGCAACACCCCCGCCAGCGTCAGACCGTCGGCGGGCTGCAGGGCCACCCGCCCCAGCGCCAGCAGGTCCTGGAACACCGGATGGGCCGACAGGGTCAGCCGATCGGCTCCCGCTACCGGCACGCCCCGCTGCTTCAGCGCCCGCAGCACCTCCTCGAACATGGGTCCGCGCTTGCGCACCAGAATGAGCACATCGCCCCAGTCCATCGGGCGGAGGCCGGCCTTCTTGTCGTGCACCGCGTGCCCGGCCTCCACCGAGGTCCTGATCTCGTCGGCGATGCGCTCGGCCACCCGGCGGCGCGCGCCCCGCGCGGTCGAGGCGTCCAGCGGTTCGTCCCAGGCGCGGCGCTCTTCGTCGGTCTCGTCCTGCAGCGGCGGCCACAGGTCGATGGTCCCCGCCAGCCCGTCGGCGCGCGCGGCCTGATGCCGGATCAGGGCGGCGGCGTCCTCGCCCGCCTCGCCCCGGCCGGGGCTGAGGGCGCGGGCCAGGGCCGGCTCGGCGAACACCGCGTCCACGGCGGCCAGCACCTCGGCGGTGGAGCGCCAGGACTGCAGCAGCTCCACCCCCTGAAACACCCCGCCCACGCCGGTGATAGCCCGGTCATAGTCCTGCGCCTCGGCCGCCAGTCGCTCGGGCGCGGCCCCCTGGAACGAGAAGATCGACTGCTTTTCGTCGCCCACCACGAAGACGGTGCGCGCTGTCCCGTCCCGCGATCCGGCCCCGGTGAAGAACTCGGCGGTCAGGGCGCGCACGATGCTCCATTGCTCGGGCGAGGTGTCCTGGGCTTCGTCCACCAGCACGTGATCGACGCCGCCGTCCAGCTTGTAGAGCACCCAGGCCGCGCCCGGCCCGTCGGTCAGCAGATGCCGCGCCCGCTGGATCAGGTCGGCGAAGTCCAGCGCACCGGTCGTGGCCTTGGCCGTCTCATAGGCCCGGCCATAGGCATAGGCCAGCACCAGCGCGGAGACCGTGTCCAGCGCCACCCTGGCCGCCCGGGCCCGCTCGAAATGCTCCGCCAGCCGCGCCTGCTCGCGCGCCAGCCAGTCCAGGGTCGCGGGACCCATGTCCTTCACGCCCAGACGCCCACGGGGTAGCCCCTTATCGGTGAAGAATATCGTCTGGACCAGTTCGACAGGCGCCTCGCCGTTCAGCACGGCCTCAGCCGCAGCTTGAAGGTTCTGAGCCAGCACCTGCGCCGTAGGCTGTTTGCATCCGGCCGCTATCGCTGCCGCGTCCAGCCAGGCCGCCGCGTCGAAGTCCGGCGCCGTCACCGCCGCGTGCTCCGCCGCCTCCGGCTCGGTCCATCCCTCCAGCCCCACCGAGGCCGCCACCCGGTCCTGAAGGGTCGCCGCCCCGCCGTCCTCGGCCACATAGGCGGTCAGCTCGGCCCGCTTGGACTCGAACCGGTCGAACATGGCCTCGAAATCGGGCTGGGAAAGCTTTCCCGCCATGTGCAGATAGGCGCCCGCCAGCCCCGCAATGTCGTCGGCCAGCGCCACCCGGTCGCGGGCACGGCGGCGGATGTCGGCGGCCTCCGCCTCGTCGATGACGCGGAACAGGGGCGAGACCTCTGCCTCCACGGGAAAGCGCCGCAGCAGCTGTTCGCAGAAGGCGTGGATGGTCTGGATCTTCAGCCCGCCCGGCGTCTCCAGCGCCCGGGCGAACAGGGCGCGGGCCCGCGAAAGGTCATGGGCGTCGAAGCTGTCGGCCGCGCGCTCCTCCAGCTCGGCCAGCTGGTCCCTCAGCCGCGCGTCGCCGGCCACCGCCCAGTCGCCCAGCCGCTCGTACAGACGCCGCTGCATCTCCGCCGCCGCCGCCTTGGTGAAGGTCAGGCACAGGATCGCGCCGGGCGCCGACCCGGCCAGCAGCAGCCGCGCAACCCGGTTGACCAGGGTCGTGGTCTTGCCCGACCCGGCGTTGGCCATGACGAAGGCGTTGACCGCCGGATCGGCGGCGATGGCCTGGGGGGAGCGCGTCATCCCTCATCCTCCGCCGCCGTGGACCATTCGGCCACCCGGGCCAGATGGTCATAGTCCGACACCCGCGCCTGGGCGAACTGGGGCGCGATGCGCGAGCGGTAGGGCTGGCTCGGGCTGGCGTACTGCCGGATGCGTTTCCTCAGCCCCTCCACCGCCTCATCGGCCAGGGCGGGGGCCCCCGCCTCGCCGTTGCGATCCATGATCTCGCCCGCCGGGTCTCGCCCGGTCAGGCGCACATACAGAAGGTCGTCGGGCTCCGCCTTCAGCACGGCCCCGAACCCGCCCTCGCGGGCGATGGCGGCGGTCAGGGACAGTTGCGAACTGAACCCGCTCTCCACCTGCTTCTTTGTCGGCGGGGCGCCGGTCTTGTAGTCCATCACCGACAGGCGGCCCTCGGCGACCTCCATGCGGTCGGCCCGGGCGGTCAGCAGGAAGCCCTCGATGGGCGACCACTCGCCGTAGGCCTCCAACGCCACATGGGGCCGCCCGGCCCGGCGGTCGCGCTCGAACCCGGTCACCCAGTCCGCCATGCGCGCGCCCAGTGCCCGTTCGCGGGCCAGTGCCGCCGGGGTCATGCCCGCCGCCTCCAGCTCGTCCAGATAGCGCGTCAGGAACCGGTCCTGCGCCCCGGTCTCACCCAACGTCTCCCACTCGCGGGCGAATACCTCCAGCGCACTGTGGATGGCCGTGCCGCGCAGGCGGGCTTCCACCCGCTCGTCGGGGCGCTCCATCTGGTGCAGGTTCAGCACGAAGCGGGCGTAGGTGGCGTAGGGATCGCGCACCCATTCCTCCACCCGCGTCACCGACATCTTGTCAGGGCGCGCCGCGACGGGCGGCGTCGGGGCGGGGCGCTGGGCGGGCTTCAGGGTCTGCGGCGGATCGGCGTCGGGCGCGTCCAGCCGCCGGGCCAGATCATGCAGGTCCGGCCGCTGCGGCAGGCGCGGCGCCTCCGGGAACGCCCCGCGCACCAGCGTCTCGAGCCGCCACAGCCAGCGCGACTTCACCGACGGCTGATTGTCCCGCCGCTCCGTGTGCAACAGATAGACCTCCGGCGCGCAGGCGATCTGGGCGAAGTCGTGGGCCGACAGGCCGATGCGGCGCTCGGGCGGCGGCAGGCCCAGGGTCTTGCGCATGGGCCGGGAGAGGAACGGATCCGTCCCCCCGCCGCGCGGCCACACCCCTTCCTCCAGCCCCGCCAGAATGACCCGGTCGGCCCGGACCAGCCGCGCCTCGATGGCGCCCAGAATTCTCAGACGCAGATGCGCGTCGCCGCCCGTGCGCACCACCTCCGCGCCCATCAGTCGGCCCAGCAGTTCCGCAAAGGCGGAGGCGTTCAGCACGCCCGCCTCCGCGCCCTCGGTCATCAAGGCCGCCATCAGCCGCGCCGCGCTGGCCCCGTCCGGCCCACGCCAGATCTCAACGCCTTCGCCCAGCGCCTCCGCCGCCGCGCAGATCACCCGCGCCCAGTCGGCGGGCGGTGCCTCGTCCATGCCGGTCAGAGCCGACAGCACGCCCTCCAGCCGGTCCACCAGACCGTGGCCCGTGTCGATGCGCGCCTGATCTTCATCCTTGCGGCGCTTGCCGGCCCGATATCGGTTGGTCTCCAGCCGCCGTCGCACCGCGTCCCAGTCGGCGGGCCCCGCCCCGCGCAGACCCTCGCGCTCCAGCGCCTCGATCTCGTCCGCCCCGGCCAGCGTCGTCCACGGATGCTTCAGAATGGCCAGCAGCGGGACCGCCCCGAAGGCCTTGGCCAGCTGCGCCAGCTGGGCCAGCCGCACGCCCGCCGGCGTTTCCGACAAAGGCGAACCCGCCGAGGAGTCGGCCTTCAGCCCCCACCGCCCCAACCGCGCCTGCACCCTTCGGGCGAACAGCGGATCGGGCGTCACCAGCGCAACGGTCTGCCCGGGTTTCTCCACCCCCTCCCGCATCAGCACCGCGGCCAGCGCGGCGGCGGCCTCCTCGGTGCGGGCGGTGACGGCGGTCAGGCCTTCCAGCCCCTCGGCGATGGGATCGCCGCCGCCCTCGCGCATTTCTGTGATGGCTTTCGTCCAGTCGGCGGTGGACTTCGGCGGCTTCAGCGCCTCGGCGATCAGTCGACGCCGCGCCCGGCCCAGACGCGCGCTCTCTCCCGCGTCCCGCGCGGGCCAGGCCCGTACCTCGGCCCGGTCAATGCCGTGCCGCCCGATCAGGCGTTTCAGCGCCCCCTGCGGATGCTGCTCGCCGTCGTCGTCTGCGATCTGGTCCCACGCCGTTTGCGACAGGTCCCGGTCCAGTCCCGGCAGCACCACGCAGCCCGAGGGCGCGCGCGCCACCGCCCCCAGCACCGCCGCCGCGGCGGGCACGGTGCCCGTCGAGCCCGCCGCGATCACCGGGAAGGCCGGCGGCCGTTCATCCCACACCTCGGCCAGCCGCTTCAGCAGGGTCACCCGCCGCGCGGACGGGTCGCTCAGGCCCAGTTCGTCCAGCCGCTTCGGCCACGCCTCCACCGCCACGGCGAGGAAGGCGGCGGTGGAGCGCCAGTGCTCGGCCAGATCGGCCTCCACCAGATCGGCCACCCGGCCCGGGTCAGCCACCTCCTCGATCTGGCAGGAGTCCAGAAACGCCGCCAGCGCCTCGGCCATCTCCAGCGCGCGCAGGGGCTCGACCGCCCCCCCGTGGTGAGCGGCCACCAGTTGCGCCAACTCGAACCGGCGCTTCAGCGGCGAGATGGCGGGCTTCAGGTCCAGCTCCAGCTCGCCCGGCGCGAATGGTGGCTCGTCCTCCTCCAGATCGCCCAAGGGGCGCACCTGGGGCAGCAGCACGGGACGGTCGCCCGACAGCAGGGTCAGAGCTTCGGTGAAGGCCCGTGCCGCGCGCCGGTTGGGCAGCAGGATGACCGCATCGCTCAGGGTCTCGGGTGCGTCCTCGCCCAGCCAGTCCAGCACCCCCGCCGCCAGATCCTCCAGAAACGGCCGGTGCGCCTCGATGGACCACCAGCGCGGCCCGGCGCCCGCAAACGGATCGAACCGGCTCATGGGTTCGTCAGCCGGGCCTCGGCCTCGTCGCGGGCCCCGGGATCGCCGACGTGCATCCACTCCCCGTCCAGCACACAGCCATAAAGCCGGCCCTCTGCCGCCGACCGTCGCCACAATCCGCTCAGCGAAAAGGGCCCGTCAGGCCCCTCGGCAACATAGCCCGGCCGACAGATGTGCACGCCCATATAGGCAAAGGGGGCCTCGGCCGCCTCGCCCCGGAAGGTCAGCTGGCCGTCGTCGCCGAGAAAGAAATCCCCGCCACCCTCAAAGCCGATGGCGCCCGCGCGCCGCGCCAGCAGCAGGGCCGCGTCCATCCGCTCCGGGTCCCACTGTGCTGCGAGGTCCGCCAGCGCATCGCCCCGGTCGGTCCAGACGCTGTCGATATTAGCGACGAACACCGGCGCATCGCCCAGCAGGGGCATGGCCTTCTTCAGCCCGCCGCCGGTCTCCAGAAGTTCGGCCCGCTCGTCGGATATGGTGATCTCCGGCCCGCGCCCCCGCGCCGCCAGATGGGCCTCCAGCCGGTCTGCGAACCAGTGGACATTCACGACCGCACGGGTCACGCCCGCGTCCGCCAGCCGGTCCAGCACATGGTCGATCAGGGCCAGACCGCCCACCTCGACCAGCGCCTTGGGCCGGTCATCGGTAAGGGGCCGCATCCGCGTGCCCAGCCCTGCCGCCAGCACCATGGCTGTGGTCGGAACCGTCATCCGCGCATCTCCTTCGGAACATGACGGTCGAACCAACTCCTGACCTGCGACAGTTCCGGACGTTTCAGGTTTTGTTCCAGATGGCCCCACATGCGGGGCATGAACTGGCGATAACGCGGCTTTCCGTCCCGCGCGATCAGCCGGGCAAACACCCCCAGAATCCGCGCCTCGTTCAGCGCAGCCAGCGCGGCATAGTCGCGGCGGTATTCCTCGCGGTCGACCTGCATGATGTCGAAATAGTAGTCGAGCGCGACCGCCTCCAACTCTGGCGGCACATCGCGGCGGGCGTCCTGCAGCAGGGAGTGCAGGTCCCAGACCGGGTGGGCCAGCACCGCATCCTGAAAGTCGATCAGGCCGACGCGGCGATGGCCGCTACGGTCCGGCAGCCAAAGCAGGTTTTCGGCATGATAGTCGCGGTGTGCCATCACCCAGGCCCTGGCCTCGCCCATGGCCACAACCGGTGCCCAGGCGGCCTGCCATTCGTCCCGCGCCGCCGGACCGAAGTGGAGCCCGGGGTGCAGTTTCGGCATCCACTCGACGAACAGGTCGGCACCCCCCTGAAGGGCTATGGCGTCATAGGTCAGCAGCGGCCAGTCGCCCCCCAGGCCGGGCATGACCTCGGGCAGCAGGCCGGTCAGGTGCAGCCGCGCAATGGCCTCGACGGCGGCGAGGTACAGCGGCGCCTGCGGCTCGCCGTCCTCGATCACCCGGGCGAACAGGTCGTCGCCGAAATCCTCGATCACCGCCAGGCCGTTCGGCGCATCGACCGCCACGATCTCCGGCGCCGACAGACCCGCATGGCGCAGGTGTGCGGCGACAGCGGCAAAGGCCTCGATCCGTCCGGCCGACAGCCGCGCCACGGCGTTCCAGCCGGCCGCATGACGCTGTGCCGCCGTCCACGACGGGTCACAGGGCAGGGACTCGGTCGCTGGCGGCTGATCCATCAGCATCAGGGTCGAACCTGCAGGCGTGGTCAGCCGCTCATAGCGCCGGGTCGAGGCGTCGCCGGGCAGGGGATCGCGCCGCGCCTCGGCCAGCCCCGCTCCGGCAAGAAAATCGGCGATCAGGGCATTCCGGTCAGACATGCAGTTCCTTCAGCTTTCCGGCCCAGGCCCCATAGCCGGTCAGGTGCGCGCGGCGGCCCGCGCCGTCGGTTTCCAGCGTGACCGACAGCCGGTCCGGGCTCAAGGCTTCTCCGCCGCCTGTCCCCAGACGTTCGGGCCATTCGATCAGCACCGCCCCGTCCTCCAGCGCTTCATAAAGGCCGATCTCCTGGATCTCTTCGGGGTCTTCCAGCCGGTAGAGGTCGAAATGGGCGACCGGCGGGCTGCCCTCATAGAATTGCACCAGGGTGAAGGTCGGGCTGGGCACATCCTCGTCGGGGCGGGTCAGGGCCCGGATCAGGCCGCGCGCCAGCGTCGACTTGCCCATGCCCAGCTCGCCGTTCAGCAGCAGGGCCTCGCCGATCGCCAGCTGCAGCGCCAGGGCCGCGCCCAGCCGGGTGGTCGCCGCCTCGTCCGCCAGGGGGATATCGCGCACCTCAGGCAAAGGGCGCATCCGGCTGGCCGGGCAGCACCCGCTCGACATAGGCCTTCAGCGCATAGGTGGCGCGCGCCGCATCGGTGTCCAGCCGGCTGGCCGGGATGGTCGGTCCGACCGTCAGGCGGAAGGTCCCCCCGGCCTTGTTCAACATTTCATGAAACAGGGTGATGTCGCGCAGCTCGGGCGAGATGCGGGCGAATAGATGGAACAGGCGCGAATACGGACCCGCCATATGGATCGGCACCACCGGGGCCCCGTATTTGCGCGCCAGACTGACGGCGGTCGGGGGCCATTCGGGATCGGTCAGGCTGCCGTCTTTTGCGATGCGCGCCAGCCGCCCGGCGGGAAACAGCACCACGGGCCGCTCGGCCTCGAACGCCGCGCGGGCGGCCTCCAGCGTGGCGCGGGTCTTTTCACGGGTGCGCTTGGACGTCACCCATTCGACCGGAATGACCACCTCCCCCAGTCGCGGCGCGACCCGCAACGCATCGGCATTGGCGAAAAAGATCGCATCGGGCCGCCGCGCGCGAATGGCGTCATAGGCGGCGATGCCGTCGGCGATCCCGGTTGGATGATTGCTGATGATCACACAGCGGCCGCTTTCCGGAATCCGGTCGGCATTCATCACCTTGACGTCCAGCGCCAGCAGTTTCGAGACGTGATCCAGCGCCTCGGCCCCGCCCATCGGCGCCACCGCATCGGCCATCCGGCGCGCCTTGCCATAGCCCAGCAGGGCATAGAGAAACGGCCGGATCACCGGCCAGCCGACCGAGCCCGTCAGCCGCGGCGCGCGCTCGGCGATCAGCACATCGCAGATATGTCGGGAATCGGGGGCCACCGTCATGATCCGGTTGTCGCCGCTCCCGCGCGGTCGGGCAAGCGCGGTGTGCGAGCAGGCTTTGCCGGAGCCGCCCGGCGGTGCTACGCCTGCGTTCCTACGTTCTGGCAAGCCCAAGAGGTCCGGCGCATGCGATCCCTCCCGACATCCCTGATCCGCTCCACGGCGGCTGCAGCCTTTCTGGCGATCAGTCTGATCGCCGCCCCGGCGGCCACCGCCCAGGACACGGGGGCAGAGCCCTTCACCTACGACATCATGCTGGGCCTCAACCGCCTGTCGGACCCGCAGGTCTCGCCCGACGGTCATTGGGTCACCTATCAGGTGCGTGAGGTCGATCCCGTCATGGGCGGCGGCGGCACCACCCTGTGGCTGCAGGACCTGACCGGATCGGATGAGGCCCGTCCCCTGTTCCCGAATGGCGAAAAGGGCAACACCGTCCGCTGGGCCCCCGATGGCGGCACCCTCTATTTCCTGTCGTCGCGCTCGGGCTCGAACCAGATCTGGGCCACCGACACCGAGGGCACCGAACAGGTCCAGGTCACCGACCTGCCGTTCGACGTTCAGGGCTATAAGATCTCACCGGACGGCGAGCGACTGGTCGTGGCGCTGGCCGTCTATCCGGATTGCGAGACCCTGGCATGTTCGGTCGAACGCTCAGAGGCCGAGGCCGCCCGCAACAGCACCGGCCGCGTCTATGACCGCATGTTCGTCCGCCACTGGGACACCTGGAAGGACGGCACCCAGAACCATCTGTTCGTCGTCTCGCTGGGCGCCGATGGCCGGGCCGAGGGCGATCCCGTCTGGGTCACGCGCGGCTTTGACGGCGACACCCCTTCCAAGCCGTTCGGCGGCGAGGAGGACTTTACCTTCACGCCGGACGGCGAGGCGATCGTCTTTTCGGCGCGCGAGGCCGGCTTGACCGAGCCGTGGAGCACCGATTTCGACCTGTGGCTGACCGATGGCCTCGGCGACAGCGGCGACTTCACCAATCTGACCGACAGCAATCCGGCCTGGGACGCCGGCCCGGCGTTCTCGCCGGACGGTCGCACCCTGGCCTATCGCGCCATGTCCCGCCCGGGCTTCGAGGCCGACAAATTCGCCATCATGCTGCGCGACATGGAAACCGGTCAGGTCCGCCAGATCGCCGCCAACTGGGACCGCTCGGCCAGCAGCCTGGCCTGGGGCCCCGACGGCAACACCCTCTATGTCACCGCCCAGGACACCGGCCACTATCGGATGTTCGCGGTCGATACCCGTAACGGTGCGGTCATCCCCTTCACCGGCGAGGGGTCGGTTGCCTCCAGCAGCCTGACACCCTCGGGCATCGTCTATTCGCTGGCCGCGCTGGATCAGCCGGGCGACCTCTGGTTCAAGACCTATCGCGGCCGCGAAATGCCGCGACGCCTGACCGAGGTGAATCCCGTCGTGGGCGAGCTGGCCTTTGGCGAGGCCGAGCAGTTCACCTTTGAGGGCTGGAACGACGAGACCGTCCACGCCTGGGTGATCAAGCCCGCCAACTATGTCGAGGGCGAAAAATACCCCGTCGCCTTCCTGATCCACGGCGGGCCGCAGGGCACCTTCAGCAACAACTGGTCGTGGCGCTGGAATCCCCAGACCTATGCGGGCGCCGGCTATGCGGTGGTGATGATCGATTTCCACGGCTCGGTCGGCTACGGCCAGGCCTTCACCGACTCGATCAGCCAGCACTGGGGCGATCGCCCGCTGGAAGACCTGCAAAAGGGCTGGGCCCACGCGCTGGACACCTATGACTTCCTCGACGGCGACCGGGCCTGCGCGCTCGGGGCCTCCTACGGCGGCTATATGGTCAACTGGATCGCGGGCAACTGGCCGAATGCCTTTAAATGCATGGTCAACCACGACGGCGTCTTCGACACCTTCAGCATGGGCTTTGCCACCGAAGAGCTGTGGTTCACCGAGTGGGAAAACGGCGGCACCCCGTGGGAAAACCCGCGGGGCTATCAGGAATTCAACCCGGCCAACCATGTCGACAAGTGGAACACCCCCATGCTGGTCATCCATGGCGAGCAGGACTTCCGCATCCCGACCTCGCAAAGCCTGTCGGCCTTCACCGCCCTGCAGCGTCAGGGCATCGAAAGCCGCCTGCTGATCTTCCCGGACGAGAACCACTGGGTGCTCAAGCCCCAGAACAGCCTGCAATGGCACAATGAGGTGTTCGGCTGGCTGGACAAACACATCGGCGAATAAGCGATCGCCGCAGGGCGTGAAAAAGGGGACGCCGGATCAAACCGGCGTCCCCTTCGTCATGTCAAGGGGTGAAGAGTCTAGCGGCGCAGTTCGGCGCGCTGTTCGCTGATCCGCTCATAGCGGGCGTATTCGCGCTCGGTCATGCAGCGCGGAGCCTCCCAGCGCTCACCGGCATCGCGCGCCGCCAGCAGGTCCCGGGCCGAGACGAACACCGGACGCTCGCCATATTCGCGCTCGAAGCTGGCCCGGGTGGCGGAATCTTCGGCACAGATCATCACGGTCTGGGCCGGCGCGCGCTGGGTTTTCGGATCGACCGAGGCCGAGGCGGGCATGGCGGCCGCAAGGGCCAGACCGGCGGCAAGGGACAGGGACAGGGCAGTACGGATCATGGGCGTGGGCCTCCAGCAAAAAGGGGACGCTCTCAGACGTCTTCCCGCACAGAATGCGCCGATTGATCTCAATGTAAATATTATATGACAGTTTGTGACAGAAAAAATGACATGTCCTTGGTATACGGCCTATTTTTCTGGCCCTTCCGCGCTTCCTCCCGTCATCCTCGGGCTTGACCCGAGGATCGGTGTCACCCGCGACGGCTGACGACGTGCCAGAACCGATCCTCCGATCAAGTCGGAGGATGACGAGGGGCTGAGGGCAGCAACCATCATGCCCGCCGCCCGAAACGCCAACCGTTTCAATACCTGTGCCGTTTGCCGCACCGTTCTTCCCGCGCGGGTCGTCGCCTCACCCATACTGTCCGGTTGCCACAACCCGGCTGATGGAGGCGCGCATTTCAGACCATTCAGACGGTTCAGACGGTTCAGACCATTCAGACTATTCAGACGGTGTTTTTTCCCCACCCGCTCCCGGCGCTCCCCCACCCCGGGCAGCCAAATCGGCCGTTCGCGCGTATCTAGGGTCCCATGACGCTGATCCCGAGTTCCCCTATGACCCGCCGCGCTACCCTGGCGACCCTGCTGGGCGGGCTGGCTGTCGCCTGTTCGCCGCTGGGCCTGCTCAACAAGCTCGGCCCCCGCGATCCGGGTGCCCGACGCGTCGCCCGCGACCAGCCTTACGGCGACGACCCGCGCCAGAGGATGGACATCTATGCCCCGACCGGCGCCTCGCCCGCCGCGACGGTGCCGACGCTGGTCTTCTTCTACGGCGGCGGCTGGGATTCGGGATCGCGCGAGGTCTACGGCTGGGCGGCTCAGGCGCTGGCGGCCAAGGGTTTCGTCGTTGCCCTGCCTGACTACCGGCTGGTGCCCGAGGTTCATTTCCCCGGCTTCATCGAGGATGCCGCGCTGGCCACGGCCGTGGCGGCCGAGCTCGCGCGGGACCTCGGCGGGGACCCCGACCGGCTGGGCGTCATCGGCCATTCGGCGGGCGCCCATCTGGCCCTGATGATCGCGCTGGACCGCCGCTATATGGCCGCCGTCGACCGCCCGGGATTGATCAAGGCTGCGGCCGGGCTGGCGGGCCCCTACGAATTCCTGCCGTTCGACGTGAAGGCCTCGGTCAATGCCTTTGGTCGCGCGCCCGACCCCACCCTGACCCAGCCGATCACCTTCGCGCGGGCGGATGCCCCGCCGCTGTGGCTGGGCCACGGCACCGCTGACGAGGTGGTCCATGCCGAGGACACCCGCCTGCTGTGCGAGCGGATGGACGCGGTTGGCGGCACCTGCACCGCCCGCTTCTATGAGGGGCTGAACCACGCCGATCTGGTCGCGACCTTCTCGCCCCTGTTCCGCAAGAAGGCCCCCGTGCTGGCCGAGGTCTCTGACTTTTTCCACCGGACCTTGGATCGCCCGGCCTGAGCGCGCACAGTGCGGCCACGCTTGAAGGAGGATCTGTGATGCTGCGCCGTCTTGCTGTTGCCCTGGCCCTGACGCTGGTCACCGCCGCCCCGGTCTACGCCCAGACCGCCGTCGACCGGGCCGAGGCGGACTATCTGGCCGCAACGCCTCTGCCGGTCGACGCCCGCGATGCGGCCCGCGAGTGGCGCCTGTGGTGGCAGGAGACGGACCCCGCCGAACGCCCGGCCAGGGAGACGGAACGGATCGCCGAGCTGGAGCGCGCCACCGCCCGGGATCGCCAGTTGGCGGGCCACGTCACCGACTTCGACTCCCTGGCCACCGCCTGCCCGCCGCTCGGGCCTGACGCCTGCCGGGTCGAGGCCGCCGGTGTCATGCTCATGCCGGCTGACGCGAAGGCAGGAGAGCCCGCGCGCAGCCTCTACTGGCAACAGCTCCGGACCGGCGGCCAATGGGATATGCCTCTGGCGGCCGTCGTCCTCTACACGCCGATGGCGGACGGGCGTCTCGAGGCCCGCAGCTGGGTGCAGACCGCGATCGTCCACGAGCCGCCGGTCCTGATCGAGGGGTATGACGACCTCTATGTCGCCATCCCCGGCTATCATGACGGCACCGGGCGCATGAATGCCGACGTCCTGTTCCGCTGGGTCCTCGACGCCGAGCCCCCCTTCACCCAGATCGACGTGACCTCGTGGAAAGCCGACCTGGCCGACCAGCTGCCGCCTGGCCTCGCGGTGTGGAAGGGTGTCGGCTATCGCTGGCCCGCCCTGATGGCCGAGACCAGCCTGTGGCAGGACAATGACGCCAACTGCTGCCCGACCGGCGGGGACGCCTGGGTGTCGCTGGCGATCGAGGGGGACCGGCTGGTGGTCGAACACCTGCAGGTCAATGATCCACTCATTACCGCCGCCACGACCGTTCCGGCCGACATTCTGGGCTGGGCCGGTCGCCGGCTGGGTTGCGACCACTGGAGGGGCGAGGACGCCTATGACGCGGAGCGCGGCGCGCAGATCGAGGCGGCCGTCGCCGAGTTGAAATGCGACAGCCTCGAGGCTGACGAGGCGGCGCTGGTCCAGCACTATGCCGACGACGAGGTCTCGTTGGCCCTGATCGAACGGGTGCGCGGCACGGATTAGCGGCCCCGTCTCGCCAAGGTCATACTGTTCCGCTAGAGGAGGCCATGACAGAGCAAATGACCCCCGACGCGGTAATCGACCGCCTTGAATCCCTTTACGTCAAATCCGTCGACACCCTGCGCCAGGCGGTGCGGGACTTCGTCGACCACGGCACCCGGCCCGATGCCGCCGCCCGTGCCGATGGCCTGTTCGCCTATCCCGAACTACGCATCCGCTGGCACGGTGACCGGCCCCAGGACCTTCAGCCCCGCGCCTATGCCCGGCTGTCGAAGCAGGGCACCTATGCCACCACCGTCACCCGCCCCGACCTGTTCCGCAGCTATCTGAAGGAACAGCTGACCCTGCTGGCCGACGAATATGACGCGACCTTCGAGGTCGGCCTGTCGCGTCAGGAAATCCCCTTCCCCTATGTGCTGGACGGGGCCGAGGTGGCGCTGGACCGGTCAATGACGGCGGCGTTGGCCCGCTGGTTCCCGACGACCGAGCTGGCCCATATCGGCGACGAGATTCCGGACGGCCTGTTCGACACCTCAGGCGACTTTCCGCTGTCGCATTTCGACGGCCTTCGGACCGACTTCTCGCTGGCCCGGCTCAAGCACTACACCGGCACGCCGGTCGATGACGTCCAGTCCTATGTGCTGTTCACCAACTACAATCGCTATGTCGACGAGTTCGTCAGCTGGGCCATCGGTGAGCTGAAACGCCCCGGCAGCCCCTATGAAACCCTGTCCTGCGCCGGCGGGGTGCTGATCACGCGCGACACCCCCGATCCCGAGGCCGCGATCAGCGACACGGCCTGGAAGAAGCACCAGATGCCCGCCTATCACCTGACGGCGCCGGGCGCGAAAGGCATCACCCTGGTCAACATCGGCGTGGGCCCCTCGAACGCCAAGACCATCACCGACCATCTGGCCGTGACCCGACCCCACGTTTGGCTGATGATCGGTCACTGTGGCGGCCTGCGCGCCAGCCAGTCGATCGGCGACTATGTGCTGGCCCACGCCTATCTCCGCGATGACCATGTGCTGGATGCGGTGCTGCCGCCGGACATCCCCATCCCCTCGATCGCCGAGGTCCAGCGCGCCCTCTATGACGCCACCAAGTCCGTCAGCGGAATGCCCGGCGATCAGGTCAAGCTGCGCCTTCGGACCGGGACCGTGGTGACCACCGACGACCGGAACTGGGAGCTGCGCTACACCCGCTCGGCCCTGCGCTTCAACCAGAGCCGGGCGGTCGCTATCGACATGGAATCGGCGACCATCGCGGCCCAGGGCTATCGCTTCCGGGTGCCCTACGGGACCCTGCTGTGCGTCTCGGACAAGCCGCTGCACGGCGAGATCAAGCTGCCGGGACAGGCCAACCGCTTCTACGAAGGCTCGATCTCGGAGCACCTGCAGATCGGCATCCAGACCGTCGACCTGCTGCGCGAAGAGGGCGAGCGCCTTCACTCCCGCAAGCTGCGCGCCTTCGACGAGCCGCCGTTCCGCTAGGGCGCGGGTTTGCGCATCAGCTGCAGGGCGAAGCCGGTATAGGGTCGGGCAAAGGTCAGGAAGGACCGGACCCGGTCGGCCGTCGCCTCGATGTGGGGGCGCTCGATCCGGCCGGGATGGGCGGCGATCCAGTCGCGCGCCGCCCGGTCCATGGTGGCGACATAGGCGTCCCAGGTCGCATCGTCGGCCACGTGGATGTCCAGCACCTCCAGCCCGGCGGCCCCGGCTGCCGTGGTCCAGTCGGCCAGCGGCGTGCAGGCATTGGTCAGGGCCATGACCCGGGCCAGCGGCTCGGGCGGGCTCTCGGTCCAGTACAGGTCGCCCCAGACCAGCAGGCCTCCGGGCGCCAGATGGCCTGCCAGCGTGCGGAAGGCGGCGTCAGGATCGCGGTGCTCCTCGCCCACAGGATCGGTGGCGCCAACGCACAAGATGAGATCCTGGGGCGGCAGATCCTCCAGCAGGGTCAGCGACCGCATCCGGCTGAGCGTCACCCGGTCGGCGACCCCCGCCGCATTGATGCGCGACTGGGCCAGCGCCGCCACCGCCATATCGACCTCGACCGCGTCGACCACCATGGCAAAGTCGCGGGCCAGACTGATGGCAAGCGCCGCATTGCCCGCCCCGATCTCCAGCGCCCGGCCGCCCGGCTTGGGACCAGCCTGCGCCAGAAATGTCCGGAAGGTCTCCAGCGTCAGGGCGTTGCAGACCTCAAGGGCCTCATAGGCCAGTCGGTGGAAATTCATGCGCATGGCCCAGCCGTAGCGCCATGGCTTGGCAAGGCCACAAGAAAGCACTTTACAACACAAAGTATATGGGGCAATCAAGGGTCACACACGGGGCGCAGTGCCCCCGCTGACTGGAGGGAAGGGCCAATGCCCCATCACGACACCACGTCCCCGCAGGACGACATCGCCTACATCCGCGCCCTGGCCGAGGAAGGGCGCAACACCCCTGTCCTTGGCGGGGGCGTTCTGATCGTTGCCGGCACGGTCTTCGGGATCGCCTCCCTGATCCATTACGGAATCGACAGCGGTCTGATCGCCGCCGAACCGGTCGTCTACAACTACGTCTGGCTCGGCGCCCTCGTGCTGTTCTTCATCGGTCTGATTGGTCTCAAATCGAAGATCCGCAGCAAACCCGGAGCGCGTTCGGCGGTCAACCGGGCCGTCGGCGCCGGATGGATGGGGGTCGGCCTCGGCATCTTCACGATGGCGCTGTCGATGGCGATCCTGTCCTACAAGCTGCAGAGCGAGGTGCCGGTCTTTCTGTTTCCGTCGCTGATCTTCGCCCTCTACGGTGCGGGCTGGGCAGTGTCGGCGACCATGTCCGGACAGAAGTGGCAGTGGTGGCTGGCTATCGGTGGCTGGGTCGGCGCGCCAGCCATCGCCTCGCTCATCGGTACGCCGGTGCTGTGGCTGGGCTATGCCGCCGGACTGGTGTTGCTGGCCCTGATCCCCGGCCTGATCCTGGTGCGTCAGGAACCGGCCGAGGTGATCTGATGGAGCCATCGTTTGACATCAATGAGATCGATGACGTCATCCACGGCCGGGTGCGGCTGGGCATCATGGCCTATCTGTCCAGCGCGGGCATGGCGGATTTCAGCGATCTCAAGGCCCGGCTGAAGACCACGGACGGCAATCTGTCGGTGCATCTGCGCAAGCTGGAAGAGGCAGGCTTCGTCGAGATCACCAAGCGCTTCCAGGGTCGCAAGCCTTTGACCGAGGCGCAGTTGACCGACGCCGGCCGGACCGCCTTCATGGCCTATCTGGATACGCTGTCGGCCCTGATTCCGCCCCGCTGACCCGCCAGACGAAGGGTCACGGTGGCACGCCCGCCCGACTACGCTATGAGGGGGCATGAGCGAGCGACTGAGACGTTTTGAGGCGATCGACAACTTCCGCGACTTCGGTGACTACGCCGGGGTCGCGGGTCGGCATGTGCGGCCCGGGCGGCTGTTCCGCAGCGCCCATCAGGCCCGGGCGACCGAGGCGGATCTTGTGGCGCTGGCAGAGCTCGACCTCGGGGTGGTGGTCGACCTGCGCCGTCCCGGCGAGCGACGCGGCCAGCCCAGCCGCAGGCCCGCAGGCTTTGCCGCCAGGCTGATCGAGAGCGCCCACGACGACGGGGGCGAAGCGCCCCATATGACCTTCCTGAAGACGGCCGATCTGACCGAGGAGTCGGGCCGGGCCTTCATGACCGACACCTATCGCCGCCTGCCGTTCGAGGCGTCTCACATCGACCTGTTCCGCCGCTATTTCGAAGCGCTGGCCGAAAGCGACCGGCCGGTGCTGATCCACTGCGCGGCGGGCAAGGACCGGACGGGGCTGCTGGCGGCCCTGACCCACCATCTGCTGGGCGTCGGTCACGATGACCTGATGGCCGACTATCTGCTGACCAATACGGCGGTCGATCTTGAGGGGCAGGCCGGCTTCATCGCCGAACGGCTGAAGACTATGACGGGGCGTACAGCGTCGCATGCGGCGGTCGTGGCCTTTCTGGGGGTGGCGCCCGAGTTCCTGGACGCGGCCATCTCTGAGATGACGACGGCCCATGGCTCGGTCGACGAGTATCTGGCCGAGGCCTTGGGCATCGATACCGACCGGCGCGACCGGATTGTGGAGCGGCTGTCGGCATGATCCGGCCTTACGCGGCGCGGCGGGAACGCGCCCTGCCGTGGCGCGATCCGTTGGAGATTCTGCAGGCCATCGGTGCGCGGGACGGTGCGCTGGGCCTGTTCAGCGGAACGGCTGGACGGGTGCTGATCGCCGCTGATCCGGATGCCATCCGTCAGATCGACGGGGATGCGGCGCAGGTCACGGCCCTGCTGGATGATCCCGCTTGGGCCGAAGGGGCGGTTCAGCTGTTGGCCTATGATGGCGGGGTCCGGCCCGCGACGGGGCTGAGGCCGAAGGTCTGGCCCGACCTGATGGCGGCCCGCTATCCGGCCTGGCTGGTGTTCGAGACCGCGACCCGGACCCTGACGGCGGTCGGGCGAGGTGAGGATGCCGTTGAGGCTGAGCAGGCGCTCGATCTGGCCGAGGACTGGTCGCAGGCGGCGAGCGCGCGGGGCGCCATTGAGGGCCCTCTGTCCGCGACCTTTAACGCCGAGGCCGATGAGACGGCTTATCGCACCGCGGTGGCCGATGTTGTGGCGCGCATCGCGGCGGGCGAGCTGTTTCAGGCCAATATCGCCCGGGCATGGAGCGGAAAGTTGACGTGGGAAGCGGATCCGCTGGACGTCTTCCTGCGTCTGGTCCGCGACAGTCCGGCACCCTATGCGGCCTTCTGGCGGCGGGGGGAGCGGGCGCTGGTGTCCAACTCGCCGGAGCTGTTCCTGACGCTGGAACCGGGCGGACGGATCGAGACGCGACCGATCAAGGGCACTCGCCCGCGTCGCACCGACCCGGTCGCAGACCAGGCCGAGGTCGAGGCCCTGCTGGCGTCGGCCAAGGACCGGGCCGAGAATCTGATGATCGTCGACCTGATGCGGAACGACCTGTCGCGGGTCTGTGTGCCCTCTTCGGTCCGGGTCGAGCGCCTGTTTCACCCGGAGTCCTATGCCAATGTGCATCATCTGGTCTCGACCATCAGCGGCCGGCTGAGACCGGGGCAGGGCGTGGGACAGGCGATGGCCGCGACCTTTCCGCCGGGGTCCATCACAGGGGCGCCCAAGCATCAGGCCATGAAGGTCATCGCCGGGCATGAGCCGCCCCGCGGGCCGTGGTGCGGTAGCCTGCTGCTGCGGGAGGGGGAGGGGCGGATGACCGCCTCGGTCCTCATTCGCACCCTCGCCTTCGAGCAGCGGGAAGAGGGCTGGCACTGGCGGACGCAGGCAGGGGCGGGCATCGTCGCCGACAGCGATCCGGCGGCGGAATCCGCCGAGGTCCTGTCCAAAATCTCGGCGATCAGACGGGCCCTGATGGAATCCTAGGGCACCAGCGCCACGCGCTCGACCGTGCGCGGCCGCAGATAGAAGGTGTGCGAAAAGGTGGTGATCCCCGGCATCATATAGTCGACCGGGGAGTCGTAGTCGTAGAGCGACTCGGACACCACGACGCTCTCGCCGATCGCGATCAGGCCAGCGGGCACGGTGATGGTGCTGCCGGTGGTCCGGGCGGTCATGCCGCTGCCCCGGCTCCAGTCGATGCGCACCGTGCTGTCATCAATCCGTCGGGCGCTGGACACCCTGAGGCTCATGCCGGTGGCGGTGAAGGGCGCCATGATCAGCTCACCGACTTCAAAGATGTCGTCGATCTCGCCGGGCGTGATTCGCTCGCGCTGGGCGATCAGGTCGGCGACCATGGCGGCGGAATGGCTGGCGCGTTTCTGGGCCATATAGCCCTGACAGAATTCGGCCAGGCCGAAGTAGAAGAAGATCATCACCGGGGCCAGCATGGCGAATTCGACCGCGGACACGCCGCGTCGGTCGGATCCCAGTCGTTGCCAGGGGCGCCTGGGGATGCCGCGTCCGCTCATCGCCAGGGCTCGTTGCGGAAGGCGGTGGTGGCCGTCAGGATCGCCTTGCCGTCACCCATTCGCGCCAGCCCCTGTTCCAGGAAGGGGGTGAACAGGGTGTGCCGGTACCATGCGCGGACCAGCATCAGACTGCCCGGGTCGCCGCCGTCATAGCCGAGGCCGGCCTCGCTGAAGCTGCTACCGGCGGTCGGATCGGGCGGATTGGGATTGGTGAACTGGGGGATTTCGCGCACATCGACCGTAACCTTGGCCATGCAGTCGCTGGAGAAGATGCTCATCCGGCCGCACATGGAGGTTTTGAACTGGGTGGCATTGAAGCCCTGACTTTCGGCCTGGCCGGTGCGCACCAGACGGCCGGTCTCAATGACGGCATTCTCGAGGACGGAATCGAGCACGAAGACGAACGCCAGTTCCAGAACGGCGAACATCATGAAGAAGAAGGGCATGGCGACCATGGCGAACTCGACCGCGGTCGAGCCCCGACGCGCCGCGAGAAAGCGGTCAAGGGCCGTTCGCGATCGGGCCGCCCGGAGCATATTACGGCGTGCCGTCCGAACGCAGGCTGGGCGAGCAGGTGGTACCGCACGCCATTTCGGTCACCTGACCGCCGCGCCAGACCCGGACCTGACCGGAGTCTCCGGCGCTGACCACGATCTGGCTCTGGAAGACGGTGCGACCGATGCTGTCGACGGCGACGATCTGGGTCACGCCATAACCCTTGCCGGTGACGAACAGGGTGTTGGCATCGACGACGGTCACGTCGGCGATTTGCGGATTGCCAACGATTACGGAGCCGGCGGGGGCGCGCAGCTGGATGCGGGCGGTCTGGTCGATGTCGACCCGCAGCGGGTCCTGGGCCAGGGCCGGTGCGGCAATGGCCGAGGCCGCGAGGGCGGCGGCGGCGAACATCAGGGAGCGGGGCATGTAGCGAGCCATGGGGCGGTCTGCCTTCCAATATCATCAGCGCGCCCGCGTCAGGCGCGCGCGAGGCCCAAGGGACCACTGAATCCTCAAGAAAGGCTGAAAGCCTGCAAAAACAGCCATGTTAGAGTAAATATCCCGGTAACCATGAATAATCCAAGCAAAGCTGTTCACTTTACTTGTCCTTAAGCGGTGCCGTGCATGATGAGCGTGTAGGGGGTCAAGCGGGCAAAACCGACGACCCTGATGGTGCAATCGTTAGCTCGCTCAAGGAAAAGGACTATCACATGACCAAGTTCATCTCGCGTTTCGCTCAAGACGAATCCGGCGCCACGGCCATCGAGTACGGCCTGATTGCCGCCCTGATCGCCGTCGTCATCATCTCGGCCGTGACCGCGCTCGGCACGACCATCAAGACCAAGTTCAATGCCGTTGTGACCGGCATGGGCGGCACCGCCGGCGCGTAACTGCCGACACGTCTTGAAAACCGAACGGGGGCCGGAGCGGAGACGCTTCGGCCCCTTGTCGTTGCGGCACGCCTGTGCCCCCGTCCGTGTTTGCGGCGGGTTGGAGGGCAGGCGGAGCGCCGGGCCTTCGCCCGGATGAGAACAAGAAATACCGTTTCGACGAAGACAGACGCTCCGCGCGGGTGGTTTTCCAGGAGCTTGCGTCGGGTGGCCGTATTCGGGCCTTACCGCAGCGCCCCCGGCGGGCGGGGATGTCCTGCGACACCTCCCGGAACGGTCGAGTATCCCCCTCGACCCAATGTTTTTGGGGCCTGCCGTTCGCGCCGCGGGCGCTCACTGCTTGAGGCCCGAAGTTTGATCGGCGGTGTCCCAACAACCCCGCTCCATCCGCTCCCGCCGCTCACAAGGTCGCAGGCCTTACGAGCCCTCCGTGCAACGGGACGGGGGAAGAGTGGCACACCGGCGGACCTGGTCGGGCAGAACGGTCCGGGAAGCGGTAGGGGTGTTGAAAGGGTTGGGGAATTTGGGGGCGGCTATCCTATCTGAGGGCTTCAGCTCAGCATTCCTTCTCCCCTTTGTGGGAGAAGGTGGGCCGCAGAGCGGCTCGGATGAGGGGGCGGGCGGGCGCCAAAGCTGCTGGGTTCCGCTCCGGATCGAGAGTCCCCCTCATCCGTCAGGCTCCGCCTGACACCTTCTCCCACGAGGGGAGAAGGACAGCCCGCGTCGCGACGAGGCGTGCTGCGCGTCACAGTAAAATCAAAGTAAATGCACGAATAACCATTATTCTCGACGGCTCCTTAACTGCCCTCCGCTAGTTTGACCCTGCAACTCGGGGGGCCAAGCGGGCGACCGTCTCCCCCACCAAGCCCGCAAAGAACCGACCAAGAGGATACCATGACCAAGTTCATCTCGCGCTTTGCCCAGGACGAATCCGGCGCCACGGCCATCGAGTACGGCCTGATCGCCGCCCTGATCGCCGTCGTCATCATCTCGGCCGTGACCGCCCTCGGCACGACCATCAAGACCAAGTTCAACGAAGTCGTCACCGGCATGGGTGGCACCGCCGGCGCCTAATCGCCGACGCGTCTTGAAAACCGATCGGGGGCCGGAGCGGCGACGCTTCGGCCCCTTGTCGTTGGCGCGGAGGGCCGGTCAGGGAAACCCCGTTTTAACGCGTGCCGTGCAAGGGTGCCGCCTATGGACACGCTGACCCTGATGCTTCTGGCCGCCCTGCCCGCCCTGGTGATCATCGCCGGGCTCAAGGACCTGACGTCGATGACCATCCCCAACTGGATCTCGCTGATCCTGATCGGGGCGTTCTTTCCGACGGCGCTGGCGGTCGGACTGCCACTATCAACCGTGGCTGCCCATGTGGGCGTCGCGATACTGGCCCTGTTTGCCGGGGCCGGCATGTTTGCCTTGCGCTGGATCGGTGGTGGTGACGCCAAGCTGATGGCGGCCTCGTGCCTGTGGCTGGGGGTAGCGGGGTCCGGCTATTTCCTGCTGTGGACGGGCATCGCGGGCGGGGTGTTCTGTCTGGCGCTGATCTTTGCCCGGTTTCACGCCCGGCCGTTCCTGTTCGGCGCGCCCGGCTGGGTGTCGCAGCTGATGGAACCCAAGGGCGATATTCCGTATGGCGTCGCCATCGCCGTGGGCGCGCTTCTGGCCTATCCCGCCAGCACCCTGGTCGAGCGGTTCGCCGCCGGCTTCTGAACCAGGAAGCACTTGTGAATCCGGGCTTAGGGGAGCGTTAACTCGCGGGCTTCATGGTCGTTAACGGTCAGGTTGCCCGAGGCATGATTCGGGTCGACCGCTTGCCGCCGGAGACCCTGGATGAAGCCCGCCCGTATCGTCGTGATCTGCGTTGCGGCCATTTCTGCCATCGGCCTGGCATTGGTGGTGCGCACGATGGGCTCGTCCTCGGGCCAGCCGACCACCCCCGCCGCCGCTGAATCCCCCGCCGGACCGACCGAGCCAATGGCCAAGGTGCTGGTCGCGGCCAAGGACCTGGAGGCAGGCAGCCGCCTGACCGCCGCGGATATGGTCTGGAAGGACTGGGCCGTCAGCGCCGTCGATGCCACCTGGGTCACCGACGGCACGGTGCCGATTCCGGCCAAGGGCCAGACGGTCGCCGTGGCGCAAAAGCCAGACGGCGCCGTAGCCCGTGTGACGCGGGCCGCCACCGAGGCCGTGACCCAGGCCTCCAAATCCGATTTTGTCGGCGCCGTCGTGCGCGAGACCATTCTGGCCGGAGAGCCGATCGTCGCGCGCAAGGTCGTGCCCGCCGGGGACAGCGGCTATATGGCCGCCTATCTGGAGCCGGGCATGCGGGCCATGGCCATCCGCGTGACGGTCGAGACCGCCGCCGGCGGGTTCATCCTGCCCGGCGACCGCGTCGATGTGCTGCTGACGCGCGAGACCAATCTGGCGAATATGGGCGCCCAGGAAGGCGACCGGCCGCGCTTTGCCTCTTCTACCGTGCTGCAGAACGTCAAGGTGCTGGCCATCGACCAGTCGACCAGCGTCTCGGACGCCGAACAGGCCGTAGTTGGCGCGACGGCCACGCTCGAGGTCCGGCCCGGCGATGCCGAGGCCCTGGCCCTGGCCAAGTCCGAGGGTGAGCTGAGCCTGGTCCTGCGCTCCTATGCCGATACCGGCGGTCCCTCCGGCCGGGTTGGCGCGGCGCCGAGCGCCGAGAGCGGCACGGTGCGCGTTTATCGCGGCGGCGAAACCGAAGTGGTGGTGGTCCCATGAGCCCGATGTTCCGACGCGGAGGCACGGCGCTAGCCGCTGCGGCCACCCTGCTGCTGGGGATGCCGTTCGCCGCCCCGCCGGTGCAGGCCCAGAGCCGCGAAGTGGTGACCATGGGCACCGGCACGCGTCTGGTCAGCCTGCCGCGCGGCACATCCATGGCGGTCGATCTGCCCAATGATGCGCGCGATGTCATTGTCTCGAACCCCACAGTCGCCGAGGCGGTTCTTCATACCCCGCGCCGCATCACCATCATCGGCCTGGCGCCTGGCGAGACCGATGCGGTGTTTCTGGACTCCGCCGGTCGCTCGATCCTGACCCTGCGGATCCGCGTCGATGCCGGGGTCAGCGCGCTTCAGGATACGCTGAGCCGGATCCTGCCGGGCACCGATGTGCGGGCCGAGGCGGTCAACGACCGGATCCTGCTGACCGGGACCGTCTCCAGCCCCGGCGAGGCCGACCGGGTCACCCAGATCGCCAGTGCCTTCGTCGACTCGCCGGAAAAGATCATCAACATGATGACCATCACCGGCTCGGATCAGGTGATGGTCCGCGCCCGGGTGATCGAGGTGCAGCGCTCGGCCGTGAAACAGCTGGGCTTCGACGTCACCACCATTCTGGATACGGTCGGTGACGGCCTGCAGCTGACCAGCTCGGCGACCTTTGCCGTGGCTGGCAGCCAGCTGGGCGGCGGAAACCTGACCTATACCGACGCCAACAATGACGGCGAGGGCCTGACCGGCACGCTTCGGGCGTTCGAGCGGGCGGGACTGGTGCGGGTTCTGGCCGAACCCAATGCCACCTCGGTGTCGGGCGAGAATGCCGAATTCCTGGCGGGTGGCGAGTTTCCCGTGCCTGTCGGCCGCGACGACCGCGGCAATATCCTGATTGAATTCAAGCCCTACGGTGTGCGTCTGGCCTTCCGGCCGATCGTGCTGTCGGGCGGGCGGATTTCGTTGCAGCTGTCGACCGAGGTGTCGGAGCTGAGCACCTCGGGTGCCTTTACCCTGGGCGGCACCGCCGACAACGCCCTGGTCATCCCCGCCCTGAACGTGCGCCGTGCCTCCTCGACCGTGGAACTGCCGTCCGGCGGATCGCTCATGATCGCGGGCCTGCTGCGCGAGGACACCCGCCAGAACATCGACCAGCTGCCGCTGCTGGGCGACATCCCGGTGGCCGGCGGCCTGTTCCGGTCGCGCGACTATCTGTCGAACGAGACCGAGCTGGTGATCATCCTCGAGGCCTATATTGTCTCGCCGACCAGTCCGAACCAGTTGCAGACCCCGGCCGACGGCCTGACGGTCGCGGGCGATGCCTCGGCCCTGCTGTTCGGCCAGTTGACCCAGGCCTATGGACCGCCGCGCCAGACTGGCGGCGAGGCTCCGGCCCGCTGGGTCGGCCCGGTCGGCTATGTGATTGAATGAGGCCGGACATGACCGTACGCACCCCTCGCACCCTGGCTGTCCTGACCGTTGCGGCGGCGGCGCTGGCCCTGTCGGCCTGTGGCGGCGGCGGCGCAGGCGGCGTCACGCCGCTGACGCCGATCTCGCAGTATTATATGCAGGTCGAGCCGGGTCTCGACCGGATCGCCCTCGCGGTCCACGACCGGGGCATGTCCGCCAACCAGAGCGCGGCTATCGATGCGCTGGTCCAGCGCTACTGGGCCTCCGGGACCGGGGGTGTGCTGATCCAGGCGCCGGGTGGCGGTGATGCCGCAGCGGCCGACATGGCCTGGTCGGTCAAGGCGGCCCTGACCGCGCGCGGCGTGCCCGAAGAACGTATCCGCGTCGAAGGCTATGCCGCCCCCGATCCGCGGGCGCCGGTGCTGGTCGGCTTCGATATCGTCCAGGCGGTGATCCCGAACTGCGCCGCGGTCAACGGGGCCGGACGTCCGCGCTATACCAATGCCCCGTCGCCGGGCCTCGGCTGTTCGGTGACGGCGAACATGGCCGCCCAGATCGACGATCCGCGCGACATCGTGCGCCCGCGCGCCATGACGCCGGCGGATTCCGGCCGCGCCGCCGTGGTCTTCCAGAACTACCGCGCCGGTCAGCCGACGTCGGCACCCCAGGACGAACTGGTCAGCGGCCGCATCGCGCGGGCGGTGGAATAGGGCCCGATGAACGCCTCAGCCTTCCCCAGACCTGAAGACGCCTATGACGCGGACGTGGACGAGTCCTTCGACCTGGACATGAGCTATGCCCGGCCGGAGGGACGTGCGTCTGCCCCTGCGCCGGCTCACGAGCCGCTGCAGTTCACCGCGCCCATCGGCAGCGAGCCGACGCCCTTTCCGGCGGCAACGGTCCCTGCCGCATCCTTTGATCAGGGCGAGCCGTTCAATCCCGTCGGCGAACTGGTGGCTGGGGCGTCGGCTGCGCTGGCGCCGATCGAGGCGGGCCTGCCCGAGGTCGCCTCCAGTCCCGGCTATGGCCAGCAGGACACCTCCGGAGTCTCTATCCCGCGCATCGCCATCCATGTCTTCGCCGAGCGTCAGGATACGCTGGCGGCGGCGGACCGGGCCGGCAAGGACCGGCGCATGGCGCGCGCCACCACCCACATCCGCGTGGGCGGCATTCCGGCGGCCATCGAGACCTATGCCCATGAGCCGACGCCGCCGCTGATCATCGTCGAATGCCTCAAGGACCCCCACAGCCTGCTGGCCGAGATCGATGCCTTGGCCGAGGTCTGCGACGCGGGCACCAAGGTGGTCGTGATCGGGGCCACCAACGACATCCTGCTGTTCCGCGAGCTGATGCGGCGCGGCGTCAGCGAATATCTGGTCGCGCCGTTGCAGCCGCTGCAACTCATCGCGGCCATCGGCGGCCTGTTCTCCGATCCGGCCCAGCCGTTCGTCGGTCGCTCGATCGCCTTTGTCGGCGCGCGCGGCGGCACGGGCTCCAGCTCGGTGGCGCACAACACTGCCTATGCGATGAGCGAGCGGATCGGCGCCAATACGGTGATCGTCGACTATGACCTGCCGTTCGGCACGGCGGGTCTGGACTTCAATCAGGACCCCCTGAACGGGGTGGCCGATGCGCTGAGCCAGCCGGATCGTCTGGACGCCACCCTGCTGGACCGGATGATGGTCCGCTGTACCGACAAGCTGAGCCTGTTCGCCGCTCCGGCGACGCTGGAAGCCGACTGGGACATCTCGGTCGAGGCGTTCGAGGAGGTCACCAGCCGCATCCGGGCAACGGCGCCCTTTGTGGTGCTGGACCTGCCGCACATCTGGAGCGGCTGGATGCGCCGCAGCCTGATCTCGGCCGATGAGGTCGTGGTGGTGGCCACGCCGGATCTGGCGTCGCTGCGCAATGCCAAGAACATGATCGATCTGGTCCGTCAGGGCAGGCCCAATGATGCGCCGCCTCGGCTGGTGCTGAACCAGGTCGGCGTGCCGGGACGGCCCGAGATCCCGGCCAAGGATTTCGGCGCGGCGCTGGGGGTTCATCCCAGCCTGATCATTCCGTTCGAGCCCAAGGTGTTCGGCACGGCCGCCAACAACGGCCAGATGGTGCTGGACCTGAACGACAAGTCGAAGTCGGCGGCCGCCTTCCAGACCCTGGCCCAGATCGTCTCCTGCCGTGAGATGCCGGCTGTGGCCGGCCCCAAGGCCAAGGGCAAGTCGATGTTCGGCAACCTGTTCAGGAAGGGCTGACGGGACCCGTGTTTGGCAAGCGCACACAGTCGACGGCCCCGGGAGGCGCGGCCCCGCGTCCGGCCCCCGCCGCGCCGACCCCGGCTGAGGCGCGCGAGCCCAAACCCGGCATCCAGACCGAGGCCTTTGCCTTTGGCTTTGACGAGGCCGAGGCGGCGCCCGGGGTCCAGACCGCCGAGGCCCATGCGACACGGCCGCCGTCCGAACATGCGGACCGGCTGGACGCGCTGGCTGCCCGCCCGCAGGCGCGTCCGCAGGCCAAGGCCCCGCCGGCCCCCGACCCCTCGCGCGCCAAGGGGCCTGGCCCCCGCGCCACCCCCGCCTTCGAGCAGATGAAGAAGGTCCAGACGGTCACCGAGATCGTCCGGGAGCAGTCCGACTATTATCACGCGACCAAGACGACCATCTTCAACGCGTTGATGAACACCATCGACCTGTCCCAGCTGGCGCAGCTGGACCAGAAGGCGGCGTCCGAGGAAATCCGCGACATCGTCGCCGAGCTGGTGGCGATCAAGAACGTCTCCATGTCGGTGGCCGAGCAGGAGCATCTGGTCCAGGACATCGTCAATGATGTGCTGGGCTATGGCCCGCTTGAACCGTTGCTGGCCCGCGACGACATCGCCGACATCATGGTCAACGGTGCCGGCCGGGTGTTCATCGAGGTCAATGGCAAGGTCCAGCTGACCAATGTCCGCTTCCGCGACAACACCCAGCTGATGAACATCTGTCAGCGGATCGTGTCGCAGGTCGGCCGCCGCGTGGATGAAAGCTCTCCGATCTGCGACGCGCGCCTGCCCGACGGGTCGCGCGTCAACGTCATCGCCCCGCCGCTGGCCATTGACGGCGCGACCCTGACGATCCGGAAGTTCAAGAAAGACAAGCTGACGATGAAGAATCTGGTGGAGTATGCCTCCATCAGTCCCGAGGGCGCCCGTGTTCTGGGCGTGATCGGTGCGTCGCGCTGTAATCTCGTGATCTCGGGCGGCACGGGCTCCGGCAAGACGACCCTGCTGAATACGCTGACAGCCTTCATCGACCCGACCGAGCGGGTCATCACCTGCGAGGACGCGGCCGAACTGCAGCTGCAGCAGCCGCACGTCGTGCGGCTTGAGACCCGGCCCCCGAACCTTGAGGGACAGGGCCAGATCACCATGCGCGATCTGGTCAAAAACTGTCTGCGGATGCGTCCCGAGCGGATCATCGTCGGTGAGGTGCGCGGTCCGGAAGCCTTTGACCTGCTGCAGGCCATGAACACCGGCCACGACGGCTCCATGGGCACACTGCACGCCAACAGCCCGCGCGAAGCCATCAGCCGGATGGAGTCCATGATCACCATGGGCGGCTATGGCCTGCCGTCCAAGACCATCCGCGAGATGATCGTCGGCTCGGTCGATGTCATCATCCAGGCCGCCCGTCTGCGCGACGGTTCGCGCCGCATCACCCACATCACCGAGGTGGTCGGGCTGGAAGGCGATGTGATCGTGACCCAGGACCTGTTCGTCTATGAGATCACGGGCGAGGACGAGAACGGCAAGATCATCGGCCGCCACCGCTCGACCGGGATCGCCCGCCCGCGCTTCTGGGACCGTGCGCGATACTATGGCCTTGAGCGCGAGTTGGCCGAAGCCCTCGACGCGGCGGAGTAGCGCCGATGCTGGCCCTCCTTGCTGCAGTCCTCGCCTTCATCACCATCGGCTCGGTCGGCTGGGTGCTGGTCGGCGGTGACGATTCCAGCGCCCAGGCCGTCAAGCGCGCCCAGACCTTCGGCGGCCCCAAGGTTGACAATGGCCGGCTGAAAAAGACCGCCGCCGCCAACACCCCCGAGGCGCGCCGCAAGCAGATCGTCGACCAGCTGCAGGAGGCCGATCGAGCCGACCGCAAGGCGCGCATGTCGCTGAAGGCGCGCATCCGCCATGCAGGGCTGAGCCTGAATGTCCGCACCTTCTGGATCATCAGCGGCGGGCTGGGCGTCACCGCCCTGCTGATGGCGCTGATGTTCGGGTTGAACATCCTGCTGGGTCTGGGTCTGGCGCTGGTGTTCGGCCTTGGTCTGCCGCGCTGGGTGCTGTCGTTCCTGGCCAAGGGGCGGATGAAGAAATTCTCCAGCCAGTTCGCGGATGCCGTCGACGTCATCGTGCGCGGCATCAAGTCGGGCCTGCCGGTGCACGACTGTTTCAAGATCATCGGCCGCGAAAGCCCGTCTCCGCTCGGACCCGAATTCCAGAAGCTGGTCGAGGGTCTGGGCGTCGGCCTGACGCTGTCGGAGGCGCTGAACAAGATGTACGAGCGCATGCCGACGCCCGAGCTGAAATTCTTCTCGATCGTCATGGCCATCCAGCAGAAGACCGGCGGCAATCTGGCCGAGGCCCTGACCAATCTGTCGACCGTGCTGCGCGCCCGGCGGATGATGGGCGAGAAGATCAAGGCCCTGTCGTCCGAGGCCACGGCCTCGGCCGGGATCATCGGCTCGCTGCCGCCGGCGGTGATGATCCTCGTGACGCTGACGACCCCGGCCTACATGATGATCCTGTTCACCGACCCGCGCGGCCAGTTCATGCTTCTGGTCGCCGTGGCGATGATGTCCCTGGGCATCTTCGTCATGAAGAAGATGATTTCGTTCAAGTTCTGATGGGCCCCGCTTCAATGGACATGCTGGCATGATCCAGTTCCTGACCAATCCGCAGAACCTGCTCAGCCTGGGCGTGGCGGTGGCGGTGTTCGCCACGGTCTTCACCCTGCTGTCGTCGATGGGGGGCGGGGCCGGGCTGGACAAGCGGATGAAGGCCGTCGCCGCCCGGCGTGAGGAGCTGAAGCGCCGCTCGCGTCAGGCCATGGCGACCCAGGGCGGCACCCTTCGCCAGTCGGACGAAGGGTTCAAGAAACGGGTCGTCGACCGGCTGAACCTGACCAAGCTGCTGGAAGATCCCAAGGTCGCCGAAAAGATGACCCAGGCGGGCTATCGCGGGCCGCGACCGCTGACGACTTTCTACTTCTTCCGCTTCTCGATGCCGTTCATCTTCATGGCGGTGGTGACCTTTTATCTGTTCGTGTTCAACGACTTTGGCCTGCCGGTCATGACCCGGGTGACGGCGGTGATGGCGGCGGCGGTGGTCGGCTTCTATGCGCCGAACCTCTATCTCTCGAACCGCATTTCCAAGCGCCGCACCTCGATCATGCAGGCCTTCCCCGATGCCCTGGACCTGCTGCTGATCTGCGTCGAGGCGGGCATGTCGATCGAGGCGGCAGTGCAAAAGGTCAGCCAGGAGATCGGTGCCTCCTCCATAGATCTGGCCGAGGAACTGACCCTGTTGTCGGCCGAGCTCAGCTATCTGCCCGACCGGCGTCTGGCCTATGAGGGTCTGGCCAAGCGCACCAACCATCCGGGTATCCGGTCGGTGGCCACGGCCATGACCCAGGCCGAGACCTATGGCACGCCGCTGGGCACCGCGCTCCGGACCATGGCCAAGGAGAATCGCGACCTGCGCCTGTCGGCCGCCGAAAAGAAGGCCGCGGCCCTGCCGGCCAAGCTGACGGTGCCGATGATCCTGTTCTTCCTGCCGGTGCTGTTCATCGTCATCCTGACCCCGGCGATCATCAACATCCAGGACACGATGGCCAAGGGCGGATAGAGCCCGGGCGAGGCCTCAGCCCTGTTCGGCGACGACCTTCAGCCGGTCGCAGATGTCGCCCAGCGCATCGCGGATCACCCGGCGGTGCTTGTCCATGAACAGCTCTGCGCGCAGGCCCTGAAACATCATGCCCGTGGCCAGGATGCAGGACTCCTTGTCCAACTCCTCGATCTCGAAATAGCGCACGGTCGAGAACAGCCAGCCGCGCTTTTCCACCCAGACCAGCTGGGCCAGCGGCTGCCACTCATTGATGCGACCGTCGACCGGACGGCTGGCCATGCCCGGCCAGGTTTCGGTCATGCGGATCGGCGCGCCAAAGGCCAGCTGACCCTCGACCTCGGTCTCATACCGGTTCCAGCGGCTCCAGCCGGGAAAGTCGATCAGAACGTCCCACAGGCGGTCGGGGGTCGCCTGAATGCCCACTCGTTTTTCAATGCGTGTGTCCATGGGCGGGGATGTGCCATGAGACGCCGCGTCTGACCATACTGTCTGGCAGGGGGACTAGCGATTGCCTTCGGGGCCGGGCTGGGAGGCGGGGGCCGTATCGGGGCCCGGTGTCTCGTCGCGGTCGGGCAGGTCCTCCGGGCCGATGCGCAGCACAGGGCTGAGGAAACAGCCGATCAGGGCCAGAAGGCCGAGAATCACATTGAACACGAAGGGGGCGGGCTCCATCAGCTCATACAGGCCGACGCCGATGATGGGCGGTGCGAGGAAGCTGATCCCGGCCAGCGACATCATCAGGCCGGCGACCGCGCCCTGTTCATGCGGCCCGACCGACAGCGACGACCCGGCGGTAAAGCCCGGCCGGGCAAAGCCGACGCCCATCGACACCACGGCATAGCCTACGACCACCCCGAAGAAGCCGGGTGAGGCGATGCTCATGGCATTGCCGACCAGCGCCAGTCCCGCGCCCCAGCGCATCAGGTCGCGCGGTTGCATCTTCAGCATGGGGATCAGCCCCCATTGCACCATCAGGGTGGCGGCGGCCCCGGCCAGCATGGCCACGCCGATGAAGGGCTGGGCCTGCGAGGGCGCCAGTCCCTCGACCGCCAGTTCGTCGATGACGTGAAAGCCGAGGACCGAGATGTTGATCGCCTGCACCGCCATCAGGGCGAGGCCGTACATCAGATAGTCCTTGATGCGGGGGTCGCGCCACAGGCCGCGCCCGGGGTCGCGCAGGCGGTCGGTCGGCTGACGAACCACATCGCCGCTGGGCAGGTAGCGCCACACGGCCCACAGCACGATCGCGCCCATGGCGGCAAAGGCATACAGGGGCCCCGCCAGCCCCACGAGCGGCAGGACGAAGAAGGGCGCCAGCGCCGGGCCGACGACGGTCCCCAGCCCTTGGGCCGAGGCCAGCCAGCTCATCGCCTGGGTCCGTTCGGCCGGGCTGGTGCGGTCGGCGACATAGGCCTGCGACGCGATGGGCGCGGCCGATCCGAACAGGCCATAGACGGTGCGCGCCACGACCATCAGGGAGAAGGCGACGACCGCCAGCAGCCAGCCCTCAAGCCCCGCCGTCGCGGCCAGACCAAAGCCGCTCATCGACAGGATGAAGCCGCCAAGCCCGATCAGGATGACACGCTTGCGCCCCAGCCGGTCCGACAGCCGCGCCCAGACCGGCGAGGTCAGGGTCCACATCAGGGCCGAGATGGCAAAGGCCCCGGCCACAAGCGTATCGGACAGCTCGAACGCCCGG
The DNA here is from genome assembly GCF_003730275.1 of Brevundimonas halotolerans. Classification (GTDB taxonomy): domain Bacteria; phylum Pseudomonadota; class Alphaproteobacteria; order Caulobacterales; family Caulobacteraceae; genus Brevundimonas; species Brevundimonas halotolerans. The sequence continues at coordinate 88,212 of NZ_QTTA01000020.1, forward strand.
CCCAGCGCCGGCAGCACCGACTGCAGCGCCATATTGCCCGCCGCCGCGATCAGGCTGACCGCGAACAACAGCATGAAGGTGGGGCTCTTGAGGTTCACACCCCTTCGATAGGCCCGGGGGCGGCCCCGTGGCCAGTGTCAGGACGCGGTGGTCGGATCAATTCGTGTGGCGTCGGGTTTCCGGCGGCGCCCGTCGCGCAGGCCCAGACTGTCGCGGATCTCGGTCAGGTCGGTGCCCGGCTGGATAACCAGCAGCTTTTCCGGTGCGCGGGCATTGGCGGCCACCACCGCGCCCCTGGGACACAGATCGAAACAGCCGGTCTCGACCACGGCGACGGTCGCCTTCAGTCCCTTGCCGGGTTTCATCCAGCGTTTCAGCGCCTTTCTGAGGCTGCGGTCCTGATCCGGGCCGAAGCCCTTGCGTTTCAGCTTCTTGGTGCATTTGCGGCACACCAGAACCACGTCCTGCCATTCGGTTTTCGCGGTCTTGATAGGCATGGGATTCCAGATTGGACGGGGCCCGCGCTTGTGCAAGGCGGCACAAGGGCACAGCATGAGGGGGACACAGCATGGCCAGCAGGCAGGGAGGCTTGTGATGATCGAATACCTCAAACGCGTGACAGTCCTGATGGGGTTCACAGCATCGCTGGCGCTGGCCGGGACGGTCCCCGCGGGCGCGCAGTCCATCGAGTCCGCACAGGTCGAGGCAGCGGTCGAGGCCGTCATGCCGGATGTCATCCTGTGGCGACGGGACTTTCACCAGAACCCCGAGCTGGGCTTTGCGGAGCATCGCACGGCCGAAGTGATCGCCGAGCACCTGCGCGGACTTGGGCTGGAGGTCCGGGTCGGGGTCGGCAAGACCGGGGTGGTCGCCATTCTGCGCGGGGGGCGCCCGGGCCGGACCGTGGCACTGCGGGCCGATATGGATGCCCTGCCGGTCGAGGAGGCGACGGGCCTGCCGTTCGCCTCGACCGCGACCGGCACCTATCAGGGGCGCACCGTGCCGGTGGCCCATGCCTGTGGCCACGATGCCCACATCGCCATGCTGATGGGTGCCGCCGAGGTGCTGGCCGGCATGCGCGACCAGATTTCCGGCACCATCGTCTTCATCTTCCAGCCCGCCGAGGAAGGGGCCCCTCCGGGCGAGCCCATGGGCGGGGCGGCATTGATGATCGCGGAAGGGGTGCTGGACGACCCCCGGCCCGAGGCGATCTTTGGCCTGCACGTCGTGCCGGGCCTGCCGGGTACCATCTTTTATCGGCCGGAGGGCTTCATGGCGGCCTCGGACCGGGTCGACATCGTCCTGACCGGGCGCCAGACGCACGGGGCCTGGCCGTGGAAGGGCATTGATGTGATCGCGGTCGCCGCCCAGGTGGTGCAGACGGTCAATACGCTGACGGCCCGCACGGTCGATCCGACGGCGACGCCGACGGTCTTCACCATCGCCACGATCGAGGCGGGGGTGCGCTACAACATCATTCCGGACGAGGCGCGGCTGAGCGGGACGCTGCGCACCTTCGACATCGCCCAGCGCGATGATGTGGTGGCGCGGGCCGAGGCGGCCATCGGCCATGTGGCCGAAGCCTATGGCGCGACGGCGGAATTCTCGATCAAGCAAAATGCGGCGCTGGTCTACAACGACCCGGCGCTGTCGGCCTGGCTGGCCCCCGTTCTGGAAGAGGCGGCGGGCGCGGGACAGGTCAATCCGGCCGTTCCGCCGACCACCGTGGCCGAGGATTTCAGCTATTATCAGGCGGAAATTCCGGGGGTTTTCTGGCATCTGGGCGCCAGCGCCGAGGGGGTCGATCCGGCCACGTCAGCGCCCAACCATTCGCCCTTGTTCGACGTCAATGAGGATGTGCTGATCGTGGGGGTGAAGGCGCACGTCTATACCGCCCTGAGGTTCCTCGAACAGTAGGGATTTCAGGCGGTACGGGCGAACCAGGTGCGGATCACGGCGGTGTAGATTGCCGTCAGGGATTCCAGCTGGGCGACCGGCACCTGCTCGTCGATCTGATGCATGGTCTGGCCGACCAGACCCAGCTCCAGCACCGGGCAAAGGGCGCGGATGAAGCGGGCGTCCGAAGTGCCGCCGGTGGTCGAGCTTTCGAGCCGGAGACCCTCGACAGCCTCTACGGCGACCTCGACGGCCTCTACCAGCGGACCGCGATCGGTGAGGAAGGCATCGCCCGAGCACAGATGCTCCAGCGAAATGGCCAGCCCGGTCTCGGCGGCGACCGCGGCCGCCTGTTCGTCCAGCCAAGCGGACAGGGCGTCGCCCGTGTGGGTCGGGTTGAAACGGATGTTCAGCCGGGCGGTGGCCTCGGCCGGAATGACGTTGGACGCCGGATTGCCCACGTCGACCGTGGTGATCTCGAGGTTCGAGGGCGGAAACTTCGGATAGCCGTCGTCCAGATGCGCCTCGGCCAGGCGGTTCAGCAGGCGCACCAGCACCGGCACCGGATTGGCGGCCCGGTCGGGATAGGCGACGTGGCCCTGACGCCCCTTGACCGTGATCCAGCTGTTCAGCGAGCCGCGCCGGCCGACCTTGATCATGTCGCCGAGCCGCTGGGACGACGAGGGCTCGCCCACCACACAGGCGTCGATCCGCTCACCCTCGGCCATGAGTTGCTCAACGACGCGCTTGGTGCCGTGCAGGGCCGGGCCCTCCTCATCGCCGGTGATCAGGAAGGACAGCGAGCCCGGCACGCCGCCCCCGGCCAATACGCGCGAGACGGCGGCGACCCAGCAGGCGATGCCCCCCTTCATGTCGACCGCGCCTCGACCGTACAGCACGCCGTCCCGGACCTCGGCGGCGAAGGGGTCGTGCGACCAGGCGGCGACCGTGCCGGTCGGGACGACATCGGTGTGGCCGGCAAAGCAGAGGTTCGGCCCCTCGGTTCCCCGTCGGGCATAGAGGTTGGGCGTGCCCTCGAACGGCAGGTCGCGACAGGTGAAGCCCAGCCCCTCCAGCGCGGCCTTCAGCGTCGCCATCGCCCCCGCATCGACGGGGGTGACCGACGGGCTGCGGATCAGGTCGCGGGTCAGGGCAACGGGATCGATCAGGCGGGCTGGTGCGTGCATGGTTCCATGCTTTAGGAGGTGTCAGGACCTGCGAGAAGACCCCATGCCCCGTATCGATCTGAACACAGCGCCGCGGGCCGACGGCACCACCTATCCCGAGGAGCACGCCGGGCCGTGCAAGGCGCGCCGGAAGCTGAAGCTGGGCGATGCCGTGGGTCTGGACCAGTTCGGCGTCAACCATCTGACCCTGCCGCCCGGCGCCTGGTCCAGCCAGCGTCACTGGCATGAAGGCGAGGACGAATTCGTCTGGGTGCTGTCGGGCGAGGTGGTGCTGGTCGAGGATGAGGGCGAGACCGTGCTGCGCGCCGGCGACTGCGCCGGGTTCAAGGCGGGGGTCAAAAACGGCCACAAGCTGGAAAACCGCAGCGACGCCGATGCCGTCCTGCTCGAGGTCGGCACCCGCAAGCCCGGCGGCGACCAGGGCGAATATCCCGACATCGACATGACCTTCCGCTCGGGCGTCTTCTCGCACCGCGACGGCACGCCTTACCCCAAGTCTGACCGGCGCACGTGAGCGACGAGCGACCCGACGCCTCTCTCTTAAGCGAAGGCCCGGCCAGTCCCTGGTCGGTGCCCGATTTCCGCTGGCTGTGGCTGGGCCGTCTGGCGGCGGTGCTGGGCATCCAGATCCAGTCGTCGGCCCTGTTGTGGCAGGTCTATGAGATCGCCCGGCGCGACCATCCGATCGAACAGGCCAGCCTGTATCTGGGGCTGGTGGGGCTGGCGCAATTCCTGCCGCTGCTGGCCCTGACCCTGCCCGCCGGGGCCATGGCCGACCGGCGCGACCGCAAGACGACGGTCATCCTGTCGGTTCTGGTCGAGGGCAGTTGCGCGGGGGCCTTCCTCGCGCTGGCGATCCGGGGCGATCCGCCGCTGTGGGGGCTGCTGGCGATTGCCGCCGTCTTTGGCGCCGCGCGCGCGTTTCTGGCCCCCGCGACCCAGGCCTTCCTGCCCATGGTGGTCGGCCGGCGGGCGCTGGCCCCGGCGATTGCCGCCCAGTCGATCGCCTTTCAGACCGGCGCCATTGCCGGCCCGGCGCTGGGCGGGCTGATCGTCGGCCTGTCGGTGCCGCTGGCCTATGGCGTGTCGGCGGTGATGTTCGCCGTGGCGGTCACCGCCCTGCTGCTGATCCGCACCTCGGGGCGCCCGCCGGTCATCCAGACGGGGCTGACGCGGCTGCAGGCCGTGACCGAGGGCCTGCGCTATGTGTGGAAGACCAAGATCGTGCTGGGCGCCATTTCGCTGGATCTGGTGGTCGTCATGTTCGCGGGCGTGGCCCTGCTGACGCCGGTGTTCGCGCGCGACATTCTGCATGTGGGGGCGCTGGGGTTTGGCCTGTTGCGCGCCTCCTTCGGGGTCGGGGCGCTGGCGATGGCGGTCTATCTCAGCCGGTTTCCGATCACCCGCAACGGCGGCACCTGGATGCTGGCGGCGGTGGCGGTGTTCGGCATCTGCACCCTGACGTTTGGCCTGTCGCGGATGGCCTGGCTGTCGGCGCTGGTGCTGTTGATCGGCGGCGCCGCCGACATGATCAGCGTCAATATCCGCCAGACCCTGATCCAGCTGGCCACGCCCGATCACATGCGCGGCCGGGTCAGCTCGGTCTCCATGCTGTTCATCGGGGCGTCGAACGAACTGGGCGAGGCCTATTCCGGCGTGATGGTGCGGCTGCTGGGGCCCGTAGGCGCGGCGGTCTTCGGCGGGTTCGGCGCCCTGGCCTCGACGGGCATCTGGGCGAAGATGTTCCCGGACCTCAGGAAGGCGGACCGGCTGGAGTGAGGGGTCTCGCTCGCGCCGCCTATGCGGAGGGGCACGGGGCGGCGGGATGGTGCGCGGGCACACGGGTGGCAGGCCGGGTCAGGGCCAGTTCGGCCTGAATGAAGACGAAGGCCAGAATGGCGACCGCCTCGGCCATCTCTTCAAACAGTTCGTGCTGGAGAAGCGCACCGGCCGAAACCAGCAGCGCGATCCGGATCACCGACCTCCGGTCCAGGGGGGGCTGACGCAGCAGTGGAGCCAGCCATGGCGGCCGCAGGCTCAGCAGGCCCGCCGCGACAACCATGCCCCAGCCGACTACCGCATAGGCAATGTCATAGAGCCGGGGTGAGACGAAGTTGTGCAGATTGGTTTCGGCCTGAAGGTTCGCGGTGGCGAAGGCCCCGGTCGCGGACCATTGGAAGATGTGCTGGCCCCAGCTGGCTTCTTCGCCAAAGGCCAGAACCCCGAACAGGGCGACGCCTGACCAGAAGCCGACCTTGAGTACAGCGCGGGAGACGACCGCCTCCCGTACGGCCAATACGACGATCAGGATCAGCCCGACGGCAGTGACGGTTTCCACCACGCCGCCATCATAGGTTTCAGCCCCGAACAGCCAGGGGGCCGCAAGGCCTTCACGCCACAGATAGAGAGTGATCGGCACCAGCACGCCCCAGGTGAGGATGAGCACACCTATCCCGGTCCGGGACAGCACGGCCGGGTTGGCACCATTGCCCCGCTCGCGAACCCTCCACGCGTGAAGGCAGACGGCCAGTCCGCACAGCCCGGCCAGCCCCGTACTTACTGTCATCCACGACAAGGCAACCTCCCCGACCTCTGTTCAGACATGAAGTGGGGGGCGTTCGTGGACTTGAACCACGGACCTGCGGGTTAAGAAGCCGCCGCTCTGCGCTACTGAGCTAAACGCCCGTCACTTGTCATGTCCCGGAATGACCCGGACAAGGATGAGTGGAGCAGGAACCGTGCCAGTGTCGACGGCGGGCTTTGGTGCGGCTCTCAACCGATCAGCCCGGACCGACCCTGGGATCAAGTCCGAGGGTGACGGAGGAAAGCACGCGGGCGTTTCCGCCCCCTCCACCGCTTCGCGGTCCCCCTACGCCGTTGCACGGGGGAGGAGCTACGCCCGGAAATGCTTGCTGAGCTTCAGCCCCTGGCTCTGGTAGTGGCTGCCGCCTTCGCCGTAGAGGCGGTCGGGGCGTTCGGTCAGGGGTTCATAGACCAGGCGAGCGACGATCTGGCCGTGTTCCAGCATGAAGGGGGTGTCGTGGGTGCGGACCTCGAGCACGCCCCTTGAGCCCGCCCCGTGCGCCTCGTCGGTGCCGAAGCCGGGGTCGAAGAAGCCGGCATAATGCACGCGGAACTCGCCGACCGAGGGGTCGATGGGGGTCATTTCGGCGGCCTGGTCGACGGGGATCTCGACCGCTTCGCGTGAGGCCAGAATGTAGAATTCGCCGGGGTCCAGCATCAGCTCGCCGCGCTGGGCGCGCAGCGGCTCCCAGAAGTCGGCGGGGTCGTGGCCGGCCACCTTGTCCAGATCGATCAGGCCGGCGTGGCGACGCCCGCGATAGCCGACGATGCCGCCCTCATTTTTGAAGGCCAGATCGACGCCGACGCTGCGGGTTTCAAGACGGGGGGGCTCGCCCGCCTTGAGCCGCAGCTGGTTCAGCCGGGTGCCGGGGCGGACCAGCACGGAAAAGGTCTGGGGCGCGATTTCCAGATACAGCGGCCCGTCATAGCCCTCGGCCACATCGTCAAAGGTGGCGCCCCGGTCGGTCATCAGGCGGACGAACACATCGACCCGGCCGGTCGAGCTTTTCGGATTGGCGCGGGCCACCACGCCGGGCGGCAGGCTGAGCCGCTCCTGCAGCTTGACGATATAGACGCAGCCTTTTTCCAGCACCGCCCCGCCGTCGAGGTCGATGGTGTGCATGACCACGTCCTGGATGCGGGTCTCGACCGTGCGCTCGCCGGGCAAGAAGGAGGCGCGCACCCGCCAGCCCCGGTCGGACAGGCGCAGGTCCAGACTGGCGGGCTGGACCTGATCGGCATCAAAGGGCGTGTCCGAGGTCACGGCCCCGGCGGCGATCAGGGTATCGATGGCCTGGCAGGGCAGGATGCCGGGGCGGGAAGCGGTAAAGGTCATGGCCTCAGTCTTCCACGGATTTCCGGGCGAGTCGTCAAGCCGAAACAGGCTTGCGGCGCGCGCGCGGCGGGGCGAGCATGGGGGCATGTATGAGAGTGCCGCCTATACCGCCGAAACCCGGGGCGTCCGCGTCAAGGTTCAGCCCAGCTATCTCGCCGGGCGCTCGAACCCCGACGAGGGGCTGTGGGTCTGGGCCTATCAGATCGAGATCGTCAATCTGACCGGCGTGCCGGTACAGCTGCTGTCCCGCCACTGGGTCATCACCGATGCCACGGGCCGCGAGGAGGTGGTGATCGGCGACGGCGTGGTCGGCGAACAGCCGGTGATCGCGCCCGGCGACAGCCACAGCTATGCCTCGGGCTGCCCGCTACCGACGCCCTCCGGGGCCATGCGCGGAAGCTATGTGATGGAAACGCCCGACGGCGAACGGTTCGAGGCCGAAATCCCCGCCTTCAGCCTCGACGTGCCGGGCGCGAGGACGTTGAACTGACTGCGCTCAAGCAGCGAGCCGCCGCGCGGCGAGCGTTAGCGCCCCAAATTTTCGAGGCCGGGGCTGCGTCAACCCGGAGAACCGCAGCCCCGCCCCCCGAAGGCTCGCCCGGCGCGAACGCCAGACGAGGGGGTGGTGGCCCACAAGGGGCGATCCTGAAAGCCTCAGGAGTGACGAGTGGCGAGTGGCGTGTGACGAGTAGTCAGACACAGTCGGCGGCGAAAGCAGAACTCGCCACTCGCCACTCGTCACTCAGATGTACCGCCGCAGCGAACGAGCGAGATCGGTGCTGCCGTCCTTGGAGCCGCGCTTGACCTGGGGCTGATAGGCGACCCGGGCGTGCTCGACGCAATAGACGCCTTCCGAGGCGCGACGGCCGCAGAAGCTGAACTCGGTCGAGGACGGATCGCCGATCGGCCATTTGCACATATGGGCACCCAGCGTCATGACCGTGGCCGTGCCGGGCATTTCCGGGGTCGGGTCGGGACGGGTCGGCGGCACGGGGCGCGACTGGGCGGCCTCGATGCGGCGCGGGGCCGACGGCTGGGCCGGGGCGGGGGCCGCCGCGCGCGGGCGGGTGGGGCGATAGGTCGTGCGCGCCGGCTGGCTGGGCGCAGCCCGGCCCGACAGGCCCAGGCGGTGCACCTTGCCGATCACGGCGTTGCGGGTCACGCCACCGCCCAGAGCCTTGGCGATCTGGCTGGCCGACTGGCCCTCAAGCCAGAGCTTGGTCAGTGCGCCAACGCGATCCTCGGTCCAGCCTGCGGTCATGCCATCCTCCCGGTTTGGTCGATTCAATATCTTGCGTCGGGTGCCCCGTCTGGAGCGCCTGACCCACAACCAGTCGTAAACCTCTCGTTAACAGACGCAAGATGTGCGATTCGGAGTGTCCACAGAAACCACATCTTGAATCAGCGTTCGCTGAAGGCTCCGGGGGCCGTTTGGCTTGAACCGGAGCCCTATCGGGCGCATCTGGCCGGACATGACCGAACGCACGCCCTCCACCCTCGCTGACCTCGCCACCGCCGATGCCGCCAAGGGCCCGCCCGTGCCGCGCCGCTATGCAGGGATCAACGGGATCGGTGTCTGGACGCTGTATCTCCGCGAGGTTCGCCGCTTCTGGAAGGTGGGGGCCCAGACGGTCGCCGCCCCGGTGGTGACGACCCTGCTCTATATGCTGGTGTTCGTGGTGGCCTTCGAGGGCGGGCGCCCGCCCCTGCACGGCACGCCGTTTGCCGAGTTCGTGGCGCCGGGCCTGATCATGATGGCCATGCTGAACAACGCCTTTGCCAACTCATCCTCCAGCCTGATCCAGGCCAAGATCATGGGCACAGCCACCGACTTCCTGACCCCGCCGCTCAGCCCGCTGGAGCTGACCATCGGCTTTACCCTCGGCGCCGCCACGCGCGGACTGGTGGTCGGGCTGGTGACCGCTTTGTGCGTGCTGCCGTTCGCGCAGCTTGAGATCCAGAACCTCGGCCTGATCCTGTGGTTCGGCCTGTGTGCCAGCCTGCTGATGGGGATGGTCGGGGTGCTGGCCGGTCTGTGGAGTGAGAAGTTCGACCAGCTGTCGGCGGTGCAGAATTTCGTGGTCATGCCGCTCACCTTCCTGTCGGGTGCCTTCTATCTGGTCGAGCGCCTGCCCGAGCCGTTCGCCACCTTCAGCCGCTTCAACCCCTTCTTCTATCTGATCGACGGCTTCAGGGCCGGCTTCATCGGCCAGGCCGAGAGCAATCTGCTGATCGGCGGCGCGGCAGCCGGCGCGTTGACGGTTGTGTTCGCCGTCATCTGCTGGGCCGTGTTCCGCTCAGGCTGGCGGCTGAAGAGCTGAGGCAGGAGAAGGTTTCGATGGATCGGGTCGTCGTCGAACATGTCCGGGCAACGCCGGAGGAGTTGCAGCCCGGGGAGACGGGCTGGGAAGACGCCCTGCGCTGGGCCGAAGTGCCACTTCTTATTGAGGTCGGAGGTCTGGCCGCACTGGTCGTTCTGATCTTCATCTTCCCTGCACCCGGTTTGGCCAAGGCTGCGGCGGTAGGGATTGCTGTCGCCGCCTTGCTGGGCAAACTCGCTGCGAGGCAGTGGCTCGCCAGACGCCAGCTGAAATTTCACCGCAGCACAGCCTCTGGAAGTCAGGCCTCGACATACGTGATCGATCATCAAGGGCTGGCAATTGGCAATATGTACGCGGAGAGCCGGACGTACTGGTCGGCCATGAGGGGGGTCATTCGGTACCCGAACCGCTATGTCTTCCTCTTCACGCCCGCTCACAATCCGGTTCTGCCACGACGGCTACTGACGCCCGAGCAGGATGCCGCCTTGCAGGCCCTGATAGCGGGCGCCGGGGTGACGATCACGGACGGTCCACCCCCCGGTGTTGACTAAGCGGGGGCGGAGGCGGACAACGCCTGACATCTGTTTCATCGGTCCCGGTGCCGTTCCCGCGCCGGGGCTTTCGCGTTCTGGAGGTCCGATCCCGTGTCCAGCCATCTGATGGGTGTCTACAACCGCGCGCCGCTGGCGGTCGATCATGGCAAGGGGCCGCGCCTCTATGCGACCGACGGCACCGTCTATCTGGACTGCGTCTCGGGCATTTCGACCAACGCCCTGGGCCACGCCCACCCGCGGCTGGTGCAGGCGGTCAAGGATCAGGCCGAAAAGCTGTGGCACGTCTCGAACATCTTCCAGATCCCGGGTCAGGAAGAGCTGGCCGACCGGCTGTGCGCCGACAGCTTTGCCGACGCGGTGTTCTTCACCAACTCGGGCTCGGAAGCGGTCGAGTGCGCGCTGAAGACCGCCCGCAAATATCACCACGCCAACGGCCAGCCCGAGCGGATCGAGATCTACGGCTTTGACGGCTCGTTCCACGGCCGCACCTATGGCGCCATCAATGCGGCGGGCAATCCCAACTATGTCGAAGGGTTTGGCCCGCGCCTGCCCGGCTATTCGCAGCTGACCTTCGGCGATCACGACGCCATCAAGGCAGCCATCGCCCGGCCTGATACCGCGGCCATCATCCTCGAGCCCGTGCAGGGCGAGGGCGGCGCGCGCTCGGTGCCCGAAGTCTGCCTGCGCGGCCTGCGCGAGCTGTGCGACGAACACGGGGTGCTGATCATCTTCGACGAGGTCCAGTGCGGCATGGGCCGGACGGGCAAGCTGTGGGCCCACGAATGGGCCGGCATGGCGCCCGACATCATGGCCATCGCCAAGGCGCTGGGCGGCGGCTTCCCGGTCGGGGCGTGCCTGGCCTCGGACAAGGCGGCAAAGGGCATGACAGTCGGGGTGCACGGCTCGACCTTCGGCGGCAATCCGCTGGCCATGGCGGTCGGACTGGCCGCCTATGACGAGATCACCAAGCCCGAGACCCTCGAGAATGTGCGCGAGATCGCCGGCTATCTGAAACAGCAGCTGGCCGGGCTGCAGGAACGCTTCCCCGATGTGATCGAGGATGTGCGCGGCAAGGGCCTGCTGATCGGGGTGAAGCTGAAACCCAACAACCGCGAATTCATGGGCTGGGCCCGCGACGAAAACCAGCTGCTGGTGGCCGGCGGCGGCGACAACTGCGTCCGCATGCTGCCCCCCCTCAACTTCACCCGCGAAGACGCCGCCGACGTCATCGAACGGTTCGAGCGGACGTGCGAGTTCGCGCGGGGGAAGATGAAGGCCGGATAGCGGCGTGGCCTGAAGAGGTTCATCACGAAGAGCACAAAGGATGCACGAAGGCCGCAAAGAGACCGAGCCCCTGTCAGCCGTCTCGACCTTCTGGTCGAAGACTGCATTGTGATCGAGATCAAATCGATCGACGCCCTGGCGTCGATCCACACGGCTCAACTGCTGACTTATCTCCGATTTTCAAAGGTCGCCTGGTCGTTTGATCGGCGCAACCGACGAGATCGCACCGCCCTCTTTGTGTCCTTCGTGCATCCTTTGTGCTCTTTGTGATGAACCCCTTTTCTTCCCCTCCTATCCCCCGCTCGTGACTGCCCATGACCCGACACTTTCTCGACATCTCCCGGCTGCCGGCCGATGACCTGCGGGCCATTCTGGATGATGCCCACGCCCGCAAGGCAGCGCGCAAGGGCAGGCCGAAGGGTTGGGTCGATGCGGATGCCCCCGCGCGCGACCATGTGCTGGCGATGATCTTCGAGAAGAATTCGACCCGCACCCGGTTCAGCTTCGACGCCGCCATCCGCCAGCTGGGCGGATCGTCGATCATCGCCACGGCGTCGGACATGCAACTGGGCCGGGGCGAGCCGGTCGAGGATACGGCGCGGGTGCTGTCGCGCATGGTCGATGCGGTGATGATCCGCGCCAATGACCATGAGGACGTCGAACGCTTTGCCCGGTTTTCGACCGTGCCGGTCATCAACGGCCTGACCGACCGCAGCCACCCCTGTCAGATCCTCGCCGATCTGATGACCATCGAGGAGCATCGCGGCCCGATCGCCGGCAAGACGGTGGCCTGGGTCGGGGACGGCAACAATGTCTGCCACAGCTTCATGCATGCGGCGCAGAAACTGGGCTTTCACCTGAATGTCGCCTGCCCGCCGGAATACCATCCCGATCTGCGCGACCTGACCGTCGGCGGGCCGTCGGTGACGCTGACGTCCGACCCGCATGAGGCGGTACGCGGCGCCGATGTGGTGGTCACCGATACCTGGGTGTCGATGGGCGATCAGGACTATGAAGAGCGTCTGGAAGCCTTCGAAGGCTATACGGTCGACGACGGCCTGATGGCCGAGGCCGCGCCCGACGCCGTCTTCCTGCACTGCCTGCCGGCCCACCGCGGCGAGGAGGTCACCGACGCCGTGATCGACGGGCCTCGCTCGCTGGTCTGGGACGAGGCCGAAAACCGCATCCACGCGCAAAAGGCCGTGCTGGCCTGGTGTCTGGCGGGGAGCTGAGCCTCAGACCCGGGGCTCGTCCGGCGGGCCGCGACGGCTGCGGAAGGCGCCCTTGTGCCAGGCGAGGATGCCCAGATAGCCGACGATGGCGCCGACGATCAGGCCGATGATGCCGTCGAGGATCACCGACCCGATGAGGGCCACGGCGATCAGGATCAGCCAGTCGGTGGTGCGGAACGCCTTTAGACGCGCGCGGATTTCGTCCATCAGCGGGTGCCTCCCAGATTGACGTCGGCGACGCCGCCGCTGTCGGGCGTGGTCTTTGTGATGTTGGCCTTGAGGATTTCATAGGCAAAGCCGAAGGCGCCCTTGTCCGCCACCCAGATGCGACCGTCGCCGGGCGTGAACTGCAGCATGGTCAGATGGGGGTCGTCCTTGCCGTCGGGGTACCAGGCGGCCACCACCGGGTTCCACCAGCGGTCGATCTTCTCGCGGTCGTTGTGGCGCATCAGGGTGCCATGGATGCAGGCGAACACATGCTGGTCCCTGGCCGCATAGGTGAACATGGCCGAGGTCCCTTCGCCCACGTCACGCACAAGATCGGTGTCGTCGCGGGTGAAGAACCAGATCGTATCGGTCGCCTCATCGTGGAAGGCGGTCATCGGCTGGCTGTGATAGCCGGGCCGGTCCAGACCCAGCATGCCGGTGTTGGATTTTTCGAGATGTTTCCAGAATTCGGTTTCGGCTTCGGCGGGGCTGAGGCGGGTGTCGGCCATGGGAGGGCTCCTGTTTCGGGGGGTTACCCAAAAGAACAGGACAGGGCCGATCAGGTTCCGGTCAGGCGTCGGGCGCGCCCGCGACCAATCGCACCAGATGGACCAGCAGGGGGAGAGCGACGGCTGCCGCCGCGATCATCAGGAACCGCCAGGGCACCAGACGCGGCCCCCGGATCAGGTCCGGCGGCCGGGCCCCGCGCCAGCCGGCAAACAGGCCGAAGCCGACGACGACGGCCAGCGCAATCAGGGTCGGGATCAGCGGCATCAGGTCCCGGTCCTTGCCAGAGGGTTAATCTTTACGGGGCGTTAACCCCGTTTGTTCACTAAATCACGTTTGTGAGGGCCGAAGCGGGTCGGATGTCCACAGGAAGATGGCGTGATCGCTATATCTTGGGGTTAACCACACGTTTACACCCCTGATCTGGATGAGTAGCGTCAATGTCTAGTGGTCGGGAGGCGAATCAGTGAGCGCAGCCGCGCCGTGGAGCGTAAAGGGGATAGACCCCAAGGCTCGCGAAGTCGCCAAGGACCTTGCCCGCCGTTCAGGGATGACTCTGGGCGAGTGGCTCAATTCCATGATCATGGAAGGCGATGACGAGGACGGGATCGTCCCTCTGCCCCGCCGTGCCCATGTCGCCGACACCTATGAGCGCCGCAGCCGCAGCCGCCGTCTGGACGATGCCTATGGTCTGGGCGGTGACGACCCGGTCCAGCGTCTGTCGGCCACCGTCGAGATGATGGCCGAACGGCTGGAGGCGGCCGAGCGTCGCTCGACCATCGCCATTCAGGGCGTGGATCAGGCTGTCGCCGGTCTGGTCCGGCGTCTGGATGCCCAGGACGGGCGCGACAACGGTGTGGTCCGCCGCATCGATGACATCGCCGAAGAACTGCGCGAGGGGCATCGCCGCCTGCGCCGCTTCGAGCAGGAGACCGGCCCGAGCACGGCCGAAGGCTTTGCCAAGACCGAGACGGCCATCGGGGCCCTGTCCAGCCGACTCTATGACATCGAGGAACGCCAGCGGATCGGCACCCATGAGCTGCGCCAGCGGCTGGACGCGGTCGAGAAAACCGCCGAGGCCAATCGCGGCGTCGAGATCCTCGAGCACGTCGGCCGCCGGCTGGACGCCGCCCAGGCCCAGACGGGCGAGGCCCTGCGCGGGCTGGAGCGGGCCTTCTCTGAACTCGACCGGCGTCTGGGTCTAACCGAGGCGCGCGCCGAGGTTCGGGGCCGGGGTGTCGACCCCGCCGAGCGCTTCGACGGGCGTCTGGAAAAACTGGCCGAGGCCCTGACCCGTCAGGTCGAGGCCAGCCGCACGGAAATGCTGCACCGGCTGGACACGGCCCAGTCCGAAAACCGCATGGAGCGGATGGAGCGCGCGGTCGCGGCGCTCGGCGATCAGGTGCGTCAGGCCGAGCGCGGCTCGGCCCAGGCGGTCGAGGTCATGGGCCGCGAGGTGCTGCGCATCGCCCAGAACCTGAACGGCCGCGTCCAGAAGATGGAGATCGACAGCCCGGCCCGCATGGACCGGCTGGAACGCGATCTGGAGATCAAGACCCAGGGCGTCGAGCGCCGTCTGGTGGCCAGCGAGGACCGCCATGCGCTGGCGCTGGAAAAACTGGGCACCGAGATCGGCCGGATTTCCGACCGCCTCAGCGAGCGGATCGCCGAGTCCGAGCGCCGCTCGACCCAGGCGCTGGACGAGATCGGCCAGAAGCTGACCGACAGCTCCTCGCGCATCGAACAACACTATGACCGCGCCTCGGGCGAGCTGGCCGAGCGCATGCGCCAGAGCGAGGAACGCACCGCCCGCCTGCTGGCCGAGGCCCGCGAGAGCATGGCCCGCCGGGGTGAGCCCGAAGCCCCCAAGCCTGAGCCGGTCGCCGAGCCCGAGCCTGTCGCGGCCCCCGCTGACTGGCGCGCCGGAGCCTTTGGCGTGGCCGCCATGGCCGATGATCCGATCTGGTCCAGCGACCCGCTGGACGGCCCGGCCGACCCCTTCCCGACCGGCGGCGTGACGGCCAGTGCGCCCGAGCCCGCCGCGACCGTCCCGGCTCCCGAGCCGGTCGATGAGCCCCATACGCCCCGGTTCGCCGCGCCCCGCGCCGCGTCCGCCCCGTTCGGCAGCCCGGCCGCCGCCAACCCGGCCCCGGTCGCCCGTGCGCCGCAGGATTTCGGCGGGGCTGATGTCTCGGATGTTCTGGCGGCGACGGCCCCCGACGACGACGAATTCTCGGGCGAGACCGATTTCGTCGATCCGCGTACCCTGCGGGCGGCGGCCGCTGCCGGTCGGGCATCCAGCTCGACGCGCGGCGCGGTCGAAGCCGCGCGCGCCGCCATGACAGCGCCCGAGCCGGAACCGACCCGCTCGGCCTTTGGCCTGAAGCGCGGCGGCAAGTCGCGCCTGCAGGAGCGGATGGACCGTCAGGCCAGCCGCGATGGCTCGACCATGAAGAAGGCGCTGGGCGCCTCGGCGGTCGCGGTCACCCTGATGGGCGGCCTCTATGCCTTTACCGAACTGACGGGCCAGGCCATGCCCTGGACGCCCGCCGGTGCGAGCGATCCGGCGGCCGGGACGGCTTTGGTGGCGCTGGCCACCGGCGCCGCGCCCCTGTCCGCCGAAGCGGTGGCCCAGGCAACGGACCTCTATGAGCGCGCCCTGACCGCCATTGAGGAAGACGATCCGGCGGGTCTCGATCTGCTGACCCAGTCGGCCGAACTGGGCTATGGCCCGGCGCAGCTGATGCTGGCGGGACTGTTTGAAACCGGCGAGGCCGGGGCCCCGGTGGACATGGGCCAAAGCCTCGACTGGACCCGCCGCTCGGCCGAGAGCGGCTATCCGCGCGGCATGTTTGCCTATGGCATGCGCCTGTTCGAGGGGGCCGACGGCACGCCGGACCGGCCGATGGGTCTGGACTGGATCCAGCGCGCGGCGCGGGCCGGTCTGGTCGATGCCCAGTTCAATGCCGCCGTCATCCATGAGCGCGGCGAAGGCGGCATGCCGGTCAACAACATCGAGGCCTATGCCTGGTACCGGGTCGCGGCCCGCTCGGGCGATGAACAGGCCGCCAGCTCGGTGACCCGCGTCGGCGCGCTTCTGAGCGAGGCCGAGCGCGTCCGGGCCGAGGATATGGCCCAGGATTATCTGCCCGGAAGCCTGCCGGACGCCAGCTGATCCCCGGCCCCGCACGGGGTTGGTCTTCACCTGTCACGTTCATGCACTGGCCACGGTCGGTGCGCGGGTCTAAGCCCTGACGGTCACGCCGATTCCGGGTTCTGTTCCAGCCGAAGGTCGCCCTTTGGATATCTATCTGCCGATCGCCGAGGTTTCGGTGAACTGGCCTGTCCTGGTTCTTCTGGGAGGGGTGGTCGGCTTTGTCTCGGGTCTGTTCGGCATCGGCGGCGGCTTCCTCATGGCCCCGATCCTGGTGTTCCTCGGCATCCCCCCGACCGTGGCCGTCGCCAGTCAGGCCAGCCACGTCGTCGCCTCCTCCACCTCGGGCGTGATCAGCTATTCCTCGCGCGGGGCGGTCGACTTCCGCATGGGCGGCATCATGGCCGGGGGCGGCATCATGGGCGCCTTCGTCGGCGTCGAAATGTTCCGCTGGCTGCGCCTGATGGGTCAGGCCGATCTGGTCGTCGCTCTGGCCTATCTGCTGTTCCTCGGCGTCATCGGCACCCTGATGCTGAAGGAAAGTCTGGAGCAGATCCTGCGCCGCCGTCGGGGTCAGCCAGCCCCGCGCAAACAGCGCCGCCGCCCGATGTGGCTTTACGGCCTGCCGTGGCGGATGAAATTCCCCAAGTCCGGCCTCTATATCTCGGCCATTCCGCCGATCGCGCTGGGCGGCGGGGTCGGCATTCTGTCGGCCATCATGGGGGTGGGTGGCGGCTTCATCCTGCTGCCCGTCATGCTCTATGTGCTGCGGATGAAGGCCTCGGTCGTCGTCGGCACCAGCCTGTTCCAGATCATCATCACCACGGCCATGACCACGGTGCTGCAGGCCGGACGCAACCAGACGGTCGACATCGTGCTGTCGTCCCTCTTGCTGTTCGGCGGAGTGATCGGGGCCCAGTATGGCGCGCGCCTGTCGGGCCGCTTCCGGGGCGAGGAGCTGCGGGCCATGCTGGGGCTGATTGTGCTGGGCGTCGGCATCTATATGGGGCTGGAACTGTTCGTGCGGCCCAGTGACATGTTCGCCATCGCGCCGGGGGTGCCGGAATGATGATGCAGGACCTGCCCCCCCCGTCGCCGGCCGTCGTGGCCAAAGCGCCGGCCCCGGCGCGGGTGCGGGACCCGTCGGTTGCCACCGGCCGCATCCTGCGCATCTCGGCCGCCCTGACCGATACGGAGGTGCAGGTCGACTCGGGCTTCACCGGGGCGTCGATCGTTCTCTACGGGGCCGTGTTCAACCCGACCGACACGCCCGCCGATGTGGTCGTGGTGGTGCGCGGCCCGGATGCCCCCGTGCGTCTGGTTCGCAAGTCCCAGACGGCGGGTGTCTGGCAGAACAGCCGGCCGGTGCTGTTCGAGGGCGCGCCCGGCTTTTACATGACGTCGTCCACCCGCCCGCTCAGCGACATCGCCAATTTCGGCCAGCTGCGGCGGCTGGGCGTGGGGCTGGACCATCTGCGCATCGCTGCTCCGGAGGAACGCCGCACGGTGACCCGATATGGTGTGCGCGACGTCGTGGTCAGCCGTCTGGGCGAGGACTATCTTGACTGGCGCCGGGCCGTGATCCGCCTGCGCGAGGACGAGGGCCTGTATGCCGCCGATCCGCAGGGCGTGCGCTTTGTCGACGACGGCCTGTTCCGGGCCGAGGTGGTGCTGCCCACCAGCGCGCCGACGGGCACCTATCACGCCGAGGTCTGGCTGTTTCAGGACGGCGAGCCGGTCTCCAGCACCGAGCTGGAACTGACCGTCGAAAAGGTCGGCATCGAGCGCGGCATCTATGAGTTCGCCCACGGTCGCCCGTGGACCTACGGCATCCTGTGCGTGATCCTCGCCGCCTTCACCGGCTGGGGCGCGAGCCGGGTGTTCCGGAGGGGGTGATGGCGATGGCGCGCATTCTTGTGGTCGGGGTAGCTGCGGCTTTTGCATCCGCCATTTCAGGCTGCGATTTCAGATCGCCCGACGCTGATGTCGGTCGTCAGATCGAGGTACTCGCTGACCGGACGCAAGGTGCGGAAGATCGCATGATCCGCATGAGCGCCTTGAGGCTGGGCCCGTGGGACGAGATCCTCGTTTATGAGCCTTACTCGAGCCCTGACCTGCCGCGTGCGTCACCATGGATGCAGGCAAGGTTCGATCGTATCGGAATTGACCGCAACGACGGCATCACGGCCGTCGCGCTCATCCGCGACGGTCGCGTCGTCGATGTCGGTGAAGTCAGACGAGATCGCGCTGACCTGGTGGAGGTAGATCGCCTGAAGCCCACCGAATGCCTTCGACTGGACGATGGGTGGCCCGAGGCAACCAAGATCGCCTGCTGAGCCCTCAGCTCGCCGCGAACTCGCTGAGGGCGTCCATGACGGCGCGGTTCTGGTCGTCGGTGCCGATGGTGATGCGCAGCCCCTCGGGCAAGCCATAGCCGCCGACCGGGCGGACAATGATGCCTTTGGTGTTCAGATAGGCATTGGCGGCCTGGCACTGGTCCACGTCCTTGAAGCGGACCAGCACGAAGTTCCCGGCGCTGGGCAGGACCTGAAAGCCAAAGCCGCGGATGGCCTGGGTCAGGCGCGGACGCCAGGTCTGGATCAGCTCGCGCGAGGCCTGCTGGTGGGCCTCATCGCCCAGCGCCGCGACCGCCGCCTCGATCCCGGCGACCGAGACATTGAAGGGCAGGCGGATGCGGTCGACCGCCTCGGCCACCTTCAGCGGGGCATAGCCATAGCCGATGCGCAGGCCGCCAAGGCCGTGGATCTTGGAGAAGGTGCGGGTGACGACGATGTTCTCGCTGTCGCGGGCCAGGTCGAAACTGCTCTGCCAGTCCGGCTCGGTGACATATTCGGCATAGGCCTCGTCGATCACCAGAATGATGTCGGGCGACAGGGCGGCGTGCAGCTGGCGGATTTCCTCGGCGGTATTGTAGCTGCCGGTCGGGTTGGACGGGCTGGAGACATAGACGATGCGGGTGCGCTCATCGACCTGACCCAGAATGGCCTCGGGCGTGAGCTTGTAGTCCGGCTCGGGCGCCAGCTTGACCTCGGCCTGGTTGGCTTTCGCCGAGATGCGGTAGGCGAGGAAGCCGTACTGGCCCGAGACGATGTTGTCGCCGGGCGTCAGATAGGTCTGGTTCAGCAGGGCAAACACCTCGTCCGAGCCATTGCCGAAGATCAGCCGCTCGGGCTCGAGGCCCATCTTGTCGGCCACCGCCGAGCGCAGTTTCGCCGCCCGGCCATCGGGATAGATGTGGATGCCGCTGACGGCGTTGGCATAGGCCTCGCGCGCCTTCTCGCCGGCGCCCAGCATGTTCTCGTTAGAGGACAGCTTCATGGGCTGGGCCACGCCGTCGATGTTGGACTTGCCGCCGACATAGGGGGCGATGTCGAGAATGCCGGGCTTGGGGGCGGGGGCCTTGGCGTCGGTCATGGGGTCCTCGCGGGGTCTGAATTTCAGAAAAGGGGAGCAGCGCCGATGACGCCGGTCAGGGTGCCGGGCAGGCCGTCCAGCCGCCCGTCGTCGGCCTGCACATAGCCTGCGATCATCATCAGCTTCAAGCCGCCGGTTGCGATCAGCGGCGCGGCGGCCAGACCGTTCAGGCCCAGAACCTCGACCAGCCGGGTCTCGGGCATCGCTGAGTCGGTCACCCAGAAGGTGCGGTCATCGCCGGTCGGCTCGGGCCGGCCGCGCGCAATCATCAGCGCCTGCGGCAGGCGGGCGGCCGTGTCGGGCAGGGCGCCGATGACGTGGACGTCGGGTGTGGCCAGCAGCCGCCCCCACCAGGCCGTGACCCCGGCCAGGTCCATCAATACGCGGGCACCCCCGGCGGCCTGTTTCAGCCCGTCCTCGACCTTGGCCAGCCGCTCAAATCCCAGACCGAACCGGTCCGCCGCCAGCAGGGCCGACAGTCCGCCATGCACATGCAGGGGCCCGGAGGCAGCGCCTTCCACCCGGCCCAGCACCGCGCGAACCGTGGCCTTCTGATCGGCAGGCAGGGCGTTCAGCGCCCGGCGCAGGTCCGCAATCGCCTCGCCGTCGCCGGACGGGGGCGCAAGGCTCGACAGGGCCTCGATCAGCCGGGTCAGATCGCTCGCGGCCATCAGAACAGCCGGGGCGCGGGAGCAAGCGTGAAGGGTCCCAGCCAGGTGCGACCGTCCCGGAACTCCAGCGTCAGGGACACGGGCGCGCGCTCGGCCACGGCGGCGGCACCGGCGGCGGCGGTGGCCTGGGCCCGGTTCACCACACTGTCCTCGGTGGTGGCCAGACCGGCAAGCGCCGGCGCCGCGCGCTCGGCCCGCACGCTGAGGCTGCCGTTCAGCCGCCCGTCCTCATCGGCCACCAGCGGCCCGCCGGTCAGCAGGGCGCGGCTGTCGCCGGACTGGAGCTCGACCCGCACATTGGCAAAGCGCCCCCCGGCCTGTGTCCAGCTATCGAAGACCCCGGCGCGGTCCATGCCGGTCAGGGCCCCGGCGCGTTCGAGCGTCACCTCGGTGCGCACGCTCAGCCGTCCCTCGCCGGTCAGCCGGTCGACCGGGCCCGCCTCACGGCCCCGGCCCTCGACCATCTGGAACAACACATCCAGATCATCGGCGGCGGGCGCCGGCGCTGCGGCATCCCGGGGCCGGGCGGTCGCCGGGCGCGCCTCCAGCGTCAGGCGTTCTGCGGCGGAAATCGGGAAGGCCTCGGCCCCCGGCTCGGCTTGGAAGGTCGGTTCGATCAGCTCCAGCGCCATCTGCGGCCAGGCTTCGGACACATCGCGCACGCTCATGCGGATGGCCTCCGCGTTCACAAAGACCCGGCCCTTGTCGGCGCGCAGCATCGTCAGGCCGTCCGGGGCGATCACCACCCAGTGCAGCGGGGCATAGGCATTGGCCTCGGCCACCAGTTCGGGTGCGCGGGCCCCGTGGCCCGAGGGTGCGACCACCTCGACCGCGCTGAGGGCCAGCCGGGCGCGGAAGGGCCAGCCATCGATCTCGATCTTGCCGTGATTGATCTCCCAGCCCGCCTCGCGCAGGGTCTCGGCGCGGGCCAGAACTTCCCGCTCGATCCTCTGGGTCAGCACGAACCACCAGCCGGTCCAGGCGACCAGCAGGGCCAGCACCACGATCAGCGGAATGAACAGGCCCCGGCGGCTGTGGCGACGGGCGGGCATGTCAGCGGTCATACAGACGTCCTGTGATCTTCGGGGCCGAGGAACCGGGAAAGGGTGGCGACCGCTTCGGCCAGTTCCATGCGCTCGACCTCTACACCGGGGGGCAGGCCGCCGAAAAGCCGCGTGGGGCAGGCCGCATCCAGCATCACGAACACCCCCTTGTCGTCGGCGCGCCGGATCAACCGGCCAAAGGCCTGGGCCATGCGCCCGCGCGCCAGCGCATCGTCATAGGTCCGGCCCCCGCCTGAAGCGTCGGCGCGCGCGAACCGTTCCCGCCGCGCCCGGTGCAGCAGGTCCGGCCGGGGCCAGGGCACCCGGTCAAATACCAAGAGCCTCAGCGACCGTCCCGGCACATCGACGCCGTCGCGGATGGCATCGGTGCCCAGCAGACAGCTGTCGCGCTCGGTCCGGAACACATCGACCAGCGCCCCCACGTCCAGCGGATCGATATGCTGGGCATAGAGCGGCAGGCCCGCCCGGCCCAGCTCGGGCCCCAGCAGGCCATAGACCGCCTTCAGCCGGCGGATGGCGGTAAACAGGCCCAGCGCCCCGCCGCCCGAGGCCAGGAACAGCGCCCGCATGGCCGCCGCCGTCCGGCGCGGATCGTCGCGCGGGACGTCGGTCACCACAATCACCTTCGACTGGCTGGCATAATCAAACGGGCTCTCGACCTTCAGCGTCCGCACCGGCGTCTCCAGCCGCCCGGTGGCCGAGCGCAGCCGCGCCAGGTGGAAGGGGTCCTCGCCAAAGTCCGGATCGGTCAGGGTGGCCGAGGTGACCAGCACCCCGTGCGAGGGGCGGATCACGGTTGCCTCCAGCGGCTGGGTCGGATCAACCCAGTGCCGGCGCAACGATACATCCGACAACCGGCCAAAGGCGCTCTCGGCCGACAGCCAGTCGACGAAATCGGGATCGCCCCCAAAGTCGCCCCCCCCATCGCCGGACGCCAGATCATTCAGCATGGCCCGCCACGACGGCAGGGTCATGCGCGCCCGCCGGTCCAGCCCGCGCAGCGCCCCCTCGATCCGGGCCCGCGCCCCGCCGTCCAGCGTCTCGGCCTCCTCGGTCAGCACATCCTCGAGGTGACGCGACAGGGCCAGCAGCGGCGCCTCGACCGCGGCCAGCGCCTCGGCGGCCTTGGCGGCTGCCGTGATCAGGTCGGGGATGGCCGGCCGGGCGGCGCATTCCATGCCCTGATCCTCCGAGCCCCCACGCGGATCGGCCCGCGCGCGCAGCTGGTCCAGCGCCGCGGCCAGAAACACCTCGACCGGCCCGGTCGGTGCACCCGACTCAGAGCCCCGCAGGATGCGCCCCTGCGCCCCCTCGCCCGGCAGGCGGGTGGCGGCGGCCAGCACATCGCCCAGCGCCTTTCGTGCTGCGCCATCATCACCGATCAGATCGCCCAGCCGCTGCTCCAGCCCGCGCCCGCGCCGGGCCCGCGTCTCCGGCCCCCGGATCCAGCGGCGCAGCTCGGCGGCCTCCTGACCGGACAGGCTGGAGGAAAAGGCGCTGTCGGCGGCCTCGAACAGATGGTGGCCCTCGTCGAACACGATCCGCTTCAGGGCGGCGGTCTCGCTGTCTGTGGTCGGATGGCGGGCGGCGCGCGCCCCGTCAAAGGCGGCCTGCACCATGACCAGCGCATGGTTGGCGATCACCACATCGGCGTGGCGCGCAGCCCGCACCGTCTTTTCCACGAAGCAGCGGCGATAGTGGGCACAGGCGGCATGGATGCACTCGCCGCGCCGGTCGACCAGATTGGCGGGCGTGGGCTGATGGGCGGCAGGGCCCGCATACAGCCCCGGCAGCCAGGCCGGAAAATCCCCGCCCGTCATGTCGCCATCGGCACAGGCCCCGGCCCAGCGCGCCGTCAGGCCCAGCCCCACTACATCGCCCGCGCCCAGTTGCGCCTGCTGCACCATCTCCTGCAGGTTCAGCAGGCAGAGGTAGTTTTCGCGTCCCTTGCGCACCACCACCCGCCGCCGCGTCTGCCCCTCATGATCGGGCAGAGCCAGACCCTCGCGCGCGATCTGGCGCTGCAGGGCGCGGGTATAGGTCGAGACCCAGACGGTGCCGTGGTTGCGCTCGGCCCACAGGGCGGCGGGCGCCAGATAGCCCAGCGTCTTGCCCGTGCCCGTGCCCGCCTCGGCCAGCAGGGCGCGCGGCTGGTCCTTGTGATCGCGCGGGGAAAAGGCAAAGGCCGCCTCGGCGGCATAGTCGGACTGGGTCGGCCGCGCCTCATCCAGACCCAGCCCCTTCAGCATATGATCCAGCCGGATGCGGGCGCTCTCGCTGTCGACCGGGTGCGATCCGGCCTCGCCGCGCGGCGCGACCTCCTCCCATTCCGACAGGCGGTTCCAGACGTCCAGCCCCGTGCCAGGCTCGCGCCGGTCGCGCACGCCCCGGCCCGCCGCCTCCAGCCCGGCCCGCAGCGCCTGATCAATCCGCTCGCCCCAGCTCCAGCCCGCCCGGGTCAGCGTCCCGTTCAGCGTCAGCGCCGCCTCAAGGTCGGGATAGTCCGCCGCCATGAGCTCGCCCAGTAACCGCCCGGCCACCGCCCGCAGCGCCTCGGCCTGGGCCACCGCCCCGACCGGCTCGTCCAGCCCCAGCGCAATGGCCAGCCCGGTCGGCGTCGGCGCACAGAACCGCGCCGGCCGCACAAAGACGAACAGCTCCAGCACATCCAGCAGGTGGGCCACCCGCGCCGGCGCCTCCAGCCCCAGCCGCCGCGCTGTCAGCCCCGCATGGGCGACCAGCACTGGCGTAGGCCCACAGAACAGCCCCTCGGCCGCTCCCCGCCCGATCGCCCGCGCCCCCGCCCCATCCGCCACCGCCCCCGCACCCGGCGGAGTCGCCAGCGCTGGCGGCAGGTCGAGGGTCAGCGACGAAGGAGGAGCAGCGACAAGGGACACGCCCCCTCATACCCGCGCCCGCGCCGAAACGGAACGGGAACGCGGCACAGTTCCCGTCATCCTTTGGCTCGACCAGAGGATCGATCGTGGCAGGCCGTCCCCGATCCGCCGCCCTGCGAAGCAAATTTCATCACAGAGAACACAGCGAAAGCGAAGACACAAAGAACACCGCGGCGTGGAGCCCGGCACCACCCCGTCGTGCCTTCTTTGTGGACTTTGTGATGAAACCTTCGGTTTTCACCCCACCCCTCCGCTTCCCCGGCGCAGGCCGGGGCCCAGAGCAGCAGGCAGGCGGCTTGCATGCCCGTCTGGACCCCGACGTTCGTCGGGGAAACGGATGTCCATACAGCCGCCCCCTCCGTCACGCCGCTTTGCGGCGCGCCACCTCCCCCATGAGGGGGGAGGAGATGAAAAGGTGCCGCCATCAACCCCGGGCGCCCCCTCGCTGTGCCCTCCGTGGCTTTTCTTCGCTGTGTTCGCTGTGATGAACCCTGGACCGGCGGCCTCACCCCTTCGGCATCAGGGCGTCGTCGATTTCGGTGGCGCGAACGTAAGCCGGACGGGCGCGCAGGCGCTCGGCATAGGCGACGAAGGCCGGGCGGTCGGGAATGGTCTTGAACATCAGGCCCCAGTTGATCTGCGAGCCGACATAGATGTCCGCGGCGCTGAACCGATCGCCCAGAATCCACGGCCCGTCACCCGAGACCGCGCCCTCCAGCGCCTCGATGGCGGCCTCGAAGGTGCCATAGCCCAGCGTGCCGGCCTTGTCGGCGGGGGGCATCAGGTTCATCGACCTGGCGGTGACGGCGGCCTCCAGCGGTCCGGCGGCAAAGAACATCCAGCGCAGGTAGGTGCCGCGCCCGGCCTCGCTCGCGCCCGGGGCCAGCCCGGCCTCGGGGAAGCGGTCGGCGAGGAAGGTGCAGATGGCCGCGCATTCGGTGACCACCTCGCCGTCGCAGACGATGGCCGGCACCTTGCCCATCGGGTTGAGGGCCAGATATTCGGGCGCCTTCATCGTGGTGCCATAGTCCAGCACCTGGGTGTCATAGGGGCGACCCACCTCTTCCAGCATCCAGCGCACGATGCGCCCGCGCGACATGGGGTTGGTATAGAAGGTGATTGCGTCGGCCATGGTGTCCTCCCGGGTTTTCGGCACACTAATCCCGGATGATGACGCCCGTCACACAACTGTGGTTTCGCGTAATGGCAAAGTCGGGGATAGTCCGCGCATGACCCGTCCTGACCGGCCCCTGGGCCCTGACCGTGTGGCGACCTGGCGGCACCCCTGGCCGGTGCGGCTGACCCATTGGGTCAATGTCATCTGTCTGGTCTTCCTGCTGATGACCGGCCTGCAGATCCTGAAGGCCCACCCGCATCTCTACTGGGGGCTGGATTCGACCTTTGATGATGCCTGGATCAGCTTTGGCACCATTCCCGGCTGGCTGACCCTGCCCGGCTATCGCGATCTGGCGGCGGGCCGGAACTGGCATTTCTTCTTTGCCTGGATCTTCGTCGCCAACGGCATGCTCTATCTGCTGTACATCCTGTTCTCGGGGCGGCTGGCCCGGATGATGGAGCCCAGCCGCGAGGAACTGGCCCACATCCCCGACAGCGTGGTCGAGCACGCGAAGCTCAAGTTTCCCGAGGGCGAGGCCGCCCGCACCTATAATGTCATCCAGAAGCTGACCTATCTGGTCGTGCTGCTGATCCTGCTGCCGATGATGCTGGTCACGGGGCTGGGCATGTCGCCGATGATGAATGCCGCCATCCCCGAGCTGTTGCCGATTCTGGGCGGGCGACAGTCGGCGCGCACCCTGCATTTCATCGCCGCCATGGGCATCACGGCCTTTGCCGTGGTGCATGTGTTGCTGGTGTTCCTCAGCGGCCCGCTCAACAATCTCAGGTCCATGGTCACCGGCTGGTATGTGATCCGCACCGAACCCGAACCGTCCGAGGAGACGTCCGATGACCGTGATCCGTCCTGATCGCCGTCACCTGCTGCTGGCCGGCGGGGCTCTGGCCCTGTCGGGCTGCGACGGTCTGGTCCGCAATGCCCAGGCCCAGTGCACGGTCAAAAAGGCCGAGCAGGTGTCAAAGCGCACCCAGCGCGCCCTGGCCCGCGACGCCCTGGCCCCCGAATACGAGGAAAAGGACATCTCCAAGGACTTCCGCGCCAATGGCTCGGTCGATCCGTCCGCCGCCGAATACCGGGCGCTCAAGGCCAATGATTTCCGGGACTATCAGCTGATCGTCGACGGTCTGGTCGAGACCCCGCTGGCCCTGTCGCTGGCCGAGCTGCGGGGCCTGCCGTCGCGTACCCAGATCACCAAGCACGACTGCGTCGAGGGCTGGACCTCGATCGGCAAGTGGAAGGGCGCGCGCCTGTCCGCCGTGCTGAACCGCGCGCGCCTCAAGCCCGAGGCCAAGTTCGTGGTCTTCCACTGCTTCGACGCCCTCGATCAGACCGAGGACGGCGAGCGCTATTACACCTCGGTCGACATCCGCGAGGCGTATCACGAGCAGACCATCCTTGCGTATGAGATGAACGACGAGATCCTGCCCATCAAGCACGGCGCGCCCATCCGTCTGCGGCTGGAGCGCCAGCTCGGCTACAAGATGGCCAAATACATCAAGCGCATCGAGGCGGTGGAAAGCTTCGCCCACATCGGCCGCGGCAAGGGCGGCTATTGGGAAGACCGCGGCTATGAATGGTATGCGGGGATCTAGGATGCGGGGCCTTGTCCTTGCCGGGCTGATCGCTCTGTGGCCGACCCAACTGCTGGCCCAGACGTCGTCGGACGCGCCGCCCCGGCCACCGCTGTGCGAAGGCGCGATCACGCGACTGGGACCACCCCCTCTCGCGGCCCCGGACGTTGATCTGTGGCCCGCTTCGACCTTCGCGGCGACCGGGCGGGAGGACGCCGCCCTCGATGACGTCCTGACGCGAGCCTCGGGAGCCATGGGGACGGATTCGATGGGGGCCGCCGTGCTGGACGCCGACGGCCTGTGGTCGGGCCGGGCGGGAGCGAACGACGCTCCCCTGTTCTGGTGGGCCAGCGCCGGCAAGCTGGCGGTAGCCATCGCCGTGCTGCAATTGGTCGAGGAGGGGGCGGTGTCGCTGGACGACCCGGTGTCGCGCTGGGTCGACGGGGTGCCTCTGGGCGAGCGGATCACCCTCGGCATGCTGCTGGATCATACGTCGGGCCTCTACAGTTCCAACGAGGCCGCGTCAGTGCGGGCCGATCCCCGCTTGCGGACGATCGACGAACTGGTCGCGGTGGCGCGCGACGAGGGCAGCCTGTTCTGCCCCGGGCAGGGCTGGCGCTATTCCAACACCAACTACTGGCTGCTGGGCGCGGTGCTGGAGGCGGTCGAAGGGCAGCCGCTGGACCAGATCCTGACCCGGCGGATCGTCGAGCGGGCCGGCCTGTCCGGTGTGCGGTTCGTGACGCCGGACGATGCCGTGTCCGATATGCAGTCCCTGCCGCCGCCGGATGCCGCCCGGGGGGAGGGTATGGTCCACCCGGCCTGGGTGGGCGCCGCCGGGCCCATGCTGGCGACGCCCGAGGGCGCGGTCAGCCTGTTGCAGGCGGTGCTGACCGGACGTCTGCTGCCGACGGAGCGGGTGCGGAGCATGCTTGACCTGCCCTGGCCCATGTTCGATCAGCCGATGGCCTATGGTCGGGGCCTGATGCTCTATGAGGTGCCCGAGCCCGGCCGTCCGCTGACCTGGATCGGCCATTCCGGCGGCGCCAGTGGCATCAAGGCGGCAATGGTCTGGTCGCCGGTGGATCAGGCCTATGCGGCGGTGGTGCTGACGGGGCCGGGCTCGGCGGAAGCGGCCGCCAACGCCCTGCTACGCACGCGGAAGCGTCGCCAGAGCCCGGCAGGCACCTAGTCCTCGACCGTCTCGTTACGGCGTTTGACCATCAGGTCGAAGCTGTCCCAGACGCCATCGGCGCCGTGCCAGGCGCCCTTGGTCGCGGCCTTGGAATATTCCGTGGCGCGGGCCTCGAAGAAGTTGGCGTGCTCGACGCCGCTGAGCAGCGACTGCAGCCAGGGCAGGGGGTTCTCGCGCGAGCCGCCGAACAGCTCCGGCAGCTGCAACTGGCGCAGGCGCCAGTCGGCGATGAAGCGGATGTATTTCTTGATGTCGTCCGGGGTCATGCCGTGGACCGGCCCCATCTCGAAGGCCAGGTCGATGAACTTGTCCTCCATGTTCACCACGGTCTCGCAGCACTGAAGGATGTCGTCGGCGACCGACTTGGTGACCGCGCCGGTCTCCTTGTTGAAGGCGTGGTACAGCTTGATGATGCCTTCGCAGTGCAGGCTCTCGTCGCGCACCGACCAGCTGACGATCTGGCCCATGCCCTTCATCTTGTTCTGGCGCGGGAAGTTCATCAGCATGGCGAAGCTGGCGAACAGCTGCAGCCCCTCGGAGAAGCCGCCGAACATGGCGAGCGTCCGGGCGACGTCGGCGTCGGTCTCGACCCCGAACTGACCCATATAGTCGTGCTTGTCCCGCATGGCCTCATATTCCATGAAGGCGCCGAACTCGCTCTCGGGCATGCCGATGGTCTCGAGCAGCAGGGCGTAGGCCGCGATATGGATCGTCTCCATATTGGCGAAGCTGGCCAGCATCATCTTGACCTCGGTCGGTTTGAACACCCGACCGTACTTCTCCATGTAATTGTCCTGCACCTCGATGTCCGCTTGGGTGAAGAAGCGGAAGATCTGGGTCAGCAGATTGCGCTCGGCACTGGTCAGATTGGCCGCCCAGTCCTTGCAGTCCTCGCCCAGCGGCACCTCTTCGGGCATCCAGTGGACCTGCTGCTGCTTCTTCCACATGTCGAAGGCCCACGGATAGCGGAACGGCTTGTAGGCCGCCGAGGGCGTCAACAGGCCGGGCAGGCTGCCGGCAGGCTTGGCGGGCGTGATCGGGCTGTGGGCGTTCATGCGCGTCTCGTGAACTGAAGGGATCATTGCTGCAGGGCGAGCCCGCACCATGCGCGGACAGACGCGGCCTGCCAAGGGGCTCCGGCGCTGGATGTTGTGATTGTGATCGCGGCGACCCCCAAATCTTGTGGTTAATCGCCGCAGGCTGGGGATGGATCAGTCGAAGAACAGGACGACCAGCCCCGTCAGGGCAAAGCCGAGGGCGGCCGCGATGCGGATCCAGGTCAGGGACAGGCGTGTCGCGGCCTTCTCGCCGAGGAAGACGGCCGGCGTATTGGCCAGCATCATCCCCAGGGTCGAGCCGATCACGACGGGGATCAGGGCCTCGAACCGAACGGCCAGAGCCGCCGTGGCGATCTGGGTCTTGTCGCCCATCTCGAGCACAAAGAAGGCCGCCATGGTCGTCAGGAAGATGCCGCGCCAGTTGGTCTCTTTCGGTGCCGGGCGGTCCTCCAGCCGGTCGGGGAACAGGGTCCAGGCACCAAAGGCCAGAAAGGTCAGGCCGATCCCCCATTTGACCCACGCCCCCTCGGCAAAGCTGGCCAGCACGGAGCCCGCGATCGCCGCCACCGCATGATTGGCGACGGTCGCCACCAGTATGCCGGCGAGGATGGGCACGGGCCGCCGCCACGCCGCCGCCAGCAGCACGGCCAGCAGCATGGTCTTGTCGCCGATCTCGGCCAGGGCCACCAGGCCGGTCGAAACAGCCAGGGCCTCCCAGAAGGGGCCGTCTGCAAAAGGAATCACAACAGGTCACTCGGGCGGGGGCGACGGGCGAACCGACGGTCATCGCGAACGCCCCCGCATGGATGCGCCCCGCGATGCCAGCGGTCTTGTCAAACAGCTCCGCGACCCGAAGGTCTGCGGGAGCCCCGCACGCGCCATTCCCTCCGGGCGAGGGAAAGTGTGTTGACGCGCGCCCCACTTTTGCGTGGGCGACTACTCCCCGATGACGAGGGGGCCGCTTTACGCCGGAGGGGCCTGCCGCGCAAGCCGGGCCTCGCGGTGGCGTCCGGCCGCCGGCTGGGTCCGGATTTCGGCCCCTCGGTGGCGCAGGCGGGCGAGCGGGATCGTCGCCAAACGACCTCGGTTGCCGGCTGTTCCGACGGGCGGGTGGGGCGATCACGATTTCGTGAACAGGGCTTCGGCGTCACCCCGGTGTCACAGGGCTTTCCACAGTCCCGAGAGGCTTGCCCCCCGATTCGCGAACAATGTGATCGTCAAGCCCGTTGACGGGTCGTTAGGTATCTGTGCCCCATATGTGGCGTCGGGACCTGCTTCGGCCACTAGATCATGTGGTTGTGCAGGAGGCGCTGTTGCATTGGCATTCGGGGATTATCGAGCATTATGGCTGGCGTGGAAGCACTGAAGACGGCGGAAATGAAGACGGCAGAGACGTCGGGGACGTCTGTGGGCACGACCGCTGAACGACCGCATCTGAAGGTGGTGCCCTCCATCATTCTGGACCGTTCGCGCGACGCCCTGCTGACCGAGTTCGGCAAGAAGACGCTGGAAGACCGCTATCTGCTGGCGGGCGAAAGCTATCAGGACATGTTCGCGCGGGTGGCCAATGCCTTCGCCGATGACACCGACCACGCCCAGCGCATCTATGACTATATGAGCCAGCTGTGGTTCATGCCGGCGACGCCGGTGCTGTCGAACGGCGGCGCCAATCGCGGCCTGCCGATCTCCTGCTTCCTGAATGCGGTCGGTGACAGCCTCGACGGCATCCAGTCGGTCTGGAACGAGAACGTCGCCCTGGCCTCGAACGGCGGCGGCATCGGCACCTATTGGGGCGGCGTCCGCTCGATCGGCGAGAAGGTCAAGGGCGCGGGCCAGACCTCGGGCATCATCCCCTTCATCCGCGTGATGGACAGCCTGACGCTGGCGATCTCGCAGGGCTCGCTGCGCCGGGGTTCGGCCGCCGTCTACCTGGATGTGCACCACCCCGAGATCGAGGAGTTCCTCGAAATCCGCAAACCGTCGGGCGACTTCAACCGCAAGTCCCTGAACCTGCACCACGGCATCAACATCACCGACGCCTTCATGGAGGCGGTGCGCGACGGCAAGACCTTCGACCTGCTGTCACCCAAGGATCAGGCGGTGATGAAGACCGTCGACGCCCGCGGCCTGTGGCAGAAGATCCTCGAGATACGCCTGCAGACCGGGGAGCCGTATCTGATCTTCTCGGACACGGTGAACCGCCAGATGCCGCGCCACCAGCGCGAGCTGGGCCTGTCGGTCAAGCAATCCAACCTGTGCTCGGAAATCATGCTGCACACCGGCCGCGACCACCTGGGCGTCGACCGGACGGCGGTCTGCTGCCTGTCGTCGGTCAATGCCGAGACCTTCCTGGAGTGGAAGGACGAGCCGCGCTTCATCGAGGACGTCATGCGTTTCCTCGACAATGTGCTGGAAGACTTCATCCGCCGCGCCCCGCCGGAAATGTCGGCCGCCGTCTATTCGGCCAAGCGCGAGCGGTCGGTGGGTCTGGGGCTGATGGGCTTCCACTCCTTCCTGCAGGCGCAGGGCGTGGCCTTTGAATCGGCCATGGCCAAGTCGTGGAACATGCGGCTGTTCAAGCACCTGCGCCGCGAGGCCGACAAGGCCAGCCGCCTGCTGGCCGAAGAAAAGGGCGCCTGCCCCGATGCCGAAGAGCGCGGCATCATGGAGCGCTTCTCGCACAAGCTGGCCATCGCCCCCACGGCCTCGATCTCGATCATTTGCGGCGGTACCTCGGCGGGCATCGAGCCGATCCCGGCCAACATCTATACGCACAAGACCCTGTCGGGCTCGTTCGCGGTCAAGAACCCCTATCTGGAGGAAATCCTCGAGGCCAAGGGTCTCAACACCGACGCCATCTGGAATTCGATCCTCGAGAATGAAGGCTCGGTCCAGCATCTGGACGAGCTGACCGACGACGAGAAAGCCATCTTCAAGACCGCCTTTGAACTGGATCAGCGCTGGGTTGTCGAACTGGCCGCTGATCGCACGCCCGAGGTCTGCCAAGCGCAGTCGGTCAATCTGTTCATTCCCGGCGACGTCGAGAAATGGGACCTGCACATGCTGCACTGGTCGGCGTGGGAGCGGGGTCTGAAGTCGCTCTATTACCTGCGGTCCAAGTCGGTGCAGCGGGCATCGTTCGCCGGCTCGGAGGACAAGGCCGAGGCCGAAATCGATCCGAACCAGCCTGATTTGTTCTCGGTGGCGCGCACCGATTATGACGAGTGTCTGGCCTGCCAGTAGGGCAAGGCCCGGCGAGAGGGAACGCGGAGCCATCCCGATCCGTTAGGGGATCGGAGCCGCGTCGCCGAAAAGTCATTTGTCGGACGCGGGCGAATGTAGCATGCTCAAGCGCGTAACGCTGCGTAAGGGCACGGTGAGGGCCTGTGAAGCGATCGACGTCCATACTGGTCGGGTGTGTCCTGGCCACCGGTTTCGGGGGAGCTGCCTTTGCACAGGCGGGCCCGTCGACGACGGCGTCACTCAACTCTGCAGACCCGTGGGAAGACAGCTGGGAAGCCCAGCGTCGTGACCGCGAAATAACCTCGCGCCTCAATGCGGACACCACCTATACGGCCCGGACCCAAACCGTCGCAGGTCCTGCCTATGTGCCCGACAGTCGGTCCGTCGACGTCCGGCCACTGGAGATCGAGCGCGGCTCGCCCTGGGTGGCGACCAGCCGCGAGGTCTGGCGCGAGACGGATGCCTATACCGAAAGCCTCAGGGTCGACAGCGTCGGCACCCTGCGTCGCGCAGATGGCGGGCCGCTGCCGCCGGGCGCCGGCGATGCGGTCGCGGTCGAGGACGAGCGCTATGGCCTCAGCTATCGTCGGGGCTGGCCGTCCACGCTCGGCTATACCGCCTCGGGCCTCGAAGTGACCCTGACGCCCCACGCCGGGGTCGGCCTGACGCCGCTGGGTCCCGTGGCCGAGGCCGGGGCCACCCTGTCGATCGGCTCGGACGTCGATCGCATGGTGCCCGAGGGGCAGGAGGTCTTTGGCGACCGGGCGCGCTGGTATCTGTTCGCCGCAGGTTCCGGCCGCGCGGTCGGCTATAATTTCGCCCGCACCCGCGACGGCAACTATGCCCGCTCGGGCTACAGCCACGACTCAGGGGCCTTCCTTGGCGATGCCTCGATCGGCGTCGCCTTCCGCCGGGGCGACGTCCACAGCTCGGTCGGTCTGGTCTATCGCGAGATCGAGCCCGGCGGCATGCGCGACATGAGCGACAGCATTGAGGCCGATGTGACCGAGGGCATGGTGGCCTTCCAGTTCTCGATCAAACCCGACTGGTGATCCGCTAGCGGGGCGCCACTACGCCCTCGCGGCGATCGTCGGCCCCGCCATCCCATGCCCAGCCGTCCGGCCCTAGCCGCCACAGGCCGCCGTGCAGGCCCGAATTCTCGCTGGCATTGGGCCGCAATCGCAGGTCCCGCTCCATCAAGGCCGCCTGAAGCTCGGGCGAGAACCGCTCGGTGTCCGCCCCCAGCCCAGACCCGCGCGCCACCAGATTGGGCAGGTCAAAGGCGTCCTGCACGCCCAGGCCCCAGTCGAGGGTGCCGATCAGGGCCTTGGCGTTATAGGCTAGGATCGACGACCCGCCGGGCGAGCCCAGCCCCCCGACCAGCCGCCCCTCGCGGTCGAAAATCAGCACCGGCGACATTGAGGACCGCGGCCGCTTGCCGCCCGCCACGGCATTGGCCACCGGGCGCCCCAGATCATCGACGGGCTCGAAAGAGAAATCGGTCAGCTGGTTGTTCAGGAAAAAGCCGCCGCTCATCCGGCCCGAGCCGAACACGCTCTCGACCGTGGTCGTCATGCTGACGGCATTGCCCCACTGGTCGACGATGAAGAAGTGCGAGGTTCCAGCGGGCTCGGTCGTGGCGTCGGTGCCGACCGCGACGATGCCGGGCGGGTTGCCGGCCTCCGCCGCGCCGGTCAGGCCGGGTACCAGGGCGGCGCGTTCGGCAACATAGCCCGGGTCCAGCAGGCCTGCGACCGGCACATAGACGAAATCCGCATCGGCCACATAGCGATCCCGGTCAGCGTACATCAGCCGCTGCAGCCGGGCGAAGGCGACCCAGGCACCTGCGTCGTCCGGGCCGGCTGATACGTCCGGCACATGCTCGGCCATGGCCAGCAGCTGCAGCAGGGACACCCCGCTGGACGGCGGCGGCGGCACACAGACCACATAGATCCGGTAGGGGCGGCACAGGGCTTCGCGCACCTTCGGCTGATAGCCGGCCATATCTTCCAGCGTCAGGGCCCCGGGGCGCGGGGCTTCGGCGACCGTTTCGACAATCCCCTCGGCGAGCGGGCCCTCATACAGGGCGCGCGGCCCGTCGGCAGCCAGCACGCGCACCGTTTCGGCATAGGCCGGATTGGTCAGCACATCGCCCGTCTGCACACGCTGTCCGTCGGCCCCGGTGAAATAGGCATTGGCCCAGTCGCTGCGGGCCTGTCCGCGCGTCGAGGCGATGAAGCCGCCCAGCCGGGGGCTGATCTCGAACCCGTCCTCGGCCAGTCGTTCGGCCTCGCCGAACAGATCCGCCCAGGACAGCCGACCGTGCCGCTCGTGCGCCAGGCCCAGCATGGCCACCGCCCCCGGCACGCCGGTCGAGCGCCCCGACATGACGGCGTCGGCAAAGCCCAGCGGCTTGCCGTCCTGCCAGAACAACTCGGGCGTGGCCGCAGCAGGGGCGGTCTCGCGCCCGTCATAGACGGTGACCGCGCCGCTTTCGGCGTCGAACCACATCATGAAGGCGCCGCCGCCCAACCCCGACGACTGCGGCTCGACCAGGCCCAGAACCGCCTGCACCGCCACCGCTGCATCGGCTGCCGTGCCGCCCCGGTCCAGCACCGCCATACCGGCCGCCACCGCATGCGGATTGGCCGCCGAGACGAACGGCCCGACGGCCTTCGGCGCATCCGACGCGACCGGGGCGGCCGGGTCGACCGGCCGGGCCTCCGGCTGCATCGCACAGGCGGCCCCGATCAGCAGCAGGCCAGGCAGGGCGACGGCAAACAGGGGGCGCAGGAGGTTCGACACAGGCATGAACAGGGACAGGTCCGTTGCGACATTGCGGGGAGTTCGATCCGGCCTAGCCCATTTTGGCCCGCCGTTCGACGATGACTTGCCCGCCAGTCAGATTCTCGGCGTTTCAGGAGCTCACAGGTCTTGCGCCGATGAAACCGAGGGGCTAGAGAACCGCCCCTGCCCCGCAAGGGTCAGATCCGCACCCGTAGCTCAGCTGGATAGAGCACCAGACTACGAATCTGGGGGTCGGGCGTTCGAATCGCTCCGGGTGCGCCATTTTCCTTCAATCACTGTGTTGAACCGCTCCACGGTCCCGAGCTGGCTGGCGCGCGCCTAGGTCCCCGGCTGGATGTAGGGGATGCGGCCGAACCAGGCGCGTTCGGTGCCGCGGGGGTCGTTCTCCATCCGGGGCGGCCGGTCCAGGATCAGGGTCTCGCGGCGCGCCAGCGAATACGGCGTCCAGTCCGGCAGGCCGGCGCCATTGGGATCGCCGGTCGCGGCATAGCGGGCGACGAAGCCGCTCATCCGGTCGGCCATGTCCTGTGCCTGTGGCCCGATGACGCCCGATTCCTCGGCGGCCAGGGTGTCGAACACCAACGGAATGTCCGATGTGTGAAAGGCCCCGCTCCGGCCATCCGGCAGGCGGGCGGGCCAGTCCAGCTGATAGACCCGGGCCGGGCTGCCCTGCCGCGCGCGTTCCTCGGCCTCGATCACCGCGGCGCGCCAGGACCGGCCAGCGGTGGTGGCCCGGATCAGCACCTCATCCGGCGACATCTGCGGATAGAGGTCGCGGTAAAAGGCGATCACCTGTTCCGGCGCCACATCGATGCGCATCTGCGAGGGCGTCAGCCGCGCGGGCAGGCTGTCCCACGTCAGGTCGCGATTGGCCGGGTCATTGCCCAGAAACGCCAGCGTCTCCTCGCGGGTATTGCCGATGATCATCGGAATGTCGGCCGAGAGGGCAGGGGCATCGGGATAGAAGGGGTGGCGGGTCAGCACCCGGTCATCCAGCACCGGCCCGAAATAAAGACTGCCGCCCAGGATCGGATCCTCGGCCCGGGTCGCCTCGATAAGGCGCTCGACCGGCAGGGTGCGCAGCTGGCCGATCTGGCCGGGCGCGAGGCCCAGCGCGTCCAGCCAGACCTCCGCCCGGCGGGTGGCGTTCAGTGGGCCCGAGGCGGTGACCTGCTGGCCGCTCATGGTCATGACCCGGTGGAACAGGCCCCGCGCCTGCGGCATGGCCATCAGGGTGGCGATCTTGGCCCCGCCGCCGGACTGCCCGATCAGGGTCACGCGTGACGGGTCTCCGCCAAAGGCCGCGATACTGTCGCGCACCCATTCCAGCGCCAGCACCAGATCCAGCTGGCCCAGATTGCCGCTGTCTTCAAAGCCGGGGATGCCGTGGGCCTCCGCCAGACGCGCCAGATAGCCATATCCCAGCGCGTTCAGCCGGTGGTTCAGCGTCACCACCACCAGACCCTGCCGCCGCGCCAGCCGCGCGCCGCTCGTGAGGGGGCTGGAGCCAGAGCCGGTCGCATAGGCGCCGCCGTGGATATAGACGACGACCGGGCGCGGTTGCTCGACGCGGGCCGGCGTCCAGACATTCAGGCGCAGGCAGTCCTCAGAGGTTGCCCCGGCCTCGGCCCGCTGGGGGGCAGAGGGGCCATAGGCGGTGGCCTCGAACGGTGTGGTCCAGGGCGCGGGCGGGACCGGCGGGGCGAACCGCCGGGGGCCGGTATCGGCGCCGTAGGGGATGCCGAGGAAGGCGCGTGCGCCGTCATCCACAAATCCTTGCACCGGGCCATGGCGAGTTTGCGCGCGCGGAGGCCCCCGATCACGACCGATGGCCAAGCCGGGCAGCGAGGCGGCCAGTCCTGCGCCGATCAGCACCCCCCGACGCGAGGTCCAGGGTCCGCCCCGCTGTGCCATGTTGTATCCCCCCACCGTCCGGAGACGGAGGCTGTCACGGCTACACGAGGGCATCAATACGGGGGCAGCAATCGATCTGTCGTCAGTTACCCGCGCAGGCGGCCCGGTTTCCGCGTTCGCAGGCCGCGACCTGATCGCGCCAGCGGGCCTGGCGGGCTTCGGCTGCGGCCACCTCGGCGCGGTATTCGGCCATGCGGGTCTCATAGGCGGCCCGTTCGCGCGCGGCCTCGGCCTCGATTTCGGCAATCCGCGCCGCGCGTTCAGCGACGGCCGCTTCATAGGCGGCGCGGCCCTGGGCCTCGATGGCGTCGGCGCCCTCAAGCTGGGTCAGCACCCGGGCATTCAGACGTTGGGTTTCGTCATTGCCCGTATCCTGTTCGGCGACGGGGTCCTGCGCCGGCGGGCGAGCGGGGTCTTGCAGAACGGGGTTGCCCAGTATCAGGACGGCAGAAAGGGTCACAAGCGTAATCATAGGGTCCTCCGAAGGAACACTCATACGCCATCGGAAACGGTCAAGCCTGTGAAAGTTTCCTCATGGAGGCTCAGGCGTTCAGCACCAGTTCGAAAACCGTGCCCTGCGGTCCGGTCGACACCAGCCGCAGCGTCCCGCCCTGGGCCTCGGCCAGCTCACGCGAAATGGTCAGTCCCAGACCCGACCCCTCCCGCCCGGCGCCCGTGACAAAGGCCTGGAACAGCCGCTCCTCGACGCGCGGGGGGATGCCCGGGCCATTGTCTTCCAGCCGGATGTGGACACGGGTGCCCCGGGCTTCGGCGGCGACCTTCAGGCGCGGCGGGCGGGTACCGCTGACGGCCTCGGGCGTGTCGCTCAGGGCCTGGCGGGCATTCCGCATCAGATTGACGAGGATGCGGTGCAGCTGGTCCGGGTCGGCGGTCACGGCCAGCCGCGCGGGCAGGGCGCGGACCAGTTTGATGTCGCTGTGCTCCAGCCCGGCATCCTGGGCGGCGGCGGTGACGGCGGGCCCCAGAGGCACGCGGCGCAGTTGCGGCTCGGGCTCTTCGGTCTTGCCATAGTCCAGCACATTACGGGTCAGGGCCGTGGCCCGGCCCAGCGCCCGCTCCAGCCGGGGCAAGGCGCGCGCCACCGCGGGGTCGGCGGAGTCGGCCATCCGGTCCGAGGCGATCTGGGCGGCGCTCAGCATGTTTCTGAGGTCGTGGTTGATCTTGGCCACCGCCTCGCCGAGTGCGGCCAGACGAGCGCGAGAGCGCAGGGCCAGCCGCACCTCGCCCTGCATGCGGGCCAGTTCGCGCTCGACCTGACCGATCTCGTCACGGCGGTTGGAGGGGGTCTCGGGGTCGGACTCAGGATCGCCGGCAAAGCGCTCGATCGAGCGCGTCACCCGGTTCAGCGGCCGCAGCACCAGCACCGCCAGCGCCGCATACAGCATCAGACCCGCCAGTCCCGCGACCAGAACGGCAGTGATCAGGCTGTTGACCAGGGTGGCGCGCAGCTCCTGCTTCAGCGGCTCGGCGGGCGCGAGGATTTCCACATAGTCGCCCGAGCGATAGCGCGGCCGGGCCTGCACCCGGATCGAGCGGTCGGGGTGTCCGAACAGGGTGCGCCAGGGCTCGACCACCCGCGCCCAGGTGCCCCGTCCCCTCAGGTCGATGACATCGGGCGTGCGTGGCAGATTGGGTGCTTGCAGCAACAGGCGGCGCACCCCCTGATCGCCGACCACCACGGCCTGGACGCCGCCGATGGTCATCAACTGTTCGGCTACCTCATCATCGACCATACTGTAGGGCAGGGCCTCGACGGCCGTGGAGGCCAGCTCGGCCGCCTGCAGCCGGTCGCGCAGCCAGCGCTCGTGAAAACTCGCGGCATTGGGTACGATGATCAGGGCGCCGACGGCGAAGGTGAATATCACGGTCAGCAGCAGCAGGCGGAAGGCAAGCCCCGAGATGACCCGGGGCTCCGGTCGTGCCGCGACAGGCGCATCGGCGCGCGCCTTCAGGGCCGTCAGGGGCTTCACCGCCCAGCGATAGACCCGGTCCGCGGTCGCCGTCATGCCATCCTCTTCTGGCGACGCTTGTACCACGCCTGACCGCCCTTGATCATCAGCGGCAGGAGGATCGACAGAAAGGCCACCCCCATCAGAGGCCAGAAGAATTTCGAGACCAGCATGTTCAGGTCCGGCTGAACCCCCTGCTGCAACAGGTCGCCCAGCCCCGATCCAATCCAGGTGTAGATGTAGGTCGAGGGCAACAGGCCCAGAAAGGTCGCAGCGATATAGGGGCGCAGCGGGGCGGCGACCATGCCGGCCGTGGCATTGATCAGCACGAACGGCACACTGGGGATCAGGCGCAGGGTCAACAGGGTGACAAAGGCATTGCGGTCGATGCCGGTGGCGATCTTGTGCATCATGCCTGCATCCGCCTCGAATTTGGCGCGCAGCCAGGTGCCGATGGCGCTGCGATACAACATATATATGGCGATCGAGCCCAGCGTCGCTCCGGTCGCCTGGGCCAGCGCCCCGACCAGCGGTCCGAACATCATGCCCCCCAGCAGCGTCAGGAACACCGGGCCCGGAATGGTGCTGGCGGTGGCCAGGGCATAGACGGCGATGAAGATGATCAGCGCCAGCAGGAATTGCTCGGCGGCAAAGGCCTGAAGATTCAGCCCGTGCTCGCGCAGCATCTCCATCGACAGATACTTGTTCCAGCCCATGGCAAAGGCCAGAATGACCAGCGCCGCCAGCGCCAGGATGGGCGACAGGCGCAGGGCCCAGTCGCGAGCCGAGCGGGGTGTGTGACTGCTCACCGCCGCCTCGGCCACCGGTGGAAGGGCGGAATCCATCCCCGGCACGGCCTCGGGATCAGCAGGAATTCGGGGCTCAGTCATGGCTCCACGGTCTCTTTCTGGGGCCCGGTAGCACGCCGACGGCGTTGACACCCGCGCCCCGGGGTCTTATACGCCCGCCCTCCTGCGGTGGACGCCATCAAGTCTGCCGCGTCACTGCTAGATATATGGAGCCGACCGTGAAGCGGACCTATCAGCCGTCGCGACTCGTACGCAAGCGCCGTCACGGTTTCCGTTCGCGGATGGCCACGAAGAACGGTCAGAAGATCGTTCAGCGCCGTCGCGCCAAGGGCCGTAAGCGCCTGACCGCCTGATGCGTCGGGTCTCTCCGTCCGGAGAGACCATGTGGCCATGACCCGCATTGAACGCCTTACTTCGCGGCCCCAGTTTCTGGCGGCCGCGAAAGGCATGTCTGAAGCCCGGGGCGGTGTCGTGGTCCAGAGACGCGACCGGGGCGACGGCGACCCGCTGATCGGTGTGGGCTTTACGGCGACGCGCAAGGTCGGCGGGGCCGTGATCCGCAACCGCGCGAAACGCCGTCTGCGCGAGGCGGCGCGCCTTTTGATCCCCGAACTGGGACGGCCTGGATCCGACTATGTGCTGATTGCGCGCATGGGCACGGTGGACCGTGCATGGCCACGTTTGCTTGACGATGTGAAATGGGCCCTTACAAGGCTCGCGACCCCGCGCCCGCCGCGGCCGGATGCGCCCGTCGGGCCTTCGGCCTCGCCTGCGCCCTGAATTCTCCGCCAGACCAGGCCAGGACTGCCGATCCATGAACCTCGACAACAATCGGAACACGATCATCTTCATCGTGGTCACGGTGATTTTCCTGTTCGCCTATCAGGCCTTTGTGCTCCAGCCCCAGGCGGATCAGCGCAAGGCGGCTCTCGATGCCCAGCGCGAAACCGTGGCAGAGCAGAGCCAGCCGGGCGTCGCCCTGCCGACCGACTCCGGCGACATCCCGGCCAACCCGCCCGTCTTCATCACCGACCGCCAGGC
Organism: Brevundimonas halotolerans; assembly: GCF_003730275.1. Taxonomy (GTDB): domain Bacteria; phylum Pseudomonadota; class Alphaproteobacteria; order Caulobacterales; family Caulobacteraceae; genus Brevundimonas; species Brevundimonas halotolerans. The sequence continues at coordinate 129,284 of NZ_QTTA01000020.1, forward strand.
GGCCCTTGCCGGCGCCAGCCGCGTGGCCATCGAGACCGATACGCTGAAGGGCTCCCTGTCGCTGGAAGGCGGCAAGATCGATGACCTGTTCCTGCTGGGCTATGACCAGACGCTGGGCTCGGACCAGCCGGTCGAGCTGTTCCGGCCGCAGGGCATGGAATATGCCTATTTCGCCCAGTTCGGCTGGTTGGGCACCAACGTCGCCGGCGGCGTTCCCGGGCTGAACACGCCCTGGCGGCTGACGTCGGGCGAAACCCTGACGCCCGCCACGCCCGTTACCCTGACCTGGGACAATGGTCAGGGCCTGCGCTTTACCCGCGTCATCTCGATCGATGAGCAATATCTGTTCACCATTACCGACACGGTCGCCAACTTCAGCGCCCAGCCGATCACGCTGGCGCCGTATGGCTCGGTCCAACGCCAGGGCGTGCCGCCGACGCTGGGCCGCGAAATGATCTCGCACGAGGGCGCTATCGGCACCTTTGGTGAGAACGGCGGCTATTCGACCGAGCAGCACAAATACAAGGACTGGGCCAAGAAGCCTCCGATCCGCAAGGAATCGACCGGCGGCTGGCTGGGCATCACCGACAAATTCTGGCTGGCCGCGCTGATCCCGGATCAGGGCGAGTCCATCGAGGCCGAGTTCCGCACCCGCGAGCAGGGCAATGTCACGTCCATGCAGGCCAATATGCTGGGCGAGGCCGTGACCATCCAGGCGGGCCGTCAGATCACCGAGACCCGCCACCTGTTCGCCGGCGCCAAGCGCAACGAAATCCTCAAGAGCTATGAGGAGCAGCTGGACCTGCCGCGCTTCATCTATGCGATCGACTGGGGCTTCCTGTTCTTCCTGACCCGCCCGATCTTCCTGATCGTCGACTTCTTCTATGGCGTGCTGGGCAATTTCGGACTGGCCATCCTGGCCCTGACCGTGGTCGTCAAGCTGGTCATGTTCCCGCTGGCCAACAAGGCCTATGAGAGCATGTCCAAGATGCGCAAGCTCCAGCCCAAGATGGAGGAGATCAAGAAGAAGCACGAAGGCGACGTGCAGAAGCAGCAGCAGGAAACCATGGCGCTGTATCAGCGCGAGAAGATCAATCCGCTGGCGGGCTGTATCCCGATCCTGATCCAGATCCCGGTCTTCTATGCCCTCTATAAGGTGCTGTTCGTCACCATCGAGATGCGCCACGCGCCCTTCTTCGGCTGGCTGCAGGACCTGTCGGCACGCGATCCGTCCAACATCTGGAACCTGTTCGGCCTGATCCCGTGGGATCCGGGCAGCCTGCCCCTGCTGGGGGGTCTGCTGGTGGGCACGCTGGGCCTCGGCATCCTGCCGATCTTCTACGGCCTGACCATGTGGCTGCAGATGGCCATGAACCCGCCGCCGCCCGACCCGATGCAGCGCAAGATCTTTGCCTTCCTGCCGTTCGTCTTCACCTTCATCATGGCGCCGTTCGCGGCCGGCCTGCTGGTCTACTGGGCGTGGAACAACATCCTGTCGATCCTGCAGCAGTACATCATCATGCACCGCTTCAAGGCCGAGAACCCGATCGACAGCTTCATCGACCGCTACTTCAAGAAGAAGGCCGCGTGACCGACTTCACCGAGGAAGAGCTGGAGACCGCGCGGGTGCTGTTCGCGCGGCCCGCCACCTTCATCATGGGCTGCGCCAGGATCGAGCAGCTGCCGCCGCCCGACTGGCCCGAGATCGCCTTCGCCGGTCGCTCCAACGTCGGCAAGTCCAGCCTGATCAATGCCCTGGTGGGCATGAAGGGTTTGGCCCGCGCCTCGAACGAGCCGGGCCGCACGCGCGAGGTCAATTTCTTCGAGCTGGACGGGCGCATGCGTCTGGTCGACCTGCCGGGCTATGGCTGGGCCAAGGCGTCCAAGGGCGAGGTCAAGCGGTTCCAGAACCTGGGCCGGGATTACCTGCGCGGCCGGGTGACGCTGAAGCGGGTCTATCTGCTGATCGATGCACGCCACGGGCTGAAGGCGGTCGATACCGAGGCGCTCGACGCCCTGGATCTGGCCGCCGTCAGCTATCAGATCGTGCTGACCAAGGCCGACAAGCTGAAGTCGGGCGAGGGCGAAAAGCGGGTCGCCGAAACGCTGAAGGCCATCGCCAAACGCCCGGCCGCCTATCCGCACGTGGCCCTGACCTCATCGGAAAAGGGCACCGGCATGGCGGAGCTGCGCGCCTTCGCCATGACCGCTGCCGAGGTTACGCCTTAAGCGGCCCGGCGGGCAGCGACAGGGCCAGATCGATCAGCGCGACCAGCGTCCCCTCAGCCCCCTCCAGCGCCGTCTCCAGCCGCGTACAGGCCACCAGAACCCTAGCTGCCTCGCGCACCGCTGCTGCCTCATGCGTCTCGCCCAGCCGATCGCGCTCCAGAAAGCGCCAGCCACTGTCCGGCGCATGGGCCCGGATCAGGTCCCAGCGGGCCCCCGCATCCAGATCATCGGCCAGCCGCGTCCAGCGTTTGGCCTTGGGCCCCTTGCGGTAAAAACCGGCCTTTGTCGGCAGGTCATGGGCCCGATAGACCGCCAGAGCCGACGCCCTCAGCGCCGCCAGCCGCGCGGTCGGGGAACGGTCAGTCAAGGTTGAGAGCGCTGGTGACCGAGACGTCATAGACCACCCGCGTCACGCTCTGGACCAGTTCGAAGAACTCGCGCAGCTCGGTCGATCCCGCGCGCGGCACAAACACCAGATCATCCGGCCGGATCTCGAAATCCGAGGCGACGAACATCCCGTAAGGTCCCGACAGATCGAGCCGATAGACCACCGGCACCCCGCGCGGGCTGGGCGGCTGGCTCAGACCCAGGGCGCGAGCCACCGCCGGGCTTTCAAAGCGGAACACCAGCACCGACCGGGCATCGGCGGTATTCGGGTTCGGACCGCCGGCGCGGGCCAGCGCCGCCGCCAGCGTCAGCGATCCGGGGCCCATCTCGGCCTGCGACACCGCCCCCAGCGCGCCCATGACGCTGTAGCGACGCGGCCGGTATTCCAGGCTGACCCGGTCGCCCGGTGCCAGCCGCACATTCTGGTCGAAACGGGTGGTGACGGCGCTATAGGGCGCGCGCCAGGTGGTCTGGCCGCGGCTGACCAGCACCTCGATCTCCTCGGGGCTGCGCGACGGCCCGCCGCTGGCGGCGATGACATCCAGCAGCCGGTCGCGGCTGACCGACAGGGGCACCCGGCCCGGTGTGCGCACCTCGCCCAGCACCGTCACCCCGGTAGAGGGGGCTTCAGCGCGCGCGACTGTGACCTGCGGATTGCCGACCCGCCCGATCAGGGCCCGGCGCACGGCGGACCCGGCCTCGGCGACGGTCAGGCCCTCGACCGCGACGATTCCGGCAAAGGGAATCTGGATGGTGCCGCTGTCGGCGACCACGGCCATGGGCAGGGTCTGGCTGGCGCCTTGCACCGTACCGCCGCCGCCGCGGGCGCCGAACAGGGCTCCGCTGGGCTCATAGATTGAGACCGACAGCGTATCGCCGACCCCGATCCGGTCGAGCGGCGCCGTGCTCTCGGCCCCGGCCAGCGACGCGGTCGCGTCCACCGGGACGGCTCTCAGCATCTGGCTGACGCCGGCGTCCAGCTCGACCACGGCATAGCTCTGGTCGCCCGCATGGCCGTTGACATCACGCGCCGACGGCCCCTCGACCGGCAGGGTGGAGCATCCGGCCAGCGCCAGGGCGGACAACAGGGCAGGGAGGGCAAGACGTCGGGCCATGCGTCTGACTTACCGGCGTTTCAAAGGGTGCGCCAGTCGCGCCTGACCGGCTGCGCGGTCAGATACCGGGCTTCATCCCCAGCGCCTCGGCCACGATCTGGAAGTGGCTGCTCCAGCTGGGCGGCTTGTAGGGCGCGGGCTGCCCGTCGCCGCGCGCGGCCCGGTCCAGCGCCTTCAGCCAGCCGGGACCGTCCAGCGGGTCGATCAGTTTCGCCTTGGGTACCAGTTCGCGGTGCGCGGCAATATCCGAGGCGATCAGGGGCACCCCCATGGCCATGGCTTCGACTGCGGGCAGATCGAACCCTTCGACCGCCGAAGGGGCCACCACCCCGCGCGATCCCCGCATCAGCCGCGACAGGGCCGCGTCCGGCAGCTCGGACGCCTGATGCACCAGCCCCTGCAGCGGCGGCGATCGCTCCAGATGGTCCATGACGGACTCATTCTCCCAACCATTCCGGCCGATCAGGACCAGGGCCGGGGTCTCGCCCCCTCTCAGCTCTTCCAGACGCCGCCACAAGGTCAGCAGGAAGGTCAGGTTCTTGCGCGCCTCGACCGTGCCGACATGGACGAAATACGGGCGCTCGGCGGGCCGCCAGCCGGGCTCCGCGAACGGCGGCTCCAGCCCCAGATGCGCGACCACCACGGTCGGTGTCGCCAGCCCCTCCCGCTCGGCAAACGCCTTGAGCACCTTGGCGGTCGTGTCGGAGTTCACCACCAGCACCGACCCCTGCTTCAGGGCCAGACGCATCCGCGTGCGATGCCGTCCGCCCTCGCCCGGCCGGCAGTATTCCGGGTGGGTGATGGGGATCAGGTCATGCACCATCAGCACCGAACGGGCCCCGTCCTCCGCCAGCTTCGCCAGCAGGCGCGGACTGGTCAGGCCGCTGTGGCCGACATTGACGTACAATGTGCCCCGGCTGACCTCGGGCAGGGCGCGCGACATCAACAGCCGCGTCATCGCCTGCCGCCGGGGTTCACGCTCGCGGCTGACGGGGCCAGAGAGCGAGCGCGCCCCGCGCGGCCGGGCCAGCAGGTCGGTCAGGGTGCGCTCGGCCTCGCCCACACCATTACCGGTCCACCGCTCACGCAGGGAGGCCGCGAGTTCACCGAACCATTTCCGGTCCAGCGCCGTCAGGTGATCGCCCCGGCTGCGCACCGGGACGAAGCGCACATCGGGGTGGCCCATCAGCCATTCGGCATAGGCCAGACAGACGCGGTCCACCCCCGTGGGGGTCGTGCGCCCGCTGCGCTGCAATAGACGCCCGGCATCAAACAGGACGGTGCGGGCCATCCCCTCAGGCCACCCGGGCGTAAAGCGCGCTCAGGCGTGCCTGATAGGCCTCGGGGCTGAAGACCTCCGCCTGAACCCGGCCGCGTGCCGACAGATCGGCGGCCAGATCATCATCGGCGTCCAGCGCCCGGATCTGCGCCGCGATGGCCGCCGTATCATAGGGATCGGCCATCAGGGCGGCATCGCCGGCAACCTCGGGCAGGGAGGCGGCGGTCGAGGTCACGACCGGCGTGCCCAGCGCCATCGACTCCAGCACCGGCAAGCCGAACCCCTCATAGATCGACGGGAACAGGGTGCCCCGCGCCCCCCGGATCAGATCGACCAGCAGCGAGAACGGCAGGAAATCGTACAGGCGGATGCGCTTCTCGCGGGCCTTCTTGGTCCGCCGGATCTGGTGCATCAGGGCGGTCTCGTCCTCGTCCAGCCAGGCGCGGCCCCCGACGACGACCAGCGGCCGCGTCGAACCCGAGGTCAGATAGGCCTCGACGATCCGGCCCAGATTCTTCTTGGGCTCGATGGCCCCGAAATAGAGGTAATAGCCCTTCCAGCCTAGCTGGTGGACGCTGGCCAGTTCTGCGGCCACGGTCTCGTCGGACTTGGCCAGCAGGCGGGGTGGGATGCCGACGGACTGCCAGGTGACGCTGATCCGGTCTTCCTCGACGCCCAGAATGTCGATGACATCGCGCTTGGTCGCCTCGGACACCACGGCGATGTGGTCGGCCTTTTTCGCGATCTGCCGGCACAGGCCCAGGAACAGCCGCTTGTTGTCCAGCGTGGTGTGCGGCAGACGCAGCGGGATCAGATCGTGGATCGTATAGATGTTGGGCACCCCCCGCGCCTGACAGGGCAGGGCGGTCGTCCAGTGCATCACATCCGGCCGGGCGACGGCCTCGTGCGAGCGAAAGCTCAGGGGCGTGAACACCCTGTCCGCAGCAAAGGCCCGGTTGGCGGTCGAAAACAGCCGGGGCGAACTCCAGTAGGCCGAGGCCACAGGCCGCCCACCTCCGCGCGACGGCCAGATGACCGTGTCGCTGGGCGCAATGCCCGTCGCCGTCTTGCCCAGCCGCGCCGTCAGCGTCTCGATCTTGCGCCGCAGCGGCCGGTCGCGCGGCGTGTGGGCGTCGATCAGGGCGATCTCGTTCAGGATCGGCCGCTTCTTGTTGATCGCCGCGTTGGGACCATACAGGACCTGGGTGTCCAGCCCGGCGTCATTCAGATTCCGCAGCAGGTTGCGCCCATAGGTGGCGATCCCCGTGCCCTTGGCCATGCCGATGTTGAAGCCGTCGATACAAACACGGGTCATGTCAGGAGACGTAGCCCGCCTGCATCAGTTCGGCGAGGTGGATAATCGCCACCGGCCGGTCGTCCTCGACCACCAGCAGGGTCGAGATTCGGTTCTGCGTCAGGATGTCGACGGCGTCGCTCATCCGGGCGTCGGGCGACACCTGTTTGGGGCTGGCGCTCATCAGATCACCGGCGGTCAGGTCCTTCAGCGAGGTCGGCTCGTGGCCAAAGGCGCGGCGCACATCGCCGTCGGTGACGATCCCGGCCAGGCGCCCGTCGGCCTCGACCACGGCGGTGGCGCCCTTCATTCCCTCGGTGATGGCCGAGATCACCTCGGCAAAGGGGGTGTCGCGCGTGACCGTCGCGACCTTGCGTGGGCGGTCGCCCATCCAGTCGCGCACGCTCTGCAGGCCCATGCCCAGCTTGCCGCCCGGGTGGTGCAGGCCAAAGGCCTCGGCCGAGAACCCGCGCCGCTCCATCAGCACCATGGCCAGGGCATCGCCCAGCGCCAACGTCATCAGGGTCGAGGTGGTCGGCGCCAGATTGTTGGGACAGGCCTCGGCCACCTGCGGCAGCTGCAGCAGGACGGCGCTGTTGCGGCCGAGGAAGCTCTGCGGCCGCTGGGTCATGCCGATCACCGGAATGCCGCGCCGCTGGCAGAAGATCAGCGGATCGCGCAGCTCGCGGCTCTCGCCCGAATTGGAGATGGCCAGCAGGGTGCAGTCATCGCGCAGCATGCCCAGGTCCCCGTGGCTCATCTCGGCCGGGTGGACGAAGAAGGCATTGGTGCCGGTCGAGGCCAGGGTCGCCGCCAGCTTGCCGCCGATGTGGCCGGACTTGCCCATGCCGGTCACCACCAGATAGCCGGGTCGCGACAGGATCACGGAACAGGCGCGCGCCACGCTGTCGTCCAGCCCGTTCTCCAGCGCTTCCAGCGCCTCGCGGTTCAGCCGGATCACCCGGCGCGCGTAATCGGTAATGGCCTGGGTGGTGTCGGCATCGAAGGGGGGCTGGGTCATGTCACGCGCGTCAGATCGGCCGTCATCGGCCCGCCGGATAGGAAGCCGCAGGATGTGCCGCATCCCGCCTCGTTTCACAATGCCGGACCCTGCCTCTCAGATCCCTGAGCCCGGCGGTTTGACCTGACCGCAGTTAGGCGACAACCTTTGCCGCAGCGGGGCGTTAGCAGCACCGCAACCCCGAGCCGACCATCTTCCTCCCCCGTTGGATGGTCTCTCCCGAGACTGCGGGCACCCGTTCCGGCGTAGCCCCGTGCCATGAGAAAGATCCGACCCGACCTGATGACTGCCGTGATCGCCCCGACCGACCCCCGAGACCTCGCGCCACCCCCGGCGCCGGCGTCCCTGATCCGGAACCGGGGGCCGCTGGCCCTGTTCCTGGATCTCGACGGTGTGCTGGCCCCGATTGAATCCCGGCCCGAGGATGTCGTCCCTGATCCGCGTCGCTCGCGCCTGCTGGACGCCCTGATCGCGGCGTTGGACGGGCGGGTGGCGGTGCTCAGCGGGCGAGCGCTGGCCGATGTCGACCGCATTCTGGAAGGCCGCGTGGTCCCGGTCGCCGGGGTGCATGGTCTGGAGCGCAGGGCAGCTGACGGACAGGTCGAGAGCCGCGGGGCCGAGGCCGATGTGGCGCTGGCGGTCGAAGGGCTGACCCAGACCCTCAGCGCCCAGATCGCCGACGGTGTCGAGATCGAGAACAAGGGGGTCGGCGTCGCCGTCCACTACCGCAATGCGCCGGATCGGGCCGCCGACGTCCGCCACGCCACGACAACGCTTGCCCGGGATCACGGCCTGCATCTTCAGCCCGGCCATATGGTCGTCGAGCTGAAAGGGGGCGACACGGACAAGGGTCGGGCATTGGCCGCCTTTCTGGCCGAACCGCCCTTTGCCGGCGCGCGTCCCGTCATGATCGGCGACGATCGCACCGACGAAGCTGCCTTTCGCGCGGCCGAGGCGGCGGGCGGGTTCGGTATTCTGGTCGATCCCCGCTGGGTCAGTGCCGCGCGTTATGGTCTGGCGGATACGCGGGCCGTCAGTGACTGGCTGACGCAACTGGCCGAGGCCGCCCAATGAAGCCCTCCGTCGATCTTGCCCCCATCGGTAACTGCGCCGTCAGTGCCCTGATCGATCGTCAGGGGCGCTATGTCTGGGCCTGTGCGCCCCGCTTCGACGGCGACCCGCTGTTCTCGGCCCTGATGGACGGCAGCGATCCGGAGCATGGCTTCTGGGACATTGTGCTGGAAGACCAGGTCAGCGCCGAGCAGGACTATGTGCGCAACACACCGATTCTCCGCACGATTCTCCATGCGGTCGATGGTTCGGCCCTCGAGATCATCGACTTCTGCCCCCGCCATGCGCATCAGCAGCGCACCTATCGTCCGCTGGCCTTTGGCCGGTTGATCCGGCCCCTGTCCGGGACGCCCCGGATCGCCATCCGTCTCAGGCCTGCCGCCGATTGGGGCGCGCGGAGGGCGGACAGCACCCGCGGTTCCAATCACATCCGCTATCTGTGCACCGGCGCCACCTTCCGCCTGACGACCGACTGCCCGGTCAGCCATATCGTCAATGAGCGGGTGTTCCGGCTCGAAAAGCCGATGGCCTTCTTCTTCGGGCCCGACGAAGCCTACGATCAGGACGTGGGCCCGGGACTGATCGCCGCGCGGGACCGCACGGTGGCCTACTGGCAGGAGTGGGTGCGCAAACTCTATCTGCCGCTCGACTGGCAGGAGGCGGTGATCCGCGCCGCCATCACCCTGAAACTGTGCGCCTATGAGGAAACCGGCGCCATCGTCGCGGCCCTGACCACCTCCGTGCCCGAATTCCCCGGCAGCGGCCGAAACTGGGACTACCGCTACTGCTGGATCCGCGACGCCTATTACACCGTGCGCGCCCTGAACCGCCTCGGCGCCGTCGACATTCTCGAGAACTACCTCGTCTATCTCCGCAACCTGGTCGACCAGGCCGACGGCGGCCACGTCCAGCCGGTCTATGGCGTCGGCCTGGAAGAGAATATCGACGAACGGATCACGGAGACGGTCGAGGGCTATCGCGGCATGAAGCCGGTGCGCGTCGGCAATCAGGCGCGCGAGCATCTGCAACACGATGTCTACGGACAGATTGTCCTGCCGCTGGTGCAGGCCTTCTACGACCAGCGGATGATCCGGCCGGGCACGCTGGAGGACTTCCACGCCCTCGAGCGGGTCGGCCAGCGCGCCTTTGAGATGCACGACCAGCCCGATGCCGGCCTGTGGGAGTTCCGCACCTTTGCCCGGGTCCACACCTATTCCGCCGTCATGTGCTGGGCGGCCTGCGACCGGCTGGCCAAGGCCGCGCTTCATCTGAAGCTCAAGGATCGCGCCGCCGACTGGGCCGACAAGGCGCGTATCATCCGTGAACGGATCGAGGCCGAGGCCTATCTGGAGGGGGAGGGCCATTTCGCCGCCAGCTTCGGCGGCACAGAACTGGATGCGTCGCTGCTGCAACTCACCGACGTCGGCTTCCTGCCCCTCAACGACCGGCGCATGGCCCGCACCTTTGAGGTGATCGAGCGCGATCTGAAGAAGGGTCCCTTCCTGTTCCGCTATGTCGAGCCCGACGACTTCGGCGAGCCCGAGACGGCGTTCAACTTCTGCACCTTCTGGTTCATCGAGGCCCTGCATCAGAACGGTCGCGACGAGGAGGCCCGAGCTATCTTCGAGGAAATGCTGGCCCGCAGAACCCATGCCGGCCTGCTCAGTGAGGATATCGCGGTCGAGTCCGGAGAGCTGTGGGGCAACTATCCCCAGACCTATTCCCTGGTCGGTATCATCAACTGCGCCATCCTGCTCAGCCGTTCGTGGACGGACGTCCGATGAGCCGCCTGATCGTCGTCTCGAACCGCGTCTCGGCGCCCACAGACCCGTCGGCGGGCTCGGCCGGCGGGCTGGCCATGGCCCTGTCTGCGGCGCTGCGAAAGTATGATGGCCTTTGGTTTGGCTGGTCCGGCAACACCACGCCGGTCTGGAAACCCGAGGCCCAGATCGAGGACCGGGCCGGCGTCACCGTCGCCCTCGTCGATCTGGAGCCCCAGGACGTCGACGAATATTACAACGGCTATGCCAACAAGACCCTGTGGCCCCTGTTCCACCACCGGGTAGACCTCTCGGCCTATGAGCGCTCCTTCGGCGAGGGCTATGAGCGCACCAATGACCGGTTCGCCGAGGCGCTGGCCCCGCTGATCCAGCCCGACGACCTGATCTGGATCCACGACTATCACATGATCCCGCTGGCCCGGGACCTCAGGCGGCGCGGCATCAAGAACCGGATCGGCTTCTTCCTGCACACGCCCTGGCCGGTACGGCAACTGCTGGTGACGCTGCCCTATCACCGGCGGCTGGTGGAATCGCTGTTCGACTTTGACCTGCTGGGCTTTCACACCCGCGAGTGGCTGGACCTGTTCCGGGACTATGTGGCGTCAGAGCCCGGCATCCATGGCCGCCTTCTGCCCAATGATGCCCTGATGGCCTTCGGGAAGACCGTCCAGACCGGCGTCTTTCCGATCGGCATCGACGTCGATGCCTTCGTCGAGGCGCGGAACTCTGCGCTCGGCATCCGCACCTATGACCGGATGGCGGCGTCGGCGGCCTTTCGCTCGATGATCGTCGGGGTCGACCGGCTGGACTATTCCAAGGGACTGGAGCAGCGGCTGCTGGGCTATGAGCAGTTCCTCAAGGACAAGCCCGAACAGCGCGGCAAGGTCTTCCTGTTGCAGGTCACGCCCCTGTCCCGCGACGACGTCGATGCCTATCAGGACATCCGGAGCCGTCTCGACAGCCTGGCCGGGCACGTCAATGGCACCTATGGCGATGTCGACTGGCAGCCGGTCCGCTATCTGAACCGCACCTACCGGCGTGACCAGTTGGCCGGCATCTATCGCGCCGCCCGCGTTGGCCTGGTGACGCCCCTGCGCGACGGCATGAATCTGGTCGCCAAGGAATATGTCGCGGCACAGGACCCCGAAGACCCGGGCGTGCTGATCCTGTCGCGCTTTGCCGGGGCCGCCGAGGAGATGACCGAGGCCCTGCTGATCAATCCCTTCAGCCGCGAGGAAATTTCCGACGCCCTCAGCCGCGCGCTGGCCATGCCGCTGGCCGAGCGTAAGGACCGCTGGCAGGCCCTGATGCAGGTCGTGCGCGATTCCGACGTCGCCCTGTGGCGCGACATGTTCGTCGCAACCCTGCAAGCGATCCCGACAGGCGGGGCGAAACCGGTGCCCGAGGTCTAGTAAATCTCGAACAGGCCGGCCGCGCCCATGCCGCCGCCGACGCACATGGTGACGACGCCGTATTTGGCCCCGCGGCGCTTGCCCTCGATCAGCACATGGCCCGTCATGCGCGCGCCCGACATGCCGTAGGGGTGGCCGATGGAGATGGCTCCGCCCGAGACGTTCAGCCGGTCATTGGGAATGCCCAGTTTGTCGCGGCAGTACAGGACCTGCACGGCGAAGGCCTCGTTCAACTCCCAGATGCCGATGTCATCGACGGTCAGGCCATGGCGCTTCAGCAGCTTCGGCACGGCAAACACCGGCCCGATGCCCATTTCGTCCGGCTCGCAGCCGGCCACGGCCATGCCGACGTAGCGGCCGAGCGGCGTCAGGCCGCGCTTTTCCGCGTCCCTGGCCTCCATAAGGACCGAGGCCGAGGCCCCGTCCGACAACTGGCTGGCGTTGCCGGCCGTGATGAAGCGGCCCGCTTCGATCTTTTCGCCGCCGCCGAACACGGGCTTGAGCGATGACAGGCCTTCCAGCGTGGTCTCCGGGCGGTTGCCCTCGTCCTTCGAGAGGGTCACTTCTTTCGAGGATGTCTGGCCCGTGGCCTTGTCCATCACCTGCATGGTGGTGGTCATGGGCACGATCTCGGCGTCCAGATAGCCGGCGGCCTGGGCCGCGGCGGTGCGCTGCTGGGATTGCAGGGCGTACTCGTCCTGAGCCTCGCGCGAAATGCCATAGCGGTCGGCGACCACCTCGGCGGTTTCCAGCATTGACATATAGATGTGCGGCGCCTGCTTCAGCAGCGCCTCATCCTTGAAGCGATACAGGTTCATATGCTGGTTCTGGACGAGGGAAATGCTCTCCAGCCCGCCGCCGACGGCGACCGTCTGGCCGTCGACCATCACCTGTTTGGCCGCCGTGGCGATGGCCATCAGGCCCGAGGCGCACTGCCGGTCCAGGCTCATGCCCGCGACACTGGACGGAAGGCCGGCTGCCAGCGCGATCTGACGCGCGACATTGGTCGAGGTCGAGCCCTGCTGCAGGGCCGCGCCCATCACCACATCCTCGATCTCGGCGGGATCGACGCCCGCGCGTTCGACCGCATGGCGCACCGCATGGGCACCAAGTTGCTGCGCCTGGGTGTCGTTGAAGGCCCCGCGATAGGCGCGACCGATCGGGGTGCGGGCGGTCGAGACGATGACGGCTTCACGCATCTGCGATGCTCCTTCTTTGTAGGGCGCTATCGCTCGCCTCGCGGAGGCTCGCTGCTTGAGCGCGGGTTATTCCAAATCTGTACGCGCCTGCCGCGACGTCAAGACAAGGCTTTTGGCGCCTCAAGCCGTGAGCCGCCGCGCGGCGAACATAGGCGCGCGCCGTCAGGCGCCCAAGGCTTTCTGCAGCTTGCCCAGTTCGATCATGCCCTGGGCTGCACCCATCTCCGGCACGATCTCGTCCGAACGGTCCGAGATATCGCCAAAACGGGCCGCAACCTGTTCGCGGGCGTCGGCGCCGGTCGCACGGATGCCCTGCGTCAGGGTCACATAGGCGCGCTCGAACCCGCCGGCCCCGGCGGCCAGGATACAGCGGGTGGGCGCGTCCTCGCTGACCAGATGCACCAGCCCCGGCGACACCAGTTCCGGCCCCAGTTGATCCAGCGGCAGGGCCGCGCCCAGATCCTCGGTCATACGGGTATGGGCCGTGGGCGCCAGACAGTTTACGCGGATATCGTTCTTGGCGCCCTCGATCGACAGGGTTTGCATCAGCCCGACCAGTGCCATCTTGGCGGCACCATAGTTGGACTGGCCGAAATTGCCGTACAGGCCGGAGGAGGAGGTCGTCATGACGATGCGGCCATAGTTCTGCAGGCGCATGATCTCCCACACGGCCTTGGTGCAGTTCACCGCCCCCATCAGATGGACGTCCACGACAAAGCGGAAATCGTCCAGATTCATCTTGGCAAAAGACTTGTCGCGCAGCACGCCGGCGTTGTTGACCAGAATATCGACGCGGCCCCAGCGCTCCATGGTCCGCGCCACCATGGCCTCGACGGCGGCATAGTCGGTGACCGAGGCGCCGTCGGCCATGGCCTCGCCGCCCAGGGTCTCGATTTCCTTGACCACGTCCTCGGCAGCGGTCAGCGATCCGCCGGTGCCGTCGCGGGCACCGCCAAGATCATTGATGACAACCTTTGCGCCCCGTTCAGCCAGCGCCAGGGCATGGCAACGGCCCAGTCCGCCGCCCGCGCCGGTGACGATGGCCACCCTTCCGTCCAGTTCCTGCCGCATCCGGGCGTCTCCCCTAATGGTGAATGGCCTCTCCTAGCAGGAGATTGGCGCCCCGAAATGGGGATTTGTGTTGAAATCGGGCCACAGTCGCGCCACCGATGCGTCAATTCCGGAACTCGAACAGCATAATCCCGTTCGATGCTTGGAGCCGCCCGTGTAAGCAGGGGCACACTGTCAAGTTTGACGATCAGAATTTAGAGGGATGAGCATGAAGGTAAAACTTCTCGCCAGCGTCGCCGCAGCCGGCCTTTTCGCCGCAGGTGCGGCTTCGGCTGAGCCGAATGGCTGGTATGGCGCGGTAGACGCGGGTTGGCACAAGGCCAACGACGTTTACGGCTTCGACACGGCCCGGCCCAATGGCTATGACTTCGAGGTCAAGGAAGGCTGGGCGGCGT
>NZ_QTTA01000021.1 GCF_003730275.1 Brevundimonas halotolerans
GCTTCAACAAGCTCAAGCACTTCCGCCGCTTCGCGACACGCTTCGACAGGCTCGCCAGCCACTACCTGGCCTTCGTCCACATCGCTGCCTCCATGCTCTGGATGCGCTGAATGTCGATTCGTCCTAGTCCAGCGCGCGCGCTTCGCCGACCAGCAGGATCGGCACGCCGTCACGGATCGGAAAGGCCAGTTTGGCGCCCTTGGACACCAGCTCCTGACGGGCGCGGTCATAGGCGAGCGTGCCCCGCGTCACGGGGCAGACCAGCACCTCAAGCAGGCGCGGATCGACGGTCGAGGGGGTGTTGAAACTGTCGCTCATGCGCCGATCATAGAAGCGGTGGCGGCCCCGTCCAGACGGATGCGACCTATTGCAGCGAGGGCGGCGTGTCCTCGTCCCCGCTGTCGGCCGCATTGATGCTCAGCAGGGTGGTCAGGGCCCGGGCCCGCGCGGTCAGGTCCATCGCCTCGACCAGGGCCTGTTTCTCGGCCACCTCGAACGGCAGGGCCATGCAAAGGCTGTTCACCAGCGCCTCGGCCGGGGCGTCCCGCGCCGTGTCCCAGTCGATCTCGAGCCCCCGGTGCTCCAGAAACAGGCGCAGCGCCTCAAGCAGACCGGGGCGACCGATCTCGGCACTGGACGGCGCCGGTATCAGATCGGCGGCATAGGCCTGAAAATCCGCGCGCACCTGTCGATAGGGGGAGCGGGCCGGAATCTCTTCGGCGATCCGAAACCGACAGATGCCGGTCAGGGTGATCATATAGCGACCGTCCGGCGTCTCGGCGAAATTGGTGATCCGGCCGACGCAGCCGACCGGGGCCAGCGTGGGGTTGTCCGCCGGTCCACCTGTGGTCTGCACCATGCCGACCATCCGGTCGCCGGCCATGGCGTCATCGATCATGTTCAGATAGCGCGGCTCGAAGATATTGAGCGGCAGCTGCCCGCGCGCCAGCAGGACCGCCCCGTTCAGCGGAAAGACGGGGATGACCTGCGGCAGGTCTCCAGCCTTGACGATGCCCTGGGCCACCGCGCCGCCCTAGGCGAACAGCAGCGAAGACAGGCGACGACGCCCGTCCTTCGCCACGTCGGAATTCAGACCCGCGGCCTCGAACACGGTCAACAGTTGCTTGCGGGCCGCCTGATCGTTCCACTCGCGGTCGGCCTTGACGATATCCAGCAGCTGGTCGACCGCTCCGGCCAGATCCCCCTGGGCCGCCAGTACACCGGCCAGATCAAAGCGCGCCTGATGATCCGACGGGTCGGCGGCAATCTTCGCCTTGAGGGCCTCGACCTCGCTGTCGTCCGCCACCTGTGCCCCGAGGGCCAGCTGCGCGCGCACGCTCTGGATATCCGGGTCGGTCGAGTTCGGACCCGCCATGGCCAGGGTCTGGATCGCTTGATCCCGGTCGTCGTCCGCCAGATAGACCCGCGCCATCCCGGCGATGGCCTTGGGATTGTCCGGCTCCAGCGTCAGCACCTGGGCAAAGGCCTGGGCCGCGCCGCCCAGATCGTCCAGAGACAGGGACTCGGCTCCCAGAGACAACAGTTGATCGACGTCGGAATTGCCGCCCTTGCCGCCGGTCAGCTTGTCGATAAAGGCCTTCAGCTGGCTCTCGGGCACCGCGCCCTGGAATCCGTCCACCGGCTTGCCGTCGACAAAGGCATAGACGGTCGGGATCGACTGCACCCGCAGCTGGCCCGCATAGGCCGGGTTCTTGTCGACATCGATCTTGACCAGCGCCACGGCGCCGGCGGCGGCCCGCACGGCCTTTTCCAGCATCGGCGTCAGCTGGCGGCACGGTCCGCACCAGGTCGCCCAGAAGTCGACGATGACCGGGCGGCTCTTCGACGCCTCGACCACCTGTTTCATGAACTCCGCATCCGAGCCCTCGACGATCAGGTCGTCGGTGTTGGTGTGGCCGTTCGGTCGGGCGGGATCGATCAGGGACATTCAGGCTTCCTCAGAAGGGGGCGGGGTGTTCCCCGCCACATGGTCATGGGGCACGGGATTGGCAACCGGGTCAACGATGCGCGGTCCCTCTTCCCCGGAGAAATCGACGATCAGGGGGGTCCGTTCCAGCAGGTCGAGGAAACGCCGGAAATCCGTCTGGTCCAGCGCCGTCGTCGCCGTATTGGTCAGGGGGTGGAAATTGACCACCTCCGCGGTCCACAGGGCCCGGTCCAGCACGAACTGCACCCGCCGCTCCGTGTCATTGACCAGACCCAGCGCCGTCACCGACCCCGGCGTCACCCCCAGCGTCTCTCCCATGGCCTCTTCGGAGGCGAACGACAGCCGGTCCGAGCCCAGCCGCTTTGCCAGTCGCTTCAGGTCGATCGTCGTGTCCTGCCGCGCGCTGACCAGCCACAGCCGGCCGCCCCGGCCCTTCAGGAACAGGTTCTTGGTGTGGGCCCCGGGCAGGGCCGCCTTGATGTCGTAGCCCTGGTCGACCCGGAACACCGCCGGGTGGTCATGGGTGCGCGGCGCAAGTCCCGCCTCGGCCATCCAGGCCAGCAGGCGGTCACGGTCAAAGGGGGCAGGAAGGCTCATCTCGCCATCATAGGTTTTGACCGCGTACAGGGCCACCGGATAGGAGAGGGGCTGAGGCAATCTGAACCGGAGGTCCAAGGTGGAACTGGAGTGCTATCCGATGACGGCGCGGCCGCCGGACATGGTGCCGGGGCGACAGTCGCGCGCCTGGATGGACGCCTTTGCCAGCCGCCACCCCTACCGCTGCCTGCCGCTGACCATGGCCAACACCACGGGCTGGGAGATCCTGTGCCCGGTCGGCTTCACGGCCGAGTGGAACGGCGGCCCGCGTCAGGAAGACCTCCGCATCACGCCCGAGCGGGTCAATTCCGACCTCAGCCACTTCGTCACCTCGCACTTCTCGCGCGGCGTGCTGACGATGCATCCCCAGTATATGTTCCGCACCCCGCCGGGCTGGCAGATGATGGCCACCGGCTCGCCCAACCATGTCAAGGACGGCATTCAGGCCCTGACCGGCCTGATCGAGACCGACTGGCTGCCCTTCCCCTTCACCATGAACTGGATCTTCACCCGCCCGGGCAGCATCACCTTCGAGCGCGGCGAACCGTTCTGCTTCATCACCCTGATCGAGGCGCGCAAGGTTGAGGACTTCCAGCCCGTGATCCGCTCGCTGGAGTCCAACCCCGGCATGAAGGACCAGTTCGAGGCGTGGAACCGCCAGCGCACCGACTTCAACCAGCGGCTGGCCCGCGGCGACCCGGAAGCCGCCAGGGAGGCCTGGCAGCGCTACTACTTCAAGGGTGAGATCCCCGAGGCGCTCGGCAATGCGCCCGAGACCCACTCCAACAAGCGGCGCCTGAAAACACCCCGGCTGGGCTGACCCGGCCGGGGCGCGTCCCTGTCCCTAGCGCGTCACGCGCGGGGCGATGTTGGCGATCACATCGCGCGCGTCAAAGGCATTGGGGTCGCCCGCCGGCTTGGGTCCCCGGCCCATGATGATCTCCGAGGTCGCCTCGAACCGGTCGATCTGGCGCACATTGATGTCGTTCCAGTACGGGTCGAACCGGCTCCAGCTGCCGCCGCGATAGAAGCGCCAATAGGGGTTCCAGCCCCGGTAATAGGGGTCATAGAAGGGGTCCCGTCCGCCGACATAGCGGGTGTCGCGATCCGTGGCCCGCTCGACCGTGGCGAACCAGTCAAAGCCCTCCTGCACCGTCAGCTCGGCGGCGCGCAGCAGCAGCGACATCTCGACCTGCTCGCGTGAGGTCACCGAGTTCCCGGCAAAGGCCACGCGGAAGCGGTTGGCCTCCAGCCGCTGCTCGGCATAGCCGCCGGCGCGTCCGGGCTGCATGGGGCCATAGGGGGTCGGTGTGGCACAGGCCGCGACCGTCAGGGCCAGGGCGCTTGCGGCCACCGCAAACAGGGCGGGTCGGCGATTAGTCGTACGAAGGGTCATGTCCATCTCCGAAAGCGAGGGCGTCCGCATAACAGGTGCGCTCACCCGTCATCCAAAACAAGAGGTTGGCTGTGGCCCAGCCAGGCGCTTTCCACCTGAACGACGCCTGAACGCCCCCGGTTCCGTCTATAGCCTCAGCCCGATCAGCACCGCCGCCGCCAGCAACAGCACCCCGACCGCGGCATCAAACCCCCGCCGGAACCCCGGCGCCGTCATCCGCCGCGCCAGCGCCGCCCCGCCCAGGCCGTAGGCATTCATGGTGATCATATCCATGCCGATGGTCGCCAGGGCGAACAGCGCCAGCTGCGGCCCCAGCGGCCGCCCCAGATCCAGAAACGGCGGCAGCACGGCGGTAAAGAACAGCACCGCCTTGGGATTGGCCAGCTGCACCATGAAGCCATCAAAGAACGCGCTGCGCCCCAGCGTCAGGTTGGGCCGCTCAGGCCTGCCCGGCACCTCACTCCCCTTTGGCCCCCGCACAGCCCCCCACAGGGCCTTGCCGCCCAGCCAGGCCACATACAGCGCCCCGCCCACGGCGATCACCCGGAAGGCGGCGGGAAAGGCCAGCACCAGCGCCCCCAGCCCCAGCGCCGCCGCCGTGAACCACACCAGCGTCGCCAGACTCATGCCCAGCACCCCGACCACCACGGCCCGCCGCCCGCGCGCCATGCCATTGGCGATCGAGAACAGATTGGCCGGCCCCGGTGTCACCGCCAGCACCGCCATCACCCCCAGAAAGGCCGCATACCGCTCAGGATCGACGGGCAAGGCATAGGTCATGCCGCCCGATGGATGAGGGTGCGGGTGCGGTCAAGGGGCGTTGTTGCTGTTGATCCCGGGTAATGTTTCATTCTGGGATTGGGACCTATGCTCGCCGCGCCAAGGAGGACTGCGACGGTGGACGAGATCTCGAGAGTTCGCGCGCTTCATGAACATGCGGTGCTTGATACGGAGGCTGAAGAGCGGTTCGATCGTGTCGCTGGGATGGCGGCGGCATATTTTGATGCGCCGATCGCTCTAGTGTCTCTCGTCGATACAGACCGACAGTGGTTCAAGGCATGCATCGGCCTCGACGTTCGGCAGACGACGCGGGACTGGGCGTTTTGCCATCACGCGATCCAGCTTGGAGCGGATCAAGTCATGGTGGTCGAGGACGCGACCAAAGACCGGCGCTTCGTCGATAATCCCCTCGTCACAGGCGAGCCGAACATCCGCTTCTACGCCGGAGCGACCTTGACCACAAAGGAAGGGGCCAACCTCGGTACTCTTTGCGTCATCGACACCCAGCCGCGCACCAGGCCCTCGGAGGCCGATTTGGCGCATTTGGCCTCTCTGGCCAAGATGGTGGTGGACCAGATCGAGCTGTCCAAGGCCCGCAAGGCCTTGGAGGAGCGCCATCAGGTGCTCGACCTCGCGGAGAAGCTGTCTCTGACGGGCTACTGGACCTTGAACACGGATACGGGGGCTGTGTTCTGGTCGCCTCAGGTCTATGCGATCCATGGGGTCGACGATGAGAACTACCGACCCGGCCTTGACGACGCGCTGGCCTTCTACGTCGACGGCGACCGCCAGATGGTCGAAACCCTTCTCGCCGAGAACGCCGCAGCGGGAAAGGGATGGGATTTCGACGCGACGATACAACGACGGGATGGCACCCTTCGGAACGTCCGCTCGGTGGCGGCCTGTCAGAAGGACCCCAACGGTCATGTGAGGGGCTTCATCGGCGTCTTCAAGGACCTGACTGACGAGCGGCGCGTCATCGCCGAAGCCGTGGAGCAGGAGCGGCGCTACCGACTGCTCGCCGACCACGCCAGCGATGTGATCGCAGTGTATGGAGCTGACGGAAGGTTCACTTACCTGTCACCGTCCATTACGGAACTGCTCGGCTATCTGCCGGACGAGCTCTTGGGAAAGACGCCCTATGACCTTATCGCCCCCGAAGACCAGGCTCGTGTCGCTTCCGAGTTCGCCGCTGCGGCCAGGTCGAAGTCCGCTCTGACCGTCGAGTATCGCGTCCGTTCCAAGGACGGTCGAAGCCGCTGGCTCGAAGCGCGGCCCCGGTTTCATCGGGACGAGGCCGGCAAGGTCATTCAGATCACCGATTCGGTGCGCGACGTGACCGAGCGGCGTGAACGCGAGGTGGCGCTGGCAGAGGCGCGGGTTGCTGCCGAGAGCGCAGCCACGGCCAAGGCCGAGTTCCTCGCCAACATGAGTCATGAGATCAGGACACCTTTGAACGGCGTGATCGGATTTGCCGAGGTTCTGGCCAACACCGTTCTGGATACCGACCAAAAGCGTTACGTCGACCGCATTCGCACGGCCGGAAAGGGCCTGTCGGCTCTCATCGACGACATCCTCGACTTCTCGAAGATCGAGTCCGGCAACATGACGATCGAGGCGCGCCCGTTCGACCTACGCGCCATGGCGACGGAAATCGTCGATCTCACTCGCGCAAGCATCGCCGGGCGGCTGCACCTCGACATCGACTATGACGGCGGCCTTGCCGATCGCGTCATCGGCGACGAACAGAGAACCCGGCAAGTCCTCCTGAACCTGATCGGGAATGCCGCGAAATTCACCCATGCAGGCTCGGTGCGGCTGGAGGTGCGTCGGCGACAGGATTGGCTGGAGTTCAGGGTCGTGGATACGGGCATCGGTATCTCGGCCGAAGCCATGAGCCGTCTGTTCGACGGCTTTACTCAGGCTGACGCATCCGTTGGGCGCCGCTTTGGCGGGACAGGGCTCGGCCTCAACATCAGTCGTTCGCTGGCACGCCTGATGAATGGGGATGTCACGCTGGAAAGCGAGCCGGACGTGGGCACCACGGCCATCTTCTCCTTGCCCTACAAGCCGAGCGCGGATCAGCCCGTTTCGCTTCCACTCCGTTCAGCTCGGCAGCGTTCCGAACGCAAGCTGCGCATCCTCGCGGTAGACGATGTTCCGACCAATCTTGAGCTTATCGAAATCCTTGTCGCCGGCGTCGGACACGATGTGACTTGCGCGGCTTCCGGGGAAGCGGCACTCGAACGCTTGCGGGCCGATCCGGCTTTCGACCTTATTCTCATGGACGTCCAAATGCCCGGGATGGACGGTCTGGAAGCCACCCGGCGTATCCGCAGGATGCCCGAGGCGGCCAACGTCCCGATCGTCGCCCTGACGGCCAATGTCCTGGCCGATCAGATCGAGGCCTGCCGTGCGGCCGGTATGGACGATCACCTCGCAAAGCCGATCAAGCCGGAGGTGCTGGGCGAAACGCTGGACCGCGTGTGCCGCATGGCCGTCCCTCCGCCGTCGAGCCCGACAACCCCGCATGGGGCGGACCCCTTGGCCGCACTCAAGGAACGCTATCGCGAGCAAATGAAGACCTTCGCCACTGAGTATTCCCGCATGCTGGCCATGCCTTCCGAAGCGGGGGTCGCCGCCATCGCGGCTTACACCCACTCCATCGCGGGAACGGCGGGAAGTCTGGGCTTCGCCGACGTCTCGACGGCGGCATTTCAACTGGAGTCCGCCGCCAAACAATGCCGCGAAGACGGAAGCGCCGTCGAGAGTTTGCCTGCTCTCATTCAGGCCGTGCTTCGAGCTGTAGAACATACATGAGGGTTGTGTTACGTAACGGTGTGTGGCCGGGGAGCTATTCCAAACCCTTATTCGAGGTTGGTTTTGTCCAAGTGCATCGTGGTCGAGGACGACCCCTTCTGGTCCGCAGAAATCTCTGCCGCTCTGTCGCAGGCCAACATCCAAATTCTGAACGCTCAAGACGGACGCCAGGCGTTGGACCTGGCGAGCCGCTACCCAGATGCCACCATGGTGCTCGACCTCATTTTGCCAGAGGTGGACGGCGTCGAAGTGCTCCAGAAGCTTTCCGAGGTGGCCCCACTTATGCGCGTCCTCGCCGTCACCGGCGGCGGTCGACTCGGAGCGGGCTTCTACCTGAAACTGGCGTCGACGTTCGGCGCCACGGGTCAACTCGCGAAACCTTTCACCGCACAGCAGCTTATAGACAACTGGACGGCCTTGGCGGCTTGACGCCTGGAGCTCGGAGCAAATGATGGGAACTGCCGCGTTGATCCTGGTGGTCGATGACGACCCGGTCATGCGCGAAATCACGCGCGTTCATTTGGAAGGCGCTGGTTATCGAGTGGCCCTCGCCACCAGTGCCTCCGACGGTCTTCAGAAGGCGCGGGCTCTTCGACCGTCAGTGGTCGTAATGGATTTCGCCATGCCGGGAGGCTCCGGAGGCGAAGCGCTGCGGGCCCTTCGGATCGACGACGAGATCGGAAACACACCCGTCTTGATGGTGACGGCCTGGTCTCTGGCAGAGAGCCAATCGTCAGCATCGGGCCTCGCAGCGACTTGGCTCCAGAAGCCCGTTATGGGCGACCGCCTGATTCAGTCCGTGCGAGATCTTCTTCCCGCATGATCCGACCTGGGGGCCATGGTTCGCGAGGCGCACGAGTGCTGGTCGTTGACGACGACCCCTTCATCCAGAAGATGGCCGAAGCACTGCTGGGGCGGGACGGTCGCCGTGTGAGCGTGGCCGCGACCGGCGCGGCCGCCTTGGCCAAGATGGCAGAGCCCGCGCCGGAGCTCGTGTTGCTGGACCTCGGCCTTCCGGATATTTCCGGCTTGGAAGTTCTGCGACATTTCCGGGCGACGAGCGCCTGGCAGCAGGTGCGCATCCTGGTGTTCACCGCGTCGCACGAGACCGAGAACATCGTTCGCGCCAAGCAGGCCGGCGCCTCGGGCTATGTCTGCAAGCCTGTTAAGCCGGACACCCTGGCGGACATGGTCTGCGACCTTCTCGATCAGCCCTCTCTGACCTGGGTCGACGACTACACCCGAGCCCATCGGCCGATCTGATCCGGCTCAACGCGACGTTTACCCCAACTCGGTAGGTTCGACCCCGGCCCGGAAGTAGTTGTCGTCGTCGGAGTATCCCGTGATCAAGCCCCGCATTCTCGTTGCCGAGGATGACCGCTATCTGGCCGCCTTGATCCGTCAGACCCTGGAAGGGCGAGGGCTGGCGATCACCCTGGCCCAGAATGGCGAAGAGGCGCTGTTGCAGGCCGATGAGATTTGTCCTGATCTGGTGATCCTGGACGTCGGCATGCCCGTGCTCGACGGCTTCACCGTCCTAAGAACCTTGAAGGCTGACCGCTTTCACAGCCAGGTGTCGGTCTTGATGCTGACGGCGGCCAGAAGCGAGACCGATGTCCGCCGCGCGATCACGAACGGCGCGTCCGACTATCTTACGAAGCCGTTCCGGCCCGACAAGTTGATCCTGCGGGTGGACCGTTTGCTCCAGAGGTCACAGAGCAACAATATCCGAATGGGATATGAGTTCGCCTAGCGGCAACAAGGGCGTATCCGCATTCCTTTCTGGCGAACGAACCGCTCTCTTCGGGCATCCGCTTCGAGCGGAGACACCCGTGCGCAACGCTCCGGGCCAGCCACTACAAATCTGGACAGCCAAAAAGGCGCCCCCGTTTCCGGGAGCGCCCTCTTCTGTCCCGGCTCAAGGCGGGGAGGACAAGGCTGGCTGAGGCGGGCTGACGCCCGCCCCGAGCGTGGACTTAAAAGTCCATGCCGCCCATGCCGCCCATGCCGCCCATGTCGGGGGCACCGCCGCCGCCCGAGTTCTTCTTCGGAGCGTCCGCCACAGCGGCTTCGGTGGTGATCAGGATGCCGGCGACCGAGGCCGCGTCCTGCAGGGCGGTGCGGACCACCTTGGCGGGGTCGATGACGCCCATCTTCACCAGGTCACCATATTCCTCGGTCTGGGCGTTGAAGCCGAACGAGGGGTCCTTGTTCTCCAGCACCTTGCCGACCACGATCGAGCCTTCGACGCCGGCGTTTTCGACGATCTGGCGGATCGGGGCCTGGATGGCGCGACGGATGATGGCGATACCGGCGGTCTGGTCGGCGTTGTCGCCGGTCAGGCCTTCAAGGGCCTTGGTGGCCTTGAGCAGGGCGATACCACCGCCCGGGACGATGCCTTCTTCCACCGCAGCGCGGGTGGCGTTCAGGGCGTCGTCGACGCGGTCCTTCTTCTCCTTGACCTCGACCTCGGTCGAGCCGCCGACGCGGATGACCGCGACGCCGCCGGCCAGCTTGGCCAGACGTTCCTGCAGCTTTTCCTTGTCGTAGTCCGAGGTGGTGTCCTCGATCTGGCGCTTGATCTGGGCGATGCGGGCCTCGATGGCGTCCTTCTCACCCACGCCGTCGACGATGGTGGTGTCGTCCTTGGTGATGGTGACCTTCTTGGCCTTGCCCAGCATGTCCAGGGTGACGTTTTCCAGCTTGATGCCCAGGTCTTCCGAGATCACCTGGCCGCCGGTCAGGACAGCGATGTCCTCCAGCATGGCCTTGCGGCGATCGCCGAAGCCCGGCGCCTTGACGGCGGCGACGCGCAGGCCACCGCGCAGCTTGTTGACCACCAGGGTGGCCAGGGCCTCGCCCTCGATGTCCTCGGCGATGATGACCAGCGGACGGCCCGACTGCACCACGGCTTCCAGGATCGGCAGCATGGCCTGCAGGCTGGAGAGCTTCTTCTCGTGGAGCAGGATCAGCGGCTCCTCGAGGTCGGCCTCCATCTTGTCGGCATTGGTGATGAAGTAGGGGCTCAGATAGCCGCGATCGAACTGCATGCCTTCGACGACGTCCAGCTCGGTTTCGGCGGTCTTGGCTTCTTCAACCGTGATGACGCCTTCATTGCCGACCTTGTCCATCGCCTTGGCGATCATTTCGCCGACTTCGACATCGCCATTGGCGGAGATGGTGCCGACCTGGGCGATCTCGGAATTGGCCGAGACCTTTTTGGAGGTGGCCTTGATTTCGGCGAGGACGGCGGTGACCGCCTTGTCGATGCCGCGCTTCAGATCCATCGGGTTCATGCCGGCGGCGACGGACTTGAGGCCTTCCTGCACGATCGACTGGGCCAGCACCGTGGCGGTGGTGGTGCCGTCACCGGCCTTGTCATTGGTCTTGGAGGCGACCTCGCGGATCATCTGGGCGCCCATGTTCTCGAAGGCGTCTTCCAGCTCGATTTCCTTGGCGACCGAGACGCCGTCCTTGGTCGAGCGCGGGGCGCCGAACGATTTCTGGATGACCACATTGCGGCCCTTGGGCCCCAGGGTGACCTTGACGGCATTGGCGAGGACGTTGACGCCGCGCAGCATCTTGTCGCGCGCATCGGTGTTGAACTGTACGATCTTGGCAGCCATGGAGGCAGCTCCTTTGAAGTAGTGAGTGGTGAGTGACGAGTGGTGTGTGGCGAGGATGATCGAGGTCAGGTCTGAGCGGCGGGGTCACGCTGGACCGGTCTCGCCACTCGCCACTCGTCACTCGCCACTGGGGCTGAGCCTTAGCTCAGCACCCCCAGCACGTCCGATTCCTTCATGATGATCAGGTCTTCGCCGTCGATCTTGACCTCGGTGCCCGACCATTTGCCGAACAGGATGCGGTCGCCGGCCTTCAGCTCCAGGGCATTGACCTTGCCGCTGTCGTCACGGGCGCCGGGCCCGACGGAGACGACTTCGCCTTCCTGGGGCTTTTCCTTGGCGGTGTCGGGGATGATGATCCCACCCTTGGTCTTGGATTCTTCTTCCACGCGCTTGACCAGCACGCGATCGCCGAGAGGACGAAACGCCATCTGTGATATCTCCCTTTGGAATGGTCTCCCGACCGGGGCTTTGGCAGCCGCAGGGCGAGAGTGCTAATGCGGCCTGCAGGTAGGGTCTGACACCCCGGCGCGTCAAGGGTTGAGGGGTCTGCGGGGCGAGAAAAATCTCAGCGCGGGGCAGCGTCGACCAGCTGTTCGGCCCGGTCCCAGCTGGCGCGGACCTGCTGGGCGAACAGGGGCGCGGCCCGGCGCAGGGGATCGCCGCCCTCCAGCGCCATGCCGCTCCGCGCAAACAGGTCCCGCCGCGCCGGCCGCAGCACCGCCAGCGCCTCACCCGGCCGGTCCCGGTCCGACAGGAAGCCCGCCATCGTCCCCGCCAGCCGCACCGCCTCCGGATGCCCCGGTGCCAGTCGCGCGGCCAGGATCGCCTGCGACCGCTGGTACAGGGCCTCAGCGTTGGCGTCGTCGCCGGTCTCCGCCAGCGCCAGCGCCCGCCCTTCCAGCGTTGTCACCAGATCGGGGCTGTCGGCGCCCAGCCCCGGCTCCAGCACCGCCAGCGCCTCGGCGAACAGCGGCAGGGCCTCGGCGTGGCGTCCCTGACCGGACAGGGTGATGGCCAGATTGGCGCGGGCGATGCCGGTGAAGGGGTGCTCGGGCCCGGCCAGTTCGACCGCCATGGCCAGCACCCGCTCGAACACCGGCTGGGCCTCGACGTCCCGGTCGGCCACATGCAGATACCAGCCGAAATTGTTCAGCAGCTGCGACAGCAGGAAGGGATCGCCCACCCCCTCGGCAATGCCCACGGCGCGGGCATAGGCGGCCTCGGCCTGATCCATCCGGCCGGTCCGGCGCAGCACGTTTCCGAGGTTGCTGAGCACCAGCGCCACGGTGTCGCTGTCGCGGCCATAGGCGACCTCATAGATGCCCAGTGCCCGGCGAAAGATCGGCTCGGCCTCGACGAACCGCCCCTGGGCCATCAGGGCATTGGCCAACTGGTTCATGGTGTCGGCGGTCAGCGGATCATCGGGCCCCAGCAGGTCCAGCCTCAGGCCCAGCCCCACCCGCGCCGCGCTTTCGGCCTCGGCGAACCGGCCCAGCGCGTCCAGCGCCCGGCCTTCCTCGAACAGCAGTTCGGCGACCGTCGCCGTGTCGGTCTGGTCCGCCAGCAGCGCCCGGGCCCGGGCGATATTGACGAGCGCCGCCTCATAGCGCCCCTGAATGTAGAACAGCCGCCCCTGGATCTGCAGCGGCGTGACCAGAGCCGGATCTGCCGCGCCGTGCGCCGCTTCAATGACGGCGACTGCGGTGGCGAGGGCCTGCTCTGCCTCGGCGGCACGATCGGTCGCCAGACGCAGGCGCGCCACCTCGACCCACGCGGCCGAGGCCTCCTCGACCTTGCCGGTTTGCGCGAACGCCGCTGCGGCCTCGACATAGGCAGCTTCTGCGGCGGCCACCTCCCCGGCATCGCGGGCGGCGACGGCAGCCTGCAGACGTTCGCGGGCAAGGGCATCGGGGCTGGAGATGCGCACATCCGTCGGTCCGGCCGTCGGAGGGGGCGGCGGCGGTGGTGGTGGGGACGGCGGCCTGTCCTGGGCCAGGGCGGTCCCGGCGATCATCAGGCTGCCTGCCAGCGCCGCACAGGCAGACAGCGCCCGGGTGACCAGACGGCGCAGCGAAGGATCAAGTCGGGGCGGGGCAAAGGACATGACGCGGCAACCTGCGCTGAACGCCGTTCTGAGACAAGCCCGCACACGGGATGAGCCGCTCGATGAACGCGGGATGAACAGACCCCTCTCATCGGGTTCAGGTGGGGCGCGCGAGTATGGGGCCATAGTTTCACCCGACCCTCCACGAAAGGACGGATCCATGACCCGCACCCTGACCTCCGACACCGCCCAACGCACCGCCGTGACGGGCGCCCTGACCGC
This sequence comes from Brevundimonas halotolerans, assembly GCF_003730275.1. GTDB lineage: Bacteria > Pseudomonadota > Alphaproteobacteria > Caulobacterales > Caulobacteraceae > Brevundimonas > Brevundimonas halotolerans. Next base: position 13,494 of record NZ_QTTA01000021.1, read on the forward strand.
CGGTGTGCTGGCGCTCGGCCTCATGGTCGCCAACCCGGTCTCAGCCCAGAACTACCGCTATGACCGCTATCCGGACCGCGACCGCTCTTCCAGCGGCGAGGATGTCTTGCTGGGCGCGGCTGTCGGCGCTATCGCCGGGGCCATCATCGGCAATGGCGAGGGCGAATATATTCTGGGCGGCGCTGTCGCCGGGGCCGCCATCGGCGCCACCGCCAACCGGGGCGATGACTGTAACTACTATCGTGGGGGCCGCTGCTACCGGAACCAGGGCCACTGGGAGCGCGAGCACGGCATCAACAGCCGTGATCCCCGCTACTATGGCAATGACCGTCGCGACCAGCGTTACGACCAACGGTACGACCGCCGCTACGATCGTCGCGATGACCGCCGGGATGACCGTCGCGACTACCGCTACGACCGTCGCTGGTAAGGTCTAGATCAGCCGCTCAAACAACGACCGCGTGGACGGGTCCCAGCTCTCTGGGGCCCGTTTCGCTGAGTCGCGGCTCTCTTGCGCAGCCCCCAGCACTCGCTTCGCCAGCACCTTGCCCAGTTCGACCCCCCACTGGTCAAAGCTGTTGATGTCCCAGATCACGCCCTCGATGAAGGTCTTGTGCTCATAAAGCGCCAGAAGCGCGCCCAGCGCCTGCGGCGTCAGCCGGTCCATCAGGATGGTGGTCGAGGGCCGGTTGCCCGGAAAGGCGCGGTGGGGCGCCAGTCGTTCGGCCTCGCCCTGGTCCATCCCCTGCTCCATCATTTCAGCCAGCGCAGCCTCGGCCGTCCGTCCCCGCATCAGGGCCTCGGACTGGGCCACCGCATTCGACCACAGGGGCGCGCCGTCCCGGCCCTCCAGAGTCTGCTTCACCACCACGAATTCGGCCGGCACCACATCGGGTCCCTGATGCAGCTGCTGGAAAAAGGCGTGCTGGCCGTTGGTGCCGGGCTCGCCGAACACCACCGGCCCGGTGCCGCGCGTCGCCGGCTTGCCCTCGCGGGTCACCCGCTTTCCGTTCGACTCCATCTCCAGCTGCTGCAGAAAGGCCGCAAGACGCCGGAGGCCATGGGCATAGGGCGCGACCGTACGCGCCCGCCGCTTCAGCCCCTCGACATTATAGACCTGCGCCAGCGCCATCAGTACCGGCGCATTGTAGGCCAGCGGGGTCTCGAGAAAGTGCCGGTCCATCTCGCTGGCCCCGGCCAGCAGGCTGCGAAAGACCTCTCCGCCCAGACCGATCGCGCACGACAGGCTGACCGCCGACCACAGGGAATAGCGCCCCCCGACCCAGTCCGAAAAGCCGAACACCTGACCACAGCCGAACGACTCGACCTTGTCGGGCGCCGCTGACACGCCGACCAGATGCCGCCGCAAGCCCTCTTCCGGCAGGGCGGCGGCCAGCCAGTCCCGCGCGAGCACGGCATTGGTCAGGGTCTCCTGCGTCGTGAAGGTCTTGGAGACGACGATAACCAGCGTCGAGGCCGGATCCAGCCCCGTCAGCGCCTCGGCTATCTCCTGCGGATCGATATTGGCGACGAACCGCACGTCGATCGCCGGGTCCAGCGGCCTCAGCGCGTCCCACACCAGACGCGGCCCCAGATCCGAGCCGCCAATGCCGATGTGAACCACCGCCCGGAACCTTTCGCCCGTCGCACCAGCCTCTTCACCGGCCCGGATCGCTTCGGCATAGGCGACCATCTGGTCGCGCACCTGTTCGACCTCGCGCGACACCGGCTCGCCCAGCGCCTCGAAATGCGCCCCGTCGGGGGCCCGCAGCGCAGGGTGCAGCACCGCCCGCCCCTCGGAGGCATTGACAGCAGCCCCGTTGAACAGGGCCCGCTTCCAGTCGCCGACGTCACAGGCCTCGGCCAGCGCCAGACAGGCATCCAGCCCCTCTGCGGTAAAGGCCTGTTTCGACAGGTCGAGGGTCAGGCCCGCTACCTCCAGCGTCAGCCGCCCGACCCGCCCTGCCTCCGCCTCGAACAGGGTCTCGATCCGGGCATCCCCGTCGCGGGCGGCGACAGCGTCAAACCGGGTCCAGGCCTCCGCCCGGCGCTTTTCATCAGTCAGGGGCAGGGCGATAGACATGGGCGACTCCGGATCGGGGGGTGGGCGTCAAGGGCTCGTTTACGGCTGGGGCGTAAACCGGTGCAATCCCCAAGGTCGCCCCGATTCGGGAAACGACCAGAAGATTGATGTCATCATGGGCGCTCTGGCGCCCGGAAAGGTTCCCATGTCCTGCGGACTGGCCCTCGCGACTGCCCTGCTGCTCACCAACCCCGATGTGGCGCTGGCCGCTTCGGTGGATCCGGCCACCGTGCCCGCCGACCTGACGGGTCTGGCCGCCGAGCCCCTGTTCGTCGACATCGTCTCCCGGTCCGGACGCCTCAAGGGTGTGGCCGAGGGCTGGGCCGTGTCCGGTGCCGTTCACGCGCCCGGTTTTCTGACCGGCAGCGAATGGCTGACCTTCCGCACCGAGGCCACGGCGCTGGGTGAGCTCAATATGCAGGGCCATCTGATCCTCAAGTCGCGCGAGAGCGAAGGCGACATGACCTGCATCCTGCGCGGCCTGTCCGAGGACCTGCCGGTCCGTCTGGCCGATATGGAAGCCGCCGATAGCCCGGGTGCCCGCGATCTGGCCCTGGCCGAACTGGTGCACCTGTTCGACGACAACATCGCCGTCATCACCAGCCCGGCCCAAACCTTCCCGGAATAGGGGCGTTTCCGGAATAAAGCCGTTCCGGAGTAAGGGTCCCTACGCCCCGTCCAGCTCGTCCGCATATTTGATCGAGCAGCCATAGGGCGTGGCGAACGGGGTCGCGACCGGACGTCCGGCCTCCATGTCCGTCAGCGCCGCCTTTACATAGTTGTTGGCCCCTTCCAGATCCTCGATCTTGTTGGTCGGGCGGTCGTCGATGCCGCCCACGAACAACAGTCGTCCTTCCGGATCGATGATCCGCATGTCCGGCGTGGTCTTCGCGTCATACAGGCGGCCGACCGTGCCCTCGGGGTCCAGCAGCAGATGGGTGGCGGCGGCATTGTTGCGCGACTGCCATTCCCGCGCCGCCTCGCCCTCGACATAACCCTGCTGGCCGGGGGCCGAGGATATGATGGTCAGCCACACGACGCCGTCGCCGGTCGCCTCGCGCTGGAGGGCCTGCATGGCGCCGGCCTCATAATGTTTCTGGACATAGGGACAGCCCTCATTGGTCCATTCCAGAACGACCGTCCTGCCGCGGAAATCGGCCAGGCTGCGTTCCACCCCCTCGGCATCGACCAGGGTAAAGGCCGGGGCCATGTCGGCGGTCGGGGCTTCCGCGGTCTCTGTCGCTCCGGTCTCGGGGGCCTCGGTGGCGGGGCTACAGGCGGCCAGAAGCGCCAGGGCGGCGCCGGTGGCCAGCAGTCGGATGATCATCGCAGTCTCTCCGTCAGGGTGGGCAGGAAATCAGAACCTCATGAACCGGCGTCGCGGATCGCCTCGGCGACCAGTCCCGGCGTCAACAGTTGCGGCAGCACGCGCGGGGCCTCGGCGCCCGGCGCATACAGCAGATAAAGCGGAACGCCCGACCGCCCGTGGCGCTCCAGCTCGCGGGTGATGGCGGGATCGCGCACCGTCCAGTCGCCGACCAGATAGACGGCATTCGTCTCGTCCATGGCCGTGCGGACCTGACCGGACGACAGCGCCACCCGCTCATTGATCTTGCAGGTCACGCACCAGTCGGCGGTGAAATTGACCAGCACAGGGCGTCCGTCGGCCTGTGCCGCCGCAACGGCCTCCGCTGACCAGACCCCGGCCTGTGGCCCGGCGTCTGCCGATGCGGTGGCCTCCGTCGGCGGGACCGGCTCCATCCGGCTGACGACGACCAGTGATGCGATCATGGCGACCCCCGACACGGCGGCGAGGATCAGGGCCCAACGTCCTGCCCCGGCCTGCCGCACGCCCCACAGCCACAGGGCAAGGGCCAGCATCAGCCCGGCGATCAGCCCCAGCGCCAGCACCTCACTGCCCGCCTGCCGCGCCGCCACCCAGGCCAGCCACAGGGCGGTCGCATACATGGGAAAGGCCAGCAGGCCCTTCATCCGGTCCATCCACAGCCCCGGTCGGGGCAGCCGCGCCAGCAGGGCCGGGCTGAACGCCACGACCACGAACGGCAGGGCCAGTCCCAGCCCCAGCATCAGGAACACGATCAGGGCCGCGGCCCACGGCATGATCAGGGCCGCCCCCAGCGCTGCGGCCATAAACGGGGCGGTGCAGGGCGCGGCCACGGCCACGGCCAGCACGCCGGTAAAGAAAGCCCCCGTGCCCCCGGGCAGGCGCGACAGCCGGGCCTCGCCCAGCCCCTGCAAGGACTGGCCGATGTGATAGACGCCCGACAGGTTCAGCCCGACGGCCAGCGTCAGCAGCGACAGCGACAGCACCACGACCGGGCTCTGCAGCTGAAAGCCCCAGCCGACCGCCTCGCCCGCCGCCCGCAGCCCCAGCATCAGCCCGGCCAGCAGCAGGAAGGTCACCAGCACCCCGGCCAGGAACATCAGACCGTCGCGCCGCGCTTCCTGCGGGGCGTGTGCCGCCCGCGCCAGCGCCGCCGCCTTCATCGCCAGAATGGGAAACACACAGGGCATCAGGTTCAGGATCAGTCCCCCGACCAGCGCCAGCAGCGCCGCCTGCATCAGGGCCGAGGGGTCGAATCCGGCCGGACCGGCGGCATCTTCCGCCCGCAGGGTGCCGCCGCCGCTGATCCCGTCGGGCAGAAGGCCGGGCTCGGCAACGATCTCGAAGGCGCCCTGTCCGGTGGTGATGACCCCGGCCACCGGCCCGATCAGCCCGCCCGCGCGCACCTTGCCGCCGGGTGTCAGGTTCAGTCTCAGCCCCTCGGGACCCCAGGTACCGGTCTGGGTCGCAGCATGGTCGATGATCCCGCCCTCGAAGGGGAAGAAGTAGACAGGCCCGGGGCCCTCGGGCCCCTGAACGGCCTCGCCGGTGATCGCCAGGGTGAGGCTCCCGTCGTCGCCGCGCGCGACCCGGGCGGCCAGCCCTGCCGGACGCGGCGAGGACTCCAGCACAGTCTGAATGGCGCTCGCATGGCGGGTCTCCAGCGGGGTCTGGTCCGCCGCCCCGACCGGGAGGCGCAGGCCCAGCGTCAACTCGTCCGGTACGCACATCTCGGCGCTGCACACCAGAAACAGGGCCGTGACCGACAGGTTCAGAATCCGGCCCGGCTCGGCGTCGGCGGGCACGGTGATCGGCACCGGCAGATAGACCACGTCCGAATAGCCATAGTTCATCAGACCCGAGAGCGGCTGCCGCTCCGGCAGGGGCCAGACGATCTCGCCCGCCTCGAGGCCATCGGGCAGGCGCCAGTCCAGGGTGGTGGCCCCGCCCGAATCTCCGGGATTGCGCCAATAGGTATGCCAGTCCGGCTCGATGTCCTGACGCACGGCCAGGATCAGCGTCGAGCCGGGCGTCGCGCTCGCGGTCATGGAGACCAGTTCGGCCGTGATCCGTTCGGTCGAGGCCGGACCGACGGTCGACGAGGCGTCCTGCGCCGGGACCGGCACGGCCACCAGCGCCAGCCAGCCCCCGATCAGGAGGGCGAGCAGGCAAGCCACAAGGGAAGTCGGTCGCCGCAGCCTCGTCACCCGGATCCTCGTCAACAATCGATCTGGGCCTACCCTAGACAGGGAAGGGCCGACAGGTCACGCCCCGGGGCTCTGTGCGACGGCAGGTCGCGGTTAGCGGCGCGGGGCCGCGTCCACGATGACCTCGGTGCGGCGACGCAGCGGCTCGGCTGTGCCATCGGCAGTGACCGCTCCGGTGTCGCCCTCGACCGCGATCTCGAACGCCGGCAGGGGCCAGCCCTCGGCCTCGAGCGCCTCGGTGACGGCGACCGCGCGCCGCTCTGACAGGCCCTGATTGGCCGCCGACGACCCCGTGGCCGAGGCCAGGCCGACGATCTGCACCTTGCGGATGTCGCAGTCCCTGAGCTGGTCAGCGGTCATGCGGATCGCCCGCCAGGCGGGATCCGTCAGCTGGGCCTGGCCTTCACCAAAATAGATGTCGAACCGCTTGGTCGTGCAGGTCGTCGGCGTCGAGACCAGATCGCTCCTGTCACGGAAGAGGCCCGAACCCTCGCACCCCGTCAGAACCAGGGCCGCGGCCCCCGCTACAGCCATAAAACGCAGCGTCGATATCGATGACATGATCAGCTCCCACCCGGACAGGGCTCCACCCTAACAGAAAAAGGCGGCCCTCCCGCATGGAAAGGCCGCCTGTCTCATCAGATTATCACACCGGGATCAGTACCGCGGCGGGTTCCGGCGCGTCCCGTCTTCCCAATAGCAGTCCCCTTCCGGATAGCAGTAGTAATAGGCGCCGCGCTGCTGGTCATAGTTGCGGCGCTGGTTGGCGCGGTCTTGCTGCGACCCGCGGATGGCGCCGGCGGCCCCGCCAACGGCAGCACCGATGGCGGCGCCCGTTCCGGCACTGCCGTCACCCACATTGTTCCCGATAATGGCGCCGGCAACGGCACCAATGGCGGCACCGGCAGCGCCCTGCCGGACGGTCTGGTTCGGATTGCCATACGGATCACTGGCGCAGGCCGAGGTGAGCAGACCCGCAGCCGCAACGGCCAAAAATACCTTCTTCATCGTCAATCCCTTTTCCCTTCGGTTCGCCCCCGAGGTGAGAACGCTGGATTACTGTCCCGGTTCCTCGACTATATCTCGCATTAAGACTGTACTAAGGTCCGGGAGACGGGGCCGGGGGGCGTCTGTGCCACCGGTACTCCCGAACGTAGGGGGTTTAGCGTATGCGTTTCAACCAGATCACTCGCATGGCCGACGATGGCCACACCGGTCCTGTCTGGGCCCGCAAGAGCCGCCGGTCGGGCGGTGGCCTGTCGGGCATCTTCGGCCTGATCGTCACCCTTCTGGCCGTGTTCGGGGCCCTGACGGCCGCGCTCGGTGTCAAGGAACAGTCGCTCGCCGAGGGCGGGGCGGTCCTCGACAGCTGGATCACCAAGGGCGTCGATGGTGCCAAGGGTCTGGTCGGCCAGGCTCCTGAGGCCGCAGAGGCGGTGGCGGATGATGCCGGCGACCTCGCGGAAAAGACCGGGGATGCCCTGGAAGCCGGAGCCGAGAAGACGGCCGAAGAACTGTCCAACCCCTGAGCGGTCGCGCGTCGCGCATCGGGTTGGAACGCCATGGCCTGTCGGCACGTTGACGGGCCATGGCTGAAACCTTGACCGTAGATGAGTCGTCGCCCGAGCGCACGCTGACGACAGCCGTGCCGCTGGGCACAATCGTCGTTCTGGTCAATCCTCTGTCCGGGAGTGTCGGGGCCAATGCGGTGGCCGAGGTGGAGGCTATTCTGGCCGACTATCCCCTCACGGCGACGGTTGTCGCGCTGACGCCCGACGATTTCGACGACCAGGTGGACGCGGCCTTCGAGGCGAAGGTGGATGCCCTGTTCGTGCTGGCGGGCGACGGCACGGCTGGCACCATCGCCGCCCGGGCCGGGCCCAAGGGTCCGCTGGTGGCCCCCTTGCCCGGCGGTACGATGAACATGTTGCCCAAGGCGCTTTACGGCACGGGTGACTGGAAAGAGGCTCTGCGGCGGGCGCTCGAATCCGGCACCGAAATCGCCGTCGCCGGAGGACGCGTCGTGGATGCGACCGACTCCCGACCCTTTTTCTGCGCCGCCATTCTGGGCGCGCCCGCCCTGTGGGCCCCTGCGCGGGAAGCGGTCCGCACCGGACGTCTGCGACTGGCGTGGCTTTATGGCGTGAGGGCGCTGCGCCGCGCTTTCAGCGGACGGCTGCGCTATACACTGGTCGGTGAGCATCCGTCCCGAACCGAGGCCCTGGTCCTGATCAGTCCGACGATCTCCCGCGCAATCGACGCCGGTGCCGGGCTGGAAGCTGCCGCCATGAACACCACCGGCGCGGCCGAGGCCTTCCGGCTGGCGGCTCACGCCCTGTTCGACGACTGGCGACGGGATCCGGCAGTCCGGACACGCCCCACCCGCTATGCCAGCGTGGCGGCCCGCTCGCGCATCCCCGCTGTGATCGACGGCGAACCGACCCTTCTGGACTCCGAAGCCGAGGTCATCTTCGACGCCGTGGCCTTCCGCGCCCTCGCCCCCGCCCCCGAGCCGCAAGCCGAGGCGGAGGCAGGCGTCTGATGGGACAGATCGTCCAGATATCCGACATTCACTTCGGCTGCGAGATCCCCGAGGCGGTCGCGGCCGCCCATGACCTGCTGCACGCCACCCGCCCGGACCTGACCCTGATCACCGGCGATATCACCCAGGTCGGGGCCCGCTCTGAATTTCTGGCGGCGGCCCGGTGGATCGACAGTCTGCCCACGCCGGTGTTCGTCACGGTCGGCAACCACGATGTGCCCTATTGGGACGTGATCGCCCGGGTCTTTCATCCCTGGACAGCCTTTGAGGCAGCCGTCGGCCATCCGGCTCATGATCACCAGTTCAGCGCGCGCCTCAGCGATACGGCCCTGATGGTCCGCGGCATCACGACGGCGCGCGGCTGGCAGGCCCGACCCAACTGGTCAAAGGGGGTGATCGACCTCGACCAGACGGCCCGGGCTGCAGAGGCCCTGTCGCGGGCCCCGGCGGGTGCGCTCCGGATCGTGGCCGTGCATCACCCGCTGATCGAGATGGAGGGCGCCCCTGTCACCGGCGACGTCAAACGGGGTCGCCGGGCGGCAGAACTGTTCGCGGACGCCGGGGTCGATCTGGTGCTGAGCGGCCATGTGCATGTGCCTTTCGCCCTGCCGATCCAGCTGGGCGATCACCGGTCCTATGCCGTGGGTTGCGGAACCCTGTCGCGTCGCCTGCGCGGTGTGCCTCCCAGCATCAACCGCATCGAATGGGACGATGAGACCATCACCGTCACGGTACTGGCCTTTGATGGACAATCCTTTGTCGAGGACACGACCTGGACCCTGTCGCGCCGTCAGGACACCCGCAGTGCCGCGACCGCCCCCCGCCCCGAAGCCGTGGCCGAAGAGATGCGCCAGCTGGCCGAGGACGACCCGGACTGAGGTCGAACGGGGTCTTTTGCGCAGGCGTCCGGGCGGTGCTAGACGCGCGGCCATCCGCCGCCTCCCCGCGCCCTCCAGACCGAGCCCGCTCATGCCCGCCGCCCCCGACTTTCCGCCCGCCCCCGATGCCGTCCGCCCCGTCCGGGCGCTGATCTCCCTGTCTGACAAGTCGGGCCTGGTCGAGGTTGCACAGGCGCTCAACGATCTGGGCGTGGAACTGGTCTCGACCGGCGGCACGCGGGCTTCGATCGAAAAGGCCGGCCTGCCGGTGCGCGACGTCGCCGACCTGACCGGCTTTCCGGAAATGATGGACGGCCGGGTCAAGACCCTGCACCCGGTTGTGCACGGCGGGCTGCTGGGGGTCCGCAATGCGCCGGCGCATGCCGAGGCGATGGATCAACACAGCATCGGGCCGATCGATATCGCCTGGATCGATCTCTACCCGTTTGAGTCCACAGTTGAGTCGGGCGCGGGCTTCGAGGCCTGTATCGAGAACATCGACATCGGCGGGCCGGCCATGATCCGCTCGGCGGCCAAGAACCACGGCCACGTCGCCGTCTGCGTCGACCGCGACGCCATGGATCAGGTGATCGCCGCCCTGACGGCAGATGGAGCGACCTCGCTGAACCTGCGCAAGCAATTGGCCGCCCGCGCCTTTGCCCGCACCGCCGCCTATGACGCCGCCGTCAGCGGCTGGTTCGCGGCGCAGGTCGAGGACGCGGCTCCGCTGCGCAAATCCATCGCCGGCACCCTCGCCCAGACCCTGCGCTACGGCGAGAACCCGCACCAGACGGGCGCCTTCTACCGCACGGCCGACCGTCGTCCCGGCGTCGCCAACGCCCGCCAACTGCAGGGCAAGGAACTGGGTTACAACAACATCGCCGACGCCGACGCCGCCTGTGAGCTGGTGGCCGAGTTCGCCGAGCCCGCCTGCGTGATCGTCAAGCATGCCAACCCGTGCGGCGTGGCGGTCGGGGCCGATCTCTCGAGCGCCTATCAGCGGGCCCTGGCCTGTGACGCGGTGTCGGCCTTCGGCGGGGTGGTCGCGGTCAACCGGCCCCTGACCGAGTCGGACGCGCGGCTGATCACCGACATCTTCACCGAGGTCGTCATCGCTCCCGGTGCGGACGACGCGGCCATGGCCGTCTTTGCGGCCAAGAAGAACCTCAGGCTGCTGCTGACCGACGGCCTGCCCGATCCCATGCAGGCTGGCTCGGTGTTCCGCTCGGTCGCCGGGGGCTTCCTCGTCCAGTCGCGCGATCTGGCGCGGATCACCCCCGCCGACCTGACCATCGTCACCAAACGCCAGCCGAGCGACGCCGAGGTGCGTGACATGCTGTTCGCCTTCACCGTGGCCAAGCACGTCAAGTCCAACGCCATCGTCTATGCGAAGGACGGCCAGACCGCCGGCATCGGCGCGGGCCAGATGAACCGGCGCGACAGCGCCCGCATCGCCGCCATCCGCGCCCGCGAGGCCGGAGAGGCCCAGGGCCTGCCCTCACTGGCTGAGGGTTCCGCCTGTGCGTCCGAGGCCTTCTTTCCCTTCGCCGACGGCCTGCTGGAGGCGGTGGCCGCCGGGGCCACCTCGGTCATCCAGCCGGGCGGCTCGATCCGCGATGCCGAGGTGATCGCCGCCGCCGACGACAAGGGCATCGCCATGGCCTTTACCGGCGCCCGAGTGTTCAGGCATTGATGGTCGATGGACGCGCTTGCGGAACGCTGGGCCCGGCTGGAGCCGCATGTGACGGAGGTTGGGCCGGACGACGACCGGCCGCGTCCGGCGGTGCTGCTGTTCCACGGGTGCGGCGGGATCCGCGATCACCTGCCGGCCTATGCCGAGGCGGCGAGGGCGGCGGGCTGGCGGGCGTACATCATTGATTCCTTCGCGCCCAGGGGCTGGAGCCGGACCTTCGCCATGGCCACGGTCTGCACCGGTCTGCACTTCCGGGGGCATGCCAGGGGCGGGGATGTGCTGGCCACGATCGACGGCCTGTCGCGCAAGCCCGAGGTCGACGCCGGCCGCCTGTGTCTGGCCGGGTGGAGCCACGGCGGCTGGGGCATTATGGAAGCAATGAGCGCCGACTCCCGGCCCGGGGCGCTGGGCCTGTCGGACCCCGCCGCCTGCGATCTGGCGGGGGTCAAGGGGGCCTGGCTGGCCTACCCCTACGTCGGCCTGCTGGCAGCCAACCGGATGAAGCCCTGGCGGCACTGCCCCCGGACCATCGGGGTCATCGCCCGGACCGACCACCTGACCACGGTCCGCAACGCCGAGCGGGTCCACGGCATGGTCCGCAACTGCGGCGTCGAGGTTGAGACCTGGATCGCCGAGGGCACCCATTCCTTTGACGAGCCGATGAGCGCCCCGCCGATGCGCCACGACCCCGAACTGACGCAGGAAGCGATCCGGCGCTTCACCGCCCTGCTGACCGACCTCGCCCCCTCATTCCAGGATACGGGCCTCTAGACGGGCTCGACGACCACCTCGCCCCGGATGGAATTGGCCAGATAGCAGGCCTCATGCGCCCGGTGGTGGAGGTCGTCCAGAACCTCGGCCGAGGGGGCCTCGCCGCCCCACCGGATGTCGGGGAGCAGGGTCACCCGCGTGATCGACACCTTGCCCCGCTCGTCCCGGCCCATGCTGGCGACAGCCGCGTCTGTATAGCGATCGACCGTCAGGCCCGCCTTGGCCGCAAAGGCCAGGAAGAACAGCATGTGGCAGGCGGACACGGCCGCGACCAGCGCCTCTTCCGGATCCACGGCGGCCGGGTCCGAGCCGGGCACCGGCGGGGCGGACGAACCGCGCACCACGGCACCCCCGTCAAACCGCCAGTCGTGGCCCCGGGAATAGGCCCCGTCGGTGAACGATTGATCGCCGCGCGACCAGTCGACGGTGGCGGTGTGGGTGCTCATCTCAGGCCCTCCAGAAGCCCACGATCCGTTTGACCTCGTCGACGACCGGGTCGGCGACGGCTGAGGCGCGTTCGGCGCCGTCGGCCAGCACGCGGTCGATCTCGGCCGGGTCGGCCATCAGGCGGCGCATCTCGGCCGTGACCGGCGCCATGGCGGCGACCGCCACCTCGGCCAGTTTCGGCTTGAAGGCGCCAAAGCCTTGCCCGGCGAACTCGGCCAGCACGGCCTCCTTCGTCTGGTCCGAGAGGGCGGCATACAGGGTGACGAGGTTCTTGGCCTCGGACCGTCCTTCCAGTTCCTCCATCGTCTCGGGCAGGGGCTCGGGGTCGGTCTTGGCCTTCCTCACCTTGGCGGCGATGGTGTCGGCATCGTCGGTCAGATTGATGCGGCTGAGGTCCGACGGGTCTGACTTGGACATCTTGGCCTGACCGTCCCGCAGACTCATCACGCGCGGGGCGGGCCCCTGGATGACGGGATCGGGGATGGGGAAGAAGCCCGGCACGCCAAAGTCATTGTTGAACTTCTGGGCGATGTCGCGCGTCAGCTCGAGGTGCTGTTTCTGGTCCTCGCCGGTCGGGACCTCGGTCGCCTTGTAGACGAGGATGTCGGCGGCCTGCAGCACCGGATAGGTATAGAGGCCGACCGAGGCGCGTTCCTTGTGCTTGCCCGACTTCTCCTTGAACTGGGTCATGCGGTCCAGCCAGCCGAGGCGGGCGACGCAGTTGAACACCCAGGCCAGCTCCGCATGGGCACGGACGGCCGACTGCGGGAAGATCACCGACCGCGCCGGATCGAGGCCCGAGGCCAGATAGGCGGCGGCGATCTCGCGCGTCTGGGCGGCCAGCTTTTCGGGCTCCTGCCAGACGGTGATGGCGTGCAGATCGGCGACGAACAGGAAGCAGGGAGCGCCCGCGTCCTGCAGCTGGGTGAAGCGCTTCAGCGCCCCCAGATAGTTGCCGAGGTGCAGGGCACCCGAAGCCTGAATGCCGCTGAGGATGCGGCGCGAACCGGAATAGACGGGAGGCGTATCAGTCATGGTCAGGGCCATGCCCCAGCCGGGGCGGGAGGGCAAGTGGGGGCATCAGGCCTTGCCTCCATTGCCACGCTGGACCAGCGCCTTCAGCTCGGAGATGCGGACCGCGCGGGTGGCGAGGGCGAGGACGGCATAGGTCAGGCCGCCGACGGCGGTGACCAGCAGGACCGAAAGCTCCTTGGCGCCATGGTCAAGGCCTAGGCCGGACAGGGCCTGTCCGATGGAGGGCTCATAATACGGCCGGGCCCAGGTGGCGACGGCGGCCAGCAGGCCCATGCCGGCAGCGGCGAAGGCGATGCGGATCAGGCGCGAGACCAGCGCCGGGCCGGGCCGGTAATGGTCCCGCCGCCACAGGGTCAGCGCCAGCAGGCCGGCATTGGACCAGGCGGCGGCGCTGACGGCGGCGGCGATGCCGGGCACGCCCATATTGGCCCCGAAGAACAGTCCGACGGCCAGCGTCACATTGACGACCACCGAGACCAGGGCAAAGCGCATCGGGCTTTTGGTATCGCCGCGCGCGAAGAAGGCGGGGGCCAGAATCCGGATCAGCACAAAGGCCGGCACGCCCCAGCCGAACTGGAACAGGGCCTCGGCGGTGGCGCGGGCATCGACGTCGAGGAAGGCGCCGCGCGTGAACAGGGCGTCGATCAGGAAATAGGGCATGCCCATCAGGGCGGCGGCGGCGGGCAGGGTCAGGGCCATGGACAAGAGCACCGCCTGATCCATCGAGGTCTTTTGCTGGGCGCGGTCATTGGAGGCCACGGCCGCTGACAGACGGGGCAGAAGGGCAATGCCGATCGCCACCCCGACCAGCCCGAGCGGCAGCTGGTACAGCCGGTCTGCGGTCGCCAGCCAGCTGCGGCCGCCCTCAACGAAGCTGGCCAGATTGCCCGAGACGAAGACGTTCAGCTGGGTCGCCGAATTGCCGATGGCGGCGGGGATGGCGGTGATGATGATGGCCTTGACCGCCGGCGTCAGGCGCGGGATCGCCAGATGGATGTTGGCCCCGGCCTTGCGCACGGCCCACCAGCACAGGCCGGCCTGGGCCACGCCCGCAGCCAGCACCGCCCACGACGCCGCATAGGCCGCGCCGACCTGTCCGCCCGTGGCTGGAATGACGGCGGCCAGCATGATCAGGTTCAGCAGGATCGGATAGGCGCCCGAGACGATGAACCGCCCGCGCGCATTCAACACACCCGACAGCAGGGCGGCGACGGCCATGCAGGGCAGATAGGGCATGGTGATCTGGGTCAGGACCACGGCCAGCTTGAACCGCGCCGGATCGTCGAGGTAGCCGACGTTGATGACCGTCATGATCCACGGCATGGCCAGCTGGGCGACGATCGTCAGGATCACGGTGACCATGGCGACCATGGCCAGCGCCTGGGTGGCGACGCGGTCGGCGGCCTCGGGGCCTTCGGTCTCCAGCGTACGGGCATAGGCGGGGACGAAGGCGGCGGCAAAGGCCCCCTCGGCAAAGATGCGCCGGAACAGATTGGGGAAGCTGAGGGCCGTATTATAGGCGTCGGCGGCAGGCCCGGCCGAGGCCCCGAGCGCCGCCGAGATCACCACATCGCGGGCAAAGCCAGCCCCGCGACTGATCAGGGTCAGGCCGCTGAAGATGGCCGAGGACCGCATCATGCCGCCCTCACGACGGGAGGGCGCTGCCGCCGGGGTGGTCCCGCCGGGGGTGGTGGTGGCCGTGGCCTCGGGCGTCGGAACGGTCTCGGGCGGCAGGCTCACAGGATCGGGCTCACGGGCGTTGGCTCTGGCAGGCGGAACACCAGCCATAGGCCGATTTCAGATGCGTTGCACTCATCGAAAAACACCGTCTGAATAGTCTGAACCGTCTGGAATGGACTCTCCGCCCGCCAGACTTCATCCCTTCTCCCGATGGGAGAAGGTGGCGCGTGAGCGCCGGATGAGGGGCGGAGGTGTCCGTCGGCGACCGCCGTGGCAGCGCCTGCATGCGGCAAGAACCCCTCCACCACTCCGTGGTCCCCGTCCCCATGAATGGGGAGGAGATGAATTTATACCGTCTGAACCGTCTGAAACGTCTGAATAGTCTCAATTCGCCCTCCTCCGGTCGGGGTATCGGCAACCGGACAGTATGGGGGATGCGGCGGCCAGGGCGGGCAGAACGGTGCGGGACGTGCGGGGACTACTCAAAACGCAGGGGATTCGGGCGGCGGCTATCGCAATTGCAGTCTCCTCCCTGGCGAAGCCGGGGAGGTGGCGCGGCGCATTGGCGCCGTGACGGAGGGGATCTTGAGGGCGAGCGCGCGGTGAAGAACTCCTCCACCGCTTCGCGGTCCCCCTCCCCATCAAGATGGGGAGGAGACGCCGGGCCTCAGTCCTCGGGGGCAGCCTCGAGCTCGGCGTCGACTTCGTCCATGGCCATGCCGAGGGCATAGTCGGCCATGAGGCCGTAGGTGGCCTGATGTTCGGGGTCGTCGGTGGCCCATGCGCCGTTGGTCATCATGCCCTGACCCACGGCCATCGCCTCGGCGATGCCCATGCCGCCGGCCTGATCGGCCTCGGCCAGAGCCTCAGCCACGACCGCCTCGATGTCGACTTCGGCCAGGGCCTCGGCGACGATGCCGGACACGGACACCGAGACCGTCTGGGTGAAGGCCAGGACGTCGGGCTGATACTCGCCCCACAGCGCCATGACGGCGGCTTCCTTCTGGTCCTCGGTCAGGCTGTCGTCTTCCGAGATCGCTTCGGCGCGTTCGGCGAACTCGTCCATCCGGCCCTCGAAGACCTCGGCGGCGGCTTCCAGAGCGGCTTCAGCGGATTCCGGCTCGGCGGCCTGGGCTACGGCGGCGGAAACCGGCAGCAGGGCCAGGGCGGCGGCAAGCGACAGGGCACGGATCATGGTCAGACCTCCTGAGCGAGATAGGGGCGGCTTATTCGCCTTCGGCGGCCATGGCAGCAGCCAGTTCACCGGACAGCAGACCGGGGACCAGCATTTCGACGAACATGTCCTCGATCATGCCTGCGGCCAGTTCGGCGTCCTCGGCGGTGCCGCCCTCGTCGAGGGTCTGCTGGCGGACGAAGCCCGACAGCATGGCGACGAAGCCGTCGATTTCGGGCTTCTTGCGGTCGATGGCGGCCTGCATGCGGGCCTGACGGTCTTCTTCGGTCAGGCTGGTGTCGGCGCGGATGGCCTCGATCTCGACGACCAGCGCCTCGAGCGTGACCTCAAAGGCCGCGGCGCGGGCTTCAAGCTCGGCCTCGGTGACCGGGTCCTGGGCGATGGCAACCGCCGCAACGGGCGCGGCTACGGCGGGCAGGGCGAAGGCCGACAGGCCGAGGGCGGAGACGGCAACGGCGGAGAGGATCAGACGACGCATGGGAGGGCCTTTGGGCTTGGGGATAATCGTTACCCCAAGACTTTACCCATCAGCCCCGCCCTTCAAGTGAAATCGCGGTAAGGCTGCGTCAGGCCCCGGATCAGGCCCCGCCGGTCCGGCGATTCCGACGCTCCAGAACCCGCAGGCGCAGGGCGTTCAGCTTGATGAAGCCCGCCGCGTCGCGGTGGTCATAGGCCTGGACGCCTTCCTCGAAGGTCACCAGGTCCTGATCATAGAGGCTGAGCGGGCTCTCGCGCCCGATGACCGTGGCATTGCCCTTGTAGAGCTTGACCCGGACGGTGCCGGAGACCTGTTCCTGGCTCTTGTCGATGGCGGCCTGCAACATCTCGCGCTCGGGCGCGAACCAGAAGCCGTTGTAGATCATCTGGGCATAGCGGACGGCCAGTTCGTCCTTCAGATGCATGGCGCCGCGATCCAGGGTGATCGACTCGATGCCCCGGTGGGCGGCCAGCAGGATGGTGCCGCCCGGCGTTTCATAGATGCCGCGCGACTTCATGCCGACGAACCGGCCCTCGACCAGATCCAGACGGCCGATGCCGTTGTCGCGGCCCAGATCGTTCAGGCGAGCCAGCACGGTGGCGGGCGAGAGGGCCTCACCGTCGATCGAGACCGCGTCGCCGCGCTCGAAACCGATGGTGATGACGGTGGCCTGATCGGGCGCATCCTCGGGCGCGATGGTGCGCTGATAGACGAATTCGGGCGCCTCGACCGCCGGGTCCTCCAGCACCTTGCCCTCGGACGAACTGTGCAGAAGGTTGGCATCGACCGAGAAGGGCGCCTCGCCGCGCTTGTCCTTGGCGATCGGAATCTGGTGCTTTTCGGCAAAGTCCAGCAGGGCCTCGCGGGACTTGAAGTCCCATTCGCGCCAGGGGGCGATGACGCGGATGTCGGGCTCCAGCGCATAATAGCCCAGCTCGAAGCGGACCTGATCATTGCCCTTGCCGGTGGCCCCGTGACAGACGGCGTCGGCGCCGACCATGCGGGCGATCTCGATCTGGCGCTTGGCGATCAGCGGGCGGGCGATCGAGGTGCCCAGCAGATACTGGCCTTCATAGAGGGCATTGGCGCGGAACATGGGGAAGACGAAGTCCCGGACGAATTCCTCGCGCAGGTCGTCGATGAAGATGTTCTCGGGCTTGATGCCCATGCGGAGCGCTTTTTCGCGCGCGGGCTCCAGCTCCTCGCCCTGACCCAGATCGGCGGTGAAGGTCACCACCTCGGCGCCGTACTCCGTCTCGAGCCATTTCAGGATGATGGAGGTGTCGAGCCCGCCGGAATAGGCAAGGACAACCTTTTTGGGCTTGAAATCGGACATGGCGGATACCTCGGGGACGGGGCGCGGGGAGGCGCACGAAACGATGGCCGCGCTTAAAGAACCAGACGCCTGCGAGCGCAAGCCCCGGCTTGTTCTAACCCCACGGCCCGCGCGGGGCGGAGGGGGTGGCCGGCACGGTGGTGCCGGGCGCGGCACTGACCGGCGGGCGCGGATGCAGGGGCGTGGCGCCCGTGGAAACGGCCAGCGCCATCAGGGCCTTGATGCGGTTGCCGGTCGCCGGGTGGGTCGAGAACAGGCTGTCGGCCCCCTTGCCGGCCAGCGGATTGATGATGAACAGCTGGCCCGAGGCCGGATTGCGCTCGGCCACCGGATTGTGGATGCGACGGGCATAAGCCTCGATTTTTTCGAGAGCGGCGGCGAGGGCATGCGGGTCGCCGGCGATCCCGGCGCCGATACGGTCGGCCTCGTACTCGCGGGTGCGGCTGATGGCCATCTGCACCAGACCGGCGGCCAGCGGGGCCAGCAGCATCAGGGCAATCGTGCCGATCAGACCGCCGGTGCGCTCGCGGTCGCCGCCAAAGAACAGGGCGAAATTGGCCAGCGCCGAAATGGCGCCCGCGACCGTGGCGGTGACCGTCATCACCAGGGTGTCGCGGTTCTTCACATGGGCCAGCTCATGGGCCATGACGCCGCGCACCTCATCCCGCGTCAGCAGGTCCAGCAGGCCCGAGGTGGCGCAGACGGCGGCGTTCTCCGGATTGCGGCCGGTGGCAAAGGCGTTGGGCTGGTCCGAAGGGATGATGGCCACCACCGGACGGGGCAGGCCGGCGCCTTCGGCCATCGCCAGCACATCGGCGACATAGGCGCGCACCACGGCATTGGGGTGGGTCTCATCGACCGGCTGGGCCTTGTAGAGCCGCATGACGATCTTGTCGGCGTTCCAGTAGCTGACCAGATTGAGGGCCGCCGCCAGACCCAGGGCAATGACCATGCCCACGGCGCCGCCGATCAGATAGCCGATGCCGACGAACAGGGCCGTCAGGGCGGCCAGCAGGATGAAGGTCTTGGCGTGGTTCATGACCGGACGGGAACTCTGACTGTTGGTCGGCGAGACGGACGGACTGGCCGTCGTGTCACCGGTCTCCTATGTGTCCTCAGCCCCGCCGCGCCTCAAGAGGACCCGCCTGTGACCGAAGCGCCCACCCCCACCGATGACGTGCCGGACGCCGTGGTCCACAACGCCGACCTTCCGGGGGCCACGCCGCACCGGCCCCTGACCGATCTGGAGCGCCGCGTGCTCGAGGAGGCCGCCGCCCGCAATGCCGAGGCCGATGCGGCCGGGCCCCCCTCGGACGAGGTCGGCGGCCCGCGCGGCCCCGAGCCGACCCGCTATGGCGACTGGGAGCGCAAGGGTCTGGCCGTCGACTTCTAGGTCATGCCCTGAGCGAATCCGTCGCCTCACGAGGGAAAAGCGAACGATCCGCCGGGCATGGCGTTAACGTTTCGTTCATCCCCGCCGCACCGGCGATTTCGAGGATAAGGCGATGCCGACTCCGCGCTCCTTTCGCGCCCTGACCCCCCGCACTCTGGCACTGGGTGCCGGCCTTGCGGCCCTGACGCTGGCCGCTGCCACGCCCGCCGCGGCACAATACCGGGATCAGTATCGCCCGCCGGCGCAGGCCTATGCCAGCTATGGCAGTTACGGCCAGTCCTATGGCCGGGCCGATACCCGGGTGGTCGTCACCTACGGCCAGCCCTCGCCCTATGACTATGGCTACAGCTATCCGCGCACCGGGGCTGCGGGTGCAGTCTATGAAGGCGAGACGCGGGTCTATGCCGCGACCGGGGCTGCGGCCACCGGGCGGGGTAGCTACGGCTATGACGACTACGGATACGGTGGAGGCTATTACCAGTCGCCGCGTCCGCATGACGGCTATGCCTATCGCTACCGCCAGCGTCACGACAGCTATGGCCTTGGTCACGACCGGGATTACGACCGGGGCGGGCGCTATGGCTACAGCCGCTATCAGGGCTATCGCGACGAATACGGCTATCAGGACGACCGGCCCCGGTCCGACCACCGCCGTGATCGCTATGACGACCGCTATGACCGGAGGGACCGTCGCTATGACCGCCGGCGCGACTGCGACTGCTCCGACGTCTATATGTACGACCGCTAGACTTCGAGCATTTCGGCGGCAATCCGCGCCGCCGCCATCGATGGACTGTCTGCGGCCACCACCGGGCGCGCCACCACCAGATGAGTGGCCCCGGCCCTGAGCGCGTCTGACGGGGTTGCCACCCGCTGCTGATCGCCCCTGTCGGCCCCGGCCGGCCTTACGCCCGGGGTGACGATCAGGAAGTCCGGCCGGCCGGCCGCCTGTGCCAGCGCGCGCACCCGGGCGGCTTCGAGCGGGCTGGACACCACCCCGTCCATGCCCAGATCCAGCGCCTGACGGACCCGCCGCTCGACCAGATCGGACGCCGACTGGCCGTAACCGATCTCGACCAGATCCGTGTCGGACAGGCTGGTCATGACGGTCACGCCCAGAAGTTTCGTCCCGGTGCCCGCCGCGTTCCGGCCCCGGATCGCGGCCGCCATCACCTGGGGCTCGGCATGGACGGTCAGCAGGTCGCAGCCGCCCTCGGCCACGGCGCGCGCCGCGCCCTCCACCTGGGCGCCGATGTCGTGAAGCTTCCAGTCCTGAAACACCGTCTTGCCGCGCGCCCGCAGTTTTTGGGCGAACGCGACGCCGCCCGGACGGGCCAGCAGGCTCAGCCCGACCTTATAGGCCAGAACCCCGTCGGCAATCCGGTCGACCAGTGCCCCGGCCGCCTCGACCGACGGCAGGTCCAGCCCGACGATCAAACGCGGATCGGCCAGAACGGGAGAGGTCATCGACGGGCTCCTTGCAAGCGGCTATGGGGAGGACATGGGTGCGCCGTGGCGCGCCACACCATCACCGGACGGATTTACACAGGGGACTTTCAGCCATGGGCGCGGTCGATCTTGGCGTCAACCTGTTCGTAGCCCTGTTCGCCCTGGTCGATCCGATCGGCAACATCCCGATTTTCGCGGCGGCCACAGCGGGGGCGACCCTCAGCCAGCGGATGTCGGTGTCGGCGCTGATCTGCCTGTTCATCGTCGCCTTTCTGGTCTTCTTCTTTTTCACCGGTCTGGCGCTGCTGGAGTTTTTCGGCATTTCGCTGGCGGCCTTCAGGATCGCCGGCGGCATTCTGCTGCTGCTGCTCGGCCTCGACATGGCGCGCGAGGACTTCCTCAAGATCTTTGCCGATGCCGATTCCCAGTCTGATCTGGCCGATGTGCGGGGTTATGCCCGGCGACGCTTCCAGCGGCTGATCGTGCCGTTCGCCATGCCGCTGCTGATCGGCCCGGGCGCCATTTCCACCATCATCATCCAGGCGGGTGAGGCGACCAAGATCGGCCCGTCCGGTCAGGTCGCAGGCGTGGCCGCCATCGTCGCCGCCGGTCTGGCCACCTTCATCTGTTTCGCCATGACCGGGCCGATCAGCCGCCTGCTGGGCGAAGTCGGCATGGCCATTGTTGTGCGGGTTCTGGGCCTGATCCTGTGCGCCCTGGCCATTCAGTTCATCCTGGCGGGCCTCGGCGAGGCCATCCCCGGCATGTTCTCGGGCGCCGTGACCGCGCCCTACCCGGCCGGCGGGCACTGACAGAGGCGTGAATAGTGAGTGGTGAGTCGTGAGTAGTGGGGCCTCCGCCTGCTCAGCCGGCCCTGCTCACCAATCACTGCTCACTACTCACCCTTCGCTCAGATCCGCTTCAGCCGTTTCGCGTGACCGCCGACCATGGACAGGGCCATGCCGTCGGGCAGGTGTTTGGCGAGGCCCGCCATGAGATTGTTCATGACGCCCGGGGTCACCTGAGGGCGGTTGGCCTCGCAGGCGCGCCAGCCGACCCGGGCCACATGGTCCGCAGTCTGCCACATCCATGAGGGATAGGCCGAGGACACCTCCTCGCGGGTGCCGTTGACGTCGTGAAACTCGGTCAGCGTATAGCCGGGACACAGCGCGGTGACGTGCACCCCCGTGCCACGCATCTCCAGCCACAGACCCTGTGAGGCCTTGATCATGAAGCTCTTGATCGGGCCGTACAGGGTGTCGCCGCCGGTTGCGGGCATGCGCCCGGCCAGGGAGGCGACATTCAGCACCCGGCCGAAGCTCCGCTCGACCATGCCCGGAACCAGCGCCCGACTGAGCTGAACCGGCACGGTCAGCATGACGCGGATCATGGCCTGCTGATCTTCGGGCGGGGTTTTCAGAAATCCCTCGGTGCGGCTGAAGCCGGCATTGTTGATCAGGCCGTCGACCGTCAGCCCCTGCGCCTGAATATCGGCCGCCAGCTGGTCGGCCGCGCCCTCGACCCCCAGATCGGCGAGGATGACGCGGGCGTCGCAGCTATGGGCCGCGCTCAGCTCGGCCGCCAGCGCATCGAGGGGCGCCTTGCGACGCGCCGTCAGGATCAGGTCCCAGCCCTCGGCGGCATAGACGGTGGCCAGCGCCCGGCCGATGCCGGCCGAAGCGCCGGTGACCAGCACCCGCCTGCGGGTCATTTGCCGGCTGCGACCGGCAGGGCGAAACCGGCCAGGGAGGGCGGGTTGTCGGCCAGAAGGTCGGCGATGGTGATACGCGACAGGGCCTCGCCCGCCGCCCGGTCTGCGGCGATCAGCGCCCGGGCGACCTGTCGGGGGATATGTTCGCCGACCGGACAGCCCTTGGCCCCGGCAGGCGGCGAGCCCAGATGGGCGCAGCCGTGTACCGCCTTCAGCACCTCGTCCAGACGAATGGTCTCGGGACGGCGCAGCAGCCAGGCCCCGCCGCTGGCCCCCGAGCGCGTCTCGATCAGGCCGGCGCGCGCCAGAAGGCCGGTCACGCGGCGGATCACCACGGGGTTGGTGGGCACCGAGGCGGCCAGAATGGCGCTTGGCACCGCCTGCGCAGGTCCATAGGCGCCCTTGTGGGCCAGGTAAGCCAGGGCGTGGGCCGCGACGGGGAATCTTTGACTGTCGGACATGGGTTTCGGGTTCCGTATGCGGACTTAGGCGTTTGTCGCAAGAATCACAAACGCACGCGCGCACGGTGCGGTGCAGGGGGCCACGATTGAACCGTCCGACGAAAGGGTCTAAAGCCCCGCGGCTTCATGGAAGGGTCCGTCCTCCCACGGCACCCGGAGACCAGGCATGACCGGGGATACCCCCAGGCCCGACGCATCGCCCCCGGGTGACGCGTCCGGCCCCGCAGCGCCTCAGGCTACATCCGATACGACCGCGCCCGGAAACGGGCACGGCAGTCACGGACTGGCGGCCAAGGGCAAGCTGGGTCTGGTCATCGGGGCCATCGGTGTGGTGTTCGGCGACATCGGCACCAGCCCGCTCTACGCCATGCGTGAAGCTCTCAGTCACAGCCGCTCGGGCGGCGAGGCCGAACTGGCGGTGCTGGGAACGGTCTCGCTGGTGTTCTGGGCGCTGATCCTCGTGGTGACGGTCAAATACGTCGTCTTCCTGATGCGTGCCGACAACAAGGGCGAGGGCGGCAGTCTGGCGCTGATGGCGCTGGCCCAGCATGCGATCGGCAAGCGATCGGCGCTGGTGTTCTTCCTCGGCATCTGCGGCGCGGCCATGTTCTATGGCGATGGCGTGCTGACGCCTGCGGTCTCCGTGCTCTCCGCCGTCGAAGGTCTGGGCCAGGCCCCCGGCATCGGCCGCAATCTGATGCCCTTCGTCGTGCCCATCGCGGCCGGCATTCTGGTCAGCCTGTTCATGGTGCAGTCGCGCGGCACGGCCAGCATGGCCCGCGCCTTTGGCCCGATCACCACCGTCTGGTTCCTGATTCTGGCCAGCCTCGGCGTGTTTCACATCTTCGACGATCTTTCGATCCTGAGGGCGCTATCCCCCCACTACGGGGTGATGTTCCTGATCGACAACGGCGTGCTGGGCTTCATCCTGCTGGGCAGCGTCTTTCTGGCCGTCACCGGCGCCGAGGCGCTCTACACCGACATGGGCCATTTCGGTAAGGCGCCGATCCGCGCCGGCTGGCTGTGGTTCGTCCTGCCGTGTCTGATGCTCAACTATCTGGGTCAGGGCGCGCTGGTGCTCAGCGATCGTTCCGCCGCCGCCAACCCCTTCTGGGAGATGATCCCCCAGCCGATCTACTGGCCCGTGCTGATCATGGCGACGCTCGCCACCATCATCGCCAGTCAGGCGGTCATTACCGGGGCCTTCTCCCTGACGCAGCAAGCCGTGCAACTGGGCCTGCTGCCCCGCATCAGCATCCTGCAGACCAGCGAGACCCAGGCCGGCCAGATCTACATCCCCGCCATCAACGGGATCATGCTGGTCGGCGTGTTGCTGCTGCTGGTCATGTTCCCGACCTCGTCGCAGCTGGCCGGGGCCTATGGTGTCTCGGTGACCGGGGCCATGCTGGTCGACAGCCTGCTGGCCTGGTTCATCGTCAGACGTCTGTGGAAGTGGAGCCTGCCGCTCAGCATTGCGGCCATCACCCCTTTCCTGATCATCGATATAGGTTTCTTTGGCTCCAACCTGATGAAGGTCCCCGACGGAGCCTGGGCGCCGTTGCTGATGGGCGCCGGTATCGTTCTGATCATGTGGACCTGGGTGCGCGGCACGCAGATCCTGACCGCCAAGACTCGGCGCGACAGCCTGCCCCTGTCCGACCTGGTCGACATGCTGTCGGCGCGGCCGCCGCACCGCACGGCGGGCACGGCCATCTTCCTGACCTCGGACCCCGGGGTCGCCCCGGTCGCCCTGATGCACAATCTGAAGCACAACAAGGTGCTGCACGAGAAGAACATCATCCTGACGGTCAAGACCGTCGATCAGCCCCGCGTGCGCGACGACAACCGCATCGCAATCGAGCCGATCAACGACGACTTCAAACGTGTGGTGCTGTCCTATGGCTTCATGGAACAGCCCAATGTGCCCAAGGCGCTGGGTCTGTGCCGCAAACAGGGGCTGAAGTTCGACATCATGTCGACCAGCTTCTTCCTCGGCCGCCGGTCGGTGGTGCCCTCTTCGACCCAGGGCATGCCCCTGTGGCAGGATCGGCTCTATATCTTCCTGATGCGCAACGCGGCCAATCCGACCGACTTCTTCCATATCCCGCCCGGCCGCGTGGTCGAGCTGGGCACCCAGGTGTCGGTCTAGGATGACGGAGGATCCCGGAATCCAGGCGCGTCATGCCGCCGGTCTGCTGCTGAACGCCGCGCTGGAGCGGCGCAATGGCCTCGACGAGGCCCTGTCGAAGCCGCCGGTCTCAAGTCTTGAGCCGCAGGACCGCGCCTTTGCCCGGGCGGTGGCCATGGCCGCCCTCCGACGTCTGGGTGAGATCGACGCCATCCTCGATGCGCGGCTGAAGCGGTCGCCTCCGCCCGCTGTCCGCACCCTGATGCGCACCGCCCTGGCCCAGACCCTGACGCTGAAGACGCCCGCCTTTGCCGCCGTCTCCAGCGCCGTCAAACTGGCCGAGCGCGATCCGGCCACCCGGCCCTACAAGGCGCTGATCAATGCCGTACTGCGCGGGATCGACCGCGACGGCACCGGGCCCACCGATCCGGTGGCCAACTTTCCCGACTGGCTGACCGCCCGCTGGCGACAGACTTACGGCGGGGCCGCGCTGCAGGCCATGGCCCGGGCCGCCAGCCTGGAGCCGCCCACCGACCTCAGCCTCAAGCCCGGCGCAGATGCCGAGGCCCTGGCTGAAGTTCTTGAGGCCCGCATTCTCGCCCCCGACACCCTGCGCACCGACCGCCGGGGCGATCTGCGGGACTGGACAGGCTTCGAGGACGGCATCTGGTGGGTGCAGGACGCCGCCGCCGCCGTGCCCGCCCGCCTGCTGCAGGTGCGCCCCGACCACAGCGTGCTCGACCTGTGCGCGGCTCCCGGCGGCAAGACGCTGCAACTGGCGGCCACCGGCGCGACCGTCACGGCGCTGGACCGCTCCGACAAGCGGCTGGATCGCCTGCGGGACAATCTGAAACGGATGGGTCTGTCGGCCGAGGTCATCGCCTCGCCCGCCGAGGACTGGACCGATCCGCGCCAGTTCGACCGGGTGCTGCTGGATGCGCCCTGTTCGGCGACCGGCACCTTCCGCCGCAATCCCGAGGCCCTGCGCGCCACCCGGCCCGCCGATATCGGCAATCTGGCCGATGTGCAGCACCGGCTGCTGGATGCGGCAGCCGCCCGGGTCGTCCCCGGCGGGCGGCTGGTCTATTGCACCTGTTCGCTGGAGCGTGAGGAGGGTGAGACCCAGGTCACGGCCTTCCTGCGCCGCAATGTGGCGTTTCGCACCGTGCCGGCCGATCCGGCGGCGGTGGGCGCCCCGGTTGAGGCCCTGACGTCCGAGGGCTGGCTGCGCATCCTGCCCGGTCAGTGGGCCGACCGGGGCGGGCTGGACGGCTTCTTCATCGCCGCGCTGGAACGCGTGGACTAAAGGCGGATACCGGCGGCCTCGGCCAGATCCTTCAGCGAGGTCATGGGGCGCGGGCCCCAGTGCGAGATGACCTCGGCGGCGGCAATGGCGCCCAGACGCCCGCAGGTCTCCAGCGGCAGGCCGCGCGCCAGACCGAACAGCACACCGGCGGCATATTGGTCGCCTGCGCCGGTCGTATCGACGACCTTGCCGACCGGCTCGGCGGCGATGTCGGCCCGCTCGTCGCCGCGCACCAGCACCGAGCCCTTCGGCCCGTGGGTCACGGCCACGACCTCGACCTTTTCAGCCAGGGCGCGCGTGGCCGCCTCGACGTCATCGGTCTCGAACAGGGCGCAGGCCTCGGCCTCATTGGCAAAGACGATGTCGGTCGAGCCGTCGAGGAAGGCCAGCAGCTCGCTGCGCCAGCGGGCCACGACGAAGGTGTCCGACAGGGTGATGGCGACCTTGCGGCCCGCCTTGTGCGCCGCCTCGGCTGCCGCCTCGAAGGCTGCGCGGGCCGGGGCCGGGTCGAACAGATAGCCTTCCAGATAGACGATGGCGCTATCGGCGACCTGCGCCAGATCGACGTCTTCGGGCGCCAGCTGGTTGGCGGCACCCAAGAAGGTGCACATGGTGCGTTGGCCATCCGGCGTGACATTGATCAGGCAGCGGCCCGTGCCCTGCCCCCCGGTCAGCACCGGCGTATCGAAGGTCACCCCCGCCGCGCGGATGTCGTGGGCGAAGACCCCGCCCAGCTGGTCGTCGGCGACCTTGCCGATATAGGCCGCGCGTCCGCCCAGGCTGCCGATGCCGGCCACCGTGTTGCCCGCCGATCCGCCCGAGGCCTCGACCCCGGCCGCCATGGCGTCATAGAGGGTGGCGCTTTCGGTCTCATCGACCAGCCGCATGGAGCCGGGCTCCAGCCCCTTGTCGCTCAGGAATTCGGGGGTGCACGGGCTCAGCACATCGACGATGGCATTGCCGACAGCGCAGACGTCGTGGGTGGGGACGGAATGGGTCATGGGCGCCGCTTAGCCCGCCCCACCGCAGATGGCCAGTGGGGGCGCCGGAAGGCGGCTTTTCCGCGCCGCATTTTCCGCTAAGAGGCGCCCATGACCGATATCGTGATCCTGACCCCCAACCCCGACGACCCGTCCTTTGCCGGCCAGTGGCCGCAGGTGCGCGACCGACTGATCGGCGCCCTTGCCGAAGGCGGGCTGGCCGCCCGGTCCGAGGCCTGGACCGACCATATCGATCGCGCCGACGGTCTGGCGGGCGCCGATCTGGTGATGCCACTGGTCGCCTGGGGCTATCACCGCGACCATCTGCGCTGGATTCGGGCCTGTGCGACCTGGCAGGCGGCGGGGGTCCGCATGCTGAACCCGGCCGGGGTGCTGGCCTGGAATTCCGACAAATCCTATCTGAAGCGGCTGGGCGAGGCGGGCCTGCCCGTCCCGCCGACGATCTGGAGCGAGCAGGTCACGCCGGATCAGGTCGCCGACGCCTTTGACGCGCTGGGCACCGACGATCTGGTGGTCAAACCCCGTGTCTCGGGCGGCGGCTGGCAGACCACGCGGCTGGCGCGCGGCGAGGCCCTGACCGAGGCGCCGGATGGCCCGGCGCTGATCCAGCCCTTCATCGCGGCGCTGGAGACCGAGGGCGAGCTGTCCCTGTTGTTCTTCGGCGGTCGTTTCAGCCATGCGGTGCGCAAACGCCCCCGCGCCGGCGAGTTCCGCATCCAGCAACAGTTCGGCGGCCTCTATGCGCCCGAGCCCGACCCGGACCCTGTGGCCCTCGCACTGGCCGAACGGGTGCTGGCCACGGTCGAGGAAGAGCTGTTGTACGCCCGGATCGACCTCGCGCGCGGCCCCGACGGCCAGTGGCTGTTGATGGAGGCCGAACTGATCGAACCGGACTTCTATCTCAACCATGCACCGGACGGGGGGAAGGCCTTCGTCACCGCGGTCGCCGCTCGCGTCAATCGTTGACCACGGGCGAGACGGACGGGCACAGGTCGCGGATCACGCAGGACTCGCATTTCGGCTTGCGCGCCACGCAGGTGTAGCGGCCGTGCAGGATCAGCCAGTGGTGGGCTTTCGGCAGCCAGGCGGGCGGTACGATCTGGTGCAGCTGGGCCTCGACCTTGTCGGGGGTCGCGGCATTGGCCAGCGCCAGCCGGTGCGAGACCCGGAACACATGGGTGTCGACGGCGATGGCCGGTTCGATCTCCAGCTCGTTCAGCACCACACTGGCGGTCTTGCGGCCCACGCCGGGCAGGGCCTGTAGCTCGCCCCTAGTCAGGGGCACCTCGCCGTCGTGCTGCTCCAGCACCATGCGGCTGAGGGCGATGACGTTCTTCGCCTTGTTCCGGTAGAGGCCGATCGAGGCGATGTAGGGGATCAGGCCTTCCTCCCCCAGGGCCAGCATCTTTTCCGGCGTGTCGGCGACGGCGAACAGCCGGTCGGTGGCCTTGTTGACCGAGACGTCGGTCGCCTGGGCCGACAGGGCGACGGCAACCACCAGCGTATAGGGGCTGCTGAAATTCAGTTCGGTCTTCGGCTCGGGCATGACCGCCGCCAGCCGGGCGAAGAGGGTCTCGACCCGTGCGGGATCGGGCGGCCAGCCGCGCGCGCCCCGCGCCCGGCCGTTCTTCGCCTTAGCTTTCGTTTTCACGGTCGTCCGGGCCAGATCCGCCTCCCTCAAGCGCCGTTCCTGCCAGCCCGTGCCCGCCGGGCCAAGCCGCGATTTGTCGGCTGCGACCAATCGGCGTATGCGATTCTGGCCCGTGGGGGCCCCAGTCCATTATCCTGCCCTGTATCTGAGTTCCGGAGTTTGTCATGCTGATCCACCTGTCGTCCTGGCCCGAGATCGAGGCCCGGCTGAAGACCAACAAGACGGTCATCGTGCCGATCGGCTCGAACGAACAGCATGGCCCGACGGGCCTACTCGGCACCGACTGGCTGTGCCCGGAAATCATCGCCCACGCCGCCGAAAGACAGGACGACGGCCTGGTCATCGCCCCGACCTTCAACATCGGCATGGCCCAGCACCATCTGGCGTTTGCGGGGACGATCTCGCTGCGCCCCTCGACCTTCATGGCCGCCATTTCCGACTGGGTCAGCTCGCTGACGCGTCACGGCTTCGAGCGGATCTATTTCCTCAATGGCCACGGCGGCAATGTCGCGACCATCGAGGCCACCTTTGCCGAGATCTATGCGGAGTGGAGCTTCCTTGAGGAACGCGCGCCCTTCGCCCTGAAACTGGTCAATTGGTGGGACCTGCCGGGGGTGCACGCCCTGTGCAGCTCGATCTTCCCGACCGGCCACGGGATGCACGCCACGCCCTCCGAGATTGCCGTCACCCAGGCCGCCTATCCGGACCGGATCAAGACCGCCGACTATTCGCCCAAGATCGCCCCTGTCGGCCCGATCCGCGATGCGCTGGACTATCGCGCCCGCTTCCCCGACGGGCGGATCGGCTCGGACCCGGCCCAGGCCAGTCCCGAAAAGGGCCAGCGGATCATCGACGCCGCCGTGCCGGCCCTGATCAAGGATGTGGCGGCCTTTACGAATGAAGTCGTCCCTGACTGATGGAATGGTCTAGGCTGGGCGCATGACCTCCCCCAAATCGATGACGCGTGACGGCAAACACATGGCCCGCAATGCGCGGACCGCCCTCGGCACAGCCACCGACAGCCATGAAATGCTGACGGCCTCGTCCGACGTCATCGCCGCCCGGATGGAGATCATGGCCCGCGCCCTGGCCGATCCGCTGCGTGCCGACGTCACCGAGTTGTCGCTGATGGGCACCGAAAAGCTGGAGGCCCTGAGCGCCTCGGCCGCTTCGGTGGCCGGAAACGTCAGCACGCTTGCCGCCCGTGCCTCAAAGTCGGCGATGGACGAGGTCGGCCATGCCCAGCGCGCCGCCACCGCCATGGCATCGGCCCGGACACCGGCGGGTCTGGCTTCAGCCCAGTTCAGCTACGCCATGGGCTGGTGGGGCCGGGCGGCCGGCCAGATGCTGACCTTCAACACCGGCCTGCTGAAAACCCAGGCCGAAGCGCTGAAGCCCCTGCACACCGCCGCCGTCGCCAACGCCAAACGCCTGAAGCGCTAAGCTGTCCGCACGACCCCGCCCGAGGCCTCGACCGGCCACGGCGTGAGGCGGGCCCCGGCACAGGGTCCGCCGACGCAGGCGCCGTCCAGTGGCTCGAACACCGCCCCGTGCCAGCCGCACAGGATCAGCGAGCCGTCGGGCGTCAGATAGCGGTCCAGCTCGATGGCCATGGGGAAACCCTGATGCGGGCAGCGGTCGACCCAGCCCGCCACCTGACCGTCCTTGCGCACGACAAAGCCATGGAAATAGGTCTCGCCGATCTGCAGAACAAAGCCGCGTGAGCCGGGCTCGGCGATGTCGTCCAGCGCGCACAGGGCCACGCCTGCCGGGGTCTTCCACACCCGTTTCCGCTCCAGGTCCGGGGCCTCGGGTTTCGCCTCGTTGGTCATCCGTCGGTCTCGGCCCGCAGGGGGCGCGACAGCAGGCTGCCGATCACCTGATCAACCGTTGCTTCCCCGGCCAGAAGGGCGGCGACGCCATAGGCGATCGGCATGTCGAGGCCCAGTTTGAGGCCCAGATCACGCACGGCGGGCGCGCTCTGATAGCCCTCGGCCACCGAGCGCTTTCCGGCCAGCGCCTGCTCGACTGTCTGGCCCTCGCCCAGTGCCAGCCCGAGGCTCATATTGCGCGATTGCGGGCTGGAGCAGGTCAGCACCAGATCGCCCAGTCCACATAGACCCGCGACCGTCTCGGCCCGGCCGCCCAGCGCCACGCACAGACGGGTCATTTCGGCAAAGCCCCGGGTGATCAGGGCGGCGTGGGCGCTGCGGCCCAGTTGTCGCCCCTCGACAATGCCACAGGCGATGGCCAGCACATTCTTGAGCGCCCCGCCGGCCTCGGCCCCGATCAGGTCGTCGGTCAGGTACAGGCGGAAGCCCGGCGGCGACAAGCGCGCCATCAAGGCTTCGCCCAGATCGGCATCAGCCACCGCCAGCGTCACGGCGGTCGGCAGGCCGCGCGCCACCTCGCCCGCGAAACTGGGGCCCGACAGCACAGCGGGCGTGGCCTCGGGCAGGGTCTCGGCCAAGACATCGGTCATCAGCTTCAGCGTGCCGCGCTCGATCCCCTTGGAGCACAGGATGACCGGCGTGCCGGGCCGGAAGTGCGGGCGAAAGGCCTCCAGCGTGCCGCGCAGATGCTGGGCGGGCGGCACCGCCAGCACCAGATCGCAGTCGGCCAGATCGGCCATCTCGGTCTTCGCACGGATGGCCGGGTCCAGTTCGATGCCCGGCAGGAAGGCGGCATTGACCCGGTCGCGCGTGATGCTGTCGACCACTTCGGTCTCGCGGGCCTGAAGCGTTACCGCCAGCCCGGCGCGCGCCACCACCTGGGCCAGGGCCGTGCCCCAGGCGCCGCCGCCGATCACCCCTGCCGTCTTCATCTGCATTGCTCTGCTCCGTTACGACAGGTCATGACTTGGCGCCCTTGCGGCCCGGCGCGTGGGTGGGATCAGACAACGCCCGGGCCTCGTCCAGCGGCCAACGGGGGCGCGCCGCCACCGCGAGGTCACTGGTCAGGCCCAGCCGCAGCCGTTCGGCGCCCGCCAGGGCGATCATGGCGGCATTGTCGGTGCAATAGGCCATGGGCGGGGCGACAAAGTCGAATCCGCGGGCCTCAGCCACTGCGGTCAGGCGAGCGCGCACCGTGGCATTGGCCGCCACCCCGCCGGCGACGACAAAGGCGGGCCGGTCGAGGTCCGGATGGCTTTCGGAAAACAGGTCCAGCGCCCGCACCGAGCGTTCGGCCAGCTGGCGGGCGATCGCATTCTGGACGGCGCGGGCCAGATCGGCCTTGTCGGCCTCGGTCTCCAGCCCCTGCGACAGGCGCGCGGCGGCCGTCTTCAGACCCGAGAAGGAAAAGTCACAGTCGCGCCGTCCCAGCAGCGACCGGGGCAGGTCGAACCGCTCGGCCCCCGCGTCCGTGCCGGTGGCCGCCAGCCGTTCCAGCGCCGGGCCGCCGGGATAGCCCAGCCCCATGGCCTTGGCGATCTTGTCAAAGGCCTCGCCCGCCGCATCGTCCAGCGTGGTCCCCAGCCGGGACATGTCGCCGATGCCGCGCACCTCCAGCAGCTGGCAATGCCCGCCCGAGACCAGCAGTAGCAGGAAGGGATAGGCCACCGGCCGGCCCAGCCGGGCCGAGACCGCATGCCCTTCCAGATGGTTGACCGCGACCAGCGGCAGGCCGCGCCCCATGGCCACACCCTTGGCATAGCTGAGCCCGACCATGACCCCGCCGACCAACCCGGGCCCGGCGGTCGCCGCCACCCCGTCCAGCCCGCTCCAGTCGCAGCCAGCCTCAACCAGCGCCCGCTTCACCACGCCGTCGATCGTCTCGACATGGCTGCGCGCCGCGATTTCCGGCACCACCCCGCCATAGGCCGCATGGTCGTCGATCTGGCTGTGGACCACCGAGGACAGCACCTCGACCGTGCCGTCTGCGGCCTGACGCACCACCGAGGCCGCCGTCTCGTCGCAGCTCGTCTCGATGCCCAGCAGGACGAGCGGCCCGGTTGCCGTGCCCGGCCCCGTGCTATAGGGCGCGGCTCTGGTGTCCATGCTCATCGGGGTGGCCACAATCCTGTTCACCGGGTCGAGGTAGCGGCCCGCAACCCGCGACGCAACGGCGACGATCCGACCATGACGCTCACCCTCCGCATCGGCACCCGCCGCTCGACCCTGGCGATGACCCAGACCGGTCACATCCGTCAGGCTCTGGCCGGGGCGCTGGGCGTGGACGCGGCCGACATCGACGCCCGCCTGCCGCTGGTGCCGATCGTCACCACCGGCGACCGGATTCAGGACCGGCGCCTGCTTGAGGTCGGCGGCAAGGCGCTGTTCACCAAGGAGATCGAGGCCGCCCTGATCGATGGCCGCTGCGATCTGGCGGTTCATTCGCTGAAGGATGTACCGGTCGAGCCGCCGCCCGGACTGAAACTGGCCGCCATTCCGGTGCGTGAGGACCCGCGCGACGCCTTCGTCAGCGAGCGTTTCGACAGCGTCCTGGACCTGCCCGAAGGGGCCCGGGTCGGCACCGCCAGCCTGAGACGCCAGGCGCAGCTGCTGGCCCTGCGCCCCGACCTGCGCATCGAGCTGCTGCGCGGCAATGTCGACACCCGGCTGAAGCGCGTCGCCGACGGCGAGTTCGAGGCCATTCTGCTGGCCGCCTCGGGCCTCAACCGGCTGGGCCGCGGTGACCGCATCCGCGCCCTGCTGCCGGTCGAGGATTTCGTCCCGGCGCCCGGTCAGGGGGCCCTGGCCCTTCAGACGCGCGAGGACGGCGCGCCCGGCCTCGATCAGTGGGGTGCGGCGCTCAACCACCCCGCCACGGCGCTGGCGATCATCGCCGAGCGGGCCGCCATGCGGGCGCTCGAGGGCTCCTGCCGCACCGCCGTCGGCGCCCATGCCTGGCTGGAGGGTGAGGATCTGGTCCTGATCGCCGAGCGCCTGCGCCCCGACGGCACCCGCCGCTGGCGCGAGACGGCCCGCATCCCGCTGTCCTCCGACGTCGAGGCGGCAGCCGAAGCTCTCGGCCAGACGGTCCAGAACCGCGCCCTCGTCGACGGCGAGCCGTTCGAGAACTAAAGCCCCATGCGCCTCTGGATCACCCGCACCCGGCCGGCCGCCCGCGAGACAGCGGACCGGCTGGTGGCGCTGGGTCATGATCCGGTGATCGCGCCCCTGCTGGCCGTCCGCGCCCTGCCTGCCGACAGCCCCGTCCCCGACCACGCGGCGCTGGCCTTCACCAGTCGCAATGCCGTGGCCGTCTGGGCCGGGCTCAACCCGGAGCGCGCGCTGCCGGTGTTCTGCGTCGGTGATGCCACGGCAGACGCCGCCCGAGTGGTCGGCTTCAGCGACGTTCGCTCGGCGTCCGGCGATGCCCGCGCCCTGGCCGCCCTGATCCGGCACGCGGCCACCTGCCCCGTGCTGGTGCCCGGCCCAACCCGACCGGCTGCCGACCTTGCCGCCCTGGTCGGCCCCGGCGTTTCGATCATGCCCCATGCGGTCTATGAGACGGTCGAGGCCGACATCGCCGCCCCCGACCCCATCGACGGCATCCTGTTCCATTCGGCGCGGGCGGCCAGCGCCTTTGCCCGCCGCCATGCCGCCTCAGCCCGGGGGCGCCTCGCCTGCGCCCTGTCCGACGCCGTGGCCGAACCGCTGATGGCGCTGGGCTTTTCCGAGGTTCGCATCGCCGCCCGACCGGACGAGGACGCCCTTCTCGACACGCTTCGCCCAGAGACGCTTGGCAAGCCGCCCGGCCCCGTATAAACACCGCCCTCGCGCCGGGCCGGTCACGCCCGCCGACATAGGCCGCCTTAGCTCAGCCGGTAGAGCATCGCATTCGTAATGCGGGGGTCAGGTGTTCGAGTCACCTAGGCGGCACCACCACTCTAGAGCCACTCTAGCTAGGAAGACACCGCCCTTTGGGCGGAGAGGTGCTTCCGCGTGGGTGTTGCGTGGGTATGCGGTGGGAGCGCCCCCGCGCGCTTGGGTTTGGACGAGCTGTAAATCTTGGGCACAGCCGAACGCATGCAGAGCCCCGGCCGTCAGCGAGTCGGCAGGAGGGGCAACCCAAGCGCCTTTAGAAACTCGTTATGCTTAGTCGCCGCGTCCGAAACGGTCTTTTCGATCGAGACCAACTCCGCGTGCGTCGCGTCCAAGTCGATCTCTTTCTCTCCCACGGCCGTGCTGATGTACCGTGAGATGTTAAGATTGAAGCCCTCTTCAGCGATCCGCTCCATGCCGACACGCTTGGAATAACGATCTTCCTCGGTGCGGAATTGGTAGGTGGAGACGATCTTGCCGATGTGATCCGGCGTCCCATTCTTGCCGTCCCCGAGCTTGTTCTGGCGCTTGTCCTTCACGAAGTGCTCGGCAGCATTGATGA
The DNA here is from genome assembly GCF_003730275.1 of Brevundimonas halotolerans. Classification (GTDB taxonomy): domain Bacteria; phylum Pseudomonadota; class Alphaproteobacteria; order Caulobacterales; family Caulobacteraceae; genus Brevundimonas; species Brevundimonas halotolerans. Next base: position 48,614 of record NZ_QTTA01000021.1, read on the forward strand.
AGAGGACGTCATCGGGCTTTTTGCATTTCTTCAGCACGAGGATGCAGACCGGAATGCCCGTCGAGTAGAACAGGTTGGCAGGCAGGCCGATAACCGTGTCGATATGGCCATCCTTCAGCAGCTTCGTGCGGATGCGTTCTTCCGCCCCGCCTCTGAACAGCACGCCGTGCGGCAGGATGATTGCCATGACACCCTCATCCTTCAGGTAGTGGAAGCCGTGTAGAAGGAATGCAAAGTCCGCAGCCGACTTGGGGGCTAGGCCGTAGTTCTTGAATCGCACATCGTCGCTCATCGCCTCGGTCGGTTCCCAGCGGAGACTGAAGGGCGGGTTGGCCACGATGGCGTCGAAAGCTGGCTTCTTGGCCGGATTCAACTCGCGCAGGATGTCCCAGTCATTTGACAGCGTGTCCCCGTGGTAGATTTCGAACTCGGTGTCCTTCACGCCGTGCAACAGCATGTTCATGCGGGCAAGGTTGTAGGTGGTGATATTCTTTTCTTGCCCGTAGATTTTGCCGATGCCGTGCGGCCCCATGCGCTTGCGCACATTCAGCAGCAGCGAACCCGAGCCGCATGCGAAGTCGAGCACGCTGGCGAGCCGTTCTTTCTTGCCGGTTGCAGGCTCCTGGCTGTCGAGCGTCACGATCGCGGACAGGATGTCTGACACCTGTTGCGGGGTATAGAACTCGCCCGCCTTCTTTCCGGAGCCGGCGGCGAATTGGCCGATCAGATATTCGTAGGCATCGCCCAGCGCATCCACGTCGGATGAGAAGTCGGCGAGGCCTTTCGCAATCTCGGTGATAATGGCGCAGAGTTTGGCGTTGCGATCAGCGTAGGACCGGCCGAGCTTTTCTGAGCCAAGATTGATTTCTGAGAAGAGGCCGCCAAACGTGCTCTGGAACGACTCGTTTTCGATATATTTGAAGCCCGCTTGTAGGGTGTTCAGCAGTTCGTCGCTCTGCGTCCGCGCCATATGGGCGATGCTGGTCCAGAGGTGTTCCGGCTTGATGACGTAGTGCGCCTTGAGGCGCATCTGCTTTTCAAAAGCCGCGATATCATCGGGGTTCTCCGCGTACCAAACGGAGAGGGGCGAGCGCCCGCCGTTGCCGATCGAGTTGGGATCGGGGTAGTCGCGCCCTAGCTCCTTCTTCGCCGCCGCCTCGTAATTGTCAGAGAGGTAGCGAAGAAACAGGAAAGACAGCATGTAGTCGCGGAAATCGTCCGCATTCATCGCCCCGCGCAGCGTGTCGGCGATGTTCCAGAGCGTCTTCCCCAGCTGTTTTTGGTTGTGGTCGTTCATTGTACTTGGGCTTCCTGGGCGACGGGCGCTGGCGCCGGGGCGGGGTGCGGTGCCGGAGCGGCGCCTGGCAGGTGGAACTCGAAGCGCGTTACGAACTCGCGAAGTATACGGCGAAACAGTTCCTTGTTGTCCTCGCCCATCTCCGTGGGTTCATGGATGGCGTAGGCGCCGTGGCTGAGGAGATTTAGCGCACGGTTGAACAGTGCCCGATCTTCGTCGTTGTCCAGTGCCCTCAGGCAAAAGGAGATGCTCGGGTGTCCGAAAAAGGACGCTGTCTTCTCCATAACGCTGCGCAGGGCATTGAAGTGGAAGGTGTAGAGCTTTCCCTTCTTCGGATCGGCCGCGCGCTGCAATTCGGCGAGCGTCGCCACATGATGAAAGAAGGGCGTATCTTCTGTCGCCTGAAGCGTGTAGGTGCCGTCGCCGCTTGGGCGGTGCAGGAAATAGCGCCGATGGTCGACCGACGGTAAGTCATCAGTCTTTCTGCCGACTTCGTTGCACATGACGTTGAAGAACAGCGCGTGATGGGACGAGAAGATCACCTTTATGGGGGCCGGCTCACCGTCGGCATTTTTTCGCGTTGCCGCCCGGCGGAGGAGCTTGGCGAGATCGCAGGCGACGGAGATCGCGTTGTTGTCATCCAGCGACGAGATCGGGTCGTCGATATAGAGGTATTTCCTGCCCTGATAGGATTGATTGCCATCCAGCATGCGTTCGCAGATCGCCATGAACACGCACCAGATAAAGATGTTCTGCTCGCCGCGCGACACCTTGATGTTGGTCTCCGCGCCTTTGCTGAAGCTCACATAGTCCGGCTTGGAAACGGTTTCCTTCCCTTGCCGGACCTCCTTGTAGGCGAAGTCGAAATCGAAATCGGCGTAGCGCGAAAGATATTGGGCGATCGTCTGGTCGAGCGCGAGTTCCGTCATCGCGTTGAAGAAGGACGACTTCTCGTTCAATTGCAGGCGGCGCACGCTGTCGCCTTCAAGGTCATTTTCCCAGACGAACAGATCCTCGGTGAAGGCGTTGAAATAAAGCGTGTCCGGCGTTCCGGTCGGGTTCCTCTTGTTCTTGCGTTTCCCCGCGTCTTTGAACTCCATCGACAAGCGGGTCTTACCCGTGCGGTTGTAAGCGTATATCAATAGCAGAGAGGCTGGTCCTGTGGGATTGTTCAGATCGTCACGAAGCCGGGCCACCAGGCTTTTCAGGTTTTTGTAGGTGCTCATGCGCCAACCTCCCCAACTTGGGGGAAAAGCTGCTGCATCAGGCCCTTCTTGTGAGTCTTGAGCGTGTCGAGCTTTCGGGTCTCTGCGGCGATGAGGTCGTCAAGGGAGGTGAGGCAGTCCGCGATGCGCTGTTGTTCCGGCGGCTTTGGAACAAAGAATTTATACCGCAGGAACTGCGAGCCATTTATTGAGTTGATGGTAGCCCCAAGATCACCGGCGACCTGCTTCTGATATCTTGAAGTTTGGAAAAGCTGAAAGGCGAACTTCGGCGTCTTTGAGCGGAAAACGGTCATGAATGCGCCATGGGTGCAGAGCGGCATTCCTTCTGGAATTAATGCCGTCTTACCGATTAGGGCTGTTGAACCATTTCGTACACAAACCAGAATGTCATTCGGTCTAGAGAGGTTCGCTCTCTTTATGTTCGGGTCAACGTAGACACAATCCTTCAGATCGATTTTCCCACCTTGGATGTTTGACGAACGCAGGACCAAAAGGCCCTCCTCCTGGACGTCATCAGGGCTGTAGGTTAGCCCAGAAACAAGGTCGCCCAGCGAGTTGAGGCGAACCTCCTTCCACTCACCCGCCCCCTCAAACTCAGGGAAGCGGAGGCGGGGTTGGGTTTCGCCTTCCTGTGGGAAAAGCTGTTGCATCAAGCCCTTCTTGTGGGCCCCTAGCGCCTCTACCTTCTGCCGCTGCGCAGCAATCAGTGCGTCCGCCGAGTCCAGACAGTTGGCGATCTTTTGTTGCTCGGCTTCGTCTGGCCGCCACGCGTTTGTCGACAAGAACTGAGTGACGGAGATATTGAACCGGCCAGCTCGTGCACCCTCGTTGACCAGCCCTCCCAGCGCTGGATCATGGCTTCCAGACTCGAAGTACCACTCCCAAAAGGCAGGGTTCTCGCTCGGCTGGAACCGGAAGCACTTATAGATCGGCGAGACAACCCCACCCGAATAGTTCGAAAGCCGTTTGATCGTGCCGAAACTTGATGCTTTCGTTGTACGGTCGTTGTAGACAAAGTCGTCTTTTCGAATCTTCAGATAGCGGTCGGTCCTGTCACCAGCGATCTTCTTTCCAAAATAGTCGCTTTGCAGTACAAGGCCGCGCTCCCCCGAAAGACTCAGAACGTTGTCGGCATCTCCGGTTGTCGCCCTGTCAGTTACTGGCCTGGCCAGCTTCTGTAGCGAAATCTCCTTCCAACCATCCGCTGTCCGAAACTCCGGAAACCGCAGCCTTGGCACCAGCGTAGCCCCATCGATCGGCTCGGCAGATGATTTCCCCTTACTGATCATAAGCGCTCAGCCCTGAAACCTCGCGCCCAGCCGCCCGCTTCAGCAGCAGCGGCATCAGGTCGGCCATCAAGTCCAGTTCCTTCACCCGCCGCGTCTTCCAGTTCAGGCCGAGAGGTTCCATCAGGTCGGTGAGCGCCTCACCGTCAAAGATCATGCGTTGCAGGATGGTATCGACAAAGCCTTGCAGCGCCTCGGTGGCCAGCCCGTGCTTGCCAGCGATGCCTGCCAGCTCCGCCGCATTCTTCTCCGTTTTGAAGCGACTGTAGCCTTCGCGGATGGCCTTTTCGCTCAAGCCCTCGCCCGCCTTCAGGGTGTTGATATAGGCCGCGATATCCTCGCGCTCGTCCATGAACTTGGCATCGGACTGGATCAGGCCGATCAGCTCTGCGCTGCTCATCTTCTGCTTGCCGGGCGCGCTTTCCGAATAGCGGGCGATCAGACCCATGATGTAGTCATAGTCGATGACAGCCGAGGCGAAGAGAACGAACTCGAAGTCCAGTTGGTCGGCGTCTTGGCTTGGCTTGCCATCGCCCTGATCTTGGCGGTTGCCCTGCTGCGCGCGGAGGCGCTGGGCGGTTTCGAGGTATGCGCCACGGAAGCCCAGAAGGTTGTCGCGGGGCAGAACCTGTTCGATGGCGTTGCGGTTTTCGTCGGTCAGGTCGGTATACTGATCGAGTTGGGTCTTTAGGCGCTGAACCTCTTTGAAATGCTCGATGAACGCTGCGCGAGCTGCGTCGCCCTTGAGGTTCGGCACCGCTTCGGGGGCACAATCGAGACCTTGCGACTCCATGAAGGCGTCGAGCTTTTGGACGGCAGCTTCCAGCTTATGGATGACCACCGGGGCCTTATCGACCAGCCAGATTTCGCGCGCCTTTTCGCCGGCGGCCTCCCCTGAAAAAAGGGCAATGGCAGCATCCACTGCGCCCTGCTGCTGGCGAAAATCAAGGATGTTGCCATAGGGCTTGGTCGCGTTCAGCACGCGGTTCGTGCGCGAGAAGGCCTGGATCAGCCCGTGATGCTTCAGGTTCTTGTCGACGTAGAGGGTGTTCAGAAATTTTGAGTCAAAGCCCGTCAGTAACATGTCCACCACGATCGTGATGTCGATCTTGTGGTGCGGTTGGTTGGGGTAGGCCTTCTTGAGATCGGCATCCGGCCATTGCTGATCTTTGATGCGCTTCTGCACGTCCTGATAATAGAGATCGAATTCACCGATCTTGTGATTGGTGCCGTACTGGGCGTTGTAGTCGGCGAGGATGGCCTTCAGCGCTTCCTTCTTTTTTTCAGGCTCGACTGCGTTGTCTTCCTTCTCCTGCGGCAGGTCTTCCTGGATCTGCTTCACATCAGGATCGCCGTCAGCCGGCGGGGAGAAGACGCAGGCGATGTTCAGCGGCCGGAAGCCGGGATCAGCGGCTAGTTTCTCGGCCTGCATGGCCTTGAAGAGGGCGTGATATTCGATGGCGTCATTGATCGACGACGTGGCGAGCAAGGCATTAAACCGGCGCTGCCCGGTGGCCGCGTCGTGCTTGGCGAGAATCGCCTCGATCACCGCCCGCTTGGCCAGCGGTTCGCCCGGCTTGGGCACGGTCTTGCCCTGCGGCTTGTAATAGTCGACGTGGAACCGCAGGACGTTGCCGTCTTCGATCGCATGCGTGATCGTGTAGGTGTGAAGACGCTGTTGGAAGAGGTCTTCCGTCGTCTTCATGCTGGCCTGCGTGTCCTCGATTTTCTGCTGGGCAGCGTTCTGATCGAAGATGGGGGTTCCCGTGAAGCCGAAAAGCTGGGCACGCGGGAAGAATTCCTTAATGGCCTTGTGGTTCTCGCCGAACTGCGAGCGGTGGCATTCGTCGAAGATGAAGGCAATGCGCTTGTCGCGAAGGGGTTCGAGCTGTTCCTTGAAGCTCTTCTTGCCGTCCTTCTTCTGCTGCTTGTTACGCTTGCTATTTTCGTCCAGCGCCAAGCCCAGCTTCTGGATCGTGCAGACGATGACCTTATCGGCGTAGTTATGCGAGAGGAGGCGGCGAACGAGGGAGGCGGTGTTGGTGTTCTCCTCGACGCAGCCCTCCTGAAACTTGTTGAACTCTTCACGCGTCTGCCGGTCGAGGTCCTTGCGGTCCACCACGAAAAGACATTTCTCGATGTCGGGATTGTCCTTCAGGAGCGTAGACGCCTTGAAGGAGGTGAGCGTCTTCCCGCTTCCCGTAGTGTGCCAGATGTAGCCGTTGCCGCAGTCTTGGGCGATCGAATCGATGATCGCCTTCACCGCGTACACTTGATAGGGGCGCATCATCAGGAGCTTTTGCTCGCTAGCGACCAGAACCATATAGCGGCTGATTGTCTGGCCGAGATTGCACTTCCCAAGGAAAGTCTCGGCGAAGCCGTCGAGATGAACGACCTTCTTGTTGTCTATATCCGCAAACTCATAGACCGGCAGGAAGCGCTCTTCGGCATTGAACGCGAAATGGCGCGCATTGTTGTTTGCGAAGTAGAACGTCCGATCGCGGTTGCTCACAATGAACAACTGCAGAAAACACAAGATTGTCTTGGAATAGCCGTTTCCGGGATCATTCTTGTACTCGACGATCTGCTCCATGGCACGTCGAGGGCTTATGCCGAGGGTTTTCAGTTCGACCTGAACGACCGGCACCCCGTTGATCAGGAGAATGACGTCGTAGCGATGGTGGCTGTTGTCCGTGTTGATGCGGAGCTGGTTGACCACCTCGAAGGAATTTTTGCACCAGTCCCTGATGTTGACGAGCGTATAGTTCAGCGGCGTTCCATCATCTCGGACGAAACTATTGCGCTCGCGCAGCGTCCGGGCGGCGGTGTAGACATCCGGCGTTACAATCTCGTCCAGCAGGCGCTGGAACTCGCTGTCGGTCAGGGTGACACAGTTCAGCGCTTCAAACTTTTCTCTGAAGTTCGCCTCAAGCGCGTATCGATCGCGGATGTCCGCTCGGAGCTCATATTTCAGGTCGCGCAGCTTCGAAAGAAGCATGTCTTCGAGCTGTCGCTCCGTCGTGATCATCGCCATCTAGTGGGCTCAATTTCCTAAGCGGGGGCATACCCTGACTAGCTGACGCCCGCGCCTAACGCGAGCCCTAGCGAGGTATTTGAGCCTGCAGGAATGCTCCCCCCATCGGTGTCGCCGCCAGGGGAGAGCGTCAACAGCGGAGATCGATAAACTTCTGCAGCAGCTTCGCCGGATCGTGACCGAGCGCCTCGGCGACTAGGCAAAACTCGATCACGTCCAGGCGGCGCTCGCCTCGCTCCACCTTGGAAACGAAGCTCTGAGGCCGTCCCAGTCGCGCCGCCAGCTCGACCTGAGTGAGCCCGGCAGCCTTCCGCGCTGAGGCGATGAAGCCGATGAACTCCTGATGCCGTTGCGTGAAGATCGATGACGGCAACGCGCGCCCCTGACAGGTGAGGCGCTTTCGCTAAATCCCAATCCGGGATATCCCAGAACCGGTTATTTTGTTGGAGGGGCGCGGGCCTGCCGAACCTGCGCTTTTGGCCCGCATCGCGGCCAAGACAGCACCTGCGCAAACACCGGTATCTTATATGATGTGACCAAGGTGGCGCATCTGAACGCACAGATGAAAGTAGACCACATGAACAAGACCAAGATCCGACTGGGGCTGGTTGTTGCAGCCTTGGCGTTCAGCGGGTGCGCTTCCGCGCCAGCAATGACGCCGGGTTCCTATGTCAGCCGAAGCGAGCCTGTGTTCCTGATCTCTGAAACCGAAGCCGACCAAATCTTGGTCGACGCCATGAATGCCGAGTTCGGCACGAGCCCGATCGTGCGCGTCGAGTACCCCCACAAGGGGTATCAGGCCACGATCAAGTTCCTGTTCGACAGCCACCAGATCGTCGCCACCATGGTTCCTTCAACGGGACTTAGAGCCGACGGATCAGCGGAGGCTGGGTACTACTTCAACGTCACGCACAGCGGGACCATGCCGCTGTCAGGTATCGCCCGCTCCAATCGCCTGCGAAAACGGCTGTCTGACGCAGCCACAAGCCTGTCGCCAAGCGTCCCGGCGGCTAGGTAGGCGAGCAGGTCGGCGTTTGTCCGGGGGCGAAAGTCCTTGTTGCTCATCGACCTTCAGGCCGTTCACTAGGCCAGCCTGACATTCCCCCAGACCCCTGCTCATCGACCCCCGTGGCATCCCGCTGCGGGGGTTTTTCTTTGCCTTGAAAGGCCCCTCCATGCTCTCACTCACCGACCGTGACGCTGTCACACACGCCCTCACAGACCCGACCTTAGACCCCACCCTGCGCGCCCTAATCGGCCTTCGCGTCTGGCAGGTAGACACCGACCGCCGGCGTCCCCTTGGCGAAACCCTCCAGATCGTCGTCGTCCAACCCGGCGACACTTCCGAGGTCATCCACGAGGCGGTGGGCATCCCGATCACATGGGAGCAAGCCGATCAGCCGGGCTTCGAGTGGATGAACGACCACGGCTCATGGTTCGAGCTGGCCTACGTCCTCACTGACGACTTCGGGATGCTGGTGTTCGTGGCTGACCATTCCGAGACCAACCCCACCCTGCGCTTCAACTGCCTCGGCTTCGCAAACCGTCCGGACCTCACGGAGAGCAAGGCTTGATCTAGGCCTGCCCACCTCCGCCTGACGACCAACCAACCAATCCGCACCGAGCCTCCACGACACCGTCGCGGGGGCTTTCTTCATGCCCGAAAGGAGTCTGCCTATGCTTACCCTGACTGACCGAGCCTCTGTGACCAGCGCGCTCACGAACCCTGACTTAGACCCCGACCTGCGAACTCTCATTGGCGATCGCGCTTCGTCCCTGAGGGAGAACACCAAGCTCTTCGTCGTCCAGGGCGGCGACACACCAGAGGTCATCAACGCAGCCCTCGGCTTTGCGATCACAGGCGACCAAGCGGAGGAGCCGAACTACAGCTGGATCAAGGATCACGGACGGTGGTTCGAGATCACCTATCTGTGCCGTCGCACCGTGGTCCTTGTCGAAAATGACCCCGGCACCGAACTGGGGATCCACTACCTGTGTCTGGCTCACTTCTGGCCGGACGACGAGGAGCCCGGTCGGTGAGCAGGTTCCTCACCTTCGTGATGCTTCTCATAGGTCTGGCGGTGGTCCAGGCGGTGGCGGTCGCCCTCGTGGCGGGTCTGCTGCTTGCGCTGCTTTTCTGCTTCGCCACCCGACCGCGCGAGGCGCTTCTTTATCTGGGCTCGCTCGCGTTGCTAGGTCTGGCAAGCGCCCGACCTGTCGCCCTCATCGTTGCCTTGGCGGTCATCGGCGTGGCCTTGATGCTGGCTAGGGGTCGGGGGAGATGGGGAAGGTCGAGGTTCGCAGGCGCTGGCTGCGCACGCCGCCATCGTACCCCTCGGCTAGACGGCGATGTCTCTCGATAGCCGCTTCAACACCTCGGCAAACAGCCGCGCCGGGTCTGCCTCCATCGCCCTCGCGGTAGCGCTTCCAAGTAGAGCCTATCCCGCCCGTCAACTGGCATGAGTCGGAGGACGGGTGGGTCATCGGCCGGTGGACGTCGGTGTTGGCGAGGCGCGCCCATCGTCGCGCAATTAAGCTCTGGAGGGCTTGGGCGCGCTCGGAGGAACCCGGAGGTCTTTGACCTAAGTCTTTTTTGGCTCTGCCAGGCCCGCCGAGAGCTTTCGCGCTTCCGCCATGACGTCCACCACATTGTCCGCGACCGATACGAACGCCTCTCCCTGTTCGGTCAGCTTCGTCGGAACGCTGTCGTGATATACCAGCACCTTCTGGCTCCACCTTTCGAGGTTCTGGATATGCTTCGTGACCGCGCTCTGGGTGATCCCCAGCTTCTTGGCGGCCACCGACCGATTTTCCGACCGCGAGACGACGACGAACGTCTCCAGCCAAGATAGGCGCAAGTCTCCTAACTTTAGCGCGGGGTAACTGCGTTCTAGAGGCTTTCGCACGGCTGATTCGCTCCGAACCTAATCTCAAACAGCGCTGAGACGTCAGTCCATAACGGAATAGTGCGCAGCTCGGCATCCTTCAAGTGGACTTTTCCAGCACGGAATGCGGCCCAATATCTTGCTGTTTTCAAAACGATTTTTTGGCGCATGATTTGGTCGTCGGCCTGAGGGACGACACCGAGATCGTCGCACTCAACAGCGGCATGGAGGTGTCGGAAACAAGGTCGATCCATTTACTCCTTTGAGGATCACACCATGGGACTTCGACCCAAGCCCAGCCCGCCTCCGCCCAGTCTTCGGGTCCCACCGCCCCCGCCCTCGATGCCTGTGAAAGAGGTAGAGGGGGAAGCCCCTCTCGTCGCCGCAACGCTCCCCTCTCCCCCTTTGCAGACACCCATGGCCAGCAGCGCCCTCGCTGTCGTCGTCACGCATCCCGAAGCGATCTTCCCGGCAAAACTGATCGTCCAGATCACGCCCGGTGAAGAGCACCTCGCTGTGTTTGAGGCTGAACGCGTCTTGGCCGAAACGGGACTGTACTACGTCTCAGGGGGCCAGCTGGCTCGGCTGGTCCCGACCGCAGGCTCGATGCAGTGCGAAGTCGTCAACTCGCAGACGCTGTACGTGGTCATGTCAGAGATGATCGAGTGGCAGCGTCCGAACTCGAAGGGGGAGTGGGTCACGTGCAATCCGCCCCATCACCTCCTCAACACCTTGATCTACACTCAGGACCGCAAATACCTGCAGACGCTCATGGGTATAGCCCATCAGCCCTATTTCGACGCCAACGAGCAGTTGGTCACGACGCCCGGTTTCAACTCAACGACCGGCATTTACGCCAGCTTCGGCGCCAACGAGTATGCGATTTCTGCACCTACGGAGGAGGATGCCCAGCTGAGCCTGATGGCGCTGAAAGCAGAACTGGCGGAGTTTGAGTTCGAAAAGGCGGAGGATCTGTCTGCGGCCCTGTGTGCGATGCTCACAGCCGCTATTCGTCCAGGCCTTCCTTTGGCGCCCGCATTCAACTTCAACGCCGCCTCGTCAGGCAGCGGAAAGAGCTTTCTGGCCGGCCTCGTCGTGCTCTTCGCCACGCCGTTGCATCCGTATGTTACCAGCTATCCCACGACCGCTACCGAAGCCATCAAGGTGATTCTGGCCATGCTATTGGAGAAGCCGCCGGTCATCCTCTTCGACGATATGCAGACTGACTGGAAGCCTTTCGGTGCCATCAACAAGGCGCTCACCAGCCACACCACCACCGAGCGCCTCCTTGGCAAAAGCGGCACCGCGACAGCGCGGACGAACTCCCTATTCCTCGGAACGGGGAACAATACAGGCCCGATCAAAGATATGCGTCGGCGCGTGGTGACCGCGCGGCTCGCCGCCAAATCCAGCCTGCGGACTTTCGAACGCAACCCCCAGAAGCAAATATCGAAACACCGCTCCGTCTATGTCGGCTTTGCTCTGACCATCATCCAGGCCTTCCTGCTCCACGGGAAGCGTGACGACACCCTCACATCGATCGGCTCATATGAGGACTGGTCGAGGTTCTGCCGCGAACCCCTCATCTGGCTGGGTGAGCCAGACCCGGCCTTAAGCCTGATCAATCAGGTCAAAGACAACACAGACGATGAAGCGTTGGCGGTGCTCCTGAAGCTGTGGCGTGACCTCTACCACGATGAGTCAATGACTGTCCGCGAACTCCTTTCTGAAGCCCCGAGAAAGCCGAAGCTTCAGGAAATCATCGACGAGATCCTCGGCGTCGAACGCGGAGCCAGCCCCCCGCACCTGCTGGGGCAATATCTCAAGCGCCACCGTGGTGTCCGGGTGAACGGACTGCGCATTGAAGACGGGTACAGCTCCGAGCGTAAGGCTTGGCGCGTCCTGACGGACTACGAGTAGCCAGCTTCCCTTCAGCCCAGCCAACTCGGGCCGGCGCAAAGTGGAAAAGAGGTAGTTCCCCTTTCCCCCTTTGATTGCGGCGCGGCGCTCGTCACCCACGCCCCAAACGCGGCCCCCTGAGGCCCGCTCCGGGCTCCCCATGGCCCGACCCCATCCCCGCCCCCGACGCGTGGCCCCTGCGGCTCAGTCTGGGGCAACGCGGGCCTGACCCGCTCAACACCACCCCCACCCCAACCGGCTGCCCTTCTGGGCGGCCTGACGACACTCGCCCGTCGATCATCAAACACGCAAGGAAACTACACATGCCCAAGGCACACCTGACTCAGGCCTTCGTCGACAAGGCTGGTTGCGAAGTCGGCAAGAACAAGACCGACTACTACGACACCATTATCCCGGGTTTCATGCTGGAGCGCCGTTCCAGCGGCAAAGGCACCTACTCGTTACGCTACAATGATCTGAGCGGCCGTCAGAGGCAGCACAAGATCGGCGGCGTTGATGACGTCACATGCGCTGCGGCCAGGAAAAGGGCTCAGCAACTGAGATCGGAAGTGGTCATGGGCGGCGACCCCGGCGCAACGAAGGCGCTGGCGAAGTCCATACCCCTCTACGGCGAACTGGCCGCCAAGCACCTTGAGTCCTTTAGGGGTCGGAAGTCCTACGAGGATGTCGAAAGTGTCATGCGCGTGCATGTCCTTCCGAGGTGGGGAAAGACGCGCCTGACGGACATGAACAGCCGGTCTGTGGCCCAATGGCTGGACGAGAAACGATCGAAGGGCTTGGCACCGGCGACGGTGGAAAAAATGCGCGTGATCCTCGGTCGGTCATTCGTGCTGGGCGCTAGCTGGGACATCCCGGGCACTGAAAAGAACCCGGCCCGAAACATACCACGAGCGCCACTAAACAACGCCCGCGAACGGTTCCTGACGGGGGAAGAGGCAGTAAGGCTGAAGGAAGCGGTCGCGGCTTCCAACAACCCTCAGCTTCAGCACATTGTCGGGCTGCTCCTTCTTACAGGAGCCCGGCTGCGCGAGCTGCTCGATGCTGAGTGGAAAAACGTGGATGTCGAACGTCGATCGTGGTTCATCCCCGACAGTAAGACCGGCAAGTCGCGCTACGTCCCGCTTTCAACGCCCGCCGTGGCGATCATTGAGGCGCTGCCGCGCTTCAAGGGCTGCCCATGGTTGGTGCCGAACCCGGACACCCGGAAGCCTTATGTCTCCGTAAAAGGAACGTGGGGGACGGCGATAAAGGCCGCAAAACTGCCGGGCTTACGGCTGCATGATCTGCGGCACTCGGCGGCGTCTTTCATGGTGAACAGCGGTGTAGACCTGTTCGCCGTTGGCAAGGTGCTAGGCCACGCCAACTATCAGAGCACGCAAAGGTACGCTCACCTCGCCAACGACACCCTTCTGAAGGCGGTCGAGGCAGGAGCGGCCAAGCAGTCGGCCTTCTGAACCCAAGCGCTTCACCCGCATCCTGGCATTACGTCGGGGTGCGGGTGGGCGCCTTTTTTTTGAGGCTAATCTGGCTGGTCAGAGAAGCCGGCCCTTTCAAGCTTCACCTTCGGCTTCCGGCAAGGGCATCGCTAGCTTTGACAGGCGATCCGCAGCCTCTCTCGCGACGCGCTGACCAGCAGACCAAGCGTAGAGGATTGACCAATCTTCCGCGAGATAGAACTCGCCGCCTAGCTTCTCAGCGCCATCGTCGACTAGCCTTGCCTTCATTGCGTCCTCACCTGCCCGAGCAACGTCGCCGCAGGGCCACGGGGCAGTTGCGTAAGGGTCATCAGGCTTGAAAACTTTCCACACATAACAGCCCTCAGGATACGCCCATTGAACTTGGTCGCGACGGGCAAGGGGACTCTTAGAGAATCCAACCTTGATGATCTTTCGATCGCCAATCTCAGCCGCCGATCGGCCGAGCCAGACCGACAGATCGCCTTCCAGCGTGAAGATGTAGAGGTGACGAGGCCCATCGGGTTCACCAACCCAGAAAGGACGGGTAGCCACCGGTCCGGCACGGCCGCTCGAAACGGAGCGTTCAAGGGTTGTGATCGAGGCGTCGATCTCACCAGATCGCCCATAGACGGGAACTTCGTAGACATCGAGGGCGAGAAGTGCGCCGGCTTCCTCCGACGGCACAGCCACCCCGTCAGAGCCGATGTACTGAGGGTCCGCGCTGGCATAGGCGGACGGTAGTATTTCTTCGATCGGTCTCCAATCCTCGGGCACTACACGCCAAGCTCGAGTTGCCCTGACCGCGTAGGACCACTTGCCGCGTGAGTCGGGATCAGCTTCTTTCTTTGCCCATCGGTCACCGGCGATGAACGCCTGTGCAGGGCCTACCTCGTGCGAAACCTCGAGAATGCCGACGAGTTTGCCGCGCATCCCTTCAGGGCCCTTACCCTTGGTGACGTAGATGGCGACCAACACGCCTGGCCGGGTAGCCCTAAGGAAGTTGTTCCGCTTAGCCTCGCTTGCGAAGCCTATGCAGCCCCAATCAGCCGGATCGAACCCCCAAAACGAGGTCAGCCACACCTGCCGACCGTCGGGCAGTTCGTCTGGCCGTGACGCCAATTCTGGTATGACCGACCAATCGAAGCCAAAGACGCGTTCTTGCTCGGCTTGGACGTCGATATCTCCAAGCCTCGCGCGGATATGGGCCATGGCGTCCTCATCAGGTCGAGTCTTGCCCTTGGGAACTAGGATGAGGGTTAGGGGCGGCAGACCTCGGTCTGCCAACTCGTGGAGGATGACTTCGAGGTGACGTCCAAGGCCTCTCCCGGTCGGATGTCCCCACCCGACTTGGTCCGCGACCATTTGGTAGGTCACCCGGCTGCGCTGCATGGCCTTGGCTGCCAAATAGCGCGCGATTTGGGTTTCAATGACGTCCATGACACCCCGTCTCCCCTGCAATACTGTCTCTCTGACCTCTTCACAGAACCCCAGCCGCTCCACCACCCCGCGCAAGTCTTTTGCAGGTATGGCGCAGGTGGGATTTCGGCCTAGATCTGAGTTAGCGTTCGTTCGCTAGGAAGCGCGTGCACCACGCGGTCAGGCCAGATTGGGAAATGTATGGGTGGAGGCCCTCGGATGGGTTTAGATTGTCCGTCAAAGCCATGCCGAGCATAGATCTCTCGGGTTCCTTTCAGTCGTTTTCGTAATGCGGGGGTCAGGTGTTCGAGTCACCTAGGCGGCACCACCTTCTTCCATGACCCCATCTCCTCTTGTTCGTCATCTTCCGGCCCTTGCCGCCACCCTCGGCTTCGTGGGGTTGATCGCGCTTGGGGCCCGGGTCGATGTGGCGGTGCCGGGGTCGCCGGTGCCGCAGTCGCTGCAGACGCTGGCTGTGCTGGCGGCCGGGCTGGCGCTGGGGCCGCGGTGGGGGCTGGTGGCAGGCCTTCTATATCTTGGGGCGGGGGCGCTGGGCCTGCCGGTGTTTGCGGGCGGGGCCTCGGGCCTGTCGGCGCTTTCCGGGCCGACCGTCGGCTATCTGGTCGGGTTTCCGCTGGCGGCGCTGCTGGTCGGGATCGGGAGCCGCACCCTGTCCCCCGGCCCCGTGTGGCGTACCATGCTGCTCGGCTTCGGCCTCGGGCTGGCCGGTCATCTGTTGATTTTGGCGCTTGGCTGGGCGGGTCTCAGCCTCAGGATTGGCGCATCCGAGGCCCTTTCGGCGGGCGTCACGCCCTTCCTGTGGGGCATGGCGGTCAAGTCGGCGGCGCTGGTGCTGAGCGCGTCGCTGCTGCTCGCCCTACGAGACCGCTTGAACATATAAGCATATCTTTATATGTCTGCGGCTCCTGTCATGCGGAGTTCGCCCCTTGTCCCGTACCTCCTTCCATTTCACCTCGGAAAGCGTCTCCGAGGGACACCCCGACAAGGTCGCCGACCGCATCTCGGACACCATCGTCGACCTGTTCCTGTCTAAGGATCCCGAGGCGCGCGTCGCCTGCGAGACCCTGACCACCACCAATCGCGTGGTGCTGGCCGGCGAGATCCGCGGCAAGGGCATCTGGGAGAACGGCGCCTGGGCCCCCGGCATCGAGGCCGAGATCGAGACGGCCGTGCGCGCGGCGGTCAAGGACATCGGCTATGAGCAGGATGGCTTCCACTGGGAGACGTTCGAGTTCTCCAACTATCTGCACGGCCAGTCGGTCGACATCGCCGTTGGCGTCGACGCCGCCGAGGGCAAGGACGAGGGCGCGGGCGATCAGGGCATCATGTTCGGCTATGCCTCGAACGAAACGCCCGAGCTGATGCCGGCCACCCTGGCCTACAGCCACCGCATCCTGCGCCGTCTGGCCGAGCTGCGTCACGGCGGCGAAAAGGCGCTGGAGCCCGACGCCAAGAGCCAGGTCACCCTGTTCTATGAGAACGGCCTGCCGGTGCGCGCCACCTCGATCGTCGTCTCGACCCAGCACGCCAAGGGGATGTCGCAGGGCGATGTGGCGGCCCTGGTCAAGCCGGTGGTCGAAGACGTCCTGCCCAAGGGCTTCATCACCAATGAGACCGTCTGGCACATCAATCCGACCGGCGTGTTCGAGATCGGTGGCCCCGACGGCGACTCGGGCCTGACCGGCCGCAAGATCATCGTCGACACCTATGGCGGGGCGGCCCCCCATGGTGGCGGCGCCTTCTCCGGCAAAGACCCGACCAAGGTTGACCGGTCGGCGGCCTATGCCTGCCGCTATCTGGCCAAGAATGTCGTTGCCGCGGGCCTCGCCGACCGCTGCACCCTGCAGCTCAGCTATGCCATCGGTGTCGCCAAGCCCCAGTCGATCCACGTCGACCTGCACGGCACGGGCAAGATCTCCGAGACGGTGCTGGAAGAGAAACTGCTGGGCCTGATCGGCGGCGGCACCCCGCGCGCCATCCGCGAGCACCTGGGCCTGAACAAACCCATCTATGCCCGCACCGCCGCCTACGGCCATTTCGGCCGCGAACCCGAGGCTGACGGCGGCTTCTCGTGGGAAAAGACCGATCTGGTCGATCAGCTGAAGGCGCTGGCCTGAAGAAAGTGGCGAGTAGCGAGTGGCGAGTGGCGAGACCCTTTCAACCCACCCGGTGACGCCCTATGGCTGGCACGCCTGCTGAGCCGTACGCCGGTTTGGAACCGCAGCGCCTTCCTCGCCACTCGCCACTCAGAACCCATGTCCGACCCCTCTTCCCACGGCCCGATCCGCAGCTTTGGCCGCATCAAGTCGCGCGCGCTGAAGCCGCGTCAGGCGGCGCTGTTCGACACCCTGTTGCCCACGGTCGCCTTGCCGGACCCGGCGAACGGACCGCTGGACCCCGCCGCGATCATGCCCGGTGCCAAACAGGTCTGGCTGGAGATCGGCTTTGGCGGGGGCGAGCATCTGGCGGGTCAGGCCGCGCGCCACCCCGACACCTTGATGATCGGCTGCGAGCCCTTTCTGAACGGCGTCGGCTCAGCCTTGCGCCACATCGAGGAGGGCGGGCTGAAGAATGTCCGCATCCATGCCGACGACGCGCGCGCGGTGCTGGCGGCCCTGCCGGACACCTCGGTCGATCATGTGCTGATCCTGTTTCCCGACCCCTGGCCCAAGGCGCGCCATGCCAAGCGCCGTCTGGTCCAGGCCGATGTGGCCGCCGAACTGGCCCGCATCCTGAAGGTGGGCGGCAAGCTGCGCTTCGTCACCGACTGGAAGGCCTATGCTGACTGGGCGCTGGCGCGGTTTCTGGAAACGCCGGGCCTCGTCTGGATGGCCGAGGCCGCCGACGACTGGCGCAACGCGCCCGCCGATCACATCCGGACGCGCTATGAGGACAAGCACCTGGGCGATACCGAGCCGGTCTTTTTGCTCTTCGAGCGACGGGCGGCACCGGCGGCCTGACGCTCGGCAAAGGCGTGAATGAAGGCGTACTGGCTGTCCATCTCGGGCACGGTGCGACCACGCGCGGCCCCGACCTTGAGCACCGCCTCGTCCGGGTGCAGCCCCCCGGCGATCAGCAGGCAGCAGGCCAGGGTCGGCGCCCGGCCCAGACCGGCATTGCAGTGGATCACCATTCGCTCGCCGGCCAGCAGTTGCTTGCGCAGCTTCTTCACCAGACGGTCGAAGGCCGGCACATCGGCGGGAATGTCATGGTCGGGCACCGGCAGGTTGTCGAAGGCGACGCCGTGCGCGGCGCACACCTCGGCCTCGCGGACAATGTCCAGCCGCTCGACCTCCTCGGGCTCCAACAGGGTCACGACCCGGTCGACATAGCCCAGATTGGCGACCAGCACGGCCTCCATCGCCTCGCCCCCGGGCGGGCGGCGCGAGATGCCGAGGCTGCCGGGCGTGTCCTGCGGTATCCAGTGAATCTCCATGAGATGGCCTCTAGGCGAGCCGACGAAAAAAGCAAACACCCCAAGGGGGCTGACAAGCCGTGTCGGGGGCGCTATACGGCGGGCCACATCGTTAGACCGGCGTCAAACGGCGTCGTGATCAAGCGGCGGCCCTGAGACGGTCGGCCGCTTTTTTTATTGGAGTACGCCCCGCGTGCGCGCCAGGACCGCCGAAGACCGCGCCCTGATCGAGATGATCGACCCCGTCGCCGAGACGCTGGGGCTGGCAGTGGTGCGCGTGAGGCTGATGGGCGGCACCCTGCGCCGTCGCCTGCAGGTCATGGCCGAACGCCCTGCCGACAACGACATTTCGGTCGAGGAATGCGCCCGGCTGAGCCGCGCAATTTCCGAAGTGTTCGATGCCGCCGACCCGATCGCCGGGGAATATCTGCTGGAGGTCTCCTCGCCCGGTATCGACCGGCCACTGACCCGGCTGTCCGATTTCGACCTGTTCGAGGGCTATGAGGCGCGACTGGAAACCGATCGCATGATCGAGGGCCGCAAGCGCTTCAAGGGCACGCTGGCCGGCACCGACGAGGGCAATGTCGCCATCGACCTGGACGGCGAGACCGATACCGCCCTGATCCCCTTTGACTGGCTGATCGATGCCAAGCTGGTCCTGACCGACGAACTGCTGAAGGCGGGGGCTGAAAAGCGCGCCGCCCGCAATGCTTCCGATCCTGACGCTGACACCCACTCTACCGACTCCGAGGACTGACCCATGGCCGTGACCGGCGTTTCCGCAAACCGACTCGAACTGCTCCAGATCGCCCAGGCGGTGGCCCAGGAGAAGAATATCGACAAGGAGATCGTCATCGAGGCGATCGAAGAGGCCATCCAGAAGGGCGCCAAGTCGCGCTATGGCGCCCATCACGACATCCGCGCCGCCCTGGACCCCAAGACCGGCGAGCTGGCCCTGACGCGTCACGTCACCATCGTCGAGGACGACTGGCAGCCCGAGGACGAGCTGGAAGAGTTCAATGACTCGGCCATGGTGCGCCTCAAGGATGCGCTCAAGCGCGACCCCGAGGCCGTGGTCGGCAAGGAATATATCGAGGAGCTGCCGCCGTTCGAATTCGGCCGCGTCCAGACCCAGATGGCCCGACAGGTCGTCACCGGTAAGGTGCGCGAGGCCGAGCGCGCCAACCAGTATGAAGAGTTCAAGGATCGCGTCGGCGAGATCGTCAACGGCACCGTCAAGCGCGTCGAATACGGCAATACCGTCGTCGATCTGGGTCGGGGCGAGGGCATCATGCGCCGCAATGACTCGATCCCGCGCGAGCTGTTCAACATCGGCGACCGCATCCGCACCTACATCTATGACGTCCGGCCCGAGGCCAAGGGCCCGCAGGTCATGCTGTCACGCGCCCATCCCGGCTTCATGGCCAAGCTGTTCGCCCAGGAAGTGCCCGAGGTCTATGACGGCGTGATCGAGATCCGCGCCGCCGCCCGCGACGCCGGTTCGCGCGCCAAGATGGCCGTCCTGTCCAACGACTCCTCCATCGACCCCGTCGGCGCCTGCGTCGGCATGCGCGGCTCGCGCGTGCAGGCGGTCGTCGCCGAGCTGCAGGGTGAAAAGATCGACATCATCCAGTGGAACCCGGACGAGCCGACCTTCATCGTCAACGCCCTGGCCCCGGCCGAAGTGTCCAAGGTCGTGCTGGACGAAGAGGCCGACCGCGTCGAGGTGGTGGTGCCCGACGAACAGCTGTCGCTGGCCATCGGCCGTCGCGGCCAGAACGTGCGCCTCGCCTCGCAGCTGACCGGCTGGCAGATCGACATCATCACCGAGACCCAGGACTCCGAGCGTCGCCAGCGCGAGTTCGCCGAGCGCACCACCCTGTTCCAGGAAGCCCTGGACGTGGACGAGGTCATCGCCCAGCTGCTGGTCACCGAAGGCTTTGCCACGGTCGAGGATCTGGCCTTCGTCGAGCCCTATGAAATCTCGGATATTGAAGGCTTCGACGAGGAAACCGCCGAGGAACTGCAGGCCCGCGCCCGCGATTTTCTCGACAAGCAGGCTCAGGCCCTGGATGCCCGCCGCAAGGAGCTGGGCGTCGAGGACGGCGTGCTGGAGGTTCCCGGCGTGACCCTGCCGATGGCGGTGGCGCTGGGCGAGAATGGCGTGAAGACGGTCGAGGATCTGGCCGATCTGGCCACGGACGAAATCCGCGGCGGCTACGAGATGAAGAACGGCGAGCGGGTCAAGGTGCCCGGCGTGCTGGAAAGCTTCAGCCTGGCCCAGGAAGACGCCGAAATGCTGATCCTGCAGGCCCGTGTGGCCGCCGGCTGGATCGATGCCTCGGAACTGCCGCAGCCCGAGCCCGAGCCCGAATATGAGGCCGAAGAGGGCGAGGACGGCGAGGAGTCCTACGACGCCGATACCGTCTTTGCCGGGTCGAACACCGACGACGAAACGGTAGAGGAAGGCGAGGGTGAGATCCTCGACGCCCTCGACGCCGACCTCGACGACCGCGACGCGTGATGGGAGACCGGACCGTCCATGGGGCTCGCCGAAGCACAGGCTGAACGGGAACGCCGCGATCTGGTCACGCGCCAGGTCATGGACGAGTCTGCCCTGATCCGCTTCGTCGTGGGCCCGGACGGTCAGGTCGTGCCCGATCTGGCGCGCAAGCTGCCGGGCCGTGGCCTGTGGGTGGCCGCCGACCGCGCCTCGATCACAGCGGCCGGCAAGGGCCTGTTCTCACGGGCCGCCAAGGCCCCGGTCCAGGCCTCTCCCGAGCTGGCCGATCAGGTTGAAAGCCTGCTTGTCCGGCGCTGTCTGGAACAACTGGGGCTTGCCCGACGCGAAGGCGTGCTTATCTCCGGCTTCGAGAAATCGGCCGCTGCGATCAAGGGCGGCCGGGCCGCCTGGCTGGTCGAGGCCGCCGATGGCGCGCGCGACGGACGCCAGCGTCTGATGGCCCTCATGCGACACACGCCTCGCCCCGTGGGCCTGTGCGGTGCATTCGGGGCGGAAGAATTGAGTTTGGCCCTGGGGCTGGAAAATGCGATACACAGCGTGCTGCTTGCAGGCGGACGCGCGGATCGCTGGGCCCTTGAGGTCAACAGATTGGCGGGTTTTCGTCCGCTTCATCCGCGGGAGTGGGATCGGGCCGGGCCCGGCCACACCTCCGGGGACGGACCGAACGACCCTTGTGACGATGGGCTCCCTGGTGGGCCCGGGCAGGCTGTGGACGGGCAGGGTTCCGACTCCTGAAAGGGAGGCGGGGCGCGCTCGCCCTTTTGTGTTTGATACGTGGCGTCGGGATTGTCCCGGCGTCCAGACGAAGCGACCGGATGACCGACGAGAACGACAAGACCCAGGACGGCAAGACGACCGAGACCTCCAGCGCCACAGGCACAGGCAATGCGAGCTCGGGCGCCGCGACCCCGCAAACGGGACCGCGCGCACCGCTGAGCCTGAAGCCGCGCGCGACGGGCTCCGTCTCGACCGGTACGGTCCGCCAGAGCTTCAGCCACGGCCGCACCAAGACGGTCGTGGTCGAGACCAAGCGTCGCGCCGGTGCGCCGGTCCAGCCGCGCACCCAGGGCTTCGACGTGGCCGGTCGCCGGCCCGCCGCCGCGCCCGTGCGTGCCGATGCACCTGCGCCGCGCCCGACCGATGCCGGTGGCCTGTCGTCCGAGGAACAGGAAGCCCGCCGCCGCGCCATCGAGGCCGCCCAGGCCGAACGCGCCGCCCGCGAAAAAGCTGAAGCCGCCGAGCGTGCCAAGCGCGACGAGGCCACGCGCAAGCTGGCCGAGACCGCCCAGAGCGAGGCCGCTGCCGCCAAGGCCGCAGCCGAAGCCGCTCGCGCCGAAGCCGCCAAGCTGAACGCCGCTGCGCCCAAGCCCGCCGCGAAAGCCGCGCCTGCCAAGGCCGACGCTCCGGCCAAGGCTGAGCCGGTTGCCGAAAAGCCGACGCCCCCCCCGGCACCGGCACCGGCCGCGCCGGAGGCCCCGGCCCGTCCGGCCCGTCCGGCGGTCAATTTCGGCCAGCGCGTGCCCAAGCCCGGCCAGCCGCGCCGCGAAACGCCCGAGCGTCCCGCCTTTGGGGGTCGTTCAGCGCGTGAAGTGGCCCTCAGCGGTCCGCCCGGTGGCGCCGCCGGTCGCCCGCGCGTGCCCAGCGAGCCCGTTCGTTATTCCGCCAATGCCCCGCGCCCCGCGCCGGGTGCAGCCCCTGGTGGACGTGGAGCCCCCGCAGGTCGGGGTGCGCCTGCCGCCGCCCCGGCGACGCCCGAGGTTTCGCGTCCCGCCCGCACCGCCGGTGGTTTTGCCGGCCGCGCCGGTCGTCCCGAGGATGACCGGGATCGCCGTTTCTCGGACGCCGGTCCGGGCAAGGCCATCAGCCGCACGCGCGGTGAACCCAAGCGTCGCGAAGGCCGTCTGACCATTCAGGCCCTGGCCGGTGGGGACGAGGACGCCGCCGAACGGATCCGCTCGCTTGCCTCGGTCCGCCGGGCCCGCGAACGCGAGAAGGAAAAGCGCAAGGGCGGCACGTCCGAAGTACCGAACCGTCCGCGTGAAGTGGTCATCCCCGATGTCATCACCGTCGGCGATCTGGCCAACCGCATGGCCGTGCGCGGCGTCGACATCGTCAAATTCCTGATGCGTCAGGGCATGATGATGAAGATCAACGATGTGATCGATTCCGACACCGCCGAACTGGTGGCCGACGAATACGGCATGACCGTCCGGCGCGTGTCCGAGTCCGACGTCGAAACCGGCTTCCTGGCCGAGGCCGATGACGCCGACGCCACCACGCCGCGCTTCCCGGTCGTGGCCGTCATGGGTCACGTCGACCACGGCAAGACCAGCCTGCTGGATGCCCTGCGCACCACCGATGTGGCGACGGGCGAGGCCGGTGGCATCACCCAGCACATCGGCGCCTATCAGGTTCGCCTGAAAGACGACCAGCGCGTCACCTTCCTCGACACGCCGGGCCACGCGGCCTTCTCGGCCATGCGGGCGCGCGGTGCCAATGTCACCGACATCGTCATCCTGGTGGTAGCGGCGGACGACGGCGTCATGCCCCAGACGATCGAGGCCATCCAGCACGCCAAGGCGGCCGGAGCTCCCCTGATCGTGGCGATCAACAAGGTCGACAAGCCGGGTGCCAATCCGCAGAAGGTCATCAACGAGCTTCTGCAGCACGAGGTCATCGCCGAAAATCTGGGCGGCGACACCCAGATGATCGAGGTCTCGGCCAAGGAACGCACCAATCTCGAAGCTCTGCTGGAGGCCGTTCTGGTCCAGGCAGAGGTCATGGACCTGCGCGCCAACCCCGACCGTTCGGCCGAGGGTGTGGTCATCGAGTCCAAGCTGGACAAGGGCCGTGGCCCGGTCGGCACCGTACTGGTCAAGCGCGGCACCCTGCGTCGCGGCGACATCGTCGTGGCCGGTTCGGCCTGGGGCAAGGTTCGCGCCCTGCTGGACGAACGCAATGCCCAGCTGGACGAGGCCGGCCCCTCGGTTCCGGTCGAGATCCTCGGCCTGGACGAGCCGCCCTCTCCCGGTGAGGTGTTCGCCGTGGTGGAAACCGAGGCCCGCGCCCGCGAGCTGACCGACTTCCGCGAGCGCAAGCAGCGTGAAAAGGCCACCGCCGCAAACCCGGTGTCGCTGGCCGACATGATGGCCAAGCTGGGCTCGCAGAAGATCAGCGAACTGCCCGTCGTCATCAAGGCTGACGTTCAGGGGTCCACCGAAGCCATCGCCGGATCGCTGCAGGCCATGGGCAATGACGAGGTCCGCGCCCGGGTCGTGTTCCAGGGCGCCGGCGGTATCACCGAGAGCGACGTCAACCTGGCCAAGACCGCCGGAGCCCCCATCCTGGGCTTCAACGTCCGGGCCTCGAAGCAGGCGCGGGATCTGGCCGATCGGGAAGGCGTGGAGATCCGCTACTATTCGATCATCTACGACCTGCTTGACGACATGAAGGGCGTGCTGTCCGGCATGCTGGCCCCGATCCAGCGTGAAACCTGGCTGGGCAATGCCAAGGTGCTGCAGGTGTTCGACATCTCCAAGATCGGCAAGATCGCCGGTTGCCGGGTGGCCGAAGGCGTGGTCCGCAAGGGCGCCCGCGTCCGCATCATCCGCGACGATATCGTGGTGCTGGAACTGGGCACGCTCAACACGCTCAAACGCTTCAAGGATGAGGTCAATGAAGTGCCCTCGGGCCAGGAATGCGGCATGCAGTTCCAGGGCTTCCAGGACATCAAGGAAGGCGACCTCATCGAGTGCTTCACCGTCGAGGAGATCAAGCGCGAACTGTAATCGCGCCCGATCGCTCGCTGCTACCGGAGACCGGTCATGAAACGTCTTGCCACAGGCCTTCTGTTGCTCGCCTTCATGGTCGGTCCGGCGGCGGCGGAAACCCGCTTCTGGGCCTATGACGCCGCCGACCGCGTTACCCAGGCCCTGACGCAGGGCATCACCATCGAGATCCGTCGCAACTTCTTCGGCGCTGTCAGCGTCCAGCGGTTGTTCTCGACCACGGCACGCGGCTCGGCCGAGATCCGCCGGGGCGGTCCCCGTGAGACGCGGGCCGCCCTGCCGGCCGGGGTTCGGGCCAATGACGTCTATGGCATCGTCAAGGAAGGCGACGGGCGGGGTCTGGTCCGGGCGCTGTGCCCCGGTGCCGATGATGCCTGGCTGCTGACAGGCCGCATTCGTCAGGGCGACCCCATCACCCTGCACGCCGTGGGTCGCTGGACCGACGGCACCTATCGCCACTGCGTGACGCTCAGCTACACCTATCGCGGCGAATGGACCCTGCCCGAGGGCGCCGCGCCGCAGCCTGACGAAACCTCGCCCTCGGCGCGATAAGGCTTTCGAACCGTCATGGATCGCTGATAGCGTGAATCCATGTGCCCCGACCCGTCCCGCCAGAGCGCCCGATGAGACGCCTCCTCGACCTGTTCGGGGTGCTGGTTCTGGTGCTGCTGCTCTCGGCCTTTGACGAGCGCAGCGCCGAACAGACCGTCACCCGCGCCCGCGCCGAACTGGCCGACGTCTGGACGCGCGTCTCATCCCCCGCCGCGCCGGCCCCGGACCTGCCGACACGGGTTGCGGATCACGCCCTTCACGGGCCGTTCGCCGCTTCCGAATCCACGCCCTGGCCCCTGATGCATGCTGACGGGGCGCAGCTTGAGATCACCGGCCTTGGCGTACTTAAGACCCGCCCACACCGGATCGCCACCGGGTCAGAGCCACCCTTTGCCGCGGCGGGTCTCGCGCCCGGCCAGCAGGTCGAGCTTCGCGAGATCACCGACCTTGAGCCTTCTGCCGGGAGCCAGCCGCTGTGTGCTGAATACCCGGCCCGCTATCTGGCGCTGGCGGCACAAGGCCAGACCCTGCGCCTGCTGGCCTTTGCCGACCGGCCCGAGGGTGACGCCCGGGCTTGCGCCGATCTCGCCTTCCGTATTCCCTGAGCGGCGGACATTGCGGAGATGAGCATGGGCGGGGCATTCCGCTTCCTGATGGCAGGACTGGTCGGGGTGATCTTGGGCCTTGTCAGCTGGTCTGAGTCCGGGCCCAGCCTGTCGCACGGCGGTCCGGACGCGGTGCCGGTGCGGGTCGACAGCAACGGCTTTCACACCGATCTGGTCCTGGACCGCGCGCCCCTGATCGCGCGGGGCGGACCGCTGGCCGATCTGGTCGCGGACCTTGGCCCCGGCGGTGCGGTGCGGATCGGCTGGGGTGATGCGCGCTTCTATGTCGACCAGAGCCCGGTCACGTCGCGCTTGCCCGACGGGGTCCGGGCCCTGTTCGCGCCGGACAACCCCTCGGTCGTCATGCTGAGCCCCCTCGACCGGCTGACCCCGGTCCGGAATACCGACCGGCAGGTGCAACTGCGCCTGTCGCCCGACGCCTTTGAGGCCCTGGCGGCCCGGATCGAGGCCTCGCTGGACCTTCAGGGCGGCGCCCCCCGGCTCAGCGCGACGGGCCCCGACGGTCGCACCCGCTTCTACGCCTCGACCGAGACCTTCTGGATCGGCCGGATGTGCAATCGCTGGACCGCCGAGGTGCTGGAAGCGGCCGGCCTGACCGTCCATCCAGGGCGGACGGTCGTCGCGGGCGCCGTGCTGGCCGATGCCCGGTCTGCCGCCACGCTGGACAGGGACGGTCGGGACGACTAAACCGCGCCCCCTTGTGATCCGGTCCCTTGCCGGTCCCTGCTGATCGAGGAAGACCCCGCCATGAGCCGACGCAAACCCGGCGCCACGGCCGGCTACGGCGCCAGCCAGCGCCAGCTGCGCGCCTCGGAATTGATCCGCCACGCCCTCGTCGAGGTCATGCGCGAGAACGAGATCCGCGACCCGGCCCTGATCGGTGTGTCGATCACCGTCACCGAGGTGCGGCTGTCGCCGGACCTGAAACACGCCACCTGTTTCGTCGAGCCGCTGGGCGCCGGGGTCGATACGACCGACGTCGGTGGTCAGGTCGACGAGATCGTCAAGGCGCTGAACGCCCATTCCAAATTCCTCCGCGGCGCCCTGGGCCGGCACATCGACATGCGCTTCACCCCCGACCTGCGCTTCCGTCACGACGTCAGCTTCGAGGCCGCCGAGCGGCTGAACCGGCTGCTGGACGACCCGCGGGTCCAGGCGGATGTGAAGCCCCACGGGGACGAGGGCGAGGACGCCTGATGGCCCGCCGCAAGCGCGGTCAGGCCGTGCATGGCTGGGTCTGTCTCGACAAGCCGCTGGAGCTGGGCTCGACCGAGGCCGTGTCGATCGTCCGCCGCCTGTTCGATGCACAAAAGGCCGGTCACGCCGGCACGCTCGACCCCCTGGCCACCGGCATCCTGCCCATTGCCCTGGGCGAGGCGACCAAGACCGTGCCCTTCATGATGGACGCGGAAAAAGTCTATCGCTTCACCGTCACCTGGGGGGTGTCGACCGACAGCGTCGACGCCGAGGGCAGCGAGATTGCCCGCTCGGACGTCCGCCCCTCGCGGGAGGCGGTCGAGGCCGCCCTGCCCTCCTTTGTCGGCGAGATCGAACAGGTGCCGCCGCGCTTTTCCGCCATCAAGGTCGATGGCCAGCGCGCCTATGACCTGGCCCGCGACGGCGCCGAGTTCGAGCTGAAGTCCCGCCCCGTGACCATCCATGAGGCCGTGATTACCGCCTCGGACGCCGACCGGGTCGAGATCCGGGTGCGGACCGGCAAGGGCGTCTATATCCGCTCGCTGGCGCGCGATCTGGCGGTCATGTTGGGGGCCGAGGGGCATGTTACCGCCCTCCGGCGCGAGCAGGTGGGGCCGTTTTCGACCGAAAACGCGGTCACGCTGGATATTCTTCGCGAAATGGTGCATAGGGGCGCCGCCTCGGAAGGTCTTCTTCCGGTCGCGACCGCTCTGGACGACATCCCGGATCTGGCCGTGACCGCGACGGATGCTTTCTCGCTTCGGCAGGGACGGCCGATCCTTCTGCTTCCCCGACAGATCGAAACCCTGAAAGCCCGGCTCTCGCCTGGCTCGCGGACCGTTTCGGCCTTCGAGGACGGAACCCTGGTCGCCCTCTGTCAGATGCGGGCCGGTCGACTCGAACCCGACCGCGTATTCAATCTCCAATAAGGAGTTCTACGATGTCGATTACGCCTCAACGCAAGGCCGAAGTCATCACTGAAAACGCTCGCGGCGTTGCCGATACCGGTTCCGCCGAAGTGCAGGTCGCCATCCTGACCGAACGGATCGCCAACCTGACCGAGCACTTCAAGACCCACAAGAAGGACAACCACTCGCGCCGCGGCCTGCTCAAGCTGGTCTCGCAACGCCGGGGCCTTCTGGACCACCTCAAGACCGTCGATGAAGGCCGCTATGCCGCCCTCATCGAAAAACTGGGCCTGCGTCGCTAAGGCCAGGTGACGGGAGGGGCCGCCTTCGGGGGGCCCTTTCTCTTATCCGCCGCAGGGCGGACCGGAGGCAGCATGCCTCCACGACGCGAGGGCCACGCCGGTCCTCTTCCAACCCGCCCGGATGCGACGGCGTATCCGGGTTCCTGGGCCCGAAGGACTGAGACAAGCCCTGACTGTCCGCCCCCATCGGCAATCCGGCCATGGGATTCGAAAGAAAAAATATGTTCGATATCAAACGTAAGACCATTGAGTGGGCCGGTCGCCCGCTGACGCTGGAAACGGGCCGCATCGCCCGTCAGGCGGACGGCGCGGTTCTGGCCACCTATGGCGAGACCGTGGTTCTGGCCACCGTCGTGTACGGCCGCGCGCCCAAGCCCGGCCTCGATTTCTTCCCCCTGACGGTCAACTATCAGGAAAAGACCTTTGCCGCAGGCCGCATCCCCGGTGGCTACTTCAAGCGTGAAGGCCGTCCGACCGAAAAGGAAACCCTGGTTTCCCGCCTGATCGACCGTCCGATCCGCCCCCTGTTCGTCAAGGGCTTCAAGAACGAGACCCAGGTGGTCGTCACCGTCCTGCAGCACGATCTGGAGAATGATCCGGACGTGGTCGGCATGGTCGCGGCCTCTGCCGCCCTGACCATCTCCGGCGTGCCCTTCATGGGCCCGATCGGTGGCGCGCGCGTCGGCTACATCAACGGCGAGCTGGTCCTGAACCCGACCCTCGACCAGATGCCGGAGTCCGACCTCGACCTGTTCGTGGCCGGTACCCAGGACGCCCTGATGATGGTCGAGTCCGAGGCCAAGGAACTGTCGGAAGACATCTTCCTCGACGCCCTGATGTTCGCCCACCGCGGCATGCAGCCGGTGATCGATGCCATCATCGACCTGGCCGAACACGCCGCCAAGGAGCCGTTCGACTTCACGCCCGAGGATCACTCGGATGTCGTCGCCTCGATCAAGAAACTGGTCGGCAACGACATCAAGGCCGCCTACACCCACAAGGCCAAGCACGCCCGCCACGAAGCGGTCGGTGCCGCCAAGAAGAAGGCCGCCGAGGCCCTCCTCAAGACCGAGGAGAACCCGGACGGCGTCGACTCGGGCGCCTTTGGTGCCGCCTTCAAGACCTGCGAAGCCGAAGTTCTGCGTCGCGACATCATCGACAACAGCAACCGCGTCGATGGCCGCGCCCTCGACAAGGTCCGCGACATCGTCTCGGAAGTCGGCGTCTTCCCGCGCACCCACGGTTCGGCCCTGTTCACCCGGGGTGAGACCCAGGCCATTGTCGTCGCCACGCTCGGCACCGGCGAGGACGAGCAGTACATCGACGCCCTGACCGGGACGTACAAGGAGAAGTTCCTCCTGCACTACAACTTCCCCCCCTATTCGGTCGGGGAAACGGGCCGCATGGGCGGCGCCGGTCGTCGCGAAATCGGCCACGGCAAGCTGGCCTGGCGCGCCATTCGCCCGATGCTGCCGTCGGCGGAAGAATTCCCCTACACCATCCGTCTGGTCTCCGAGATCACCGAGTCCAACGGCTCGTCCTCGATGGCCACGGTCTGCGGTTCGTCGCTGGCCCTGATGGATGCCGGTGTGCCGCTCAAGAAGCCGGTCTCGGGCATCGCCATGGGCCTGATCCTCGAGCCCTCGGGCGAGTTCGCCATCCTGTCCGACATCCTGGGTGACGAAGATCACCTCGGCGACATGGACTTCAAGGTGGCCGGCACCCGTGACGGCATCACCAGCCTGCAGATGGACATCAAGGTCGCCGGTATCACCGAGGAGATCATG
This sequence comes from Brevundimonas halotolerans, assembly GCF_003730275.1. Classification (GTDB taxonomy): domain Bacteria; phylum Pseudomonadota; class Alphaproteobacteria; order Caulobacterales; family Caulobacteraceae; genus Brevundimonas; species Brevundimonas halotolerans. The sequence goes on from NZ_QTTA01000021.1 coordinate 78,255, forward strand.
AAGAAGGCCATCGCCCAGGCGTCGGCCGGTCGTCTGCACATCCTCGATGAAATGGACAAGGCCATCGACGGCGCCCGTTCGGAACTGGGCGAATACGCGCCCAAGATCGAATCCATCAAGGTTCCGGTCGACAAGATCCGCGACATCATCGGCACCGGCGGCAAGATCATCCGCGAAATCGTCGAAAAGACCGGCGCCAAGGTCAACATCGAGGACGACGGCACCGTCAAGATCGCCGCCTCGGACCAGGAAAAGATCGACGCCGCCAAGAACTGGATCTCGTCGATCGTGTCCGAGCCCGAGCCCGGCACCATCTACTCCGGCAAGGTCGTGAAGGTCGTCGACTTCGGCGCCTTCGTGAACTTCTTCGGCGCCAAGGACGGCCTGGTCCACGTGTCCCAGATCGCACTGGAACGCGTCGCCAACCCGGCCGACGTCCTGTCGGAAGGCCAGGAGGTCAAGGTCAAATTCCTCGGCTTCGACGATCGCGGCAAGACCAAGCTGTCGATGAAGGTCGTCGATCAGGAAACCGGTGAGGACATCACCGACAAGATCAACGCCGACCGCGCTGAACGCGGCGAGCCGCCGCTGTCGGACGACACGGGCGGTCGTCCCAAGCGTGAAGGTGGCGGTGATCGCGACCGCAGCCGCGGCCGTCGTCGCGACTGATCGGTGATCAATGACTGAGGAAGAGGCCCCGTCGGAAACGCCGGGGCCTTTTTCTTGGGCGCTCTGGCTCTGACGCGTCGTCAACGGATGCGGGCGACGCGGCCTATCGATCCGGCCGATTGAACCGGACAGCGGGCTCGCGGCACCTTATCTTTCCGAGAGCGGGAGTGTTCCTTCATGTCGGCGGATCGCATCGACAAGGCCCGGTTGTTCGAGGCCTATCTGGTCGCCGCCGCGCGAACCGGGGATGCGGCGGCGCGGGCCCGGCTGGTTGCGGCGTGGCAGCCGCGGCTGATCGGTCATGCCTGGCGGTTGACGGGCGATATGGAGATGGCCCGCGAGGCGGTGCAGGACGGCTGGGTCGAGATTCTGAAGGGCCTTCCGGCCCTGCGGGACGAGATGGCCTTTCCGGCCTGGGCGCTGATGATCATCACCCGGCGGTGCCGGCGGCTGGGCGGGCGGCGGGGTCGGGATCGGGCGCGGGAGACCGGGATGGACGATGAGATGCCGCTGGTGGCCTCTGAGGACGAGACCGGGCCCGATGTGCTGGTCCGGCAGCATATGCGGCGGGCGATTGATGCCCTGCCGCCGGACCAGAGGGCGGCGCTGGCCCTCGTCTACCTGCACGAGCTGAGCGTGGCCGAGGCGGCGCTGGCCCTTGATGCCCCCGAGGGCACGATCAAGACGCGACTGATGCATGCGCGGCGTAAGCTGCGCGACCACCTGACCCTTCAAGGAGTGACCCCATGACCGACGATATCGACACCCTGATCGCCAACACCCTCAAGGATGAGGACCGCGCCCTGCTGGCCCGGGCCGGGGCCGAACCCGGCTATTTCAGGCAGATCGGCGAGGTGTTCACCGGACCGACCGGCTGGCCCACCATGGTTCTGGTGGTCGCCCAGACGGTGATGTTCATCGCCGGCGTCTGGGCCGCCTGGAAGTTCTTTCACGCAACCGAGGCGCTGGAGGCCCTGCGCTGGGGCCTGCCGTCGGCGGTGCTGATCCTGGGGTCGCTGGTGGTGAAGCTGTCGGTCTGGCCGGCCATCCACGCCAACCGGATGATTCATGCGCTCAGGAGGCTGGAACTGCAGCTGGCGCTGCGGCGGCAGGACTGATCCCGATCAGCCCCGGGCCCTCACGCGGCGAAAAATGTCGGCGGCGGTCTCCGGCCCCAGCTCATAGTTGAGGGTCTGGCGCGCCTTGCCGTCCGGACCCATCAGCCAGATGGCGAGGGAGTGGTTCATCGTATAGGCCTCGCCCTCGCCGGACCTGCTGTAGAAGACGTCATAGGCATCGGCGGCGGCGGCCACCTGTTCCGGGGTGCCGGTCAGGCCGATGACGCCCTCGGGAAAGCCGTCGGACGACAGATAGTCCTTCAGCGCCTGCGGCGTGTCGCGGGCCGGATCGACCGAGACGAAGATCATCTGCAGATACTCACCCTCGGGCCCCAGTTCGGTCTTCAGCGCCTGAAGGAAGGCCAGGGTGGTGGGGCAGTAATCCGGGCAGTAGGTGAAGCCGAAGAAGACCAGACTCCATTTGCCGTCCAGCAGGGTCTGGTCAACGGTTGCGCCGTCCTGGTTGACCAGGGTGAAGGGGCCACCGGCGGTCGGTTGGCCCTCGACGCCGGCCTCGATCGCCTGACCGGCGGTACCCCCGCGCGTCTCGCCCCGGCCCTGCACGACGATCAGGGTCACCAGCGCCAGAGCGGCGGCGATACCGATGCAGGCGGCGGAAAAGATGACCACGGATTTGCGGGGCATGAGGTGCTCCTGAACGGTTGCGGCGTCGGGACGTCTCGCCCCGGGTCTCGGCCCGGGTCTATAGAGGGGATGTGGAGACGTTTGAAGCGGATAAAGGGCCGCATGGCCCGGGGCTGAAAGGCTGGCGCAACCTGCCCCGGCGGAGCCGTGGCCTGTCGCTGAGGACGCTGATCATCCTGCGCTGGATGGCCATTGCCGGTCAGAGCGCCACCATTGTCGTGGCCACCGCCGGCTTTCATTTCGACCTGCCGCTGTGGTCGTGCCTGACGGTGATCGCCGCCAGTGTGGTCATGAATCTGCACGCCACGCGCCGGTTAAAGCGGCCCGATCCGCCATTGGCGGACGGCGGGCTGACGGCGGCCCATCTGGGGTTCGACATCCTGCAGCTGACCCTGCTGCTGGGACTGACCGGCGGGCTGCAGAACCCGTTCTGCCTGCTGCTGGTGGCGCCGGTGACGGTGGCGGCGGCCTCCCTGCCCGGGCGTCAGGCGCTGGCGCTGGGCTTTCTGGTGCTGCTGGCGACGGTGGGGCTGTTCTTCTGGGCCATGCCCCTGCCCTGGCAGGCCGGGACCGAGCTGGCCCTGCCGGCGCTCTACCGGTTCGGGATCGGGCTGGCGCTGGTGACCGGGGTGGTCTTCACCGCCGCCTATGCCTGGCGGGTGGCCGCCGATGCCGAAAAGCTGGAACTGGCGCTGACGACCACCCAGGATGTGCTGCAGCGCGAACAGCGGCTGGCCGCGCTGGGGGGACTGGCCGCCGCCGCCGCTCATGAACTGGGCACACCGCTGGCCACCATCCAGATCGTGGCCAAGGAGTTGAAGCGGGCCTTTCCGGCAGATGCCGCCGCCGCCGAGGATGCGGCCCTGATCCTGGAACAGGCCGAGCGCTGCCGGCTGATCCTGCAGCGGCTGTCGCAACGGCCCGAGGATGGGGATGCGCTTTACGACGACATCGCGCTGAAGGCCCTGCTGGAAGAAGTAGCGGCCCCGCACAAGGGCTTTGACCTGGAGTTCGAGATTACGGTGCGGGTGGCGGATGGATCCGCTGCGCCGCGCATCCGCCGGATGCCCGAGGTGATCCACGGCCTGTCGACCCTGGTCGAGAACGCCGCCGATTTTGCCACCGGACAGGTGCGGCTGGTGGCCTCGGTCGATGCGGGCTGGATCGAGATCGAGATCGCCGACGACGGGCCGGGCTTTTCGCCCGACATCCTTCCCCGGCTGGGCGAGCCCTATGTCACCAGCCGGCCGCAGGGCAAGGCGCGCCGGGCGCTGGCCGCCCAGATCGCCGCCGCCGCAGTGCCCCGTGCCGCCCGCCGGGCCGGTCGGGGCAAGGCACTGGCCCCGACGGAAACCGTCTCGCCCAGCCAGGGGGGAATGGGGCTGGGTTTCTTCATCGCTCGCACCCTGCTGGAGCGGACCGGCGGCAAGGTGACGGTCGGGGCAGGCAGTGGAGCCAAAGGACGGTTGCGCGGCGCCCGCGTTGCGGTGCGCTGGCCCCGGCAGGCGCTGGAGCCGGGCCAAGTGTCGCAGGGCGCGCCTGCATCTTGACGGCGGGCGGTCCCGTAACGACGTGATCGACATTGGAGACAGATGATGACCGACACCGACCCCCGTATCACCCGGCTGGACGATCGCTCGCTGCTGGTGCTGGATGACGACAATGCGCTGAGGACCCGGCTGGGGCGTGCGCTGGAATCGCGGGGCTTTGAAGTGACCACGGCGGCCTCGATCGCCGAGGCCCAGACCGCACTGGGCGAGCGCGTGCCCGCCTTTGCCGTGCTGGACATGCGGCTGGAGGACGGCAATGGCCTGAAGATCGTCGAGGCCATCCGAGAGCGTCGCGACGATGCCCGGATCATCATGCTGACCGGCTATGGCGCCATCGCTACGGCCGTCGCGGCAGTCAAGGCCGGGGCGGTCGACTATCTGCAGAAGCCCGCCGATGCCGACGATGTGGTCAAGGCCCTGCTGGCGACCGGCGATGCCCCCGAGCCGCCCGACAATCCGATGAGCGCCGACCGGGTGCGCTGGGAGCATATCCAGCGCGTCTATGAGCTGTGCGACCACAATGTCTCGGAGACGGCCCGGCGGCTGGGCATGCACCGGCGGACCCTGCAGCGCATCCTGGCCAAGCGCGCGCCGCGCTAGAAGGGTCTGCGGAAGGCCGCAAGACGGGCGAAGGCGATGGTCAGGGCCTTGCGGCGCGCCGGGGCCAGCGGCTGGGGCCCGGAATCGCGCAGGATGGCCCCGCCGAAATCGTCGGCCACGATCAGACCGACCTCGTCCGGCAGGACGGTGTGCGGAAAGCCGGTCGAGACCGCGAAATAAAACCGGTCGCAAAAGGGGGCATAGTCGCCCCATTTCCGGTCGCAGCGGTAGTCCTCAAGGCTGGACTTGACCTCGCAGATCACGATCTCGCCGCGCGGACCCAGCGCCATGACGTCGGCGCGGCGTCCGTTGGGCAGGGCCACCTCGACGAGCGGCGCATGGCCGAGGTCCACCATCAGCCGGGCCACCCCCCGGGTGATGCGGCGGGTGGTCTCGGGCCGGGGACCGTCGACGGGCGACAGGCTGAGCGTGAGAAGCGGGGTGGCGGACATGCCGCCACTATGTTCCGCCTATGTTCCGCATTCAAGCGGGGCGTTTACCGGCCCGTGTGCACGGTGCGGCTGGTGTTGAAGCCCAGCTGGCCGGCGCGGGCGACGAGGCGGCTGCGCTCGGCGGCCGACGGATTGGCACTGCGGTGCCAGATCCACCAGTTGGACTTGTCCGGCAGGCCCATGATGGCCCAGCTGTAGTCCGGGGCGTGATCCCAGACCCAGTAGTTCTGACCCGCCAGACCGCCGAAGCTGAGCAGGCCGGTCAGGGTGAAACGGAACTTCGCATTGGTCGCCGTGTCGGTGACGCGGGCATTGGCGCGCAGGACCTCGACCTCGCCGTCCGCCGTGCGGGTGCAGGCGACCGACAGGGAATAGCGGCCGGCGCGGGACTGCGGCGTGAAGTCGATCTGGGCGCGGCTGCAGTCCTTTTGCACGTTGTTGGGATTGCGCACGACCTCGAACCAGCGGCCGTCGAAACGGTCGAGATTGACATTGGTGGCCTGGGCCAGGACGGGGGTCGACAGGGCCATGGCGGCGACCGCGATGGGGGCGGCGATCAGGCGGGACAGATGCATCCGGTGCTCCTTGGGCGGTGAAATCGGTCCGAGCAGTTACGCGCCGGATCCCGATTCGGTTGCTTCCTTAGCCCTGAGCGCGGGCCGCCCACTGTTCGCGGGTCTGGCCCCAGCGATCGACAACGGCATCCTGATAGGGCTCGGGGAGGCGTGTCCGTCCCTGATTATAAGATCCCAGCCGCTCGGCCAGCATGCAGGAGGCCCGGTTGTCCGGGTCGATCGTGTGAATGACCTCGGTCCAGCCCAGAATGTCGAAGGCATAGTCCATCGTGGCGGTGGCGGCCTCAAGCGCATAGCCCTTGCTCTGCGCATCCGGGTGCAGTGACCAGCCGACCTCGGGGCCCGGCCAGCCTTCAGGGTACCAGGGGCCGATCCGGCCCAGCCACTGGCCGGTATTTCGCTCGATCACCGAGAACATGGCCACCCCGGTCAACGCCCAGGCCCCGGCCATGCTGATCATGCCGCGCCAGGCGACGGCGCGCGGCTGGACCCCGCCGATGTACCGGGCCGCCTCTTCATCGGCCATCATCTCGGCCCAGCGAGGAAAGTCAGACAGGGCGGTCGGGCGCAGGATCAGGCGCGCGGTTTCGATCCACGGGCCGGGGGCGACGTCGTCCGTATCGGCGGGGGTCAAAGCGGATACTCCTGTTCAAGGCTGTAGGTGCCGCCATTCGGGCCGGTGACACTGGAATAGAGGCCGAAATGGTCCAGCCGGAAGGGGGGCGATTGCAACAGGTTATGGCCCTGTATCCAGGCCGCCAGCCGGTCATCGCGCACAGTCGGCTTCAGATAGGCCAGGGTCACATGCGGATGATAGGTTCGGCGCGGGGGATCGAGCCCCGCCCGACGGCCCGCCGCCTCGCAGCGCGCGGCGAGCGCCGTCAGGCGGTCGTCGGGAGCAACGCCGGCCCAAAGGGTCCGCGACCTGTGCCCGTCGCCAAAGGCGCCGACGCCCGCCAGCGACAGGCTGAGCGGGCCGCGCCCGGCCGCCCGGACCAGCTCGCCGTCCAGATCATCGGCCTGACGAAGCATCATTTCGCCGTAAAAGCTGAGGGTGATGTGCAGGGCTTCCGGCGGGCGCCAGGCGGCGCCGGGCAGGCCGGTCTGGCGCCGGACCAGCGTGTCGGCGATGTCAGGCGGCACAGCGAGGGCGGTGAACAGGCGGACCATGCGACCCTTGGTAGCGGGCGGCGCCCCGCACTCCAAGTCCGGTTTCCCTTGCGTGACGGGGCCGGGCTGACGATATTGATCCCAAACGCGGTGACTGTGCCGCACGACCCGTGGGAGACACGCTCGAATGAACGAATTCCGGAACCCTGCGCGCCCCCTGCCGCGAACCGCCGACATGGCGATGGACGCGGGCCTGCGCGCCTTCATGCTGGGGGTCTATAACAAGCTGGCGCTCGGCCTCGTGGTGGCCGGGGCGCTGGCCTATCTGACCGGCAACGTGCCCGAGGTTGGCCAGTATCTGTTCACGCAAGGCGCCGACGGCCGCGTCAGCCTGACCATGCTGGGCATGATCGTGCAGTTTTCGCCGCTGGTGATGCTGTTCGGCTCGATGTTCTTCATGAAGAACCCGACGGCGGGCGGGGTAAACCTGCTGTACTGGGCCGTGGTCGCGACCATCGGCGCGGGCATGGGTGTGCTGTTCTTCATCTACACCTCCGGCTCGATCGCCTCGACCTTCTTCATCACGGCCGCCGCCTTCGGTGCGCTGAGCCTGTTCGGCTATACGACCAAGAAGGACCTGTCGGGTCTGGGCACCTTCCTGATCATGGGCGTCATCGGTCTGGTGATCGCCATGGTGGTCAATATGTTCCTGGGCAACGGCATGCTGGCGCTGATCATCAGTGTGGTCGGCGTGCTGATCTTCTCGGCCCTGATCGCCTATGACACCCAGCGGCTGAAGATGACCTACTATGCCTTGGGCGGTGACCAGGCGGCGATGGCCGTGGCCACCGGCTTTGGCGCGCTGAGCCTGTTCATCAACTTCGTGAACCTGTTCCAGTTCCTGCTGGCCCTGTTCGGCGGTCGCGAATAGGAATTTTGAGTAGCGCTACGTTCGCGTCGCGGACGCTCACTGCTTGAGCGCGAGAACTTCCGAGGCCCCGGTGGAAACGCCGGGGCCTTTTTCGTGGGGTCCGTTTCATGGGGGTCAGTCGACCACCTGAAACCGGCGAGCATCGAAGACACGCAGGACCTGGGCCAGGTCGCGCCCGCGTTTCAGCACCTGACCGCCCTGACCGATCACGGCCCACTGCCCCTGTCGGCTCTGGAGGGCCGGGCGCTTCTCGACTCGATAGAGGGGCGCATCGCCCGAGCGGGCATAGACGGCGAACTCGGCCACATCGGCCCCGCCCACCAGGCTGTAGTCGCGCCAGTCACCTGACGCGACCAGACGCCCATAGACCCGCAGCAGCTGGTCCAGCTCACGACGCTCGAAGAAGACCGGTCCCTTTGCGGCGACGGGCCCAGAACTGTCGTGTGACGCACTGCTCATGGGGGAATCCTAACGCGCCCCGCGACAAAGGCCAGAGGGGCCAGGATCACCCCTGCGCGACCCGGAAACCATGACTATGGGAAAAAATGACGAGGTCACGAAAACGCCCCCATTTGGTCCTTCGCCCGCCGCCTTGCAGAGAGAGAAAGACCCATCGGCCCGCTGGAGCCCGGAGCGATCCTGGATCCTGAACAGCCCCCCCAGCCCCCCGGGTTCCTCCCCCCAAGGGTTTCAGTGGGCCGACGCTTCCTCCAAGCGAGCATCGCCCGTTCCGGCCATCCCCCTCCCCCCCAGGCCGGGACGGGCGTTTGCGTTGGCGGGGGCCGTAACCCGGTCCCCGCCAGCCTTACCCCACCAGAAAATCAGGGATTGAGCGTCAGGTCGACGGTCTCACCCGCGCGATACACGCGCAGCCGGATCGGGCGCCGATCGGTACCCAGAGCCGTGGCCAGGGCCTGAAGGCTGGAGGCGTCGCGGCCATTGACCGACACGACCAGATCGCCCGCCACCAGACCGGCGACGGCCGTCGGTGTGCCGCCCTCGACCACCTCGACCACCAGGCGATGATCCTGACCGCCACGTTCGCCCGTGCGGGCCTCGCGGAAGCCGGCGCCATAGGCCGTCAGGGCCTCACGCCCCAGCGCAATGCCCCCAGCCTCGGACATTTCGACGACCACAGTGGTGCGCTGTTCGACGCCGTCGCGCAGATAGACGACTTCCAGCTGGCTACCCGGAGCGGCGACACCGACGGTGGCGAGCACGGAGCCGGCATTGGCCACGGGACGCGACTGGACCCGGACGATCACATCATCGGGGCGCAGGCCCGCCGCCTCGGCAGGTGAGCCGGGGGCGACATCGCGCACCACAGCGCCGCGCACGATGTTCAGACCGAGGTCGCGGGCCGAGGTCGCGTTGAGCGAGCTGAGCAGGGCGCCCGTGCTGCCACGACGGACCTGACCGTTCTCGCGGATCTGCCCGACGACGTAGAGCATGATGCGGGTCGGCACGGCGAAGGCAATGCCGTCATTGCCGCCCCCGCCGCCTGACAGGATAGAGGTGTTGATGCCGATCAGCCGTCCCCGGCTGTCGAGCAGCGGCCCCCCGGAATTGCCCGAGTTCACGGCGGCGTCCGTCTGGATATAGTCCTCGACCGCATCGCCGAGGCCCGAGCGGTTGAGGCCCGAGATGACGCCCATGGTCAGGGTCTGGTCGAGGCCCAGGGGATAGCCGACGGCAAAGGCCAGATCGCCGGTGCGCAGGGTGTCGGAATCCGCCACCTCGACCTGGGCAAGGCCCGTGCCCTCGATCCGCAGCACGGCGATGTCGGTGGCCTTGTCCGTGCCGATCAGGACCGCATCGAAGAGGCGACCGTCGGCCAGGTCGACGGTGAATTTCGACCCGCCCTCGATCACATGGTTGTTGGTGACGATGATGCCTTGACCGGCATCGATGATCACACCCGATCCGGTCGAGACGGGCTGGGCCTCGGTATCCTCGGAACGAGGGCCGCTGGACTGGCCCAGGGTGGTCACCTGAACGACCGCAGGCAGGGTGCGCTCTAGCCCCTCGGCGAAGCTGAAGACGCCTCGGGCCTCGTCATAGGGCAGGGGCGTGGCCTGGGCCCAGGCGGCCGCCGGGACGCTGGCCATGCCGGTGACCAGCACGGCTGCGACCGACAGTTTCAGCAGGACAGACCGACGCATCGCATTCCCCTTATCCATTCGCCCCTCCGTCTTAGCGCGAGAAACGCGCCGTGACGATGGCCCCCGGCACGGCATCATCGATCGTCAGGACGCCGCCGTGGCGGCGCACCACGGCGCGCACAAACGGCAGCCCCATGCCGTGGCTTTCGATGCCGTTGGGGGCTGGGTCTTCTTCGGCTGCGTTCTCGACCGCACCCCGGGCCCGCGCGGGATCCATGCCGGGACCCTGATCGGCGATGGAGACCTCGACCCCGGTGGCGGTCGGGTTCGCCCGCAGCGTCACGACGCCGCCCTCAGGCGAGAACTTCACGGCATTGTCGACCAGATTGGTCAGGGCCCGCTGTAGCAGGGTCCGGACGCCGAGCACCGAGGCCGGCTCGACCTCGACCACCAGACGCACGCCCTTTGTGTCGGCCAGCGGCTCGTAGAGCTCTGCCGTCGCCGTCACCAGCTCGTCCAGTTGCACCCGTTCGAACACCCAGGCCGAACCGTCCCTGAGCGCCAGCGTCTCGTTCATGGCCCGGGTCAAATGCCGGAGGTCGTCGCCGGCGAGGCGGGCCAGCCGGGCGCGCTCCTCGGGCGTGTCGGCTTCCTCCAGTCTTTCCAGTCGCGCGGTGGCCCGGGCCAGGGGGGTGCGGAAATCATGGGCCAGCTGGTCCGAGGAATCGCGCAGCCAGCCCAGCAACTCTTCCAGCCGGTCGAGGGTGGCGTTGACCCGGACGCTGAGCGGGCGAAGCTCGGGCGCGATGTCATCGACCGGCGGGCGGCGCGAGAAATCGCCCATGGCCGCCCGGTCCAGCGAGGCGCTGACCTCGCCCAGGGCCAGACCCAGCCGGTGCCGGGCAAAGACCGCCGCCATCAGGCCCGAGATCAGGATCAGCAGGCCGCTGAGGCCGACGATCAGGACCGCCCGGCCCCAGGCCTCGCCCGAGCGGTCGACGACGCGACCGACAATGATCTCGAGCGCGCCCGCCTGGCGCTTGACCACCACCACCTCGACATCGCGGCGGGGGCAGAGAGTGCCGGCCGGCAGGCCCGCGACATAGACGTCGTCGCCCAGACTATTCAGGCGGCGGGTTTTCGCGTCCTCCAGCGCGGCCAGACCGGCGGGCTTGCCGCTGGGAGCCCGGATAAAACGCACCCCGGCCCCGCCGCGCCCGGTGCGGCAGACCTCTTCCAGCGTGCGGTCTTCCTGGACCGGACCGGACTGGAAGGCGGTCAGCCAGGCCGAGAAATAGGCCGCGTCGGCCTCGGTCACCTGATCGGCCCCCACCCAGGCCTGGACCCCCAGCTTGTCGACCATGGCGGCATAGTCGGCGAGCGCCACAAGGGCTGCCTTCTGGCGCTGATCCGCGCGCACGGCCTGACCCGTGATGACCACCGAGCCGGACAGGGCCAGCGCCGCCAGCACGGCCACGGCGACCGACATCTGGGCCGAGGTTCGCCCCGACAGCCACCCGCGCAGGCCGGACAGGGGGCCGGTCACGCTGCCTCAGCCCACGCCGTCGAGGTCGCGGAACACCAGGCTCTGGCTGCGCGCCGAGACGATCAGCGGGTGCATGGCGTCGGGGACCTCGGGGCATTGGTCCTTGAGCCGACGCCGCAGGGCACTGATCCGGGCATCGATGATGTTGACGAAATTGTCGGGCAGGAAATTCCATTCCACCCAGCAGCGGTCCCACAGCATGGTCTTGGTCACCGGCTGGCCGTGCGCGGTCATCAGTTCACAGACGATGGCAAATTCGAGCGGTGACAGTTCGATGGAGCGGAGCGCGCCGTCCTCGCTCTGGATCTGCAGGGTGCGGGCGCCGGGCGACAGGATGAAGGGACCATTGGTGACATCGCCGCCGTTCGGCTTGGCGCGGCGACCCGACCGGCGCAGCTGGGCCGCGATCCGGGCAAGCAACTCCTCGTCGCCCACGGGCTTGGACAGATAGTCGTCGGCCCCGCCCAACAGGCCCTCGACCTTCTGCCGCTCGGCGCCGAGCGCGGTCAGCATCAGGGCCGGGGCGTCGGCCGAGGGGCTTTTGCCTGCCCGGATGCGCTTCAGCGTTTCCAGACCGTCCAGACCTGCCGTGAGCCGGTCGAGGATCAGCACGTCATAGGGGGTGTCGGCAGTGGCTTCGAGCGCCGCCTCGCCCGACTCGACCCGGTCGACCCGCGCAAAGCCCGCCCGTATCAGACGGCTGGCGACATGTTCGGACAGGGCCGGTTCGTCCTCGAGCAACAGGGCGGTGCAGCCGCTGAACACCTCGGCCAGCTGGGCGAAGGGGGCCTCGCCCGCCGCCGCATCCGTCTGGTTCGCCTCGTCCATAGCCCCGTCTCCCCACTCGTTCAGAGGATAGGCCCCTGTCCCGGAAAGACAATGTTCGGCCGATCAACCGGTCCGCGCGCCTGATACTTCCTGACGTGCGGGTCTAGAACGCGCTCTGGCCGGTGATGGCACGGCCAAGGATGAGAGCGTGGACGTCGTGGGCGCCTTCATAGGTGTTGACCGTCTCGAGGTTCATGGCGTGGCGCATGACGTGCATCTCGCCGGTGATCCCGGCGCCGCCGTGCATGTCGCGGGCCTCGCGGGCGATGGCCAGGGCCTTGCCGCAGTTGTTGCGCTTCATCATCGAGATGGCCTCGGGCACCCAGGCGCCGGTATCGAGCAGGCGGCCCAGCGCCAGCGCGCCTTCCAGGCCGAGGAAGATCTCGGTCTGCATGTCGGCCAGCTTCTTCTGGACCAGCTGGCGCGAGGACAGCGGCCGGCCGAACAGCATGCGCTCGCCGACATAGTCGCGGGTGGCGTGGAAGCAGAACTCGGCGGCCCCCATGGCGCCCCAGGCGATGCCGTAGCGAGCCTTGTTCAAACAGGAGAACGGGCCGCGCAGGCCTTTCACGCCCGGCAGGATATTGGCCTCGGGCACGAAGACGTCGTTCAGGCCGATGTCGCCGGTGATGGAGGCGCGCAGCGACAGCTTGTCGCCGATCTTGTCGGTGGTGAAGCCGTCGAAGTCGCGCTCGACGATGAAGCCGCGGATCTCGCCGTCCAGCTTGGCCCAGACCACCGCCAGGTCCGAGATCGGCGAGTTGGTGATCCAGTATTTGGCGCCGTTCAGCTTGTAGCCATTGGGCACGGCCTCGGCGCGGGTCTTCATCGAGGCCGGGTCCGAGCCGCCGTCGGCCTCGGTCAGGCCGAAACAGCCGATCCATTCGCCGGCCGCCATGCGGGGCAGGAAGCGGGACTTCTGCTCGTCCGAGCCAAAGGCATAGATGGGGTACATGGCCAGCGACGACTGGACCGACATGGCCGAGCGATAGCCGCTGTCGACGGCCTCGATCTCGCGCGCGATCAGGCCATAGGCGACGTGGGAGGCGTTCGAGCCGCCGTATTCCTCGGGCAGCATGGCGCCGAGGAAGCCCATCTCGCCCATCTCGGTCATGATCGACCGGTCGAAGGTCTCGTCGCGGAAGGCGGCGACGACGCGCGGCAACAGCTGCTCGCGGGCATAGGAGCGGGCGGCGTCGCGGATCATGCCCTCGTCGTCGGTCAGGCGATTGTCCATATCCAGCGGGTCATCCCAGCGGAAGGTGCGGGTCGGGGGGGTGCCGTCGGCCATGGAGGCGCTCCTGAATCTGCGGGCGGGTCGCTGATCGGACCTCTTTTTCTGCCCCTGCCGCCGGGGTTTAGGCCAGAACGCGCCGGACGGGTAGAGGGCCGCGCAGACTGCGGCTATGATCCGCGCCATGAGCCGTCTGTTTCACCGTCTGTTCGTCGCCCACCCGCGCGAGGTGGACGAGGGCTATTTCGAACATATGGCCGCCTCGTCGCGGTTCGGATTTCGCCTGCTGAAGCTGGCGGGGGCGGCCTTCCTGCATTCGCTGGTGCCCGGCCTGTGCAAGGCCACGGTCTCGCGCGAGGTCTGCTGCATGGCCGATGAGATGGACAGCCGCGCCCGCGAGGCGCGCGAGTGCCGCATGCGCGAGGCGGGTGTGTGGGATCCGGGGCTGTAGACAGTGATGAGTGGCGAGTGGCGAGTGGCGAGTGAAAGTAGCGGAGGGCTGATGGCGCGACCGGACGCGGCGCGATGACCGACGACCACACCCGGGATGGCCTCGCCACTCGCCACTCGCCACCCGCCACTCCGAAAGGTCCTCTGGCGGGCGTTCGCGTCCTTGACCTCAGCCGCGTATTGGCCGGGCCGTGGGCGACGCAGACTTTGGCCGATCTGGGCGCCGAGGTGATCAAGATCGAGCGGCCCGGCACAGGCGACGACACCCGCCTGTGGGGCCCGCCCTTCACCACGAAGACCGACGGGTCGCGCGGGGATGCGGCCTACTTCCTGTGCGCCAACCGGGGCAAGAAGTCGGTGGCGGTCGACATTGCCACGCCCGAGGGGGCCGAGGCCGTCCGCAAACTGGCCGCGACCTGCGATGTCGTGGTCGAGAATTTCAAGACGGGCGGTCTGAAGAAATACGGGCTGGACTGGCCGTCGCTGAAGGCGATCAATCCCAGGCTGGTCTATTGCTCGATCACCGGATTCGGTCAGGACGGGCCCGACGCCCACCGCGCCGGCTATGACTACATGATCCAGGCCATGGGCGGGCTGATGAGTGTGACCGGCCAGCCCGATGGGGCGCCGGGGGCCGAGCCGATGAAGGTCGGGGTGGCGGTCGCGGACCTGTTCACCGGTCTCTATGCCTCGAACGCCATTCTGGCTGCGCTCTGGCATGCGCGGGCGACCGGCGAAGGCCAGCAGATCGACATCGCCCTGTTCGATGTGCAGGCCGCCATGCTGGCCAATCAGGCAACCAACTATTTTGTCTCGGGCACCGCCCCCACGCGCATGGGCAATGCCCACCCGAACCTGTCACCCTACCAGCCCTTTCCGTGTACGGATGGAATGGTCGTGATCGCGGTCGGCAACGACGGACAGTTCCGCGCCCTGTGCAGCGCCCTGGGTGCGCCCGGCATGGGCACCGACCCCCGCTATGACACTAATGCCGTGCGGATCGAGAACCGCGCGACCCTGTCGGCCGAGCTGTCGGCCCTGACGGCCGGACATGACATGAAGGGGTTGATGGCGGCGCTGGAGGCCGCCGGTGTTCCGTGCGGTCCGGTCAATACAGTCGATCAGGTGTTCGCCGAACCGCAGGCGAAGCATCGCGGGCTGGAGGTCCAGCAGACCCGCGCCGATCTGTCGGCGCCCATCCGCACCGTCGCCAGTCCGATCCGCATGTCGGCCACGCCCGTGGCCTATGATCGCCCGCCCCCCGCACTGGGGGAGCATACGGATGAGGTTCTGGGAGAAGGCTAGGGTATGAACTCTCTGAGATCATTGGTGTAGCCCAGCATCCAGGCAATCAGAGTAGCCCCGGCGACAAGGCCAACACCCCACCATTTCAGCGACGGAGATCCCACCGTCCCATGAATGTCCGCCTCGTCCAGTTCCCCGATGCGGCCGGGAATGGCGTCTTCCTGCCAATCGTCAAAATCGTCCGGCGTCGCAAATTCGCCCGCGCGCGCGCGGCGGGCAATGTCGCGGGCCGCATCGATCTGCTCCGCATAGGCGACAACCCGGATCCCGCCGATGGCCATCTGCGCATGGGGCAGCATGGTGGCCATGTCGCGATCGGGAAGCCAGGCCCGGATGCCGTGTCGACGCAGCAGGGCGGCGAGCAATTCCGCCTCGGCCACCGTCATAAAGCGGGCAACTTCAAACTCCTCAGCCATCCCGCCCCTCCGAAATTGTGCCCCCTACAGATCCAGCAGGAAGCGTTGCGGATCCTCGAGGTGTTCCTTGATCCGGACGAGGAAGGTCACGGCTTCCTTGCCGTCGACGATGCGGTGGTCATAGCTGAGCGCCAGATACATCATCGGGCGGATCTCGACCTTGCCGTCGATGGCGACCGGGCGCTGGACGATGTTGTGCATGCCCAGAATGCCCGCCTGGGGCATGTTGAGGATCGGCGTCGACATCAGCGAGCCATAGACGCCGCCATTGGTGATGGTGAAGGTGCCCCCCTGGAGCTGGTCCAGCGTCAGGTCGCCGTCGCGGGCGGCGCGGCCCAGATCACCGATGCCCTTTTCGATGCCCGCCAGGGACAGGACGTCGGCATCGCGCAGGACCGGCACGACCAGACCCTTTTCGGTGCCGACGGCGACGCCGATGTCATAGTGGTTCTTGTAGATGATGTCGGTGCCGTCGATCTCGGCATTGACGGCCGGCAGTTCCTTGAGCGCCGCGATCGTCGCCTTCACGAAGAAGCTCATGAAGCCCAGCTTGATGCCGTGGTGCTTTTCGAAGGCGTCCTTGTAGCGATTGCGCAGGGCCATGATCGCCGACATGTCCACCTCGTTGAAGGTGGTCAGCTGGGCGGCGGTGTTCTGCGATTCCTTGAGCCTGCGGGCGATGGTCTGGCGCAGGCGGGTCATCTTGACCCGCTCCTCGCGCGGCTGGTCGGCGCGCGGCGGAGCCGCAGGCGCGGCCTTGGCCGGAGCCGCGGCAGCCGGAGCCTGCGGCTGGGCGGCGGCCTTCAGCGCATCAGCCTTGGTGATATTGCCCTTGGGCCCGGTGGCCTGGATGGACTTGGGATCAAGGTTGTTCTCGGCCACCACGCGCTGGACGGCGGGCGACAGATGCGGGTCGTCCGAGCCCGAAGCGGCCTTGGCCGGGGCGGCCTCAGCCTTGGGGGCTGCGGCAGCAGCCTCGCCCGAGGCGGCGATATGGCCAATCACCTGACCGGGGGTGACGGTCGAGCCGGCCTCGGCCGAAATGGTCAGGACGCCATCGGCCGGGGCGCTGATTTCGACAGCGACCTTGTCGGTCTCGATCTCGACCAGCAGCTCATCCTTGGCCACCCGGTCGCCCGACTTCTTCTGCCAGGTTCCGACCGAGCCCTCGGCGACGCTTTCGCCCATGGTCGGCACCTGAACGGGGACCGAGGCGTCTCCGTCGCCCTTCGGGGCCGCGGCGACCTTGGCTTCGTCGGCCTTGGGGGCCGTCTCTCCGGCGGGGGCGGCAGCGCCCTCGGTCACCTTGCCCAGCACGGCACCGGGCGTGACGGTGTCGCCCTCGGCAAAGGCGATTTCGCCGAGCGTGCCGTCGGCCGGCGAGACGACCTCGAGCGAGACCTTGTCGGTTTCCAGCTCGACCAGCAGCTCATCGCGCTTGACCGGGTCGCCGACCTTTTTCGTCCACTTCGCAATGGTGGCTTCGGCGACGGATTCACCAAGGGCGGGGGTCAGGATATCAGCCATGTCAGTTCCGGTTCCGGATAAGCAGGGGTCAGTTCGGGGTGGCGAGGGCGTCGGCAAGGAAGGCGTCGAGCTCGGCCTTGTGACGGCTCATCAGGCCGGCCGCCGTCGAGGCCGAGGCGGGGCGACCCACATAGCGGGCGCGCTTCGCCTTCACATCGAGCTTGTCGAGCGTCAGTTCAAGCCACGGATCGACAAAGGTCCAGCCGCCCATGTTCTTGGGCTCTTCCTGGCACCAGACCAGTTCGGCGCCGGGGAAGCGGGCGAGTTCGGTCATCAGCGACTTCATCGGCCAGGGATAGAATTGCTCCAGCCGCAGAATGTAGATGTCGTCAACCGGCTTGCCGTCCTTGAAGGCGGCCTCGCGCGCTTCCAGCAGGTCGTAATAGACCTTGCCCGAGCACAGGACGACGCGGCGGATGTCGGCGTCGGGCTTGAGCGTCATACCCGCCACTTCGGGCCGGGTCTGGGCGTCGTCGTGCAGCACGCGGTGGAAGGATGAACCCTCGGCCAGATCGGCAAGCGTCGAGACCGCCTTCTTGTGACGCAGCAGTGACTTGGGCGTCATCAGGATCAGCGGCTTCCTGAACGGCCGGTGCATCTGGCGGCGCAGGATGTGGAAATAGTTGGCCGGGGTGGTGCAGTTTGCGACCTGCATATTCTCTTCGGCGCAGGCCTGCAGGAAGCGTTCGAGGCGGGCGGAGGAATGCTCCGGACCCTGACCTTCATAGCCGTGCGGCAACAGCATGGTCAGGCCGCACATGCGCAGCCATTTGCGTTCGCCCGAGCTGATGAACTGGTCGATGACCACCTGGGCGCCGTTGACGAAGTCGCCGAACTGGGCCTCCCACATCACCAGCGTATTGGGATCGCTGAGGGCATAGCCGTATTCGAAGCCCAGCACCGCCTCTTCCGAGAGGGCCGAGTCGATCACCTCGAAATGGGCCTGGCCGTCGCGCAGATTGTTCAGCGGGACGAAGCGTTCTTCCGTAGTCTGATCAATGATGCCGGAGTGACGCTGGCTGAAGGTGCCGCGCACCGAATCCTGACCCGACAGGCGGACGGGGAAGCCCTCGTCCAGCAGAGTGCCGAAGGCGAGGCTTTCAGCCGTGGACCAGTCCAGATCCTGACCCGACTCGATCATCTGGCGACGACCGTCCAGAACCCGGCGCAGGGTCTTGTGCACATCGATGCTGTTGGGGGCGGTGGTCAGACGGGCGCCGATCTCGCGCAGGCGGGCTTCGGGCACTGCGGTTTCGCCGCGCAGCTCGTCGCCCTCGGGTTTGCCGATGCCGTGCCACTGGCCGTCCAGCCAGTCGGCTTTTTCCGCCTTGAAGGTCTTGCCGGCGTCGAACTCGGCATCGAGGAATTCCTCGAAACGGGCGACCTCGGCCTCGACTTCGTCCGCCGTGATGACGCCCTCGCCGATCAGGCGCTCGGCATACAGTTCGCGCGCCGACTTCTGGGCCCGGATTTTCGAGTACATCAGCGGCTGGGTGAAGGTCGGATCGTCGCCTTCATTGTGGCCGAAGCGGCGGTAGCAGAACATGTCCACCACCACATCCTTGTGGAACTTCTGGCGGAATTCGGTGGCCACCTTGGCGGCGAAGACGACCGCTTCCGGGTCATCGCCATTCACGTGGAAAATCGGCGCCTGGACCATCAGGGCTACATCCGACGGATAGGGCGAGCTGCGGCTGTTCCGCGGGCTGGTGGTGAAGCCGATCTGGTTGTTGACGACGAAATGGATGGTGCCGCCGGTGCGGTAGCCCTTCAGCCCCATCAGGGCGAAACATTCGGCCACGACGCCCTGTCCGGCAAAGGCCGCATCGCCGTGGATCAGCAGGGGCATGACCTTGGTGCGGTCCAGAGCCCATTCGGCCTCGGGCTTGCCGGCATTGGCCTCGCGGATGTCGAAAGCCTGTTTGGCGCGGGCCTTGCCCAGTACCACCGGATTGACGATTTCCAGGTGACTGGGGTTGGCGGTCAGCGACAGGTGGACGGTGTTGTCGTCGAACGACCGGTCCGAGCTGGCCCCCATGTGATATTTGACGTCGCCCGAGCCCTCGATGTCGGACGGGACCGACGACCCGCCCTGGAATTCGTGGAAGATGGCGCGATAGGGCTTGCCCATCACCGCCGACAGGACGTTCAGGCGACCGCGGTGGGCCATGCCCAGCACGATTTCGTCGACGCCCAGATTGCCGCCGCGCTTGATCACCTGCTCCAGCGCCGGGACCATGGCCTCGCCACCGTCCAGACCGAAGCGCTTGGTGCCGGGGAAGCGCTTGTGCAGGAAGCGTTCGAAGGTCTCGGCCTCGATCAGCTTGTTGAGGATGGCCAGCTTGCCCTCGCGGGTGAAGGCGTTTTCCTCATACTTGTCAGGGCCCTCGATGCGCGCCTGCAGCCAGGATTTCTCCTCCGGCTCGGCGATGTGCATGTACTGGATGCCGATGTGGCCGCAGTAGGTGCGCTTCAGGATCGCCAGAACCTCGCGCAGGGTGCCGGTCTCGAGACCCAGCACGCCGTCGAGGAAGATCGGCTTGTCGAGATCGCTCTCGCTGAAGCCATAGAACTCGGGCGTCAGCTCGGGGTTCTGGACCGGCGGCTCCATACCCAGCGGGTCCAGCGTGGCCTGAAGATGGCCGCGCACGCGGTAGCTGCGGATCAGCATCAGGGCGCGGATCGAATCGTGGGCGGCGGCGCGTACGGCCTCGGGGGTGGCGGTCGACGCTGCGGCGGGCGCGGGAGCCGCCGCCGGCGCGGCCTTGCCCGGCTTGCCCGCAGGTTTCGATTCGGGCCAGCGGCCGTCGAACACGCCGGTCTCTTCCGACGGTTCGCCCGCGCCCTTGCGGCCCCAGGCACCGGCTTCGGCCGAGGCCTTTACCGTCGCGGCACTGTCGCGCAGCTGGTCAAAGAACGACCGCCATTCGGCCGACACCGAGCCGGGGTCATCGGCCCAGCGGGCGTGAAGGTCCTCGATAAAGGCGGCGTTCGCCCCGTAGAGAAAGCTGGTCTCGGCAAAGACCTGGTTCAGCCGACCGGCATCATCCGCCATCGTGTTCGTCGCAATCCCTTGGCCGCAGAGCGGCACGCTCTGTCGGTGACGGGACATATACGCACGGTTCGCCGACGGGTCATGACCGAAAGGCGGCAAAATCCCGGGAAATTTCGTCCGACGGCCAGAAATTTCCCGATATGGCTCCGCTTCAGCCCTTCAGGACCTGGGTCAGGGTGGTGCCGAGGCGGGCAGGAGACGGCGAAACCGTAATGCCTGCGGCCTCCATGGCGGCGATCTTGGACTCCGCATCGCCCTTGCCGCCCGAGACGACGGCGCCGGCGTGGCCCATGGTGCGGCCCTTGGGCGCAGTCCGGCCGGCGATGAAGCCGACCATGGGCTTCTTGCGGCCCTTCTTTGCCTCATCGATCAGGAACTGGGCGGCGTCTTCCTCGGCCGCGCCGCCGATCTCGCCGATCATGACGATCGATTCGGTCGCATCGTCCGCGAGGAACATCTCCAGCACGTCGATGAACTCCGTGCCCTTGACCGGGTCGCCGCCGATGCCGACAGCCGTCGTCTGGCCCAGACCTTCATTGGTGGTCTGGAAAACGGCCTCATAGGTCAGGGTGCCAGAGCGCGAGACGATGCCGACCGAGCCCTTCTTGAAGATGGAGCCCGGCATGATGCCGATCTTGCACTCTTCGGGGGTCATGATGCCGGGGCAGTTGGGGCCCAGCAGGCGCGAATTCGACCGGTCGAGGCGCGCCTTGACCCGCACCATGTCGGCGACCGGGATACCTTCGGTGATGCAGACGATGAAGGGGACTTCGGCCTCGATGGCCTCGATGATGGCGTCGGCAGCCCCGGCCGGCGGCACATAGATGACACTGGCATCGGCACCGGTCGCGTCACGACCCTCGGCCACCGAGGCATAGATCGGCAGGCTCTCGCCCTCGGACCCGTGCCAGATCTCGCCGCCCTTCTTCGGGTGAACCCCGCCGACCATCTTCGTGCCGAAATAGCGCAGCGCCTGTTCGGTATGGAAGGTGCCGGTCTTGCCGGTCAGGCCCTGGACGAGGACGCGGGTGTCTTTGTTGACGAGAATGGACATGGAGGACCTGGGTTCAGTGGCCGCGAGGGCGGCGAGCAAGGGTTCGGGGAGGAAACGGTTGGCGACCTAGCGGGGCTGGGGCCGCATATACATGATCATGATGACTCCGTCGGAATCGCCGGTCATGACGATGCGCATGTCATCGCCCGCCGCCAGTTCGAGCAGGGCGTCCTCGCCCAGGTCCGACGCAATGGCGACCTTGCGGCCGTTCTCGATCGTGTAGGGATAGCCGTTCAGGCCGGACTCGCTCATCTCGGCATTGGGGGTCATGTCCAGCCAGTCGGCGACGGCCCCGTCGATGTCGGCATAGTCGCCGGGCATCACGCCCACGGCACAGACGGCCATATAGAGCTCACCCCCGTCGGTGAGGGTGCCGAGGCCATCGGTCATGTCGCCAGTCATGGCGATCTGGATGCCCTCGCCCGCGAACAGCATACGGGCTTGCATATTTTCGAAGGGGGCATCGGGACCCAGCATTTCCGGCGGCAGCACATCCCAGCCGGCGGCGTCCAGCTTGGCCATGGCGGCGGACGCCTGACCGTCGGTCGCGACACAGGTCGACTGGAAGAGGGCCAGATGCGGATCCGCCGCCTGGGCCTGGGCCACGGCGGGAGCCAGCGTGACTGCTGCCGCGACGGCGAGGGGTTTCAGATAGCGAAGGGCGGACATGGTCATTCCTGAAGGCTTGGTTTCGGATGAACGTCTGGACTAGCCGACCGCTGCGACAATCTTCTGCGCCGCGTCGTCGAGGTCGTCGGCGGCGGTGATGGCGAGGCCGGATTCGTTGAGGATCTTCTTGCCTTCATCGACATTGGTGCCCTCGAGGCGGACGACCAGCGGCACCTTGAGGCCCACCTCTTTCACGGCGGCGACCACGCCCTCGGCGATCACGTCACAGCGCATGATGCCGCCGAAGATGTTGACCAGAATGCCCTCGACGCGCGGGTCGGCGGTGATGATCTTGAAGGCCGCCGCGACCTTTTCCTTGGAGGCGCCGCCGCCGACGTCACAGAAGTTGGCGGGCTCTTTGCCATACAGTTTGATGATGTCCATGGTCGCCATGGCCAGACCGGCGCCATTGACCATGCAGCCGATGTTGCCGTCGAGCGCCACATAGGCGAGGTCCCATTTCGAGGCCTCGATCTCCTTGGGGTCTTCCTCGGTCTCGTCGCGCAGGGCCAGGATGTCCGGGTGGCGGAACAGGGCGTTGCCGTCAAAGCTGACCTTGGCGTCCAGCACGCGCAGGCGGCCGTTTTCCATGACGATCAGCGGGTTGATTTCCAGCATCGACATGTCGGTGTCGAGGAAGGCCTTGTAGAGGATCGGGAACAGGGTCTTGCCGTCCTCGGCCGCCGCGCCGTCCAGCTTCAGCGCCCCGTTGAGTGTCGCGACATCCGCGTCGGTGACGCCGGCCTCGGGGTCGATGACGATGGTCTGGATCTTTTCGGGCGTGTCGTGGGCGACGGCCTCGATGTCCATGCCGCCCTCGGTCGAGACGACGAAAGCGACGCGGCCGTGCTGACGATCGACCAGCAGCGAACAATAGAGCTCGCGGTCGATATCGGCGCCATCCTCGATATAGAGGCGGTTGACCTGTTTGCCGGCGTCGCCGGTCTGGGCGGTGACCAGGGTGTTGCCCAGCATTTCGCGGGCGTGGGCCACAGCCTCCTCGACCGATTTGGCCAGACGGACGCCGCCCTTCGCGTCAGCGCCCAGTTCCTTGAACTTGCCCTTGCCCCGGCCACCGGCGTGGATCTGGGACTTCACGACATAGAGCGGACCGGGCAGCGACCGGGCGGCGGCCTCGGCCTCGTCCGCCGAAGTGATGGCCACGCCCGCCGCGACCGGCGCGCCAAAGCCCTTCAGAACCTGCTTGGCCTGATACTCGTGAATATTCATGGAAACCGTCGCGTCCGCTGATAGGGAGGGGTGCGAGGCTTATAGGCTCCGCCCGTTCGCAGGCGCAACAGGCGGAGCCGGGTCAGGTGTCAAAGGATCAGTCGATCCAGTCCTTCCTGAGGGTGCGCGAGGCACCGATCAGCAGCACGGCCGCCAGCACATAGAAGCCCATGCCGGTGTAGATGGCCCAGCGCAGGCTTTCGTCCCCGAACTGCGGCGCCAGCAGATCGCTCATCCAGCCGAAATAATAGAAGCCCACGGCAATGCCGAGCAGGTTGTTGATCAGCAGGAACAGCGCCGAGGCGGTCGAGCGCATCGGGGCCGCGACCAGATTCTGGATGGAGGCCGTGATCGGTCCCAGCCACGCGAGGTTGAGGCCGGTGGGGATGATGAAGATCAGGAAGGCCACGATCAGCGACTGGGCCCGCGTGCCGCCGTCAGCAAAGATCTGGGCGATCAGCCAGTCGGAATTCATCGCCAGGATGAAACAGGGGGCCGATATCAGAAAGGCAATGGCTGGCACCAGCGGATAGGCGCCCTTACCGCGATGGGCCAGTTTGTCGGCGATCATGCCGCCCAGCCAGATGCCCAGGGTGCCGCCGATCAGGGCGATGCCCGAATAGTACCAGCTGACCTCGCGCAGGGTCAGGTCAAAGCTGCGCATGAAGAACAGGGGCAGCCATCCGGCCACGCCGTATCCGCAGACGGACGAGGAGGCCGCGCCCAACGCCAGCAGCCAGAAGCTTTTCTTCTTGATGACGATCGAGGCCGTGGACCGCGCGATCATCAGGGAGATGCCGATCACCAGCGCCAGCAGAGCGGCAAAACCGAGCACCATGGCGTTGCCGAGGGCGATCAGGCCGAAATGATTGAGGGCCGCGAGCGCCATCAGACCGGCGCCGAGCCCCAGCATGATGAGCGAGGCCGTGCGTCCGACCGCCGACGAGGCGGCAGGCGGGTGAGAGGACACGGCGGCGGCATCGGCCGGGGCCGCCGGATTGACCGGACGCGGCACATCCGTCGCGCCGCGCTTCGGGTCCTTGACCGTCAGGCGCAGAACCGGCGCGACCAGCAGACCGAGCAGGCCGACCACGATGAAGGCGGTTCGCCAGCCGTATTCCGCCGCCAGAAGACCGCCGACCAAGGTGCCGGCCGCCGTACCCAGGGGAATGCCGAAGGCGAAGCCGGCCAGGGCCCGCGCGCGCTGGTGTGGCGGGAAATAGTCCGCGACGAGCGAATAGGCGGGGGCGACTCCGCCAGCCTCTCCGACGCCCACACCCATGCGATACAGAAACAGCTGACCATAGGACCCCGCCACCCCGCACAGGGCGGTAAACCCGGACCAGACCGTCAGCGCGCCGGTCATAATCCAGACCCGGCTATAGCGATCGGCGAGCCAGGCCAGGGGAATGGCGAGGGTGGAATAGACCGAGGCAAAGGCGATGCCGCCCAGCAGGCCGAACTGGCTGTCGGTCAGGCCAAACTCTTCCTTCAGGGGCGCGGCCAGAATGCCGATGATCTGCCGGTCCAGAAAGTTCAGCATGTAGACGAAGATCAGGATCGCCAGAACGTAGAAGCGATAGCCCGGGCTGGCAGGCTTCTCAGCGCCGGGCGTGGTGGCTTCAGTCATGACGGTTCCCCCTGGTGGTCTTGATGCCGGGCGGAACGGTAGCGCCCCCGGTCCTGCATGCAAAAGAAAAAGGGCGGCGGTCCGCCTGGAACCGCCGCCCGGATAGGTATCAGACGTTCAATGGCCGAAGCCGGATCAGAACTTGATCTGGATCGAAGCCGTCACGGTCTGCGGCGGGCCGTAGTAGCCGATGACCGAGTCGTTGAAGAGCGCGCCGGGGAAGTTGTAGCCGCCCACGCGGTACTCTTCGTCCGTCAGGTTCTTGCCGAACAGGCCCAGGCTCCAGCGCTCGCTGGGGGCGGTCCAGATCAGCGACAGGTCGACCAGCGCATAGGCTTCCTGGTCCAGGATCGGGTTCGGGAACTCGAACATGCTGAAGTCGCCGCGATAGCTGACCGAGGGGGTCACGACCAGTTCGCCGCCCGCCACATCACTGCGCCAGGTCAGACCGAAATAGCCGGTCCATTCCGGGGCGTTCTGCAGGACGACCAGGTCCGAGATGTCCTCATAGGCCATGGTCGTCAGATTGTAGCGCAGGAACTCGTCGAACTCGCTGTTCAGATAACCGACGGCGAAGTTGGCCGACAGGTTATCGCTCAGGAACAGGGAGCCTTCGAACTCGGCCCCGTACAGGGTCGACTGGCCGACGTTGTCGACGAAGCTGGCGATACCGCCGACGGCCGGCACCTGGGTGGTGACCTGCTGGTCTTCATACTGGTTGTAGAAGACCGACGAGCTGAACGACAGCGGGCCCGCACGCCCCTTCAGGCCGATCTCATAGCTGTCGACCGTTTCCGGTTGATAGCCGTTGACCGTGTCCGGCGTCAGGATGGCGTCGCCGCGCATGTCGAAGCCGCCGGACTTGAAGCCCGAGGACCACGAAGCATAGCCCGTGATGGCGTCCGAGAAGTCGTACGACAGGGCGACCCTCGGCGAGATGTCATCGAAGGTGCGGTCGTTGGTGTAGTCCGTGCGCAGCAGGGTCGGAGCGCGCGGCGTGCCGCCCAGCAGCGGCGAGCGGGTTGCGCCCGCATAGTTGGCGCGGAACACCGTGCCGGTCTTGCTGTCCTCGGTGTAGCGGATGCCGAGACCCAGGTGCAGGCGCTCGGTCAGGTCCAGGTTCACATCGGCGAACAGGGCGACACTTTCGGTTTCGACCACACCGCCGGTACCGATCACGATGCCGAGGTTGCCGAGAACGGTGTCGAAGGCGCCTTCGGCCGAGGCGTCCAGATAGAAGACGCCGAACACGCCCTGGATCCGGTCATAGTTGAACTGGAACTGGAGCTCGGTGGTGAACTGGTCGTCGGCATAATAGGCCGGGATGTCCAGCGTCGGGGCCGGCGTGTTGTCGAAGTCGATGACCGTATCGGTCCGGCCTTCGCGCCAGGCGGTGATCGCCTTGAAGGTCCAGTGCTCGCTGACGTCCACCTGGCCGGTGAAGGACAGGCCTTCGCTTTCTACCGAGTTTTCGTCACCGATTCCGGCATAGGTGTCATAGACGCTGTCCGGCGACCCGGCGCCCGGGCCGACACCCGCCACTTCGCGGTGACCGTGGCGGGGGTTGGAATCATCCTGGGTGCGGTCATAGGCGAGACGGAAGAAGACCTCGTCGCGCGGGGTGAATTCGGCGCTCGCGCGGAAGGCGGTGACGTCCTTGTCGTAGTGCTCGGCGCCGGTGTTGAGGTTCTCGCCATAGCCGTCGCGCGTCAGGCTGGCGAAAGCGCCGCCGATGCGGAAGCTGTCGCTGAGCGGCACGCTGCCCGAGGCGATCAGATCGACCTGGTTGTAGCTGCCATAGGCACCGCGGATGGTGGCCTCGGCGTCCTGCGACAGGCGCGAGGTCACATACTTGATGGCGCCGCCGACGGTGTTGCGGCCGTACAGCGAGCCCTGCGGGCCGCGCAGGACCTCGATGCGCTCGATGTCGAAGATGTCGAGCACCGCCGCCTGCGGACGGGCGACATAGACGTCATCAACATACAGGCCGACGCCGGGCTCGAAGCCCCACAGCGGGTCCTGCTGTCCGACGCCGCGGATGAAGGAGATCAGGGTCGAGTTGGAGCCGCGGGCGACCTGGACGGTGGCGTTCGGCGTCTGCTGCTGCAGGGTGGTGATGTCGGTCGCGCCGGTCTCTGCCAGCCGCTCGGACGACAGGGCGGTTACGGCAACCGGCACGTCCTTCAGCTGTTCGTCGCGGCGACGGGCCGTGACGATGATCTCATCCAGCGAGGTAACGGCCGGATCTTGCGCCGGTGCCTCTTGGGCGATGGCGGTGACGGACAGCGCGCTCCAGGCGGCCCCCGCCAGAAGGACGGTCTTTACGAGTCTGTTCATTTGAAGCCCCAATCTCTGTTTCCAACCCAGGACGCTTTTATTCAGCGTTCAATGATTTTCCGCAGACTGACCCCGTTTTTGCCGATCTGTCAAACGGCCACGCCTGTCGGGGCGCGGAATTCAAGCGGGGCTGTGGCAGGAATACATACCCTCCGAGGGCCGCATGATGCGTGATTGCCGGACGGGGACGAGGCGACTAGCCTTGTCGGCATGAGCAAGATCACCGCGCCGCCGGCCCCCGGCCTGCCCGCCGAGAGCGGACGCGCAGGCCGGGCCGAGACCGCCGCCAAACGCGGCCGCCCGTCCAAGAGCCAGGGCGGTCGGAATGGCGAAACGCGCGACTCCATTCTGGATGCCGCCGAGGACCTGTTCTCCAAGCACGGCTTTTACGGGGTGACGATCCGCGAGGTCGCGCGCGAGGCGGGCGTCGACACGGCCCTGGTCCACTATTATTTCGGGGCCAAGCGCGACCTGTTCGATGCCGTCTTCCTGCGTCGGGCCGAGGTCTGGAACAATGAACGGGTCGAGGCGATCAATCGCTATGCGCGCGAGAACGAGGGCACGATGACGCTGGAGGGCCTGCTTGAGGCCTTCCTGAGGCCGCCCTTCCAGTGGTCGCTGAAGGGCGGGCCGGGGTGGAAGCACTATTCCGCCCTTGTGGCCCAGACCAATGCCAATCCGACTTTCGGCGGCGAGACCATGGCGCGCTATTTCGACCCGTCGATCCGGCGGCTGATCGATCTGCTCCGGGTCGTTTTGCCCGAGGCCAGCGATGCGGATCTCTACTGGGGCTGGCACAATCTGTCCGGGGCCCTGACCCTGACGCTGGGCGAGACGGGGCGGCTGGACCGGCTGTCGGGGGGTCTGTGCCAGTCCGGTGATCTGGACAGCGCCTGCGACTATATGGTGCGGTTCGCCTCTGCCGGGTTTCGGGCCGTCAGCAAGCCGAGAGACTAGGCGGCCTCAGGCTCTACCGGCGCGGCATCCTTGCCTTTGGCCTTGCCGGCCTTTTTGCCGGACTTTTTGGACGCAGCCTTTTCGGCCTTTTGCGCGGCTTTCTCGGCCTTGCGCAGTTCCTTGAGCCGTTTCTTCTCGGCGCGCGCCGCAGCGATGGCTTCTTCCGGGGCGGCATCGGCGGCGCCGGCCAGCTCGGCCAGGATTTCGAGGAAGGATTCGCGGCGGCCCTTGGGCAGCAGGGCCATGATCTGACGGTCGGCCTCGACCACGCGCGGCCGGGCATCGGCCAGCGCCGCCTCCCCTTCGGGGGTCAGCCGCACGGCCATGGCGCGCGCATCGAGCGTCGAACGCTCGCGCGACAGAAGTCCGCGTTGGGCCATGCGGGCCACCAGATCGGCGAGGGTCGAACGATCGATGCCGGTCGCCTTGACCAGATCGGTCTGGGTCAGGCCGGAACGCAGCGAAACGGCCTCGAGCACGGCGAACTGGCGCTGGGTGAGGCCGTCAGAGCCGAGTTCGCGCGAATAGATGTCGAGGGCGAGCTGCAGGGCCCGGTGGATCAGGTGGCTGGGCGATTCCGCGAGGGAGCCGGCCTCGCGGGCCTTCTTGCCGGACTTCACCATGACCGATCGACTCCCCTGACGCACCTCAATGCCGACAGGGCTATCAGGGCCGCTTTACGCTTTCGCGACGGCTGCGCGACATTTCTTCCGTCTGCACCCCGGGTGTTCAGGGTGCGGCGTTGGGGCCGGGCGGCGGGACGGCCGCCTCGTCTCCGTCCTCTGACTGAAGATTGCGGAAGATCAGCGGCATATTGCTGAGGCCGAACACGGACGAGGCGATCCACAGCACGCCCCGGAAGCTGACCCAGACATCCGCCGGATCGACGCTGTCATAGCCCAGCTGGTCCGTCGCCCAGCCGACCAGGGCCTCGCTGCGGACGGCTTCGTTCACCAAGGCCACAGCGGCAAAGAACAGGCCGTAGCGCAGGGTCAGGATCTTCCACGCCCGGTCATTGATCGGGATGACGGTACCCAGCAGCGCCTTCAGTGGCTGCTTGCCCATCTTCAGTCCGCCCAGCAGCAGGACCGACAGGCTGAGGTTCAGTATGGTGACCTTCAGCTTCACCCAAAGGTCGTCCTGGGTGAGCAGGGTCAGAAGGCCGAAGACGAGGGCAAAGCCGCCGACGATCAGCGGCATCAGCGCCAGCCGCCGCTCGACAATGAGGCCGACGGCCACGGCGATGGCCGCCCCGCCGACCAGGAACCATGTGGCCTGGACCAGGGCTTCGTCGCCCTCAAGGCCGTTCAGCCGGTAGACGAGGAAGGCCCCGGCGAAGGCGACGAGGGCGCCGAAATCGACGGCCTGACGGATCCACGCGGGGGGCGAAGCGCGCTCACTCATGATGTGGCCTCCAGACCGACGAGAGACCGGGCAAAGGCGTCGGCATCAAACGGTTGCAGGTCCTCGATGCCTTCGCCCACGCCGATCAGTTTGATGGGGGCGTCCGACGCCTGGGCCACGGGAACCAGCACGCCGCCGCGAGCCGTGCCGTCCAGCTTGGTCATGACCAGCCCCGAGACATAGGCCGTCCGGCCAAAGATTTTCTCCTGCTCCAACGCATTGCGGCCCACGGTCGCGTCGAGCACCAGCAGGGTCTCATGCGGGGCTTCCGGATCGACCTTTTTCAGGACCCGCACGATCTTCAGCAGTTCGTCCATCAGGGCCGACTTGTTCTGCAACCGCCCGGCGGTGTCTATCAGCACCACATCATAGCCCTCGGCCCGGGCGCGGGTCAGGGCGTCGAAGGCCAGACCGGCGGGATCGGCGCCGTCGCGGCGGCTCTCAAACGTGGCCCCGGCCCGCTCGGCCCAGACCTTCAGCTGTTCGCGGGCGGCGGCGCGGAAGGTGTCGCAGGCCACGACCATGACCTTGGCCCCCTGACCGGTCAGGTCAGCAGCGATCTTGCCCAGCGTCGTGGTCTTGCCCGAGCCGTTGACGCCCACGAACAGGGTGACGAAGGGGCGCGGTCCGTTCAGCGGCTCATAGCGGGCCTCGTGCGAGCGCAGCTCATTGGCCACGGCCTCGGCCAGCGCCGTCTTGACCTCGACCTCTGACGCCCCCGCCCCGAAGCGCAGCTCCCGGAACCGTTCGACGATCCGGTCGGTCGCGGCCGGGCCCAGATCGCTTTCCAGCAGATGCTCTTCCAGCTGTTCCAGGGCGGTCTCGCTGAGCGGTTCCCGGACGAAGGTGGAGACCACCTGTTCGGTCATCTGGCGCGAGGATCGGGACAGTCCGTCGCTCAGCCGCTGCAACCAGCCTTTTTTCGGTGCGTCATTCATGGGGTTCGCTTTAGCGGTCGCCGCCGTCAGCGTCACCTGTGACACGAAGAAACCGCATCTTGGGGACTGCGCCCTATATGTGCGACAAGGCGGCGGTCGGCGCCCAGATGCGCCCTCGGCGCGCTCCCGGATGGATTGATGGCCCAGACACATCCTTTCTACAGCCCCGCGACCCACGGCTTTGTGCGCGTGGCGGCGGCGACGCCTGTCGTCCACCCGGCCGATCCGAAGGCCAATGCGGACGAGCATATCCGGCTGATTGGACAGGCAGCCGAACAGGGCGTGGACCTGATCGTCTTTCCCGAGTTGAGCCTGAGCGGCTATGCGCTGGATGACCTGCATATGCAGGGCGCGCTGCTGGATGAGGTGGAGCGGCAGGCCCTGCGACTGGCCGACGCGACCGAAGACGTGGCGATCACGGTCGTCGTTGGAGCCCCCGTCCGACACGCCGAGCGCCTCTACAACTGTGCTGTCGTTGTGGCCGGTGGCCGGGTGATCGCCGTGGTGCCGAAAACCTATCTGCCCAACTATCGCGAATATTACGAGAAGCGCTGGTTCGCACCGGCCGCCGATGACCTGTCGTCGGACGTGCCGCTGATGCTGGGCGATGAAGTCGTCCCCTTCGGAACGGACCTGCTGTTCGAGGCGGAGAACCGTCCCGGCTTCGTGTTCGGCGTGGAAATCTGCGAGGACTTCTGGGCGCCGCTGCCGCCCTCGACCCGTCAGGCCATGGCGGGGGCGCGCATCCTGCTGAACCTGTCGGCCTCCAACATCGTGATCGGCAAGGCCGACGAGCGCGCCATGCTGTGCGCCAGCCAGTCGGCGCGCGCCATGGCCGCCTATGTGTTTACGGCCTCCGGCTGGGGCGAGAGCACCACCGACCTGGCCTGGGACGGTCAGGCCACGGTCCATGAGCTGGGCGCGAAGTTGGTCGAGGGAGAGCGTTTCGGTCTGAACGGCGCGCTGACGATCTGCGACGTCGATGTGGACCGCATCGGACAGGATCGCCTGCGCAACGGGACCTTTGCCGACTGCGCCCGTCGTGAGTTGGGCACGGCCGGGTTCGACCGGGTGCTGTTCGAGGCCCGTGAGGCCGCACCGACCGACCTGATCCGCCCCCTCGACCGCTTCCCCTTCGTGCCGGACGATCCCGCGCGGCTGGACCGCGACTGCTATGAGGCGTTCAACATCCAGGTCCAGGGCCTGATGAAGCGGATGGTGGCGACCGGGTCGAAGACAGTGGTGATCGGCATCTCGGGCGGGCTGGATTCGACCCAGGCCCTGCTGGTGGCCTGCCGCGCCTTTGACCGGCTGGAGCTGCCGCGCGCCGGCATCCGCGCCTATACGATGCCGGGCTTTGCCACCTCGGATGAGACGAAATCGAACGCCTGGGCGCTGATGAAGGCGCTTGGCGTCACGGGCGAGGAGATCGACATTCGCCCGGCCGCCCAGGGGATGCTGGCGGACATCGGCCATCCGGCGGCGTACGGTCAGCCGGTGCACGACATCACCTATGAGAATGTGCAGGCGGGCCTCAGAACCGACTATCTGTTCCGGCTGGCCAATCAGCATTCCGGCTTCGTCATCGGTACGGGCGACCTGTCGGAACTGGCGCTGGGCTGGGCCACCTATGGCGTCGGCGACCACATGAGCCATTACGGCGTCAACTCCGGCGTGGCCAAGACGCTGATCCGGCATCTGATCCGCTGGGTCGCGGACCGGCAGTTGGTGGGGGCGGACGCCACCCCGGTTTTGCAGGCCATCCTCGACACCGAAATCTCGCCCGAGCTGGTGCCGGCAAAGGACGGCCAGATTCAGTCGACCGAGGCGACGGTCGGCCCCTATGCGCTGAACGACTTCTTCCTGTTCCACGTCAGCCGCTACGGCATGGCACCGTCCAAGATCGCCTATCTGGCCCATCAGGCGTGGAAGGATGCCGCGACGGGGCACTGGCCGTCAGGCACGCCCGTCGATGATAAGGTGGAATATGACATCGAGACCATCGTCTTCTGGCTGCGAAAATTCATCGTGCGCTTCTTCCAGACCAGCCAGTTCAAGCGGTCGGCCCTGCCCAACGGACCCAAGGTGGTGACCGGCGGGTCGCTGAGCCCCCGGGGCGACTGGCGTGCACCCTCTGACGTGTCGGCCCGCGTGTGGCTGGACGAACTGGATGCCCATGTGCCCGTCAGGGGCGCTTCAACGAAAGACCCGACATGAGCGATACCCCGACCCGCGACGCCAACGGCAATGAGCTGGCGGACGGCGACAGCGTCACCCTGATCAAGGATCTGAAGGTCAAGGGATCGGGCGGCGTGACGCTGAAGCGCGGCACCATGGTCCGCAAGATCCGTCTGACCGGAGACCCCGATGAGATCGAGGCCAATGTCGACAAGGTGAAGGGCCTCGTGCTGCGCACCGAATTCGTCAAAAAGGCCTGAGCCTTCTTCGCTCAGGGCACGTCCGACAGGAATTCGAAGATCGCCGCCCGGGCTGCCGGTTCGTCCAGCATGGGCGCGTGGCCGATGCCGGGGACCTCGACATAGTCCATCCGGGGTGCACGCTTTCGCATTTTGGCGGCAATTCCGGCGCTGAGCAGGTCCGAGGTCTCGCCGCGCACCAGCAGGGTCGGGCGCGCCTTGGCCAGACGTCCGAACATGGGCCACAGATTAGGCACGAGCGCCTTGTCGCCCGCAGCCCGGATCGGCACCGAGATGTCCGGATCATAGTCGAGTACCGGCGTGCCCTCGGTGCCCTCGCGGAACACACGCCGGGCAAAGGCGGCCCAGTCCTCCGGCCCATAATGGGGGAAGGCGACGCCATTGGTCTTTTCGACATAGGCGGCCGCCGCCTCCCACGTCGGGGTGTCGACCGGCGTCCCGGTATAGGCGGCGATGCGGGCGAGGCCAGCCTTGTCCACCTCGGGGCCGATGTCGTTCAGAATGGCGGCGGCGATCACCTTTGACCGCAGGGCCGAGACCGCCATGGTGATCAGTCCGCCCATGGAGGTGCCGAGGAAGACCGCCCGCTCGATCCCCGTCTGGGCCAGCAGCGCCAGAACATCCTTGGCATAGGTCGCCGGCTGATAGGTCATGGGATCCAGGGCACGATCCGAGCGCCCGCGCCCGCGCACATCGACGGCCAGCACCCGCCGGCCGCCCTGGGCCAGCAGGGTGGCGATGCCGTGAAAGTCCGCCGAGTTGCGGGTCAGGCCGTGGATGGCGATGACCGGCAGGCGCGCCTGACCGTCGGCCCCCGCATAGTCACGCGAATAGAGGTCCAGCCCGTCCTCGGAGGTGAAGCGGCGCTCGGCATAGGTCCGGGTCTCGGTCATGGTCAGGGCTCCGACGGCTGGGTATTTCACCCCATGTAGAATTTATGCCTCAGATCGCCAGCAGGTCGCGAACGAAATCGTCGAGATTTCCACCGTCGAACAGAAAGCCGGGGATGCCGGCTCTCCGCGCGGCCTCCATGTCGCTGGGCCGGTCGCCGATCATGAAGGCGCGCTTCGGATCAATGCCGTGGTCGGCGACCGCCCGCAGGATCATGCCGGGGTTGGGCTTGCGGTCCGGGTGGTCGGGGTGGCGCCAGGCCGGATCGACCGCCTCGGCATGGTAAGGACAGGCATAGACCGCCCCGATGCGCGCCCCCTTGGCCGCCAGTCGACGGACAATCAGATCGTTGAAGGCCTCCATCTGGCCATGGCTGAACATGCCGCGCGCCACACCGGACTGGTTGGTCACGATCACCACCAGATAGCCCAGGGTATTCAGCCGCCGAACGGCCTCGGCCGCGCCGGGCACAAGGGCCAGCTGGTCCTCGCGGTGCGGATAGCCGACATCGTCGATGAGGACCCCGTCACGATCCAGAAACACGGCCGAATGGCCGGCGGACGCCGGTACTGAAATCACGTCTTCTCCCGAATCTGGGACGGAGGAATGGGTCCGCAAACGGACATTGAGGTCGCCCTGATTAGGGCGCATCGTAAAAAGCCGCAACGCGAAGTGACCGTCCCCCGTTTGGTCAGAAGGGCGCCTGCTTGCTATGGCGCGCCACCAGACGCGGGACCAACCCGCCGCACAGGAAGACAGACCCATGAGCATCGCCTTCATCGACCTGCAGGCCCAGCGCCGTCGCCTCGGCGGCAAGATTGAGGCCGCCGTCATGGCCGCCGTCGAAAGCGGCGCCTGGGTCATGGGCCCGCCGGTTCGCCAGTTCGAGGACGAGCTGGCCGCCTTCGGTCAGGCCAAACATGCGCTGGGCTGCGCCAATGGCACCGACGCCCTGGTCCTGCCGCTGATGGCCTGGGGCCTGCGCACCGGCGATGCCGTGTTCGTGCCCAGCTTTACCTTCACCGCCACGGCCGAGGTGGTGCCGTGGCTGGGCTGCACGCCGATCTTCGTCGATGTCGATCCGAAGACCTACAATATGGATCCGCAGAAGCTGGAGGCCGCGATTGAGGCCGTGAAGGCCGAGGGCAGGCTGAGGCCGCGCGTGGTCATCGCCGTCGACCTGTTCGGCCAGCCCGCCGACTATCCGGCGATCCGCGCGATTTGCGACCGCTACGACATGAAGCTGATCTCGGATTCGGCGCAGGGGTTCGGCTGTACATTGGGCCGCGATCACCCGCTGAAGTGGGCCGACATCACCACCACCAGCTTCTTCCCGGCCAAGCCGCTGGGCTGTTACGGCGACGGCGGGGCGGTGCTGACCGACGATACCGATCTGGCCGAGGAGATGGATTCCCTGCGCGTGCACGGCAAGGTCGTGGCCAAGGATATGCAGGGGCAGACCTTCGACCATGACCCGAAGTATCTGGCCATGCGGATCGGCATGAACTCGCGCCTCGACACGATTCAGGCGGCCATCCTGATCGAAAAGCTGAAAGTCTTCCCGGAAGAGATCGAATGGCGGAACCGCATCGCGGCCCGCTATAATGAGCACCTCGCTCCCCATGTCGCGGCCGTACCGCATGTGATCGAGGGCGGTGTTTCCGTCTGGGCCCAGTACACGGTCGAGCACGACGACCGCGCGGGCCTGATCGACCATCTGAAGGCCGAGGGCGTGCCGACCGCTGTCTATTATCCGGTGCCCATGCATATGCAGCCCGCCTATCAGCGCTTCCCGCAGGGAGCAGGCGGTCTGCCGGTCACCGAGCGGCTGAAGGACCGGGTGTTGAGCCTGCCCATGCATGCCGATCTGGACGAGGCCACCCAGGACCGCGTCATCGCCGCCGTCGCCAGCTACAAGGGATAAGTCCGATGCAAGTTCTGAAGATCGGCGTGGCCGGCGCCGGCGTCATGGGCCGCAACCATGCCCGGGTGCTGACCGACATCCGCGATGTCGAGCTGACCCATGTGTTCGACCCCGATGCGGTGGTCGCCAAGGGTGTGGCCGAGGCCTATGGCGCCATGCCCGTGACCAGCGCCGAGGCCTTTGTCGAGGCGGGTCTGGATGCGGCCGTGATCGCCACGCCCAACCGCACCCACGCCGATCTGGGCGTGGCCCTGCTGGAACGCGGGGTCCATGTGCTGGTCGAAAAGCCGATTGCCGCGACGGTCGAGGATGCCCAGCGGCTGATCGATGCGGCCAAGGCCAATGACCGGGTGCTGATGGTCGGTCAGGTCGAGCGCTTCAATCCGGCGGTCGAGGCGGTCAAGCGCGCCATTGCCGACGAGGACGTCATCTCGATCCAGATCACCCGCGTCGGCCCCTTCCCGCCCCGCATGGGCGAGGTGGGCGTAGTCATCGATCTGGCCGTGCACGACATCGACATCATCCGTCACCTGACCGACAGCGAGATCGTCGAGGTTCAGCCGCAGCTGGCCCGCACCAAGGCCGAGCGCGAGGATACGGCTCTGCTGCAGTTCCGGCTGGCCAATGGCACCATCGCCCACATCACCACCAACTGGGTGACGCCCTACAAGACCCGCACCCTGCAGGTCGCGACCAAGGCCAAATTCGTCGTCGCCGACCTGATGACGCGTCAGGTCACCGAATATTTCGGCCAGCAGCCCGACGGCACCTATTCCACGCGCGGCGTCCATAGCTGGCCCAACGAGCCGCTCAAGAAGGAGCTGGAGGCCTTCGTCCACGCCATCCGCACCGGCGAGACCCCGGCGGTCACGGGCGAGGACGGCCTGCGCAACCTCGAGGTCGCCCTGAGGTGTCTGGGGGAATGAACCTCACGCCGGCGGTTCTGGAAAACCGGTTTGTCCGGCTGGAGCCCTTGGCGGATCGTCATCGGGAGCCCCTGCGGGCCGCCAGTGATGAGGACCCGGATCTGTGGCCGGCGCTCTACTACCGGTCCTATGGCGGCGCGCATTTCGACGCCGGCTGGGACGATCTGGTCGCCGGTCAGTCGGCCGGCACCCGCATTCCGTTCGCGGTCATGATGGACGGCACCCTCGTCGGCATGAGCAGCTATATCGACATCCAGCGCAACAATCAGGCGCTGGAGATCGGCACCACCTATTACCGTCCCTCTGCCCGGGGCGGTCCGGTCAACCCGGCGGCCAAGCGGCTTCTGCTGGAGCATGCCTTTGCCTGTGGCGCCAACCGCGTGGCGTTCAAGGTCGATGACCTCAACCTGCGCAGTCAGGCCGCCATGCTCAAGCTGGGTGCCACGCGAGAGGGCGTCCTGCGTCACGACATGATCACCTGGACGGGCCGGGTGCGGAACTCGGTTGTCTTTTCCATCCTCGCAGAGGAATGGCCGGAACTCCGGGCGCGTCTGGATGAGCGTCTGTCGGCCTTCGACGTCAGGGCCGGAACGGAAGGCTGAGAAAGCGCGAACCTCTCAGACCAAACCGCCACGGGGTATCCACCCCCTTGGTGATGCCGATGCGCGGGCCGATGGCGATGTCCGGGCCGGGCACCGCGCGCTCTATCAGAAACGGCGAGGCATCCAGCGGGGCGTGGTCCAGCGCCTTGTCGATCGCCAGCGCCTGACACAGCTTGCCGGGGCCGGAGCAGAGGTTTCGCGGGTCGCCCGTGCCGCGCCGTGCCGCCATGACGTCCAGCCCGTCGGTCGGCTCCAGTGCCCGGATCAGCACGGCACTGCCGGGTGTCGTCCGGTCACAGACGATGTTGAAACACCAGTGGGCGCCGTAGATCCGGTAGACATAGGCCCGTCCCACCGGGCCGAACATGGCGGTATTGCGGGGCCGGGGGCCGCCGAAACTGTGCGACGCGGGATCGTCCGGATCATAGGCCTCGGTCTCGACGATGATGCCGCCGACGCCGTTCACCAAAAGGCGCGCGCCGATCAGGTCACGGGCGACCGTGACCGCATCCCGACCCAGCCAGTCGGTCAGGCTCAAGCGACGACCTGCATCCCCAGCCATTCGGCGATCAAGGCGGGCTTTTCGCCGCCGTCGATCTCGACGGTCAGTTCGTGCTTCAGCAGCCAGCGACCGCCGCCCTTGTCCTCGGCCGACAGCAGTTTGAACCGGCCCCGGATCTTCGAGCCCGCAGGCACGGGGGCGAGGAAGCGCAGCTTGTCGAAGCCATAGTTGACGCCCATGACCACACCCTCCAGCGGGGCGACCGCGTCATAGCTCATGGCCGAGGCGAGGCTGAGGGTCAGGAAGCCGTGGGAAATGGTGCCGCCGAACGGGGTGGCCTTGGCCGCTTCGGGGTCGACGTGGATGAACTGTTCGTCCTCGGTGATCTTCGCAAAGGCGTCGATGCGGGCCTGATCGACCTCGATCCAGCGGGAGACCCCCACTTCGGTGCCGATGAGGGACTGCAGATCGCTGGGTTTGGTCATGCGGGGGCTCCGGGGGTGAAACGATCCTCGATGATGGCGGCAAACAGGGCGGGGTCAATGTTGCCGCCTGAGAGAACAATGGCCGTGGTGCGGCCCGCCGCCGCGACCTTGCCGGCCAGAAGGGCTGCCAGCGACACCGCCCCGCCCGGCTCGACCACCAATTTCAGGGTGCGGAAAGCATAGCGCACGGCCTCGGCCACCTCTGCATCGGTGACGGTCAGGACACCGGACAGTCGCCGGTTGATGGGAAAGGTCAGCTCGCCGGGACGGTCGCTCATCAGGGCGTCGCAGATCGAGGGGGCCGCGCCGGCCGGATAGGTCATCCGCTCGCCGGCCTCCAGCGAGCGGCGGGTGTCGTCATAGGCGGCGGGCTCGACCGCCCAAGTCTGCGTGTCGGGCGAGCGCTCGGCAAAGGCCAGATTGATCCCCGCGATCAGCCCGCCGCCCGAGGCCCCGCACAGCAGCTGGTCGATCGGCGCATCGGCCTGTTCCAGAATCTCGAGGCCGCAGGTGCCCTGCCCCTCGATGATGAAGGGGTCGTCGAACGGGCGCACCAGAACACTGCCCCGGGTCCGGGCGATCTCCTCACCGATGGCCTCGCGCGATTCGGACCAGCGGTCATAGGACCGGACCTCGCCGCCGAAGGCGATGACGCCCTCGACCTTCACCCGGGGGCTGTCGGCGGGCATGACGATGATGGCCGATGTGCCCATCCGCTTTGCGGCAGCCGCCACGGCCTGGGCATGGTTGCCCGAGGAATAGGCCACCACGCCGCGGGCCTTTTCCGCATCGGTCAGGCGACTGATCCGGTTCCAGGCGCCCCGGAATTTGAAGGCCCCGGCCGCCTGCAGCGTCTCGGCCTTGATCAGCACCCGGCCGCCCAGATGCGCATTCAGCGCCGGGCTTTCGATCAGGGGGGTGCGGACGGCGGCACCGGCAATCTGGCGGGCGGCGTCGAGGACACCGGAGAAGGAGGCAGTATGGGTCATGACCGCATCTAGCGCGGCGGGCGGGCGCGTGGCGAGGGGCAATGCGCTTGCCTCGCCCGGCCTCCGTCGTCACTAATCCCCCATGAGCCGGATGATCCTTTCCATCGACCAGGGCACGACCTCGACCCGGGCTATTGCCTTTGAGGTGTCGGACGCCGGAGCCTTTTCGGCGGCGGCGGTCAGCCAGATCGAACTGCAGCAGCATTTCCCCAAACCCGGCTGGGTCGAGCATGACGCGGGCGAGATCTGGACGGCGACGCTGCAGACCTGTCGCGAGGTGATCCGCAAGGCAGGAGGCATCGACCGCTTCGCCGCCATCGGCATCACCAATCAGCGTGAGACAGCGGTGTTGTGGGATGCGCAGACCGGCGAGCCCCTGCACCGGGCCATCGTCTGGCAGGACCGGCGCACGGCCGATGTCACCGGCGACCTCGTGAAACAGGGCCATGAGCCGGACGTCCAGGCGCGTACCGGCCTGATCCTCGACCCCTATTTTTCGGCCTCCAAATACGCCTGGCTGCTGGATGCGGTGCCGGGATCACGCGAGCGGGCCGAGGCCGGCGAGGTGAAGCTGGGCACGATCGAGAGCTGGCTGGTCTGGAAGCTGACGGGGGGCCGGGCGCACGTCACCGACGCCACCAATGCGGCGCGGACCAGTCTGATGGATCTGCAGACCCTGAGCTGGCAGGCCGATCTGGCCACCTTGTTCCGGGTGCCGATGCACGCGCTTCCGGAGATTCGCGGCTGCGCCGACCGTCTGGGCGATTGCGACCCGGCTCTGTTCGGGCGGGCCGTGCCGATCCATGGCGCGGCGGGGGATCAACAGGCGGCGCTGGTGGGACATGGCGCGATCCAGCCGGGCGAGGCCAAGATCACCTATGGCACCGGGGCGTTTCTGGTCGCCAATGTCGGTGCGGAACCGGTCGTTTCGACCAACCGGCTGCTGGGAACTCTCGCCTATTCCGTAAACGGACAAACGGCCTATGCGCTGGAAGGGTCGATCTTCTCGGCCGGGTCGGCGATCCAGTGGCTGCGGGATGGGCTGGGCGTGATCAGTCAGTCGCGTCAGTCCGAGGCCATGGCCCAGAGCCTGCCGGACAATGGGGGTGTCTATCTGGTGCCCGGATTTACCGGTCTGGGCGCGCCCTGGTGGTCGCCCGAGGCGCGCGGCACCATCACCGGCCTGACGCGCGATTCCGGCCCGGCCCATCTGGTGCGGGCGGCGCTGGAAAGTCTGGCCTATCAGACGCGCGACCTGCTGGATGCGCTGGCGGCCGACGGCGCGCCCCGGCTGGAACGACTGAAGGTCGATGGCGGGGTGACCGCCAATGCGCTGGCCATGCAGTTCGTGGCCGACATCTGCGAGGTCGAGGTCGAGCGACCCGCCTTTCAGGAGATGACCGCGCTGGGCGCCGCCAAACTGGCCGCTTTGGGCGTCGGCCTGATCGACCGGCTGGACATCGCCCCGGCCGAGACCCCCGCCGTCTGGACGCCCCGGATGGACACCGCCACTCGTTCCCGCCTGCTGGCCGGCTGGAAGGCCGCCATCCGCGCCACCCTCGCCGCCGCCGAACCGATTCCTGCACAGACGGACCGCCCATGACCGACGTTGCTCTCGACCCCCAGTCCGCCTTTTCCGGCACGCGCGAGGTCGATCCGCGCCACGCCCTGGACGAAGCCACGCTGGATGCCTGGCTGGCGGAAAACGTCGAAGGCTATCAGGGGCCCCTGACCCTCCGCCAGTTCAAGGGCGGACAGTCGAACCCCACCTATGAGCTGGCGACACCCGGCAAGACCTATGTGCTGCGGCGCAAGCCGCCCGGCGTGCTATTGCCCAGCGCCCATGCGGTCGACCGGGAGTTTCAGGTTATCTCGGCGCTCCATGCCCAAGGGTTTCCGGTCGCAAGACCCCATACTCTGTGCACGGACGATACGGTGATCGGCTCCATGTTCTACGTCATGGACAAGGTCGAGGGGCGGGTGTTCTGGGACCTGAAACTGCCGGGACTGGAGCCCGCCGAACGCCGCGCCATCTATGAGGCCCAGACCGACACGCTGGCGGCCCTGCACCGGTTCGACCCGGGCGCCATCGGCCTGTCGGACTATGGCAAGCCCGGCAACTATTTCGCCCGTCAGGTCGGGCGCTGGACCAAACAGTATCAGGCCTCCGAGATCGACACGATCGAGGCCATGGACCGGCTGATCGCCTTTTTGCCCGAAAGCCTGCCGGCGGATGGTCCGACCCGGATAGTGCATGGCGACTTCCGCCTCGACAACATGATCCTGGCGCCGGATCAGGCCCGGGTGCGCGCTGTGCTGGACTGGGAACTGTCGACGCTGGGTGACCCCATGGCGGACTTTTCCTATCTGCTGATCGCGTGGGTCATTCCGGCGACCTTGCGCAACGGGCTGGCCGGCGCCGATCTGGAGGCGCTGGGCATTCCCTCGGTCGAGGAGACGGTCGCTCGCTATGCGGCGAGGACCGGGACGGCGGCCCCCGACAATCTCGACTGGCTGTTCGCCTATAATCTGTTCCGGCTGGCCGCCATCTGCCAGGGCATCGCCGGGCGGGTGCGCGACGGCACCGCCGCCAGCAGCCACGCCCGCACCATGGCCGCCCAGGTCGGGCCGCTATCGGACGCCGCGTGGAGCTTTGCCAAGAAGGCCGGGGCCTGACGCCTAGCTGGGCGTGCCCACCAGGGTGAAGGCGGCCCAGTAGGCCGGGTGCTGCCAGCGACGGTCGGCGCGGACCTCGCGCATGGCGCCCTGCAGGGCCACCGCGCGGTTGCCCGGTGTCCGGTCCAGCCCGGCAAAGGTGCCGGTGATCAGGGCGGTGGTCGCCTGATCCGAAACCTCCCAGTGCGACACCAGCAGGGACCGCGCCCCGGCGTGGAAGAAGGCCCGCGCGAGGCCCGACAGGCCCTGCCCGCCCGGCCGACCGTCCGATGCCGCCGTATTGCAGGCCGACAGCACGACGAAGTCGGCATTGAGCCGCAGTTGCGCCGCCTCGGAGGCCGTCAGATAGCCGTCGTCCTCTGCCGTGGCCTCTGCGGGCGGGGTCATGACCAGTCCGGGCTCGGCGAAACTGGCCCCCGCCATCAGGCCGTGGGTCGAGAAGACGACAAAGCGCGCTTCGGCCAACAGATCGGTATCGGTCTGACGCACGGCGGTTTCGGTGGCGGCCGCCCCGCTGCGGACCACCCCCTTGGGATAGATCCGGCCCAGCGCCAGAAGCTCGGCCCGGGCGCCCGGCAGGTCGGGCAGGGCGCGTAGCTTTTCGACATCGGCCAGCTTGCCCGGGCCCAGAATGCCGTCTGCATCCGGCGCGCCCCGGGCGGCGGGCTCAGGCGTACCGGTCAGAACCGGGGCTCCAAAGGCGATCAGGGGCAGGCGGTCAGAAACCGGGTCGCGGCGCGCGTCCCGAACGGGAGTCAGGCGCGCCGGGCATCCGGCGTGACGCTCCGCTTCAGTGGCCAGATGACAGCGCAGGGCCTTGAGGCTGGACACCGACGGCAGGGTCGCCAGCGCATAGCGGTCAATCAGCCATTCGGTGGTGACAAGCGCCTCGGGGCCCGTGTCCTCGCCTACGGGCGGGGCGGTCACGAGCGCGGCCAGCGGCAAGGTGGTCAAGGGGCCGCTGACCACGGTGATCAGGGTGGTGCGCCCCTCAAACACGGATTCCACCGGCTGGATCAGCGCTTGATAGAGGCGGTGGGCCTCGGCCCGGTCATAGGCGCGGACCGGGCGCCCGGCAAACAGGGCCGGGTCGAGCGTCGGGTCCGCCCGCGTGCCGGCTGTGGTCAGCGACGCCCTCAGTTTCGCGACCGACAGCGTCAGGGCTTCCTCGCCCAGACCGTCAGCCCTCGCCCATTCGATCCGGTCAGAGGTCACGCCCCAGACATAGGTCGCCTCTGGATTG
The DNA here is from genome assembly GCF_003730275.1 of Brevundimonas halotolerans. Lineage (GTDB taxonomy): Bacteria > Pseudomonadota > Alphaproteobacteria > Caulobacterales > Caulobacteraceae > Brevundimonas > Brevundimonas halotolerans. The sequence continues at coordinate 121,263 of NZ_QTTA01000021.1, forward strand.
ACGAAGACCAGCAAGAGGGCCTCGTCCGGGTTCAGCAACCCTTGCGTCTCGGTCACTGTCAGGGCCCGGGGGCGGGTCAGTTCGGCAAAGGCGGGGAACTCGGCCTCGATCCGGGCATCGACCTCGGCCAGCTCGGCCAGGGTCTGCTCATAGGTGCGGCTCATGATGCGCCGGCGTTCGCGGGCGGCGTCGGTGTCCTGGGCGTAGAGGCTCTCGACCTCGCGCTCGAGGGCGTCGCGACGCTGGATCAGCCGTTCGCGTTGCTCGGCCAGCTGGCCCAGGGCGTCGTCGCCCTCGGCGAACCGGGCCGAGACCTTGGCCAGCGCATCGGCGGCATCCGAGACAATCGCCCACTGGGCGGCCTCGAAGGCTTCGGCGCGGAGGGATTCGGGCGTGTCCGGGTCCTGCGGCAGGGCCGTTCCGGAGCGCGCGCCGACATGGCCGCCAGTGACGAGCGCCAGCACCAATGCGACGACCAGCCCCGCCAGCACCCCTCCCGACAGTCCGTGTCGCGCCCGTGACCCCATACTGTCCTCAGTTGCTGAGGATCTGGACCTTGGTCCAGATCTCGCCGCGGTTGACCACGCTGACCCGCACCTTGCCGGCGACGCGCGGCATCAGGGTGCAGACGGGGTAGTGGTCCCCAAATCCGTCCTGACACAGCAGCCGTCCCTCGGCGTCCCGGATGACCAGATCGATATTGGTGTCGCCGTCGCCGATGGCCGCGATCCGCAGGATTTCCCCGCCCCGGGCATCGACCTCAAAGCCGAAGGTCTCCCGCGCGCGGACATCCTTGACCGTGGCGATCGGGCCATTGCCGAAGGGCGAGGACACCACACCCCGCACGCCCTGTCCGCGCACCTGTTCGATGGCGGCGAGATAGGCCGGATGCCCGGCGGCCATCGCCTCGGCCTCGGCCAGCAGGCCCTCGAACGTCAGGAACGGCGGCTGGTCCCCCTGATTGCGCAGCGGCACCTCGCCGACGATGCGCGCCGCCATGATCAGGGCGCCCGGGTCCTCGCGCGACCGACCCCAGTCGGCCAGACCGGCAGCGGTGACCAGTTGCGAAATCCCAACCGCTTCGGGGGGAAGGGCATCGGCTTCAGGATCCTGCGCCCGGCCGAGGCCGGCACAGGCCATGACCAGCAGGGCGGCGACCACGCCGACGCACACGGTCCAGATGCGACCCGTTCCTGTCTGCTGTGCGACCTGCCCCATCGATCTTCCCCTGCCTCGCGCCAGACTGCGCGCCGCGACAGCCTGCCTGCCCTCAGGCCCGGGGAATACTGACCGAATGTGACAGCAACCGCAAAGGGCCTTTCGCCCCTCAGCGAACGGCGGCGCCCAGAATATGGCGGTCATCGCGCGACTGGATCAGCACGGCGACGCGGTCGCCGTCGTCGATGTCGTCCGGGAGGGACAGCAGGATCGACCGGCCCGTCCATTCGCCGATGGGGTGGATCGACTGAACGACATTGGTGTGGCGGACCACCCGGCCCCGGTTGTCGCCACTTTCGACCCGCACCAGAACGGGGCCCGGGCGGAAGATAACGGCCAGAACCTCGGCGCCTTCAGCGGCGACCCGGCCCGAGCCGATGCCGACCCGGTCGCCGGTCTCGCGGAACTCGATCTCGGGGCCCCACAGATTGCGGGCGGATTCCTCATCAACCGCCAGCCCCAGGGTGTCCTCATCACGCGGGGCCACGGTGCGATAGCCGTCCAGAATGACCTGCGGCGTGGCCACGGCCCGCAGACGCAGCGCCTGACGGTATTCCTGCTGGCGGGCGGAAAACTCCGGCTGGGCCAAGGTGTCGGTCCAGCCGGTATAGTCCCAGTAGTCGACCGGATAGGTCAGTACGATCACGCCCGGCCGATCGGCCAGGGTCTCGACCCGCTGGTTGGCCTCGGGACAGCCGCCACAGCCCTGGGCGGTGAACAGTTCGACGACCACGGGCACGGACCGCACAGTCACATCGGTCTGGGCCACGCGGCGCACGGACTGGGCCGAGGTACCCACAGCCCCGAACAGGCAGGCGCCCACAGCCCCCGCGATCGCCACTCGTGTCCAGCCCCGAAATATCATGGGTCAGACTCCTAGCCCGTCCGGCGTATCCGCGCCCCTCATTTTCGCGTGAGGGGCGCGTGAAGCCGCTCTCAGTCCATCAGCTGCTGGGCCAGATAGACATAGTGACGAGCCCAGCGGCGGGCATTGGCGACCGGATCGGCGTCGTTCGAGTGCCCGCCCGCCGTGTCCTCGAAATAGAGGTGATCATGGCCCTGGGCCTCCAGCCTTGCTGCGAATTTACGGGCATGGGCGGGGTGGACCCGATCGTCGCGGGTGTTGGTGGTGATGTAGACGCGCGGATAGTCGACCTCAGGGCTGAGGCGCTGATAGGCCGAATAGTCCGCGATCCAGGCGGCCTCCTCCGGAATGCGCGGATCGCCATATTCCCCGATCCATGAGGCCCCGGCCGGCAGTTCGTGATAGCGCAGCATGTCGATCAGCGGGCTCTCGATCACCGCCGCATTGAACAGCTCTGGCCGCTGGGTGATCGACACACTGGTCAGCACCCCGCCGTTCGACCGGCCATAGATGCCCAGATGCCGGGGCGAGGTGATGCCGCGCGCGATCAGGTCCTCGGCCACGGCGGCAAAGTCGTCAAAGGCGCGCTGGCGGTCGCCGTTCAGCGCCGCCTGGTGCCAGCCGGGGCCGAACTCGCCGCCGCCCCGGATATTGGCCTGGACGAAGACGCCGCCGTTCTCGAGCCACAGCTTGCCCATCTCGGGCTTGTAGGCAGGCGGGAAGCTGATCTGGAAGCCGCCATAACCGAACAGGATGGTCGGCGCGGAGCCGTCCAGCACCAGATCGCGCGGCATGACCACGAAATAGGGGATTTTGGTCCCGTCCGCCGAGGTGGCCTCATACTGCTCCACCCGGTGGGTCGAGGCGTCGAACTTGGGCGGCGCGGAGCGGAGCTCGGCGAGCGTCCCATCCTCCGCCGAGAACAGGCTCAGCGTTGGCGGCGTCAGGAAGCCTTGGGTCGAAAGGAACAGGCGCCCCGACCCACGCGACATGTCGCCCAGCGAGACGGCCTGATTGCCGGGCACGGCCACGTCGGTGCGCGGCCAGCCGAATTCGCCGCGATTGCGGAAGGTGGCCACGCGTCCGACGACGTTGTCGTTGTAGGCGACGACGACGCGGTCATCGAAAACGGCCACCGAACTGATCGACTGACGGTCGGTCGGTTCAAAGATCTCGAACTGGGTACCAAACACCTCGACGCTGGCCGGTTCTCTAGGAGGGACCAGCGCGTCCAGAGGCACAGCCAGAAGGGTCCCGGCCTCAACCGTACGAGGGTCGGACCAGGCGCCATTCTGGCGAGCATTTGAAACGGACCACGCTTCCTCGGGGGACAGGACAAGCTGGCTTCCCATCACGCCGTAAATTGAAACTCGGCCCGGGAGGCCCAGCTTGACCGCCTCACCGTTCCGCCACCACCAACGCTCACTCCGGAACGTGTCCAGCGGGCGGTTGAAGATGACGGCCTGCACGGCGCCCTCGCCATCACGGAACACCGAGGCGCTGACCCCATACCCGCCGTCGCCCGCCTCGCCGCGATAGACCTCGGTCGCCTGGGCCAGGGTCTGGCCGCGCTTCAGCGTCTTGACGATATAGGGATAGCCGCTCTCCGTCAGGGTGCCGGGTCCGAAATCTGTGGCCACCAACAGGGTCTCGGCGTCCAGCCAGCTGATGCGGTGCTTGCCCTCGGGCAGGACGAAACCACCGTCCACGAAGGTCTTGGTGGTCAGATCGAATTCACGCACCACCACCGCATCCTTGCCGCCGTCGGACAGATTGATCAGGCAGCGGGTCTCGGCGGGCGGCAGGCAGGACGCCCCCTTGAACACCCAGTCGCGACCCTCGGCACGGGCCAGGGCGTCGATGTCGAGCAGGGTCTCCCACTCGGTATTGCCCGAGGCATAGGACTCCAGCGTCGTGCGCCGCCAGATGCCCTTGGGATTGATGGCGTCCTGCCAGAAATTGCCGATGCCGTCGCCGAGGAAGGACGGGGCGGGGATGCGGTCGGTGGCCGTCAGAATCGCCTCGGCCTGCTGACGGAACGGCTCATAGCGTGGGTCGCCCTCCAGCGTCGCCAGCGCCCGTTCGTTGGACCGGGCGACAAAGGCCATGCCCTCGGCCCCGTCGACCGCTTCCAGCGCCAGATGATCATCGGCTGCCGCCACGCCTGCCGGCGTCAGGTCGGCCGGGAAGTTGGGCATGGAGGCCTGCGCGACCGGCACGGAGGCCTCGGTCGGGTCCTGTGCTCCCGGCATGGTGCTGCAGGCGCCCAGCATCAGAGCAGGAAGGGCGGCGGACAGGATCAGGCGACGCATTGTGCAAACTCCGTTTCTTGATCCTCCCCCGCATCGCGGGGGAGGGGGACCGCCATCTGGCGGTGGAGGGGGCGGAACCAGACGGGGCGTTTGACGTCGCCCCCTCCACCACTGCGTGGTCCCCCTCCCCCGTTTCGCAAGCTTCACGGGGGGGGATGAGGTTTCTCAGTCCATCAGGCGGCGGGTCAGATAGGTGTATTCCAGCGCCAGACGCCGGGCGGTTTCGCGCAGATTGGCGCCGGCGGCGTGGCCCCCGTCGGTGTTCTCGTAGAAGAGCACCTCATAGCCCAGCTCTTCCAGACGGGCGGCGGCCTTCCTCGCGTGGCCGGGGTGGACCCGGTCATCCTTGGTCGAGGTATGGATGAACACCTCGGGATAGGGCTGGCCCGCGCGCAGGTTCTGGTAGGGCGAATAGGCGGCGATCCATTCGCGCTCTTCGGCGATGTCGGGGTTGCCGTATTCGGCGATCCACGACGCTCCGGCCAGCAGCTTGTGGAAGCGCAGCATGTCGAACAGGGGCACCTGGATGACGGCGGCGTTGATCAAGTCGGGGCGCTGGGTCAGCATCGCCCCCATGAACAGGCCGCCCTGGCTGCCGCCCATGATGCCGAGGTGCGGCTGGCTGGTGATGCCGCGCTCGATCAGGTCCAGCGCCACGGCCTGAAAATCTTCATGCGCGCGCTGGCGGTTCTGCCCTTGCGCCGACTGGTGCCAGTTGGGGCCGAACTCACCGCCGCCGCGGGTGTTGGCCACGACATAGACCCCGCCGCGCTCCAGCCACAGCTTGCCGACCGTGGCCGAATAACCGGGCAGCATCGACACCTGAAAGCCGCCATAGCCGTACAGCAGCGTCGGGTTGGAGCCGTCCATCGGCATGTCCGAACGACCGACGACGAAATAGGGAATGCGGGTGCCGTCGGCGGACACGGCCTCGAACTGGCGGACCTCAAGGCCCTCCGCGTCGAACTTGGCGGGCAGGGATTTGATCACCCCGCCCTCGCCGGTCGCGGCATCGACCAGCCACAGCGACTGCGGGTTCAGATAGCCGGCGACACTGACGAACAGCCGGTCGTCGAGGCTGGAGCTGGAGCCCACGCCCACAGTGACATTCTCGGGCAGGTCCAGCCGGGTGCGGCTCCAGTCCGAGGGATCATAGACATAGACGGCACCCCGGACATTCTCGAACAGGGCGACCACCAGACGGTTGCGGGTGGCGGTGATGCCCTCGATCGCCTCGCGCGGGCCGGGGCGGATCACCAGCTGCGCCTGAACCGTCGGATCGGCCAGCCAGGCGGCGAGGTCATAGGCCAGCACATCGCCGGTCTTGAATTCCTGTCCCGAAGGGGCCGTCCAATCCTGATCGGTGGTGACGATCAGCTGGCCGTCGACCAGGGCGGTGATCCCGCCCTTGAGCGGCAGTTGCAGCTGGCGCGTCGTGCCGTCGGCGTTCAGCTGCCAGGTTTCGCTCTCATAGAAGTTGATGCCGCGGTTGAGCAGCACGGCCTGCACCACGCCGTCGGCATCGCGCAGGGTAAAGCCGCTGACCGAGACGTCGGTGGTCTCGCCCTCGAACACCACCGGCGCATCCGCGATCGCCTGACCCCGCGTCATCAGGCGCACGGTGCGCGGATAGCCCGAATCCGTCAGCGACCCCTCGCCGAAGTCGCGTGACACCAGCAGGGTATCGGCGTCGATCCAGCTCACCCCGCCCTTGGATTCCGGCAGGGTGATGCCGCCCTCGACGAACTGGCGCGTCTCGCGGTCGAACTCGCGCACGGTGACGGCGTCCTTGCCGCCGTCCGACAGGCTGATCAGGCACATCCGCCCGTCCGGTGGCAGGCAGTTGGAGCCCCGGTAAACCCAGTTGGCGCCCTCGGCCTCGGACAGGGCGTCGACGTCCAGAACGGTCTCCCAGACCGGGTTGTCCGTGGCGTAGCTGTCGACGGTGGTAGTGCGCCAGATGCCGCGCACATGGTCGGCGTCCTGCCAGAAGTTGTCGATCCTCTCGACACCGCCCAGCCGGCGAAAGCCCGGAGAGGGGATGCGGTCACGGGCCTCCAGAATGGCCAGGGCCTGATCGTGCAGGTCCTGATAGCGGGGGTCGCCGGTCAGAACGCCGAGCGAGCGGGTATTCTGGTCCTCGACCCAGGCCATGGCGCGCTCGCCCTCGACCTCTTCCAGCCACAGATAGGGGTCTTCGGCATCGGCAGGTGCGGTCATGGACGGATCAGGGGCGCTCTGGGCAAGGACAGGGGCGGCGGCAAGCGCCAACGGCAGGGTCAGGGCGATAGCCGTCAGGGTGCGACGAAGCATGGACGAAATCTCCGGTCGAGGGTGGGGGCACCTTAGCCGGGCGGCGGGCGGCGACAAGCCGCGACCCGCTTCATTACGGTTTCGTCATGAGGCACGTGGATCAGTGCTCATAGTTCGGAATGCACAGCCCTTCGCCACAGGCCTTGCAGTGGACGGCATCCGGGTCATGCCGCTGCAGACCGCAACTGGGACAGGGAAAATGAATCTTGGGCGGGCGCAGCAGGGTCTGGCCCAACCGGACGAACAGGGTCACCCCCGTCAGCATGATGACGATCGAGATGATCCGCCCCCACGCGCCCGGCAGCAGGATGTCGCCATAGCCGGTCGTGGTCAGGCTGGTGACGGTGAAATAGAGGGCGTCGACATAGCCGGTCAGCCCCTCATGGGTGCCGACAAAGGCGGTATAGACAAACCCCGTGGCGACAAAGATGAAGGTCACCAGCGCCGCCAGCGCCTTGACCACGTCCTCGACGTGGGTGTCGTCATATTTCCGGCCGACCGTGCGCCAGAAGAAGTCGGAATTGATCAGCGTCCACAGGCGGATGACCCGCAGGAAGCCGAAATTGAACAGCCAGGCCGGAAACAGCAGGGTCGCCAGAATGAACAGATCGGCCCACACTACCGGCCGCTTCAGCCAGGACCTCAGATCGGTCCAGGCCAAGGCGCGGGCCAGCAGATCGGCGGCCAGCAGGGCGGCAATCACATAGTCCAGGGCATAGAAGATCCAGCCCTCGCCCTTCAGGATCGGCGCGGCGATGAAAAAGCCGATGATGACGATGTCGATGATCAGCACGGTAAAGCGGAACCGCACCGCCTGACGCGAGCTGCCGTGATACAGCGCCCTCAGCCGGGCCCGGATGCGCCAGCCGCGCGCGTCGTCTTTCGGGCTCGTCTGTGAGGCCATGCCCTGCGATAGCGCGGATGGTCGCGCATGCAAACCGTTCGTGATCGTGCGCCCGCTCGCGCGGGGCGCGCCGCTGGCCTATAGTCGGAAGCATGACCGCAACGCGTCTGCCCTATGTGAAGATGAACGGAGCCGGCAACGACTTCATCATCCTGCGCGTGGATGCGCCGGGCCTTGACCTGTCGCCCGAGACCGTCCGTCGCCTGTGCGGGCGCGATACCGGACCGGGCTGCGACCAGCTGATCGTCATCGAGCCGCCGTCCGGCCCGGATGAGACCGCCTTCATGCGCGTCTGGAATGCCGACGGCGGCAAGGTCGAGACCTGCGGCAATGCGCTGCGCTGCGTCGGTTGGCTGTTGCTGGAGGCCGCTGGCGGCGACCGCGCCGTGATCGGAACCCTCGGCGGAGCGACCGTTGCGCGACGGGCCGACGGCACCCGGATCGAGGTCGACATGGGCGCGCCCCGCCTGGACTGGCGTGAGGTCCCGCTGGCCGAGGAAATGGACACCCGCGGCATCGAGCTGCAGGTCGGGCCGGTCGATGCCCCCCTGATCCACACGCCCGGTGCCGTCTCGATGGGCAATCCGCATGTGGTCTTCTTCACCGACCGCCAGGACGACGATTTCGTGCGCGGCGCGGGGTCGTTGATCGAGCATCACCCCCTGTTTCCCGAGGGGGTCAATGTCGGCTTTGCCCATGTGCTGGCCCCCGACCACATCCGCCTGAGGGTCTGGGAGCGGGGCGCCGGCCTGACACAGGCCTGTGGCACCGGGGCCTGTGCGGCGCTGGTGGCCGCCCATCGGCGGGGCCTGACGGGACGGTCCGCGACCCTGGCCCTGGACGGCGGCGACCTGACCATCCGTTGGGACGAGACCACCGATCACGTCTTCATGACCGGCCCGGTCGCACTCGACGGCACCGGAACCGTCACCCTGTGACGCTGTCTGCCTGCCGTAACGTCAAATCCGACCCGGCCGCCGTTGTTTGCGCGGCACCCGCCCTCTAGGATCGCCGCCTTCCTCTCGCACTGAAACGACCTCATGCCCGACCTGACCGACAAGCAGACCTTCTCCGACGACGACGCGCTGGAGTTCCACCGCGAGCCGGTACCGGGCAAGATTTCCATGGCGCCGACCAAGCCCATGGCCACCCAGCGCGACCTGTCGCTGGCCTATTCGCCGGGCGTGGCCGTGCCGGTGCTGGCCATCGCGGAGGATCCGGACCGGGCCTATGACTATACGTCCAAGGGCAATCTGGTCGCCGTCATCTCGAACGGCACCGCCATCCTTGGCCTCGGCAATCTCGGCCATATGGCGTCCAAGCCGGTGATGGAGGGCAAGTCCGTCCTGTTCAAACGCTTCGCCGACGTCGACAGCTTTGACGTCGAGGTCAAGACCACCGACCCGGACGAATTCGTCACCGTGGTCAAGAATATCGGCGACACCTGGGGCGGCATCAATCTGGAGGACATCAAGTCCCCGGAATGTTTCGTCATCGAGAGCCAGCTGCAGGACCTGCTGGACATTCCCGTGTTCCACGATGACCAGCACGGCACGGCCATCATCTCCACCGCCGGCCTGATCAACGCCTGTCACATCACGGGCAAGAAGCTGGAAGACATCAAGGTCGTGCTGGCGGGTGCCGGGGCCGCGGGCCTGTCGTCGATCGGCCTGATGAAGGCGGTCGGTGTGCGCGCCGAGAATACCGTGATCGTCGACCGCGACGGCGTGGTCTACAAGGGCCGCGAGAACGTCGATCAGTGGAAGGCGGCCCACGCCACCGACACCCCGCACCGCACCCTGGCCGAGGCCATGGTCGGCGCCGATGTGGTTCTGGGCCTGTCGGCCAAGGGCGCGATCACCAAGGAGATGGTCGCCTCCATGGCGGCCAATCCGATCATCTTCGCCATGGCCAATCCGGATCCCGAGATCACGCCCGAGGATGTGGCGAGTGTCCGCTCCGACGCCATCATGGCCACCGGCCGGTCGGACTATGTGAACCAGGTCAACAACGTCCTGGGCTTCCCCTACATCTTCCGGGGCGCCCTCGATGTGCGGGCCCGCACCGTCAACCACGAGATGAAGATCGCCTGCGCCCAGGCCCTGGCCATGCTGGCGCGCGAGGATGTGCCGGACGAGGTGGCCGCCGCCTATTCGGGCCGCAAGCTGAAGTTCGGCCCGGACTACATCATCCCCACGCCGTTTGACCCGCGCCTGATCTGGTACATTCCGCCCTTCGTCGCCCAGGCGGCCATGGACACGGGCGTCGCGCGCCGGCCGATCCCCGACATGGAGGCCTACCGCATCGCCCTGCGCCAGCGGGTCGATCCGTCCGCCGCCCTGATGCAGAAGATCGCCTCGGCCGTGCGCGCCGCCCCCAATAAGCGGGTGGTGTTCGCCGAAGGCGAGGAGACCACCGTCATCCGCGCCGCCTGGGGCTTCAAACAGGCCGAGCTGGGCACCCCCATCCTGCTGGGCCGCGAGGATCTGATCCGCAAGAACGCCGCCGAGGCCGGGCTGAATTTCGACGATCTGGACATCGAGATCGTCAACGCCCGCATTTCGGAAAAGAACGACGCCTATACCGACTGGCTGTACGAGCGCCTGCAGCGACGCGGCTATCTGCGCCGCGACGTCCAGCGCATGATCAACCAGGACCGCAACTATTTCGCCGCCACCATGGTCGCGCGCGGCGATGCCGATGCCGTCGTCACCGGCACGACCCGCAATTTCAACATGGTGCTCAAGGAAGTGCGCCGGGTGCTGGACGTACGCGACCGGCTGATCGGCCTGTCGGTGCTGCTGGCCAAGGGCCGCACCCTGTTCGTCGCCGATACCTCGATCCACGAACTGCCCGATGCCCGCGAACTGGCCGAGATCGCCATCCAGGCTGCCGCCACGGTGAAGAAGCTGGGCCGCACCCCGCGCGTCGCCTTCCTCAGCTATTCGACCTTCGGCAACCCCCCGGGCGACCGCAGCGAACAGGTGCGCGAGGCCATCCGCATCCTCGACCAGACCGGCGTGGACTTCGAATATGAGGGCGAAATGCCGGCCGAGCTGGCGCTCGATCCCGAGGCGCGGGCCGCCTATCCCTTCATGCGCCTGACCGGCGACGCCAATGTGCTGGTCATGCCGGGTATCCACTCCGCCTCGATCTCGGCACGGCTGGTGCAGGCCCTAGGCGGGGCGACCGTCATCGGCCCGCTGCTGGTCGGGCTGGAGAAGTCGGTCCAGATCGTCAGCCTAGGCGCCTCGGTCAGCGAGATCATCGCCTCCGCCACTTTCGCCGCCTACGACGAGGCCATTGGCGACGAGGGGTGAGCTAGGTGTCGTTTCCAAGAAGGTTGTTCACCCTTGACCAAGGGGTGAGGCCTTTGATTCCGGAGTGTGGTCGGCGCAGGTTGTAGTTTTCGGTCCAGGGTTTGATGGCTGCGGCGCGCTCGTC
>NZ_QTTA01000022.1 GCF_003730275.1 Brevundimonas halotolerans
AGCCCGTCTCGATCCGCTCGGCCAACAAGGCTCGACCCGACGGCGTCAGACGGGCATTCTTGTGTACGTTCATCCGGGGAACTCTTCGGTTGAGGTTGGTGCTTCGCAACCCCAGCTTCTCAGCCCACCCCCGGGTGAACAACCTTCATAGCTTCGACAGCTAGGCGCCGACGCCGAGCCCCAGCAGGATCAGACCGCCGACCCCCACCACGATCCGCCACCAGGCGAAGGGGGCGAAGCCGTGGCGGGAGACAAACTCGAGCAGCAGCTTGACCACGGCCAGCGCCGTCAGGAAGGCGGTGACGAAGCCGATGGCGATCAGGCCCGCATCGCTGAAGTCGAGCCGCTCCCAGTTCTGCAGCAGGTCATAGGCCACCGCCGCCCCCATGGTCGGCAGGGCGAGGAAGAAGCTGAACTCGGCAGCCGACCGTTTGTCCGTCCCCAGCAGGAGGCCACCGGCGATGGTGGCGCCCGACCGCGACACGCCGGGGATCATGGCCAGACACTGGAACAGGCCGATGAGGAAATAGACCCGCAGGGGATAGCGGTCGGCCTCGAGATAGACGGGCACCTTCTTCATCCGGTCCAGCAGCAGCAGCAGGAAGCCACCGACGATCAGGGCGACGCAGATCACGACCGGGGTTTCGAACAGCACCAGTTTGATGAAGTCATAGGCAAAGACGCCGATGACCACGGCGGGCGCAAAGGCGACCAGCAGGCCGATCAGGAAGCGTCGGGCCTCTACGTCGAAGGGCCAGCGGGTGGCGAGGGTCCAAAGCCGTTTGAAATAGACACTGATGATGGCCAGCAAAGCGCCCAGCTGGATGACGATCTCGAACGTCTTGCCTGTGCTCTCGAAGCCGAGGAAATGGCCGAGCAGCAGCAGATGCCCCGTCGAGGACACCGGAATGAACTCGGTCAGTCCCTCGACCAGCCCCAGAATGATCGCCATCAGCCAGTCGGCCATCGGATCCCCTTGTCGGATGTCAGTGGCCCGGCAGGGTTATGTCAGTTGGCGCCGGGTGTCGGCCCCACATAGCGCAGTCGGGTGCGAATAGGCGAGCCGCCAATCGCCTGATCCAGCACATGTCCCATCAATCCGGTCAGCCGCCCGAGCATCAGCAGGTCGACGGCCCCCTCGCGCGGCAGGTCGAGACGGCGGGCCAGCAGCGCCAGGGCCAGCGGCAGGCCGGGCGCAAGGCCGCGGGCCTCGCCATCCCGCCACACAGCCTCGAGATCGGGTGGCAGGCGAGCGGCCTCGATCAGGGCGCGGGCGCGGATTTCGTCCGTGTCCGGAGAATTGGGATCAATGAAACCGGGAGCGGTACCGGTTTCCTCCAGCGCCCGTGACAGGGCCAGGCCCGGATTGCGTCGCGCCTGAACGACCCAAGAGGAGACGATATGGGTCTGCTTCATGACCGGGGACCCCATCAGGGCCGTGATCCCGGCCAGGGCAGCTCCGGCCAGCGGCGCCCCCGACTGGGCGGTCGTGCGGGCAGCGAGGATCGGCGGCAGGGCCAGATCATCCGCACACAGAACAAGAGCGCGCCGGATCAGATCGGCATCTCGCTCGATCAGCTTCCAGCCTCGTGCAAGACGCTGGTGAAACAACAGGCGGGGGCCTGATCCCGCTGCCGCATCGATGACCTCATTGAGGATGTCAGCGGCCTCGGCGCGCAGGGTGTCGGCATCGCGGCCGGGCAGCGGCGGGTCCTCGGCCGCCCGCCTTGCCAAACAGGCGCAGGTCTTGAGCCGTATGGACGCGCCGGTGACCGCATCGACGCGGGGCTTGAGCCCCATCAGCGGCTGGGCGGACTTGAGCCCCCACAGGCGACGGGCGACATCTTCCAGAGTGGCCTGGGCCGACAGCTGGGCGACGTCGAGACCCGCATAGCAAAGCCGACCGTCGATCCGGGTGGACAGGGTCGAGAAGATTTCGGCCTCGCCCCGCCCTGCAGCTCCGCGGCTTAGAACCGCAGGCGTGGCGGCGCGGTCGCCGGTCTCGAGGCGCTCAATATCGCTTTCGGCATACAGGCTGCGGCGCGGATCGGTCGGGTCCGGGCGGGCCGCGATCCGGCCACGGCTGACGTAGGCGTAGAGCGTCTGGGTCTTGACCCCCAGTCGCTTCAGGGCCTCGCTGCGCCCGATCCAGCCGTGTCCTGCGTCCATGCCCGCCCCGTGCAGAAACTCGTGAGAATGCCACCCAATCCCCAGTCTGGGACCATTTCATGACACAGCGGTGTCTGGGCCGCGCCGGGGGCCATTGGCAAGCCCGCGCGGATGGGCGACAAGCCCGCCATGACGACGCCCCCCTCCTCGCAATTCGGCCAGAGCCTGACCGGGACATGGGCCGTCTGGGCGCTGGTCATGGGGATTGTCGCCCTGAAAGTCTTTGCCGCGCGGGCGACAGGCTCGGTCGGGGCGCTGACGGCGCTGACCGACAGCATCATGGACCTGCTGGCCCTCGGCCTTGTGGCGGGTGCGGGCCGGACGATGCAGACCCTCGCCTCCGACGCCCGCATCCGGCGGCTGAAGGGCAGTATGGTGATGGCCGCCGGGGCCTTTATGGCGCTGGTCTGCCTCGCGCGCATCATCCAGCCGGTGCCGCTGTCGGGCGGGTTCTGGGGACCGGGGGCTGCGCTGGCCATCATCGGCCTGACGCTGGGACTGGCCTGGCTGCGCGGCCGGGCAGCCGCTGCGCGACCGTCCGGGGTGCGCGGCGAGGTGCGGGATCAGTCGATCGCCGAGCTGGCGGCGGCGGGGGTGCTGGCGCTGGGACTGGTGGCCGGGGTGCTGCTGGGGGCACCTGCGCTGGATGCTGCGGCGGGGCTGATCCTGGCGATCTGGATGGTCTGGGGCGGCTGGGCGCTGATCCGGACCGCCGATGACACCACCCACGCTGGAGCGCCGACGCTCGTCCCCGGCACGCCACCGGTGCGACGCGGCCCGTGGGGCTGACGGCGACGCGGTAAACGCGCGCTTAACGACCCTTGGGGCATGGAGGCCTCATGGCCGACTCCGTCCTGCTTCATTTCGCCTTCGATCCGGGATCTCGATGCGCGCGTCTGGCCCTGGGCGAGGCGAAGATCGCCGTGCGCGAAACCCCGGTGAAGCCTTGGGAGGACGACTGCCCGCTGCACGGGTTGAACCCCTCGGGAATGCCGCCAGTGCTGAAGGTCGGCGATCTGGTGTTGTGCGAGAGCGCGGCCATTCTCGGCTGGGTCGATGACCAGACCGAAGGCAAGCTGCTGTTCACCCGCGACGACGCCGAGCGCGCCGAGACGCGCCGCCTGACCGGCTGGTTCGAGCGCAAATTCACCGATGAGGTTCAGGCCGTCCTGTTGCACGAGCGCATGGAAAAGCCACTGCTGCGGCTGGGCCCGCCCGAGGCCCGGGCGCTGCGCGCCGGGCGTGAGGCGCTGAAGGGGCATCTGGCCGAGCTGGAAGGTTTGACTCAGGGCCGCGACTGGCTGGCCGGACGCCGCCTGGGGCAGGCCGATCTGGTCGCGGCGGCGCATCTGTCGGTGCTGGACTATTTCGGGGAGATCGCCTGGGCGACGTATCCGGCGCTCAAGGACTGGTATGTGCGGATGAAATGCCGTCCCTGTTTCCGGTCGCTGCTGGGCGACCGCCTGCCGGGTCAGCCGCCCGTTGCCCATTACGACGACCTCGACTTCTAGGGCCGTTCGCGGCAAGGCGGGGCGATGAACGCCCACAGCGACAGTCTGGTCGAGGAGATCCGCGCCCGCGCGAGCGCGCTGGGCTTTGACGCCTGCCAGCTGGCGTCGGCCGAGGCGCCCTGGTCCGCCGGTGATCATCTGGACCGCTTCGTCGAGGCCGGGCGGCATGGCGACATGGACTGGATCGAGACCACGCTGGACCGGCGGCGGCATCCGCAGGCCATGTGGGATCAGGCGCGGACCGCCATCGTGCTGGGCCTCAACTACGGGCCGGGCACCGATCCGCTGGTCGAGCTGGAAGACCCGTCGCGGGGCTATATCTCCGTCTATGCGCGGGGCGATGACTATCACGAGCTGATCAAGGGGCGGCTGAAGACCCTGGCCGGTTTCATCGCGGCGAAGACCGGCGAGAACGTCAAGGTGTTCGTCGACACCGCCCCCCTGATGGAAAAGCCGCTGGCGCAGCGGGCCGGTCTGGGCTGGCAGGGCAAGCACACCAATCTGCTGTCGCGCCGGCATGGCAACTGGCTGTTCCTGGGCGTGATCCTGTCGGCGGCCGAGCTGCCGGTCGATGAGGCCGAGGACGAGCATTGCGGCATTTGCACCGCCTGTCTGGATGTTTGCCCGACGCAGGCCTTCCCGGCGCCGTTCCAGCTGGATGCGCGGCGCTGTCTGTCCTATCTGACCATCGAGTTCGCGGGGCCCTGGCCGGAGGAGTTCCGGACGGCGGCGGGCAGCCGCATCTATGGCTGTGACGATTGTCTGGCGGTCTGCCCGTGGAACAAGTTCGCCGAGACATCGCGCGAGGCGCGGCTGGCGGCGCGGGATGAAGCGGTCGCCCCGCCTCTGGCCGAGCTGGCGGCGCTGGACGATGCGGCGTTCCGGGCACGCTTTCGCAAGAGCCCGATCAAGCGGATCGGCCGTGACCGCTTTGTGCGGAATGTGCTGTACGCCATCGGCAACAGTGGTGACCCGGCGCTGCGGGACTCGGCGGAGAGGCTGGTGGCAGACCCCGATCCGGTTGTGGCGGATGCCGCCCGATGGGCCGTGGCAAAGCTTGAAGCGTGACCCGGATCAGCCCGTGGCCTGGCCCACGCCGCGATGGCCGCCGGGCGCCGGAGCGACGGCCAGCAGCTTGATGCGGAACACCAGCACCGAATTGCCGGGGATGGCCGGGGGACGCCCCTCCTCGCCATAGCCGAGGGCGGGCGGGACATAGAGCATCCATTCGTCGCCGGGGCGCATCATCTGCAGGGCTTCGGTCCAGCCGGGGACGAGACCCTGAGGCGACATTACCGCCGGCGCGCCGCGCTGATACGAGCTGTCAAAGACGGTGCCGTTGGTCAGGCTGCCCTCATATTCGACGCGCACGAGGTCGTTGGAATCTGGCTGGACGCCATCGGCGGGGCCCGAGGCTATCACCTTGTACTGAAGGCCGCTTTCGGTGGTCTGGATGCCTTCCGCGCGGGCGTTGGACGTCAGGAAATACGCGGCGGCCTCGGCCCGGGCTGCGCTGTCGGCGGACGGGTCCGCGTCGCTGCCCCCGCAGGCGGACAGCAGCAGAAGGCCTGCACATGCCGCGCCTGCGGCCCTACCCCATGCGAAGTTCATAACCCTTGTCCCCCAGAGCCTTGCCGATCTCGTCGGCATGCGCCGAGTCGCGGGTTTCCACCATGATGTCGAACTCGGCCCCCTTGGCCGGCACGTCAAGCGCCAGACGGTTGTGGACCACGTCGATGATATTGCCGCCGAGGCCGCCGATCACGGCGGCCATGGCCGACAGCATGCCCGGGCGGTCGTCGCCCAGAATGCGATAGACGATCAGCCGCCGCTCGCGCACCATTTCGCGGTTCAGCACCACGGCCAGCATGCGCGCGTCGATATTGCCCCCGCATAGGACCAGCCCCACCTTGCGGCCCCTGAAGCGGTCCGGATGGGCCAGCAGGGCGGCGAGCCCCCCCGCACCCGCGCCCTCGGCCACGGTTTTCTCGAGCGTGGCGTAAAAGGCGACGGCCTTTTCGAAATCGGCCTCCTCGCAGACGAAGATTTCTTTCACCAGCGGATCGGCGAGGGCGAAGGGGATGTCGCCAACGGCCTTGATGGCGATGCCCTCGGCGATGGTTGCCCCGCCGCATCTGGGCGTTTCGCCCCGGCGGCGGGCGCTGAAGGACGGATACATGGCCGCCTCGACGCCATGAACATTCAGCTCGGGCTTGGTGGCCTTGGCGGCGATGGAACAGCCGGCGATCAGGCCGCCACCGCCGATCGGGATCAGCATGTCCTCGAGATCGGGGGCGTCCTCGAGGAACTCCATGGCGCAGACGCCCTGCCCCGCGACGATGCCTTTGTCGTCAAAGGCCGAGATGAAGACGAAGCCCTCCTCGTCCCGCAGGCGGTGGGCCTCGGCGGTCGAGCCGGTGAAGTCCGCGCCCTCGATCACGACCGTCGCACCATGGCGGCGGGTGCCGTCGATTTTCACAAAGGGCGTGCCCTCGGGCATGACAATGGTGACCGGCACGCCGAGCCGTCCACCGTGATAGGCCAGCGCCTGGGCGTGGTTGCCGGCCGAGGCGGCGACGACGCCGCGCTTGCGCTCGTCCGCATCCAGCAGCAGCAGCCGGTTGAGGGCGCCGCGCTCCTTGAAGCTGCCGGTGAAGTGCAGATTGTCGAACTTGACCCAGACCTCGGCCCCGGTCAGTTCCGACAGACGACGTGAGTGGCGTGTGGGGGTGTGGTCGACCTGGCCATGGATGCGCTCACGCGCGGCCTGGATATCGGAAAAGGTGACGGTCATCCGGGGTACGGGTCCCAAAGCGTTCCTGCCGCGTAGATCACGGTCTTCAGCCGCCGCTTGTGGACCAGAGGCGTATTGCTCGCAACCTTGACCTTATGGCTTGCGTTAGGCGTCATGGCGGTGACGTCGATCCGGGCCTATGATCGGCGACACGCGTTCCGGAGGAAGAAACCTGACCATGCCCATTTCACTGCGAACCCTGACCCTGACGTCCCTGACGGCCGCTGCTCTGGCGGCCACTGCCGCCTGCGCGCCCACCACCGGACCGGCACCGAGACCGATGGTCGAATCGACTGCGTTCAACGCCGCTGACTTTGCCTGGTCAGGCGTGAACGGAACCGGAAGCGTCAACGGCCGGATCGATTATTCGCGGAATGGCAACCGCTACACCTGCACCGGCTCGGTCGCCCTGACGCCGGTGACACCCTATACCCGCGCCCGGTTCCGCAACCTGTACGGCTCGACCGAGAAGGCCGCCTTGCCCGAATCGGTGGTGCGCGCCCGCACCGTGCCCGACCCCAATGCCGACTACCGGTCGTATGTGCGATCCTCGACCTGTGCGGACAACCGGTTCCTGTTCAGCGGCCTGCCCGCCGGGGAATGGTTCGTCATCGCGCCGGTCAGCGCCGGTGGCGAAGAGCGGGTGGTCATGATGCAACGGATCCGGACCCGCGACGGCGCGCGCGTGGACGTCACCCTCTAGAGAATGGAGTTCACCATGGCCGACCTGTCGAAGCGTGTCGTAACGATGATCGCCGCGGGGGCCGTGCTGGGCCTTGGCGCCACCGCCGCCGAGGCCCAGAGCCGCTATGACGGTCGCTACAGCTATGGCTACGAAAGCCAGACCCGTTATGAGGGCGGCTATCGCTCCGAGCACCGCAGCAGCGGATATTCCGACTGGAGTGTCGCGGCTCAGCGCGACCGGCCCGGCGACTATCGGTGCGACGCTTTCTGGGACGCCAACCGCTCCGACTGCGACGCGCGCTGGCGCGACCAGCGACACCGGACGTCCTACGGCTCGGGCGGCTATGGCTATGACCGGGGCTATCGCGACCACGACCGGCGCTATGACCGGGGCGGCTATGGTTACGGCGGGCCCCAGCCCTACTATGGCTCGAGCTATCGGCACCCGCCCGCCTATGGTCAGGGCGGCGCCACCCCCTATTACGGCGCCCATGGGCGACCCGATCTGGTCTATCCGGGGTCAGGTTCGGCCTATGGCGGCGGGCGCGATGCGCGCCGCGTTGAATGGTGCCGCCGCACCTACCGATCCTATGATCCGCGTACGGGATATTACCGCGCCTATAGCGGTCGCCTGATATATTGCGGCTGATCCCGAGATAAACCGCCGTTCGCCATGCTTTGGCCCCAGCCGGAGGGGCACAGAGGGCGCGCGTCCATCAGGATGCGGGGTTCGGTAAGGGAGCGCGTCCATGTCCCGACACAATATCACCGGTTCGGAAGCGTTTGATCGTCGTCCGTTCGTCTATATCCGCTCGGTATCGAGCGGGGGCTTGCGGCGCAGGCGCGCGCGGCTGGCGCTGGGCTTCGTGCTGGGCGTGATCGTCGCCCTGGCCATCGTCACCGTCGGCCTGCTGATGATCTTCATGCCGCCGCCGGCCTGATATCGGTCGGCCTGACACACGGTCAGGCCAGCCAGACCATCCGCCGGGTTTCGACAGGACCACCCCGCGCGCGGCTGAGCCCGGGCCGGACCTCGCCCGTGTACAGAAAGCCCGCCTTTTCCAGCACCCGGCCGGAGGCCGGATTGTCGATAAAGTGGCCCGCGACCAGCGCCCGCTTGCGCCAGCGGCTGCGCGCCCAGCTGAGCGCGCCCTGCAGGGCTTCAGTGGCATAGCCCCGTCCCCAATAGGGCCGGCCGATCCAGTAGCCGGTTTCCGGAACGGGATCGGCGTCGTTGAACAGGCCGATGACGCCGACCGGACCCTGGTCCTCATGCTCGATCATGAAGGTGCTGCCGCTGCGCGGATCCTGGGCCGCGACGTTCGCCAGGAATTCCTCGGCGTGAGCTACCGAATAGGGCGAGGGCATCCGCAGGGTCATGCGGGCGATATCGGGATCATTGGCCAGGGCGACGAGGCGCGGGGCATCCTCGGGACGAGGCGCCCGCAGCGCCAGACGCCGGGTCTCTATGACAGGCAAGGGTTCAATTCCGCACATGGCCGGGCCTCGGTCTTCCTGCCGCCGCCTTTTGAGGGCTCGGGCGGCTCGAGGCGGGGAACGAAAACGGGGAGCCTGGTGATCCAGACTCCCCGCGGAATATTTCCCTTGGTCCGGATCGGCTGCTGGTTGAGCAACACGATCCGGTCAGGCTTCGTGCTACTCGGCGGCGGCGGCGGTGGCTGCCTGGTCGTCGTTGGCCGCAAGAATCGAGACGTAACAGCGGCCACCGGTCTTGGTGGTGAACTTCACCGAGCCCGGGGTAAGGGCGAACAGGGTGTGGTCACGGCCCATGCCGACGTTGTCGCCCGGGTGCCATTTGGTGCCGCGCTGACGGATGATGATGTTGCCGGCCAGCACGCGCTCGCCGCCAAATTTCTTCACGCCGAGGCGTTTGGATTCGGAGTCGCGACCGTTACGCGACGAACCACCGGATTTCTTGTGAGCCATAGGTCTGCTCCGTTACTTCCTCGATGCGCTATCGCTCGGCTCGCGGAGCCTCACTGCTTGAGCGCGTGATTGTCATTCTAGCACACCGCCAGGCGGTGCGCCTAAAGCGTTATTCCTTGTCGGCCTTGGGCGCGGCCTTCTTGGCGGGGGCCTTCTTGGCCGGAGCCTTGGCCTCGGCCTTTTCAGCCTTGGGGGCCGCAGCTGCCTTGGCAGGGGCCTTTTTGGCGGGCGCCTTCTTCGCCGGAGCCGCCTTTGCTTCGGTCTTGGGGGCTTCAGCCTTGGCAACCTTGGCGGGCTTGGCTTCGACTTCGGCATCGCGCGAGGCCAGGCCACGGGCGCGCAGGTTCATCTCGGCCTTGGTCATCAGCGAGGTTTCGCCGTCCCATTTGGCCTTTTCGCCTGCACCTTCGATGCCGGTGATGCGCAGCACCGATTCCATCTGGCGATGGCCACGCGTCCGGCGATAGCCCTGACGGCGGATCTTCTTGAAGATCTTGACCTTCTCACCCTTGCGGGTCTCGATCAGGGTGGCCGCGACGGTGGCGCCGTCGATCAGCGGGGCGCCGACCGTGATGCCCTTGTCGCCGCCCAGCATCAGGACTTCGCCGAAGCTGACGTCCGAACCGGCGTCGCCGTCCAGCTTTTCGACGACCAGCACGTCGCCCGGTTGAACCCGGTATTGCTTACCGCCGGTCTTGATTACCGCGTACATATCGAAAGCCTCAAAGCCTGAACGCATAAAGATTAGCGCCCGCGGAGGACCCCCGCAGGCGAAGAGCGGCGACATATACGGAAGGGCAGCGCCGAGTCAACGGACAAGCGCGCATTGATCCGCGCCCTGCCGGACTTTCCACACCCCCGTGCGGGCGATAAGTCAGGACAGGCGGGCGGACGGGCCCGGTCGCTTCGGGATGTTCATGACACACACCCCCACCCCGACCAGGGACCGCGCACTGGATGCGGCAACTCGGCTGGCCGGACAGATCGCAGAGGCGCTGCAGGCGGACCTGTCGCTGCGGCTCTGGGACGGATCGGTCGTCGGACTCGGCGATCCGGCGCGCGGCGACATCCAGCTGGTTATTGCGGGGCCGCAGACGTTGAGGGCGCTCATCCTGAGGCCCGGGCTTGCGACGCTGTTTCGCCTGTTCGCCTCGGGGGCGCTTGCGGTCGAGGGGGGATCGCCGCTGGAGGCGCTGGACCGGATCGACCACGGGCGGCTGATGCATCTGCGCAAGCGGCTGAACCTGTGGGCGGTGGCGCGGACCGCCCTGCCCCTGCTGCTGGCCTCCGGCGACAGGGAGGCGAACGTGCCGGACTGGCATGATGCGCGCGATGGCGAGGGACAGGGCCATGACCGGCGGCGCGACGCCGACTTCATCCGCTTCCACTATGATGTCGGCAACCAATTCTACGGCCTCTTCCTCGACCCGGCCATGATCTATTCCAGCGCCGTCTTTCCGCATGAGGGGGCGGGTCTGGACGAGGCCCAGCAGCACAAGCTGGACCTGATCTGTCGCAAGCTGAACCTGAGGCCCGGGCAGCGCCTGCTGGACATCGGCTGCGGCTGGGGTGGGCTGGCCTGTCATGCGGCGCGGCATTACGGCGTTGAGGTGCACGGGGTGACCCTGTCCCCGGCCCAGCTGGCATACGGACAGGCCGAGGTGGCGCGGCAGGGTCTGGGCGACCGGGTGACGCTTGAATTGGTCGACTATCGCGATATCGACGTAGAGGGTGTCTATGACGCCGTTTCCCAGGTCGAGATGTTCGAACACCTCGGCTTTCGCAATCACGACGCCCATTTCGCGCGGGTCCACCGGCTGCTGAAACCCGGCGGGCTGTATTTCCATCAGGCGTCTGTCAGACGCGGCCATGGCCCTGCAGACCGGAACGGCGCGCCCCGACCCACGGCGACCACCCGCACCATCACCCGCTTCATCTTCCCCGGCGGAGAGCTGGACACCCTCGGCATGACCACGACCGCCCTGGGTCGGCACGGCTTCGAGGTGCTGGATGTGCAAACCCTCCGCGAGCACTTTGAGCGGACCCTGCGGATATGGTCGGCGCGCCTGTACGACAACCGCGAGCGGGCCGCAGAACTGGCCGGGGCGCCCCGGACCCGGCTGTGGCTGGTCTATTTCGCCCTGTTCGCGCGCGGCTTTCAGCGCGGGGCGGTCAATGTGCACCAGACAGTGGCACGGCGGCACCGGGCGGGAGCGTCCGGACTGCCGATGGATCGGGCGCATCTTTATGCAGAATCCGCAGCGCCCCTCTCGACCGTTATAAAGTAACACGCTATGGACGTCGCGATGTCGCCGTCCGACCTTCAACCCTCCCTGCTGATGTCGCTGCTGCTCGGCGGCCTCGTCACCGCATTCCTGCATGCCGCCCTGCCGACGCACTGGCTGCCGTTCGTGCTGGTCGGGCGGGCGCAGCGGTGGAGTCTGGCCACCACCCTGTGGTCCGTGCTGGCGGCGGGACTGGCCCATATTGCGGTCACCGCCGTCGTTGGAGGCGCAATTGTCGCGGCGGGGCTGGCGCTGGACCAGTGGGTGGCGGGGGTCCTGCCGTGGGTTTCGGCCGGGCTGCTGTTTGTGCTGGGCCTGTTCTATCTGACGCGCGCAACCCTGATGAAGCCGGTGCCGGCCTCGGGCCCCGAGCTGGAGACGCCCGAGCCGACGGTCTCGCAGGCGGCGGCCTTCTGGGGGCTGGTGGCGGTGATGGCGGCTTCGCCGGGAGAGGTGCTGCTGCCGCTCTATCTGTCATCGGCCGAGGAAGGCCTGATGGTGCTGGCATTGCTGACGGTTGTTCTGGCCGTCGGCACGGTGCTGGGCATGGCGGTGTTCACCACCCTCGCCCGAGCCGGTGCCTCGATCCTGAAGCTGGAGCGCTGGGCGCGCTACGAGGGCGCGATCCTCGGCCTGGCCCTGATCGGGCTGGGGCTTCTCGTCGTCATGCACCAGCACTAGGGTCGCACATGGCCCACGACGCGCACGATTCCACCGAAAAGCCCCAACACGTGCACGGCCACAATCACAGGCATGGGCACGGCCACGGGCACAGCCATGGGCATGGCCATGCCCACGGGCCGGTCGACACCGGCGACTGGCGCTATCTGGTCGGGCTGAGCGTCAATCTGCTGTTCGTCATCATCGAGTTCAGCGCGGGGGTCATCAGCGGCTCGACCGCCCTGATGGCCGATGCGGGGCACAATCTGTCCGACGTGCTGGGGCTGGCCATGGCCGGCGGCGCGGCATGGCTGTCGCGGCGACAGGCGCGCGGCTCGCTGACCTATGGCTATCGCAAGGGGACGGTGCTGGCGGCGCTGGCCAATGCCCTGCTGTTGATCCTGGCCTGTGGCTGGATCGGCTGGGAGGCCGTGCAGCGGTTTTTGGATCCTCAGCCGGTCGCATCCGGCATCATCATGGTCGTGGCCGGCATCGGCTTTGTCATCAACCTGGGCACCGCCCTGCTGTTCCTGAAGGACCAGCACAAGGACCTGAATGTGCGGGGCGCCTATTTGCACATGATGGCCGATGCGGCGGTGTCGATCGGGGTGGTGCTGGCCGGGGCGGTCATCTGGATGACAGGCTGGTCGATGATCGACCCGATCTTCAGCCTGGTGATTGTGGCCGTGATCCTGTGGTCGACCTGGGGATTGCTGAAGGACTCGGTCAATCTGGCGCTGGACGGGGCGCCCGCCGGGATCGCCGTCGATCAGGTGCGCGCCGGTCTGCTGGCGGTGCCGGGCGTGGTGGCCGTGCACGACCTGCACATCTGGGGCCTGTCGACCACAGACGCCGCCCTGACGGCGCATCTGGTGCATGAGCGGGCCGATGCCGCCGCCCTGTTGGCCGAGGTTCAGGCGCTGGCCCGCCACACCTTCCACATCGACCACGTCACCATCCAGTTGGAAACCGAGGCCATGGCCGACTGTCCTCAGTGTTGAGGCCCTTTCCTTTCCGGCCGGGACGCTCCATCTAGCCCCCATGGAAAAGACACCTGTGACCGTGCTGACCGGCTATCTCGGCGCCGGCAAGACCACCCTGCTGAACCGGATCCTGACCGGTGACCACGGCAAGCGCTATGCCGTGATCGTCAACGAGTTCGGCGAGATTGGGATCGACAACGATCTGGTCGTCGGCGCCGACGAAGATGTGTTCGAGATGAACAATGGCTGCGTCTGCTGCACGGTGCGCGGCGACCTGATCCGCGTGGTGCAGGGGCTGATGAAGCGACAGCGCCCGGGCAAGCCGGCCTTCGACGCCATCATCGTCGAGACCACGGGCCTGGCCGATCCGGGCCCGGTGGCCCAGACCTTCTTCGTCGATGACGATGTGCGCGAAAAGACGGTTCTGGACAGCGTCACCACCCTGGTCGACGCCAAGCACGTCATGGCGCGGCTGGATGACTCGAAGGAGGCCCGCGAACAGGTGGCCTTTGCCGACCAGATCATCCTGAACAAGACCGATCTGGTGAGCGCCGAGGAAGTGGCGACGGTCGAGGCGCGGCTGCGGGCGCTGAACCCGCTGGCGCCGATCATCCGGGCCGAACGCGCCGATGTGCCGCTGGACCAGATCCTGAACCGTCACGGGTTTGATCTGGGCCGGATCAATGAGGTGCGGCCCGACTTCCTCAATCCGCCGCACGGCGCCGAAGGCCATGTGCACGACGCGGACTGTGGCCACGATCACGACCACCATGACCACGGCCATGAGCACGACCAAGCCCATCATGACCACGACCACGACCATGATCATGGTCCCCGGGGCCATGCACACGAGGACGACATCAAGGGCATTGCTCTGTCGCTGGACCGCCCGGTGAACGGTCAGGTCTTCACCCAATGGCTGGACCAGCTGCTGGCCAGTCAGGGGCAGGACATCCTGCGGGCCAAGGGCATCATCGACGTGGCGGGCGAGGACCGGCGGCTGGTGTTTCAGGCCGTGCACATGATCCTTGAGGGTGAGTTGCAGAAGCCGTGGGGCGAGGCCGAGCGCCGCTGGAGCCGCGCGGTCTTCATCGGCCGCGATCTGGACGAAGCCGCCCTGCGCAAGGGCTTTGAGGCCTGCGCGGCATGATCGAGCACGTTGACCCCGCCCGCGACGCCATCGCCGCCTTCCGCGACCTGCCCGACGACCGGCCGATCATGATGATCAATCTGGTGCGGTTCCGGCCGCAGGCGCTTTATCCGGCCGCCCATCCCATGATCAACAAGCGGATTGCCGGGGCCGAGGCCTACAAGCTGTACCGGCGCGAGGCGGCAGCGCCCTTTACCCGCGCGGGCGGCGAACAGATCTGGACCGGCACACCCGAGCTGACCCTGATCGGGCCGCGCGACGAGGCCTGGGACATCGCCTTCATCGCCCGCTACCCCACCGGGGCGGCCTTTCTCGAGATGCTGCGCGATCCCGAGTATCGCGAGGCCGTCGTCCACCGGCAGGCCGCCGTCAGCAATTCCCGCCTGATCCGCTGCGGCGAGGTCGGGGCGTGACGTCCCTGACCTTTGATTCCCAGCCGACTGCGGCCCTGTTTGACGCTTCCGGCGCCGTCCTTGCCCTGGGCGACGGGTCGATCCGGTTCGAGGATGGATCGGTGGTCGAGGCCCATGACGGGGCGGTCCTGTGCGCGGTGCGGCATCCGTCGGGTCAGGGGATCATCACCGGCGGGGACGACGGACGGCTGGTCTGGTCGCAGCCCGACGAAGTCGTGCCGCTGGCCGATACAAAGGGCCGCTGGATCGATTCGGTCGCCGCCTCGCCCGAGAGCGGACTTGTGGCGTATTCGGCGGGCAAGGTGGCCACCGTGCTGGACTCGTCGGATGCGGCCTTCAAGCGCGAGTTCACCCATGAGCGGACCGTGTCCGGCCTTGCGTTCGACCCCAAGGGACGGCGGCTGGTGGCCTCGACCTATGGCGGGGCGGCGCTGTGGTATGCGCGGATCGCGGACCAGCAACCCGCACTGTTGAAATGGGCCGGGTCGCATACCGGGGTGGCGGTGTCGCCCGACGGCGCCTTTGTTGTCACCACCATGCAGGACAATCAGTTGCACGGCTGGCGCCTGAAGGATCAGCGGAACCTGCGCATGGGCGGCTATCCGGCCAAGATCCGTTCGGTGGCGTTCCTGTCCGGCGGCAAGCTGCTGGCGACGGCGGGGGCCTCGGGCGTGGTCATGTGGCCGTTCACCGGTTCGGACGGGCCGATGGGCAAGGAAGCCTCCGAGATCGGTTTCGAGGAAGGCGCGCTGGTGGTCCATGTGGCTGCGAGCCTGAAGCACGGCCGGGTGGCTGCCGGGCTGAACGACGGTCGCGTCTGGTGGGCCGATCCCGCCGGTCAGGGGCTGGCCTTCGTCAAGGCCGAGCACGGCGCACCCATCTGTGCCCTGGCGATGAGTGATGACGGCACCCGTCTGGCCTGGGGCGACGAGGACGGTCAGGCCGGGATCGCCGAGCTGTAGCCTGCCCCCTGTTGGTGCTCACTGGCTTGCCATGCGCAAGCGGGACTGTTCATGATGGAGTATGGCTGAACCCCCGCATATGCCGGAATTCCCGACCGACAAGCCCAAACGGCGGATCGGCTGTCTGGGCGTGATGCTGGGCGCGCTGGCCCTCGCGATAATACTGCCGGTCGGGTCGGTGGTCACCCATGCGGTGGTGCCGCCGCTGACGACCTTGCTGATGGTCGAGCGGGGATTTGCGGGCCAGCCCGCCGACTATCGCTGGCGCAAGCTGGACGACATTTCACCCCGACTGGTCGAGGCGGTGATCGCCTCGGAAGACGCGCGGTTCTGCAGCCATTCGGGCTTTGACTTCGAGGCTATCGAAAAGGCGCTCAAGGCCAATGAGCGATCCAAACGCAGCGGGCGCGGCGGCATGCGCGGCGGCTCGACGATTTCTCAGCAGACGGCCAAGAACGTCTTCCTGTGGCCCGGTCGGGGCTGGATCCGCAAGGGTCTGGAGGCCGGCTATACGGTGCTGATCGAGGCGACCTGGTCCAAGCGGCGGATCGTCGAAGTCTATCTGAATGTCGCCGAATGGGCCCCGGGCGTTTATGGCGCGGAGGCGGCGGCCCAGCACTGGTTCGGCAAGTCGGCGGCTGATCTGTCGGCGCGCGAGGCCGCGCGTCTGGCGGCGGTGCTGCCGAGTCCGAGGCGCTACAATGCGTCCAGCCCCGGTCCCTATGTACGCGGCCGCGCACGGCGCGTGCAGGCCGCCATGGGCACGGTACGCAATGACGGACTGGCGAGTTGCGTGCTGGGCTGAGCCGGACTTGACGGACGCGGTCCGGAGGCGTCGGATGCGCGCCACGGAACGAGCCGGACTGCACAAGGCGGAGGAACACCATGAAACGCACCCTGACAATTACCGTAGCCGTGGGAGCCCTGGTGGCGGGCGCCGCCGGCTGCGCCGCCCTGTCGAACGGCATGTCCGGCAATGACGGCGCCGCGCCGCAGGTCGCCAATTCGCCCGTTCGACCCGGTGCACCGGCCCCGGCCCTGACCGAGGCTAATCTGACGGGTCAGGCGCCGACTGCGGCCGAGGCCGCCGCCTTTGTCGCCGATGCCGAACGTCAGCTGGCCGAGGCCAGCGAATATGCCGGGCGCGTGGCCTGGGTGCGCGCCACCAACATCACCTATGACACCATGTGGCTCGAGGCCAAGGCCAATGCCGAGTACACCGAACTGTCAGTGAAGCTGGCCAATGAGGCCGCCCGGTTCAATGACGTCGAGGTGCCGTTCGACGTGCGTCGCAAGCTGAACATCCTGACCCAGGGCATTGTCCTGCCCGCGCCGAACAAGCCGGGGTCTGCGACCGAACTGGCCGAGATCACCACGCGGCTGGACTCGACCTATGCGACCGGCAAGTTCGAATACAAGGGCGAGATGATCACCCTGGACGAGGCCAGCCAGATTCTGGCCGCAAGCCGTGATCCGGCCGAGACCAAGGCCCTCTACGAAGGCTGGCGCACCATTTCGCCGGTGATGGCCGACGACTATACCCGCATGGTCGACATCGCCAATGAAGGCGCGCGCGAGCTGGGCTTTGACGATGTCGGGGCCATGTGGCGCTCGGGCTATGACATGGAGCCCGACGCCTTCGCCGCCGAGACCGACCGGCTGTGGTCGCAGGTCCAGCCCTTCTACGAGAACCTGCACTGCTATGTGCGGACGCGGCTGTTCGAGACCTATGGCGCCGATGTCCAGCCGGACAGTGGGCCGATCCGCGCCGACTTGCTGGGCAATATGTGGTCGCAGCAGTGGGGCAATATCTATGATGTGGTGGCGCCCAAGACCGGCGGCACATCCAGCTACGATATGACCGAGCTGCTGGTCGAGGCGGACTATGATGCCGAGAAGATGGTCCGCACGGGCGAAGGCTTCTATACCTCGCTGGGGCTGGCGCCGCTGCCGGACACCTTCTGGCAGCGCAGCCAGATCACCCGGCCCGAGGGCCGCGAGGTCGTATGCCACGCCTCGGCCTGGGACCTCGACAACCACGAGGACGTGCGCATCAAGATGTGCACCCAGGTGAATGCCGACGACTTTTACACCGTGCACCACGAGCTGGGGCACAATGTCTATCAGCGCGCCTACAAGGATCAGCCTTTCCTGTTCAAGAATGGCGCGAACGACGGCTTCCACGAGGCGATCGGAGATTTCGTCGGCCTGTCGGCGCTGACGCCCACCTATCTGAACCAGATCGGCCTGCTGGAGCAGGTGCCGGGCGCGGACGAGGACATCCCCTTCCTGCTGAAGATGGCGCTGGACAAGATCGCCTTCCTGCCGTTCGGCCTGATGGTCGACCGCTGGCGCTGGGACGTGTTCTCGGGCGAGACCTCGCCGGACGAATACAACGACGCCTGGTCGGCCAATATGCTGAAATATCAGGGCCTGGTGCCGCCGGGCGACCGTCCGGACAACGCCTTTGACCCCGGCGCGAAGTATCACATTCCGGGCAATACGCCGTACACCCGCTACTTCCTGGCGCACATCTACCAGTTCCAGTTCCACCGGGCGGCCTGCGAGCAGATCGGCTGGACCGGACCGCTGCACCGCTGTTCGATCTATGGCAATGAGGCGGTCGGTGAGCGCTTCAACGCCATGATGGAGATGGGCCAGTCCCGCCCCTGGCCCGAGGCCATGTATGCCTTTACCGGCCAGCGGACCGGCGACGCCTCGGCGATTGCGGACTATTTCGCGCCGCTGAACACCTGGCTGACCGAGCAGAACGAGGGCAAGGACTGCGGCTGGTGACCGGCCGCCGTTAACCGGCGTCCTCGACCTTCCCTTAACCGTCCCCGGTGCATGATCCCCGGATGTGCGGGCCCGTGCCCGCGCCTCGGAACAGACGGTCGGGATTATGGGCATTCGTCTCTGGACGGAAAGACTGAAGGCGTTCTTCGAGGATCGGCGCGGCAATGTCGCGCTGATCTTCGGCCTCAGCCTGCCGGTCATGGTGCTGATGACGGTCGGCGGGGTGGACATCCACCGGGCCTCGACCGTTCGCGTTAACCTCCAGGATGCGCTGGATGCCTCGGCTCTGGCGGCCGCGCGCTCGCCCTATACGGACCCGGCAGACATCCAGCGCGTCGGCATGGATGCGCTGCGGGCCAATCTGACCAACTATCCGAACATCATCCTGCGCGAGGACAAGACGACCTTCGTCCTGACCGAAGATCAGGTGGTGGTGGCCGACGGATCGGTCGATGTGAAGGCGCTGGTCGCCAACATCTTCCTGCCGCCCTACGGCCAGTTCATGGACGACTATCTGCCGGTCGGCGCCCATTCCGAGGTCAACCGCTCGTCCAAGAACCTGGAAGTGTCGCTGGTGCTGGACATCACCGGTTCGATGTCCGGCACCCGTATCGCGGACCTCAAGGCGGCGGCCAAGGATCTGGTGACCATGATCGTCCAGGACCAGCAGACCCCTTACTATTCCAAGGTCGCGATCGTACCCTATTCAATGGGCGTCAATCTGGGCAGCTGGGTGAATTCGGCGCGCGGCGCCCCTGTCGGACACCTGAACATCACGGATGCGGCATGGGCCGAGGGCTCATGGAAGTCGATCTCGGACATCACCCGGGCCAGTCCGGGTGTGATAACCGCCAACAACCATGGCTTCTCGACCGGCGACTACGTCTGGATCGAGGACGTCGAGGGCATGCACCAGATCAACGACCGGGTCTATCGAGTGGTGCGAATCAACAACAACCGCTTTTCACTCGAGTACTGGGCGGGCTGGGGGTGGGCGACCCTGAATACCCGCGGGGGGGACGGCTACAGCAAATATGACGACGACGGACGCGTCCGCAAGTGCGTGGAGTCCGACTGTTCGGTGATCATCACCACGGCATCGAACCATGGTCTTTCCGACGGTGACACTGTCTATATTACCAACGTCGGGGGCATGACGCAGATCAACAACACGGGCTATGAAGTCCGCCGCATCAGTGCCGATCGCTATTCAATCGGGGTGAATGGGGCGAGCTGGGGCAGTTACACCTATAATGGCCGCTCCTGGTGTGGCCAGTACGGCTGTCAGTGGCGGGTGTTCCGCAATCGCCATAACCAGTTGCGCTGGTTTGAGGCCTCGTCCTGCGTGGCTGAACGCACGGGGCCCCAAGCTTACACGGACGCGTTGACCAATTCTGCGGCCCGGGCCCAGTTCAACTATTCAGGCACATCCAGCAACCGGTGCCCCACCGACTCGATCATTCCCCTGTCAAGCGACCGCGAGGGGCTGAAGACCGCCATCGACGACTTCAGAGTTGCGGGTTCGACCGCTGGTCAAATCGGCACGGCGTGGGGCTGGTATACGGTATCGCCTAACTTCAACAGCCTGTGGCCGGCAAGCGCGGCAGCGCCCTATGGCGACGACGATACGCTGAAGGCCGTGATCATCATGACCGACGGGGAGTTCAATACGCCCTATTGCTCGGGCGTCATCGGCGCGGATGCCGGGTCCGGATCGGGCAGCACCTATGACCACATCGGCTGCAGCTCGACCAATGGCGATCCGTTCGAACAGACCCTGTCCTTGTGCGCGGGGATGAAGGCCCAGGGGGTCATCGTCTACACCGTCGGCTTCCAGGTGGCGTCCGGCGGCGGAGCCGAGCGCGTGATCCAGAATTGCGCGTCCAGCAGCAGCCATGTCTATCTGCCCGCCAGCGGGGCCGACCTGTCCGAAGCCTTCAAGGCTATCGGCCGCGACATCACCCGGTTGAGAATCTCGAAGTAGAGGCGCTATCGCTCGCCGCGCGGCGGCTCGCTGCCTGAGCGCAGAGTCTTCGCGCTACCGCTCGCCGCACGGCGGCTCGCTGCCTGAGCGCGAGCTCAGATCAGCCGGATTTCCTTCAGGCGTTCGGTGAGGAAATCCTCGGCCATGATGGCCTTGCCTTCATAGCGGTCCGGGTTGTCGGGCGTGATGGTCGACGGCAGGGTCTCGATCACGAAATCCGGGTTGAAATGCAGGAAGAAGGGCATGGAATAGCGGGCGAACCGGCTGCGCTCGGGTGACGGATTGATCACGCGGTGGCTGGTCGACGGCAGGACGTGGTTGGTCAGCCGCTGCAGCATGTCGCCGATATTGACGACCAGGGCGCCCGGCGGCGGGGCGATGTCCAGCCAGCTGCCGTCCTTTTCCTTGAGCTGCAGGCCCGCTTCTTCGGCACCCAGCAGCAGGGTGATGACATTGATGTCTTCATGCGCGCCGGCGCGCACACCCGCGGGCTCTCCGGTCACGGGCGGATAGTGCAACAGGCGCAGCACGCTGTTGCCCAACTGGACCTTGTCCTCGAAATAGTCGTCGCCGAGGCCGAGGTGCCGGGCGATGGCGCGCAGGATGCGGGCGCCGAGCGCATCCATGGCCTCGAACAGCCCATACAGATGGTCTCGGAAGCCCTCGACTTCGGTCGGCCACAGATTGTCGCGCATGTACTGGCGATAAGGGTGGCCCTCGGGCAGTTCACGGCCGACGTGCCAGAACTCCTTGAGATCGACCGCTGCCGCACCCTTGGCCGCCTCGACGCCGAACGGGGTCAGGCCGCGTGCGCCGCCGGTGCCGGGCAGGTGGTAAGCGCGCTTCACACCTTCGGGCAGGGCAAAGAAGGCCTTGGCATCGTTGAGGGCGCCGTCGATCACGGCCTGCTCCAGCCCGTGGTCGGCGATCACGGCAAAGCCATAGCGCTCGAACGACCCGCCGAGGGCGTCGGCGAAGGCCTGGAAGTCGCGGTCGTACAGCGACATCGACACGGGCGTAATGCCGCGCGCCGAGAGGTCGGTCGAGGAGGACGAGGGGGCAGGTTCGGCGGTCACGGCATCATCCGGTCAGGCAAATGGATCAGGAACAGGCTGATACGCCCTGACAGCCGTGGATGGCAAACGGATGGCAGCGCCGTTCACATACGATACAGGATGGAACCTTCACCGTAAGGCTCGCGTTACCCCGATCACCAAGACATCAACAGGACGACCATCATGCGCACCAAGATCATCATGACCAGTGCCGCCATCGCCACCCTCATCGGGGCTTCGGCCTGCACCACCACCGACCCCTACCGGTCGAATGGACCGCGCAACAACACCGCAACTGGCGCCATCGCCGGCGCCGTCGGCGGGGCCCTTCTGGGCTATCTGACCAACACCTCGGACGGTGAACAGGGCCGCAAGAACGCCCTGATCGGCGCCGGGGTTGGCGCACTCGCCGGCGCGGCTGTCGGCCAGTACATGGACCGCCAGCAACGCGCCATGGAAGAGCAACTGTCCGGTACAGGCGTCGGCGTTGTTCGCCAGGGCGACAACCTCGTGCTGCGCATGCCGTCGGATGTGACCTTCGGCTCGAACCAGGCCAGCCTGCAGCCCAGCTTCTACGCCGTGCTGGATGATGTGGCCGCCGTGCTGCAACAGTACGACCGCTCGGTGATCGACGTGATCGGTCACGCCGACTCTGACGGGGCTGCCGACTACAACCTCGACCTGTCGCGTCGCCGTGCCTCGACTGTAGCCGGCTACCTGGTGGACCGCGGCATCATGCCCGAGCGCTTCTATGTCGACGGCCGTGGCGAAAGCGCCCCGATCGCCTCGAACGACACGGCCGCCGGCAAGGCCCAGAATCGTCGCGTGGAAATCCTGATCCGCCCCTTCGAGGGCTGATCCCACCCGATTACTGAGACAGAAAAGGCGGGTCCCGCACCGGGATCCGCCTTTTTTATCGACTCGCGTTCGCCAAGGGGTTGCGATTCCTGCCCGGCCTGTGCTTTGGCTGGGGCAGGGTTAACCGGGGGTGGCCGTGGATCCGGACAATCGGGAATGGCTGGAAGGCGCAAGGCTGATCTCGATCGGCGTGGTCGCCGCCGTCGTATCGGCCGGCCTGGTCATCGGCTTCGGGCGGGCCGTCATCACCGATGAAGCCGATCGCCCGGTGGCCCGCGCCGAAATCCTGATCTCCGCCTCGACTCGCTGACGGATCCCGTCAACCCCGGACTTGATCAGGCCCGGCCGATCGAGGTGTAGCGGAAGCCTCTGGCGCGCATGTCCTCGGGCCGATAGATGTTACGCAGGTCGACGATCACCGGCTGGCGCACCAGCGACTTGAGGCGGTCCAGATCGAGCGCGCGGAACGGGTCCCATTCGGTGACGATCACCACGACATCGGCGTCCTTGACGGCGTCATAGGGCCCATCGCGGAAATCGACGCCGTCCAGCAGGGCCTTGGCCTCATGCATGCCCTCGGGGTCGAAGGCCTGCACCTTGGCCCCCGCCGCGATCAGGGCCGGCACCAGGTCCAGCGCCGGGGAATCGCGCATGTCGTCGGTATTGGGCTTGAACGTCAGGCCCAGCATGGCAACCGTCTTGCCGTTGAGGTCGCCGTCAGCGGCAGCCGAGACGCGTTTGGCCATGGCCTTCTTGCGGGCATCGTTGACCTCAACCGTGGTCTCGACCAGCCGCACAGGGCTGCCCGCATCGACGGCCGTTCGCACCAGCGCGAGCGTATCTTTCGGAAAGCACGAGCCGCCATAGCCCGGGCCGGCGTGCAGGAATTTCGACCCGATCCGGTTGTCCAGACCAATGCCGCGCGCGACCTGCTGAACATCGGCGCCGACCGCCTCGCACAAATCGGCCATCTCGTTGATGAAGGTGATCTTCATGGCGAGGAAGGCGTTGGCCGCATACTTGATCAGTTCCGACGTGCGACGGCCCACGAACAGCAGCGGCGACTCATTCAGGTTCAGCGGACGATACAGCTCGTTCATCACCGCTACGGCGCGCTCATCGTCCGTGCCGACCACCACGCGATCCGGGCGTTTGAAGTCACCGATGGCCGCCCCCTCGCGCAAGAATTCGGGGTTGGAGACCACGGCGAACTCGGCATCAGGCCGGCGTTCGCGGATAATCCTCTCGATCTCGTCACCGGTGCCGACCGGCACGGTCGATTTGGTGACCACCACCGTGAAGCCGTCGATCAGATCGGCGATCTCCTTGGCGGCCTCATAGACATAGGTTAGGTCGGCGTGGCCGTCGCCGCGACGAGAGGGCGTGCCCACGGCAATGAAGACCGCGTCGGCCTGACGGATGGCCTCGGCGCCATCAATGGCGAAGAACAGGCGGCCTTCCTCGACATTCTTGGCGACCAGGGTCTCCAGTCCGGGCTCATAGATGGGCATGACGCCCTGCTCCAGCCGCTCGATCTTGGAGGCGTCCTTGTCGACGCAGGTCACCACATGGCCGAAGTCGGCAAAGCAGGCTCCGGACACCAGGCCCACATATCCCGTCCCGATCATTGCCACGCGCATGCCGTATCCCTTCCGGTGTTTCGCGAACTGTCGCCGCCCCGATAGCCCGCCGGGTTCAGGTTGAACAAGCCCCCGGGTCGTCCGGCGGCTGGTTCATGGGCTGGCTTTGCGATGGTGCCGGCATGAAAGTCCCCGGACGGCTCAGGGACTGAACCGTCCGGCCGGTCGTATCAGGCGGCCGCCTTCTGACCGCTGAACTTGCCGTAGAAGGTCTCGCCCTTGGCGGCCATGTCACGCAGCAGCTGCGGCGGGCTGAAGCGGTCGCCGTATTTGGCGGCATAGGCATCGGCCTGTTCGACGAACGCCTTCAGGCCGTACTGGTCGATGTAGGTGATCGGACCGCCGGTCCAGGGTGCGAAGCCCCAGGCCAGGATGGCGCCGACGTCGGCCTCGCGCGGGTCGTCGATGACGCCCTCTTCCCAGCAGCGGGCGACCTCGACCGCCTGACGGAACAGCAGGCGGCGCTTCTGGTCCTCGACCATTTCGGGCGTAGAGTCATCGACCTTGACCGGAGCCAGATCGGCCAGACCCGACCAGATCACCTTGGGCTTCTGGTCATAGTCATAGAAGCCCTTGCCGTTCTTGCGGCCATAGCGGCCCAGATCCTCGACCATTTTGCGGACGATCTCGGAACCCGGCAGCGGCTGATAGGCGTCGCCCAGATCCTCAGCGGTCTGTTTGGCGATCTTGACCGACAGGTCGAGCGCCACGTCGTCATGCATTTCCAGCGGGCCACGCGGCATGCCGGTCATGCGACCGATGTTGTCGATCAGGATCGGCGAGATGCCCTCTTCCAGCATGGCCATGCCCTCGGCGACATAGGTGCCGAAGCAGCGCGAGGTGTAGAAGCCACGGCCATCGTTGACGACGATCGGGGTCTTCTTGATCTTCATCACATAGTCGAGCGATTTGGCGATCGCGGCCTTGCCGGTCTTTTCGCCGAGGATGATCTCGACCAGCATCATCTTGTCGACCGGCGAGAAGAAATGGATGCCGATGAAGTCCTCGGGGCGCACCGACGCCTCGGCCAGACCGGTGATCGGCAGGGTCGAGGTGTTGGAGCCGAAGATGGCACCCGGCTCCAGCTGGGCCTCGGCGCGTTTGGTCACATCGGCCTTGATCTCGCGATTTTCGAACACGGCCTCGATGACCAGGTCAGATCCCTTGATGTGGTCATAGTCGGTCGTGGCCGTGACCGACGCCAGCAGGGCGTCGAACTTGTCCTGGGTCAGCTGACCGCGCGACAGGCGCTTTTTCAGCAGCTCCTCGACGTGGGCCTTGCCCTTGTCGGCGGCGTCCTGGTCGCGGTCGATCAGGATGGTCTCGATGCCGGCCATGGCGTTCACATAGGCGATGCCGGCGCCCATCATGCCGGCGCCCAGGACCGTGACCTTCTTGGGGTCCGACTTCGGCACATCGGCGGGACGCAGCGCGCCCTTGTCCAGTTCCTGTTTCGACAGGAACAGGCTGCGGATCATACCTTGGGCCTGGGGGGTCATCAGGGTCTTGATGAAGTAGCGGGTCTCGACCCGCAGGGCGGCGTCCATGGGCAGCTGCACACCCTCATAGACGGCCTTCATCAGGTTCATGGCGGCGGGATAGTTGCCGTAGGTCTGCTTCTTCAGCATGGCATTGCCGACCAGGAAGTTCTGGATACCCGCCGGATGATAGGGGCCGCCGCCCGGCAGTTTGAAGCCCTTGTCGTCCCACGGCTGGGTGGCCTTGCCGCCGCCCTTGACCCAGGCCTTGGCGGCCTCGATCTCGGTGCCGACCGGCACGACCTCATGCACCATGCCGGCGCCCTTGGCGTCATTCGGGCGGAAGGACTTGCCCTCGGTCATGGCCATCATCGCCGCCTGCACGCCGATCAGGCGCGTCAGGCGCTGGGTGCCGCCACCGCCGGGGAACAGGCCGACCTTGATCTCGGGCAGGCCCAGCTGGATCTTCGGGCTGTCGCCAACCACGCGGTAGTGACAGGCCAGCGTCAGTTCCAGTCCGCCGCCCAGCGCCAGACCGTTGATGGCCGCCGCGACCGGTTTGCCGCAGGTCTCAAGCGCGCGCAGCGCTCCGTTCAGCCGCCAGCCGGCATCAAACGCATCCTGCAGCGAGCCGCCGGTCAGCATGCCCGCGGCCATGTCGCCCAGGTCCGCGCCGGCGCAGAAGCCCGAGCTCTTGCCCGAGGTCAGGACCGCACCCTTGATGGCGTCGTCGGATTTCACCCGTTCGACCCATTCGGGGATTTCCTGCATGACCTTGCCGGTCAGGGTGTTCATCGACCTCCCGGGGACGTCGAAGGTGATCAGGGCGATGCCGTCGGCATCAACGTCGATCTTGAAGTTTTCCATGGTCAATCTCTCCCGGATCAAACGCGTTCGATGACGGTGGCGGTGCCCATGCCGCCGCCGATGCACAGGGTGGCCAGCGCCGTGGTCTTGTCCGAGCGTTCCAGCTCGTCCAGCACGGTGCCGAGGATCATGGCCCCGGTGGCGCCCAGCGGGTGGCCCATGGCGATGGCACCGCCGCAGACGTTGATCTTGTCGTGATCGATATCGAGCGCCTGCATGTAGCGCAGCACCACGGCCGCAAAGGCCTCGTTCAGCTCATAGAGGTCGATGTCGGTCGACTTCATGCCCAGCTTGCCGAGCAGCTTGTTGGTCACGAACTCGGGCCCGGTCAGCATGATCGAGGGCTCCGAGCCGATCGAGGCGGCGCCGACAATGCGGGCGCGGGGCTTGAGGCCCAGCGCCTTGCCGGCTTCCAGCGTGCCGATCAGCACCCCGGCCGAGCCGTCAACGATGCCCGAGCTGTTGCCCGGGGTGTGGACGTGATTGACGCGCGCCACCTCGGGGTAGCGCTGCTGGATCACGGCGTCGAAGGCCATGTCGCCCATCATCTGGAACGAGGGGTTGAGCCCGCCCAGCGTCTGCATGTCGGTGTTGGGACGGATGGTCTCGTCGTGGTTGAGGATGGTCAGGCCAAGCTGATCCTTGACCGGCACGACCGAGCCCTTGAACCGGCCCTCGGCCCACGACCGGGCGGCGCGCTTGTGGCTCTCGACCGAATAGGCGTCGACGTCGGCGCGCGAGAAGCCCCATTTGGAGGCGATCATGTCGGCCGAAACGCCTTGCGGCACGAAATAGGTCTTGAAGGCCGAGGTCGGATCGACCGGCCAGGCCCCGCCGTCCGAGCCCATGGGCACGCGGCTCATGGCCTCGATGCCGCCGCCGACGGCCATGTCGGCCTCGCCGGACTTGACCTTGGCCGCCGCCATGTTCACGGCCTCAAGGCCCGAGGCGCAGAAGCGGTTGACCTGGACGCCCGCCGTGGTCTCGGCCCAGCCGGCGTTCATCACGGCCGTGCGGGCGATGTCGGCGCCCTGCTCGCCCACGGGCGAGACGCAGCCGAGGATGACGTCATCGACCTTCGACGTATCCAGCCCGTTCCGGTCACGCAGGGCTTCCAGCACCTGGGTGGCCAGCGACAGGGCGGTGATTTCGTGAAGGCTGCCGTCCTTCTTGCCCTTGCCGCGCGGCGTGCGGACGGCGTCGTAGATATAGGCCTCGGTCATGGGCTGTCTCTCTTTTGCTGGCCCTATCGCTCCGCCCGCGGGGCGTCGCTACGTGAGGGCGAGTTCGGAATCGAAACGTGGGCGTCAGAAACCCTACGTTTACGTCAACGTCAAGTAACAATGCGGCGACGGCCGTCCTCCGCGAAGGGGACGACCGTCGAAACGTCTGTGCCTTCAGGGGCGGTAAAGCCGGACCAGCTTGCCGTTCGACTCATCGGTGATGGCCCAGACTGCGCCGTCGGGCCCGACCGCCACATCGCGGATGCGGTCGCCCAGATCGGTCAGCAGCCGCTCCTCGCCGACCACGCGGCCGTCGTCGATCACCAGCCGGGCGATGTGCTTTTGCCCTAG
This sequence comes from Brevundimonas halotolerans, assembly GCF_003730275.1. Classification (GTDB taxonomy): domain Bacteria; phylum Pseudomonadota; class Alphaproteobacteria; order Caulobacterales; family Caulobacteraceae; genus Brevundimonas; species Brevundimonas halotolerans. The sequence continues at coordinate 27,811 of NZ_QTTA01000022.1, forward strand.
GGCCGCGACCAGAAGATTGCCCTGCCAGCCAGGGAACATGGCCCCGTCGTAGAGGGTCATGCCGCCGGGCGCGATCACCGGATCCCAGTAATAGACGGGCTGTTCGATATCCTCGCGGGCGGTGACGCCCTCGCCGACCGCACCACCGCGATATTCGACCCCGTAGGTCACTTCGGGCCAACCATAGTTGAGGCCGGCACTCGCCCGATTGATTTCATCGCCGCCGCGCGGGCCGTGCTCGACCGACCAGACCGCGCCGTCTTCGGCAATCGTGATGCCCTGCGGATTGCGGTGGCCATAGGTCCAGATCTCGGGCTGAGCTCCGGCCTGGCCGACGAAGGGGTTGTCCTCGGGGACGGTGCCGTCGGCATTGATGCGGATGGTCTTGCCGTAGTGCGAGCCCAGGTCCTGGGCCTGATCCCGCACGGCAGCGTCGGACCGCTCGCCCACAGTGATGAACAGCTTGCCGTCCGGCGCAAACGCCAGCGAGGAGCCATAGTGTTTGTCGCCGTCATAGCTGGGCAGGGCCCGGAAGATCACCTGCACATTCTCGACGCGGGTACCGTCCGCCGACATTGCGCCGCGCGCCACCGCTGTGCCATTGCCGCCGTCGCGCGGCTCGGCATAGCTCCAGTAGATCATGCGATCACTGGCAAAGTCGGGGCCCGTCACGATATCCAGCAGACCGCCCTGCCCCCGCGCATCGACGTCGGGCAGGCCCGCGATTGGCTCACCCACTTGACCGTCGGCCGTAATGATCCGCAGGCGGCCCGGGCGTTCGGTGACCAGCCAGTTGCCATCAGGCATGAGCGCCATGCCCCAGGGTTCGACCAGACCATCCGCCACCACCGTGTGACTGAGCTGGCCTTCGGTCACGACGCCGGGCGCCCGGGTCTGGTTCTCGAAGGCCGGCTGCTGGTCCGGGGCATTTGCGGGCCGGGTCTCGACAGGGTCGCCCGGCTCGGCAGGGCTGGCGCCGACCGTGCCGGTGACATTGCAGGCGGCCATCAGAACAGCGAGCGAGGCGGCTGCCATCAAACGACCGGCGTGCGAGGCCTTGCGACGGAGGGGGGCTGCGGAAGAGGGCATGTCAAATCCTGGGTCAGAGCGGAAACGAGGCTTCACCATAATACGTTCGCGGGCAGGCGCTGTTCCGAAAAGGAGACGCTTGAACCCGGACCGTCAGGCCTATATAGCGACGCGTCTCGCGAAGGCCGATCCTATTGGCCCCGCGATCCGGTGATTCCGGGCTGGGTAGCTCAGCTGGTTAGAGCGGTGGATTCATAACCCACAGGTCGGCGGTTCAAGTCCGCCTCCAGCCACCATCATCTTCTGAAGGCAGGGCGGTTCAGAGACCGCGACAGGTCTGGCGGACGCGCATGGCCATCTGACGGTCGCCTTCCTCCAGCGCCATGGCGCGAGCTTCCCGGCAGCGGCCCAGATCGACCAGGGCGCCGACCCGATAGGCCAGATCGACCCTTTCGGCGCCGTGCCGCTCCACCAGTGACTGCTCGCTGAGGGCCGCATCCATGCGCGCGCTCTCGCTTTCGTACAGGAAAAGGTACTGGCCCTGGGTCAGTCGGCCTGTGGGCGCACCGACCCGTCCGGTCGACGGTCCCCATATCTGCGGGCGCGCACCGCTTCCGGCGCCCCCCGTGCTCTGGGCCGAGGCCGATCCGGCCATGACCAGCGCAGCCAGCCCAGCAAACCCCGCCACGAAATAACGCGTCTGCATGTCAACCTCCCGTTCCCGAGCGGGAATGAGAACACCCGAACATTGATATTTGCAACCTCTGCCATTGGCCCGACGTTCTGGACGCATCATCCATCCGGAAGGGACTCCCTCATGATCAAACGCACTCTGACGATCGTCGCCGCCGCTTCGGCCTTCGCCCTCGGCATGGCCGCCTGTACCGAGGCCGAGCAGCAAGAGACCGAAGCCAACGCCGAACAGGCCGGTGACGCCATCGGTGACGCCGCGGCCGAAGCCGGTGAGGTGATCGAGTCCGGCGCCATGAGCGCGGCCAATGCGATCGAGGAAGGCGCCGGCAACCTCGCCAACGAGCTTGAGGAAAATCAGGCTGAAGCCGCTGCTGAGGGTCGCGAAGGCGCGGTCAATCCTGCCACCGGCGAACGCGTCGAATAGGCCTCAGGACTCTGCCAGAAGGGCGTCGACCAGGGCCCGGGCTTCGGCACTGGCCCAGTCGGCCTCGCCCGCAAAGGTCGCACGGATACGCCCCTGACGGTCCAACAGGATCGTCTGGGGCATCTTGCCCGATTCCGGGAAGAGGAACGGCAGTCGGAAGCTCTTGTCCGAATAGAAGGGCAGCGGCTCGTGCACATCGAGGAAGCTCTTGGCATCGGCGATGGCGTCATCGCCCGAGTCGACGTTGATCGGCAGGACCAGCAGGTCCGTGCCCTGATAGGCCGAGGCCAGGGTGGCGAGCGTCGGCATCTCCGTCCGGCACGGGGCGCACCACATGGCCCACAGATTGACCACCACCACCTTGCCCCGGAAGTCGGCAAAGCTGGCGGCCTCGCCCTCGCGGTCGACAAAACCGTAGTCCGGAGCGGGCACGAGGTCGGCCGGCGCAGACAGGCGCGTCAGGGGGCCCTTGGCATAGACCGACAGTTCGCTTTGCGCGGGACCGGCCGCGTCGGCAGCGGTCGCGCCTTTGGACCCCGGGACAATATGCGGATATAGCAACACGCCACCGGCGATCAGGGCGACCAGAACCGCCGCGCCGATGGCCAGAGCCGTCTTCACAGAACCCTTGATATCCGAGCCTAACGCCATGTCCCGGCCTACATCTCCTGACGTCGTTTCCCCCGCATCCGGAGCGACTTCGGAAAAGACCCTATGGGGTGGACGCTTTTCCGCCAAGCCTGATGCGGTGATGCAGGCCATCAATGTGTCAATTGGCGTCGATCAGCGCCTGTGGCCGCAGGATCTGGCCGGGTCGCGCGCCCATTGTCGCATGCTGGCCGAGCGCAAGATCATCTCGGCCGAGGCGGCAGAGGCGATTCTGGGCGGACTGGACACCATCGAGTCCGAGATCACGAACGGCAGTTTCCCCTTCCGGGACCAGTACGAAGACATCCACATGAACGTCGAGGCGCGCCTGGCCGAGCTGATCGGCGAGGCCTCGGGCCGACTGCACACCGCGCGCAGCCGCAACGACCAGGTGGCGACCGACTTCCGACTGTGGGTGCGGGAAGCCTGTGACCACACCGTGGGCCAGCTGGAGGCGCTGCAGTCTGCCCTGCTGGACAAGGCCGAGCCCCATGCCGACGACTTGATGCCGGGCTTTACCCATCTGCAGCCGGCCCAGCCGGTGACCTTTGGCCACCATCTGATGGCCTATGTCGAGATGTTCGGACGGGACGCCTCGCGCTTTGCCGATGCCCGGGCACGCATGAATGAGAGCCCGCTGGGCGCCGCGGCGCTGGCGGGGTCGCCCTTCCCCATCGACCGGCAGATGACCGCAAGAGCGCTCGGCTTCGACCGGCCCATGGCGAACTCGCTGGACGCCGTGTCCGACCGGGACTTTGCGCTGGAGAGCCTGGCCGCCGCCAGCATCTGTGCCGGACACCTGTCGCGTCTGGCCGAAGAGATCGTCATCTGGATGACGCCGCAGTTCGGCTTTGTCACCCTGCCGGACCATCTGACGACCGGCTCGTCGATCATGCCGCAGAAGCGCAACCCGGACGCCGCCGAACTGGTGCGCGCCAAGACGGGCCGGATCATGGGCTCGCTGGTCGCGCTGTCGACCGTCATGAAGGGCCTGCCACTGGCCTATTCCAAGGACATGCAGGAGGACAAGCCGCCGGTGTTCGAGGCGTTCGACGCGCTGGATCTGGCGTTGGTGGCCATGACCGCCATGGTCGCGGCCCTGAAGCCGGACACCGGACGCATGCGGGCCGCGGCCGGTTCAGGCTTTTCCACCGCGACCGATCTGGCCGACTGGGTGGTGCGCGAACTGGACCTGCCCTTCCGTCAGGCGCACCACATCACCGGCGCGGCGGTCAAGCGGGCCGAGGCCCTGGGCGTGGACCTGGCGCAACTGCCGCTGGATGAACTGACCGCAATCGAGCCCGGAATCACCTCCGAGGTTTACAAGGTGCTGTCGCCTGAGGCTTCCTGTGACAGTCGCCGCAGCTATGGTGGCACGGCGCCGGAGCAGGTCCGCGCGCGCATCGCCGAATGGAAGACGCGACTGTCATGACCGTTTCGAACCGCATTGCCATTCTGGGGCTGGCCAGCCTGATGCTGGCCGGGACCGCCGCCTGTGGCCGGATGGCCGATCTGGAAGCCCCGCCCGAGCGTCGCACCGAGCGCGGCATGCGCGATGCCGGCGCCCCCAATCTGGACGAACCGGCGACGGTCAACCGGCCCTCAACCCAGCAGCCAATCGACGGCGGACCGAGCAATCCCTATTCGGGCGGCGGCAGCCCGCTTTCCTGACCATCTGAGGTCGCCCTCCTCCCCGAGACGACGTGGACCATTTTCGCTACATCGACGGCGCTCTCCATGCGGAAGGCGTGCCGCTGGTCGCCCTTGCAGATGAGGTCGGCACGCCGGCCTATGTCTATTCGACCGCGACGCTGAGCCGGCACTATCAGGTGTTCCGCGAGGCCTTGCAGGCGCAGGGACCCGCCCTTGGCCGGTCGCTGATCGCCTTTGCGGTCAAGGCCAACAGCAATCTGTCGGTGCTGGCGACGCTGGGGCGGCTGGGCGCGGGGGCCGATACCGTCTCGGAGGGCGAAATCCGACGCGCGCTGGCAGCGGGCATTCCGGCCGATCGCATCATCTTCTCGGGCGTGGGCAAGACCGACGCGGAGCTGGCCTTTGCCCTTGAGACCGGCGTGCGTCAGATCAATGTCGAGTCCGGCCCGGAGCTGGAGCGGCTGGAGCGGATTGCTGAGGCCGTCGGCATTCGGCCTGACATCGCCATCCGGGTGAACCCGGGCGTCGGCGCAGGCGGGCATGCCAAGATCACGACAGGCGGCGGGGGCGACAAGTTCGGCGTGCCGGTCGAGGAGGCGCTGTCCCTCTATGCCCGCGCGGCCGCGAACGGACGGGTGCGGCCCGTGGGCCTGGCCTGTCATATCGGGAGCCAGATTCTGGACCTTGCCCCCCTGCGAGATGCCTTCGGCGTGCTGGCGGACATGACCCGTCGGCTACGCGCGGACGTCCATTCCGTCCGGGTTCTGGACCTCGGCGGAGGCCTAGGCGTGCCCTATGAGCCGGGGCTGACACCGCCCGACCCCGCGACCTATGCGGCCATGGTCGGCAAGGCGATGGCGGGGCTGGACGTGGACACCGTCTTCGAGCCCGGGCGTCTGCTGGTCGCCAATGCCGGGGTGCTGCTGGCCCGGGTCATTCATGTGAATGTGCGGCCGGACGGGCGGCGCTTTCTGGTGCTGGATGCCGCCATGAACGACCTGATGCGGCCGGCGCTGTACGACGCCTTCCACCCGCTTTTGCCGGTGACGGATGAGGGCCGGGCCGAGGGCCTGTATGACGTCGTCGGACCGGTCTGCGAAACCGGGGACACCTTTGCCCGCGACCGGCTCCTGCCCGAGCTCAGGGCTGGAGACCTTGTCGCCTTCAAGGGCGCCGGGGCCTATGGGGCCGCCATGGCCAGTGAATACAACAGCCGCCCGCTGGTGCCCGAAGTGCTGGTGGACGGTGACCGCTTCGCCGTGGTTCGCCCCCGCCCGGACTATGCGGCCATGCTCGAGCGCGAGACCGTCGCGCCCTGGCTGGCGGACTGACGCCTCAGTCCAGGGTGCAGATGTCGGGCAGGCCACGCCAGGCGCCGCCGTGGTCGAGGCCATAGCCGACCAGAAAGCGGTTGGGGGCCTCCCAGCCGACGAAGTCCGGTTCCGGCGCGCGCGGCAGGGGCCAGGGTTTACGCGCAAAGACAGCGGTCAGCACCTCGGCGGCGCCGGCCTCGCGGACCAGCCGGACCGATTCCGCCAGCGACAGGCCGGTGTCGAACACATCATCGAGGATCAGCACCTTGCGGCCCTCGACCGAACGCTGCAGCGGCGCGCGCACCTCGATCCGGCCCTTGCTCTCCTTGCCGTCACCGTACGAGGCCAGCCACAGGGCATCGAAGCGTAGATGGCGATCCTGGCGGGCCAGCGCCCGGGTCAGATCGGCGGCGAACCACAGCCCCCCGGTCAACAACACCACGGCCACGGTCTCGTCATCTACATGGGGGGCGATGCGCTGCGCCAGATCCTCGACCACAGCGGCCACGCCGGCCTGATCGAGCAGGACAGACGGGGCGGGACGGTCGGAGGAGGGATCGGCCATGCGGGGCCGATAACGCCTAATGGGTGGCGCTGTCGAGCGGTACGGCCGCGACGGGCGTCAGTTCTGCCGGCATGTCCGAGGTCAAGGCCCGCGCGGGCCGTAGCGACGGGGCCGCCTCGGACGCCGCTCCGGGGGCCGTCTCGTGAGCGGTCGAGACGGGGTGGGCGGACGCCTCCGCTTCATGACCTGCGGGCGCCGCAAGGTCTGCGGGCGTTTCCTCGCGAGCGGGGGGTCGCTGGACCGGAACCGGGGCGGGCGGGGCGTCCAGCACAAAGTCGACGCCGACGCCGGTGGCCTTTCCGCCCGGATCCGCGAGAACGACGGCAAAGCCGGACACCTGGCCCGGCAGGACGGGCGCGCCATCCGTGCGGACCACCGCATGGGCGATCTCGGCACCGTGGTCGTCCAGCAGGGCGACCCGTATGGCAGGCGCGACGATCTCGCGGTCACGGACATTGCGCAGCGCCCCCGACACCATGACCTTGTCCGGGGTTTCGGGCAGGGCGCGAGCGCCGACGGCCTCGAACTCCAGCCCGGTGACGTTCACCGGCATGCCGACGGCGGCATAGGCAACCGCGGTGCGCGGAAGGATATCAACCACCTCGACCCGGAACAGCCACGCCCCGGCGAGGAGGCCGAGGAAGATGCTGGCCACGCCGGCCCAGACCGCGCCATGCACAGCGGCGCGGCGCGTGCGACGGGCGGTTTCGGCGCGCGCCCGGTAGGCCTTGGGCAGTTCGGGGGCCGGGGTTTCCGCCAGGCTCTCCCGCGCCGGGGCCGGGGTCTCAACCGGTGCCGGGGCGGTCGCCACCGGAACGGCCTCGGCCTCGAGCTCGAGCGGTTCGTCTGGCATGGCGTGCCAGCTGTGGGCACAGGACTGGCAGCGCACGGTGCGTCCCCGATCCCCCAGAGCGGTATCCGGCACGAAATAGCTGGTGGCGCAGGCAGGGCAGGTCAGTATCATGGGCGATGACCGCAAGGCATGCCGCGTTGCGCCCCCCGGAGCGACCCCGCGCCCCGTTGACCCCTATCCCGGCTTCCCTGACCTGTATTCGATGTGACCCGCACGATCGCCGCCTCTGACATGTCCAGCCCGACCGATGGCCCCCGAGGCGAAGCCGGCTGGCCGGTGCGCCTGAGAGGCGTGACGTTCGGCCACGCCGGACACCCCGACCTGTTGCGGGGTATCGATCTCACTGTGACGACGGGCTCTTTCAACTTCCTTACTGGGCGGTCAGGAGCGGGCAAGAGTCTGCTGATCGGGATGATGGCCGGGCTGGTCCGGCCGGACGACGGCCAGGTCGTCCTGTTCGGGCAGGATCGGGCGCAGCTGCGCGGGCGTGAGGCCCGGGCGCTGAGACGCCGGATCGGCCTGATCGCCCAGGACGACCCGCTGCTGGCGCACATGAGCGTCGCCGACAGCCTGGCCGTGACCCTGCGCGTGACCGCCGAAGACCCCCGGGGGCGCGCGGCGGATCTGGCGGCTATGCTGGACTTCGTTGGCCTGTCCGACATGGCCGACCGCCCTGCGGGCACGCTGTCGCGCGCCGAGCGGCGACTGGTGGCGCTGGCGCGAGCGATGATGACGGGCCCCGAGCTGATCCTGGCGGATGAACCGCTGGCCGGGCTGGACGCGGCCTCGGCCAAACGCATGCTGGGCCTGCTGCGGACCCTGAACCGGCAGGGCGCGACCGTAATCATGACCCGCGACGGCGACGGGCCGGGCGCGGAGGTCCGCAAGGGCGACCGGCGGCTGCACCTCGAGGCCGGTCGCCTGGTCGAGCCGGAGCGGACGCGATGAGGCGCCCTGCCCTGTTGATCGGGCCGGAGCTTTGGCCGAACGGCGGCGCGACCCGGCGGCTGGGTCTGGTCGTGCTGACCGTGCTGAGCCTGCTGACGGCGCTGGCCCTGCTGGCCCATGTGGGTGCCAGCCGCGCGGCGGGCGACTGGGCCAGCGCGGTGAGCCGCGAGGCCACCGCCCTGATTCGCCCCCGGGCCGACGAGAGCGGGGCAACCGCTGCCGCGCGTGCCGCCGAGGCCCTGGCCGGAGTGCGCGGCGTGCAAGAAGCCGTGGCGCTGGAGCGTGCGGAGGCCGAGGCCCTGTTGCGGCCCTGGCTGGGCGAGGCGGATCTGGCGACCCTGCCCCTGCCCCAGCTGGTGCGGCTGAGGCTGGACCCGGCCGAGCCCGCCAGCGCCATCAGCCTGAACCGGGCCCTCGCCGAGGCCGGCGTCGACGGGACGGTCGACGACCACAGCCTGTGGCGCGAGGACTTCACCGCCGCCGCGCGCGGGGTGCGCGATCTGACGCTGCTGGCCGTGCTGGTCGCCGGCCTGCTGACCGCCACCGCCATCGTGCTGAGCGCGCGGCAGGCGGTTGAGAGCCGGTCGGGCGTGCTGCAGGCCCTGCGGCTGGCGGGGGCCGACGACCCTGCGTTGACCTTCCTCGCCCAGTGGCATCTGGGGCGGGACGCGGCGCTGGCCGGGGCGGTCGGGGCGGGGCTGGCCCTGCTGGCCGGGCTGGGGCTGGCGCTGGCGCCCTTGACGGGCACGCTGGGCCGGGTCTTTCCGCTGATCCTCACCGATCTGGTATGGCTGGCGCCCCTGCCCCTGGTGACGGCGGTGGTGGCCGTGGTGGCCGCGCGGCTGTCCATCCGTCTTTGGCTTGGCAGGGCGCAGGCCGGGGGCTAGTTAAGGACGATGCGGTATCTGGCCCTCCTCGCCATTCTCGTCCTTGTCTGGCTGGTCGGGCTGTTCGCCTTCGCCGACCGGGTGCGGAGTTATAGCCCGGCGGATGATCCCGCCCGGGCGGACGGAATCGTCGTCCTGACCGGCCCGTCATCGACCCGGGTCGATGCCGCCGTGCGCCTGCTGGAGAACGGCAAGGGCGACCGGTTGCTGATCTCGGGCGTCAACCGCCAGGTGCAGAAGGCCGAGCTGAAGGCCGTGACCCCCGGCTCAAACCGGCTGTTCGCCTGCTGCGTCGACCTGGGGTTCGAGGCCGAGAACACCATGGGCAATGCCCGCGAGATCGGCCGCTGGGCCCGGGCCAACGGCTATGACAGCCTGATCGTGGTGACCTCGGACTATCACATGCCGCGCAGCCTGGTGGAGATCCGCAGCGCCCTGCCCGGCGTCGAGCTGACCCCCTATGCCGTCAAGACGCCCGAGCTGGACGACCGGGGCTGGTGGCGGGCGGCGGTCACAGCCCGGCGTATGACACTGGAATATATGAAGTATCTGACCGTCATGGTGCGCGAGGGCGTGCGGCGCATCAGCGGCGACCGCTCGGCCGACGCGGTCCAGGGCGTGGCCGAGGAAGCCGCGAAGAAGGCCCGCGAGTGACCACGCTGCGGTCCCTGATCTTTGTCGCCTGGCTGTATCTGTCGATGGCGATCTTTGCCCTGTTCATGTCGCCGGTGCTGGTGTTCGGGCGGGACCCCTCGATGGTCGTGATCCGCATGTGGGGCGCCTTTGTGCTGTTCGGCCTGCGCTGGATCTGTGGCGTGCGGGTCGAGGTCAGGGGTCTTGAGCACCGGCCCTCGGGCCCCGCCCTGATCGCCGGCAAGCATCAGGGCATGCTGGATGTGATCGCCCCCTTCACCTTCCTTCCCGACCCCTGTTACATCATGAAGAAGGAGCTGATTGTGCTGCCCTTCTTCGGCTGGTTCGCGGCGCGGACCAATATGATTGCCATCGACCGCTCGGCCCATTCCGCCGCCCTCAAGGGCATGGTCCGGCAGGCCCGCACCCGCTTCGCCGAGGGGCGGCAGATCCTGATCTTCCCCGAGGGCACCCGCACCGCCCCCGGCGCCTCGCCCGATTACAAGCCCGGCATCGCCGCCCTGTACCGCGACCTGGACAGCCCCTGCGTGCCCATGGCCACCAATGCGGGCCAGCACTGGCCGGCCCACGGCTTCCGCCGGACGCCCGGCACCGTGGTCTATGAGTTCCTGCCCGCCATCCCCGCCGGGCTGAAGCGCGACGCCTTCATGGCGCGGCTGGAGGCCGAACTTGAAGCGGCCTCGACGAAGCTGCTGGGGTAACGGCGGCTGGGCCTTTCGCCCCCTCCACCCCTCCGGGGTCCCCCTCCCCCGTGAACGGGGGAGGATCATGCCCGCTTCGCCACGACCACGGCGCGGTCCAGCGCCTGCAGAAAGGCCGAGCGGTCGCGCGGGCCGAACGGCGGCGGGCCGGACGTCGCCACCCCCATGCCGCGCAGATGCTCGCCCACCATCCGCCCGGCCAGGGCCGAGCCGATCGAGTCGGGCGTGAAGGCCGAGCCATTGGGCCTGAGCGCCTGGGCCCCGGCCTTGAGACAGCGGTCGGCCAGCGGGATGTCGCTGGTCACCACGATATCGCCCGGCCCCGCCCGCTCGGCGATCCAGTCATCGGCGACATCCGGCCCGGCCTCGACCACCACCTGTTCGATGAAGGGCGCGCGGCGCGTGTTGATCCAGCCGTTCGACACGACGATGGCCTTGAACCCGACTCGCTCGGCCACGCGGAAACACTCGTCCTTCACGGGGCAGGCGTCGGCGTCGATGAAGAGGGTGTGCATGGGGAAAAGATCGTCTGAATAGTCTGAATGGTCTGAAATCGGGGTCGGGCGGCGGGAATTCAGACGGTGAAAAAGTACCGTCTGAATCGTCTGAATGGTCTGAATCGGTCCGGATGGGTGGAGCGAGGTCCGGCAGCCTAACACGGCCGGGAGGTGTGCTGATAAGATTGGGGGAAGCGTTGAGGGAGAGGCGCGGCATGAGCGGGGAGTTGCACAGATGACTGCCGGGCGTCTGACCCCGCGCGGCCGGGCATTGCGCCAGCGCGGTGGCATGGCGGAGGCGCGGATCTGGGCACGGCTGCGGGGCGGGGCCATTGATGGATGGAAGGTCCGGCGCCAGCATCCGGTCGGGCCCTATGTGGTCGACTTTGCCTGCATCCCCCTGCGGCTGGTCATCGAGATCGACGGCGGGGTGCATGGGCGGGACGACGTGGTGCTGAACGACCACATCCGCCAGGAAGCCATTGAGGCGCTGGGCTGGACCGTGGTGCGGTTCACCAATGATCAGGCACTGGCCGAACCGGAGCGCATCGACGCGGCGATCCGCGAGCAGGCGAAGACGCTGGGGCGGTAAACTCCTGACCCTTCTCCCGTTGGGAGAAGGTGGCCGCGAAGCGGTCGGATGAGGGTCGGCGGTGTCTTTCGGCGTGAGCCGTCGTAGCGCCGGTGCCACGGCTCACGCCGACGGCCACCCTCGACCCTCACCCTTTCGCGCAAGGCCGCCCGCTTCGCGCGCGGGCGCTCAAGCCCTCTCCCACCGGGAGAGGGAGTCACGACTTGACCCCTCCCTCGCCCGTCGGGATCATGGCCCATGCCCAGACCGGTTGTTCTTGTTCCCCATGATCCCGCGTGGGCCGCGCGGGCGGAGGGGCTGATCGCAGAGCTCGACGCGGCCGGGCCGGGGGTGTTCGGGGCGGTGCACCACATGGGCTCGACGGCCATTCCGGGGCTGGCGGCCAAGCCGGTGATCGATCTGCTGGCCGAGGTCGAGGCTCTGGAGGCGCTTGAGGGCGTGCGCGGGGCGCTGGCCGGGCTGGGCTGGCGCTGGCGGGGCGAGAACGGGCTGGTGGGGCGGCGCTATTTCACCCGCGACGATCCGGCGACCGGCACCCGCGTCGCGCACCTGCATGTCTATGCGTCGGGAGACCCGGCCATCGCCTGGCACCTGGCCTTCCGCGACCGCCTGCGCGCCGAGCCGGCCACGGCCGGGGCCTATGCGCAGGAAAAGGCCCGCTGCGCCGCCCTCCACCCCGACGACAGCGCGGCCTATGCGGCGTGCAAACAGGCCTGGACGGACGGGGTGGCGGCGGAGGCGGTGCGGGGGTGGATGGGGCGTTAGTCTTCTTCAGGCGGCGGGGTCCAGTCCAGGTCGTTCTCGGGGAACCAGTCGGCAGCCAGATCGCGCCATTCGGGGTTGTGCGCCTCGATCAAAGCCAGCTTCCAGTCACGCATCCACTTTTTGAGACGGCGCTCGCGCTTGATGGCATCGGTGACCCAGGTGTGCCGCTCGAACCAGACCAGTTGATCGCAATCATTCTCGTCGGTGAAGCCCGGAAAGGCGCGGGTTTTGTGCTTCCACACCCGGCTTTCGAGGTTGGAGGTCGAGCCCGTGTAGATCGTCCCGTTGCGCCCGCTCGCCATGATGTAGGTGGCGATAAACGTGCGGTGCGTTCCCATGCACCAAAGCTAACGCCGTTTTTTGCGATCGTCACCAGCGCCGATCCGCGCTCGCCCTTCTACTTTCGTCATGGCCCGACTTGATCGGGCCACCCAGCGGCGCCGAAGGCGATCTGTTCACGCCGTGGGTGAAACGCCGTGATCCCGACAGGGTCGCGCTTCCGCGCGCCGCTGGGTCCCCCGGTCTGCGCCGCGAAGACGCGGCTTGCCGGAGGATGACGAAAGGAGGAAATGGCTGAGAACCGAGGGAACACTAATGCCGGCAGCCACCCAAGAATCCGAAGTCGACGATAGCGATTTTCAAAGGGAGCGGGCGAAGTTCTACGAACTGATCGGCCACTGCATCACCATGTACCAAGGGTTGGAGGACTATTTGCCTACGGTGTTTGCAGCGGCGATAGGTGGCCCCACTGACAGAGCGAAAGCGATCTTCGCTCCATATCGCGGTCTTGAGGCCAAGCTTGAGGGGATTACGGCGGCCGTATCTGGCGGAGATCAAGGTTCCCGTGATCGCTGGGAGCGATTGCGGCCATTGATCAGAGCCGCTTCTGAGACGCGGGGCAAGATCGCTCACGCCTCAGTGCTGCATCGAGGTGGCGGCCACACTGTTACTCTCGACGAGGAAAAGAACGTGGTCAGCGTACGTCGTACAGCGAAGTCACGTATGGAGCTTCGCAAAGGTCGGAAAGGCACCGAACTGGTATGGGACAACGACAAGCTCTTTGAAGAATACGGTCGCATAGAGCGCGCGCGAGAGCTTTCTATTGGCTTGGTGCGGCGTCTCACTGGACAATCGGTCCCTCCACATTTGGACGACGATCCACCCGCAAGTCCCTAATGCCCCCGCGCCTTCCCTCCCGGATCGGGCTGGCGCCCGTCCGGGATGACAAGAGGGCCAGGTCCTAGTGGACCTGGGCTTTTCCAATTTCCAGCCCGCCATCCGCCCCCGCTGACACGGCGATCACGCTCCCGTCCTCGATCTCGCCGGCCAGCAGTTTGCGGGCGATCGGGTCGACCAGCTCCTTCTGGATGACGCGCTTGAGCGGCCTTGCGCCATACACCGGGTCGTAGCCCTTGTCGGCGAGCCAGGCGGCGGCCGTGTCGTCGAGCGCCAGGGTCAGGCGGCGGTCGGCCAGCAGTTTTTCGAAGCGGGCCAGCTGGATGCGGACGATGCCGCCCATCTGGGCGCGACCGAGGCGCTGGAACAGGACGATTTCGTCGATGCGGTTGACGAACTCGGGCCGGAAGTGGGCGCGGACGGCCTCCATCACCATGGGGCGGACGGCATCCACCGTGTCGCCTTCGCCCTGATGCGCGAGCGCGTCGGAGCCGAGGTTGGAGGTCATGATGATCAGGGTGTTCTTGAAATCGATGGTACGGCCCTGGCTGTCGGTCAGGCGGCCGTCATCGAGCACCTGCAGCAGCACATTGAAGACGTCGGGGTGGGCTTTTTCGACCTCATCGAACAGGACGACCTGATAGGGCCTACGGCGGACCGCCTCGGTCAGGGCGCCGCCCTCGTCATAGCCGACATAGCCGGGAGGGGCGCCGATCAGGCGGCTGACGGCGTGCTTTTCCATATATTCCGACATGTCGATGCGGGTGATGGCGGCCTCGTCATCGAACAGGAATTCGGCGAGCGCCTTGGTCAGCTCGGTCTTGCCGACGCCGGTGGGGCCGAGGAACAGGAAGGAGCCGAGCGGGCGGTTGGGGTCGTTGAGACCCGCGCGGGCCCGGCGGACGGCATCGGAGACGGCGGCCAAGGCTTCGTCCTGACCGACCACGCGGCGGGCCAGGGCGTCTTCCATGGTCAGCAGTTTTTCGCGTTCGCCCTCGAGCATCTTGTCGACGGGCACGCCGGTCCAGCGGGAGACGACGGCGGCGATCTGTTCGGCGTCGACCACCTCGGGGGTGAGGGGCCCGGCCTTGTCAGCCTCGTTCGCTTCGGCCTCGTCCAGCTGGCGCTCGATCTGGGGGATCTGGCCATAGGCGATTTCGGAGGCGCGGCCGAGGTCGCCATTGCGCTGGGCGGTGACCAGTTCGGCACGCAGGCGGTCCAGGGTTTCGCGCAGCTGGGCGCCCTGACCGACCTTGTCCTTTTCGGCCTTCCAGCGGGCGGTGAGGGCGTCGGACTCGGACTGGAGTCCGTCGATTTCAGACTCCAGTTTCTCCAGCCGGGATTTTGAGCCGGCGTCGGACTCCTTTTTCAGCGCCTCGCGCTCGATCTTGAGCTGGACCAGACGGCGGTCGATTTCGTCCAGCGCCTCGGGCTTGGAGTCGACGGCCATGCGGACGCGCGACGCGGCCTCGTCGACCAGATCGATGGCCTTGTCCGGCAGGAAGCGGTCGGTGATGTAGCGGTTGGACAGGGTGGCGGCCGCGACGATGGCGCTGTCGGAAATGCGCACGCCGTGGTGGACCTCATACTTCTCCTTGAGGCCGCGCAGGATGGAGACCGTGTCCTCGACCGAGGGCTCCTCGACGAAGACGGGCTGGAAGCGGCGGACGAGGGCGGCGTCCTTTTCCACGTGCTTCCTGTATTCATCCAGCGTCGTGGCGCCGACGCAGTGCAGCTCGCCCCGGGCCAGGGCGGGCTTGAGCAGGTTGGAGGCGTCCATGGCGCCGTCTCCCTTTCCAGCGCCGACCAGGGTGTGCATTTCGTCGATGAAGAGGACGATCTGGCCCTCGGCGGCGGTGACCTCGCCCAGCACGGCCTTGAGCCGTTCCTCGAACTCGCCGCGGTATTTGGCGCCGGCAATCAGGGCACCCATGTCGAGCGACAGGACCTTCTTGTCCTTGAGCGATTCCGGCACGTCGCCGTTGACAATGCGCAGCGCCAGACCCTCGACGATGGCGGTCTTGCCGACGCCGGGCTCGCCGATCAGGACGGGGTTGTTCTTGGTGCGGCGGGCCAGCACCTGGATGGTGCGGCGGATCTCTTCATCGCGGCCGATGACCGGGTCGACCTTGCCGTCGCGGGCGGCCTGGGTCAGGTCGCGGGCATAGCGTTTCAGGGCATCATAGGCGTCTTCGGCGCCTGCGCTATCGGCGGTCTGGCCCTTGCGCAGCTCGGTGATGGCGGCCTCGAGCGCATCGGGCGTGGCGCCGACGGAGGCCAGCACGGTGGCTGCGACGCCGCCGTCTTTCGCGATGGCCGACAGAAGGCGCTCGGTCGTGACGAACTGGTCGCCGGCCTTTTTGGCGGAGGCCTCGGCGGTGGCGAAGACGCGGGCGGTGTCGCCGTCGAGGTAAAGCTGGCCCGAGCCGCCGGACACCTGGGCGCGCTTCGACAGGGCCGTTTCGACGGCGCGTTCAGCTTTCGCCGCGTCGCCGCCGGCGGCCGTGATCAGATTGCGGGCGAGGCCGTCTCGTTCCTCCAGCAGCACCTTGAGCAGGTGCTCGGGAGCAAACTGCTGATGGCGGCGGGCCAGCGCCAGCGACTGGGCGGCCTGGACGGCGGACTTGGCGCGGTCGGAGTAGAGGTCGAGGTTCATCTGTGGTCATCCCCTGGATCAGGCAGATCCGGCCCGCTGCCCTTGATGCAAGCGACACGCCAGCCGGCTGGACCGGACATGGGTGTGGCCGATCCGCAACGCAAGGGAGGGGGACGCCGGTCTGCGCAGCCGCTATGCAGGCGGCCGGAGATCCCCGCCCATGCCCCTGCTTGCCCTGTTTGATCCCGCCGTGATCCTGCCGTTTCTGGTGGCGGTGGCGCTGGTCGAGCTGACGCCCGGGCCGAACATGGGCTGGCTGGCCCTGATCGCGGCGGGCCGGGGACGGACGGCGGCGCTGGCGGCGGTGGCCGGGGTGACGCTGGGGCTGGCGATCTGGATGCTGGCCGCCGTGGTCGGGGTGGCCACGCTGGTGATCCAGTGGCCCTGGCTGTTCCAGATCATCCGCTGGGCCGGGGTCGGTTGGCTGCTCTGGCTGGCGTGGGAAGCCTGGCGGGGGGCGGACACCATGGCGGGAGAGGCCGTCGAGGGACGGCGCCGCGACCTGTTCCTGAAGGGGCTGGCGGCCAATCTGCTCAATCCCAAGGCGGCGGTCTTCTATTCGGCGCTGCTGCCGACCTTCATCCGGCCCGGGGCGGGGTTGCCGGTGGCGCAGGCGCTGACGCTGGGCGGGCTGCATCTGGCGGTGGCGACCACCATCCACGGCCTGATCGTGGTGACGGCGGCGGGCGCCGGCGGTCCCTTGCTGCGGCGGCTGGAGGGGCCGCTGGCGCGCGGCGTGATGGGCGGGGGTATCCTGCTGGTCGCCCTGTGGATGGCGTGGGAGACGCGCTAGGGCGAAACACCCTCTTTCGCAGGCGCATCCCCCTCGCGGCGCAGGGCATAGAGGCAGGGGCCCTGAAAGAACGAGCCATCGGCCAGTCGGCGGGGCCTCAGGCAAACTTGGAAATCGCCGCTGTTCATGAGGATCACGTGATGGCGGATCGGTTCGAGATCGGGAGGCGTGACGCCCCCGCTGCAATCTCGCTCGCCGTTCGGGACCTGCTCACTGACCGTGAGCCACTGGAGGCCATCGTCATCCTTGTCGACAGACCAGCGGCCCCGGCTGACCGAGGCGCCGCTCTCGAGAAGCAGGGTGCCGTCTGCCCAGAGCGTCCAGCGCTCGACGCAAGTCTCGGGCAGGAGGAAGCCTTCCATGATCCCGACATATCGGTAGACACCGGGAAATTTCGGAGCCCGGTCCGTGCCATCGGATTGGGCCCGCGCCGCAACGGCCGGGATCAGGACGAGGGCAGAGGCCAGGACTGCGACGGTGTGACGAAAGCCGGACATGAGCCCTCCTGTGATGGCTGATACCTAGCGCAGCCCAGGGGCGCGAGCCAGCGTCCGGGGCCGCGGATCGAGCAGCAGGCCCGAGACGGTGGCGGCCAGCAGGCGGTCGGCCAGCGGCAGGCGGGCCAGCTTGCCCAGCACATGGTCGCGCACCCAGGGCAGCAGCCGCCCGTCGGCCTGATAGAAGGGCGTAAAGCCGAGGCTGAGCGCCTGATAGAGGCGGATGTGCCAGCGGCGGGCGGCGGCATAGGCGGCCAGCGCCTGATCCAGATCGGCATGGTCGGCCAGCGCCTGCGACAGGGCAAAGGCATCCAGCAGACCCATATTGACCCCCTGCCCCAGCTGGGGACTGGTCGAATGGGCGGCGTCGCCGATCACCGACAGCCGGTCGGCGACCGGGCGGGCCAGCGTATGGTGGCCATAGCGGGCGAGGGTCAGCTGGTCGGCGTCGGTCAGGCTGTCGAGCACGGGCGCGACCTCGGGCCAGAGGGTCCGCACCTCGGCCTTCCAGACGTCGAGCCCGGCGGCGCGCCAGTCGGCGTATGAGGCGGTCTTGAGGCTCCAGAAGAAGGTGGCGAGACGCTGGTCGCGGCCGGGCTGGCGACCAACGGGCAGGACGCCGATCATCTTGGCCGCACCACGATAAACCTGCTCCAGCGCATGCGGATCGAAGGGCGCGCCGGGCCAGGGGACGGTGGCCCAGAGCGCGCCGTAGGCCAGCTCGTGCCGCCGGGAGCCGTGCGATGCGGCGAGGGCCGAGCGCGCACCCGAAGCATCAACGACCAGATCGAAGGCCGGACCGGTGCGGCCTGAGGCATCGGTCAGGCGGCCCGCGTCCGCCCCGACGATCGCGCGCCCCGTCTCTAAGGTCACCCCGGCGTCGAGCGCGGCGCGATGGATCACGTGAAACAGGGTGGCGCGGTGCACCCCCAGCGCCCGCCGGGGCCGCGACAGGGCCGCATAGCCGACATCGAGGACGATCCGGCCGCGCCGGGCCTCGCGCCCGAACAGCCGGTCGATGGGCTGGGCGAGGGCCTCGACCTCGGCCGTCAGCCCCATGGCGTCCAGCACCGCCAGACCGGTCGGCTGCAGCATGAAACCGGCGCCCACGGGGGCGGCCTGATCGAAGCGTTCATGCACGACGACACGGTGGCCCGCGCGCGCCAAGAGGGTCGCCACCGCCAGGCCCGCCGGCCCGGCCCCCACTACAGCGATGTCAGATGTACGCATCATGGTTCCCCCGACACGGGTTGTGCCGCCTGACACGCGGCCGAACAAGCCGGACGCATGGACACAGGTGCGAGGGCCGGGCTAGCGTTCGCGCCTTGTCCAAGGAGTGCCCCATGAGCCTGTCCCTGTCGCGCCGGTCGGCGCTGTTTGCCGGTGCGGGAGCTGCGGCCCTGCCGCTGAAGGCCTGGGCGCAGGACGCGGCCCGGGACCACTCGGAGCTGTCGGCGGCGGTCGATGCCTATGTGATCCGCTGCATGGCGGCCTTTCCGGATCAGCCGGCGCTGGGGATCGCGCTGGTCAAGGACGGTCAGGCGGCTTTGACGCGCGGCTATGGCGTCAAGGCCATGGACCGGCCGGGGCGGGCCGATGAACGCACCCTGTTCGCCATTGCCTCGAACACCAAGAATGTCACCGCCGCCGCCCTCGCCATCCTGGTCGATGAGGGCAAGGTGAAATGGGACGAGCCGGTGCGGACCTATCTGCCCGATTTCACCCTGTCGGACCCGTTCATCGGCGAGCGGATCACGGTGCGCGACACCCTGAGCCACCGGGCCGGCTTCGGCCTGGGGGCCGGCGACCTGTTGTTCTGGCCGAACAGCGACCGCACGCGGGCCGAGGTCATGGCGGCCATCCCCCATGTGCCGATCGAGGACCAGTTCCGGGCGCGGTACCATTACTGCAATCTGATGTTCGTGGTGGCGGGCGAGGTGCTGGCCGCCGTCTCGGGCATGGCGTGGGAGGACTTTGTCCAGACGCGCATTCTGGACCGGGTCGGCATGACGGAGACGGTGCCGATGGCGACCCTGGCCGATCCGGCGACGTCGGCCCTCCCCCACGGCCGGATCGGACCGCCGCTGCGCTATCAGGGAGAGATGACCCGCATCGCCGACAGTATCGCCGAGGTGTGGAATTGGGATTCCGCGGCGGCGGCGGGCGGCATCTGCTCCACGCCGCACGATTGGGCCAAATGGATCGCGGTGCGGCTGGCCGACGGCAAGCTGGCGGACGGGACGCAGCTGTTCTCGGAAGCCTCGGCGCGCGAGATGGTGCGCCCCAACATCATCAGTTCGTCCTCGCCCGGGCCGACGGCCGAGCTGCCGGGCCGGTCGATCGCCTCGACCTATGCCATGGGTCTGGCCGTGCAGGACTATCGCGGCGAGCGGCTGATCAGCCACGGCGGCGGCTCGCCCGGCGGGATTTCCGCGACGGTGCTGCTGCCGGGGCGAAATGCCGGCTTCTCGATCTTCTCGAATGCCGAAGAGAGCTATCTGCTGCGCGCCCTGCGCAGCGGCATCGCCGACATCGTCATGGACAAGACCGGCTTTGACTGGATCGCCGACAGCCAACGCTATGAGGCCCAGTCGACGGAGCGGTCGCTGGCCGCCGCCGTGGAGATCGACGCGAAACAGGCGGCGGGGGCGGCCCCCTCCCTGCCGCTGTCGGCCTATGCCGGAACCTGGCGCGATCCCTGGTACGGGGACATCGTCATCGAACGGCGCGATGTGCAGCTATGGCTGCGCTTCACCCACAATCCGGCGCTGCAGGGGCCGCTGGAGCCCTATGACGGCGAGACCTTCCGCACCCGCTTCCCGGACAAGCGGGAGGAGGATGCCTTCGTGACCTTCGAGCTTGAGGATGGTCAGCCGGTGCGGGCGACGGTCAAGGGCGTCAGCCCCGACATCGACTTCAGCTATGACTATCAGGACCTGAGGCTGGTGAAGATCTGACGGGCGACGGTCGCGTTGCCCCCTCCCCCACGCTGCGCATGGTCCCCCTCCCCCGGTGGGGGAGGATAAGAGTCCGAAAACCGCGAGACATGGCCGGAGGTCCGGGGCAAGGTTCGCGGCATGGACGTCCTGCCCTCCCTGTCGGCTGAAGCCTGTTACCGTGCGGTCACGGCGCGCGATGCGCGGTTCGACGGGCGGTTTCATACCTGTGTGAAGACGACGGGCATCTATTGTCGCCCGGTGTGTCCGGCGCGGACGCCGCTGTTTGCCAATGTGGAGTTTGTCGCGAGCGCCGCGGAGGCCGAGGCACTGGGCTATCGCCCCTGCCTGCGCTGCCGGCCCGAGACGGCGCCCGACTATTCCGCCTGGCGCGGCGAGGTGTCGACGGGTGGGGCGTGGCGCGGGACCGCCAATACGGTGAGCCGGGCCCTGCAGATGATCGATGAGGGGGCGCTGGACGAGGACGGCCTGGAACGCCTCGCGGACCGGCTGGGCGTCGGCGAGCGGCATCTGAGGCGGCTGTTCCGGGCGCATCTGGGGGCGTCGCCGGTGGCGGTGGCCCAGACCCGGCGGGTGCGGCTGGCCAAGGCGCTGTTGCACCAGACGCGCCTGCCGATGGCCGAGGTGGCGCTGGCCTCGGGCTTCGGCAGCGTGCGGCGCTTCAATGAGACCTTTCAGGCCCTGTATGGGCGACCGCCGTCGGCCTTGCGGCGCGGCGCGGGCGAGGATGCCGGGGTTGGCGTCGAGTTGTCGCTGAGCTGGCGGCCGCCGTATGAGCTCGAGGCCCTGATGGCGGCGCTGGCCGACCGGGGCGATAGGGTTGAGGGTGGCGTCTGGTCCCGAGCGCTGGATACGACCATCGACGGCACATCCGGGCGGGTCGAGGTGCAGGCGGGCAGCGGCAATACCTTGCAGGTGCGGGTCGAGGCCGAGCGGCTGGAAGCCCTGCCCCGGGTGCTGGCGCGGGTCCGGCGGGTGTTCGATCTGGGGCACGATCCCGAGGCGCTGATGCGGGATCTGGGCGGGGATCCGATGCTGGGGCCTAGGGCTATGGCGCGCCCCGGATTGCGACTGCCGGGGGTGTGGGTGCTGGACGACGGTGCCATGGCGCCGGCCGACCGCTGGCCCGATCCGGATAGCGAAGCCCTGGCCGAAGGCTGGCGCCCGTGGCGGGCCTATGCCGCGCAGTACCTGAAGATGGACGAGGAGAGACCCGATGCGAAACGCGCCTGAGCTTTGGCTGGACCGGGTGGAGTCGCCCATCGGCCAGATGCTGGTCGTCACCGATGCGAAGGGCGTGGTCCATGCGCTGGACTTTGCCGATTTCGAGCCGCGCATGCGCCGGTTGATGCGGCTGCGGCACGGGGTCAACGACCTGTCGGAGGGCGGACAGACCGGACCGGTGCGAGCGGCGCTGGTGGCTTACTTCAGCGGAGACGCCACCGCGCTGGACGAGCTGCCGCTCGAGACCGGCGGCACGGAGTTCCAGCGGGCTGTCTGGCAGGCGCTGCGGGCCATTCCGCACGGCCAGACCCGTACCTATGGCCAGTTGGCCGAGGCCATCGGTCGCCCGACCGCCGTGCGGGCCGTGGGGCTGGCCAATGGGGCGAACGCGATCGCCCTGATCGTGCCGTGTCACCGCGTGATCGGGCGCGATGGCACCCTGACCGGCTATGCGGGCGGGCTGGAGCGGAAGCAGTGGTTGTTGGAGCTGGAGCGGGGCGAGCCCTGACGGTTTCGCTTGCGTTCGCCGACCGAAGGACTATGTTCACACCGACTTATGCTAAGACTGAGCATAAGGAGGGCGGCCGGGGCGATCCCGCCGTCCTGTTTCGGGCCTCATATTTGCTCAGTTTGAGCAAAAGGAGAGTGAGATGGCAGACGGTGCATTCGGACTGAGCCCGGCGACAGAGGCGGCCACGGCGGCCATCTGGCCCAAGGTGCGCGATCATGTGACGCCGCTGGAGTGGCCGGCGCAGGCTGAGCTGATCGTCGAGATCAACCGGCTGAAGCGCGAGCGGAACGCCGTCATCCTGGCCCACAACTATATGACGCCCGACATTTTCCACGGGGTCGGCGACTATGTCGGCGACAGCCTGGGACTGGCCAAGGAGGCCGCGAAGTCCGACGCCAAGGTGATCGTCCAGGCCGGTGTGCATTTCATGGCCGAGACCTCGAAGATTCTGTCGTCCGACAAGACGGTGCTGATCCCCGACCTGCGCGCCGGCTGTTCGCTGGCGGCCTCGATCACCGGGGCGGATCTGAGGCTGATCAAGGCGCGCTATCCGGGTCTGCCGGTGGTCACCTATGTCAACACCACCGCCGACGTGAAGGCCGAGACCGACATCTGCTGCACCTCGGCCAACGCCGTGCAGGTGGTGGAATGGGCGGCGAAGGAATGGGGCGTCGACCGCGTCATCCTGATCCCCGACGAGTTTCTGGCGCGAAATGTGGCGGCGCAGACGAGCGTCGGCATCATTGCCTGGAAGGGCCGGTGCGAGGTGCACGAGCGGTTCACCGTCGACGATATCGCCGAGATGCGCGCGGCGTACCCGGACGCGGAAATCCTGGCGCACCCCGAATGCCCGGAAGAGGTGCTGGCGGCGTCGGACTTTGCCGGATCGACGGCGGCGATGAGCGACTATGTCACCCAGCGGAAGCCCAAGCAGGTGGTGATGATCACGGAATGCTCGATGGCGTCGAACGTGGCGGCGGACTCTCCGGACACGCGCTTCATCGGGCCGTGCAACCTGTGCCCGCACATGAAGCGGATCACGCTGGAGAATATCCGCGACTGTTTGCTGAACATGCAGTTTGAGGTGACGGTGCCCGAGGCGCTGATCGAACCGGCCCGGCGGGCGGTGCAGCGGATGGTCGACCTGCCGCCGCCGGCGGTCCCGGCGCGCTACGACATGATCAAGGCCCGCCATCACGTCGATGTGGAGTTGATCTGATGTATTATGTGGCCCCGACCCGGGTGGTAGCGAAGATCGAACCGCGCACCCTGAAACTGATGACGCTGCTCGCATTGTGGCTGGGCGTGACACAGCCCACATTGCGGAAATGAGCGACACCCTGCCCCCCACCCGCCCAACCTCTCCCGGCCCTCACGCAGGCCCTTGGGGCTCAGTGCCGAATACGCCGACATCCTCCTCGGACACGCGTGTCGCCACGGCCCCCGGGGACAAAGGTCAGCCGCTGATCTGGTCCGTGTTGTCGACCCTGCTGCTGGGCGGTTTCATCTGGTGGATCAGCGGTAGCTGGGTGATTGCGGTCGCGGCCATCATTGGCCTGTTCGTGCATGAATACGGCCATGTGCTGGCCATGAACCGACTGGGGATGGGCCCGGCCAAGGTCTATATCATCCCCTTCCTCGGCGGACTGGCGCGCGGCCAACGTATGCCGAAGAGCGAATGGGACGGTGTGCTGGTGTCGCTGGCCGGACCGGCGTTCGGCCTGCTGGCCGCCCTGCCGTTCTTTGCGCTGTATTTCGGGACCGGGCAGACGATGTGGCTGAACGGGGTGTTCGCCATCGGCCTGATCAATCTGGTCAATCTGGCCCCCGCGCCGCCGCTGGATGGATCCAAGGCGCTGGGGCCGGTGCTGGCCCGCATTCACCCGATGGTCGAATACGCCGTCATGATCGCCATCGGGGCGCTGGTCGTGTGGTGGGGGGTGTCGAACGGCAGCTTCATCTTTGCCGGCTTCCTGGCCCTCGCCCTGATCGGCCACCTGAAGCGCGGCCAGTGGCGGCCCGAGGGTCGGCAGCTGAACTGGCGCGAGGCGGGCTATAGCGTCGGCCTGTTCAGTGTGACGGCGACCGCCTGTCTGGGTGTCACCGCTGCCGCCTTCCTGATCCCGACCGGGGGCGATGTGAACGGGGCGCTGGACGTCGTCGGGCGCTTCCTGTCGATCGGCCGATGAGAACCCTTCGACATGAAGGCCCGCTGATCATTGGCGGCGGACTGGCCGGCTTGTCGGCCGCGCTGGAGGCGGCCCCAGCCCCGGTTCTGGTGGCCACACCCGCGACCCTGCTGGAGGCCTGCGCCTCGGCCTGGGCGCAGGGGGGAATGGCCGCTGCGCTGGCGGAGGATGACACGTCCGGCCTGCATGCCGTGGATACGGTCGCAGCCGGTGCCGGACTGGTCGAGCTGGAGCGGGCCCGGGCCCTCACCGATGCGGCGCGCGAGACCATCGACTGGCTGGACCGGCTGGGCGCGCCCTTCGACCGGGAGGCGGACGGCCACTATCACCTCAGCCGGGAAGCCGCCCATTCGCGGGCGCGCGTGGCGCGGGTCGGAGGCGACGGCGCCGGCCGCGCCATCCTGTCGGCCCTGGTCACGGCGGTCCGGGCCAGTCCGCATGTCGTCCTGTGGGAAGATGCCCGGCTGACCGGGCTGGTGCGCGACGCGGACGGACGGGTGCGCGGCGCGATTCTGACGCGGGGCGAGCGGCGGGTGCGGGTCATCGCGCCGGCGGTCATTCTCGCCACCGGCGGGATCGGCGGCCTGTACGGTCGAACGACGACACCGGCGGCCCTTCAGGGCGCCGGCATGGCGCTGGCCTGGCAGGTCGGGGCCGAGATCCTCGACCCCGAGTTTGTGCAGTTCCATCCGACCGCCATCCGCCTGACGACGGCTGGTCCGGACAGCGATCTGGTGTCGCCCCTGCCGCTGGCGACCGAGGCCCTGCGGGGCGAAGGGGCGCGGCTGGTGGACCGCGAGGGCCGGTTCCTGCTCGGCGATGGCGACAGCGCCGATCTGGCGCCCCGCGATCAGGTGGCGCGCGCCGTTCATGCCGCAGAAATGGACGGGCGAGGGGCCTGTCTGGACGCGACACAGGCCATCGGCGCCGCCTTTCCGACAGCATTTCCGGCGGTCTATGCGGCCTGTATGCGGATGGGACTGGACCCGCGCCATCAGCCGATCCCGGTCGTGGCGGCCGCCCATTACCACATGGGCGGGATCGCCGCCGATGCCGATGGCCGCACGACGGTCGAGGGTCTCTATGCCGTGGGCGAATGCGCAGCGACCGGCGTGCATGGCGCGAACCGGCTGGCCTCGAACTCGCTGCTGGAAGCCGCCGCCTTCGGCCGGAGAGCCGGGCGCATGGCGCGAACCGAGACCCTGCCGGGCCCGTCACCCCTGATCGAGATAACGGGAACAGGCCTGCCCGAAACGGAGCTGACGCGGCTGCGCGAGCTGATGGACCGCCATGTCGGAGTGGTGCGGGACGCGGCCGGACTGACCACCGCCCTGGCCGAACTGGCGGCGATCGAGGCGCGGCACCCGGACGCCCTGCCTGTTGTCGCCGCGACCCTGGTGGTGCGCGCGGCGCTGGCCCGCGAGGAGAGCCGGGGCGGCCACTATCGCGCCGACTATCCCGACACACTTGCCGAGGCCCGGCACAGCCGTGTGGTGCGTGACGCCGATGAGGTGCCGCAGCCGCTGCTGGCGGCCGAATGAAGGACGGAACCCCTATGGCCCCTGCCCTGCCTGACCTGTTGATCGAGCCGGTCATCCGCGCCGCGCTGGCCGAGGATCTGGGGCGGGCGGGCGATGTGACGGCGGCGGCCTGCATCCCGGAAGACGCGCGGATGAAGGCCGTGTTCGCCGCCCGCAAGGATGGCGTCATGGCCGGCGGGGCCTGTGCGCGACTGGCGCTGCACGCGCTGGATGCCGCAGCCACGGTCGAGGTGCAGGTGGCCGACGGTGAGGCCTTTGCCGCCGGCGATGTCCTGATCGTCGTCGAGGGTCGGGCGCGCGCCATTCTCGGAGCCGAGCGGACGGCGCTGAACCTGCTGGGGCGGCTGTGCGGGATTGCGACCCTGACGCGGGCCTATGGACAGGCGGTCGAGGGCACGAGCGCGCGGATCGCCGACACCCGCAAGACCACTCCGGGCCTGCGCGCGCTGGAAAAGCACGCCGTCGCCTGTGGGGGCGGGACCAACCACCGCTTCGGACTGGATGACGCCATCCTGATCAAGGACAACCATGTCGCCGTCTGTGGCGGCGTGGCCGAGACGGTGCGGCGGGCCAAGGCCCACGCCGGGCATTTGATGAAGGTCGAGGTCGAGGTCGACGGTCTGGATCAGCTGGACTCGGCCCTCGCCGAAGGCCCGGACGTGGTCATGCTGGACAACTTCAGTCTCGAGGACCTGCGCGAGGCGGTCGCGCGCACGGCGGGTCGCGTGACGCTGGAAGCCTCGGGCGGGGTGACGCTGGAGACGGTGCGAGCGATTGCAGAGACCGGCGTCGACGTCATCTCGGTCGGCGCCCTGACCCACTCGGCGCCCAATCTGGACATCGGTCTGGACGCGGCCTGAGGAGGTTCAGCTTTCCGAAGCGGCCGGGGTTGCAGCCGCCGCCGGGCGGCGTGCAGGCGCCTCGGCAGCGGTCGGGGCCGGCGACGACGCGGGCGCAGACCGCGGTGCTGCGGCGGGGGCCGTCGGGGCCGGAGCGGGAGCCGCCTCGGCACGGACATCGTCCTCGGTGCGGCCTTCCTGGGCGAGCAGCAGGCTGTAGGCCACCGCCTGACCGACCTGACGGACCGGTTCGACCGGATCGAGGCCGGCCTGGACCAGACGCGGCTGATCGCCCTCGGTCGAAGGCGCCGGGTCGTAGGCGAAGGCGCGGCTGGAGCCCGAACGCCCGCCGAAACGGTAGAAGACGTGATCGCCGACCTGACCGACGCGGATCAGCGAGGTGCGCCAGCGCGGGCTGACGCCCGTGGTGTGGAAATGGGTGGCATTGCCGACCGGAGCGTAGACCGCACCCGAGAGCGCTTCGGTCGCCACCTGACGGGCCCGGTTCCAGGCGGCCTGGTTGACGCCGCGACGCATGGAGCCGTCGCAGGTGAAGCTGAACTGGCAGCCCGTGCGGCGACCGGCGCCCTGGAACACCACGGCACAGACGGTCTTGGGGAAGGCCGGATGGCGGGCGCGGTTGATGACCACCTGGGCCACGGCGCGCTGGCCGTCGCGGCCCTCACCGCGGGCTTCGTAATAGACGGCCTGGGTCAGGCATTCGAGATCGCGGCTGGCGTCGAGCGCACTGCCGAGGCGGAACGGCTGGGCCGCCGGGTGCGACGGGTCGGTGGAGGCGAGGCGCAGGCCCGGGGTCATGTTCGGTCCGGTCGGGCGAAGCTGTTCCAGACGCGCGGTCAGCAGCTCGGACTGACGGTCGCGGCGGCTGGGGCCGGCAACGGTATAGGGATCATGGCGGCGGGCGATGGCCAGGGCACTGGCGTTGAGGCCGCCAGCCGCAGCCGCGAGCGCTTCTTCGGTAAAGCCGGCCGAGGCCGCGCCATCCAGACGGACGGCCTGGGCGCGAAGGGTCGTGGCCTTGGCCACCGTACCGCCGAGATAGGCCACGCCGATCGCCAGACCGAACAGCCCCCCCACGAGCGCCGCGGCAACACCGGGCGTCAGTCGTGTACGGGCCGCCGAGGTGTCGGGCGTTCGAGGCGACAAGGGCGATGACAAAGGCTTTATCCAGTCCGCAGGGCGCAATGCCGCCCCTTATTTAGTCTGTCGATGAGCGGGGTTTTCGCGAAACCACGCACACGACGAGGCCGACGCACCGGCAGTCCGCCGATCGTCGGGGACGCGCCTTTAACATAGGCAATGTGACGCAAATAGGGTTGATTCGCAAGAATCAGAGGGGGTGAAGCTTTTTTGCCCCACCCACAGCGGATGCACTAGATGATCCGTGCACACTCTGTGTTGTGCGCGACAGATCATAGCACGATATCTGGCCGGGAAGGTTAAAGCTGAGTTCAAAGATGAGAGACGCGCATTCTTGGTGCGCTCAAGTGAAACAGGGGCGAAACCTTGGACAACTTGCTGTTCCTGTGCGGTTTCTCAAGGGCTTCCATGGCCTGCGGGAACCGCCGGACGCAGGGGCACGTTTTTCTCTCCATGCAAGCCTGACCGGGATCGGCCCGGGCCGGCCCTGACCGTGAAGGTACTGACATGACCCGCAAGACCGTAATGACCGCCGCCCTGATCTCGACCTTCGGCCTGGCCCTGGCCGCCTGTGGCAGCACAATCGAACAAAAGGCCGCCACCGGCGCCGTCGCCGGCGCGGTTGTGGGCGGGCCCGTCGGGGCTGCGGTCGGCGGCGCGGCCGGCACCGCGGTCGGCCAGGCCACCAAGGACGACTGATTTTCCGGCCACAGACCCGGACGGGCGCGCCCCTCCGGTACCGCTGCGACTTGATCCGCGCGGGCTAGAGCCCTAAAGCCCCCCGGTCGGTGATGCCTGTCGCCGACCGGGTCCGGCCATGAGTGTCGGGGCTCCGCGGATCATTCGACCGACCCACCCTAGCAGACCGAGACTTGATGAGAGATCTGAAGCAGACCGGCTTTGCCGATCGCCTGGCCACGCAGGCCGAAGCCAAAAAGGCCCTTCTGGCCCGATTCAAGCCGAAACCGTCGATTCCCGATCCCGACTTTGATCGGCGCGCCGAAAAGCTCGCCGCCGAAAAGGAAGCCGCGCGCCTCGAGAAGGAACGGCTGAAGCAGGAGAAGGAAGCCGAGCGGCTGGCGGCCAAGGAAAAGGCACGGCAGGAAGCCGAGGCGAAGAAGGCCGCGGCCGAACAGGCCAAGGCCCAGACCGCCGAGCAGATCGAGGAAGAGCGCCGCAACGAGCGCCGCGAGCGCAAGGCCGCCATCAAGGCCGAGCAGCGGGCCCGCCGGGCCGAGAAGAAGACCCGCCGCTAAGCCGCGGCGGCTGAAGATCAGGCGTCCAGAACCGTCCTGAGCGCATCGATGGCAAAGGGTTTACGCACCAGCGTCCACGGGGCGTCGCGCAAGGCCGCATCGACGTCGTCGCCCGCATAGCCGGTGGCCAGCACAATCCGCATGTCCGGATAGAGGGTGCTGGCGCGGCGGGCGAGATCGAGCCCCGACATCTCGCCCGGCATGACGATGTCGGTCAGCAGGATGTCAAAGGGGGCGGCCTTGAGCCGTTTCAGGGCCGTGGCGGGGTCCGACGCCGTCGTCACCGTCAGGCCCATGGCCTCGAGCAGGGCCAGGGCGATGGCCTGCACCTCCGGGTCATCCTCGACCAGCAGGACGGACCGCTCGCCGCCCCCGGCAGGTGATGCCTTGCGAGCCGGCTCAGCCAGCGCGGGCTCAATGTCGAGGGCCACGGGCAGGTACATTTCCATGCGCGTACCCTCCCCCGGGGCGGTCACGACGTGGATGGCGCCGCCACTCTGCTTCAGGAAGCCATAGACCTGCGAGAGTCCAAGGCCTGTGCCCTTGCCGACCGCCTTGGTCGTGTAGAAGGGCTCGAAGATGCGCTCGCGCACCTCATCGGGAATGCCCGGGCCGTCATCGCTGACTGTGATGCGGACATAGTCGCCGGGCTCAAGGTCGCTGATCTCGCCCGCCTTGACCTTGAAGCGACGGGTCTCGACCTCCACGCAGCCTTTACCGGCCACAGCGTCGCGGGCATTGACCAGCAGATTGAGCAAGGCGGCCTCGAACTGGGCCGTATCGACCCGCACCGGGGCTCCACCGCGGCGCAGGCGCGTGCGATAGGTCATGCCCCCGCCCAGCGCCCCCCGGATCAAGGGCTCGCCCTCCCGGATCAAGGCATTGACGTCAACGGACTCGGGCCGCAGCGCCTGTCGACGGGAAAAGGCCAGCAGTTGATGGGTCAGGCGTTCGCCGCGACGGGCCGCGCTCAGCGCCGCCTCGGTCAGTTTCAGGCGTTTGGCCTCATCGACCTTGTTGTTGAGCAGCATGTCGAGGCCGCCGATGACCACCGTCAGCAGGTTGTTGAAGTCATGGGCCACGCCCCCGGTCAGGCGACCGACCGCCTCCATCCGCTGGGCATGCATCAGGTCAGCCTCGGCCTGGGCCTTGTCCAGCAGGGCCCGGCCGACCCGGTCCTCAAGCAATTCATTGATGCGTTTCAGATCGACCTCGGCCTGTTTGGCGTCGGTAACGTCAAAGGCCACACCCACAAAGCCCTGAATCTTGCCCTGGGCGTCCAGACGGGGTCGCGAGAAAGACTTCAGCCAGCGCCAGGCGCCATCCTGACGGCGATAGCGCCCTTCAAGGCTGAACGGCTGACCGGTGGCCTCTCCCGCAATGGACTCGGCGATTATGCGATCGCGGTCCTCCGGGTGGATGAACTCGCGCCAGTCCGTGTTGAGCGTCGCCGCATCCTCAACGCCCATGAACCGGATGTAGGCCTGATTGACGAACTCCCGCGTACGGTCCTCAGCCGTGACCCAGATCAGGACAGGCGCATCATCTGCCATGGCGCGGAAGCGCTGCTCGCTCTCCCGCAGGGCCGACTCGACCTGACGGATCTCGGACAGGTCGATATTGGCCCCGACCACGCCGAGAAAACCTCCCTCAGCATCGAAACGCGGCCGGGCATGGGTTGAGAGGATCCGCCATTCCCCGTCCTCTCGCAGATAACGAGCCTCGATTTCGAGCGGGGTGCGGGTCTGCAGGGCGTTCAGGCAGGCTGACCAGACGCGATCACGGTCTTCGGGGTGTATGGCCTCCATCCACGGAGCCAGATCCGTCAGATCCGTCGGGCGGTCGCCCCAGAAGCGACGAAACTCGGCATTGAGATAGACCCGGCCCTCGATGTCGCCCGTCCAGAGCATGACGGGCGCGACATCGGCGATATCCCGAAAACGGGCCTCGTATTCGTTCACCCGCGCTGCAGCGGCCCGCAGGTCCCCCACGGTCGTGTCCAGACGGCGCATGGCCCGCCGGAGGGCCGACGCCACCCAGGTCACGAACAGGCCGACGACAATGAAGTTTACCGTGGCCACCCGGCCGAGGTTGCTGGTCAACCCCACGCCAGTCGCATCCGGGCCAGCCACATACCAGCCGCCCAGCAGGCACAGGACGACCGCGACCGCGCCGGCGATCCGTCCCCCCGCCAGAGCGGCCATGACCACGGCCGGCAGCAGGATCATGAACCCGGTGACCTCGGCGTAAAATGTCGAGAGAGCGTACCGGACGAGGAGGGCCGCAACGGCCGCCAGGACACCGATCAGGACCGCCTGCAGCAGGGTGGGCGGCGGCGTGCGTGCGAGGCGTGCGAGCAGGCGATCCGCACTGAACCACGCG
Source organism: Brevundimonas halotolerans (assembly GCF_003730275.1). Lineage (GTDB taxonomy): Bacteria > Pseudomonadota > Alphaproteobacteria > Caulobacterales > Caulobacteraceae > Brevundimonas > Brevundimonas halotolerans. The sequence continues at coordinate 59,215 of NZ_QTTA01000022.1, forward strand.
CCGTCGGCGGGCTCACCGCCCCGGTCGTCGCCCTGATTCATCGGATCGGTCCCCACCGCGTCAGATCACGCCCACGAGGCGGTGAACGCAAGCGTGACTGTTGCGTTCCCTTGCAGAGCCGGGGGCGACGACCCGCCGGGTTGTTCAAACTCCGCCCCCTTCCTATTTCTGGGTCTGACCCGGACCCGTATTTTCAGGAGACTTTATGACCACCGCCACCATCCAGACCGGACTCAAGAAAGCCGACCGCAGCGAGGTCTCGCAGGCCTTGACCAAGGTGCTGGCCGACAGCTTTGCCGTCTATCTGAAGACCCATGGCTATCACTGGAACGTCCGGGGCCCCGAATTCTTTACCCTGCACAATCTGCTGGAGCAGCAGTATACGGAAATCTGGGGCGCGCTGGACGATATCGCCGAACGCATCCGCGCACTCGGCATCCTGGCGCCGCAAGGCTACGCCACCTTCGGCAATCTCACCGCCATCAAGGACGGCGATCCGGAGCAGAACGCAGAGGCCATGCTGAAGGAACTGATGCGCGACCACGAGACGCTGATCGCCACGACGCGCGATACGCTTTCGCTGGCTGATGATGCGGGCGACGAGGCCACGGCCGACCTGATGACCCAGCGTCTGGCGGCGCACGAGAAATTCGCCTGGATGCTGCGCTCTACGCTGGGCGGACGCTGATCCTGACCGGGGAGCGACCACACCGGGTGGCTCCCCGTATGCCTGAAATTCGCCCGGTTGGGCGGCTAACATCGTGTGCTGAACCGATGAAAGCCCTATATCCCGCCCCATGCGCCTGATCGCACCTCTCCTCGACTGGCTGAAGGCCCGGTTTCCCGATGGTCGGGGAACGGGGCTGAGCGTTGTCGCCCTGCTCGCGCTGTCGGGTGTGGCCATGACCGCCAGTTCAACCGCCCGCCCCGAGCTGGACCTGCGGGTCCAGGCGGTGATGGATGCCACCCGGGGCGCCCTGGGCCCGGAAGGCCTGGAGGCCATGGCGGCACGGATGAACCCGGCCCAGCTTGCGCTGGCCATGCGCCATGACCCCGGCATGCAGACGGTCGGCCACTTCGGCATGACGCCGGGCTGGGAGACGTTGTCGCTCGGTGGCAAGCCGACGCTGGAGCAGGGCGAGACCGGGCTTGAGGCCCACCGTCTGAACGCCGCCCGGCCCGTGACCCGGGGCCTGCTGCGACCGGCGCGGCCCTTTTCGCTGGGCAGGATCGCGACCGCGGATCGCAACCGCGCCCTGCGCTGCCTGACGCAGGCCGTCTATTATGAAGCAGCGCTGGAGCCGCGCCCCGGACAGGAAGCTGTGGCGCAGGTGGTGCTGAACCGGGTTCGCGACCCGAACTTCCCCAATACGGTCTGCGGCGTGGTGTTTCAGGGCGCCGAGCGCATCACAGGATGTCAGTTCAGCTTTACCTGTGACGGGGCCCTGTCGCAGGCTCCTGTGGCCTGGGCGTGGAAGCGGGCCGAAGACGTCGCCCGGCGCGCGCTGGACGGCCATGTGGCGGAGCGGGTCGGCACCGCCACCCACTATCACGCCGACTATGTTTTCCCCTGGTGGGCGCCCAGCCTGGGCAAGATCGACCAGATCGGGGCGCACATCTTCTACCGCTGGAAAGGCTTCCCCGGCGAAACGGCCGCCTTTTCGCAGGCCTATGCCGGGCGCGAGCCCGTGATCGACGAGGCGCGGTTTTCGCGGCCGCGCCTTCTGCTGGCGGACAGTGCGGACGACGCGGTCGAGACCACCCTTGACGGAACGGTCGTGGGCGCCCCCCCACGAACCGTCGAGATCAACGGCCAGACCCGCGTGGTCGGGGCCGTGAGCCTGGGCGGACGTCGACAGCCGACGCCCGAGGAAATCGCAGAGATCAACAGCAGTCTGGCGGACTTCGAGGCTGAAGAATCCCCCGCGCCGCGGGCGGCTCCTGCTCCCGTGCCGGGGGTTGTGGCCCTTGAAGTCGAGGAAGTCGGCCGACCCGGACGTTAGGCCCCCCGGACAGGACGACGTCTGCCCTATTGAAACCTGAACGGCCGAACGGCATTCATACGGTTCCGGCGCACGGCGCCGCTTCCGAGATCTGGATGCCCGACACATCGCCCGACAGACCGTCCTGGACCGAAGCCGAACGGCTGGCCGCGCTCCGTGACTACGAGATTCTGGACACCGAGCCGGAGCGCGCCTTTGACGACATCGTCGATCTGGTCGCGACCCTGTTCGATGCGCCGATCGCGGTCGTCAACCTGATCGATGAAGGCCGCCAGTGGTTCAAGGCCGAAAAGGGCCTTGGCGTGCGAGAGACTCCGCTGGAGACCAGCTTTTGCGCCCATGCCATTCTTGAAGCCGACCGCATGGTCGTGCCGGACGCGACACAGGATCCCCGCTTCGCGTGCAATCCGCTCGTTACCGAAGCCCCCGGTCTGCGCTTCTACGCCGGGCAGTTGCTGAAGTCGGCGGAGGGACTCCCGCTCGGCACCCTCTGCGTGCTTGACACCAAGGCCCGGCCGGAGGGGCCGACCGACATCCAGATGAAGGCGCTGGAGGTGCTGGCCGCCCAGGTCATGACCCAGCTCAACCTGCGTCGGTCCCTGAAACATCAGCAGCGGTCACAGGCCGAGTTCCGCGCCATAGCCGATTCCATGCCCCAGATGGTGTGGTCGACCCTGCCCGACGGATTCCACGACTATTACAATGCGCGCTGGTACGAGTTCACGGGTGTGCAGGACGGATCAACCGACGGCGAGGGCTGGAACGACATGTTCCATCCCGATGATCAGGAGCGCGCCTGGGCCCGGTGGCGGCATTCCCTTGAAACCGGCGACCCCTACGAGATCGAATATCGGTTGAGACGCCATGACGGGGTCTATTGCTGGACGCTGGGCCGCGCCATGCCGGTCCGGGACGAAGCCGGCAGGATCGTGCGCTGGTTCGGCACCTGCACCGACATCGACGATCTGAAAAAGATGGATCAGGCCAAGGAGCTCCTGAGCCAGGAACTGAGCCACCGGATCAAGAACATCTTTGCCGTGGTGTCGGCGCTGGTCGCCCTGTCCGCCCGGCAATATCCCGAGGCCAAACCCTTTTCCCAGGCGCTGCGGACCCGCATCAATGCCCTGGCCCGCGCTCATGAGTTCGTCCGCCCGCACAGCGATGTGTCGCAACCGCTGATGGGCGACATGACCCTGCACGGCTTCCTGGCGGCGCTTTTCAGCCCCTATACTGACGATGAGGGCAAGCCCCGCGTGCGGATCAGCGGCGATGACGCCACCTTTGACGATCAGGCGGCGACCTCTGTGGCCCTGCTGTTCCACGAACTGGCGACCAATGCGTCCAAATATGGCGCCCTGTCTGTCTCGGGCGGCCATGTCGAGGTCACCACCAAAGAGGCCGAGGAAGGTGACTTCCATCTGGCCTGGCGCGAGCGGGGCGGACCTGAGGTCAAGGGCGTGCCGCAGACAGCCGGTTTTGGCTCGTCGCTGGCGACCCTGTCGGTCGAGGGACAGCTGGCGGGCAAATTGTCGCGCAACTGGAACCCGGACGGTCTGGAAGTGCTGATTGAGCTGCCCGGTACCGCCCTGTCCCGCCGAAAAGCGGCCCGGACTCTTACAACGTCGTAAGATCGCAACCCTAACGCCGACGAAACGTTTTGTCGGCTAACGTACCTAACCCCCCATCCTTTGGAGCCAACTCCGTTACGCCCATGCCCGCCCGTATCCTTATTGTCGAAGATGAAGCCCTCGTGGCCATGGAGCTACGATTCGTGCTGGAAGATCTCGGCTACGAGGTCGTGGGCACGGCTGCGGACTCGGCGGCTGCGCTGAAGATTGCCAAGGAAACCGAGGTCGATCTGGCACTGGTCGACATTCACCTTTCGGATGGGCCGACCGGCGTGACGATTGGTCGGGAACTCGCGGTCGATCACAAGGTCGCCGTGCTGTTCATGACGGCCAATCCGGGCATGGTCCGGAACGGCGTCGTCGGTGCCATCGGCGTGCTGTCCAAGCCGACGGAGGAGCGCATCGTGCAGGACGCGGTGGCCTATGCCCTCGACCTGCGCAGCGGCGCCGTTCGCAATATGGCGCCCCCGCAGTTGCAGCTGTTCGAAGACGGTCCCCGGGCCTGAGCATGCAAGACGTGAAAGGCTGGACCGTGGAGCAGCTCGTGTATGTCAGCCGCAGCGTCCGGGGCGTCAACAGCGCCATCGGCATGTCCGACATCCTGGCGGAGGCGCGCCCCAATAACGCGCGCGACGGCATCACCGGCTGTCTGACGGCGATCGACGGCCGTTTTGTGCAGGTGGTCGAAGGTCAGGCCGACAAGCTGGACGATCTGATCAACCGCCTGGTGCGCGACGAACGCCACACCGAGCTGCGCGTGCTGGAACGGCGGACGGTGTCCGAGCGTGCCTTTCCGCAATGGGACATGCTGAGCCCCGTGCTGGTGACCGCCGAAATCGATGACCTGCGCAGCCTGCTGCGGGACGACTCGGGCGGACGGCTGGACGACTTCATCGGCCCGCTGCAGACTGCCCTGGCCCGTCAGAGCGAGGTCCTGCACGAAACGCGAACGCTGAGCGAAAGCCATCGCCCCCAGGCCTCAAATGATGATGAGGCCGAACGCACGGCCTGATCCGGCCTACCAGGCGCCGATCTTTTCGGCCTCGGCGTGGGGGATGGGGTTGCCCGCGCGGGCGTGATCAACCTCGGCCAGATAGCGGGCCGCCTCCAGCGCCGCCATACAGCCCATGCCTGCCGCCGTGACGGCCTGACGATAGACGTCGTCGGTGACATCCCCGGCCGCATAGACGCCCTCGATCGAGGTCGCGGTGGTACCCGGCTTGACCACCAGATAGCCGCCGGACTTGGTTTCCAGTTGCCCGTTGAACAGTTCGGATGACGGGGCGTGGCCGATGGCAATGAAGACCCCGTCGGCGGGCAGGTCGCGGGTCTCGCTGCCCTCGGTGGCGCGGATGCGGACACCGGTGACGTTGGAGGCAATGCCGTCGGTCTGGCCGAGGATCTCATCGACGACGTGGTTCCAGACCACCTCGATCTTCGGATGGGCGAACAGCCGCTCCTGCAGGATCTTCTCGGCGCGGAACTCGTCGCGGCGGTGCACGACGGTGACCTTGGAGGCAAAATTGGTCAGGAACAGCGCTTCCTCGACCGCCGTATTGCCGCCGCCGACCACCACCACCTGTTTGCCTCGATAGAAGAAGCCGTCGCACGTCGCACAGGCCGAAACGCCAAAGCCCTGATATTTCGCCTCGCTCTCGATCCCCAGCCATTTGGCCTGGGCCCCGGTCGAGATGATCACCGTCTCGGCCAGGATTTCGGTGCCGGAATCGAGCGTCAGGCGGAACGGGCGTTGCGACAGGTCGGCCTTTGTCACGATGTCCTGGATGACCTCGGTACCGACATGCTCGGCCTGGGCCTGCATCTGCTCCATCAGCCAAGGGCCCTGAATGACCTCGGCAAAGCCCGGATAGTTCTCGACATCGGTCGTGATGGTCAGCTGACCGCCCGGCTGGATGCCGGCAATGACCACGGGCTCAAGCGAGGCGCGGGCGGCATAGATGGCGGCGGTCCAGCCGGCGGGGCCGGAACCGATGATGGCGACGCGGACGGTGCGGGGTTGGGAAGGCGAGCTGCTCATACCCCCTATTTAGGGGCTGATTCCCGATCATGCGATGGCTAGTGTGCCCCGATGCAACGAAGGAGCTGGGGATGAGTGACAACAAGAACGCAGCCTTCCTGCCGCTGGGCATGGGCGTCGGGATCGCCATCGGTGTGGCGCTGGGCACGGCCCTCGACAATCTGGCACTGGGACTGGCGCTCGGCGTCGCCATCGGCGCGGGCGTGGGCGCCAGCGGCATGGCGGCAGGCAACCGGAAAAAGAAGGACGGCGATGGATCGTCAGGCGTCGCGGCCAGCGACACCAGCGAGCGATCCTCAAAGGATTTTGACGCCGGTGACGGGGGTGGCGATGGCGGCGGCGGTGGCGATTGACGTTCGCTCACGACCGGTCAACAAGGTCTCATGAGCGAACTGGGCCACAGCGCGCGCAAGACGCGCACCTTCATCCGCCGGTTTCTGGCGATCGCGCGGCGTAACGTCGACCATGATGCGGTCGCCGAAAATGTCTATGAAAACGGCGGCCTGAGCGGTCGTTATCTGATCATGACCGGGATTTCGGCGGCCATCGCCATCCTGGGCCTGATGCTGTCGTCACCGGCTGTGGTGATCGGCGCCATGTTGATGTCGCCGATGATGGGCCCGATCGTGGCGCTGGGGTTTTCGCTGGCCCTGCTGGACTTCCGCGAGATGAACCGGGCGCTCAAGGCCCTGGCACTGGGCTTCGGCCTGGCCCTGATCGTGGCCGTGGTCCTGACCGTCCTGTCGCCGTTGAAGGAACCGACGGCCGAGATTCTGGCGCGGACCCGGCCCAATTTCTTTGACCTGCTGATCGCGGTCTTCTCCGGCATCGCCGGCGCCTATGCGGTGATCAAGCAGCGGGGCGAAACGATCATAGGCGTGGCTATCGCCACAGCCTTGATGCCGCCCGTCGCGACGGTGGGCTTTGGCCTCGGCACCGGCGATATGGGCATCGCGGGCGGGGCCTTTTTTCTGTTCATGACCAACCTTGTGGCCATCGCGCTCGCCGCGACCCTGACCGCAGGCTTTTACGGTTTCCGGCCGCGGCTGATGGAGCGACCGGTCAAATGGCGCGGACTGGCCGTGGTGCTGGTGTTTGCCGTGCTGTCGGCGCCGCTGGCGCTGTCACTCAGGGCCATCGGTCTGGAAAGCCGGGCCACGGCCGAGACCCGACTGGCGGTCGATGCCATCTTTGCCGGGTCAGAATCCCGCATCACCCTTCTCGAGGTGCGCAGCCGGTCGGGCGAGGTGACGGTGTCGGCCCTGATCAGCACCCGGGCGCTGGTGGCCGATGCCGAACGCCAGTTGCAGCAGCGGCTGACGGCAGCCCTGCATGTGCCGGTGGCGGCCAGTCTGGACCAGATCGTCGTCGCAGACCCGCAAGCCGCATCGCGCGCGGTTCAGGCCAGTCCTGTCTCGGCCCCCGATCCGGTCGCGGCTCTGCGTGGTCGTCTGATCGATGCTGTTCCCTTTGCGACGGACGCCATCATGCTGAACGCCGAAGGCTCGCAAGCCGTCGTGCTGCTGCGGCCCGAGGCGGGGCTGAACCTGCAGAGCGCCTATGCGCTGGAGACAGCCTTGACCCAGAGGTTCGAGGGCTTGTCGGTGCTGGTCACGCCGCCGGTGCAGCTGTTCGACACGGTCGATCTGGGCGATCCGGCGGCCCGCGCCCGGGCAGTCTGGGCCTTGTCCCGTTGGCGAGCCACCCCGGCCATCCGCATGTGCCGCCCCGAACAACCGCCCGAGCCGGAAACCCCACCCGCCGAGGGCGAGGCGGCGCCGGCCCGTCTGGATTCGGGTGAGACCTTCATCGCCGAACTTGCCGCGGTCGGCGTATCGACCACGACGGAAGGCGCGCCGGCCTGTCAGCGCGGCGACATCAATACCGCGCGCCTGTCGTTCTAGCTCAGGCCCGAAAGGCGTCGTAGCGCGCCAGTAGTAACCGCGCGGCCCGGTCCGTCTCGGCCAGTGGCACGCGCGGTGTAGCCGGAAAATCCAGCGTGCCGTCGAACGGACGCGCCAGACCGCGTGTGACGAGAGCCTCGCGCAGGCGGTCGAACTTGGGCTGCGACTTGCGCGCCACCATGCGCAGCAGGTGCACCGGGCGACCGGTCGAGGCGGCCTCGGCGGCCATATTGGCGCTGTCCTCGGTGACCAGCACATGGTCGGCGGCGCCTAGGAAGGCGAAATAGGGATTGTCGCCCTGCCCGTCCCAAATCCAGCCGGGGACGACCGCCAGCCTTTCGCGAAGAATAGCCTCGGCCTCGGGCGGGGTGCGGCGCGACAGGGTGACCATGACCGAGCCGCCGACGGCGCGGACCGCCCCGGCGATCTGGTCGGCCAACCGGGCGGCATGGTCGGGCGGCAGGTCGTGACTGGCCGAGCGTCCTCCGACCAGCACGGCCACGCGGGGACGCGGCAAAGGATCAAGGCGATCGGAAAAGGCTGCTACCGCATCCGCGATGCGGACGGGGGTGATGCGGTGGGGGGAGCCGAGGATCGAGACCACATTGGCGCCGCTGAGGCCGTCATGCTCGGGGGCGACGACCAGATCGAACCGGTCGGTCCGCCAGCGCGGATCCTGGGTTTGAACGACAAAGGGACGACCGGGTCCGGCGGTCACGGCCCGGGACGAGAGCGGCAGGGAGGCGCGGCCCGTCGCGATCCAGATATCCGGCCAGGGGGCGCCGTCGGACGGCAGCACGGGATCGGACTCGGGATCGCGCATCCACGGCTGTTTCAGCGCGGAGGGCCATTTGTCGAAGGCGGATCCCCAACCGATACGGCAGATTTCAATGTCGGCCGGACGCAGGCGCTGGACGGCCTCGGCCAGTCCAAGCGCCTGATTCTGGATGCCGGCCCGGCCGTCAGAGACGACCCGGATCCGGAGGGAAGACGCGCTGTCGCTCGTCAGATCCACTCGACCTTGAGGATCTCATAGGCCTTGACGCCGCCGGGCGTGTTGACCTCGACGACATCACCGACCTCTTTCGAGATCATGGCGCGCGACAGGGGGGAGGTGATCGAGATCCGGCCCTGTTTCACATCGGCTTCGTGCTCGCCGACGATCTGATAGCGGGCCTCTTCCTCGGTGTCCTCGTCGACGACGGTGACCGTGGCGCCAAATTTCACCTGATCGCCCGAAAGCTTGGACACGTCGATAACCTGGGCCCGCGACATGCGGTCCTCGATCTCGGCGATCTGGCCTTCGATCCAGCCCTGACGTTCCTTGGCGGCGTGATACTCGGCATTCTCGGACAGGTCGCCGTGCTCACGGGCCTCCGAGATCGCCGAAATCACCGCGGGACGTTCCACGGACTTCAATTGCTTGAGCTGATCGTCCAGGGCGCGATAGCCCGGGGCCGTCATCGGCACTTTTTCCATAGGGTGGTGAGTTTCTTGTTTCGCCCGACTGCGGAGAGGAAGATCAACCTTGGTAGAAGGTCGCGGGGCGCGCGCGACCGGGGCAAAAAGGATAGGTCACGATCTCGCTGAACTCAAGCGGTTGGACGTATCGTTGTGCGACGCACCTTTTGGATCAGACTGCGGGTCAGCCACGCAAGGGCTGCGAGGGCCACAACCATGAAGGCTGCGGACACCAGCGCCAGCTTGGCGAACACCAGCGCCAGACTGAAGGCGATGACCACCAGTGCCAGGGCGATGAGATAGAGAGCTGCGATCTTCATGATGGAGTAACGTCGTCCTGCCTCCTGCGGTTTCACGGGGCGCCGCGCGATCAACGCGATTGTGAAGATGCCGCCTCGACCGTGTTCCGCGCAACACGCCGGGACGGCCCTTGCCCTCAGGCGTAGCTATAAGGTCCGCCTCGCTCGAGCGCCCGCTGATAGGCAGGGCGCGCATGGATGGCCTCAAGGAAGGCCTTCAACTTCGGGCGACGGTCAAAGCCGAAGATGCGGGTCGCCCCGGCCTCGATCGGAAAGCTCATCATGATGTCTGCGGCGGAAAAGGCCCCGCCGGCGAACCACGGATGGGCGGTCAGCTCGGCTTCCCAGAAATCGATGTGGGCCTGCAGCTGGGGATCGATGAAGCCCGACTGGGCCTTTCCGGCGATCGAGTTGACCAGAGGCCGCACCAGACCCGGCGCGCGCTTCGGCAGCTGACTGAACACCAGCTTCAGCAGCAGCGGCGGCATGGCCGACCCCTCGGCATAGTGCAGCCAGTAGCGATAGCGGCGACCGGCCTCGGTGCCGGACGGCGGGGCCAGCTTCCCCCTGCCGTGAGTCTCGACCAGATAGTCGACGATGGCGCCGGTTTCGGCGACGCGGATGTCGCCGTCATCGACCACCGGAGACTTGCCCAGCGGGTGGATCGCCTTCAGCTCGGGCGGCGCCAGCATGGTCTTGGCATCGCGCTGATAGCGTTTGACCTCATAGGGCAGGCCCAGTTCCTCGAGCAGCCACAGCACCCGCTGGGACCGGCTGTCGTTCAGGTGGTGCACGGTGATCATGGCTGGCGCTCCGATGCGAACCGTCAGGCGTAGGCCTGCAGGGGGCGGACGTCCAGATCGTCGTTTCGGATGGCGGCGATGGCATGGACGGCGGCAAGCGCCCCGGCGGTCGTGGTGTAATAGGGGATCTTCATCATCAGGGCGGTGCGCCTCAGGCTGAAACTGTCCTGCAGGGACTGTTTGCCCTCGGTGGTGTTGAAGACCAGCTGGACGTCGCGGTTCTTCATGGCGTCGACGATGTTGGGGCGGCCTTCCAGCACCTTTTTCACATGGCCGACCGGCAGGCCCTGCTGGACCAGCCAGGCGTGGGTGCCGCCCGTCGCGATCACCTCGAACCCCTGTTTCAGCAACAGGGCGACGGGCTCGACGATGAAGGGTTTGTCGGAGTCCTTGACCGAGACGAAGGCGCAACCCTGGATCGGCAGGGTGGTGCCGCCGCCGATCTGGCTCTTGGCAAAGGCGCGGGCGAAGGCGTCGGCCATGTCGGGCTCGCCCTCGCGCTTCCAGTCCAGGCCCATGACCTCGCCGGTCGAGCGCATCTCGGGTCCCAGAACCGTGTCGACCCCGGCAAAGCGGGCGAAGGGGAAGACCGCCTCCTTGACCGCGATGTGGTCATAGGGCCGGTGCTCCAGCCCGAACGAGGCCAGCGGCACACCGGCCATGACCTTGGCGGCGATGGCGGCGATCGGCTGGCCGATGGTCTTGGCGACGAAGGGCGCCGTGCGGCTGGCGCGCGGATTGACCTCCAGCACGAAGATGCGCGGCGTGTCGGAGTGCGGCTCCTCGATGGCGAACTGGACATTCATCAGCCCGCGCACCTTCAGCGCCTTGGCCATGGCCTCGGTCTGACGCATCAGCTCGGCCACCACTTCGGCCGACAGGGAATAGGGCGGCATGGAACAGGCGCTGTCGCCCGAGTGGACGCCGGCTTCCTCGATATGCTCCAGCACCCCGGCCACGAATACCATCTCATCGTCGCACAGGGCGTCGACATCGACCTCGGTGGCGCGGTTCAGATAGTGGTCGATCAGGACGGGGTCGTCGCCCGACACCCGCATGGCCTCACCGACATAGCGATCCAGCTGTTCCCGGTCGTGAACGATCATCATGCCGCGGCCGCCCAGCACATAGGAGGGCCGCAGAACGACCGGATAGCCGACCTCATCGGCCTTGTCGGCGGCTTCCTGGGCCGAGCGGGCCAGACCGTTGGGCGGCTGCATCAGGCCGATGTCATGCAGCATGACCTGGAAGCGCTCGCGGTCCTCGGCCAGATCGATGGAGTCCAGCGACGTGCCCAGGATCGGCACGCCGTCCTCGTGCAGGGCATGGGCCAGCTTCAGCGGGGTCTGGCCGCCGAACTGCACGACCACGCCGATCAGCTCACCGGCCCGGCGCTCGACGTCGATCAGCTCCAGCACATCCTCGGCCGTCAGCGGCTCGAAATAGAGGCGGTCCGAGGTGTCATAGTCGGTCGAGACGGTCTCGGGGTTGCAGTTGACCATGATCGACTCGACGTCGATCTCGGCAAAGGCAAAGGCCGCGTGACAGCAGCAATAGTCGAACTCGATCCCCTGCCCGATCCGGTTGGGACCGCCGCCGAGGATGATGGCCTTCTTCCGATCCGACGGGCGGGATTCGCACTCCGGGACCTGACCGACGGCGCCGGTCTCATAGGTCGAGTACATATAGGCGGTGGCCGAGGCGAACTCGGCGGCGCAGGTATCGATCCGCTTGAACACCGGCCGCACGTCCAGCGCGCGACGGGCCTTGCGCACTGCGGCCTCGGTCGTGCCGGTCAGGGCGGCGATGCGGGCGTCCGCGAACCCCTTGGCCTTGAGCTGGCGGAAGGCGCGGGGGTCGGTGGGCAGGCCCCGGACCCGCAGATGGCCCTCGTCGCGAATCAGCTCCTGGATCTGGCGCAGGAACCACGGCTCATAGGCACAGGCAGCCTGGACCTCCTCGACCGTCAGGCCGTGGCGGAAGGCCTGGGCGATGACGCGGATGCGGTCGGGCGTGGGCGTGCCCAGCGCGCGGACGACGGCGGCGCGGATGGCGCTTTCGTCCTCGGTATCGGTGGTGCCGTCGATCTCGATTTCGTCAAAGCCCGACAGGCCGGTTTCCAGCCCGCGCAGGGCCTTCTGCATGGACTCCTGGAAGGTCCGGCCGATGGCCATGACCTCGCCCACCGACTTCATTGAGGTCGACAGCAGGGGCTCTGAGCCCGGATATTTCTCGAAGGCGAAACGGGGGATCTTGGTGACCACATAGTCGATCGAGGGCTCGAACGAGGCCGGGGTCACGCCGGTGATGTCATTGGTCAGTTCGTCAAGCGTATAGCCGACGGCCAGACGGGCGGCGACCTTGGCGATCGGAAAGCCCGTGGCCTTGGACGCCAGCGCCGATGACCGCGACACGCGCGGATTCATCTCGATCACCACCATGCGGCCGTCGGCCGGATTGATCGCCCACTGGACGTTGGAGCCGCCGGTCTCGACGCCGATCTCGCGCAAGACGTTGATCGAGCCCGTGCGCATCCGCTGGTACTCTTTATCTGTCAGCGTCAGAGCGGGGGCGACGGTGATGCTATCGCCGGTGTGGACCCCCATCGGGTCGATGTTCTCGATCGAGCAGATGATGATGCAGTTGTCCGCCTTGTCGCGGACCACCTCCATCTCATACTCCTTCCAGCCTAGGACGCTTTCCTCGATCAGCACCTCGGTGGTCGGCGACAGGTCCAGGCCGCGCTCGACGATCTCGCGGAACTCTTCGACGTTGTAGGCGATGCCGCCGCCGGTCCCGGCCAGGGTGAAGGACGGGCGGACGATGGCCGGCAGGCCGACGAACTCCAGCGCCTCTTCCGCCTCATCGATGTGGTGGATGGCGCGCGAGCGGGGGCTTTCCAGACCCAGCTTGTCCATGGCGTCGCGGAATTTCTGGCGGTCCTCGGCCTTGTCGATGACATCGGCCCGGGCCCCGATCATTTCGACGTCGTGGCGGGCCAGCGCGCCCGAGGCATCCAGCGCCAGGGCCGTGTTCAGCGCCGTCTGGCCACCCATGGTCGGCAGCAGGGCAAAGCCGCCGGGCAGCACATGCCGTTCCTTCTCGATGATCTTCTCGACGAACTCGGGCGTGATCGGCTCGATATAGGTGGCGTCGGCCACCTCCGGGTCGGTCATGATGGTGGCGGGGTTGGAGTTCACCAGAATGACCCGGTAGCCCTCGGCCTTCAGCGCCTTGCACGCCTGAACGCCGGAATAGTCGAACTCGCAGGCCTGACCGATGATGATCGGCCCGGCGCCGATGATCAGGATCGACTGGATGTCTGTGCGTCTGGGCATCGCGGGCCTCTTCTTGTCAGTTCGTCACGACCGCACACTCCCAGCCGTCATAGTCCAGCTGGAAGGCCGCGGCCCAGGATTGCATCATGGCGGAGACAGGCGCGAACGAGGCTTCGTCCACCGCCATGGTCGTCTCCAGAATGGTCGAGTCGTCGGACCCGCGCGTCAGGAAACCGGCGCGGCGGGCGACCTCGTTCAGATCGTCGTGGTCACCCTCGCCATAGAAGTAGAACAGGGTGTGGCGCGGGGTGACGCCGCTGTCGCCATGCTCCGCCAGGGCCGCCCGGATCATGGCATCTCGCTCGTCATGCGGGATATCGGCAGCGGTCACGGAACGGCGGTCCTCTGGCGCACGAAAACCCGACGGAGGGAGGGCCCCCGGCGCGGTCACGTCTGGTTGTCGGTTAAGCGGCCGGTCTAAAGACGCGGCGGCCTGCTAGCAAGGCCTGAATCAGCCCGGATCCCGTTCTATCCGCGCCAGCCATTCGGGCAGTTCGTCGAAGCGGGCCAGGGTGATGTAGCGGGGATGGCCTTCGGGGGCGTCGGCCAGTTCGTGGGCCCAGGTGACCTCATAGGGGATGTGCACCCCCCAGGCGCCGGCCTCGATCGCGGGCAGGACATCCGAGCGCATGGAATTGCCGACCATCACGCCCTCCGCCGGGCCGGTGCCGTGGCGCGCGAAGACCCGCTCATAGGTCGAGCGGTCCTTTTCCGAGACGATCTCGACGCCCGAGAACAGCTCGCCGAGGCCCGAGGCGGCCAGTTTGCGTTCCTGATCCATCAGATCGCCCTTGGTCACCAGTACGAGACGGTAGGTCTCGGTCAGTTGCGCCAGGGTTTCGGCCACGCCGGGCAGGGTTTCGACCGGATGGGCCAGCATTTCCCGACCGGCGGCCAGGATCTCGCGGATGGCCGAGGACGGGGGATCGCCGTCGCACAGCTCCATCGCCGTCTCGATCATCGACAGGGTGAAGCCCTTCACCCCATAGCCATAGAGGCGCAGGTTGCGGCGCTCGACCTCGGCCAGCCTGTGCGCGATCACCGCATTGTCGTGATCGGTCAGAAGGTCGAGAAAGCGGGCCTGGGTGAGGCGAAAGATCGTCTCATTGTGCCAGAGGGTGTCGTCGGCATCGAGGCCGAGGGTGGTGATGCGCATGCGGCGCTGCCTAACACCGGAATCAGGCGTTTGGGAGAGGCGATGAGCGAGACATCTGCGGTGGTGATCGGTGCGTCGGGGGGCATTGGTGGTGCACTGGCCCGGCAGCTGGAGGCTGCGGGCCACCATGCGGTCGTCCACGCTCTGTCACGCTCGGGCACCGGGCTGGATCTGGAGGATGAGGGCTCGATCGCCGCGGCCGCCGCGCGGATCGCTGAGGGGCCGCCCCCTGCCCTCGTGATCGTCGCCACGGGCATTCTGCACGGCGACCACTCACCCGAGCGCAGCTATCGCGCCCTGACGGCCGAGCATCTGATGCGCGACTATCGCCTGAATGCCATCGGCCCGGCGCTGGTGGCCAGACATCTCCTGCCCTTGATGCCCCGCGACGGCCGAGGCGTGTTCGCCGCCCTGTCGGCGCGGGTGGGGTCGATCGGTGACAACCGGCTGGGCGGCTGGCATGCCTATCGCGCCTCCAAGGCCGCGCTGAACATGCTGATCCGCAATCTGGCCATTGAGCATGGGCGAACCCACAAGGCCGGGATCGTCGTTGGCCTGCACCCCGGCACAGTGGCGACAGACCTGAGCGCGCCGTTTCAGGCCGGGGTGGCTCCGGAGAAACTGTTCACCCCCGACCACTCCGCCGAACAGCTTTTGCGTGTGGCATCGGCCCTGACGCCTT
Source organism: Brevundimonas halotolerans (assembly GCF_003730275.1). Classification (GTDB taxonomy): domain Bacteria; phylum Pseudomonadota; class Alphaproteobacteria; order Caulobacterales; family Caulobacteraceae; genus Brevundimonas; species Brevundimonas halotolerans. Next base: position 74,527 of record NZ_QTTA01000022.1, read on the forward strand.
CCGACAGTGGGGGCGTTTTCGCCTGGGACGGCCAGCGCATCCCGGCCTGAAAACAAAAGAGGGTGAACCGGCGGTTCACCGCCTTTTTGACCGTCTGTAGACAATCAGGGGCGCATCCTGCAGGCGTCGGGGACCGACTGTCACCTGGAGGTGGCCTATGGGGACCTTTTCTTATGACCCGGTGGACTCCGCCGGGTTTAAAGACACTACCATGACGGGCATGGGTGGCTCGTCGCAAGCGCCTCTGCATTTCGATGCCCAGCAGGCGGGCTTTGAACTGGTCACGCGCGGACGGCGGGGCCTGGCGGTCAGCCTGATCGCCCAGGACATTGTCGCTCTGGACAGCGGACAGGCGGTGTCCCGTCGCGTGCGCCGGATCATCCGCCATACGGGGGGTGAGGCCGGGCTGAACCTGTTCGGTCGCGGCACGCTGGAAGGCGCGGACCTGCGCCGGATCGACCTGCAGACGTTGCGGATCGGTCTGGACCTGCTGCGTCGCACGCCGGGCCTGACGGGCGTCCTGCCGGTCTTCTGGCGAACGCTGGCGACCAGCCATGGCCGGTTTGCCCTTCTGTATGCTGGCACGAATGATGAGACCCGCCCCGCCGGCCTGTCGATGGAAATCATGGGCGGCACCGAGACTTCACGCCTCGAGGCGGTGGCCGAGGTCATCGAACAGTTCCAGTCCGGGCCGATCGGCATGATCCTGCACGCCGCGCCGGATATCGGTATCGTCCGTCAGGCGGCGGAGACGCGAGCCTCCTGCCTGTGCCTCGATTTCGCCGGAGTGGATCACCTGTCGCCCGAGGGCAAGGCCGAGGCCCGGGATCTGATCGCAACCGCCCGACGGGTGACGCCGACGGTGCTGCTGGTCAATCTGAGGCCGGACTGGGCCCCTGCGGCGCATGAGGCCGGGGCCACCCACGCCGTCCTTGCCCCCATGGAACCGCTCAGCCTGTAGCGGCAGAGGTTGACCGGATCGGGTATGGCCCCTAACACCCGGCCGCTTCCGGCCCCTGTCGATACGCGACGGGTGCGCCGGGGCGAACTCCGCGATAGGATGCCGCCATGACCCGAACCCTCCCCGGCGTAACCGGCGTGCTGGCGCTCGCTGACGGCACCATCCTGCAGGGCCTTGGCTGCGGGGCCGAGGGCTCCGCCTTGGGCGAAGTCGTCTTCAACACCGCCATGACCGGCTATCAGGAAATCCTGACCGACCCGTCCTACATGAGCCAGATCCTGGCCTTCACCTTTCCGCACGTCGGCAACGTCGGGGTGAATGCCGAAGACGTCGAACAGATGGGCGAGAGCGCGGCCACCTCGGCGCGCGGCGCCATTTTCCGCGACGTACCGACGACGCCAGCCAACTGGCGCGCGGGCCAGTCCTTCGACGACTGGATGAAGAGCCGCAATGTGGTGGGGCTGGCCGGGGTCGACACCCGGGCCCTGACCGCGCGCATCCGTGAAAGCGGCGCGCCGCATGCGGTGATCGCCCACGCCGCCGACGGACAGTTCGATCTGGATGCCCTGGTGGCACAGGCCCGCGCCTGGCAGGGGCTGGTCGGGCTGGATCTGGCCAAGGACGCCTCGACGCTTCAGGCCTTCGACTGGGATCAGGGCCTGTGGGACTGGCCCGAGGGCTATCCGCGTGTCCAGGCCGCCGACAAGTCGGTGGTGGTCATCGACTATGGCGTGAAAAAGAACATTCTGCGGGCGCTGGCCTCTACGGGTGCGAAGATCACCGTCGTGCCCGCCACCACCTCGGCCGAGGACATTCTGGCGCGCAAGCCCGATGGCGTCGTGCTGTCGAACGGCCCGGGCGATCCGGCGGCCACCGGCGAATATGCGGTGCCCGAGATCAAGAAACTGGTCGCCTCCGGCACGCCCCTGATGGGCATCTGCCTCGGCCACCAGATGCTGGCGCTGGCCATGGGCGCGAAAACGGTCAAGATGGACCAGGGCCATCACGGCGCCAACCATCCGGTCAAGGACCTGACCACCGGCAAGGTCGAAATCGTGTCCATGAATCATGGCTTCACCGTCGATCGCGACAGCCTGCCGGACGCGGTGACCGAGACCCACGTCAGTCTGTTTGACGGCACGAACTGCGGCATTGCGCTCAAGGATCGGCCGGTGTTCAGCGTTCAGCATCACCCCGAGGCCAGTCCCGGGCCGACGGACAGCCTGTATCTGTTCGGGCGGTTCGCGGACCTGATGAAGGCCGGAGCGTGAGCTGGGTCCCCCCGTCGACCCTTGTCGAAAAACTGAAGCGGCTGCTCTTCAGCCCCCGGCAGGAACTGGACCGGATCGTCGCCCGCGAGCTGCGCAAGGGCGAGACGGAGATTCACCTGCTGCCGCAGCTGGTCGATCCCGCCCGGATCGCCATTGATGTCGGCGCCAACCGCGGCGTCTGGACCCGGCAAATGGCGGCCTTGTGCCCCGAGGTTCACGCGTTCGAGCCCAATCCCAAGATCTTTGCCATTCTGGACGCTGCCAAGCCGGCCAATGCGGTGACCTATCCCCTGGCTCTGTCGGACAGGGACGGCGGGTCGTCGCTCTATGTACCGCGATCGGCACGTGGCTATTCAAATCAGCGGGCGACGCTGGTTCCCGATCAGCAGCCGGGGGTCGAGACTGGCGTCGTGGATGTCGAGACTGTCCGCCTCGACGACCTCGACCTTCCGCCCTGTGGCTTCATCAAGATCGACGTCGAGGGCCATGAGGCCGCCGTGCTGGCCGGGGCCCGGGCGACGCTGATGCGGGACCGCCCCACCCTGTTGATCGAGATCGAGGAACGCCACACCGGCGTGCCGATCGAGCAGGCCATCGCCGAGGTCGAGGCCATGGGCTATGATGCCTTCTTCCTTGAAGGGGGTCAGCTGACCGGTATCGCGGCGTTTGACCCGGATCGTCAGCATCGCCAGGCCGTCGACACGCCTGATTATGTTTACAATTTCATCTTCAAGACGAGAGACATCAGCCAAGGCATCCCTTGAAATTCGACGAACGATTCATCGAGGAGCTCAAGTCCCGGCTGCGGCCGTCGGACGTGATCGGCCGCACGGTGAAGCTGAAGCGTCAGGGCCGCGAGTTCGCCGGCCTGTCGCCCTTCACCAAGGAAAAGAGCCCGTCCTTCTTCGTCAATGACGAGAAGGGCTTCTTCCACGACTTCAGCTCGGGCAAGCACGGCGACATCATCAGCTTCCTGCAGGAGACCGAGCGCCTGAGCTTCGTCGAAGCGGTCGAGCGGCTTGCCAATGAGGCGGGGATGGCCCTGCCCGCCCCCGACCCCCAGGCTGCGGCCCGTGAGCAGCGCCGCACCACCCTGTTCGACTGGACCGAACTGGCCATGAAGTGGTTCTCGGCCAATCTGCGCCGGTCGGTCGGCGCCAGCACACGCGAATATCTGAAGAAGCGCGGCCTGCCTGAGGACCAGTGGGAGCGGTTCGGTCTGGGCTACGCGCCCAATGACCGCGACGGCCTGAAGACCGCCCTGATCCAGAAGGGGGCCACACCCGGCGATCTGGTCGAGGCGGGCCTCTTGATCGCGCCCGAGGGCGGCGGCGCCCCCTATGACCGGTTTCGCGACCGGCTGATCTTTCCCATTCTGGACGACCGGGGCCGGGTGGTCAGTTTCGGCGGCCGGGCCATGAACCCCGACGACCGGGCCAAATATCTGAATGGCCCGGAAAGCCCGCTGTTTCACAAGGGCGCCACGCTTTACGGCATGCCCGAGGCCCGCAAGCTGCTGGGCACCTCGAAACAGGCCAGTCTGGTGGTGGTCGAGGGCTATATGGATGTGATCGCCTGTCAGAGGGCGGGCATTCCGGCGGTCGCCCCCATGGGCACGGCCCTGACCGAGGAACAGATGGCGCGGCTGTGGCGGGTCACGCCCGAGCCGGTGCTATGTTTTGACGGGGATGCCGCCGGTCAGCGCGCCGCTGGCCGCGCGGTTGAACGCGCCCTGCCCCTGCTGAAGCCGGGGCGGAGCTTCCGGTTCTCAATCTTACCCGCCGGACAAGACCCCGACGACATCATGAGGGAGCAGGGTCAGTCGCGCTTGCGGGACCTCCTCGGCGTAGAAAAGACCATTCCATTCGCCCGGATGCTGTTTGAAAAGGAACGCGATCAGGTCGGGCCGCTCGAAACGCCTGATGCGGAAGCAACCCTGATAAGCAATCTTCGGAAATCGGCGGCGATCATCCCTGATCCTGATCTGTCGCGGGCTTACAAGAAGTTCCTGACCTCAGCCTACTACGAGTTCCTGCGCCCTACGGAGGCCGAGAGGAAGGCCGCCGGCAAGACGCTTTATCGGGACCGACGCGCACGCGAAGCAGCTCCCGCGAGAGACCAGACGCCTGAAGCCCGGACGAGCGCAGCCTTCATTTCCCAAACCCCCCTCCCGATCGTGGGCGCCATCGTTGAAGCGCTTATCCAGTTCCCTGAGTTTCTATTCGAAAAGTCCGAATTGCTTCAGAATCAAAGCTTCGGGGATGATCGGATTGATAGGCTGATAAGCGACATGGTGCGCCTCTCATTCGACCGGGGAGGGTTGGGCGAGGGCCTCTTCCGTTCTCGTCTCATCGCCTTGGGCCACGAGGAGACACTAAATTTGGTAGACCGCGTCGCCTCATTGGCACACGCCCCATTTTTGTCACCTGACGCTTCGCCCGAGACCGTCGTGAAGAGTCTTTCCCAAGCGATACTGGCAACCTTGGCTACGCAAGCTCTGGAACGGGCGATCGAAGAACTGAAGTCCGAGAACCCCTATGATCCCAAGGTGTTTTCAAATCTGAAAGCTGAACGTGACGCTACGAGAAAGCGTCTCATCAGCGGCGCCCTGTGGGACGAGGACGCAACCATTCACTGATTGGCCTATGCCTCGGCCTATGCTAATCTTGCCTCATGAGCACGTCGCGTCAGGTCAAGCTGTTCCGCAATGGTCGCAATCAGGCCGTGCGCATTCCGCGTGAGTTTGAACTGCCGGGGGACGAGGCGGTGATGCGTCAGGAGGGGGATCGCCTGATCATCGAACTTCCCGTTCAGCAAAGGACTCTGGTCGAAATTCTTGCCGAATGGGCAAAGGAGCCGCCCCTTCGAGACGACGAAACCTTGCCGCGCATTCCTCGGCAGGCGCCCCGGCCGTTTGACCTTTGACGCTGTATCTCCTCGACACCAATGCGATCTCTGATCTGATCCGCGATCCCGGAGGCGAGGTCGCGGGGCGCTTTGCATTGGTGGGTCTCGAGCGGGTGTGCACCAGTGTCATCGTCGCGGCCGAGTTGCGCTATGGGGCCGCCAAGCGCGGCTCGACGAGACTGGGCGAACGCGTCGACACGGTTCTGAGGCAGGTTCCGATCAAGCCGTTTGAGCCCCCTGCCGACCAGATTTACGGGCACATCCGGGCCGATCTGGAGGCACAGGGCGCTTCCGTTGGCGACCATGACCTGCTGATCGCCGCCCAGGCCCTGTCGCTGGGTTGCATACTGGTGACGGATAATGAGCGCGAATTCCGGCGCGTTCCGGGTCTGCCCGTCGAAAATTGGCGCACGGCACCGGCGGCTTGATCCTTGACTCTGGCGCGCTTCGTCGCCATCTGGCCCAATCGGGTTACGAGGCCCTGTTGCACGAGGTCGAGAAGGCGGCGGCAAAGTCCGGCGCGCCCTTCCTGGCAGAAGACCTGCCCCTCGGCGAGGCACGGACCCTTTGGTCGCAGGCGTTCGACGCCCTGACCCGCATTGCGGCGTTGGAGCGGGCGCTGGCCATGGCGAAGTCGGAGGCCCATCGGGCGTTCGACAGCTCTGCCTTCACGCAGTTGAAGGCGGAGCGCGATGCCCTGCGGCGTGCGATCAAGTCGGGAAGCCTTTGGGAAGACACCGCAGGAGCCTAACGGGGCCGCGGACGTTTTCCTGTTCATATAGTGCCGTTTAGCCACAGGCTGCGGCGGGTCGGAGACGGAAAACGGGATGAGTGCGCAGACGGACACGCAGGACAACGAAGCGTCGAACGACGGTCCCCTGCTCGATCTGACCGATGCCGGAGTCAAAAAGTTTATCAAACAGGCCAAGACGCGTGGCTATGTGACGATGGAAGATCTGAACAAGGTGCTGCCCTCGGAAGAGGTCACGCCCGATCAGATCGAGGACACCCTGGCCATGCTGTCGGAGATGGGCGTCAACGTCGTTGAGGCCGAGGAAGACGGCGAGGCCGCCCAGGGCACCGACGTGGCCGAAAAGGCCGAGACCTCGGTCTCCGAAACCGATGCCAAGCCGACCTATGACCGCACCGACGACCCCGTGCGCATGTATCTGCGCGAGATGGGCTCGGTCGAGCTGCTGAGCCGCGAGGGCGAGATCGCCATCGCCAAGCGGATCGAGGCCGGCCGCGACGCCATGATCTCGGGGCTGTGCGAAAGCGCCCTGACGTTCGAAGCCATCATGGTGTGGCGCGACGAACTGCTGAACAACCGCATCCTGCTGCGCGAGGTCATCGACCTGGACGCCACCTATGGCGTGCTGAACCCCGCCAGCCTGCCGCACAACCAGCCGCCGCAGCCGATCCCCGGCCAGCCCAAGCCCCCCCGCACCGCTGAAGAAGCGGAAAAGGAGGCCGAGGAAGAAGAGGACGAGGACGATTTTGATGACGGCGGCGGCATGTCGATCTCGGCACTCGAGGCCGAGCTGCGCGACGGCGTCATGGAAGTGCTGGACGCGGTCGCCAACGACTTTGGCGGCTTCCGTCGCTTGCAGGACAAGCTGGTCGAGGCGCGGCTGAAGGGTGAGGCCCTGTCGGCCAAGGATCAGAAGGCCTATGAGGCCCTGTCCAAGTCGATCTCGGACCGCCTGAAGTCGATGAAGTTGAACAACAACCGCATCGAGGCCCTGGTCGAGCAGCTGTATGCGATCAACAAGCGTCTGATCTCGCTGGAAGGGCGCCTGCTGCGCCTCGCCGACAGCTATGGCATCTCGCGCCCCGAATTCCTCAAGGCCTATTTCGGCGCCGAGCTGGATCCCGACTGGAGCGAGCGGGTCAAGGACATGGGCGTGCGCTGGACCAAGTTCAGCGAGAATGAATCGGCCCAGATCGGCCAGATCCGCGGCGATGTGGCCGCCGTGGCCAGCGAGGCCGGCCTGCCGATCGACGACTATCGCCGCATCGTCCAGAAGGTGCAGAAGGGCGAGCGCGAGGCCCGTCAGGCCAAGAAGGAAATGGTCGAGGCCAACCTGCGCCTGGTGATCTCCATCGCCAAGAAATACACCAACCGCGGCCTGCAATTCCTTGATCTTATTCAGGAAGGCAACATCGGCCTGATGAAGGCGGTCGACAAGTTCGAGTACCGCCGCGGCTATAAATTTTCGACCTATGCGACCTGGTGGATCCGTCAGGCCATCACCCGCTCGATCGCCGATCAGGCCCGCACCATCCGCATCCCGGTCCATATGATCGAGACGATCAACAAGATCGTCCGCACCAGCCGCCAGATGCTGCACGAGATCGGCCGCGAACCGACCCCGGAAGAACTGGCCGAAAAGCTGGCCATGCCGCTGGAAAAGGTCCGCAAGGTCCTGAAGATCGCCAAGGAGCCGATCAGCCTCGAAACCCCGATCGGCGACGAGGAAGACAGCCACCTGGGCGACTTCATCGAGGACAAGAACGCCATCCTGCCCATCGACGCGGCCATCCAGTCGAACCTGCGCGAAACCACCACCCGCGTGCTGGCTTCGCTGACGCCGCGCGAGGAGCGGGTGCTGCGCATGCGCTTCGGCATCGGCATGAACACCGACCACACCCTGGAAGAAGTCGGCCAGCAGTTCAGCGTGACCCGCGAACGCATCCGCCAGATCGAGGCCAAGGCGCTGAGAAAGCTGAAGCACCCGTCACGCAGCCGCAAGCTGCGGTCGTTCCTGGATAGCTAGGGCGGGCAGTAGGCAGTAGGGCTTGGTCTTCCTTCTCCCCCCGTGGGAGAAGGTGTCAGGCGGAGCCTGACGGATGAGGGGGTCCGGCCCCGGCATGCGCCCGAATGGCGTCGAACACGATGTTCGGATTGGTCAGGACGGCCTCGTTTCCGAATCTGAGCACCGTGAACCCTCGCCGGGTCAGATCGGCGTCACGCCGTCGATCCGCCTCCTCGCGCAAGCGATGAATGCCGCCGTCCAGCTCGATGACCAGTTTCAGGTCGTAGCAGCAGAAGTCCGCGATCCACGGGCCGATGCGGGTCTGACGGCGGAATTTGAAGCCCTCGAACCCCCGGTCGCGGAGACGAGTCCACATCGCCGTCTCGGCAAGGGTCATTCTGGCCCGGAGGCGGCGTGGCTGGTTTGACATGCCCCTCAGCCCCCTCGGCCCCCTCATCCGTCTCGCTCCGCGAGACACCTTCTCCCACGAGGGGAGAAGGGAACATATCATGAACATTAGCCATGACCAAACCGACCAATCCTGGCTGCAAGACTGACCAACCCTGCCAACCCTGCGTCCGGGTTTGACGCAGGCATATGTCAGGCTGCGTTCATGACTGAGCGACGCATCATCAAACAGCGATCCCCGGCCGTCTGGGCGCGGGTGAAGGCGGCCTATCTGGCCGGGGAGCCGGCGGCCTCGGTCGCGCGGCGGTTCGACGTGGGCCTTGGCAATCTGCGCTTCAAGGCCAATGCCGAGGGCTGGACCCGCAAGGCGGTGATGGCCGCCGCCGAACAGGAGGCGGATGCCGAGGACCGGCGTCTGGCCGGCGAGGCCGATGTCGGGGCGCCCCTGCCCCTGCCCCCGCCCCCCGAGGCACCCGTCCCGCCCGAAGACCTGCACGAGGCGCTGGAGGCGGCGACGCGGCGGGCGGCCTCCCTGCTGGCGCGGGGACGGGCCGCCGAGGCCAGCGCCCTGCTGAAGGCGGCCGAGGCGCTGGACCGCCGCATCGGCACCCCGCACCCGGAAGCCGGGCGGGCGGCGGAGGCCGACCCAGAGCCCCCGGCCCCCGTGGACGATATCGCCGAGGAGGAAGAGCTGTACCGCCTGCGCGCCGAGCTGGAGAGCCACATCCTGAGCCGGGCCGATGAAACGGCGCGGCGCATGCTGTCGGACCTGGACACCCCGCCGGACCTGCTGGGGGCGCTGGCCCTGCACTGGCGTGCCGAGAACCTGGGCCCCGAATGCGCCGCGCTGGATTTCGTCCGCCACCGTAGAGATGACGGCCGCCCGGGCCGCTACTGGAATGCCGACGGCAGTCTGAAGACGCTGGACCAGATTTTCGACGGCTGGTGGGAGACCGTGCGCAACCAGATGCGCGGCCAGAAGGGCCTGCCCTACCGCAAGGACTGGGTCAGGCCGGGGGAGGGAGAGGGCGAGGAGGTTTGAGGGTCAGGTGGGGCGTCGACGATCCTCCCCCATTCATGGGGGAGGGGGACCCCGAAGGGGTGGAGGGGGCGGGTACGGCATTTTCCTGTCTAGTCTGAGCGCGAAGGCGTGATGGACGCGATCGTGCGAGCGGTCGCCCCCTCCACCGCAAGCGGTCCCCCTCCCCCGCGAAGCGGGGGAGGATCACTGAAAGTCGCAGAGCAGGATGTAGCGGGGAAGCTCGTGGTCTTTCAGACCGGGGAAGTAGTTGTGGGCCTGCTGGCGGGCGCGGACGAGGTCGCGGCCTGCGCTCTTCTGTTCGACCAGAAGGACGCCTTTCCAGAACAGGTCGATGAAGCCGCGCTTGTCGCCCAGCAGGCGTACCGGCTCCTCGAAGGTCGCCACCTTGCGGCGGCGGACCCCAAAGACCTCAAAGAAGTCGTTGTAGAAACTCTGGGTCTCGCCCTTTTCGTAGTGGGCATCGGACCACTCGCGCGCAAAGGCGGCGGCGCGGGCCCTGATTTCATTCCAGCTGAGACGCAAAGGCGGTGCCCTCCCCCGCCCTTGTCGCCCGGTTCGCGCGGCGGTGGCAAGCGGGGACCGGGTGGAGGCGCTCACGATCCACAACCGCCGTTCCACCAATGGACTTCCCGTGCGCGGCGCGGCATCCTTGAACGGACGCCCTGAGGAGGCCGTGATGTTCAACCTGGGCTATCTGAAGCGCCGGCTGGGTCAGTACGCGGCCCTGTGGGTCGGCGGCTTTCTGGTCGGCGGGGCGGCCATCTTGATCGGGCTGATGTTTGCCGACCTGATGACGGCGGTGGACCGGGTTCTGCCGGTGATGCTCGGCGCGCTGGCGCTGACGCTCGGGGCCGGGACGGTGATGACCCTAGTGTCAGGCGAGACGTTGGGAACGAAACTGGCCGTGCTGCTGCTGGCCGTGATGCTGGCCCTGCCGCTGTTGTGGGCGCCGGTGTCGGCGGCGGTGGCCATCGCCTTCTTCGCCGACCGGTCGATCGAATATTCAGAGACCTACGCCGCCTTCCAGATCGGCGTGTCGCGGGTGCTGTTCCCGATCGGACAGGCGCTGGGACAGGGGGATCTGTTCGGCTGGCTGTGGACGGCGTTCCAGTGGGTGTCGACCGTGGTCGGGTTCCTCTCGGCCCTGGCCAGGGTCTGGCCAGCGATCCGGCGGTTGCTGGGACCAGAGCCGCCGGTCGAGGCCTGAGCTTCCGGCGGCCTACCCGTCGATCAGGACATCAAATCCGGCGAAGATCATGCGCTTGCCGTCGAACGGCATGTCCATTTTCATCATGGCTTCGTTCTGCATGAGGGCGTCCCAGGCCTTGTCGCGGGTGGCGCGGTCGGGCCAGGTGATCCAGCCGACGGCGACCGTCTCGTCGGTCTTGAGCTGAACGGCCTTTTTGAAGTCGGTGACCTTGCCGTCGGGGATGTCCTCGCCCCAGCACTCGGTGACCTTGAGGGCGCCGGCCTGTTTGAAATGGACCGTGGTGTCCCGCGAATGCTGGAGGTAGGCGGCCTTGTTGGCGGTCGGCACGGGGATGACGGTGATGTCGAGAAAGGCCATGAGGGGGGATCCTGAACGGAGGGTGTCTGCGTCCACCTGACACCGGAATGGGGCCCCGGGGAAGGGCCTCGCGCAAAACCGCCCCACCATGGCCTTTATCCGTGTATAGAGGCGGCCTCCCTTACCGCCCGGCCCGAGGTTTACGCCTTGGCCGGGCGCGGTCGTTTCGGCGACCCCTCTTGCTGTTCAGGACCTTCGATGCCGTTTCCCGCTACCCATCCCGCGCTTGATCGCGCCCTGGCCGACCGTGGCTATGCCGAGCCGACACCGGTTCAGGAAGCCGTGCTGGAGGGCGACCATTCGGGCTCGGACCTGCTGGTCTCGGCCCAGACCGGATCCGGCAAGACGGTGGCGTTCGGTCTGGCGGCCGCGCCGACCCTGCTGGGCGAGGCCGAACGGTTCGGCAAGGCGGGCAAGCCGCTGGCGCTGGTGATCGCGCCGACGCGCGAACTGGCCCTGCAGGTCGCGGCCGAACTGACGTGGCTGTACGCCGGGACCGACGCGAAGATCGGCACCTGTGTCGGCGGCATGGATGCCCGCAAGGAGGCCCGCGCCCTGGGCTGGGGCACCCACATCGTCATCGGCACGCCCGGGCGGCTGAAGGACCACATCGACCGCGGCAATCTGGACCTGTCGGAGCTGAAGCTGGCGGTGCTGGATGAGGCCGACGAGATGCTCGACATGGGCTTTCGCGAGGACCTCGAGTTCATCCTCGACCAGTCGCCGGCCGAGCGCCGGACCCTGCTGTTCTCGGCCACCATCGCGCGCGAGATCGCCGTGCTGGCCAAACGCTATCAGCGCGATGCGGTGCGGATCGACACCACCAACAAGAGCCAGCCGCACGGCGACATCGAATACCGCGCCATGCGGATCGCGCCGAACCAGATCGAACACGCGGTCGTCAATGTGCTGCGCTTCTTCGAGGCACCCGGGGCGCTGGTGTTCTGCTCGACGCGCGAGTCGGTCAAGCATCTGCAGGCCGCCCTGCGCGAGCGGGGCTTTGCCTCGGTCGGCCTGTCGGGCGAGCTGAGCCAGCGCGAGCGCACCGACGCCCTGCAGGCGCTGCGCGACGGTCAGGCGCGGGTCTGTGTGGCGACCGACGTGGCGGCGCGCGGGCTGGACCTGCCGGACCTGGGGCTGGTCATTCATGCGGAGCTGCCGGTCAACCGGGCGACCCTGCTGCACCGGTCGGGCCGGACGGGCCGCGCGGGCAAGAAGGGCGTATCCGTCCTGCTGGTGCCCAATCCGAAACGTCGTCGCGCCGAAATGCTGCTGTCGTCGGCAGGCGTCACCGCCAGCTGGGACGTGGCCCCCGGGGCCGATGCCATCCGCGCCCAGGACGAAGCCCGCCTGGTCTCCGGTCCCATCTTTGACCAGCCCGTGGCGGACGAGGACTTTGCGCTCGCGAAGAAGCTGATGGCCGAGCGCACGCCGGAAGAGATCGCCTGTGCCTTCATCAGCCTGCAACGGGCCAAGATGCCGGCGCCCGAGGACCTGACCGATCCGGGCGAGCGGCCCGAGCGCAAGGAACGCGGCGATGCGGCCACGGCCTGGCCGACCGAGCGGCTGCAACCGCATGAGGTCAGCTGGTTCCGCGTCGATGTGGGCCGCCACAGCGAGGGCAAGCAGGCCGATCCCAAGTGGCTGATCCCGGTGATCTGCCGGCTTGGCGGGATCACCAAGCGCGAGATCGGCTCGATCCGCATCCTGTCGCACGAGACCCGGTTCGAGATCGCGCGGGCCGCCGTCGAAGGCTTCCGGTCGGCGCTGGCCGCGGCCAAGAACCCCGAGGTGGCCATCACCCCGTCGTCGGCCCCCGACAATGCCTATGAGGCGCGGCCCAAGCGCCCCTTCGTCAAGAAGCCCTATGCGCCCCGTGCCGAGGGTGAGGCCGAAGGCGGCGAGCGTCCGCGTCCGGCATGGAAAGCGAAGAAGCCGCCTTTCCAGCCCAACACCGACGCGGCCCCCGCCGAGGACCGCAAGCCGTGGAAGGCCAAGGGCGATCCCAAGGCCAATGGCAAGCTGCGCGGCAATGCGCCGTTCAAGGGCGGCGCGCCCAAGCCCCGGGTCGAGGGTGCTGCCCCTGTGGCCCGCGCCAAGCCGCCGTTCAAGAAGACCGGCAAGCCGCACAAGCGCGCAGGCTAGAGCCGCCCCCTCCACCGCTGCGCGGTCCCCCTCCCCCGCAGGCGGGGGAGGATCAGGGACTTGCCCTGTCGGAAAAGGCAACGCACTCTTTGCCCATGAGCACGCACGCCCCTGAGGAACGGTTCGCCTCGTTCGAGGCCTTCTATCCGTACTATATCCACGAGCACTCGAACCGGACGTGCCGGCGGATCCATGTGGTGGGGTCCGCGCTGGTGCTGGTCGTACTGGTGACGGCGATCGTGACGCGGAACGCCTGGTGGCTGCTGGCCATGCCGGTGATCGGCTATGGCTTTGCCTGGGTCGGGCATTTCTTCTTCGAGAAGAACCGGCCCGCGACCTTCAAATATCCGCTGTGGAGCCTGATGGGCGACTGGCGGATGTTCTTCGAGACCGTGACGGGCAAGCGCCGCTTTTAGTCTCAGGCGGGCGGGCAGCCGTCGAAGGTGCCGGCGCGGACGACCGTGAGGCTGCGCATGTTCAGCGGCATGACCGGGGCCATCGAGCCGCGCCCGTGACCGGTATACAGGTCGATCTTGTTGCCCTTGATGGCGCCGCCGGTGTCGGAGGCATACCAGTAGCCGTCGTGGATGGTGCCGTCAGCGAGGCGCAGGCCGACCGTTTCCTTGATGAACAGACGCGTGCGGCGGGGCACGACGCGCGGGTCGGTGGCCACGGTGCGCATGGCGATCGGACGGCAGCCCAGCGAATCGTTGCCGGTCGCTCCGCCGCCACCCGCATGATACATGCGCGCCGACAGCATCCAGTCGGCCGGGCGCAGCGCGAGGGCCTTCTGATCCTCGTTCAGGGACAGCCAGACATCGGGGGCGAACCCATGTTCGGCGGCCTCGACTTCGGCCGAGACCAGCGCTTCATAGGGCACGGGGTCGATGGATGAGGCGACCGCAGGGGTCACCAGGGCCAGCACCAGAGCGAGGGTCTTGAACATGGAGGAATCGCCATATCGCCGATCCTCGAACCGACCGGCGCCGGGTGTTTGCTCGCCGAATGGGACAAGAAGACGGCAGGGATAGCAGGACTTGGTCAGGTCCTGTGGGTTGGCCTGTGGACCAGCTCGGGTCAGGATGTCGGCAGGAGGAGAAGAGTCATGCGTGTTCTGAGGCTTCTGATGCTGGCCGGGATCGCCGTCGCGGTGCTGGCGCTCGCCGCCTGCGACAGGGTGATGCCGGACAGCCGGGACACGTCCCTGCCCCCGCCAATCCCCGAAGCCGTGACGGTCGTCATCGACGAGTGGGACGGTCCGGCCAACATTCGCGTCGGCCAGACGATGGCAGTGACGTTGAGCTCGAATTTCGACTGGCAGATCACCACTCTGCCGGACAATCTGGAGCTGCTGGGAACGGAGACAGGCCCCACAGACACGGCCCAGCGGGACGGCGGCGCCACCGGCGGGGCCAGTTGGTTCGTCTTTCACCTGAAGGCCGGGGCGCCCGGCGAGGGAGATCTGGTGCTGGTCGAGGCCCCGGGGTGGGAGCCGGAACGCCAGATGCAGACGGTCGTCATTCCGGTGCAGGTAGAACCCTGAGGCCGGACGGGTCTATCAAGGGGCGCTGATCGCGACGGAGCCTGCCCGATGAAAGACCACCCCGCCACCCCGCTGGTCGGCTATGCACCGCTGACGGACGATGAGGCCACCGCTCGCGCCACAGGCTTTCGCGAGGAGATGGCCCGACGGCGAACGGTGCGGGAGTTCTCGGACCGACCGGTGCCGCGTTCGGTGGTCGAGCAGGCGCTGCTGACCGCCGGATCAGCGCCGTCGGGCGCCAATCACCAGCCCTGGTTCTTTTCCGTGATCGAAAGCGCCGACGCCCGGACCCGCATTCGCGAAGCGGCCGAGGCGGAGGAGAAGGCCTTTTACGAGACCAAGGCGCCGCAGGAATGGCTGCAGGCGCTGGCGCCGCTGGGCACCGATCCGGACAAGGGGTTTCTGGAGGTCGCACCGGTGCTGATCGCCATCTTTTCCCAGAAGCGCGGCGGGCCCCGGCCGGGCGATGCGAAGAAGAACTATTATGTCACCGAGAGCGTCGGCATCGCCACGGGCCTGCTGATCGCGGCCCTGCACAAGGCCGGCCTTGCGACCCTGACCCACACGCCCGCGCCGATGAGCTTCCTGAGCGAGATCTGCGGACGACCCGCCGAGGAAAAGCCGTTCCTGTTACTGGTGGCTGGCCATCCGGCGGCGGACGCGACGGTGCCGCTGGCAGCGCTGGACAAGAAGCCGCTGGACGCCATCGCCGCATGGATTTAACCCGCCCCCAGTCCCTGGAGCGCCCCTGATGAAACGCCTGATCGCCACCGCCTTCGCCCTGACGCTGATCGTTCTGCCCCCCGCCGAGGTCGCGGCCTGGGGGGCCAGTGGTCACCGGATGGTCGGCCAGGCCGCCATGCGGGCCCTGCCCGAGGAACTGCCCGCCTTTCTGAGGACGGCCGAGGCCGCCGCCCAGGTCGGCGAACTGTCGCGCGAGCCCGACCGCTGGAAGGGCGCTGGCCAGCCGCACGGCCGCGAGCGCGACACCGCCCACTTCGTCGACATGATCGAGGACGGCCGCATCATGACCGAAGCCGGGCCGCACATCCGCGACCTGCCGACGCTCAAGTCCGAATATGACGCCCTGCTGCTGGAGGCCGGGATCAAGGTCAATGACGCGGGCTATCTGCCCTATGCGATCATGGATGCCTGGCTGCAGGTGGTGCAGGACTTTGCCTATTGGCGGGTGCTGACGGCCGCCGAGGCGCGCGAGACCGACCTGGCGCGTCAGGCCTGGTACCGCGAGGACCGGCTGCGGCGCGAGGCCCTGCTGCTGCGCGATATCGGCATGCTGTCGCACTATATCTCGGACGGTTCGCAGCCGCTGCACACGACGATCCACTACAATGGCTGGGACCGGGATACGGACAATCCCGAGGGCTTCACCCGATCGCGCCAGACGCACGGCCTGTTCGAGGGCGACTTTGTCCGCGACCGCGTGAATCTGCAGGGCATCGAGGCGGCGATGACGGCGCCGCGTCTGGACGGGTTCGACCTGCGCGCCCGCACCGCCGACTATCTGCTGGTCGCGCTGGACCAGGTGGTGCCCTTCTACCGGCTGGAGAAGGCCGGCGGCTTCGTCGAGGCCGATCCGCGCGGCGTCGACTTTGCCACCCAGCGGCTGGCGGCGGGGGCCAGCGAGCTGCGCGACCTGATCGTGCTGGCCTGGCGCGAGTCGGGCACCCGCTCGATCGGCTGGCCGGCGGTCAAGGTGGCCGAGGTCCAGGCCGGAACCGTCGACCCGTGGCTGTCGATGATCGGTCAGGACTGACGGGTGAGCGAGCCCGCCACGCCCACGCCGCCCGTCATCATCCTCGACAAGCCGCAGCTGGCCGACAACATCGGGGCGGTGGCGCGGGTCATGGCCAACTTCGGTCTGTCCGAACTGCGCCTCGTCAGCCCGCGCGACGGCTGGCCGCAGGACCGGGCCTGGGCCACGGCCTCGGGCGCCGACTGGGTGCTGGACGGGGTGAAGGTCTTCGATAGCGTGGCCGAGGCGATCGCCGACCTGAACACGGTGTTTTCGACCACGGCCCGCCCGCGCGAGACGCGGATGCCGGTGCGGACGCCGCGCGAGTCGGCGCGCCTGCTGTATGACGATCGGGCCTCGGGCCTCGGCGTCGGCCTGTTGTTCGGCGGCGAGCGGGCGGGGCTGGAGACCACCGACATCGCCCTGACCCAGGGGATCACCACCATCCCCATCGACCCCCGGCACCATTCGCTGAATCTGGCGCAGGCGGTCGCGATCAATGCCTATGAGTGGCGGACGTTGATCCTGGATGCCCCGCCGCCGCGATTCCGCGAAGGCGACCCGCCGGCGTCCAACGACCTGCTGGTCGGCATGTATGAGCATCTGGAGACCGAGCTGGAGGCGGGCGGGTTCTTTCATCCGCCGGAGAAGAAGCGGTCGATGAGCCAGAACCTGCGCGTCATGCTGGGCCGGGCCGGGTTCAGCGCGCAGGAGGTGGCGACCTTCCGCGGCGTGATCCATGCGCTGGCCAAGGGACGCGGACGGCTGCTGGCCCGGATGGCGGCGAAGCACGAGGCGGGCGAGACCTAGCCGGATTCCGCCGATATACCCGCGCCGGTCACGATGACGATGTTGCGGTGGATCATGGCCTGGACGGTGCCTTTGGAAAACAGGGTCTGAATAGTCTGAACCGTCTGAAATCGCGCCTCCGTCGGCATCGGTCTCGGCAACCGGACAGCATGCATCATCCGGCGACCAGGGCGGGAAGATCGCTGCGGGAAACGCGCGGGGTATTGAAAGGGATAGGCATTCAGGCGGCGGCCATCATAGCTGGACGTCGCAGGTTCGCGGTCCTTCTCCCCTTGCGAGAGAAGGTGGCAGGCGAAGCCTGACGGATGGGGGGTGGCACAGGTCAGGGAAAAGAGGCCGACACCGGCCAAGCGTGGAGAGACCCCTCATCCGCCCCCTTCTCAGGGGGCACCTTCTCCCACAAGGGGAGAAGGGACCCGACTGTGTTTTGGGTTGAAAGCGAGGGCAAGCGGTGCAACGCCTCGGGATCAAATCAGGAGCCCTCCCCCATGAAGACCCGTGCCGCCGTAGCCTTTGAAGCGAAGAAGCCGCTGGAGATCGTCGAGGTCGATCTGGAGGGGCCGAAGGCGTTCGAGGTGCTGGTCGAGATCAAGGCGACGGGCATCTGCCACACGGATGCCTATACGCTGGACGGGTTGGATTCGGAGGGCATCTTCCCCTCGATCCTCGGCCATGAGGGCGCCGGCGTGGTGGTCGAGGTGGGGCCGGGCGTGACCTCGGTCGAGGTCGGCGATCACGTCATCCCGCTCTACACGCCGGAATGTCGCCAGTGCAAAAGCTGCCTGAGCCGCAAGACCAATCTGTGCACCGCTATCCGGGGGACTCAGGGCAAGGGGCTTATGCCCGACGGGACGTCGCGGTTCAGCTATAAGGGGCAGGCCATCGCCCACTATATGGGCTGCTCGACCTTCTCGAACTACACGGTGCTGCCCGAGATCGCCCTGGCGAAGATCCGCAAGGACGCGCCGTTCGACAAGGCCTGCTACGTCGGTTGTGGCGTGACCACGGGCGTGGGCGCGGTGGTCAATACGGCCAAGGTCGAGCCGGGGGCCAACTGCGTCGTCTTCGGACTGGGCGGGATCGGGCTGAACGTCATCCAGGGGCTGAAGATGGTCGGGGCCGACATGATCGTCGGTGTCGACATCAACAACGACAAGGAAGAGTGGGGCCGGAAATTCGGCATGACCCATTTCGTCAATCCGAAGGATGTGTCGGATGTGGTCGCCCATCTGGTCGAGATGACCGGCGGCGGGGCGGACTACACTTTTGACTGCACCGGCAACACCACCGTCATGCGTCAGGCGCTGGAGGCCTGCCATCGCGGCTGGGGTGAGAGCATCGTCATCGGCGTGGCCGAGGCCGGCAAGGAGATCGCCACCCGCCCGTTCCAGCTGGTCACCGGCCGGGTCTGGCGCGGCAGTGCCTTTGGCGGGGCGCGCGGCCGCACCGACACGCCGCGCATCGTCGACTGGTACATGGACGGCAAGATCGAGATCGACCCGATGATCACCCACACAATGCCGCTGGAAGACATCAACAAGGCCTTCGACCTGATGCATGCGGGCGAGAGCATCCGAAGCGTGGTGGTGTTTTGAGAGCAGCCCCCATCCTGCTCAGCCTGCTGATAGCGGGCGGCTGTGACGTCGCGCCGGACAGGGAATCTCAAGCGGATGATTTCCGTATAAGCCCGGTCCCCGGCCCTGCGTGGACCATGCACAGTATCACACTCTATCTGCCGGGAGAGGTCATCGAACCAAGAGTTCCGGCCGGGATTCTGGCTACCTACGTTGGGGCCTTGAAAGAACGGGCTACGATCGAATTCTCGGCTCACTCGCATGCGGGGGTATCCGGCGTCATTGTCGTCATGATTAAGCCGGGGCAGGAATCACGCAGCTGGCTTGTCACCGGGACGCCAGTTCAGACCGAAATCCGGGACTCGATTGAGCAGGCGTTTGAGGCTGTCGTAGCGCCGAATGTCTCCGGCGGGCCCGTCGTGTTTGGTCTGGTCTTCTCAGCGTGGGGCGGCGGGGAACCTCCCCCCGGCATGCCCATGCCAATTCCCGAGAGCTGGAACGTCCTTTCCGGTCCAGAGGGCAGGCTGATGGACGACGCCTTCTTCAACGAAGTCGGGATGTTGCCCGGATAGCGCAAACGCGTCCCGGCTGGGCAGTGTCGTTGAGGCACCGTCCCGGATATTCGCTGGCGCGGATTCCGGGATGACAAGGCGACAGAACTGTAGTTAGTCTACAAAAGAAACGAACACTCCGGGGAGGGAAGCCATGTTCACCCACATCACCGTTGGCGCCAATGACGTCGAGGCGTCGCGCCGCTTCTATGATGCCGCACTCGGCGCCCTCGGGCATGAGCCGGCGCAGGGGCCGGATGCCAAGGGGCGTTACTGGTGGCGGACGCGGATGGGGGCCTTTGCGGTCGGCAAGCCGATCGACGGCGAGCCCGCCTGCCACGCCAACGGCGGCACCATCGGCTTTGCCGCCAAGACGGCCGACATGGTTCAGGCCTTTTATGATGCCGGGGTGGCGGCGGGCGGCACGGCCATCGAGGACCCGCCCGGCGAGCGCAACGGCCCGTTCGGCGCGCTGATCCTGGCCTATCTGCGTGACCCGTCGGGGAACAAGGTCTGTGCGCTGCACCGCCCCGGGTAAGAAATATTGCCCCGATGATAGCAAGGCGCTATCATAGCCCTATGGGCCAGCTTCTTATCCGCAATGTTCCCGACCATGAGATCGCCGAGCTGAAGGCCCAGGCGGAGCGCGAACGCATCTCGCTGGAGCAGCGGCTGCGCAATCTGGTGGCCGAGGCTGCTCGCAAGGAGCAGGACGCATTCTGGGAACTGGCCGCCCGGATGCGGGAAGCCACGCGGGGCGCAGACATCGACGTCGATGCCACCATTCGCGAGGGCCGGGAGGAACGGGACCGTGCCATCATCGGCGATCTTTGACGCCAGCGTCGTCGTCCGCTGGGTCGTTGATGATCCGCTGACGCCCGCTGCCATTGAAGCCAGCGAAACGTGGGCTCCCGTCGCGCCAACCCTGCTGGGCAGCGAATTTGCCAATGCCCTGCGGAGCCAGGCCAAGGCGGGTCGATATGAAGCGGACTGGTGCCTGGCGCAGATAACCCGCCTGACCAAGCTGATCGATTTGCGGGACGAGCGGGAGCACTGGCCGCTGGCGCTGAAGTTGGGGCTGGAGCGCGACCATGCCGTCTATGACTGCGTCTATGTCGCGATGGCCGTCAGCCTTGCCCTGCCCCTGATCACGGCCGACTCCAGACTGACCAGCAAGTTTTCTGATCTGCCCGGACTTGACCTGAGACCTCTGCGGTAACGTCGCAAGGTCAGAAAAGCGTTCCCATTCCGGGACAGCCGGTTATGGTGCCCGCTTTCATCGGCATCCCGGGGGAATGGGGAATGAGCGACGCAGCAACGCCCGCAGGCGTGCAGGCCTTTTACGACCAGGTCACCAACGTCAGTGACTTCATCTGGGGCGGGACCTGGAACGGGGAGGCCGTAATCCCCTTCCCGCCCATGGTGATCGTGCTGCTGGGCGTCGGCGCCTGGATCATGATCGGCCTGCGCTTCTATCCGCTGCTGAAACTGGGCGAGGCCTTTGCCGGCCTGTTCAAGAAGGATCCCTCGGGCAAGGGCGAGATTTCGCCGTTCGCGGCCCTGTCGACTGCCCTGTCGGGACAGGTCGGCACGGGCAACCTTGCGGGCGTTGCGACCGCCATCACCCTGGGCGGACCTGGCGCCCTGTTCTGGATGTGGGTGACGGCGCTGTTCGGCATGGCGCTGGCCTTTGCTGAAGGCTCGCTGGCCATCCGCTTCCGCGATGTCGGCCCGGACGGCGCCTATCGCGGCGGACCGATGAGCTATATCCGCAAGGGTCTGGGCAAGAAATGGAGCTGGCTGGCTATCCTGTTCTGCCTCGGCACGCTGTTCTCGGCGGTGGCCACCGGCAATATGATCCAGGCCAATTCGATCGCCGACTCGATCACCAATCTGGTCCCCGTGACCGAATGGGGCGCGGGCCTGATCGTGGCCGCGGCCGTGTTCGTGGTCATCATCGGCGGCATCAAGTCGATCGGCAGCGTGGCGGAAAAGGTCGTGCCGGTCATGGCCGTCTCCTATCTGCTGCTGGCCCTGCTGGCGCTGATCCTGAACATCGAGGATCTGCCGGCGACCTTTGTCATGATCTTTGACAGTGCCTTTACCGGCATGGCGGCGACCGGCGGCTTTGTCGGCGCGGGTGTGATGATGGCCATCCGGGCCGGTGTGGCGCGCGGCCTGTTCTCGAACGAGGCCGGTCAGGGCTCGACCCCCATGGCGCACGCCGTGGCCAAGACCGACGATCCGGCACGTCAGGGCCGGTTCGCCATGATGGGCACCTTTATCGACACCATGGTGATTTGCACCATGACCGGTCTGGTGATGCTGACGGTGCAGGGGTCCTTCCCCGCCGGTGACGGCACGGTCGAGCATGTCTGGAACTCGGACCTGCGCGGCTTTGAGATGACGCTGGCGGCGTTTTCCGCCGTGTTCCCGCAGATCCTGTTCGGAACGACGTCGATCGGCGGCTTTGTCGTGTCGCTGGCGCTGATCCTGTTCGTGTTCACCACCCTGCTGACCTGGAGCTATTACGGGGAGCGGGCGGCCACCCATCTGTTCGGACAGGGCGTCGCCATTCCGTGGCGCCTGCTGTGGGTGGTGATGATCTTTGTCGGGTCGTTCCAGCACATCGAGTTCGTCTGGCGCATGGGGGACATTTCCAATGCCGCCATGGCCCTGCCGAACCTGATCGCCCTGGCGGCCCTGTCGAGCGTGGTGTTCGCCCTGGCCCGCGGTGACAAGACTGCCGGCAAGACGCACGACTAAAGGAGACCTCCCGCCGTGGACGTCCTGAAGACCCATGTCGTCCACGGCGGGACGCTTCGCTATCTGAGCCACGACAGCGCGGCCACCGGCACAGCGATGAAGCTGTCGGTGTTCGTGCCGCCGGGTGAGGCCCCCTTTCCGGTCGTCATCTGGCTGTCGGGCCTGACCTGTACCGAAGACAATTTCACCACCAAGGCCGGGGCCTATGAGGCGGCGGCGCGGCTGGGCCTGATCGTGGTGGCGCCCGACACCAGCCCCCGTGGCGAGGGCGTGGCGGACGACGAGGCCTATGACCTCGGCCAGGGCGCCGGCTTCTATGTCGATGCGACCGAGGCGCCGTGGGCCCCGCATTTCTGCATGGAGACCTATGTCACCCGCGATCTGGTCGAGCTGATCGATGCCGAGTTCCCGACCAATGGCCGGCGGGCCATCCTGGGCCATTCGATGGGCGGGCACGGGGCGCTGACGCTGGCGCTGAACCATCCGCATCTGTTCGCCTCGGTCTCGGCCTTTGCGCCGATCGCCTCACCGACCCGCTGCCCGTGGGGCGAGAAAGCCCTGACCGCCTATCTGGGTCCGGATCGCGAGCGCTGGGCCCAGCACGATACGGCCCTGCTGATCGAGGCGGGCGTGGCCAATGGCCAGTTCGACGACATCCTGATCGATCAGGGCGACGCCGACGGCTTTCTGGTCGAGCAGCTGAAACCCGATCTGCTGACGGCGGCGGCCGAGGCGGCGGGCCAGCGCCTGACCTTGCGCATGCAGCCCGGCTATGACCATTCCTATTTCTTCATGGCCAGTTTCATCGCGGATCATCTGGCCTTCCACGCGAAGCGACTGAAGGCCTGACCATGGCAGACCCCGATTATGACGCCATGTTCGCCGAGCTGTGCGTCAAGCTGGGCTTTTGCCTGCATCCCAAGGGACAGGCGCGGGTGATCGCGGCCCTGCCGAACGGCTATGACGCGGCCATGCGGGCGGTGTTTGCTGCTGAAGGCACCGATCCGGGCTCGATCCCCGGCGACCTGAAGCGGGCGGTGCGCGACTGTCTGAAGGCCCACGCCACCGCGGGCTGATCCCGACGAAATCGGAACGAATTCGCCCTCCGACCCTTGGGTCTGGAGACGCCGCACCTATGTGTACGGCCAAGGTTTACCCCAGACTCAGGAGCCCGACATGGCCTTTACCCTGCCCCCCCTCCCCTATGCCTATGACGCGCTGGAACCGGCCATCGACAAGGAAACGATGACCTTCCACCACGACAAGCACCACCAGGCCTATGTCGACAAGCTGAACGACGCCGTGGACGGCGACGACAGCCTGAAGGGCAAATCGCTGGAGGACATGTTCAGGACCATGTCGAAACTGCCCAAGGCCGTGCGCAACAACGGCGGCGGCCACTGGAATCACGCCCTGTTCTGGAAGCTGCTGGCCCCCGAAGGCCAGACGGGTGAGCCCTCGGGCGCACTGAAAGAGGCGATCGACAAGGATCTGGGCGGGATGGACAAATTCAAGGAGGCCTTCAACGCCGCCGGCGCCGGCCAGTTCGGCTCGGGCTGGGCCTGGTTGATCGTTCAGGACGGCAAGCTGAAGGTCACCTCGACCCCCAACCAGGACAATCCGCTGATGGATGTGGCTGACGAGCAGGGCACTGTGATCCTTGGCGCCGACGTCTGGGAACATGCCTATTATCTGAAGTACCAGAACCGCCGGGCCGACTATCTGAAAGCCTTCTGGTCCGTGGTGAACTGGAACGAGGTCAATGACCTCTATGCCAAGGCCGTTTCCTAGGGGCTGATTGTTGACTCCGTAGGGCGGGGCCGCCATAAGCCCCGCCTTCACGTCCCGTCGCAAGACCGGGGCGGGATTGATGACGGATGATGCGTGGACCGCCGTTGAGATCGCATTCCCAATATCGGGGATGCCGGGCCGCATCGCGATAGAGAGCAACATATGTCCAAGCGCCACAGCGCCAAATACAAGATCGATCGGGCCATGGGTGAGAACCTGTGGGGCCGGTCCAAGTCTCCGGTCAACAAGCGTTCCTACGGCCCCGGCCAGCACGGCCAGCGCCGCAAGTCCAAGGTCTCTGACTTTGGTCTGCAGCTGAAGGCCAAGCAGAAGCTGAAGGGCTATTACGGCAACATCACCGAAAAGCAGTTCGCCAAGACCTATGAGGAAGCCGCCCGCCGCAAGGGCAACACCTCGGAGCTGCTGATCGGCCTGCTGGAATCGCGTCTGGACGCCGTCGTCTACCGCGCCAAATTCGTTCCGACCGTCTGGGCTGCCCGTCAGTTCGTCAGCCACGGCCACGTGACCGTCAACGGCAAGAAGGTCGACATCGGCTCGTACCGCGTCAAGGTCGGCGATGTGGTCGAGATCAAGGAAAAGTCGCGCAGCATGGCGCTGGTCCTTGAGGCCATGCAGTCGGGCGAGCGGGACATTCCGGATTATCTGGAAGTCGGCGATCGCGGCTTCTCGGTCCGCTGGGTGCGCGTGCCGGAACTGGCCGACGTGCCGTTCCCGGTGAAGATGGAACCCAACCTGGTCGTCGAATACTACTCTTCGTAAGTTAGGGCGCTAACGCTCGCCGCGCGGCGGCTCGCTTCTTGAGCGCGTTTGCCGGTCTTGCCCTCAAGTCGCGAGTGACCGCGTCACGAGCATAGGGCCAGAAGATGCGCTCAAGCAGCGAGGTTCCGCGAACCGAGCGTTAGCGCAAGAAACAGGGGCTCCGGAGCGATCCGGGGCCCTTTTTCGTGGACGAAAGCCGGTTCGGGGATGCCAAACGATCCGAATTGAGGCAGTCTTGACGCTTGGGAAAGGCGCGGGGACAGGCCATGTCACCACATCGCACATCTATTGGTCTGATCGGGGCGGTGGCTCTGGGCGCGCTGACGGTGTCGGGTTGCGCAAGCCTGCCAGACTGGCTGAGTGGGCGCCCGCCGGTCGAGGATGGCCCCGGCGTGGTCGAGCCGATCCGTGCCGCGGCCGTCGGTCAGGACACGGTCCTGTTCTGGATCAGCAGCAATGGCTGCACCGAAAAGAGCGATCTGGTGCCCGTGGTGCGCGAGACCTATGACGGCGCGCGCGTGACCCTTCGCCGGGTGCGGGACGACCGCTGCACCAATCCGGAGAAGAACAGCGTCGAACTGCGCTGGAGCTTTGAGGAAATGGGGCTGGCGCCCGGCACCCGGCTGCAGGTCGCCAATCCCTATCGCCCCGCCCAGGGCTGACGTCGAGGCTTTCCGGGCCTTGCGCATTGAGGATTATTCACGTGCATCCGTGCGCGGAGGGGGCGAAAACAGGTGGCGTTTCGCTCACTCACATCCTTCGGGGGATATCACCATGCTTCGCCGTCTGACCCTTATGGCCGCCATCGCCGCCCTCAGCACCCCGCTGCTGGCCGGCTGCATCATCGTCACCACCGACAAGCCCGAGACCCAGGTCATCCAGGCGCCCGCTCAGGAAGACTGAGGGCGCACCCTAGCGGTTCAGGCGTTCCCAGGTTTCGACGCAGGTGGAAATCCGCTCGGCCGCCCCGGTCGAGCGGTCTTCGGCGACATGGCGGCGGGCGAGGGCCGACTGTTCGCTTTCGAGGGCGGTGATGTCGGCCGGTTCCATTTCGGCGCGCCAGGCGTCCGTGCCGCCGGCCATATCCACCAGGGTGCGGTTGATGGTTTCATGCTGCTCATCGGCATCGACCGCGGCCGGGTCGACGAGTGCGGCCATGATGCGGTCGGCAAAGGCCGGATCACCACTCAGGATCTGGTCGTTCAGCACGGTGAAATAGGTCGAACAGCCGACCGCCTCCCGCTGAAGCTCTTCTGTGTTTGCGCCGCCGCAGGCCGCGAGCCCGCCCAGCATCACTAATCCGATCGTCAGCGTCGGCACGATCCGTCGCATCCGGTACCTCATCATAGCCACCCCAAGCCGGCAATCGTCCACGCAAAGGCCGGTCGGTTCAAGCCTTTTCCGCCCTCAGTGCCGAGCAAAAGGTCAGACCGTGGCCAGGAAGGGGGCGATCATTTCGCCTGCGATCCGGTGCGGGCGCAGGGTGCGGGCGTCGACCAGGCACCATTCGGACACGCCCTGGGCGCACAGACGGCCCTGACCGTCCTCGATGCGGACATAACGGTTGAAGCGGGGCCCCTGGGGATCGCCGACCCAGGTGCGGGCGACGACGCCCGTGGCGCCGGGCTCGATCCCGCGCAGATAGTCGACCTCATGCCGGAGCGCGACCCACGACCAGCGGGCGCGCGTGGCGTCATCAAAGCGCGCATTCCAGTGGGCGGTGCCGGCGTCCTGCAGCCAGCCGACATAGACCACATTGTTGACGTGGCCATTGGCGTCGATGTGTTCGGGACGCACCTCCAGCGGGACGACGAAGACCTCGCGGTCCTCGCGCGGGACCAGCGGCGCCCGGGCCATCAGGCGTCTGCGTCGCCGAGCGGCACGCCCTTGTCGGCCATCAGGGTGCCGAGCTCGCCGGCCTGGAACATCTCGCGCACGATATCCGATCCGCCGACGAACTCGCCCTTCACATACAGCTGGGGAATGGTCGGCCAGTCGGTGAAGGCCTTGATGCCCTCGCGCAAGCCGTCGTCCTGCAGCACATCGACGCCAACGAAGGGTGCGCTGAGGTGGTCGAGGATCTGCACCGCCTGGGCCGAGAAGCCACAGCGCGGCGCATCCGGCGTGCCCTTCATGAACAGCACCACGGGGTGATCGGCGATGGTCTGGGCGATGAAATCGCGCACGGGGTCGGCAGCGGTGTCGGTCACGGGAGATACCTCTTCAGCAGGCCTGTGAGCTAGGAGGCCCCGAAGGCCGGGTCAAGGGCAGGCGCGGTCAAGGGCAGGATCAGGCGGCGGCCGTGCCGACCCGGGCCATTTCGATCTGGGCGGGCAGACCGGGCGGAAGGTCGCGCTCGGGCACCTGGGCCAGGTCTTTGACGCGCTCGTCGGTCGTGGCGCTGATCATGACGCTGGAGATCGACGGATCGACCAGGGCATAGCCGAGGCAGATCTGCTCGGCCGTCCAGCCGTGGGTGCGATGCAGGAAGGCGAAGGTGCCCATGCCCTTAAGCGGCGTATCAGGCGTGCGCGACCGGCCGAGGCCAAACAGGCCACGTTTGGGCGCATGCACCGTCTCGGCCTTTTTCGGCGTGTCGAGACTGTCGGGGAAATAGCCATAGCCGAGGATGGCCATGTCACGCTCGCGCGCATGGCGGACCCGCGACAGGATACGCCAGTCGGAATTGACGTGGAACGGTGTCGCCAGCACATCGAAGGCACCGGTCGAGACATAGGTGTCCATGACCTCGCCCTCGCCCGACACCCCCAGCAGGCGGACGCGCTCGGAGGCGCGGAGTGCCTTGAGCGCCTGCAGGGTGGACTGGGCCAATTCCTGTTCCTCGGGCTCATCCAGCAAGGCGACGTCGATATGGCCCAGACCCGAGACATGGAGCACCCGGTCCATCGCGTGGGTCATGCCCTCGGCCGAAAAGTCGCGTTGCGAGCCCCGCCTTCCGTCGCCAGTGCCCAGCATCAGGGTGACCGAGACCAGCTTGCGGTCGACATGGCTGAGCGCCTGACCCACCACATCGGCCAGCACCGGGTCGGCGGTCTCGAGGCGGAAGCTGTTGATGCCGGCCTCAAGCCCCGCATAGATCAGCGACTGGGCGGCTTCGAATCCGCGCGCCAGCGCCGCATGGCCGAGGCTGAGGGTCAGGGAGGATACGGCGGTGCCCGCATAGCCAAAGGGACGATAACGCATGGCTCAGCCCTTTCCTTCGGGAGCGGCGGTCTCGAGCGCCAGGGCGTGCAGTTCGCCGCCCATCCGGCCCTTGAGCGCGGCATAGACCATCTGATGCTGTTTCACCCGGCCCAAGCCCGCGAAGGCCCCGGACACGACGCGCGCGCGATAGTGATCGCCGTCCCCGGCCAGATCGACAATGTCGATCTCGGCATCCGGAAAGGCTTCCAGAAGGTGCGATCTCAGACTGTCGGCGGACATGGGCATGGGTGAAACCTGATTATTCGCCTCCCCTCATGCCTCATAAACCTTAATGTCCGGCTACGTTCCGGCACGTTCCAGCAGGATCACTGCATCGCCCTTGTAGGTGGTCTCGGCATAGGGCTTGAACCCCAGCCGACCGGCCAGCGCCAGCGACGGGGTATTATCGGGGCTGATCATACAGACCAGACGATCCGCCTTGAGGTGCTGTTCTGCCCAGGCGATGGCGGCGGCGGCGGCTTCGAACGCCATGCCCTTGCCCTGAAAGGCCGGCGACAGGCCCCAGCCGATTTCGGGCGCGTCAAAGGCGGGGTCGACGATGCGGCGATAGCTCAACAGGCCGACGCTGCCAATATAGCGGCCGTCGCCCTGGGTGCGGATCGCCCAATTGCCATAGCCCATGACCTGCCAGTGGCCGACATCGCGCAGCAGGCGGAACCAGGCCTCCTCGGCATTGAGCGCCTGGGGGAAGATGTGACGGAAGAAGCCCGGGTCGGCCAGCAGGGCGCACAGGTCGGCATAGTCTCCCTCTGCCACCGGGCTCAGGATCAGGCGGTCGGTTTCGATCACCGGGCTCATGAAAACAGGCTTTCGGCCCGGACCAGCCGGGTTTCACCCGCTGCATCCGTGACCGCATAGGTAAAGCCGGGGCGCAGGGCAAAGGCCCCGGCGCGGCCTTGTTTGTCCAGCGCCAGCAGGGCGACCTGATGGTCCGCGATCTTATCGCCCCGCAGCCGGGCGAGGCGCTCGATCACCCGTTTGCAGGCGGCATCGGGATCCAGACCGGCGCGCATGGCCTCGACCACGGCATGGGCGCCCGAAACGCGCAGGATGTCTTCGCCCACGCCCGTGCCGGTGGCGGCGCCCACCTCGTCATCGACCGACAGGCCGGCGCCGGGGATGGGGCTGTCGCCGACCCGGCCGCGCATCTTGAAGGCCATGCCCGAGGTGGTGCAGGCCCCGGCCATGGCTCCTGTGAGATCGATGCCCAGAATGCCGATGGTGTCGTGATCCGAGGCCCCGCCCGGCCAGTCGGTGTTCTCGCTGTTGGCGCGGGGGGCATAGTCCGAGGTTTCCAGCCAGCGCTTCCACACGGCCTCCGCCGCGGGCGTCAGCAGGCGGGTCGTTTCAAACCCCTGATCCAGCGCAAAGGCGCGGGCCCCCTCGCCCACCAGAATGACATGGGGGGTGGCCTCCATCACCCGGCGGGCGACCGAGACGGCGTGGACGATATCCTCAAGCGCGCAGACCGAGCCCATGTCGCCGCGCCCGTTCATGATGACGGCGTCCAGCGTCACATGACCCTCCCGGTCCGGAAAGCCACCGATGCCGACCGAGGCATTGGTGACATCGGCCTCGGCCACCCGGGCGCCGGCCTCGACCATGTCGAGGGCCGAGCCACTCGCCTGCCGCACCGCATGGGCGGCGGCATTGGCCGGGACGCCGAAGTCCCAGGTCGAGACCAGCACAGCGGGGGGCGTATCGGCATGGGCGATGCTGGAGGCCGCCGCAGCGGTTGCGGCCCCGGCCAGCACGGCCCGGCGCGACGGGCCGCTCACATCAGCCCCAATTGCTTGAAGCTGGCCACGCCCTTGCGACCGACAATCAGATGGTCGTGCACATCGACTCCGAGAGCACGGGCGGCCTCGACCACCTGACGGGTCATGTCGATGTCAGCACGGCTGGGCGTGGGGTCACCGGACGGGTGATTGTGGACGATGATCATGGCCTTGGCGGACAGTTCGAGGGCGCGGCGGACCACCTCGCGTGGATAGACGGGGGCATGGTCGACCGTGCCCCGGTTCTGGATTTCGTCGAGGATCAGCTGGTTGCGGTTATCCAGATAGAGCACCCCGTACTTTACGTTATCGAAAAGCGCCCAAAAGCCCGCTACGACTGAGTTTGCTACTGCCCGATTCACGGTGCCAGACTGTCTGTTTTGCGCTCCTGGGGCAACGCCAACTTTTACACTTCTCGCCGTCGCGCCGGGCGGTCGCACGCCGAGCGTCAAGGTTGGGGTCCGGTCAGGATCCACAGACGACCGCTCTTCCACACTGGGTTCGGTGTCGTGGTGAGTTCGGTGTTCAGTGCTTTGAACGCCGAGTCAGTGGGGTCAACCACACGGTAGTCGTAACGATCGAGACCGACCCTCCAGACCTCGAGGAGATTGCCGGGCACGGCCTCCGGTATGTCGACGGTTATAACGACCTTATGCCGCACGACCTTTCGGTCGATGACGTCGCCGGTGTCGACGTTTCGTAAACGTAGCGTTGGAACGTCCGCGTCATCCATTTCGACGCCGAAGAACTCCGCCCAAGCGCTCAGGGATGGCTGAACCTGATGGCCAGAAAACCCCTGCTTGTCGGACGGCTTGATCTGCATAAGAAGGCGCGCGAAGGGCTGCGGCGATGCGCTCGGCAGTTTGATGCTTGGCGGCTTGTACTGCTTCTCCAACCATTTGAGGTCATCATCTGACAGCTCGTCGGTGCAAAGGCTATCGACGAACTTGCGAACCGACTTCAGCGTCGCGGGATCTGAAGACCTGAGCACGGCCTCGGTCAGGACCTTCTGCGACCGAGACGACGCATTGGTGGAGCCCACGAAGCTGTACGTATCGAACGCGAACACTTTGGCGTGCAGCAACGGCAGGGTAAAGATGCGAACTCCGTTCTTCCTCAGCCGTCGCAAGGCGCCAGGATGGGTGATGCCGCATTGAACCGACGCCAAACTGGCGTCGACGACCAAATTGCTATTCGGAACGAGCGGTAGAAGACTGTCACCCCTCTTACCGAAATATGCCACTGCCACCTTGCTAGGGGAGGCCGCGTCGCGCGCGGCCTTCGTGATCTTCTTCCACGGCGACTCGGTAATAAGGCGGCTCACGCGTCCTCCTCATGCGACGACGGCGCGTCGCGGAAATCCGTTTTTACGATCTGCGAATAGGCGAGCTCGATCTCCGGCCTGAGGTCTTCCAAGCCCAGAGCGGCGATCCAAGACTGATCCGTGGCGTCAGACACGGCGCGGCATTTGGCCAAGTTGAAGTTGCCAATGCGTTTGCCGGCGTTCAGCTTGAACACCAAATTGTCCTGCATGGCAGCTTCCAGAGTCTCGCGGGCATGTCTCGCGCGAATGTCCGGCAGAGCTTGGAAGGCCTGTGAAGGGAACGGGAGCCAGCCAAAGTTGCCCTGGGTCACATGGAAATCGTCGCCCACGATCGACCACCAGAGGAGGCCGATTTTACCATTAAGTAGAGTGTGGGCCTGATCGCGTGCTTCGCTCGATCCGAAGTAAACTGTCCCGTTGTCGGACGATGGGGCCAATGTGGCGTCACCGTCATAGGTCGGTGCCGGAGTGACGGCGAACGACACCCAATTGTAGGCCGACTTGCGGAAGTACAGCGGGTAGGCGGTCGCCCCCCTGGATCGAACGACATCGAGCGGCGGGAATCGAAGCTTCGCCTCTTCGAGGCGAGTCAGTAGGTCTTGTTGGCTCAGCTTGGGAACCAGCCCGTTCCAAAGCTCAGGACGGAAGCGGGCATACTCGAGCCGCGGAATGAGGTGGGGGCGCGCCTCTTCGAACCATCGATGGGTCACGGTGGTGTAAGCGGCTCGTATCCCGTTGCGCTGACCGATGTGTATGGTGTTGCGGACACGAACCTCTGCGCTGAACAAGGCAGCTGGAATGCGTGCGAATGAAGAGAACCAATTTGTCGAAAAC
Source organism: Brevundimonas halotolerans (assembly GCF_003730275.1). Taxonomy (GTDB): domain Bacteria; phylum Pseudomonadota; class Alphaproteobacteria; order Caulobacterales; family Caulobacteraceae; genus Brevundimonas; species Brevundimonas halotolerans. The sequence continues at coordinate 106,313 of NZ_QTTA01000022.1, forward strand.
TCTCGGAACAGGAGATCTCGCAGCGGCTCGAAACCCGATGAAAACGCCAAGCTGAGCGGGACAATCATCCCGGCGTAGCCGTCAGGCGAGGTCAGGTCGGCTGCCCTCTCCATGATCCAAGCATAGATGTCCGGACACGCCTCGGTCTCGAAGCCGCGGACTGTGTAGGCCTGCCGAACCTTGGAGGAGGTGATATAAGGCGGGTTGCCGACGACAACGTCGAAACCGCCGCGTTGCATGATGGCGTAGAAGTCCAGCGCCCAGTGGAACGGCTTGTGCGAAACTTTCCAGCGCGCGACCGCGTCGTCGCTGGCGTTCCGTTGATCGTATTCGAGGGCCATGAACCGATCGAGCCGTCCGCTCAGATCCGCGAGACGTCCTTTAAGCTCGATCTTTGCTTGTGGGCCGGCGTTTCCGTGCAGAGCCGTCTGATCGTTACGGAAGTTCTGGAACGCCCGGGCCAGTTCCGTCGCTCGTTCACGGATTTCCGCCAAGTCGGCCGTGAATTCCAAGCCGGTCTGACGCGCACGACTGATGGCGTTGATCGAGGTGTAGCCAATTAGGGAGTTGCCGGCGCGGATGTTGAAATCGATGTCGGGTAGCGGCTCAATTTGATCGACCGTCTCGAGTTGTGCGGCGAGCTTCAGGAACAGGCGGAGTTTACAGATCTCCACCGCCTCATCCATGATGTCGACGCCGTACAGATTGGCGACAATAATCGATTTGTAGATGAAGTAGTCTCGACTCGGGTGGACGTCGACTCGGGCCAGATCCTCGCGGAACTCAAGAAGGTTCGGACCACCGCTCGGCGTGGGCGGTGAGGCCTCGACGAACTGCTGCATTCGAGCCAAGCATCCCTCATACAGGGGGTGCAGAACGTTGAGAGCTGCGAACAGAAAGGCACCGGAGCCGCAGGCGGGATCCAAGACTCGGATCTCTGAGATACCGCGCCAGAACGCTTTCACCAGGTCGCTGCTCTCGGCGTATTGGATCGCGTCGAGTGCAAACTGGCTGATGTTGAGGTTGAGGGTGGTGAACTCCTCAATCGTTGCGATCGATCCAGATACGAGCCGAGCCTTCAGCGCCTCGTAACGCGCGCGACGCGCAACGACTTCCCGCCACGTCTCCGTCGGTAGTCCGAACTCCGGATCCGCTACACGGTGCCAATCTCTCTGAGCCTCATCGTCGGACAGGCCCCGAGCGATCGATGGGGGCAGCGGCCGCTCGACCCCCTTTCGGATCGACGGATGGATGTATGCGTCGGGGTTCTCAGCGGCCATGCGCCAGACGCTCCCCCCCGGCTCGAACGCCGCACTGTGATGAGCGGCGGCCGTCTTGAATAGCCAAGGGATCACCGTATTGCTGGTGATGTAGTCAGTGACGTCCTCCTTGGTGTAGTACGCCCCCATCTGCTTATTGTTGATGTATTTTTCGAAGATGTGGCCCAAGACGTCCGGGTTGATTTCACGACCGTCGTTTCGGGCGATTGGCCGAGTGTCCAAGGTCCAATCGTAGTTGTCGAAGAACTCGAAAATCCGGACGAACGCCTCGTCTGCGATATCGATCTGGCAATCGCCTGTCTCAAGCGCATGGGGCTCGAACAAGCCGCCATTCAGGTACGGCACACGGCCCAGAAGGCCGATCGTGGCTTCATCGCGCTCATCCAGCGGGCGCGCCAGGCCGCCGTGGAAGAGGGTGCGCAAGAAAAGCCGATAAAAGCTATGGAACCGGCCATCGCCATGCTGGGCGCGTACCCGAGCCAGCCGCTCGCGCAAATAGTTGGCGTCGCCGTCCAGGAAGCCCTTCTTCTGAATGAAGTAGATGAACATCAGCCGGTTCAGCATCAGGGACGCGTACCACTGGCGATCGGTGACGCGTTCAAGGCCCGTAATGAAGTCCAAGAAGCATTGGTGCTGGGCTTCGAACTCAGCGTAGAATCTCTTGGTTATCCGCTCTCGATCAAAGGCATCCCGCAGGCGAACGGTTGTACCGGCGAGCGTCAGTCCCTCCTCTTCGTCCAGACCAAAGGCGATATGGTCCAGCTTCTGGATCAGGCCTTCCGGGGCGCTGGCGACCAGCCAGACGTGCTCTCGAAATGCGGCCGGTTTACCCTTCTCGCGGCTGACCCACTGCCAAACTTGACGCGCCCGCCCCGGGTCCGTGAAGATGATCAGGTGTTCGTAGGCCAGCTTGGTGATTTCGCGGTCGATGCGCTGGCGTGCAGCACGATCGGGTACGGTGTCGCAACGGAAGATCCGAACTCCGCGCTTTTCCGCCACAGGCGACAGCGAATAGCTTTCTCCGTCCACTAGGATCGTTTCGGCCTGTCGTGATCGCGGATGGTCCCATCCGAGTTCGTTGAACAGTCCGGCAAAGTCGAACGCCTTCAGCTGCGCCGCCGCCCGCTCGCGATCGATCCCCATGATTATCCCTTCAACCCCATCGAGCAGATGATCCGCAGGTCCCGCTGCGAGTCGTCCCGATCCTGTTTCATACACAACCTTCCGTCTTCACGGAGCGCCACGACCATTTCTACGAGCCGCCCATCGCTGATGCCGGATTTGAGCTGACGGTTGAGGGCGTCGATCGTGGTTTGAAACAGTGGAAACTCGTAGATGTCCGCCATCGCTTTTTCTACGTCGCGGACGGTTTGGTCGGTGACGAACAGGGTGCGCTGGTCACCTTGCGTCTCCAGCCAGCGCTTCAGGCGATCGTAGGTCTTGAAGCGCGCGCCAGACGGTCGGCCCAGAGCCCCATGGGTCGTTCGTTCTTCCTGGACGAGATGCTCGACGCCGGCGCGAACTATGTCGTGGTGGAAATCGGTGCGGCCCAGCGCCGGTTCAGCTGGTCCGCATTCGGCCGCTCTGAGAATTGCGAGGGGCGACTGGGTCAGGATCACGCCGTCGCGCCCGACCCAGGCAAGGGAATCGTTGTCGTCCGGCGTGCGGATATAGACCAGCGCGCCCTCCTTGGCGTCGGTGATCGGGGGCAAGTTCTTCGTCGCATAGACGACGTCGGGCAGGTTCTCGATCGCCTTTTGAAGACCGGGCTCGTCCTTTATGGCGTTCTGCCAGATCTGGAAGGCGAGGGATGCTAGATCGACCTCGCCGTCCTCTTCACCATCCAGGACGCCCGACTTCTCGCTGTAGAGGTCCTGAATAGGGTTGGCGTGATCATCGTCTTCGAAGAACGCTTCGTCAGACCCTACGACGTCCTGATTTTCCTTGAGCCGCTCACGCACTCGCGCGCGAAGGCGTATTATCCGTTCGACCCCGTCGGCCGGCAGGAAAGAGTAGCAGTTGATCGTATCTGCCTGTTGACCGATCCGGTCGACACGCCCCGCTCTCTGTATGAGCCGGATGATGGCCCAGGGTAGGTCGAAGTTCACGATCGTAGCGCAGTCCTGAAGATTTTGGCCTTCCGAAAGAACATCAGTTGCGACCAGCACCCGGAGCTCTCCTTCGGCCTTGGCGAGGGCTTCTTTTTTGTTGGACTTCGGACTGAACCGCCAAGCCAGCCGTGTGGGACTATCGGATTGGCCCGTGACCGCAGAGATCGCCGTGACCCCGGCGTTCTTCAGCGCGGCTTCGAGATAGCGAGCCGTATCCGCGAACTGCGTGAAGATCAGTAGCTTCTCGGTGGGGTGGTCGACCCGAACCAGATCAATGAGCGCCTTCAGCTTGGTGTCCTGGCGTTCGTCCCATTGCCCGCAGTGCGCGAGCACCGCTTGGAGGTCATCGACGTCCGCCGTCAAATCCTTCAGCAAGGTCGATCTGAACAGGTGTGCCGCCACCCATTTGAATCGGCGAGCCTTGGCGTTAGCGTAGACTCCGTAAATCTGTGCGGCCTGAGCCCTCAGGCGCTCGAGGGGGGCTAGGGCAGTGGGGCCGTCAGCCTCCTGAGCGTCGTACTCGCCTTGAGCGAACAGGGTGTCCGCCGCTTCGGAGTCCGTATCCTCATCGGTCATGTCCAGGAGCTCGGGGTCCTGGGATCCGATCGGAACAGGCAGGCCATTTTCCAGCGCGTGCAGGAAGACGAGATTGCGCATGACGTGGCGCTGAAGCGACTGGATGAAGGCCGGCCCTCCGCTCTCCAGCCGCTTGAACAGGTTTGTCCGACAGAACCCCATCAGCCGGATCCCCGCCCGACCAAGCCCGTCCATCGTCTTGCGTTCCGCAGGAGTTGGGGGGTGCGCTGGGTCAAGGGCCAAGTAGTTGCCCAAGCCATACCGAGGAAGTTTCAGCCCGGCGATCGCAGCGACAACCGATGTCGAAAAGGCCTTGGCATACGGATCGTTGGGGTCCTTATCGTTGATGGCGAACTTCACGGTCTTTGGCTGACGGACCGGGAAGTAGGACCGGGTGCCATCCGAGAATGTGATGAACTGCCGGCCATTCTTCTCGTCGGTTTCGGCATAGTTCTGAAGGATGAAGCCGCGCGTCCGCCGGATCATGTAGAGCCGCATCAGGTCGCGCCAGTCGTCAGTCTGATCGCTTTTTTCGAAGGCGGGCAGAGAGCGCACCGGGCACTGGTGCTTCCTCACGAATTCGGTTTCGCCCCCGATGCTTCGGATCATCGCCTCCGGCCGAATGCCGATGTCCTGGTCATCCTCGATAAACAATCGCAGCTGGGAGGACAGGTCGATGAAGGACTTGTTGTAGGGCGTAGCTGAAAGCAAAATGCAGCGGCTGTCGTTCGACCGAACGTAATCTTCGATCACCCGGTAGCGTTTGCCTTCCCGGTTCCTCAGATTGTGGCTCTCGTCGATGAGGACCGTCCTGTAGCGGCGTAGCTCTGGCAGTTCGCTTTCGACCCGGGATAGCGACACGATTTTGGCGGAGAGGTCGTACGTCTCGACGTAATCCTCCCACATCTCCACCAGGTTCTTCGGGCAGATGATCAAGCTGCGACCATCAACTTCCTCGACGATCTTAAGGAGAGCTGACGCCATGATCGACTTGCCGAGGCCGACTACGTCGCCGATGACGACGCCGCCTCGCTTGTTCAGGTGATGGGCGGCGACCTTCACCGCGTTTGTCTGGAACTCAAACAGCTTGTCCCCGAACACTGCGGGGATGCGAAATTCCGACTGGCCGTGGCGAGCTTCCTGGGCGAGGTGGAAAGCGATCTTGAGATAGACATGGTAGGGCTCGACCAATGCCTCACCAGCCCAGCTCTCTTCGATAATGGTGGCCAGTTCATCAGAAATGTCGACGCACCAGCGATCACTCCAGCGCCCTTCGAACCACGCAGCCAGCTTGTCGCAGGCGTCATGCTCCATCACATCGACGTTCAGTTCGCCCTGGAAAGAGAGGCCGGCGAAGGTCAGGTTACTGCTGCCCACGAAACCCACCTTGGGGTTCACGGGGTCGGGTCGATGCAACATATAAAGCTTGGCGTGGAGCGGGTGGCGAAGGAACAGCTTCACCACGACCTTTCGGCCCCTGATCTGCCGCGCAAGCCGCCTCAGCCCGGCCTCGTCCGCGTTCGTGGGCGCCCCAAGTGTGAGTTGGGTGCGAAACTCCTCGGCGAGTTGCTTTTTCAGGTCCAGCGCACGGGCATTGTCTATGCCGTCTTCATGGTAGGCTGCGGCCAGCTTCTCCCTCAGACCTTGTTCGGGAGACTGGTGCATCCCAACAAGCAATCGGCATGCGTTTCCCTCTTCCCCGGACCAGGCGTCAACATGCTCATCGATCTTGCGCCAGCCACGAAGATTGAAATAGCCGACGCAAAAGTCCGCTCGGTTCGAAACGGACAGCACCTTGCTCAACTCCGGCAGGAGTGACGCATCAATGTTGTCGAAGATCCTCGGCATTCATCCCCCGGTAGCGGCGTCATCGCTTAACCCGTGACGGTCCGCACTCTGAGATCTATTGCCGCGCTGGCTCTAAGGAGCAAGCCTCTACGATCTTGATGCCCAGCGCTTGGGCAGCGGCACGCCCATTTGGGTTGTGGAGAAATGGCTGGTGGAATCTTTTTAGCGATGCCGAAGACGCGGACGACCGCATTACGAAGGCGAGGTCCACTCTTGCCCAGAACAGACCCCCCGAACCGCGGCTTCAAGTCAAGATCGAGCCGGGCCGAACGGCAGCGCAAGATATGAGTACACCCTTGCGTGACGGCCCGGTGTTACGCCTCGACGCCCGATCTCGCGTCACATTTGCCTCCCAGGTCGCCCGTTGTGACCGACGGCAATAGAGTCCACCCGAATGTTACACCGGGAGGGAAGATGGCGAGGATCGGCTACGCACGGGTCAGCAGCGCGGGACAGGATTACCAGCTCCAGATAGACCGCCTCGCAAAAGATGGCTGCGCACCCATCCGCGCTGAGAAGGTGACGGGCGCCGCCCGTGAAGGACGAGGCGAACTCGGGGCTATCCTCGATTTCATCCGCGAGGGGGACGAGTTGGTCGTGGTCAGGCTGGATCGTCTCGCCAGATCGACGCGGGACACCCTCAACATCGTGGCCGAACTCGAAGCCAAGGGCGCCAGCTTGCGCGTCCTTGAACCCGAGATCAGTACGGGGGGCGACCTTGGCCGGATCGTCATCACCACCCTCGGGATGGTCGCGGAGCTTGAACGGTCGTTTCTGCGCGAGCGCCAGCGGGCCGGGATAGTCGCCGCCAAAGCGCGGGGCGCATACAAGGGGCGTCGAAAGTCGGTGGATAGCGCCGCAATCGCTTCACTTCTCGCGCAGGGGCTTGGCCCCACCGCGATTGCGAAGCATCTGGGGATTTCCAGAATGACCGTCTATCGGGAAACTGGCGGCATGACCTCGACCGCCGTGAAAACGACCGCCGGGTAGTTTGAGAATTGCGGTCGGACGACGATGCCGGACGCGACGCTGACTACTCGTCAAGGGTGTTCCTGAGGTCCCTCGGGTAAAATCAGGGCGAAAAAACAGGGCAATGTGTGGCTGCGCTGCCACCCCAGTTTTCCATGCTTGGAAGGCTCCGCACGAACTGCATCCCGTGTTTACGGGGTTAGTGGGACGGACCCTGATCGCTTGGCGCATCTCAGATACACCACTTTTGAAATCTGTCTACAAACCGGCCGCGACTGTTTTGTCACTAAAAATGAAGTGCGAAAAATCGCGCGATTTCTAGTGCCTAATCCAGAAACTGTGTCAGTTTGAAGTTGTCAGCACGACGTTGACACCGCCCCACGAGCTACGGCCACCGGCGGTTCCACACACCAAAGGCAATGCCCATGAAACAGAAGGAAGCACACAATGAATACGATCACGACCGATATCGATACCACTGAACACAAGCCCATCGAACAGCTTGCCAACTTGGCAAGCAAACCCGTTGAAGCGGAAGCAGCGACTGACGAGGACGACCAATTCGATCTCGTTGAACAAGAAGTCCTCGCCTGCCAAAAAGACGTGCAGGCTCGCATCCAAGCCACCAACAAATACGCAGCAGACAGCCGCAAGCGCCTTGATGCCATTCTTGGTAAGGTGCTGGGCTTTGGCCAACGCTGGCTCAAGCAGGACGGTTGGAACCTGAACGATGCCTACCGGCGTCGTGCGATCGATCCCACACCTATCGACGGCAATCACTTCCTCCAGCTGACCTATCTGCTCACCGGCAACGACGATCTGGAGAAGACCCGCAAGTACGAAGGCAAGACGGTGCCCAAGTTCAACAAGGGTGTGACGCTGGCGAAGTATGCGGGGGCTCTGCGCCTGATGGACGAGGAAGGCGTGACGCCCGAAGCGGTGCCTGCGTACATCGAGAACTTCGCGATCAAGCACCCTGGCTACGGCAAGCGACTTATCGGCATGTTGGCGCTGGACCGGGAGCGCAACGGTACGGGGCCCCGTGACATGTTCGTCAACAAGGCCGCGCAGCTCGACAAAGCTGCCACTGCCGCGATCCAGTCTTTCGACTTCATGGACACGACGTGGAAGGACGAAATCGTGGCCAAGCCACGTGAATTCGCACTCGCATGGGGCGTCGTAGTCGACGGGCAGTTCTTCCACGGTGGCCAAATCGACAAGAGCGAAGCACGCGCCAAAACCGCTGCGCTCAAGAGCGTGGAGGCTTCGTGATGGAGAAGTATCCGCACCTGATGGATGAACGCATCCACCACGAAATCCTGGCCTTGGGACAGCCCAACGCCAAGAAGCTCAGCATGAGATATTTCACTGCGCTAGTCGGGGCCGACTTGGTCAAGGAAGCCTACGACGAAATCCATCTGGCGGGCCGGTGGAAGCACATCATGATGCCCTTCGTGGTGGATCCCACAATGACGCCTGCGCAGATGGTTATCTGGGATGCGTTGCAGCCGCATTGGGCTGAGGCGATCCGGCAAGCCCGGCGAGCTCGACCTGTCCGTTCTCGGTTCAAAGCGGCCTACGACAACATCGTGGTCCAGATGATGAACCTGGACTCGCTGACGGACGATGAGAAGCGGCTGTTCTTTGATGACACCTTGCCGGGGCGCATCGCGCCTGAGGTGGGCTGGCATCCTCGGCTTATCGTAAAGACCTTCAAGCAAGGCGTGATCGAGCCGCCTTGGATTCGAGAGTCTCCGATTTTCCAGCAACGCGCGGCACTGACCAAGGCACTGGAAGCCCGGCTGGCTGCTCGCAAGGTCGCAGCGGAAGCTGAAGGTATAAATGCCGACGGTGAGGAGGGTCAGCCATGAGCAGCCCCCTCATCGACAAGTTTATGCGCGACGCCATTGATGCACGCTGCACAGTCCGTGCCTTCATCAACGGCGGCATGAGTGGCAGCATAAAGCTGGAAGGCCAAGTGGACGAGTACGACGGCATCGCTTTCGTACTGTCTAGGGAGGGGCGCGAACAAACTGTCCGCGTCGATGCCACCTCTACGTTTCAGGTGGTGCCAGCCCATGGAAGTTAGGCAGTCACCATTAAACGAACTGACATTCGCGGCCGTGATCCACTGGACGGATGAGATGGAGGAGCAGGTTCATCACCTGCTCGTCTATCACAATGTTGGGTCGGCTCCGAAAAAGGGCCCAGCCGCTTACGACAGGGCGTTCGGAGCTTACCTCTACAAGTGCTGTCTGAACTCGGCTGTGGCGCAGAATGCCTTGGCACTGGATGCGGACGTGAAGCTCTTCCATTTGGGTGCGACCAAGTTGGCCATTCACTTCACCAACCGAGATGCGGCCGCCCTGTTCAAGCTCATGTGGGTGGGGCAGCTGGGAACGTAGCCTGAAGCCCCTGCTGGCTATCGTCCAAGCGGAGCCCGATCTTCGCCCGTGCAACCCCGCCAGTGGCGGGATTCTCGGTGCCTTTGTGGCCAATCAGGCCCACCGGCCCCCGCGCCCGGCCTCCGCGCCTGACGCCCAGGAATAAATAGAACCGAAGGGGCTGGCTTCACCCAGTTGGTTCCTTCGGTTTTTCTCTGGAGGTGCAGATGGCGAAGATGGACTGGCAACGAAACAAGCATGCAGGGCGCGCCCGAGAGGCCGCCTTCGCGCCGCCCCCGGCCAAGAAAGGCTGCTGGTCGCACGTCAAGCGGGAGCCTGTGCGGACCTACACGGTCGCTGAAATCGCGGCGTGGCAGAACCCTCTGAACGGTGGCGCGCAATGATCCCGCTAGCCGTCAAAACTCTCGAGTACCGCTCGTCCATCACCGAACTTGTAGAACAATTGAATCCCGCCCTGGCCATCACGCTGGCGTTCAATCGGGACACCACGCCTGACTGTGCCGCCCGTGACCTCAGGCACCTCCATGCGCGCCTAGACCGGATGACCCTCGGTCCCGGATGGGCCAAGCGGGTGGATCATCGGACCAAGTACGTCGCCGTGATCGAGCACGTCGATACGAACCTTCACATTCACCTGGCCCTTAGCTGCGCCCCCCAGTTCGTTGAGCAGATTGCCTCGGCTGTAGCGGGCATCTGGAAGGATATGATCCCGGCCGGCTCGGTGGTGGTCAAAGCCATTACCGATGCGCCGGGGTGGGGCCGTTACATCTCGAAGGCGATCACGCCCCACACCAGCGCCTTGCTTCTGTTGCCCTAAGCGCAGTCGCCCATAGGCTAGTCCACAAGGCTGCGTTTTGCGACGCTAACGCTGCCGGATAGTCGTTCAACCGTCCGCTGTGACCTAGACCGCTAGGCTCACAGTGGTTGATCCATGAGCAGAACAGACGAGACGAACGCAGACCAGCCAGACAGAACCGCTCGACAAACTCAGAACGAACACCGACGAGAACGACACCGCCTATGGCACCTGCCCGAAAGCGGACCCTCCTAAGGTCCGCTATGGGGGGTAAGCGGACATTGGCCCCTGCGCCGGCGCTTTGCGTCCAGGCAGCATTCCAGAACGGTACCGGCAGTTCGCTGACTGACACCACCCTTGAGCTCGATAACCTGATTGGGACCGGATCCAGCGGCCTCCATTAGGCGGCGGTCGGACGACCGGGCGATGCCTTGCCGCTGTAGAACACGCCAAGCCTGAACACCGCCCAGAGCACGCCCGTCACGGCCGTCGCAGCCAGCAGCAGGGCAAGGTCGGGGCTGTAGAGGGCGAGGGTGCCGATCGAGACGCCGAACATCTGCGGGATGAGCCATACCGAGACCCAGGCCAGGGCGAGGGTCATCAGCAGGGGAAACCACAGGCTGAAGGTGCCGAACACGCCGGACTTGGCGCGCAGGCCACTTCGGCGAAACCACGCCACAATGGCTCCGATCACGAACAGCACTGGCAGGAGAGCAAAGGTCAGGAACAGGGATTTCGGGCCCCATCTGTCCCCGTCATCCTCACCATCGCGGCCGAAGGCTCTCGCGCTGACGCCGCTGAAGAGTCCCACGTTTTCTCCGAATCCCATGCCGCTGTTCGCATTGACGAGGATGATGACGGCGCGACCCTCTGCCGGCGACAGGACCGCGAGCGTCTCGATCCCGGGCGTGAGGCCCGAATGGTAGGCGTCGCCGGTATTGGCGTCGATGGACCAGCCAAAGCCATAATAGGGTGACGCGGTGCTGGCCGGGCGCAGCATGGCGGTCTTGCTCTGCACGTTGATGACGTCGTCCCGCCCGTTCATCATGGTCGCCAGATAAAGCGCCATGTCGGACGCCGTGGAGACGACGCCGCCCGCCGATGCGTTCGCGCGGTTCGTGCGGTTGTCCCTGAACGGGCGCTTGGAACCGAACCAGGGCTGATGCCCGACCGCCATGGAGTCATGACGCGCCCCAACGGAGACGAAGCTGTCTTCCATTCCGATCGGTTCGAGAATCCTGGCTTCGACATAGCTGGCATAATCCTGGCCGCTCACCGCTTCGATGACCGCACCCAGAATCTGGTAGTTCGCGTTTGAATATTGCCAGCGAGCGTCGGGGGCGTGCGCTGGACGCCATTGGGCGATGCGCGCGACCTGGCGCTGGAGTTCATCCCCGCCCGGGCTCCTGTCAAAGTCGATGTCATTGCCTTGCCGCGTTGAGAAGCCGCTGGTGTGACTGAGCAATTGCCGGAGCGTGATGGCACCGGAAGGGCGGCCCTTGAAGACATCGAGATATTGCGAGACGGGTGCGTTCAGATCGACGGTCCCGGCTTCGACCAGTTGCATCACCGCCATGGCGGTAAAGCTCTTTGAGATGGAGCCGATCAGGAAAGGCGTATCGGGCGTCACCGGCCTGCCGCTGCCGATCAAGACCTCTCCGCGCGCGCCCGAGACAATCTCGCCGCCCTCAACCACGGCATAGGCGATGCCCGGCGCGCCCGAGATCGGCAGTTCTGTCGCGATAAAAGCGTCGATCGGTTCGGCGGACATGCGCGCGGGTGCTGCGGCTGCCAGTCCAATTGCCAATAAGGCCCAAATGAATCGCATGCGTCATCCTCCTGCGCGTATTCTGTGTGTACCACAGCAATAAGTGACGCTCCGGGAGGGGGCGCTGTTGGTCCGCCATGGGATGATCCTGGCGAGGATTATATTTATCCGGCCCACATGTTCGAGATGTCCGCTTTGGGTCGAGAGCGGAAACTGGCATCCGAGCGGAAAGCGGACGCTTTTGGCCCGGCGTCGCCGGTCTACCGCCCCGAAAGCGGCAAAACCCCGCGATCGCAGACCAACTTTCATCCCCTAAAACTATGGTTGTGACGCCTGAATTAATTTCGGGTCAGTCTTTGGTCGCATATCTGGACGACGGCATTAGAGCGGCGACATCGACAACCACAACGAGGTGTTCATGTCCCTGCTCAAAAGCCTGAAACTTTCCGCCGCCAAGCCGCAGAATCAGCCGGCCAGCCCTCAAGATCGCAATCGAGAGAAACTGCGCGGTTATCTCGCCGAACAGCGGGCGCTGATCGAGGCCACGGTGGCGGGCAAGCCCTATGCGGGCGTCCGCACCGTCACCAAGACGGATGACACCGGGAACCGGACGCGGGTCGAGGTCCCGCGCACCGTCCGCAAGGGCTGGTTCACGGGCGACGGCGGCAAGGTCTACTTCCAGCTCCGCTACGGCGGGAAGCCGCTGGAACTGGCGAAGGGCATGACCGCAGTGGAAGCTGACAACCTGGCCGCCATCGGCCCGGTCATCGACACGCTGGATCAGGCGGTGCTGGCCGGTGAGTTTGATGCCGCCGTGGCTGCTGCCGCCCAAGCCCGCGCTGCGATGATGAAGACGGCGAAGGCAAAGAAGGCGGGCTAAGCTAAGCTGAAATAGATGGGCGGCAATGCCGCCCATCACGCTTCTCTCAGGGAGACCCCATGGCCCACGTCGTCGTTTTCGATCTTGAGACCATTCCCGATCTGGAGGCCGTGTCGCGCATCCACACAATCGACCCGCACGACGAAGATCGCGCTCAGGAGATCGTCGGCGACAAGTTCTGCAAGCTTCCCCTGCACCGGATCGCCTGCATCGGTGCCTTGATCGCGGAGAGCAGCGACAATGGCTGGATCGTCCGGTCTCTCGGTGCCCCGCACATCGGCGACCGCAGTGAAGCCGACCTCATCAGCAGTTTCGCGGACCGCTTGAACGAACTGCGGCCCTGCCTCGTGTCGTTCAACGGAAGCGGCTTCGACCTGCCCGTGCTGCGCTACCGGGCCATGGTCAACAAGTTGTCGGCGCCGGGCCTGTACGCGAGAGGCTATTTCAAGCGGTACTCCGACGACGCGGTTGATCTTTGCGATGTCCTCGCGAGCTTCAGCATGCAGGGCAAATGTAAGCTGGATGAACTTTCGCGCATCCTCGGACTTCCCGGAAAACCTGACGGCGTCGATGGCTCCAAGGTGGCCGAGTACGTGACGACTGGCCGTATTCAGGAGGTCGCGGACTACTGCGAAACCGACGTAGTCAACACATACCGGGTTTGGCTCCGCTACGAATTAATGCGGGGCGCGCTGACCGAAACTGCCTTCGACCAGAGCGAACGCTGTCTCACAGATTTTATCGACGCCCGTTCGTCTGAGCGACCGCACCTTGCTCCCTTTGCGAGACTCGCCTCCGCGCCTGATCCCTCTACTGGCGGCACCCAAGATTAAGTCGGAGTTCAGCAGAACGGCATGGGACTTGGCGTTCAGTCAGGTGCGGGCCCAAATCCGACGCACCCCGACGCACCTCCGAGTGGAGCTCTGGGTCAACGCATTGCTGAATGATGGAGAGGACGACGGCGGTGTGCCGGACACCACCTCTTCGAACATCATACTTCTCTGCCGAGCGCGACTGGAGCTGACCCGGCGATTGGTTGAGATGATCGACGAGCATCATCGAATGTGGAAACGATACCCTGTGCTGGCCGTCCTGGCCGAAACCTGTGGCTGGGAGCCGGAAGCGCTGGGTGAGGCCTACCTTCGGCACCTGAGACGGGATCTCGAACGGGCCAGCGAGCCCCGTGCAGGGCCAAGTCAGGCCGGGGGCAGCGCGGTAACCCTGAGCATAGTCGAGGGGCGTTCTGAGGGTCCGTAGGGCATTGCAGGGAGCCCCACGGCCGATCGGCCCGCGTATTCCGCCGCCCGTTAGGTTTCAGCAGTCCACCGTCGCCTAATGTCGGCCAGCAGCTTCCCGACCGCCGACTCCTGGGTGAGGTGATCCGTATTGTCACCGAAGTAAAATTCGGGGTTGTAGTTCTGCTCCCAAACCACGCCATCGTCGCCAATGACAATGTTGTAGGCGCCAGTCTTGAGTGTGATTTTGAAGCAGCGTCCATAGTCACTGTAGATGTCGCAGGTCACGCTTTCGACGATGCCCTGCAGGGCTTGGATGACCTTGAGGCGGCTCGCCTCCCGGATGGCCGGATCGGGGTCTTCGATGGCCCCGCGCACTTCCATGACCCGCTTCTGGTGCTCGTTGGCGCTAACAACGCCCCTTGCCCTGGCCAAGGCCTTCTCGGTTTCGCTCACCTCATTGGTGGCATCCTGCACGGCACGCTTCAAACTGGGGAGGCGCGCGGCAAAGAGTTCGCCAACTTCGTCATCAAGCACCTTGTCCACCGCTCGCTGCAGTCGCGCTTCGTGGTCCGCTAGGCGCTTCTGTGCTTCCGCCAGCGCCACTGTCAGGGGGTAGGTATCATCGGCTTTGCTGAACCACTTGTCGTCCAGCGCCAAATCCAAAATGGTGTCCAACGCCGTCTGTTCGAAGTCGTCGTAGAGGTAGGTTTCCTTGGCATCGCAACCTCGTGACCCGCCAGCAGACACGCACTGTAGCGCGTACCTGTTGTGCCTGCTGTTGAGATACATTCGTGAGCCGCACGCGCCGCAGCGCATGAGCCCCCTGAACAGGTTGACGGCCGTGGCCGTGTGGCGACCGCCGCCTGTGACTTTTCGGCTTTCGAACGCTGCCCGCGCCCTTGCCACGAGGTCTGCGTCCACGATGCGTTCGTAGTAGCCGGGAATGGTACGGGGTGCCGTCTTGACCCTTGCAGGGTTGCTGTAACCCACACGAAACTCGCCCTCGACTGCGGGGCTTTGAATGATCCAGTTGATCGTCGTGGGGTCCCAGCCGACACCAGCTTTGAACTTCCTGCCCCACGGTGGGATGCCGCGCTCGTTCAGGTTCTTGGCAATCCACCGGGCGCCTCTGCCAGCAGCCGCTTGCTCGTAGATATCCTGCACCAACGCCACTCGATCAGCGTGGTAGGTAAACCCCATTCGGTCCTTGTTCAGCGTCATCCACCCTGGACATTTGCCGCTGACTTTTGGGCCACCGTTGGCGGCGGCTTCAATGGCCGCTTCATAGGAATCCCGGACCCGTCTGCTGATGGTTTCGGAGTGGGATTGATCCGCCTGTCCACCCAGCAGGATTTTGATGATGCTGAGTTGGTCCTTCATGGTTTCTGGACTGAACAGATGACCGTCAGTCGTGGCCACGCTCACGCCCCTGCGCGTCATGTCGCGCAGCCAGTCGAACAGCGGCTCCCATCCCTCACGGCTCAGCCTGTCGGTTTTTTCAGCGACGATGACTGTGCCCTTGCCAATGTCGCCGGCTGCAACCTCGGCGCTCAGCTTGCCCAGCGCGCCCGTGCTGAGCATGTGTTCGCCCTTCCAGGCGGACTTACCCAAATCCTCGATGGTGGCCGTGTGTCGCCAGCCCATCTTCTCGATATAGGCTAGTCCGTCGCGCCGCTGCCGGTCATAGCTGTCGCCAGTCTTTTGCTCAGCAGTGCTGAAGCGAATGTAGAGAATGGCATCCATGGCACTGGAACCCTTTGATAACGGGGTTCAGTATGGGCGTGATATACGTATTGTAAAGCACCCGGAATTGCTCGCGCGGCTCATGCTGCAGGCTGAGCCGGACGTAGGACAACAGCGAGGTCCACGATGAGATGACCGGGCGGTTGACGGCCTCCTCACGGGCCACGCGGCGGGCGACCTCGTGCAGGGCCGCGATGTCGAGCGCGGTCTCGGCGCCGATGCCCTTGGTACGCCCCTTGGTGTCCTCGGCCTTGACCGTCATCAGGTCCTCGACCGAAGCGGCCAGCACGGCGGCCAGCGAGCCAAAGCGGGCCAGAAGAGCCTTGGCGATCGGCTTGACGTCGCCCTGGGGCTGGCTGCGAAACAGGAACAGCTCCAGCAGCTCATAGTCGGGCAGATGGTGGATGCCGGCCCCGCGCGCCCGCTCCCTCAGCCGCTCGCGATGACCGGCGTGGTGAGGGGCTTTGGGTTTTTCCGGTGGCTGTTCCAACATGGCCTTCCCCGACTGCGGGTAAAGGCTAGCCTCAGAATGTCGGGCGGAACAGGCCTGCGGGGCTGGCGGTGAAGATTTCAACGCCGGTCTCGGTGACGCCCACGCTGTGCTCGCACTGGGCCGACAGCGACTTGTCGCGGGTGACGGCCGTCCAGCCGTCGGACAGCACCTTCACCTGGGGCTTGCCCAGATTGACCATGGGCTCGACGGTGAAGAACATGCCGGGCTTGAGCACTGCGCCCTCGCCCCGGCGGCCATAGTGCAGGACATTGGGGCTGTCGTGGAACAGGCGGCCGATGCCATGGCCGCAGAAGTCGCGCACCACGCTCATGCGTTGATCCTCGACCAGACGCTGGATGGCATAGCCGATGTCGCCAAAGGTATTGCCCGGCTTGATCTGGGCAAGGCCGACCTCGAGCGAGTCATAGGTGACCTCGATCAGGCGGCGGGCGCGGGTGTTGATCTCGCCGACCGCATACATGCGGCTGGAGTCGCCATGCCAGCCGTCGACGATGACGGTGTGGTCGATGTTGACGATGTCGCCGTCCTTCAGAACCTTGTCGCCCGGAATGCCGTGGCAGACGACATGGTTGATCGAGGTGCAGATGGTCTTCTCATAGCCCTTGTAGCCCAGGCAGGCCGGGACGGCGCCGTGGTCGAGGGTGAACTCGCGGATGCGGTCGTCCAGCTCTCCCGTGGTCACGCCGGGCTTGACGTATTCGCCGATCATGTCGAGCGCTTCGGCGACCAGACGGCCGGCGGCGCGCATGCCCTCGAACCCCTCTTCGTCGTGAAGGCGTATCTCGTTGGTGCGGACGAAAACGTCGCCGTCCATATCCTGGGCTTCATACATGCGGGGTGTCCCGGTAAGTCAGTTTCGACGCGACAGTCCGGCAGGAACCGCGTCGTAAGGAGTAAAGGTCACCATGAAGATAGCACACATGCCCGCCATGCCGCGACCGATGCGGGGCCATATCGGCCCTTCAGCCCCCGTGCGCAAGCCAGGGGGCCTTCGATGAGCGCGGTGATCTCTCCCACGGCCGCCGTCCTGATCATCGGGGATGAGATCCTCTCGGGCCGGACGAAGGACACCAATCTGAACACCCTGGCCCGGTTTCTGACCGCGCTGGGCATCGACCTGAAGGAGGCGCGCACGGTCGGCGACACGCCCGATCAGATCATCGACGCCGTGCGGACCCTGTCGGCGAACCACGACTATCTGTTCACCACGGGCGGCATCGGGCCGACCCATGACGACATCACCGCCGACTGCGTGGCCGAGGCCATGGGGGTCGGCCTGCCCGAAAATGACGAGGCGCTGGCGATCCTGGAGCGGCGTTACGGCGACGAGCTGAACGATGCGCGGCGGCGGATGGCCCGCATTCCCGAGGGCGGCTCGCTGATCGCCAATCCGGTCACGGACGCGCCGGGCTTCCAGATCGGCAATGTCTTCGTCATGGCCGGCGTGCCGAAGATCATGACCGCCATGCTGGACGACGTCGCGCCCCGCCTGCGGGTCGGCGCGATCACCCACGCCCGGACGCTGAAGGTCGAGGGCGTCGGCGAGGGCGATGTCGCAGAGTTGCTGACGGCTGCGGCCGACGCCAACCGGACGCTGAGCTTTGGCAGCTATCCCTTCGGACACGGCACTGTGGGGGAATATGGCACCCAGTTGGTGGTGCGGGGCCGCGATGCCGCGACCCTGTCAGCTGCGGTCGAAGCCCTGAAGGAGGCCATCGAGGTCACCCTGGCGGACCGGGGCGTGCGGGTGTTTGAGGTCCAGCCCGAGGCATAGCCCCCTTCTCCCTCCCCCCGAAACGACACCACCGCCGTGACCGGGGGCCACGGCGGTGGGTTGAAGTCTATCGACTCTCTGGTCAGGCCCGGTTCGGCCCGGTCTCTCGCGGGGAGAGGCCGGGCCGGTCCGGAAGCCGGATCAGAAGTTGATGTCGATGGTCGCGCGCCGGTTCAGCGGCTCACGGACACCGTCAGCGGTCGGACGGGCCAGGTCGGTTTCACCACGACCTTCGACGGCCAGGGCGCCACCGGGGACGCCGCGGGCCACGAGGGCATCGGCGACCGTGCGGGCACGGCGGTTCGACAGGCCGACGTTGTAGCTGGCCGAGCCCGAGGTGTCGGCGTGACCCG
>NZ_QTTA01000023.1 GCF_003730275.1 Brevundimonas halotolerans
ACGGCGTCAGACGGGCATTCTTGTGTACGTTCATCCGGGGAACTCTTCGGTTGAGGTTGGTGCTTCGCAACCCCAGCTTCTCAGCCCACCCCCGGGTGAACAACCTTCATAGCTTCGACAGCTAGGCCGCCTGGCGGAGCTGGTCGGGCAGTTGCAGGACGGTTTCGATCAGCTCGGCGGCGTCGAAGGGCTTGGCCAGATGGAGGTCGGCGCCGGCGGCCCGGGCGGCTGCCACATGTTCGGCCAGGGCATTGGCGGTCAGCATGACCACCGGCGTGCGCGGGCGGCCTTCGCGGGCCTCGAGCGCGCGGATTTCGCGGGTGGCGGTCAGGCCGTCCATGACCGGCATCTGCATATCCATCAGCACGATGTCGAAGTGATCGTCGCGACAGGCGTCGAGCGCCTGTTGGCCGTTCTCGACCAGCACCATACGGGCGTCGATCTGGGACAGGATCAGTTCGACGACCTTGCGGTTGGTCGGGTGGTCATCGGCGACCAGAACGCTGAGTCCGGCGCGACCTTCCGGGGCGGGTGCCTCGGGCATTGCGGCTGCTGGTGCGGCAGAGCGTTTCAATGGAACCATGAGGGTGAAGCACGATCCGCCGCCGGGCTCGCTTTCGCAGTCCAGGGTGCCGTCCATCATTTCCGCCAGCTGGCGGCAGATGGCGAGACCGAGGCCAGATCCGCCGAACTGCCGCGTGATACCGCCATCGGCCTGCTCGAACCGGCTGAACAGGCGGTCGCGTGTGGCCGCGTCGAAGCCGATGCCGCTGTCCGCGACGGCCAGACGGAGCGTCTCGCGGCCGGTCGCGTCGTGGTCCACGCCGACGGTCAATTGGACCATGCCTTCGGTGGTGAATTTGACGGCATTGGAGACCAGATTGGTCAGCACCTGCTTCAGACGGACGATGTCGCCTTCGATCCAGCGCGGACAGTCCTCGGCGATCTCGACCATATATTGCAGGCCTTTCTCGCGGGCGGTCTCGGCATAAAGCTGTGCCGCTTCCTCGACGGCCTGGTGCAGATCCATTGCCTCGGCGTTCAGCTGCAGGCGACCGGATTCAACGCGGGCGAGGTCGAGGATGTCGCTGAGCAGGATTTGCAGGGTCCGACCGGAGGCGTCGATCAGCTTGAGCATGTCGCGCTGGTCTTCGCTGAGGTCGGTATGGGACAGGGCCTGGGCGACGCCGATCACGCCGTTCAGGGGCGTGCGAATCTCGTGGCTCATATTGGCCAGGAACTGGCTCTTGGCGGCGTTGGCGGCCTCGGCGGCGTCGCGGGCCTCGGCCAGGGCCTCGGCATCGCGCTTGAGATCGGTGATATCGTTGACCACGGTGACGATGCCGCCTGCGGCCGTCATCCGGTCCTGCACGCGCAACCAGCGTCCGCCGGCGATGCGCTGCTCAAGGGTGACCGACAGGGCCCGACGTGCTTCGATCCGTTCATCGATCCATTCCTGCTCGCGGCCCACTGCCTCCTGGTACAGGTTCTCGGAGATGCCGATCTCGAGAATCTGGCGGAAGGTCATGCCGCGCTCAAGCCGCGTGGCGAGCTCGGGATTGACCTCGGAATAGCGGGCGTTCCACAGCACCAGCCGGTCCTCGGTATCGTAAAAGCCCAGGCCATCCGGCATGGCGTCGATGGCTTCGCGCAACTGGCGGATGGCGCTGGTGCGTGACCAGTAGGTCAGGCCGATCGACGCGGCGGCGGCCAGACCCAGAACGCCCATGGCTGCAGCGATCACGGTCAGCACGAAGGTGCCTGAGAAGGCTGAGGGGGCAAGGGCGATCGCAGGACTTGCGTTGATCGTGACAGCGCCCATGGCCGTGAAATGCAGGGAGGCGATCGCCAGGGTGGCGAGCAGGGCGGCGCCGAGGATGCCTTTCCAGCCGCCCCGGGCATAAACCCAGCCTGCGGCGGCGGCAAACAGGGTGCCGATGACGACAGCAGCCACAACCACGGCCGGATCCCAGCTGACAAAGCCCTGAAGCCGGACGGCGGACATGCCGACAAAGTGCATGGCCGTGACACCGGCGATACCGAACATACCCGCCACCATCCGCGCCAGAACAGTCCGGCCCAGAAGTCCGATCAAGGTGGTGCCGACGCTGGCGATCAGGGCGATACCGAAAGATGCTGCCGTCAGGCCCAAGTCGTAGCGGAGCTCGAGGCCGGGGTCATAGCCAAGCATGCCGGTAAAGTGGGTGGTCCAGGCGGTGAGTCCCCCGGTCATGGCTGCCGTCAGACCGAGGGCGAGACGCATGCGCCCGCCGGAGTTTCGCGCCCGGTCAAACAGCGACAGGGCGGTCACCAGACCCCCGAAACAGACCGCAGCGGCCAGCGCCACCATCAGCCAGTTGTGCTGGGTTGTCAGACAGAGCAGGACGGCATTCACGAAGGCGGTATCCCCATGTTTGCCCCCTACGCTAGCGGACACAGGTGAAGATTCCGTACCCTGGCCTTGATTGGCGGGGGTTCGGGCCTGTCTTGCGGATTTCACAGTTCACGCGCATCACAGGACATGCCCGACGCCTCGAATCCTTCTCCTGTAGCCCCTTCGCCCGGGTCGCGGTTGTGGACGGCAGGGGCATCAGGGGGGCTGGCCGTCCTGATCCTGCTGGCGCTGGCGGTCTATGATCCGGAGCACGCGCCGCCCCTACTTGCCGGGGCGCTGTTGGTGGCGATCAGCACCTGGATGGTGGCACGCCAGCGGCCTGTGCCCGGGCAGCCCGAAGCGGCACCCGTGGCCGACAACCGTCCGGACACCCGCGCCGAGGGGCAGGCCACCCTGCTGGAAGAGGTGTTCGAGACGGTCACCGATCCCATGATGGTCGTGCGCGGCGGCGAGCCGGACGACATGGCCGGTCGACGTATCCTGCTGGCCAACCGGGCGGCGCGGGACCTGCTGCGTATTCCGCGTGAGGGGGCGATCCTGGTGTCGGCCCTTCGTGATCCCGGCCTGCTGGAGGCGGTCGATGAGGCCCTGTTCGGCGGCGTCAGCCGCGAGACCGACTTCGATTCAGGCGGCGTGCAGGCCCGTCATTGGCGAGCGGTGACCCGTCCACTGCCGGGGTCGGAGGCCCAGACCCTGGCGTTGGTCATGCTGCGCGACGAGACCGATGTGCGGCGGATGGAGCTGATGCGCGTCGATTTCCTGGCCAATGCCAGCCACGAACTGCGGACGCCACTGGCCTCGCTGTCCGGCTTTATCGAGACGCTGAAGGGGCATGCGCGCGAGGACTCGGTGGCGCGGGACCGGTTCCTCGACATCATGGCGGCGCAGGCCGAGCGGATGACGCGGCTGGTCGCCGACCTGTTGTCGCTGAGCCGGATCGAGCTGAATGAACATGTGCCGCCGTCGGGGCATCTGGACCTGAGCCGGGCCACCGCCGATGTGGTCGATGCGCTGAGCGTGCTGACGCGCGATTACGGCGTGCAGATTGTCGTCGACGCCCCGGATGAGGCGGTGCGGATCAAGGGGGAGCGGGACGAGATCGTTCAGGTGATCCAGAACCTGATCGACAATGCCATCAAATATTCGCCGCGCGACGGCCGGATCGAGGTCGAGATTCGCAGCGGGCTGACCCCGGCTGCTGCTGCGGCCGCTCGGATGCCGGGCGCGGCGCGTCTGCCGCTTTTGACGCCGGACCGGGACGATGGCCTGACCTATGCTGCTGTGACAGTGCGCGACCACGGGCCGGGCCTGTCGCGCGAGCATCTGCCGCGGCTGACGGAACGATTCTATCGCGTCGAGGGTCAGAAGAGCGGGGGGGACCGTCCGGGGACCGGACTGGGGCTGGCGATCGTCAAACACATCGTCAACCGGCACCGCGGAGGCCTGCTGGTCGAAAGTCTGCCGGGCGAGGGGGCGGCCTTTACCGCCTTCTTTCCGCTATCGAAACGCCGCGCTGTGACAGAACCCCTGACGGTGTAACCGAACTGTCATGGACCCGTCGTAATCCGCTGACCAATCACGGGCAGGGTCCGCGCACTTTTGATGACTGCAGGATTGCGGTCTGATTCCCCGTATCGCGGACCTTGATGACCCTGACCGTCCTTCTGATTGTGATCGTGCTGGCAGCGGCGGCCTTTGTGCTGGGCCAGCGGCGGGCCACGCGCCGTGCTGCCCTGCTGACCGGTCGGGAGCGCCCCCATTCGCGTCCCGCCCAGCACGGCGCCTATACCCTGATCTGGGTGGCGGCGCCGGCGGTATTCGTTCTGGTGGCCCTGTCGCTGCTGTCGGGGCCGATCACCCAGCAACTGGTCCAGACGGGCCAGCCGGAGGCGGTGTCCAGCCTCGAGCCCTTCCGCAAGAATGCCTTTGTCGCCGATGCCGCGCGCGTCGCCAATGGTCAGCCGGCCCAGGCGATCTGGGAGCCGGAGCTGGCGCAGCATCTGGCGAGCGAGGGTGCGCGTTCCGACCGGATCGAGATGACGCTGGACTGGGCCGGAGCGGTCGGTGCCATCCTGGTCGCGCTGATGGGCGGTATTATCGCCTTCCTGCGCATCCGGCCGGATTTTCGCGCGCGCAACCGGGTGGAGGGCTGGATCGTCGGCCTGCTGCTGGTCTGTTCGGCAATCGCAGTGCTGACGACTATCGGGATCATCGCCTCGCTGCTGATCGATGCGACGCGCTTCTTCTCGGCGGTGCCGTTGCCCGAGTTCCTGTTCGGCACCCAGTGGAGCCCGCAGACCGCCATCCGCGCGGACCAGGTCGGATCGACCGGGGCGTTCGGAGCCCTGCCGCTGTTCGCGGGCACCTTCCTGATCATGCTGATTGCTATGGCCGTGGCCGCGCCCGTCGGCCTGTTCGCGGCCATCTATCTGTCCGAATACGCCGGACCGGCCAGCCGGGCGATCATCAAGCCGGTGCTGGAGATTCTGGCCGGTGTGCCGACCGTGGTCTACGGCTTCTTTGCTGCGCTGACGGTGGGCCCGGCCTTCCGCGAGTTCTTCAACACCATCGGACGCTGGCTGATCGGTGGACCACTGGATGGCCTTGGCCAGTATCTGATGCTGGTCCAGAACCAGATGGCGCTGGTGGCCGGCGCGGTCATGGGGATCATGCTGATCCCGTTCGTGTCGTCGCTGTCCGATGACATCCTGAACGCCGTGCCGCAGTCGCTGCGGGACGGGTCCTATGCCATGGGGGCCACCAAGTCCGAGACGGTCAAGCGGGTGCTGATGCCCGCCGCCCTGCCGGGTGTGGCCGGGGCTCTGCTGCTGGCCATGTCGCGGGCCATCGGCGAGACCATGATCGTGACCATGGCGGCGGGCCTTGCCGCGCGCCTGACGCTCAATCCTCTGGATACGGTGACCACGGTGACGGTGCAGATCGTGACCCTGCTGACCGGCGACCAGGAGTTCAACTCGACCAAGACGCTGGCGGCCTTTGGCCTGGGCCTGACCCTGTTCCTGGTCACCCTGGCGCTGAACATCGTGGCCCAGCGCATCGTGCAGACGTATCGGCAGCAGTATGACTGAGACCCGCGACGCGATGACGGCGACCCGTCTGGACCGGCTGAGGGGCGGGCTGAAGCGGCGCTATGCCCGCGAGGCCCGGTTCCGCCTGTATGGGATTCTGGCCATTGGCGTGGCCGTGGCGTTTCTGGCGCTGCTGCTGGGCCGGATTATCGATCAGGGGCATACGGCCTTCTATGCCCATGACGTCTCGGTGCCGGTCTATCTGGACCCGGCGGAGATCGACCCCGCCTATCCGCAGGGCACCAATTTCGAGCAGATGGTGGCTCAGCAGCAGCTGGCGTCACGAGGACTGGAGGGCGATGCAGCCGGTCCGCTGGCTGCCGAGATGCGCGGCCTGTTCTCGTCGGAGCTGAAGTTCGAGATCGCCCGGCGGGTGGCCGAAGACCCCTCGCTGATCGGTCAGACGGTGACGTTTGACGTGCCGGTGTCGGATGAGGCGGACCTGTATTTCAAGGACGAAATCTCGATCGACACCCCCCCTGAGCAGCGGCGGCTGACGAACCAGCAGATCGGCTGGCTGGACCAGCTGGAAGACGACGGCAACGTCCGCGCCCACTTCAACAGCCGGCTGTTCACCAGCGGTGATTCGACCGAGCCTGAGCTGGCCGGCGTGCTGGGCGCGGTAATCGGCTCGGCCCTGATGCTTATGGTCACGGCCTTCCTCGCCCTGCCGATCGGCGTGGCGGCGGCGGTCTATCTGGAGGAGTTCGCGCCGCGAAACCGGCTGAGCGCCCTGATCGAGGTGAACATCAACAATCTGGCCGCCGTGCCGTCGATCGTTTACGGCCTGCTGGGTCTGGCGCTGTTCATCAACTGGATGCACCTGCCGCGCTCGTCGCCGCTGGTCGGCGGTCTGGTGCTGGCGCTTATGGCCCTGCCGACCATCATCATCGCCACGCGCTCGTCGCTGAAGGCAGTGCCGCCGTCGATCCGCGAGGCGGCGCTGGCCATGGGCGCCAGCCGCACCCAGACGGTGTTCCAGCATGTGCTGCCGCTGGCCCTGCCCGGGGTGATGACCGGGGCGATCATTTCGCTGGCCCATGCGCTGGGCGAGACCGCGCCCCTGCTGCTGATCGGCATGGTCAGCTTTATCCCGGGTATCGCCAGCTCGATCACCGAGCCGACCGGTGCCCTGCCGTCCCTTATCTACATCTGGGAGAATGCCTCGGAGCGCTCGTTCCACGAACGGACCGCCGCTGCCATCATGGTTCTCCTGACCTTCATGATCGTGATGAACGCTGCCGCCATCCTGCTGCGGCGTCATTTCGAGCGCCGGTGGTAAACGCATGAAACAGACGATCTATCGCTCGCAGGACGGACTGGAAGGCGGCGCATCCGCGCCTGCCGCCGAGGTGCCTGCCGAACTGGCCGCCGCCGCCCAGGCCGCGACCGATCCCAAGGGGGCGGCTCCAGTCGGCCCGACCAAGATCTCCGCGCGCGACGTGTCGGTGTTCTATGGGGAAAAGCAGGCGCTGTTCGACATCAGCCTGGACATTCCGGACAAGACGGTGACGTCGCTGATCGGGCCGTCGGGCTGCGGCAAGTCGACCTTCCTGCGCACCATGAACCGGATGAATGACACCATCGCCGGGGCCAGGGTGACGGGCCGGATCGACATGGACGGCGAGGACATCAATGCCCGCTCGCTGGACCCGGTGCTGCTGCGCGCCCGGGTCGGCATGGTGTTCCAGAAGCCCAACCCCTTTCCCAAGTCGATCTTTGAAAACGTCGCCTATGGCCCGCGTATTCACGGCCTGACCCGCTCCAAGGCTGAGCTGGCCGAGGTGGTCGAGGAATCGCTGCGCCGCGCCGGTCTGTGGGAAGAGGTCGCCGACCGACTGCACTCGCCGGGCACCGGCCTGTCGGGCGGTCAGCAGCAGCGTCTGGTCATCGCACGCGCCATTGCGGTCAATCCCGAAGTGATCCTGATGGACGAGCCCTGCTCGGCGCTGGACCCGATCGCCACGGCCAAGATCGAGGAGCTGATCGACGAGTTGCGCGAACGCTATTGCATCGTGATCGTCACCCACTCGATGGCCCAGGCTGCGCGTGTCAGCCAACGCACCGCCTTCTTCCACATGGGGCGGCTGATCGAGACCGGCGACACCGAAGAGATCTTCACCAATCCACGCGAACGTCGCACCCTCGACTACATCACCGGCCGTTTCGGCTAGGATACCCCGAATGAACCAGCACACCGTCAAATCGTATGGAGACGAGCTGAACCAGCTAACGGCCATCGTCGCCCGCATGGGCGGACTGGCCGAGGCCCAGGTTGCCGACGCCATCGAGTCGGTGGCGCGTCGGGATGTGGCGCTGGCCCGGGCGGTGGTCGAGCGCGATGCCCGCCTCGATACCCTGCACAGCGACATCGAGAAGAAGGCCATCCGCCTGATCGCCCTGCGCCAGCCGGTTGCCTCGGACCTGCGCAAGACGCTGTCGGCGATGAAGCTGGCGGTCGATCTGGAACGCACGGGCGACCTGGCGCGCAATATCTCAAAGCGGGCGCTGATCCTGGCCGACGGCGAGCCCATGCTGCCCCTGACCCGGTCGATCGAGCGGATGGGCAAGCTGGTGTCGAACCGGCTGCGCGATGTGCTGGACGCCTACACGGCCTCGGACGTGGATCGGGCGATGGGCGTCTGGACCTCGGACGACGAGGTCGATGAGCACTACAACAGCCTGTTCCGCGAACTGCTGACCTATATGATGGGCGACCCGCGCACGATCACGGCCTGCACGCACCTGTTGTTCATGGCCAAGAACCTGGAGCGGATCGGCGACCACGCGACCAATATCGCCGAGACCATCCACTATGAGATCACCGGCGGCGACATGATCGGTGAACGACCGCGCTGGACCCCGACCCCGTCGGATTCCGATGTGATGGCGGTCGACGATCCCCTGCGTCCGCAAGAGTCCTGAGACCGGAGACCGCTATCGTGCAGCCCTATGTTCTTGTGATGGAAGACGAGGACGCGCTGGCGACCTTGCTTCAGTACAATCTGGAAAAGGAAGGCTACCGCGTCGTGGTGGCCGGCGACGGCGAGGAGGGGCTGGTCCAGATCGACGAGCGCTTGCCCGATCTGGTGCTGCTGGACTGGATGCTGCCCAAGGTGTCGGGCATCGAGGTGTGCCGGCGCATTCGCGGACGGCCCGAGACCCGCAACCTGCCGATCATCATGCTGACGGCGCGCGGCGAGGAAACCGACCGGGTGCGCGGTCTGGACACCGGCGCCGATGACTATCTGACCAAGCCGTTCTCGATGACCGAGCTGATCGCCCGCATCCGGGCGGTGCTGCGCCGCATCCGTCCGGGTCTGGCCGACGACCGGATCAACCACGGCGACATCGTCATCGACCGGGTGGCCCACCGGGTGCGCCGGGCGGGCAAGGAAATCCACCTCGGGCCGACCGAGTTCCGCCTGCTGGACCACTTCATGCAGCACCCGGGCCGGGTGTTCAGCCGCGAGCAGCTGCTGGATGCGGTCTGGGGCTCGGACGTCTATGTCGAGGCGCGCACGGTCGACGTGCACGTCGGCCGTCTGAGGAAGGCGCTGAGCGTCGAAGGCACCGCCAACCCGATTCGCACCGTGCGCTCGGCGGGCTATTCGCTGGATCTGGACGGGTAGGGCGTGTCGGGGCCGTCCGACCGGCTCGACCTCAGCGGGCGCTGGGCGGGCGTCTTTTTCTACCCGGACGGCGCCCCGGACGACTTCGTGCCGACCAGCTTTCTGGCGATACTGGACGAGCACGGCAGCCACTTTACGGGCCAGACCACGGAGCCGGATTACTGGAGCCCGGTCGGCGCCGACCTGCACGCCGTTCTGGAGGGGCAGCGGACGGGGCTGTCGCTGGCCTTCACCAAAATTCCGGACGGCGGGCGGGTCACCATCGAATATGTCGGCGAGCTGACCCCCGATGGCCAGACCATCCGGGGGCGGTGGCACATCCTGGGCAATTGGTCCGGGACCTTCGAGATGCAGCGGCAGGGGGCAGCCGTTGAGGAGGTGGAACGGCGTGCCTCCGCCTACACCTCCGTGCCCGCCTCCAGCGCATAGACCTTGGCGCAGTATTCGCAGGTGACGTGGATCTTGCCGTCGGGCTCGACCATCTCGGCGCGTTCCTCGTCGGTGAAGCTGTCGAGGACGGTGGCGATGCGGTCGGGCGAGCAGCGGCACAGGGCTTCGAGCGACTGGCCGGCCTCGAGGCGCACGCCGTCCTCGTGGAACAGGCGGTAGAGCAGGGTCTCGGACGGGACCTGGGGGTCGATCAGTTCGTCGGCGCTGATGGTGTTGAACAGGGCGCGGGCGCGGGTCCAGGCTTCCTCGGTCTCGCCGCGGGTGGTGTCGGCGGCGAGGCGCTGGATCATCATGCCGCCGGCGCGCCAGCCGCTGCCGGTCTCGTCGGTCAGGTGGCCGACGGCGAGGCGCACCTCGGTCGGGATCTGTTCGGACTGCTCGAAATAGTGTTCGGCGCACAGGGCCAGGCTGTTGCCCTCGATGGGGGTGATGCCCTGGTGGCGGTCGAAGTCGGGGCCCTGATCGAGGGTCATGACGAAGACCCCCTTGCCCAGCAGGCGGTGGGCGCCGGGGCGGGCGTCATCGGCGGTGAGGGCGGCCAGTTCGCCCTCGTCATAGCGGCAGTAGCCGCGCAGGGTGCCCTCGGTGCCATAGTCACAGACGACGTAGCGGACCGGGCCGTCGCCCTGGGCCTGAACGATCAGTCGCCCGTCGAACTTGAGCGCCGAACCGATCAGGGCTGCGAGCGCACAGGCTTCGCCCAGCAGTTCGGCGACCGGGGCCGGATAGGCATGGGCCGACAGCACGGCGTCGATGGCCGGACCCATGCGGACAATGCGGCCGCGCACGGGCTGACCGTCGATCTGGAAGGCGGCAACGCGGTCGTCGGGCAGGCGGGAGGCGTCGGTCAAGGGGCGTTCCTGTGGGGGGCTTCCTGTGAAAGGCGAAGGCGCACAGATAGGGGGTGGCGGCGACCAATTTAAGCCCTTGCAAGCGTGGCCTTATGATAAGGGCGGAAACCGCGAGGGGCCTGTGCCGTTGTTCTGTCGGCCCCCACTGTGAACGAAGGCGTCTGATGTCTGCAAAGCCCCAGCTGAAACCCCTCAAGGATCAGGCGATCGTCATTACAGGCGCGACCTCGGGCGTCGGGCTGACGACGGCGCGGCGGGCGGCGCGGGCGGGGGCCTGTGTGTTCCTGATCGCGCGGGGTGAGCAGGATCTGAAGACCCTGTGCGAGGATATCCAGGCCCAGGGCGGGCGCGCGGCATGGGCGGTTGCGGACGTCGCGGATTATGACGCCCTGGCCGAGGCGGCGGACAAGTGCCAGCGTCTGTTCGGCGGGTTCGACACCTGGGTGAACAATGCCGGTGTGTCGATCTTTGGCCCGATCCGCGAGACCACGCTGGAGGACCAGCGGCGCCTGTTCGACACCAACTACTGGGGTGTGGTCAACGGCTCGCTGATCGCGGTCGAGCATCTGCGCGGGCGGCCGGGCGGCGGGGCCATCGTCAATGTCGGCTCGATCCTGTCGGATGCGCCCATCCCGCTGCAGGGCATCTATGCGGCGTCGAAGCATGCCGTGAAGGGGTTCACCAATTCGCTGCGTATCGAGCTGCTGCGCGAGAAGGCGCCGGTGTCGCTGAGCCTGGTCAAGCCGGCCGCGATCGACACCCCCTATAACCGCCACGCCCGCAATCTGACGGGGCAGGCGGTTCAGAACCCCCAGCCCGTCTACGGCACCCATGTGGTGGCCGACACGGTGCTGTATTGCGCCAGCCATCCGATCCGCGAGATCACGGTGGGTGGGGGCGGGCGGCTGATCGCGTCCTTCTATTCGGCGTTGCCGGGGGTTGCAGAGCCGCTGTTCGCGCGCTTTGCTCCGTCCATGATGCGCGACAAGAGCCACGACTATCACCCTTGGGACGACGGCCTGTACGACCCGACGAATGACGGCCTGGCCGATGAGCTGCACTATCCGGTGGTGCGCCGCTTCAGCACCCTGGCCGAGGTGCGCAAGCATCCCGGCATCGCTGGCGCCGTGGTAGCGCTGCTGGTGTCGGTCGGTGTCGGCTATGTGCTGCTGAACCAGAAGTCGGGGCCGACGCGGTTCGAGCGATGGAAGACGCAGGCTGATCCACGTCGCTGGCGGATGCCGTCGATGCCCGCCATGCCGTGGCTGTCGCGGCTGCGCTCCGACGGCATGGACGGACGGCTGGAGGCGTTGCAGGCCGAGCTGGACCGCTATGGTGGACGGGCGCGGCGAGGGCTGGAAGACGCGGGCGGTCGCGCCCGGCGCTATGCCTCGGATGCCGGCGGCTATGCCCGGGACCACGCCAGGGAGGGCGGGGCCGTGGCGGCTACTGTCGCCCTGCTGGGGGTTCTGGCCGCAGTGGCGATCAAGGCCCGGCAAAACGACGACTGAGGCGTTGCTGCAACTGCGAAGGTGGGTCAAGGTCGGGCCATGTCCGATGCGCCCACACTGATTTTCGACTTCGATTCGACGCTGGTCGGTTTCGAGACGCTTGAGGCGCTGGCCGAGCTGGCGCTGGAGGGGGCACCCGAGGCCGGGGCGGTCCGCGGCGAGATCGCGGCCCTGACCGATCAGGCCATGTCGGGCGTTCTCAGCTTCGACCAGGCCCTGACCCGTCGACTGACCCTGCTGCCGCTGACCCGTGACCATGTGCAGGTGCTGGCCGAGCAGGCCGTGGCGCGACTGGCCCCATCGGTGGCGCGCAATGTCGAGACCCTGCGCGCCCATGCCGAGCGGGTGGTGATCGTGTCCGGCGGTTTTCGCGAGGTGATCGCACCGGTGGCAAGGCATCTGGGCGTGCCGGATGAGCAGGTGCTGGCCAATGACCTGACCTATGACGACAAGGGCCGGGTGACCGGTGTGGACCGTGCCAATCCCCTGTCCGCCGATGGCGGCAAGGTGACCGGCATCCGGGCGCTGGGCCTGTCGGGCACCGTGGTGATGATCGGTGACGGTTGGACCGACGCGGAGGTGCGGCTGGCCGGGCTGGCCGACCGGTTTCATGCCTTCTGCGAGGTGGTGCGCCGCCCGCGCGTGGTCGAGGCCGCCGACGCGGTGGCCGTGTCGCTGGACGAGGTTCTGCACGCCGAGGGCCTGAGCGGGCGATGGTCCTATCCGCGCAGCCGCATCAAGGTGCTGTTGCTGGAGTCGGTGCACCCGGCGGCGGTCGCGGCACTGGAAGACGCGGGATATTCGGTCGAGTGCGAGACCGGAGCCCTGGACGAGGACGCGCTGATCGAACGGCTGAAGGGCGTGCATGTGCTGGGGCTGCGGTCGAAGACGGGCGTCAGTGAGCGGGTCATCGACGCGGCGGACCGGCTGATGGCGGTCGGGGCCTTTTGCATCGGGACCAATCATATCGATCTGGAGGCCGCCAGCCGCCGGGGCATTGCGGTGTTCAACGCCCCCTATTCCAACACCCGGTCGGTGGTCGAACTGGCCATCGGGCTGGTCATCACGCTGATGCGCGGGGTGGCCGACCGGTCTGCCGCGATGCATGAGGGCCGGTGGAACAAGAGCGCGCGGGGCTCGCGCGAGCTACGCGGCAAGACGCTGGGCATCGTCGGCTATGGCGCCATCGGCTCGCAGCTGTCGGTGCTGGCCGAGGCGCTGGGCATGCGGGTCATCTATCATGACCTGTCCGAGCGGCTGGCGCTGGGCAATGCGCGGCCCGTGATCACGCTGGACGACCTGCTGGCCGAGGCCGATGTGGTCAGCCTGCATGTTGACGGGCGGGCGGGGAATCACCGGTTGATCGGGGCGGGCGAACTGGCGCGGATGAAGCCGGGGGCCGTGCTGATCAATCTGTCACGCGGGCATGTCGTCGATATCGACGCGCTGGCCGAGGTCATGCGGGCCGGACGACTGGGCGGCGCGGCCATTGATGTCTTTCCCGAGGAGCCCCGGACCAATCAGGACCCGTTCGACAGCCCCTTGCGCGGTCTGGCCAATGTCATCCTGACCCCGCATGTCGGCGGCTCGACCGAGGAGGCCCAGGAGGCCATCGGGGCATTCGCAGCGTCTCGTCTGCTGGGCTATCTGAACCGGGGTGACACGACCTTCTGTGTCAACCTGCCGAATGCGCAACTCTCGGACGTGCAGGGTGCGCATCGGTTGCTGCATATCCACCAGAACCAGCCGGGTGTGTTGGCCGCCCTGAACCTGGCCCTGTCCGAAGCCGGGCTGAACATTCTGGGTCAGCACCTGAAGACCGATGGTCGCACGGGCTATGTCATCACCGACGTGGATCGCGACTATCAAGCGGGTGCGCTGGACGTGCTGAAGACTGTGCCCGGAACGCTTCGGTTTCGCGCTCTTTACTGAAGCTTACGCAGCGGCATCTTGCGTTGGGGTCGCTGTCGCGCGCACACTGTTGCCAACAGTCGCGACTGACGACTGAGGGAGGATCTCATCATGTCACGTTTCATGCGCACCGCCGCCGCTGCGGCCCTGACCCTTGCTGCGGGTGCCGCCCTCGCGGGCGCCGCCAACGCCCAGAGCTATGACCGTCTGGTCGTGTTCGGCGACAGCCTGAGCGACAACGGCAACCTGTTCCTGTTGTCCGGTGGCACCCAGCCGCCTGCGCCTTTCTACTTCCAGGGCCGGTTCTCGACCGGGCCGGTTTTCGTCGAGCTGCTCGGCTTCAGCCTGGGTCGGTTCGCCGCCGGGGATTCGAACGCCGGCAGCATCAACTATGCCTTTGGCGGTGCCCGCACCGACCTGTCGGGCTTTCCGCCGGGTATGCGGACCCAGCTGAATGCCTATCTGGGCGGCGGCGGGACGTTTGATTCCAATGATCTGGTCAGCATTCTGGGCGGCGCCAACAACATCTTCCAGGGCCTGCCCGCTGCCGGGGCCTCGATCAATCCGGCCGGCGCCATCCAGCCGGTGTCGCTGTCGGCGGCCGCCGACATCAACCTGCTGGTCGACAGTGTGGCCGCAGCCGGCGCTGGCACCATCCTGGTCAGCAACCTGCCGAAGCTGAGCCTGACGCCGCAGTTCGGGGGGACGACCGCCGCCCCGCTGGCCGACTATGCCGTGACGACTTTCAACGGGGCCCTGCTGACCGGCCTGAACACGGTGGCGGCCAACCGGCCCGGCACCAACATCATCCTGATGGACCTGTTCAAGATCGGTGACACCATCGCCGGCAACCCGACGGCGTTTGGCGTGACCAATGTCACCCAGCCCTGTTTCAACCAGGTGGCGCTGACGCTGTGCTCCAACCCGGACGACTATTTCTATCTGGACGGGGTGCACCCGACGGCGGCCGGCCACCGCGCGATTGCCAGCCTGGCCAATGACTATCTGTATTACGGTGATCGGGGTGCGGCCACGACGCATCAGGGTGAGCTGTCGATGCGCCAGCGCGAGGACTCGCTGGACCTGGGATCGGAAGCCCTGTCGGGCTGGGCGGCCTGGGAACCCGGCCGCACCACGGTCGATGTGAGCCTGACGGGTGATACCACCGACGTCGACTCGCGTGGTCTGGCCCCGGCGGCCAAGGTCGAGGGTCAGGGCATCCGCCTGGCCGTCGATCACAGCATCTCCGACGGCTGGCGCATGGGCCTTGCCGGCAGCTATCGCCAGGCCGAGACCGTTGCCGGACCGACCCGGTTCGACAGCGAGAATTTCTCGTTCGACGCCTTCGTCGGCTGGCGTTCGGGCCCGCTGTTCGCCAACGTCACGGCGGGCGCGGCGCGCGACACCTATGACGACATCCTGCGCAGCACGGGCGTCGGCCCGGTGGTCCACACCGGCGAGACCGAGGGCTACAGCCGCGGTGTCCGGGTTCAGGGCGGGACCTGGTTCGACATGGGCGGCATCGCCCTGTCGCCCCGCGTCGCCGTGACCTGGGCCTCGACCGACGTCAGCGGCTATATCGAGCAGGGCGTCGCCGCCCAGTACGCCTATGAAGACCGCACGGTCGAGGGCATCACGGGCGAAGTCACCCTGCGCGCCGAAAGCGCCATTGAGGGCGTGACCTTCTACGTCGAGGGTGGCTGGCGCGAGAGCCTGGACGACAGCTCGGATCCGGTCGGAACCGGCATTGCCGGCAGCCCGTCGCAGGTCCTGTACCGGACGATCGAAGACCCCATGGGGGGCCAGTTGCTGGCCCAGATGGGCCTCGAGGTCGACTGGGGCCCAGCGCAGGTCGGTCTGGGCCTGAAGGGCCGCTACGGCGAGCATGCCGACAGCTTCGTCGGCGGGATCACCCTGCGGATGCCGCTGAACTAAGGCCTCTGCCGGTCGAAAATGGAGAAGGGCGGGGCCACGCGGCTCCGCCCTTTTTTCGTTTCCGGTCCGTCGGTTCCAGGGGTGCGACGTCCTGACGCGCCCTGTGCCTCATTCTCGTCCAAGGGGAACGGCACAAGGCCCCCTCATTCGAAAGTGACCGGTCACGGCCCTTGGGGCTGCCGTTCCACCCGCTGCATGATCCAGAACGGAGACGCCGCCTGATGCGACGCCTTGACGCCCGACTGCGTACCCTCGCCACCCAATCCGGTCAGTCCCTTGGCCTTGTCGCCGTTGCCGTGCTGGCCATGGCTGCGGCACCGATCTCGGTGCCTGCCGGTGACGATCCGCTGGGCGTGACGAACAAGGGGCCGGTGGCGCCGCCGGTCGTGGCTGTGGCCGAGCCTGCCGGCCCGGTGACCCGCGAAATCCGGTTCGAGGCCCCGCTGAAGGGCTATCCGATCAATTCGCGCTTTGGCATGCGCCGACTGGGCGGCGAGGGCGCGGCGCGTCCGCACAATGGCGTCGATATGGCGGCCCCGACCGGGACCAGCGTGTTTTCCGCCGCCGAGGGCGTGGTGGTCCGCACCGGCTATCAACCCGAGGGCTATGGCCGCTTCGTCGAAGTGGCCCACCCGAACGGTATGACTACCCTGTATGCCCACATGAGCCGCGTGGACGTGGCCTCGGGCATGGCTGTGACGGGCGAGGACCGTCTGGGTCTGGTCGGGTCGACCGGCTATTCGACCGGTCCGCACCTGCATTTCGAAGTCCGCCGCGGCGGCACGCCGATCAATCCGGCGCGCGTTCTGGACCGCAGCTTTGAAGTTGTGGTGATCGAGGCTTCCTAACCGTCAGCCTTAGTTCGCGCGGGTCGCTCTGCCGCCCAGCCAGCTGCCGAGCGCGATCAGGCCGATGGCCAGAGGTCCGAACCATATCGGGTGGGGCAGCATAATGATGTTCATCACCGTACCCAGCACCAGCAATCCGCCGATGATCCAGCTGGGCCAGCCCCGGCGGCGTGCGATCATGCAGGCCACCAGGCCGCCGATCAACGCGGCCAGGCCATAGCCGACCGCCACCAGCACCAGCGAGATCGCCGGCGCCTGGGCCATGGCGGCGGCCTGTACCGCCGGGTCCATATAGTCGCCCGGCGGCGGCGGATACAGCAGGTGGATACCGGCCTGACTGCCCATGGTGACGGCCATAGCTACGACGACGCCGGCCACGACACCCATAATCTTACGGATCATTGAGGCCTCCCCAGCCTGCTTCCTGCGGTGATCATGACAGGGAATTCATAAAAACTGGCATCGATCCGCCACGACCAAGGTTGTCAAACACCCTTTACATACCCTAGGACTCGTTTCGACCAAGAGTTTCCAAAGGGGGCGCATATGGACGCCGCACTGAGCCTGACCGACATCAGCAAACGCTATGGGGCGTTTCAGGCCGTCAAGGATCTGAGCTTTTCCGTGCCCAAGGGCAGCATCTGTGGCTTTCTGGGGCCGAACGGGGCGGGCAAGACCTCGACCCTGCGGATGATTCTGGGCCTGCAGCCGCAGACCTCGGGCAGTCTCAGTATTCTGGGCGCCGGCGACGGCCGCAGCGTGCGGGACCGGATCGGTTTCCTGCCGGAAGAGCGTGGCCTCTACAAAAAGATGACTCCGGTGGATGCGATCGCCTTTTTCGGAGCGCTGAAGGGCCTGCCGACGGGCGAGGGCCGCAAGCGCGCGCGCGTGATGCTGAAGCAGCAGGGGCTGGAGCACGCCCAGACCAAGAAGATGAAAGAGCTGTCCAAGGGCATGGCCCAGAAGGTGCAGCTGATCGCCTCGGTCGTGCACAAGCCGGAATTTGTCATCCTCGACGAGCCGTTTTCGGGCCTCGACCCGGTCAACCAGCAGGGTCTGGAAGAAATGATCCGCGGACTGGCCGCCGATGGCGCCACGGTCCTGTTCTCGACCCACGTCATGCAGCACGCCGAGCGGCTGTGCGACAAGGTGGTGCTGCTGGCCCGGGGCCAGAAGGCGTTCGAGGGCACAGTCGACGAGGCCAAGGCCACCACCCGCCGGTTCCTTGAGCTGGAGGGCGAAATCGCTGTGGCGGCGGCCAAGGCCCTTCCGGGGGTGGTGTCGGTCGAGACCGTCCGCAGCGACGGCCCCGTGCACGTGCTGAAGGCCGAACTGGCCCCGGGCGGGCGGGGACAGGAGGCGCTGAAGGCGGCCTTCCTGAACGGTCTGGACGTGCGGCGTTTTGAGCTGCGCGAGCCGACCCTGCATGACGCCTTTATCGGCCTGACGGGGGATGACCCCGATCAGGACCAGACCGTTCGCCGCGAGAACCTGGAGGCCGCCCGATGAACCGCACTCTTCTGATCGCGCGGCGGGAATATGCCGCCTATGCCATGACCGTCGGCTTCTGGCTGTCGCTGCTGGCGTTTCCGATGTTTGCCGTGCTGGGCGGGGCTATCCCGATCCTGATGCGGACCAGCGAGCCGGTCCGGGCTGTGGTGCTGGTCGAGGAAGGCCCGGGCGCCGAGGGTCTGGCGGGTTCGGTGCGGGAATCGCTCGCTGCGGATGCAGCGCGACGGGCCGCGCGGGCCGCCGAGGCGCAGGAGGCCGCCGTCAAGGCCACGGGCCTGCCCAAGGAGGCTGTGGAACAAGCCGAGAAACAGGGCGGTGGGGGCTTGAGTGAGGCCCTGAGCCGCCAGCGCGTGCGTCTGGTCGAGACACCGGCCGAGCTGTCCGCTGCGGGGTCCGTCGAGGGCCAGGAAGCTGTGGTCCGGGCACTTCTGACCGCCGATGTCGAGCGTGATGCGCAGATCGACTCGGTCGTCTTCCTGACGCGGGATGAGGCCGGGCAGCCTGCGGCGCGCGTGTGGAGCCGCCGCGCGACCGATGACACGGTCGAGGACTTTATTCGCGATGCCCTGCAGTCCGCCAACCGGCGACAGGTGTTCGAATCCGCCGGCATCGACGGCTCGGTCGTTGTCGAGACCGAGCGGTTCCGGCCGGACGTGAAGCTCTTTTCACCCCAGTCGGCCAGCGGGGGAGAAGTGTCTTTCAAGGATCGTCTGCCGGGGATCATCGGCCTTGCCTCGGCCTTCCTGCTTTGGTCGCTCATCATCACAGGAGCCTCTATCCTGCTGAACAGCGTGATGGAGGAGAAGTCGAACAAGATCCTCGAGGTTCTGCTGTCCTCGGCGTCAGCGACCGAAATCCTGACCGGCAAGGTGCTGGGCGTCGCCATGCTGACGGTGACGGTGCTGCTGGTCTGGGCCGGCATCGGATCGGCAGGCCTGTTGTTCAGCTTCCCGGAGACGGCCCGCGACATCGGCTCGATCCTCCTGGAAGGTGGCATGATCTGGTACTTCGTCGCCTACGCCGTGGGCGGCTATCTGATGTACGCCGTGCTGTTCGCGGCCATCGGAGCCTTCTGTGAGACGCCGCGTGACGCCCAGACCTTGATGGGACCGATCATGATGGTTCTGGTCATCCCGATCATCGTGGTCCAGTTGGCCCTGCGCACGCCTGACGCGCCGCTGGTCAAGATCATGTCGTGGGTCCCCTTCTTCACGCCCTTCCTGATGCCGGCGAGGGCGCCCTCGGACCCGCCGATGTTCGAGATCGCGGGGACCATGGCGGGTATGTTTGCCACGGCATTGCTGATGGTGTGGATCGCCGGTCGTGCGTTCCGTGCGGGTGCCCTGTCGGACGTGAAGCTGAGCTGGAAGAGCTTTGCCGGTGCCATCCGGGGCGGGGGGCGGTAAGTCCCGGCGTCACCTCCCCGTCGGTGACGGGGAGGGGGACCGCCCGGGCGACCCAGCCCGGGGGGTGGAGGGGGCGCCGCCGCGGTTTGCGGTTCGTTCGCGAACGACCCGGACGATGAAGGCCAGCACGCCGTCCAGTTCGTCCCGCACATCCACAGCGGCGATCCGCACGACCCGTATGCCTCGGGCGGCCAGCCAGCGAGTTCGCCGCCGGTCATGTGCTATCTGGTCTGGATCGTTGTGGCTCTCTCCGTCCACTTCGACGGCCAGGCGTGCGGCCGCGCAATAGAAGTCGAGGATGAAGGGGCCGCAGGGATGCTGGCGCCTGAACTTGCAGCCTTCCAATCGGCGTGCGCGCAGCCTGACCCAGAGCCGGGCTTCCGGGGGGCTCATGGGTCGCCTCAACCGCCTGGCGCGCATGTGGGTGATGCTGTCTTCCATGCACGACAAGGTAGCACACCGAGAGCATATTGGCAACTTTTAAGGGTGGTGCCGCCCCCTCCTGACCGCTGCGCGGTCTGTCCTCCCCATTCGCCTCCACGAATGGAGAGGTGAATCAAAAAGGCCGCCCTGGTTGCCCGGGGCGGCCTTTGTGTTTTTCAGCGAAGCGCCGGGTCTTACCGGGGACGCGGCTTGGGCATCGGCAGCAGGCCTTCGCGCTGGGCGCGCTTGCGGGCCAGCTTGCGGGCGCGACGCACGGCCTCGGCCTTTTGACGGGCGCGCTTTTCCGAAGGCTTTTCGTAGTGCACGTGGCGCTTCATTTCACGGAAGCTGCCTTCGCGTTGCATCTTCTTCTTCAGGGCCTTGAGCGCCTGATCGACGTTGTTGTCGCGGACAAAAATCTGAACCAGGGGTATCTCTCCTTTTGACTGCCCGCCGCGTCCTTTCTGAAGGGAGACGGGCAGACAAAAACACAGTGTCCCGCAAACCGGAGGGTCTTCGGGTGAAGGCGAGCCGGATACACGATGCGGCCCGCCCTGTCCAGAACGGTGTCGCGGATCGTCGCGGGGTTTTACGGGGGCTCGTCACCCCGATGCGGCAGGCCTAGTATAGCCCACATGTCACCCTCCGACGAGACCGATCCCGACCGCTGGGCCCGCGAGACCGAACAGGCCGTGCTGGATCATGCCGTGGCGCTGGCGCCGCGTCTGGGCTGGAATGCCACCATGGCGCGGGCGGCGTGTGTGGAGGCCGGTCTGTCGCAGGGGGACCAGGACCTGCTGCTGCCCCACGGGGCGCGCGATCTGGCGGCGCTGCTGTCCCGCCGCCACGATGACCGCGCCCTTGCCGCCCTGGCCGAGGTCGATCCGGTGACGCTTAAGATTCGCGAGCGCATCGCCCGCGGCGTTTCTGCCCGTATGGAGGCGGGGGCCGAGGACCTTGAGGCCTGTCGCAAATGCGCGGGCTTCCTGGCCCTGCCGCACAATGCCGAGTCGGGGCTGAAGCTGGCGTGGGAGACCGCCGACCGGCTGTGGGTCTGGGCGGGGGACACCGCCACGGACTGGAACCACTATTCCAAGCGGACGATCCTGTCGGGCATTCTGGTACCGGCCCTGACCATGCGCTGGTTCGACGGGCGCGAGGCGGCCGAGGCCTTTGTCGCCGACCGCATCGACAACGTCATGACCTTCGAGAAGTGGAAGGCCGGCAAGGATTTCGAGGCCCCGCTGCGCAGGGTGACCGAGGTGCTGAGCCGGATGCGGTACGGGCCGAAGGCTGAGGCCTAAAGCGGGCGCACGCGGTTGACGTGGGCCATCTTGCGGCCGGGGCGGGCCTCGCCCTTGCCGTACAGGTGCAGACGCATGTCGGACTTGCCGGCCAGCTTTTGCCACTGATCGATCTCGTCGCCGAGCAGATTGGTCATTTCGACGTGGGCATGGGCGGCGGTGGGGCCCAGTGGCCAGCCGGTGATGGCGCGGATGTGCTGTTCGAACTGGTCGCAGACGCAGCCGTCCTGGGTCCAGTGGCCGGTGTTGTGGACGCGGGGGGCGATCTCATTGACCAGCAGGCGACCGTCGCCGAGGTCGAACAGCTCAATGCCCAGCACGCCGACATAGTCCAGTTGCTCCAGCACGGCGCGGGCGATGGCGCGGGCGCGGCGTTCGGTCTTTGGCTCGACCTCGGCCGGGGCGACGGTGGTCTTGAGCACGCCGCCCTTGTGGGTGTTCCAGCCCAGCGGATAGACGGCGGTCTTTCCGTCCCAGCCCCGCGCGCAGATGATCGACAGTTCGCGCACGAACAGGGCCCGGGCCTCGAGCACCGCCGGGCGCTCGCCGATGGCTGCCCAGGCGTCGGCGGCCTGTATCAGCGTCTTGATCCAGACCTGGCCCTTGCCGTCATAGCCTTCGCGGCGGGTCTTCAGCAGGGCGGGCAGGGGGATGACCTGCAGCGCGGTTTCCAGCGAGGCCAGGTCGTCCACCATGGCGAATTCGACGGTCGGGGCGCCCGCTTCGTTCAGGAAGGTCTTTTCCAGAATGCGGTCCTGGGCGACGGCCAGGGCGCGGGGGCCGGGGGCGACGCGGGCCCCGGCCTCGGCCAGCAGCTCGACCGACCGGGCGGGGACATTCTCGAACTCGAAGGTCACGACGTCACAGACGCGGCCAAAGACGTTCAGGGCTGTGGGGTCGTCGTAGGCGGCGACGATCTGGCCACGCGAGACGCGTCCGGCGGGGCTGTTTTCCTCGGGATCGAGAATGACGACATCGAAGCCGAGGCGCGAGGCGGCCTGGGACAGCATCCGCCCCAGCTGGCCACCACCCAGGATGCCGACGGTCGAACCGGGGGCAAGGGCGGGGGGAACCGGGGCGGGGGTGTCGCTCATCAGTCCTCGACGGTCTCGGGCACGGATTCGGTCAGGGCCTCGCGGAAGGCGTCCAGCCGACCGGCCAGAACGGGGTCGTTAAGGGCGAGGATCTGGGCGGCGAGGATGCCGGCGTTCTTCGCACCGGCCTCACCGATGGCGAGGGTGCCGACGGGGACGCCGCCGGGCATCTGCACGATGGAGAGCAGGGAATCGAGCCCGCTAAGGGCCTTGGACTGCACGGGCACGCCCAGCACCGGCAGGCTGGTCATGGAGGCGACCATGCCGGGCAGGTGGGCGGCGCCGCCGGCCCCGGCGATGATGACCTGAATGCCCTTTTCGCGGGCCTCACGCGCAAAGGCGACCATGCGGTCGGGGGTGCGGTGGGCCGAGACGACCCGGGCCGACCAGGCGACGCCCAGACGGTCGAGGCTGTCGGTGGCGGCCTTCATCGTCGGCCAGTCCGAGCGGCTGCCCATGATGATGGCCACGGGGGCCGTGGCATCCCCTGCCGGAGGTGTCGGTTCCATGGAGGACGGGGCCATGGGTGTCCCTCAAACGCGCGCCCGTGCGGGCGGGAAGGGGCCGGTTACAGCACCCGCGTTGCGCCTGCAACCAAGCAGGTTAGCATCGGGGCGGGCGCGATCGCCTGAGTCGGGCCTTGCCGGCCCCCCTGCCGCCTCTGGAGTCTTGCCGTTTCCGTGTCCCAGACCCCTGCCCCGCTGCCGGATTCCGACGCCCTTGAGGCCGAGCTGGCCCGGCTGCGCGCCGAGGTCGAGGCCCTGCGTGCGCGGGCTGAGGCGGCCGAGGCAGCCGCTGACCACGATGTGCTGACCCCGGCGCTGAACCGGCGGGGGTTCGTGACGGCGCTTCACCGGGCCATGGCCTATTGCAAGCGCCATCAGGTGCCGGCGGTGCTGCTGTACCTGGATCTGGACGGCTTCAAGGGCGTCAATGACACCTATGGCCATGCGGCGGGCGATGCGGCGCTGGTGCGGGTGGCCGAGCTGATGCGCGACAATCTGCGGGAGTCGGATGCGGTGGGGCGTCTGGGCGGCGACGAGTTCGGCCTGCTGATGATGAATGCCGGCATTGAGGAAGGCCGCGACAAGGCCGCGCGGCTGGCCGAGACGCTGAAGACCGAGGGCTTCCGCTACGAGGGCCAGACCGTGCCGCTGGGCGGGTCGTTCGGCGTGCGCGCCTGGACCGGTCAGGAGGATGTCGAGACCTGGCTGGCCGAGGCCGACGCCGCCATGTGGCTGCGCAAGCCGGGGCGCAGCTGAGGCGTCAGGCGATGATGTCGGGGAGGATGCGGGCCTCGATCTTCACGATCTCGTCGCGCAGGGCGAGCTTCTGACGCTTGAGGCGGGCGATGCGCAGCTGGTCGGGGACGGCTGTGGCGCCCAGCGCCTCGATCGCAGCGTCCAGATCGGCGTGCTCACGACGCAGGCCCCGGAGCTGGATGTGAAGCGCCAGTTCCTCTTCCGTCAGACTCGCGTCGTCGTTCATTGCGCCCGGTACCCCTGATTTCCCTGTCTATAGCCGAGCCGGGGTCAGGCTGAAAGACACGCGGTCAGGGTCTGCAGTTCCTTGCGGGGGGTAACCGGCGACCAGGCGCGGGTCACGGCCACCAGCGTCTTGAGCGTATCGGCGCCGGGGGCGGCCTCGCGCGGCAGATGCTCCAGCGCCTGCATCAGATGGTGTTCGGCGCGGCGCTCCAGCTCGATGGTCTTCTGGCGGACGTCCAGACGGGCGCCGGGCTCAATATCGGGATGAGGCGACTTGAGCTTGCGGCGAAGGGCCCGCAGCGGATCGAGGGTCGTTTCATCCCAGGCGCGGGCGATGTCGCAGGCGGCCTCGAGCGTGTCGTCCGCCGCCGACTCGTCCCGGGATGCGATCCAGGCCGCCCACAGCAGCAGGGGCACGCACTGGCCATGACGGTCCTGAAGGTCGACGCAGGCGTCGGCCACGCCGTCGCGGCCGTAGGCCTCAAGCGCCCAGTCCCAGAAGCCGGGGGTGATCATGACGCGGGGCCGCTCAGGCCGCTCCAGCGGGTGACGGGCGACCAGTCCAGATCGAACAGGTCCAGCACGCGGCCGACGCTCTGGTCGATCACCTGATCCAGACTGTCGGGACGGGCGTAGAGGGCGGGCAGGGGCGGGGCGATGATGGCGCCCATTTCCGACAGGGCGGTCAGGGTGCGCAGGTGGCCGAGGTGCAGGGGCGTCTCGCGCACCATCAGCACCAGACGGCGGCGTTCCTTGAGCGTGACGTCGGCGGCGCGGGTCAGCAGGGTCGAGGTGATGCCGGTGGCGATCTCACCCGCGCTGCGGATCGAGCAGGGCGCGATGACCATGCCGCGTGTGCGGAACGAGCCCGAGGCGATGGAGGCGCCGACATCAGCGACCTTGTGGACCACATCGGCGCGGTCGGTCAGGTCCTGGGGCGAAAGATCGGTTTCCTGCGACAGGGTCAGCAGGGCAGCGCGCGACACCACCAGGTGCGACAATACGCCCAGCTCCCGGAGAGCATCGAGCATCCGCACGCCATAGATGACGCCGGATGCGCCGCTGATGCCCACGATCAGGGGGCGATCATCCCTGGATACGGCAGAGTTCAAAACTTTGACCCTTTTGGCAGCGACCCTGTTTTGGTCCGGATGCTACGCGAATCACCGAAACGTGATTCCACACGGTCGGCATCCGGGCGCTCAATCTACTGGTCCCTTAGACAAGGAGGCGCAAGCCATGACCATCGAGGCGCGTATTCGCGAACTGGGAAACCGTCACCGCAATCTGGATACTGCGATCCAGAAGGAAACGACCAAACCGGCCACCGATCCGCTCTACCTCAAGTCGCTGAAGCTCCGAAAACTCAGGCTGAAGGAACAGATTGCCGGCCTTGAGCGACAGAGCCGATAGTCAGGATATCCAGATCATGAAAACGGCCCCGGAGGTGCTCCGGGGCCGTTTTTGCATCGTGTGACCGACATGGTCAGTCGCGCGAGCCGAACACCGACTCGGCGGTGTGCTGGCTGCGGGCCTCGGGGGCATCGGGCTCGAACGCCGGTTCGGCCGCCGGCTGGGCTTCGCCGGTCTGAAGAGTGGCGCCGCCCTTCTTGGCGTCGTCCTTGGCCTTCTTGTCGGCCGCCTTCTTGATCACCTCGTCGAGTACAATCTGGCCGACCAGACCGAGGGTGACGGGATCGACCGGCTTGATGTTGGCGGTGTTCCAGTGGGTGCGACTGCGCACCGTCTCGATGGTGGCCTTGGTGGTGCCCAGCAGTTTCGAGATCTGGGCGTCGGTCACCTCGGGGTGATTCTTGACGAACCACATGATGGCGTCGGGGCGGTCCTGACGGCGCGAGACCGGCGTATAGCGCGGCGGGGCCTTGGCCGGCTTGAGCAGTTCGGCGTGGCGGCTGACCACGGCCTTCATGCGATAGGACTCGTCGGCCTGGGCCTTGTCCAGCTCGTCGCGGGTCAGCTGGCCGTTGATCAGCGGGTCGGCGCCACGGATGTCGCGGGCGACATCACCGTCGGCGATGCCACGCACTTCCAGCGGGTGCAGACCACAGAAGTCGGCGATCTGCTCGAAGGTCAGGGAGGAATTGTCCACCAGCCAGACCGCAGTGGCCTTGGGCATGAGAATGTCGGTCATGACGTCGTTCCGGTTCATGAAGGGGCCCGGAAGCCGGGGCCCGGAAACAGCGGCGCCCGACCTTTCGGCCGGGCGCTGAGACTGTCCGTATAGGCGCATTCGGCTGAAAAGAAAACGCCATATGGCGCGCTCATACAGCCAAGGTTCATCTGCGAAGCGTCACGGTGGGCTCATGGGGGTTTGGCCCCGATCGAAAGTGTGGAGGAGAGATCATGTTGAGTTTGGCAGGAGTGGCCGCCATGTCGGCCCTGGCATTGGGCGGTCCCGCCCCCGTCGCCGATCAGGACCCGCAGCGGGCACCGGGTGGCAGCTATCAGGATCCGCAGGC
This sequence comes from Brevundimonas halotolerans, assembly GCF_003730275.1. GTDB lineage: Bacteria > Pseudomonadota > Alphaproteobacteria > Caulobacterales > Caulobacteraceae > Brevundimonas > Brevundimonas halotolerans. Next base: position 26,329 of record NZ_QTTA01000023.1, read on the forward strand.
CGTATCCCCGCGTGGAAGCTATGCACGGAGTTGTAGCGGGGACTATGTGAACCGCGGCCGCCTCTATGCAGATTGTCGTGACGAACGCGGCCGGATCCGCGGGACGTCGATCGAGCTGAATCGCTGCGGTCCCTACGACATCTCCAACAACAACGGCCGGCTGGTTTGTGGCCCGCACCGCGGCGACTTCGAGGACCGTGGGGGTGGCGGCGGCAGGGACGACTGGGACGACCGCCGGGATGACCGCTGGGATCGCGGTCAGGGTGGGCGGGCCGAGATCACGGTGTACCGGGATGCCAATTTCCGTGGACCCTCGACCAGCTTCAGAGGCGAGATCGCGAATCTGGATCGCACGGGCTTCAACGACCAGATCAGCTCGATGAGCTTCCGGGGTGAGTGGGAAGCCTGCACCGATGCCTATTTCCGGGGCTACTGTCAGCGGTTTACGGGCGACGTCCGCAACCTGAGCTCGTGGGGTTTGAACGACCGGATTTCCTCGCTGCGACCCGTGGGTCGCGGGGGGCGGGGAGACCGCTGGTAGTCAGTCGACCACCAGCACGATCTTGCCGATGTGCTCGCCCGCCTCCAGCCGGAGGTGGGCGAGACCGGCATCTGCCAAAGGAAAGGTCGCCTCGATTGGGGGCCTGACCTGACCGCTCTCGACCCAGGGCCATGCCGTCTGGCGGACCGCCGCGATCAGGCGGGCCTTTTCGTCCGCGCTACGCGAGCGGAGCGTTGAGCCGGTCAGCACGATCCGCTTCAGCATCAGCCGCATCAGGTCGATTTCGACCCGGGCGCCGCTGAGGGTGGCGATCACCGACCAGCGCCCGCCGGGCTTGAGCACCGACTGGTTCAGCGCGGCATAGTCGGCTCCGACCATGTCGAGGATCACATCGACGCCGCCCGCTTTATTGATGGTGGCCTCGAGGTCATCGCTTGTGGCATCGAGGCTGACGTCAGCGCCGAGGGCTCGCGCAGCGTCTGCCTTGGCCCTGCCGCGGGAAGTGGCGATGACGCGGGCGCCGGCGGCCCTGGCCATCTGGATGGCGGTGACGCCGATACCGCTGGTGGCACCATGGATCAGCAGGGTTTCACCCGCCTGCAGCCGTCCATCCTCGAAGACATTGGCAAAGACGGTCGACAGGGTCTCGGGCAGGGCTGCGGCGGCCACAAAGTCCAGATCGTCGGGGAGGGGGAACAGATGCCGCGCATCGACCACCGCCTGGTCCGCATAGCCGCCCCCGCCCAGCAGGGCGCAGACCCGGTCGCCGATAGCCCGGTCGGTCACGCCGTCGCCAAGCCGGTCAATCTCGCCAGCCACTTCAAGACCGAGGGTGTCGGGCGCGCCGGGCGGCGGGGGATATCGGCCCTCGCGCTGCAGCAGATCGGGGCGGTTGATACCCGCGGCGCGCACCCGGATGCGAACCTGACCGGGGCCGGGCTCAAGGTCCGGGGACTCGACCAGCGAAAGGGCGGTCGCGGGGCCCGTGCCACCGCTGATCGAGATGCGTTTCATGGGGCCGCCCTTGCAATCATCCGTGTCCGGGCGTTCACATAGGGGCCACAGGACCGTGAACCAAGGAGGCGGGCATGATCATCGACGACGCCGAACCGAGGCCGCAGCGCGGGGCCTTGCTGGGCCAGCTGGCGCGCGAGGACCTGGATCTCTATTCGGTCGAGGAGTGCCGGGACCGGATCGCCCTGCTTGAAGCCGAGATTGCCCGCGTGAAAGCAGCCATGGAGGCGAAGTCGGCGCGCAAATCGGCGGCCGAGGCGCTCTTCAACTTCGGCTCGTAACGGCACGGGCGGCGTGGCATGACCGTTGCAGGCAACCGGGCCGACGCGGTTCCATCTGCGGCGACAGGGTTCACCTACAGGTAAATAGTGTTGATGACTGAAGAGACGTCCCCGCCCGATCTGGCTCCGTCCGGCACCGCCGTGGACGGTCGCGTCGCCGTGGTGACCGATTTTGCCGCCTCCGACCTGTACGACCGCACCTTTCGCGAGGGGATGGAGCTGGTCGAGGAGACGGCCGCCTATCTGGACGGTGAGGGACGGCGGGACTCCAAGCTGCTGTCGCGCTCCAGCGCCCTGGCCTATGCGGGCGAGAGCATGCGCCTGACCACCCGCCTGATGCAGATCGCTTCGTGGCTGCTGGTGCAGCGCGCGGTGCGCGAGGGCGACATGGCGGCCAGCGCGGCCTGCGAGGCGCGTTATCGGCTGGCGGCCCGCAAGGTCGAGGGTGAGACGCCGCCGCCCGCAGACCTGCCGATCGCGCTGGTGGAATATGCGGTGCGGGCCGAGAAGCTGTACGACCGAATCCATTATCTGGACCGGCGTATGTATGTGGATGCAACCCCGCCGGCGGACACGCCGAACCCGGTTCAGAGTCAGTTCGACAGACTGTCAGCGGCCTTCGGGGCCCCCAACAACTCGAACTGACGCTCTACGGCCCGACGTCGTTGGCGTCGACGCGACCGTCCTGAACCGGACGGGGCAGGGAGACGGCGATGCCGAGCGCATCGGCCAGCTTTTCATCGCGATTGTAGACATCCTCGCGGAAGGCCACGCGGCCCTGACCGTCGACGAAGGCCGTCCAGTACAGCAGGCGCACTCCGATTTCGCGGCCCGTCGTGACCCGGGTGGTCCGCCGGTTTGCCTGGGCGGTGTCGAACTCTTCCAGCTTGGCGGGATCCGGGGACAGCAGCAGACGGGCGAACTCGACCGCGCCCTCGACGCGCACGCAGCCGTGGCTGCGGTGACGGTAGGCCAGGTTGAACGCACCCTTGGACGGGGTGTCGTGCAGGAAGATGGCGTAGCTGTCGCGCAGCTCGAACTTGACATAGCCCAGCGCGGACTGGGGACCGGCCCGCTGGATGACCGTGCCGTTCGAGATGTACATGTCATTGGCGGCCAGATAGCCGGGGCCGCGGGGCAGGATCTCGTTTCGGGCGATGCCGGCCGGAACGTACCAGGGCGGATTGGCCACGACCGAGGCGAACGGCTTTTCAAGGCTGGGGGTCTGGTTGGCGGCGGTGCCGACGACGACGCGGTTGGAGTGAACGGGGCGCCCGTCCTTCCAGTAGACCATGATGGCGGCAGCGGTGTTGACCTCGATCCGCTCGGGATCAACGTCACGGGCCAGCCAGCGGCGGCGCTCAAGGTTGAGGGCAATCTGGCGGGCGCGATCCTCGGCAGACGCCGACAGGGACTGCTGGGTGCCCGATCCGATGCGGGCATCAACCGCGAGGCCGTGGCGGCCCTGGAAGCTGCGCACGGCCTGCTGAAGCTCAGGGCCGTAGAAATTGTCGGCCATGGCCAGCAGGCGCATGCCTTCGGCCTCATTGAGGTCGCCCTCGGCGATCAGCCGCTGGATCAGTTGCGGCACGCGGCGATCCACGTCGCCGGGCTCAATGTTGGCCCCCAGCCGGAAGGTCGGCCAGCCGCCGTTCTCGCGGATCATGCGACGATAGCGGACATAGCCCGCCGACAGATTGCTGTAGCCGATGTCGGTCGGGGCGAGGCCCTCATACCATTCGACGACGCCGTTCGAGGCGAGGGCTTGATACAGGCCAAGCGGCAGGTCGATGCGGTTCTTGCGCATCTCCCATAGATCCTCGACCGTCTCGGGGCGGATGCGGCCTTCGCTGAGCACGCGGGCGTAGCGCAGGGCGGCGGCCGTGGTGCGCATTTCCGCCATGCTGCGGTCGGCGGCGAGGCCCTCGAAATCGAAGAAGTCATACTGGGCGAGGCCATGGCGCTCGGCCTTGGAGGCCGCAGTGCGCAAATTGTCGAGGCGCGGGGCGGTCCAGACCGGGGTCCAGCCGTTCATCTCATAGAAGACCCGGACATCGGGCTGTTCGGTTTGCGGCAGGCGGGCCAGTTGGTCGTTGAAGCTGTTGTAGAAGGCGACGGCGGTCGGGTCACGGGTCGGCGGAACGCCCTGGGGCCGGCCCATCGGATCCTGTGGTGCGTTCTGGGCATGGGCGGCCTGGGCCGCTCCCATGATGGCGGCGGTGGCTGCACCCAGACCCAGTTGTCGACGCGTGATCATGATCCGTTTGCCGTCCAGCTTGTCGCGGGCGCCCTGAATGACCCCGCTGTTCTATAATCAACCGCAGCTTATCGGCGTTCCAGACAAACAGAAAGCGCCGCCCCCGAGGGACGGCGCTCTGTGGCTTCCGGGACGCACCCCCGAGAGGGGCGAGCCGCTGGCTACTTCTTGATGAAGCCGCCGAATTTCGAGTTGAAGCGCGACACGCGACCGGCCCGGTCCATCAGGTGCTGGTTGCCGCCGGTCCAGGCCGGGTGCGTCAGCGGATCGATGTCCAGGTTCAGGGTCGCGCCTTCCTTCTGGTAGGTCGAGCGCGTCTGGTAGGAGGTGCCATCCGTCATCGTCACGGTGATGAAGTGATAGTCGGGGTGGGTGTCCGCTTTCATCGCGTTGGTCCGGTCTGTTCAGGCGCGGTGACGATGCCGACCGTCGGTGCGCAAAATGGGAAACCCGCCAGAAGCTCCGGCGAGCGAGGGGCGGCGTTTACACCGGGTAGCGTTCCGGGGCAAGAGGCGCGGGCCATGACCGAAACACCCCCGCCTTCCCGCGCCGCACCCGACCTGGATGCCGAGGCCTCTGGCCGCCCCGGCGCCGGGGCACAGCTCAGCGAGCGGCTGAGCGAGGCAGGCGAGCGCCGCACCCGGCAAAAGGATGTGCGCCCGCTTTTGCGCCTGTGGCCCTTTGCCGTCCAGCACCGCGGGCATGTGGCGCTGTCGGTGTTCTGGCTGCTGATGTCGACGGCGGCCTCGCTGGGCCTGACGGTGACCTCGCGCGGGGCCATCGACAACGGCTTTGAGGCCGGTGGGGCGCAGCTGAATTTCTGGTTCCTGCTGCTGGGGCTGAATGCGCTGTTCCTCGGGGTGGCTTCGGCGGTGCGCTATTATTTCGTGACCCGGACGGGCGAGCGGATCATCGCCGACCTGCGCACGGCCCTGTTCGGGCGGGTGCTGACGCTGGACCCGGCCTTTTTCGTGCGGATGCGGACGGGCGAGGTTCTGTCGCGCCTGACGACCGACATTCAACTGATCGACACCCTGATGACGACCTCGATCAGCTTTGCGCTGCGCAACCTGCTGACCATGATCGGGGGGATGATCCTGCTGTTCGTGGTCAGCCCCAAGCTGATGGGGCTGGTGCTGCTGGTGCTGCCGCTGCTGATCGTGCCGCTGTTCCTGTTCGGGCGGGTGGTGCGCAAGCTGACGGTCGATTCGCAGGACCGGTTCGCCGAGGCGGTCGGGTTCGCGGGTGAGAGCGTCGATGCCATCGAGACGGTGCAGGCCTTTGGCCGCGAGGCCTCGGCCATCGGCCGGTTCGGGGCGGCAGTCGAGGCGGCCTTTGGCGTGTCGCTGAAGCGGATCCGGGCGCGGGCGTGGATGACGGCCATGATCATCACCCTGATGTTCGGCGGTGTGACGCTGGTGCTGTGGCTGGGCGCGCAGGATGTGATCGCCGGACGGATGACGCCGGGGGCCCTGCTGCAGTTTGTGCTGCTGTCGGTGTTCGTGGCCGGTGCCGTGGGGGCACTGGGCGAGAGCTGGGGCGATGTGCAAAAAGCCGCAGGTGCCATGCAGCGAATCGACGAACTGATGCGGGCCCAACCCGGCATTCGCCCGCCCGCCGCCCCGAAGGCCCTGCCCAAGCCGCCGGTCGGCGAAGTCGAGATGCGCGACGTCAACTTCGCCTATCCGGGACGACCGGACCTGCCGGCGCTCCGGGATTTCACCCTGTCGGTGAGACCGGGCGAGACGGTGGCCCTGGTCGGGCCGTCGGGCGCGGGCAAGTCGACGGTGTTTCGCCTGCTGCTGCGCTTCTACGATCCGCAGTCCGGGGAGGTGCGGATCGACGGAGTTGAGGCCTCGACTGTCGACCCTGTCGATCTTCGGTCGCGCTTTGCCTGGGTGTCGCAGGAAGCGCCGCTGTTCTCGGGTTCGGCGATCGAGAATATCCGCTTTGGCCGCGAGGACGCGGGGGTCGAAGAGGTCCGCGACGTGGCCGAGCGGGCCCAGGCGCTGACGTTCGTCGAGGCCCTGCCCGAAGGGTTCGACACCCCGCTGGGCGAGCGCGCGCGCAGCCTGTCAGGCGGACAGCGCCAGCGGCTCGCCATCGCCCGGGCCCTGATCCGGCAGGCGCCGATCCTGCTGCTGGACGAGGCCACCAGCGCGCTGGATGCCGAGAACGAGCGTCTGGTGCAGGTGGCGCTGGATGAGGCCATGCAGGCGCGCACGACGCTGGTGATCGCCCACCGGCTGGCGACCGTGCTGCGCGCGGACCGGATTGTGGTGATGGACGAGGGCCGGGTGGTCGAAGTCGGCACCCACGGCGAGTTGGTCGCTCGGGGGGGGCTGTACGCCCGGCTGGCCCGGCTGCAGTTCCGGGCCGACTGAGCCCGATCAGGTCGCGCGCAGGATGGCGGCGATCTGGGGGTGCAGGTCCGAGTTGGCGACCAGGATCTGCTGGCCGTCGTGGACATTGCCGGTGCCGTCGATGGTGGTGGCCATGCCACCCGCCTCGGAGACGAACAGCAGGCCCGCGGCCACGTCCCACGGCTTGAGGTTGCGCTCCCAGAAGGCGTCGTAACGGCCCGCCGCCACCCAGGCGAGGTCCAGCGCCGCCGATCCCAGACGACGGATGCCGGCGACCCGCTGGCCCATGGCGTGGATGTCCTTGATCGCCTGGGCGTGGCCGGTCTTGCCCATGAAGGGCAGGCCGGTGCCGATCAGGCACTGGCTGAGGTCGCGGCGACCGGTGACCCGGATGCGCGCGTCGTTCAGATAGGCGCCCTTGCCCTTTTCGGCCCAGAACAGCTCGTTCAGCACGGGGTTGAAGGTGACGCCTGCGACGACCTCGGCCGAGCCGTCGGGCGCGCGCCGCTCCAGCGCCACGGTGATGGCAAAGTGGGGCATGGCGTGGACGAAATTGGTGGTGCCGTCGATCGGGTCGACGATCCAGGTGTGCGACTTGTCCGTGCCCTCGATCATGCCGCGTTCCTCGCCGAGGAAGCCGTAGCCGGGGCGCGCCTTGGTCAGCAGCTCGAACAGGGTCTGCTCGGCCTTGATGTCGGCGGCGGTGACGAAATCGGCGGGCCCCTTGCGCGAGACTTGCAGCTGGGAGACCTCGCCAAAGTCGCGGAGCATCGGCCGCGCGGTCTTGCGGACCGCGTCGATCATGGTTTGCAGAAGGGCAGAGGCGAGGGCCATGGGGAATCTCCTGGTCCGCATGTCCTGAAAGGCTTCCGGCCCGGAGATGCGGAGAAGTTCAAAAAAGGGAGCGGTCCGGCTGGACCGCCCGGATCAATCCGCGCGGCGGACGTATTCGCCGGTGGTGGTGTCGACCACGATCTTTTCGCCGACGCCCATATAGGGCGGAATCATGATGCGGACGCCGTTGTTGGCGATGGCCGGCTTGTAGGACGAGGAGGCGGTCTGGCCCTTCACGGTCGGCTCGGTCTCGACGACTTCCAGATTGACCTGGTCCGGCAGGGAGAGGCCGATCGGGCGCTCCTCGTGCATCTCGATGACGACCTTCATGCCTTCCTGCAGATACGGGATGCGGTCATCGCCGACCCAGTCCTTCTGCAGTTCGATCTGTTCGTAGGTCGCGTCGTCCATGAAGACGAGGCTGTCGCCGTTGTCGAACAGATAGGAGAAATCCTTCTGTTCCAGGGTGACGCGCTCGACCTTGTCTTCTGACCGGAAGCGCTCGTTCAGCTTGTTGCCTGTCTCGAGGTTCTTGGCCTCGACGTTGGCGAAGGCGCCGCCCTTGCCCGGCTTGACGTGGCTGGCCTTGGTCACGACCCAGAGGCCGCCGTTCACTTGCAGGACCATGCCGGGCTTGATGGTGTTGCCGTTGATTTTCATCGAATGTCGCTGGGGTTGGACTGCGCGCGCGCAGGCGTGAAATTTGGACGCGACCCCTACAGGGGCGACGGTCAAAGGGCAAGCGGGCGGAATGTTGCGTCAGTCGGGCTGGATGCGGTTCGCCAGCCGGACGCCGGACCCGAGCGGAGAGGCCATCTTGCCGGCCCGGGTGTCCATCTGGCGGGCCTCGTGGGCGAAGGCGGCCGCCATGCCGGCGGACGACATGGCTGCGGCGATCTGCAGCCCGCGACTGGTCGGACGCAAGGCGATCCACACAGCGTTGAGGGCCTGGGCCGCCGCCCAGAAGCCGAGGGCGCGGGTGCGCTCGGGGCGGGCCGGGGCATTCCAGACGCGCAATGCCGACAGGGTGGTGGCCGAAAACATGGCGGGCAGGATCAGGCCCAGCGAGCCGCGCGGCCGCTCGGTCACCGGCTGGTCCGTGCCGCCTGTGGGGCGTGGTTTGACCGATATGTGAGCAAGGGCTGTCGCGGCCACCGCAAAGCCGAGCGTCAGCCCGAGACCGAGCAGCACATGGCTACCGTCCCGGTCACGAGCGTTGATAAGATTGGTCGCCTTGTCGTGTACGTCGTCGAGATCGAACATCCAGTCTCCTCCAGCCACACCAGAGGAATGGGTCGAACCGCCGTCTGTTCCCGATCAGTTGCCCGTGGCGCCGCCGTCGGTGACGATCTCTTTCATCGCCGACTGCAGATAGTTCTGGGCACCCATGAGCTCGATCAGCTTGTGCTGGTTCTCGAGGAAGTCGATGTGCTCCTCGGTATCCGACAGGATGCGCATCAGCAGGTCGCGGCTGACGTAGTCGCGGGCTTCCTCGCACTGGGTGACGGCGGCCGAGGTCGCCTTGCGGCTGTCGAGCTCAAGCTGCAGGTCGGCGCCCAGGCATTCGATGGGGTCCTCGCCCACCTTGAGCTTATGCAGATCCTGCAGGTTCGGCAGGCCGTCGAGGAACAGGATGCGTTTGATCAGCATGTCGGCGTGCTTCATCTCGCCGATCGATTCCTCGTAAACGACGTTTCCGAGGTGCGACAGGCCCCAGCTTTCGAACATGCGGGCATGCAGGAAATACTGGTTCACCGCCGTCAGTTCGTTGGTCAGGACCCCATTGAGGGTGCGGATGATCGCGGGATCGCCCTTCATGGCCGAGGCCTTTCGTATTCGGGGCGGGGCCACGCGTGGGGAATCGCCCGCCGTTGAAGCAGAGCCACAGCCTAGCACACCGAACGGCGGCTCTCAAAAATAATCTGCGTTTTCAGTAAGATGAGAACGACTTTGCGTGTCGATCTCGAGAGGCCCAGCGGCTATTCGGCGGCCATGGCCCAAGACTCGCGCGTTTCCTGAATCATCTGGCGCATTTCACAGACGCATTTGGCGCACTGGGCGCTGCACTGATGGTGGGCAAAGACGTCGCGGGGACGGGTCGCGCCCGAGTCGATCGCACGGGCGACGTCGCGCTGCCTCAGGCCGTTGCAGTTGCAGATGTACACGGAGCGCACACGCCGGATTAGTTGATAACGCCTCGCTATAGCACCAATCGCGGCGACTGCAAATCGTTCGCACGCACGATGCGACGTTGACGAATGCGGTGCGGCGTCGCACTTGCCGGGAATGAGCAAGACCACCGTCCCCGCCCGTCCGCCGTGTCGGCTGTATCTGATAACGCCGCCCGCCGTTCCTGACCTCACGGCCTTTGCCGGGCAGTTGGCACAGGCGCTGGAGAGCGGGGATGTGGCGGCGTTGCAGATCCGGCTGAAGGATGTGCCGGACGCCGAGGTGCGCCGCGCGGTCGAGGTGCTGGCCCCGCTGGCGCAGGCGCGCGACGTGGCGGTGATTCTGAATGACCGCGCCGATCTGGCGAAGGTGACGGGTTGCGACGGCGTGCACCTGGGGCAGCAGGACGGGTCGGTGGCCGAGGCGCGGCGGCTGCTGGGACCGGACGCGATGATCGGGGTGACCTGTCACGACAGTCGCCATCTGGCCATGGAGGCGGCCGAGGCGGGGGCGGACTATGTGGCCTTTGGCGCCTTTTACCCGACGGCGACCAAGGCGGTCGAACACACCGCCAGCCCGGATGTGCTGACGATCTGGCAGGAGACGATGGAGATCCCCTGCGTGGCGATCGGCGGGCTCAATGCGACAAACGCCGGTGCCATGGCCGCGGCCGGGGCGGACTTTGTGGCGGTCAGCGGCGCAGTGTGGTCACACCCCGGCGGACCGGCAGAGGCCGTGCGTGCCCTCAACGCGGCTCTTCGCGGTTGAGCTTCAGGGGATATTAAAGGGCAGCGATTAAGCATCACGGGCTGTTTGTGTCATGTGGACAAGTCGAATGCCCGTCAGCCCCGCGCTGGATATCTCTAAGCCTGTGAAGGCGGCCTCCGACAAGAGCGCCGCGCGCGCCGTCACAGAACGTGTCCACGAACCTGTGTTTTCACAGCCTCTGGTGCCGATCCTGACAGCGGTCGGGGTGGCGTTGCTGATTGTACTGTCGATCACCTTTGCCCGAACAGCAGGTCTCGTGGCGGCCCTTTGGGGGGCCGGTGGCCTTGCGACGGTTGTCTGGCTGAGAACGTCACGCGGGCCGATCTACGACCTGGCGTACGGCGGATTGATCGCGCTGGGCATTCTGGTCGGCGAGTTTCTGGTCGGCAATCCACCGCTGCTGTCGGTCATGTTCACCGTCGCCAATATGGTGGAGATCGTGCTGGCGGTGACGCTGGCGCGGCGGTTTGCGCCGGGGCTGAACCTGAGCACGGTCGAGGGATGCGCCCGGTTCCTGCTGAGTGCCGCGGTCGTGGCGCCGATTCCGGCGGCCCTGTTCGCCTCGCTGTGTCTTTACGCGATGAGCGGCGCGGATATCGCCGCGTCCTTCCAGACCTGGTGGTTCGGCCATGCGCTGGGACTGGCCGTCATTGGGACGTTTGGCCTCGCCCTGACCCGCACCCATATGAATGTGCTGCGGCGACCGTGGAAGCTGGCCGAGACGCTGATCCTGCTGGGCCTTCTGACGATGGCCTCCTGGGCGGTGTTCTGGTTCGCCACGGTGCCGATGAGCTTCGCCATGTTCCCCTTGCTGATCTTGATCGCGGTGCGACTGAGGATCCTGGGCATAGCCACCAGCCTGCTGATTGTCACCCTGACCGCTGTGGGAAGCGCCATGCTGGATCATGGACCCTTTGCCATGCACGGGTCAGATATCGCCGGCAGGGCGGTGCTGGCGCAGGTCATGATGCTGCTGGGCTTCATGCCGATCCTGCTCGTCGCCGCCCTTCTCGAAGAGCGGGACCTTCTGGCAGATCGCGCCAAGGCCGGTCAGGTTCGGGCCGAGCGCGCCTCGGCGGCCAAGTCGCGGCTGCTGGCCAATGTGGCCCATGAGATCAAGAGCCCGGTTGGAGGCGTGATCGGCATCGGCGAACTGTGGAAATCCGGCCAGATCGGCGAGGTGACCGATACCCAGCGGGACATGGCCGACATGCTGGTCAAGACCGCCCGTCAGGTCGAGGCCCTGGCCCATGACCTGCTGGACGTAGCCCGCGCCGAATCCGGGGCGGTCAAGGTCGACCTGCGCCCGACCGACGTACACGGTGTGCTGGACGATGTGGCCCGCGTGACGGCGCTGCGGCCCGAAGCCGCAGGCGTGCGGATCGAGCTGGAATGTGCAGTTGACGGCATGGTGGCGCTGGCGGACTCCCAGCGTCTGACCCAGGTGATCGGCAATCTGGCCAGCAACGCCGTGAAATATGGCGCCGCGGGCGGCGTTGTGATCCTGAAGGCCCGTCGTGTCCCGGGTGGCGTTCGCATCGAGGTCATCGACCGCGGCCCCGGTCTGTCGGCCGACAAACAGGCGCAGTTGTTCGAGCCCTTCAACCGTCTGGGTCTCGAACGGTCCGCAATTGAGGGGCACGGCATCGGCCTGGCCCTGGCCAAGCGGCTGGTCGAACTGCAGCGCGGTGACATCGGCGTAGTGTCCGAGCCGGGCCAGGGCGCAACCTTCTGGGTGGAACTCCAGGCCGCCTGATCTCGACAGAAGTGCGGACTTGCGCCCGGCGTGGCGTCGGGGGATGGTCGGATCATGAACGCGCTCGATCTCCTCACCCGCCCTCATGCCCTTGTCGGCCTTGGACTGGCTGTGGGTCTGGTGTTCGCCCCCGCTGCGGTTCTCGCTCAGGACGCGGACGGCGACGACATTACCCGCGACCTTAACAGCGGCCCGCCGGTCGCCATCGCGACCCCGCCAGCACCGGAGCCTGAGCCAGAGGCTGAGGCCGAGGCCGCGCCCGAGACAGAGCCGGCAGTCGTCGTCGAGGCCGAGGCAGAACCCGCGGAGGCCCCTGCCGAGGCTGCCGAGCCCACTGCACCGCCTGAGCCTGAGCCCGTTGCCCTGACCGTGTCCGAGCGCCTCGTCCTGCCGTTCCGGGTCGCCATGCCGGAGGGCGCGGGCCTGTATCCCGGACGGTCGGGTCCCGAGTTCGACATCTTCTCGGTCCGGCGCGAGGGCCGTGGTCTGTTGATGATCTATGTCGGTCCACAGTCGCAGTTCCCGATCTACAGCGGTGAGCAACGCGAACGGGCCGGCCGCCGGTCGATCATTGTCACCGAGAACGGTCGGACGCTGGCGCTGGAGCATCTGTATCGGCTGCGCGACGGCGTCGAACTGCACGTTTGGGTGTCGGCCGTCAGTGACGAGGACCGGGCGCTTGCCGATGCGATCGGCCAGACGGTCGAGCCGCGCTAACCCGCACGCCGTACCGGTCGGGTCTGGCCATCGGGCAGCAGCCGCAGACCCGCGCGCCCCGTCATGACCAGAACCTCCTGCCCCTGACCGGCCCAGCGTTCCAGCGTGGCCTGATAGGGCGCGCGCCGCCAGTCGTGCGGGCGGGCCGGGTCGCATTCGACGATCAGCCGCCCCCCTCCGGCTTCGCTGTGCAGGACGAAGCCGCAGACGGACGGCTTCCAGTCGGCATCGAGCGCCTCGGTCAGCAGCCACAGGCAGTTGAAAATTCGGCAGTCCGCAGGCCGGTCGTCATAGATGCGGCACCCTTGGGCTTTTTTGAAATGGGTGCACCAACGACCCGCCGGTTTGTCCAGTGCGGTCACACCCATCAGCTTGCAGCACAGGCCGCAGTCATCGCAGGAGCGGGCAAGGGGGTCGGGCAGGGGGCGGCCTTTGGAGCAGAATTCGTCTCAAGGCTTGCCATGAGGGGGGTGAATCCGCAAACCTGAGAATGACTATCAATTACGACTCAGGAGGTGGCCATGATCGTCATGATGGCACCGGCGGGCGGACTGGCGCGGTTGCTGGACTTCGACCTACAGCACCTCGCGCCGCGACAGGTGCCACAGCATAAGGGCCAGCAGGACCAGACCCCCGCCAAAGCCCAGTCCCAGAGCGGTCTGCAGGCGCCAGCCCTCGGTCGCCAGCATATTGACGGGCATCTGCCAGGGCAGGAAGACGCCGACCTTTGCGGCAGTGGCGACGACGGCAAAGAAGGTCCCGCCGATTCCGACCACCAGCCCGGGCACAAAGCTGGACCAGCGGAGCGCGATCCAGAGCTGGATCACCACGACGAGGGTGGCGGCGAGATACATGCGACCCAGAGCCGTCAGGTAGGCTGAGGCGTCGAAGACACCCGTCGGGGCCAACTCGGGCTTGATCACGACGGCCAGCTTTACGGCCGCCCAGGTGAAGGCGAAGACGCCGACACTCATTGCGGCCAGCACCAGAAAGACGCTGAGGATCTTGGCGGCATAGAGCGTCCAGCGCGGCAGGGGCAGGGCCCGCAGATGGTCCCAGGTGCGAGGACCGTGCTCCATATGGGCAATCAGGGCCGTGAGGGCCGTAACGCTCATGGGCAGCATGAAGAAGGCCCAGATTCCGGCGGCGCTGACCATCCACATGTCCCAGGGTTGGGCGGTCTTGCCCCGCAGGATGTTGAAGAAGGTAAAGACAGCGATCAGGCCCGGCGCGGCGATGGCCAGGGCGGCGGCCAGCGAGCGGTTGAGCTTACGCAGTTCGACGGTCAAGACACGGAGCATCAGGCGGCTTCCTTCTGAGCTGGCGGGGTCAGGGCGGTGATGTCGCGGTAGATGGTCTCGAGCGAGCGGGCCTGTGGGGTCAGTTCGTGGACGCCGATGCCAGCCTCCACGAGGCCGCGGTTCAGCGCGCGGGCGGTCTCGCGGACATCGGCGCCCGGGGCCAGGGTGATCCGGTCGCTGTCCGGGTCGGGCGTGAGGCCCATGCTCAAAATCAGCGCGCGGGCCCGGTCCGGGGCGTCGCAGCCGAGCCGTAGTTGAGGAGCCTGACCGGCGCGCAGGGTCGCCAGATCGTCCTGCAGCACCAACCGACCCTGATGAATAATGCCGACGCGGTCGGCGACCTGCTCCACCTCGCCCAGCAGGTGGCTGGAGAGCAGCACAGTGGCGTTGGCGCGGGCAGGGAGGGTCCGCAGAAAGTCGCGCATGTCGGCAATACCGTCGGGATCGAGGCCATTGGTCGGCTCGTCGAGGATCAGCACTTCGGGACTGCCCAGCAGGGCCCGGGCGATCCCCAATCGCTGGCGCATGCCCAGCGAATAGCCGCCGACCCGGCGACCGGCGTCAGGGGTCAGGCCGACGATATCGAGCACCCGGTCCAGCTCGGTCCGCCTGAGCCCCAGCAGGGACCGCGTCAGGTCCAGATTCTCGCGACCGGACAGGTGGGCGTAAAAGCCATGCGCCTCCAGCAGGGCTCCCACGCAGCGGACGGCGCCCAGCCGGTCGACCAGCGCATCCCTCCCGGCGATGTAGATCGTGCCGGCATCAGGACGGACCAGTCCCAGCAGCATCTTGAGCGTGGTGGTCTTGCCCGCCCCGTTTCGGCCCATGAAGCCATAGACGCAGCCCCGGGGAACCGAGAGGGATACGCCATCCACGGCCAGGGTTGGGCCGAAGCGGCGACGCAGGTCGCGGGTTTCAATAGCAAGCATGTCGACGTCTCGTGGTTTAACTCTTATATAAAGTTGCAGACGTCAGAAATTTAAGTCAAGATTAAATTTCAGTCAGGGAGAGAGCCCGATGAGTCATGACGATCTGGCCCGGTTCCGGGCGCGCTGCCACCAGTTCCAGCTGCTGGCCCGGTTCATGGTGATCAGCGTCGGCAGCCTGCTGGCGCTGATGCATCTGATCGCGCCCCTATGGCTGCGCCTGCGAGGCGATGAGGTCCCCTATGCGTGGGATATCGCCAGTTCGGTCATCTGGGCCATGCCGGCGGTCTGCTATCTGGCGGCGGTGTGGATGATCGGTCGGGCCATGGGGCAGTTGTCGAAGGGGCGGCTGATCCAGCCGACGCTGGTGCTGGCCCTGCGCAATGTCGGGCTGGCGTTGGGTGTCGGCGGGGTCTGGAGTGTGTTCGTGGTCACCAATCTGACGCGGATCATCCACGGCGGGCAGGGCGGCTGGCTGCATTTCGACGTCAGCGGCATGACGCTGGGCATGATCGGCGGGGCGTTGTTCCTGCTGGGCCGGGTGGTGGATCAGGCGGCCGATGTGCAGGCCGAGCTGGACGAGATGATCTGAATGCCCGTTCGCGTGACCTTTGATGCCGTGCTGGCCAAACAGGGCCGGACCGCCCGTGATCTGGCCGCCGAGGTGGGGCTGAGCGAGACGCAGATGTCCCTGTTCCGCTCGGGCAAGGTCAAGGGCATCCGCTTTTCCACCCTGGCCAGGCTGTGCGCGGCGCTGGGGTGCCGCCCCGCTGACCTGCTGGACTATGAGGCCGACCCTGCCGATCTGAATGGGCCGGACGAAAACGACTGAGGGCGCGTCCCTTGCGGAACGCGCCCTCCGGCCCTGATCGTCAGTGCTGACTAGCGACGCGGGAAGTAGTTGTTCTCGCGGTCGGCGTCGGCGGTCTCCCAGTTGGGATCGACTTCGGTCTGCACCAGGGTCTTGTCGGTCACATACTGCCAGCTGACTTCCTGGCTGTTGTAGCGCCAGATCTCGGCCGGGATGCGGACCACTTCGCTGGTGCCGTCGTCGAAGGTCAGCTTCAGGATGATGGGCATCACCACGCCGCCGACGTTCTTGAAGCTGAAGCGGTAGACGTTGGAGTCGAACGACTGGGCTTCCTGGATCAGGGGCATGATCATCTGCCGACCGCCGCGGCCAATGGCCCGGCGTTGCTCGTCCGTCAGGGGATAGGCGCCGTCGGCGCTGTCGTCATAGGCGTCGATCGACGGGTTGCGCTCGATGACCGTCTGCATGCCGGCATTGTTGGCGATGGTCAGCGGCACCGGCGGCTCGACGACTTCGACCTCGGGCTCGCCGGGAGGCGGCGGACCTTCAGACTGTTCCTCGTCCTCATCCGTGGCCAGACGGGCCTGGACCACGTTTTCGAGCGAGATGTCGACGTGGTCGGTCGAATAGAACCAGCCGCGCCAGAACCAGTCGAGGTCCATGCCCGAGCTTTCTTCCATGGTGCGGAAGAAGTCGTAGGGGGTGGCACGCTTGAACTTCCAGCGCTCGGCGTATTCGCGGAAGGCGCGGTCAAACAGCTCGCGGCCCATGACCGTCTCGCGCAGCACGACCAGAGCCGTGCCGGGCTTCAGATAGCCGACATTGCCGGCATTGAGCGCCGTGTCATAGCGGGTCATCAGCGGGACCTGGTTGTCCGACGTCATGAAGCGGACGATGTCGCGCGGCTCGCCCCGCGACGGGAAGTCAGGATCCCAGAGCTTGGTCGCCTGATATTCGACGAAGGTGTTGATGCCCTCATCCATCCAGGTCCACTGACGCTCGTCGCTGTTGATGATCATCGGGAACCAGATGTGGCCGATCTCGTGGATGATCACATCGACGAGGGCGTATTTGGTCGCGTCCCCGTTGATGACATTGCCATTCTCATCGCGCGTCGGACGGGCCCCGTTGAAGGTGATCATCGGGTATTCCATCCCGCCCACTGGCCCGTTGACCGACTGGGCTGTCGGATAGGGGTAGGGGAAGGTGAAGGAGCCATAGACGTCGATGGCGTGGGCCACGGCGCGCGTGGAATAGGTATCCCACATCGGCCGCGCCTCTTTGGTGTAGAAGGACATGGCCATGACGGTCGGATATTCGGCACCCGGCTCATCCTGACGGACGGCCATGGCGTCCCAGACAAAACCGCGTGAGGCAGCCCAAGCGAAATCGCGGACGTTCTCGGCCTCGAAACGCCAGGTGCGGGTGTCGGTCGAGCGACCCTGTTCGCGGGCCACGGCCTCGTCGGGGGTGACGACATAAACGGGGGCATCGGTGGCCGACCGGGCCTGCTCCATGCGGGCCTGCTGCTCGCGGGTCAGCACGTCGCGGCTGTTCTGAAGCTCGCCCGAGGCGGCCACCACGTGGTCGGCCGGAACTGTGATCGACACCTGATAGTTGCCGAACTCCAGCGGGAACTCGCCCGAACCGAGGAAGGGCAGGGTGTGCCAGCCTTCATAGTCGGAATAGGCGGCCAGACGCGGGAACCACTGGGCGGCCTGGAAGATGCAGTTGCCGGCCGGGGTCGAACCCGGGAAGCATTCGTAGCCGCTGCGGGCGCCGGTCACCATGGTCTGGGCGAACGGCATGGCATAGGTCATGTCGAAGCTGATCCGCTCGCCGGGTGCCAGCGGGCGGGGCAGATCGACGCGCAGCAGGGCATCGACCTGGGTGATGTTCAGCGGGCGCCCGTCGGTGCCCTTGACGACGATGTTCTGGAAGCCGCCGGCCCAGGTCTGACCGCGCTCAAAGCCCAGGGCCTCGAAGAACTGATAGGTCTCCGAGCTCGAGCTGGGCGAGGCCATGGTGGCCATCGACCCTTCGGCCATGTCCTGCTGGTCCAGCAGGATCCAGAGGTAGGTCAGGGTGTCAGGCGAGTTGTTGTGATAGGTGATCCGCTGGCTGGCGGTCAGGGCCTTGGCGTCCTCGTCGAGGCGCACGTCGATGACGTAGTCGACCTGCTGCTGCCAGTAGCGATGGCCGGGCGCGCCCGAGGCCGTACGGTAGTCGTTGGGGCTGGGCCAGCTCTCGCCCTCGAACTGGCGGAACTTGTCCTCATAGGTGCCGCGGCTCTGATCGACCGCGCCGACGCTGACCTGGGCGACGGCGGACCCCGCCGTAAGGGTGGACACGGCCAAGGCCGCGACCAGAATTCGGATACGCATGAAAAACCCCACAAAATTTACCGGCCCAAGGACGCGGCGACCTTAGCGGGCAGGGGGGCGGGCGCAAGCCGCAGAACATTACAGACCGTTCAGAGTCCGCGTCGGCCGAGCCAGCTCCGGACCAGATCGGGCCAGACGGCGGCGGGTCGGCCCTCGATCAGGCGAATGCCAAAGCCATGGCCGCCTTCCTCGAACAAATGGACCTCGACCGGGACCGCGGCCTGCCGAAGGGTGGCGGACAGCATCAGGGAATTCTCGACCGGCACGGCCGTGTCGTCCATCGCGTGCAGCAGGAAAGTCGGAGCGGCCCCTGTCCAGTCCATCTGCTCCAGACTGTAGGCCGAAATCTGATCGGGCGCGGGGGTTTCACCCAGCAGCTCGCGACGCGATCCGGCGTGGGCGTAAGGGTCGGCAAGCGTGGCGACCGGATAGAGCAGGATCAGGGCGTCGGGCCGGTGGAAATGCTGATCCGCTGCATCGATGACTGGGTAGGTGGCGTCCGCACGCGCGCCCAGCAGACCGGCCAGATGCCCTCCGGCCGAGGCGCCCAGAACGACCGTGCGATCCGGGGCGCGGCCTTCGCCGGCGGCGTGGGCCCGGACCAGACACAGAGCGCGCTGGGCATCCTGCAACGGCGCATCCGGTCCCGCTGCCCAACCGTCCGCGGGCAGGCGGTAGCGCAGGACGTAGCAGGTGTAGCCCATGGCCGCGAACACGCGGGCGCAGTCCATGCCCTCCTTGTCGACCACAGCCCAGCGGTACCCTCCGCCGGGGACCAGCAGCATCGACACGCCGTTCGGCTGTACTGGCCGCACGACCGTCAGCAGGGGATCGCGCGTGTGCTTTGCGATGCGGTCGTGAAATGCGGGATCGGTCGAGCGCTCGACCACCTCGGGCGTGACGGTGACGCCGTCACCGCCGGGAGCTGCGCCGGGCCAGAGGTGTATATCATCCATCCGTGCAGGGCGGGAGGACGCGTGCGACAGCCTGCCGGAAGACACAGCGGCCACCAGACCGGGCGTGATGGCAAGCAGGGAACGACGGTGCAGTGACATCACGAAGCAGACTCATGGAGGACGAGCCTCCGAAGATTACATGCCTGCAATCATATTGCCGATATTTAAGTTCATTCGACCGGCATTTCGTGTCGATGCTGTCCTCGATGTATTTGGGGAGGTTTACGATGAACGATGACGCTGAAAACGCGCAGGACATGGCGGCGTTGTTGCAACGTCTGCGGCGGCAAACGCGACTGCAGGGCCTTGCGATCCTGGGATTGGGGGCCCTGCTGGTAGCGGGTTTTGCCGTGAACACCGATCCGCAGAGGTTGACCGTCTCCGAACTGGCGGTCGTGGATGAGAACGGCGTGGTGCGGGTCAGGGTCGGCGGTGCCCTGCCCGATGCGATCATCGACGGGCGGCGCATTGGCCGCGGCGGCGAAAAGGTCGCCGGTGTCATGCTGTACGACGACACCGGTCAGGAACGCGGGGGGTATGTCACCTTCTCCCCCTCCGGCAATGTCGGGCTGACGCTGGACAGCCGCCGGTCACAATCCGCCCTGTTCGTCGCCGATCCAGAAGAGGGCGTGGCCCTGAAGCTCTGGAATGGCGACGACGCCGTCGAAATGCGCGCGGACGGAGACGGTGCCCGCTTTACGGCCGTGCAGGGCAGCCGAGTGATTTCACAGACCCCGGCCGTGCCGCTCGCCGCCGAGGTCTGTGGAATATACCGAGAGGCGCTGACCGAGCATGGAGAGGCCGTCCGGCGCGAATGCAGTGCCCGGTTCAGCCCCGAGAGCTGCGAGGTCTGTCTGGCCGACTGACGCGGTCGGTCAGACCCGCTCGACGGCCATGGCCACGGCTTCGCCGCCGCCGATGCAGAGCGAGGCCACGCCCCTGGTCTTGCCGTGGGCTTCCAGCGCGCCCAGCAGGGTGGCAAGGATGCGGGCGCCCGAGGCACCGATGGGGTGGCCCAACGCGCAGGCGCCGCCGTTGACGTTCACCTTGTCGCGGCTCATGCCCATTTCCTTCATGGCGATCATCGGCACAACGGCAAAGGCTTCGTTGATCTCCCAGAGGTCAACGTCGTCGACCGACCAGCCGGCCTTCTTCAGGGCCTTTTGCATGGCGGGCACGGGGGCGGTGGTGAACAGGCCCGGCTCATGCGCATGGGCGGCGTGGGCGACGACGCGGGCCACGATCGGCAGGTTCATGGCCTTGGCGACGCTCTCGCGGGTCATGACCAGGGCGGCAGCCCCGTCCGAGATAGAACTGGCATTGGCGGCGGTGATGGTGCCGTCCTTGGCGAAGGCCGGACGCAGGGTCGGGATCTTTTCCGGACGGGCCTTGCCGGGCTGTTCGTCGGTGGTGATGGTTTCCGTGCCCTTGCGGCTGGTGACCTCCACCGGCGTGATCTCGGCATCGAAGGCGCCGCTTTCGATGGCGGCATTGGCCCGTCGCAAGGATTCGATGGCGTAGTCGTCCTGCTGTTCGCGGGTGAACTGGTACTGGCCGGCCGTGTCTTCGGCAAAGGCGCCCATCAGCTTGCCGGGCGTATAGGCATCCTCCAGACCGTCCATATACATGGTGTCGACGATCACATCGTGGCCGATGCGGGCGCCGCCGCGGTGCTTGTTCATGACGTAGGGGGCGCCGGTCATCGACTCCATGCCGCCCGCGACGATGATGTCGGCCGTGCCGGCCAGAAGCGCATCGTGGGCCATCATGGCGGCCTGCATGCCCGAGCCGCACATCTTGTTGACCGTGGTCGCCTCGACATGTTTGCCGAGGCCCGCGCCGATGGCGGCCTGACGGGCCGGGGCCTGGCCGAGACCGGCCGGCAGGACGCAGCCCATGAAGATCTGCTCGACCTTGTCGGCGCTGACGCCCGCGCGTTCGACCGCGGCCTTGACGGCGGTGGCGCCCAGATCGGTCGCCTTGACGCCGCTCAGCGCGCCCTGAAAGCCGCCCATCGGGGTGCGGGCGAAGGCGACGATGACGACGGGGTCATTGGATTGGGTCATGGAAAACAGTCCCTCGGATACGGATAAGGTGAAGGCTAGATCGGCTTTTGTGCGCTGCAACGCAAGTCCGTTTGCACCTGCGCTCAGGCGCCGGGCGTGCGGCGTGGCCCGAAAAGTTTGCGCCTTTGCCGGGCGAGCGCCAGCGGCCTGCCGTCCGGCGCAAAGGCCACACCGTCATCCAACGCCCAGCCGCCGGAAACGTCCCGGGTGCGGAACTGAAAAATGGCCCAACCTTCCGGCGAGGTGTCCGGCGTCACCGGCTCGATCAGGTCATAGCGCAGGTCGACGCTCGCCGACGGCAAGGGCGGCGCGGGCAGCACCGTCATGTAGGACGGGAAGATGCCGTCCAGCAGGAAGCACAGGCTGAGCTCGTCCAGCGGGCGATGGTCGATGGTGCGCATCCACAGCCGCAGGGTCGGGTCCGACAGGGGCGAGCCGCCGCCGATCTTTGCGCCGCCGTCGAACCGGTGCTCGATATAGCGGGTGAACCAGGGGGCCAGCTGCGGATCGACCGGCGTCGGGTCCAAGCCCTCGAACGGGGTCGGGGACGGGCTGAGCGGCCGGACCTCAGGTCCATGACCCAGGGTGCCGAAGGTGCCGAGCGCGGTCAGGGCGGGCCGCCCGGGCTGGCCGGCCCTGACCGAGGCATAGGCCACGGATCGTCCGCCCCGCTCCAGCGTCGGCGAAAAGGTGACGGGCGCGAAACGGGCCGCGGCCAGATACTGGACCGTCAGGGTCATCAGCGGTGGCTGGATGTCCAGCCCTTCACGCATGGCGCGGACAGCCAGGGCCGCCATCAGCCCTCCGAACGGTGCGCCCCTGTCCGCATCCCAGGCCAGCGGTGCGTTGGAGAAGTCCGCCGTCAGATCGGCGGTCCGGTCTGGCCCCTCGCCGGCCGTGAGGGCGAGGGCCTGATCCAGGGTCTGCAGAGGCGCGGGAATGGCCATGCGTATCGGTCCATTGCGTAAAAAGACGGACTGTCGAGAATAGGCGGAGGGTCCAGAATGACAACCCACTTGCAATCAGCCTGCCGCCACGTCACCTTTCTGACATGGGACGCACCGCTGACTACTCCAGACAAAGTTGCTCGATCGCTGCCACGCTGGAGGTGATCGGTGACCCGTGGACCCTGCTGGTCATCCGCGATGCCTTTCAGGGGGTCAGCCGGTTTGAACAATGGCAGGATCGTCTGGGCTTGGCGCGCAATGTTCTGGCGGCGCGACTGAAGTCACTGGTGCAGCACGGGGTGCTGGAAGTCCGCCCCTATTCCGAGCGCCCGCCGCGCAACGAATATGTGCTGACGGCCAAGGGCAAGGATCTGTACGGAGTGCTGGTCACCCTGCACGCCTGGGGCAACAAGCATGTCTATGGCGACTGTGACTCGGGCATCGACATGGTGCACCAGACCTGCGGCCATTCGCTGGATCCGCGCATCGCCTGCAACCACTGCAGCGAGATCGTCAAGCCGCGCGAGATCGCCCTGACCCGGGCCGAGAACCGGCCGACTGTCGGGGATGTCATGCCGCGCGAGGATGCGGCCTGATCGTCAGTTTCCGGCAGGCCGCGAGCGGTCAGGCGAGCGCGCGCGTCGAGGCGATGAAACCGCCGCCGAGCAGACGTTCGGGATCGTCCGGGTCGTAGAGGGCGCAGGCCTGGCCGGGGGATACGCCCTCCTCGCCCGCGTCAAAGCTGACGCCGATGGCGTCGCCGTCGCGGAACAGCCGGGCGGGCAGGGGCGGGCGGGTCGAGCGGACGCGGGCCAGCACCGGGCGGCCCGTGGCTGCTGCGGCCGCAAAGTCGGCCTCGTCACCCAGCCAGTTGGTTTCTTCGAGTGTCAGCGCACCGGTCAACAGGGCTTCGCGCGGACCGACGATCACGCGGCGAGTTTCTGGCTCCAGCCGGACGACGAACAGGGGATCGCCCACGGCGACGTTCAGCCCGCGCCGCTGGCCGATGGTGTAGTCGGTGATGCCTGCGTGGGTGCCCAGCACCCGGCCGTCCATGTGCACGATCTCGCCGGCCTCACGTCCCTGCGGGCGCAGCCGGTCGATCAGGGTGCGGTAGTCGCCGGACGGCACGAAACAGATGTCCTGGCTGTCGGGCTTGGCGGCGATCCGCAGGCCCAGTTCGGCCGCGACACCGCGCACCTGGGGCTTTTCCAGATCGGCCAGCGGAAAGCGCAGATAGTCCAACTGGTCGCGGGTGGTGGCGAACAGGAAATAGGACTGGTCGCGCGACGGATCGATGGCCTTGCGCATCTGGACCCGGCCATCGATGACCGACCGGCGGACATAGTGGCCGGTGGCCATGGCCTCGGCGCCGAGGTCACGCGCGACATCCAGCAGGTCGCGGAACTTGACCGTCTGGTTGCAGCGGATGCAGGGCACAGGCGTGCGCCCTTCCAGATAGCTGTCGGCGAACTGATCGATCACCGCCTCACGGAAGCGGCTTTCATAGTCGAGCACATAGTGGGGAATGCCGAGGGTGTCGGCAGCCAGACGGGCGTCGTGAATATCCTGCCCGGCGCAACAGGCGCCCTTCTTCTTGAGCGCTGCGCCATGGTCATAGAGCTGAAGCGTGACGCCGACGACGTCATAGCCGGCCTTGTGCAGCAGGGCCGCGACCACGGTCGAGTCGACCCCGCCGGACATGGCGGCCACCACGCGCGATCCGACCGGCAGGCCGACCGCCGCGCGCGCGGAGGCAATCGCCGCATCCAGATCGGCAGGCGCCATGGCGGCGATGGGGCAGGCGGTATCCTGCGAGCGGGTGATCACCGTGGTCATGGGCGCCATATAGAGGGCCCGCCCGACTTTTTCGAGGCTCAGCAATGCAGAAGGCCGCCCCTGCGGTCACAGAGGCGGCCATCGGCAGGCTTCGGGGAGGGAAGACCTAGTTGCGGTAGTGCTGGATTCGCGTGGTGCGCAGACCCTGCATGCCCCATTTGTCGATGGCTTTTTGCCAGGCTAGGAATTCTTCGGCGGTCAGACGATAGCGCGCGAGGGCGTCATCGAGGCTGAGAAGTCCGCCGCGCACAGCAGCGACGACCTCGGCCTTGCGGCGGATCACCCAGCGGTCCGTGTTGACCGGCGGCAGATCGCGCAGGGTCAACGGCGTGCCTGTGGGACCAACCACATAGGCTTCGCCGTCCTTGTTCATTCGTCGCTCTTGCAACATGGGCTTATGCCTCTTTCACCACCATCACTGACCCTGACCATAAGCAACTGGCGCTAAAGGCCGTTTAAGCGTCGTGGTGAAGGAACGGCTAACGCGCCGCCGCTGAAACGGCGCGTTCCGGGTGCCTGAAAGGGCTGTTTTTCGCGTCATTTGCGACCTCCGCCTGATGCCCGTCAGCGCTTGATGCTGATCAGCTCGGCCAGCATTTCGTCGGCCGTGGTGATGATCTTGGATGAGGCGGAATAGGCCCGCTGGGTGGTGATCAGCCCTGTGAACTCGGCGGACAGATCGACGGTCGAGGCTTCCAGCTGTGAGGCGCCGATGAAGCCGGCGCCACCCGATCCGGCGGCCTTGAGGTTGTAGGTGCCCGAGCCCTGGCTGACCCGATAGGCATTCCCCGCTGTCTCGGTCAGGCTGTCGGGGCTGGGGAAGGTGGCCAGCGCCACCTGGGCAATCTGGCGGGTCACGCCGTTGTCGAAGATGGCGGTCACGAAGCCGCGCTCGTCGATCTTGACCTCGCTGAGATTGCCGAAGGCCGTGCCGTTGGTAATGGTCGCCTGCACGACCGAGGCGCTGTCGTACTGGGTCAGGCCACCGGCGGCCGCCGTCAGGTCGAAGGCCAGCGACTGCTCGTCGATGCCCAGGTCGGGTGCCCAGGCAAACTCTCCGGCCGCAGGCGCGCCCGAGCTGGAAGAGCCGAAGTTCAGATTGGCATTGGCGGGATCGTCAAACAGGGCCTGGGCGCCGAGCGCTTCCATGGCCGAGACGTCGAGACGTCCGTCCTGGGTGAAGGCGACCAGACCGGTCTTGAGCTGGCCGTTGGCCAGTCCGGCCCCCGAAACGACATCCGACGCCGGTATGGCGCGGATTTCAGCGTACCACTGGTTCGGCACGGTGCTCTTCAGGAACGAAAGGGCGATGGTGCGCTGGCCGCCCTTCGAGTCCGAGACGGGGATGGTGACCTCGAAATCGGGCTTCACCCCGGTGCCGGTTTCCGGATTCCACAGAGCCATGGAATTGGTCAGGGGATCATAGGCCGTGGGTCCGGGAGGGACGGCGGCGGCGTCGGTCGCCTCGGTCGAGATGGCCTGGCTGGACTTCAGGTTGGCGTTCATCTGCACGCGGGTCGTGGCTTCCGCCGTGCCGCCGACCGAGCCGACGTTGATGGTCCGCAGGCGCGACAGGTCTGATGGATCGGTGGCGATGTCGCCATTGGCGTCGACCGGCCATCCCTGCAGATACAGGCCGGCGGTGTTCTTCAGATAGCCCAGATTATCAACCCGGAAGGCGCCGGCCCGGGTGAACAGGCGCGCGTCTGTGACCTCCAGGTTCTCGGGCTTCTCCGTGACGACGAAGAAGCCTTGACCGGCGATGCCCAGATCGGTGGTTGAGGTGGTGCGCTGCAGCTGGCCGTTCTGGCTGGTGAAGTGACGCGCCGAACCCTGGACGCCGCCAGCGGAATAGCCGCTGCCCTGGCTCTGACTGTTGACGACAGTCGAGAACTCGCTGGTCGTCCGCTTGTAGCCGACCGTGTTCACATTGGCGATGTTCTGGGAGATGGCGGCGAGGGCGGCTGAGTTGGCCGTCAGACCCGACACGCCAGCCAGCAAGGCACTGTTGATGCTCATGGGATACTCTCCTTAGGACAGGTATTTCAAGGGGTTGAATGCCGAGGCGACTGAGGCCAGCAGGCTCTCGTCGTCTATGGAATCAGTGGGGGTGGTCGCGGCGTCATTGGCCTGCTGCAAGGCGATGACGCTGCTGAGCGGCAGGATCGAGTTGCCGATCGTCAGATAGGGTTCGCCGTCATACAGCTCGACGCCCGAGATGCGGCCCTGGATCAGGACCTGGTTGTCGACCGCTTCGCCAGCGCCATCCTTGGCCACGACCTTCAGGGTGTAGACGCCACCGTCCGCGACCTGGCCTCCGCCAGTGGTCTGGCCGTTCCAGGTGAAGCCATGAACGCCGTCAGACTTTCCGGGGCCCTCGCCGGACCAGACGACATTGCCTCTGCCGTCCAGCACCTGGAGGGTGACCTCGGAGGCCTCACCGGCCAGTTCATAGCTCCACGACGCCTGGCCATCCTCGATCCGTGTGGCCGACCAGACTGCGGTCGCGTCCTTGCCGATATAGGTGGCGGCGGTGGTCAAGCCGGTGCCCTGCTGGGCCGAGAGCAGGCTGGTCAGCAGGTCATTGGTGAGAAGTTGCTGCTCGACGCCCGCCATCTGGGTTAGCTGACCGGTGAACTCGTTGGAATCGACCGGGGACAGGGGGTCCTGGTTCCTCAGCTGAGCTGTCAGCAGGCTGAGGAAGGTCTCGAAATTGCTGAACAGGCTGGTGGTGCCCGCGCCGATCCGTCCGGCGGCGTCATTGGTGGTGATGGCATCGACCATGGGGTCAGACCTTCAGATCGACGCGGTCTCGCGTCAGGGAAAGAGTTTGCCAGGGGGCGGGTTCGAGGGCGGGCTGGTCCGCCTGGTTATTCAGGTCGGACGCCCGGGCGAAGGCACGCCGGTCAAAGCCCGAGAAGCCGCGATCGGCGGAGGAGGGATCGCGCTCGGTGAACTGCAAGGCGTCACCGTCGAGGTGCAGGCCAGCCTGCTCCAGCTGGCGACGCAGTTCGTCGGCCCGGCCGCGCAGTTCGGTGGCCGCTGCCGGATTGTCGAAGGCCAGCCGCGCGGCCATGTGCCCGTCGGAGTCGATCTCGATGCTGACATCGACACGGCCGAGGCCTTCGGGGGTCAGGGCCATTTCGAAACGCGTCGAGCGGCCGTTGAGGCGGTTCTGAATCTGGGCCGCGATCAGGGCGGTGGTCTCGACCGTCGCGTGGGACAGGGTCGACAGACCAAGGCCTCGGTCCACAGAGGCAAGCGCTGTCTTGAAGGGGTCCGCTGTCGCGGCGTCGCCGGGCACAGGGGCGGTAGCGTCGCCGCCGGCCGCCGGGAGAGCTGCCGGAGAGGGATCAGCCGCCGTCTGAGCGGCCTGGCCTGCGGCGGCCATGGTCAGGGCCTGGAGCGACGACTGGATCGCCGTCGGAGCCGGGGTCCCGGTCGCCTGGAGAGCGGACGGGGCAGCGTCGCCGGTCAGCCGGGTCTTGAGGCGTGAGCCCAGGTCATTCGTGCTGCCGGACCCGCGAGCGGCGGCACTGTCCCGGGCCTCGTGGGTTGCCAGCAGACGGCGGACGAGGGCAGGGGCCAAAGGCGCTGCGGCCTGACCGTCGGACAGGGCCCTGGCTGTGCCTGGTGACGTGGCGCTGTTGGGAACCGGTGACGCCTCTGCCTCCCCGTCTTTGGCGACGGCGGGCGGTTCGGACGGCGGGCCGGGGTTGATCTGAGGCCCCTGCGCGCCCTTGCCCTTGCCCAGGGTGGGCGCTTCGCCGGGCAGGACCTGCGGACCCATGCCTTCCTTGCCGCCTGAGGCGCCGAAGACAGGCGGGTTGTGTGGCAGGACCGGGGGGCGCTCATCGGAGGGAACCTTGCCGTCCTCGCCCGGCAGAACCTGCGGACCCGTGCCTTCCTTGCCGCCGTCGAGCTCCACGACCGGCGGGTTGTGGGGCAGGATCTGAGGACTCGTGCCCTCCTTGCCTGTGGTGGGCGGATTGTGCGGGAGGATGTGCGGCCGGGTGCCGTCTTCGAGCCCGGTCAACTTTGCCGAAGCGCGATCGTCGGCCGCGACCTCGCCTTCGGGTGCACCCATTGTGTCGGTTTGGGCGGTTGGCTCAGGGCGCGACGTTGCCGGGCGGACCTTTGCCTCGGTGACCTGCGCCTGGCTGACCAGTCCGGCAAAGGCTTCCATGCCCTCGGCTGTGGTGCCCGCAAGCCCGGGCGAACGGGTGACGGCCTCACTGGCCGACCCGCCCTGCAGGGGTGTGAACAAGCTGTCCGCGCGCATCGGGCTGAGCCCCTCCGTCCATAAGGTCGAACCCGGACGCACCGGGATCGAGGGGCGGGTCGCAAGGGTCGGGCCACTCGGCAGTTTGTCAAAAAAATACAATAAACCAGAGCATTAGTGTTTCTTGATGTCGTTGCTAATGATCCGCGCCGGGTCGAATATTGCCGTGCGGATGGACGTTTATTGCCCGGTGAACGCAGCGATCGTCCGGGCCGTCCGCTCTGGCCCGTCCCTTGCGCCGGTGTCGGACGAACGAACGGTCGCCGATAATGAACCTTATAAATTACAGCATCTTGGCTTTGAGCTCATCCGAAACTGCCGGGCAAATTGCGCAGGCATGCGGGAAGAGCTTGCCGGGTGACCGCCGTCAGGAGGCCCGCTGATGTCCATTTCCTCCATCATGAACACCGCGAACAGCGGATTGACGGCGGCCCAGGTTCAGCTGCGTGTCGTCTCGGACAATGTTTCGAACGTCAACACGCCCGGCTATGTGCGCAAGATCGCCGAGCAGGAGACCCTGATCAGCCAGGGTATGGGCTCGGGCGTCGAGGTCACCCGCATCCGCCTGGCGACCGACCGCTTCCTGCAAGCGGCCAGTTTCAATGCCGGGGCCGACGCCGCGCGCCAGTCGGTGCGGTATGAACTGTATGACCGGATGCAGGGACTGTTCGGCGATCCAGGCGGCGACGGCGGCTTTTTTGCGCAGGTGGATCAGGCGTTCTCGGTGTTCGCGGCCGCTGCCGAGGACCCGGCCTCGTCGCCCCGGCGGCAGGAGGCCCTGTTCCGCGCCCAGGCCCTGTTCGACGAAGGCAATCGCATTGCCGGACAGATCCAGGCGGTTCGCGAGGACGCCGATGGCCGCATCCAGAGCGCGGTCGACCAGGCCAACACACTTCTGGAACAGATCGAGGCGCTCAATGTCGAGATCGCCCGCTCCAGCGCCGTCGGCAGCGATGGCTCGGGCGCCGAGACGGCCCAGGCGGCCCTGATCGGTCAGTTGTCAGAGTTGATGGATGTGCGAGTGTCTGCGCGTTCGGTCGGGGGTGTGTCGATCCGCACGGGTGCAGGAGTGCTGCTGGCGGGCGAGGGGCACGCGACGCTGGCGTACAATCGAGCCGGCACGGTGAACGCCGAGACCGCCTTCAACGAAATCTGGGTGACCGAGCCGCGCGGCGAGAAGCGCCCGCTGCTGGAAAGCATCACCTCGGGTGAGATCAAGGGCCTGGTCGACATGCGCGACGTCGAGGCCCCGCAGGCGGCCGAGCGGCTGGCGGAACTGCTGACCCGGGTGGCGGACGAACTGAACCGGGCGCACAATGCCAACTCGTCCGTTCCCGCCCCGACAAGCCTGACCGGGCGCAATGTGGGCCAGTCGCTTGAGACCGCCGTCGCCGGCTTTTCGGGTACTACTGCGATCGCGGTCACCAATACCTCCGGGCAGGTCCAGAGCCGCGCCGACATCGCCTTTTCCGGCGGAACGATCACCATCAACGGCACCGCGACCACGCCGGCCGGATTTCTGGCGACGCTGAATGCCGAGCTGGGCGGCGCGGCCACGGCCAGCTTCGTTGATGGTGTGCTGAGCCTGTCGGCGACGGGGACCAACGGGGTGGTGGTCGCCGACGACCCGGCCAACCCGTCGCGGAAGATCGGGCGGGGGTTCTCGCACTTCTTTGGTCTGAACGACCTGATCTCGACAGACCGTCCCGCCCTGTACCAGACCGGCCTGAGCAGCACGTCCCCGCACGGCTTCACTGCGGGTGAAACGCTGACCCTGCGGTTTGCTGGCGAGACCGGGGCCAAGATTCGGGACGTGACCGTGGCCATCCCGGTCGGTGGAACCGTTGCGGACCTGGTGGCGGCGCTGAACAATCCGGCAACGGGGGCAGGTCGGTTCGGCGCCTTTACTCTCAATGCAACCGACGGCACCCTCAGCTTCAGTGCCAATACCAGCCCCGCACCCCGCCTGTCGGTGCTTGAGGACCGGACGACCCAGGTTCCGTCCGGCGTGTCGATCACTGAACTGTTCGGAATCGGCGGCGGGGTACGGGCGTCGCGGGCCGACGGCTATACAATGCGCACCGACATCCGTCAGAGCCCGGCCCGGCTTGGCCTTGCCCAGTTCGACTTCAATGCAGCGGTGGGCGCCACAGGCCTGACCAGCGGAGACGGGCGCGGCGCCCTGGCCCTCGCCGATGCCGGTCAGGTCAACGCGACCTTCCAGAGCGCAGGGGAATCGCTGGGCGGTCAGATTTCCGTGTCACGCTATGCATCAGAACTTGCCGGAGACATCGGCGGGCGCGCGGCCCTGACAAAGACGGCGCGGGATAGTGCCATGGCCTTGCACGGCGAGGCCTCGGCCCGCCAGCGTGCTCATGAGGGCGTCAATCTTGACGAAGAGCTGGTGCTGATGACCACCTATCAGCAGGCCTTCAACGCCTCGGCCCGACTGATCCAGGCGGCGCGCGAACTGTACGACACCTTGCTGGGGATGGTCTGATGAACCGCGTATCCACATTCGGCAACTACCAATCGGCCCTGCTTGACCTGATGACCGCCCAGACCCGGGCGCAGGATGCGCAGGAGCGGGTTTCGACCCAGAAGGTCGCTACGGATCTTTCCGGCTTCGGTCGGAGCTCGGAAACCCTGACGGCGCTGAAATCAAGCCAGAGCCGTATCCAGGGCTTCATCGACACGGGTGAGACCGTCGCATCGCGGCTGGAGACCCAGGCGCTTGCCTTGAACCGCATCGCGGACGGCGTTTCAGGGGCGCGCGAAGCTATCGCCGCCGCCCTTGCTAGCGGTCGCACCGACGGTCTGATGCTGGAGTTGCAAGGTCATTATCAGATCACCCAGGACGGGCTGAACAGCCGCCACCAAAACCGCTATCTGTTCGCCGGCAGCCAGAGCGCCACGCCCCCTGTCACAGCCATGACCATGGCCGATCTGGCGGACCTGCCCGCCGCTTCGGACGCCTTTGCCAACGACTCCCTGAAACAGGTGTCACGCCTCGACGAGGGCACGCTGATGGAGACCGGCTTTCTGGCCAATGAGGTCGGGCATGAAGGCTTTGACATCTTCCGCGATATCCAGCTGTTCCATGAAGCGACGCCCTTGAACGGCGGCCTGGATGATGCGACCCGTGACTTCCTGACGGCTCAGCTGACCCGGCTAGATCAGGCCCGCGAGACCGTCACCAACTTTGGCGCGCGCAACGGTTCGCTGCAGAACCGGGTCGACTCCATCCTGACGGCCCAGACCACCCAGAAGGTCTCGCTGGACGAGATGCTGTCGAAAAAGACCGATGCCGACCTGGCCCAGGCTCTGACGGATCTGGAGCTGTCGCAGGTGGCCATTCAGGCCTCGGCCCAGGTGATCAATCAGCTGCGGCAAGTCTCACTGCTGAACTTTCTGAGCTGACGACAGCGCTCGAGGCAACCGGCACCAGTTCGGCGCATTTGACACAGGTTCCGGTGCGCTCAGGCCGCCGGGGGGGGTGAGGGTGATTTCCGCATGGGCAAATCACGGCATCCGATTTAGTTAAGGTGCCATGGCGACTGCCGATTTCGAGATAGACAGTCAGGGCAAGGGCGTTCGGCTGCGTCTGGTCGGCGACTGGACGGCTGCGGGCCTGTCACGGCTGAGAGGCCGACTGGGTCCGCGATTGCGCAAGGAACTGGGCGATGCCCCGGTCGCGACGCTTGATCTGACCGACCTTGGCCGCTTCGATACGACCGGCGCGCTGATTCTGTCCAAAGCAGTGCACGGTGAGCTGCCCGAGGGGGCATGGTCGGCACGGCCCGAGGTCGGACGTGTCTATGACCGCGTCCATGCTGTCGAAAGTAAGGAAGCCGCCCCGCTCAAACGCCCCTCGGCCCTTACACGAGGGTTCGCCAAGGTCGGCCGCGGCATGCACGACATCGGCGGCGAGGCCATTCTGTCGATGGCCTTCCTCGGGCGGCTGATCACAGCCACAGGCTCGGCCCTGAAGCACCCCGGGCGCATCCGCTGGCCGGCCTGGGTCAGCCAGATTGAGCGCGCGGGCCTTGATGCCATTCCGATCGTGGCCGTCACCGCCTTCTTCATCGGTGCGGTCGTGGCCTTCATCGGCGCCGATCTGTTGCAGCAGTTCGGCTTCGACGTGTTCGCGGTCGAGTTGATCGCCATCTCGGTCCTGCGTGAGTTTGCGGTGGTCATCGCCGCCATCCTGCTGGCCGGGCGGTCATCCTCGTCCTTTGCGGCCGAGGTCGGGGCGATGAAGATGAATCAGGAGATCGACGCCATGCAGGTCATGGGCGTCAATCCGTTCCAGGCGCTCGTCATTCCCCGGCTGGCGGCCATGATCATCATGCTGCCCCTGCTGACATTCATCGCCATGCTGGCGGGCCTGTTCGGCGGCGCGCTGGTCGCATGGAGCCAGCTAGACCTCGGGCTGGCCTTCTTTGTCCAACGGATGAGCGTCATCCCTGACATCGGCAATCACCTGTTCGTTGGCCTGATCAAGGCACCGGTGTTCGCCATTGTGGTTGCGGCGATCGGCTGTCGTCAGGGCATGGCGGTGTCGGGCGATGTCGAGTCCCTCGGGCGCCGGGTGACGGCCGCCGTGGTGCAGGCCATCTTCGCCATCATCTTCCTCGACGCCGTGTTCGCCCTGATTTTCCTGGAACTGAACATATGACCGGGGACAAGGACACGGTCATCGAGGTGCGGGGCCTGCTCAGCCAGTTTGGCGAGCGCGTCATCCATGAGGATCTGGACCTCGACGTCGCGCGCGGGGAAATCCTGGGCGTCGTCGGCGGATCGGGCACCGGCAAGACGGTGTTGCTGAACACCATCATTGGCCTGAAAGAGCCCGACGGCGGCAGCGTCCATCTGCTGGGCCATGACATGGCCGAGGCGACCAAGGCCGACATGGCTGACATCGAGCGGCGCACGGGGGTGCTGTTTCAGCAGGGTGCCCTGTTCTCGTCGCTGACAGTCTTGCAGAATGTGGCCTCGCCGCTGGTCGAACATACCGAATTGCCGCGCTCCCTGATCGAGGAGATCGCGGCGATGAAGATCGCCTTGGTCGGTCTGGGGCCCGAGTCGCATCACCTCAAGCCTGCCGAGCTGTCGGGCGGCATGCGCAAGCGCGCGGGGCTGGCGCGGGCGCTGGCGCTGGATCCCGAGCTGCTGTTTCTGGACGAGCCGACGGCAGGGCTGGACCCCATCGGCGCCGCGGCCTTTGATGAATTGATCCGGTCCTTGGCGAACGATCTGGGTCTGACCGTCTTTATGATCACGCATGATCTCGATAGCCTGTATGCCATCTGCGACAAGGTCGCGGTGCTGGCGGACAAGCACGTCGTGATCAAGGCGACCGTTTCCGAACTCGAGCGTTCGGATCATCCCTGGATCCATGAGTATTTCCATGGTCCGCGAGGGCGCGCTGCCCAAAGGACCGGCTGAGGAGCCACACCGACATGGAAAGAGACGCCCATTACGCAGCAGTCGGGATCGCCACGGTCGCCCTGGCGGTGGCCCTGATCATCTTCTCGATCTGGCTGGCACGCCTGTCGTTCAACGAGGAGTACGACGTCTATGATATCGTATTCTATGGACCGGTGCGCGGCCTGTCCGAAGGCGGAGAGGTCCACTTCAACGGCATCCGCGTCGGCCTGGTGACCGATCTACGCCTGGACCAGGAAAAGGGCGACCAGGTTGTGGCCCGCATCCGGATCGACGCGACCACGCCGGTGCGCGTGACCTCTCGCGCCCAGCTGGAGCCGCAGGGCATTACCGGCCTGAACTACATCCAGATCACCGCCGGGACCGAGGGCAGCGCCCTGCTAAAGACCCAGTATCCGAATAATGTCGTGCCGGTGATCCAGAGCCAGCCCAGCCCGATCGCGGAGCTGCTGTCCGGGTCGGGCACGGTGCTGGCCCAGACGGTGGACGCCCTGAACCGCATCAACCGGGTGCTGTCGGATGAAAACATCCGCTCCTTCTCGGTCAGTGTTCGCAACATCGAGGCGCTGAGCACCGAGCTTGAGGCCCGCAAGGGCATGTTCGGCGAACTGGAACAGGCGCTTGTCCGCGCCAATGCCGCCATGGCCGAATATCAGGCGCTGGGGGTGTCTGCCCGGCGACTGGTCGAGACGGACGGGCAGGAGGCGGTGACCAATCTCAACAATGCGGCGGAGCAGGCGGTGCAGGCCGCCGAGGCGGCCAATCGTCTGATCGCCAATCTGGAAGGTCCGGTGAACGACTTTGCCTCCAGTGGCCTGCCACAGCTGGAAGAAGCCATTCGCGGGCTGGATGATGCAACCCGCTCGCTCGAGAGTCTCGTCGACGACGTCCGCAGCAGCCCGCGCGATTTCATCTCGCGGCCCCCGTCCCAGGAACTGGAGGTTCAGCCATGATCCCCGCATCGATGTCATCCCTGCGTCGCGGCCTGACCGGTCTGGGAGCCAGTGTGGCCGTGGCGCTGGCGATGGGCGGCTGTGCCCTCCTGTCGACGCCGGACCCTGTGCAGCTGTATCGCTTTGGCCCCCTGGACGGCGGCTATGTCGGCGAGCGCAGCATGGCGACGGTGCAGGTCTCCCTGCGCCGGATCGAGTTTCCGGAGGCCGTGTCCGGCCAGCGCATCCTGGCGGTGACCGGCAATGAAGCGGCCTATGTGGCCGGCGCGCGCTGGGTATCCGACGCCGAGGACCTTTATGCGCAGAGCCTGGAGATGGCGTTTTCCTCGGACCGCTCCGGGGTGCGGCTGATCGGGGGGCGCGAGCTGACCCGTGCCGATGCCGGGCTCGACGTCGACATCACGACCTTCGAGACGCGATACGCCGCGCCCGGGGCCGTGCCGACGGTGGTGATTTCGGCCCGGGCGCGCCTGCTGGCGATGCCCGAGCGGACCGTCGTCTCGGAGCAGATCTTCTCGGTCAGCGAGCCTGCGAGGGACAACCGGTTGGGCGCTATCGTGTCGGCCTATGATGCGGCTACCGGGGATCTGAACCGGCAGATCGTCGCTTGGGTCGAGGCCAATGCCGCCCGCGCCGCCAGCGCGGACTGACCCGTTTCAATGTCATTCTAGGGTAAAGCCGAGGATGACGCAGGTTAGCCGTTCCGCAGGCTTTCCAGCCGGGCAACCTGGGCCTTGCGGCGGTCCTGGGCCTGGGCAACGTCGCCCTTGATGCGGGTGAGCGTCGCCAGCAGCCTGTCTCGCAAGGCGTCAAGTTCCGCCACGTCCGGACGCACCTTGCGCGGGCGCTTGCGGTCAAGGCCCAGACGCGCGGTCCAGTCTTCCTGCCAGGCGTTCAGAGCCGGTGCGGCGCGGCGGATCGAGGCTGCAGCCCAGGCGTCAGCGTTCTGGATGGCCCGCGCGCAGGGCAGGGCGGCAACGCCGGAGGCCCGATGACCGTCCAGATCGTCGATCCTTGCGCGCAGGGGCTGATGCGGGTCGGCGGGCGTGTCCTCACCCTCGGCGGCAACCGGAGGCGGAGACAGCGCC
Source organism: Brevundimonas halotolerans (assembly GCF_003730275.1). GTDB lineage: Bacteria > Pseudomonadota > Alphaproteobacteria > Caulobacterales > Caulobacteraceae > Brevundimonas > Brevundimonas halotolerans. Next base: position 61,991 of record NZ_QTTA01000023.1, read on the forward strand.
GCCCGACCGACCCGGACGTGACCGTGGATCTCTCGGACCCCGTCGCGCAGGGCATCCAGCGCCCCGTTCAGCGAGGCACCCCGGGTCTCGACGCCCTTCAGGCGCTCCTCGATCTCGGCAAGGGTGTCCTTGACCGTGCGGCCGGTGGCCTGGAACGACGCCCGGAAGCGCTTCAGTCGCCCGTTGCGGCTGTCGAACAGGCCGGCCAGCCCGCGCCGGGGCTCAAGCTCGCGCGGGCGCAGACCTTCGATACAGGCGATCAGATGGTCGATGCGGGCGCTGGCTTCGGTCAGGTCCCCGGTGCGCGCCTCGGCCAGCACGCGGTCCAGACAGTCGCGCACGGACTGGCGCGAGCGCTCGCCATAGGCGGCGGCATCCGCCTGAACCTCGGCTTGCATGGCCTGTACGCGATCAGGATCGGGCTCCGGAATTCCGAAAAAGCGCCCGCTACCGTCAGCCATCACATCACCCTCCACTTCGGCCTGTTCCGGCCGATTGGAGGCACTATGCCAGTGACTTCAGATTTTCGGAAATTGTCCAGGTCGCCTCGGTCTTTGCCGCGACCTCTTCCAGGGTCACGCCATCGGCCAGTTCGATCAGCTCCAGCCCCGTGCCGTCCGGCTTGACGTCGAACACGGCCAGATCGGTGATGATGCGGCTGACCACGCCCGTGCCGGTCAGCGGCAGGGTGCAGGCTTTCAGCACCTTGGACTGGCCGTGCTTGTTGGCGTGATCCATGACCACGACCACGCGCTTGACGCCCGCCACCAGGTCCATGGCGCCGCCCATCCCCTTCACCAGCTTGCCCGGGATCATCCAGTTGGCGATGTCGCCGTTCTCGGCCACCTCCATGGCGCCGAGGATCGACAGGTTGATGTGGCCGCCGCGGATCATCGCAAAGCTGTCGGCCGAGCTGAAGTAGCTGCTCTCGGCGATCTCGGTGATGGTCTGCTTGCCTGCATTGATCAGGTCGGCGTCGACCTCGTCCTCATAGGGGAAGGGGCCCATCCCCAGCATGCCGTTCTCGGACTGCAGGGTGACCTCCATCCCGTGCGGGATGTAGTTGGCGACCAGGGTCGGGATGCCGATGCCGAGGTTGACGTAGAAGCCGTCCTGAAGCTCGCGGGCGGCGCGGGCGGCGAGTTGTTCGCGGGTACGGGCCATTATGCGCTCTCCCTTTGACGGACCGTGCGTTGTTCGATGCGCTTTTCAGGCACGGTCAGGATGATGCGGTCGACATAGATGCCGGGGGTGTGGATCTGGTCGGGGTCAAAGGTGCCCGTGGGCACGATATGCTCGACCTCGACGACCGTGACCTTGCCGGCCGTGGCCATCATCGGGTTGAAGTTGCGGGCGGTCTTGCGGAACTGCAGATTGCCGCGACCGTCGGCCTTCCAGGCCTTGACGATCGACAGGTCGGCGACCAGGCCCCTTTCCATGATGTAGCGCTCGCCGTTGAACTCGCGCTCTTCCTTGCCCTCGGCGACCAGGGTGCCGACGCCGGTCTTGACGAAGAAGGCAGGGATGCCCGCGCCGCCGGCACGGATGCGCTCGGCCAGGGTCCCCTGCGGATTGAACTCCAGCTCCAGCTCACCGGCCAGGTACTGACGTTCGAACTCCTTGTTCTCGCCGACGTAGGAGCTGATCATCTTCTTGATCTGGCGCGTTTCCAGCAGTTGGCCGAGGCCGAAGCCATCCACACCGGCGTTGTTGGAGATGACGGTCATGCCCTTGGTGCCGCTATCGCGCAGGGCGGCGATCAGGTGCTCGGGAATGCCGCACAGGCCAAAGCCGCCAGCCATGACGGTCATGCCGTCGAAGGTCAGGCCGTCCAGCGCGCTCTTGGCGTCGGGGTAGAGTTTCCTCATCGCTTCCTCTTATTTTCATCGCCTGATGAAATTGGGCGTGTCTGTTCGGTCTCTAGTGTGACCGGTCGCGAGGGGCAACCCCGGGGGCGGTCACAGGGTCGTGCCGTGCGTTACCGGATCGGTCGGCGGAGCGCCACGGACGCGGTACCGGGCGCCCTTGAACAGCAGTTTGATCGCTTCCCAATGAATGGCGGCGATGACCTTCCACGTCAGCAGCGGGTGGGACCAGAAGGCGCGGGCCAGAGTGCGGTCGTCGAGCGGGCGGTGACGGCCGGCAAAGGTCGCAGTCAGGATCGGCTCATCGCGGCGCCGGACGGCTACTGTGACGGACAGGTCATTCCCGGGCGGGCGGACGATGAAATCATAGGTCAAGCCCATGTCCATGAAGGGGCTGACGAAGAAGCGTTTGGGCGCGGTCTGCCGCCCGCCACCCTGCTCGCCATCGGGCCGCGCGATCAGATAGCTGTGCCGCTCGCCGAAGGTGTTGGAGACCTCATAGACCAGCGCGGCCAGGGCGCCGTCAGGGCGGTAGCAGAAATAGACGCTCAGCGGATTGAAGCCGTAGCCGAGGATGCGCGGCATAGTCAGCAGCCGGATCGGGCCGCCGCCGAGGGCAACGCCGGCCGTGGCCAGTTGCTCCTCGATCTGGTTTCGCAGCGGACGGGGATCTCCCTTTCGGCCGTAGTCACCTGAGTTCCAGCGCATCAGCCCCCATCGCCCGGGCCGCAGCCATTTCAGACGTGACAGCCGGGCCTCGGCCTCGTCGAGGTCGAGCAGTAGCATATAGACGCGGTAGCGCAGCCGGTGGTGAAAGGGGCGCACCCGCCGGTGGGTGACCTCGCCGACATAGAGACCGAAGGCAGGCGGTGTCGTCACGCGGCCCTTTCCAGAGCGGCATCCGGATGCGGTCCGACGTGGATGCGTCCGCTCTCGTTATCGACCGACCAGGGCCGGCGCACTCCGCCCAGCTGTTCGGCCACGGCCAGACCGGACTGGATGCCATCCTCGTGGAAGCCCGACCCGAACCAGGCGCCACAGAACCAGACATTGCGCTGACCTTGCAGGCTCCACAGGTCCTTCTGAGCCGCGAGGGCGGCGCCGTTGAAGACGGGGTGCTCATAGTCCCATTCGCCGAGGATGGTGTCGGCGGCGGGCTCAAGCGCCGGGTTCAGGCTGACGAACAGCGGCGGGCCCTTGAGGCTTTGCAGCTCATTCATCCAGTAGGTGACGCCGCCCTCGCCGGCGCGGGCGGAGTAGCCGACGTGGGTCCAGGCGGCCCAGGCCTTGCGGCGTTTCGGCATCAGGCAGGTGTCGCGATGCAGGACCGCGCGATTGGGCCGGTAACCGATGGCGCCCAGCAGTCGGCGCTCCTCGGCCGACGGGGCCTCCAGCAGGGCCAGCGCCTGATCGGAATGGGTGGCCAGCACCACGGCGTCGAAGCGTTCAAACCGCCCGTCCGCAAAGCGCAGGGCTGCCCCGTCGCGGCCCCGGACCACGCTTTCGATGCCGGCATGGGTGACGACCGTGCCCCCGAAGTCGGCCAGCAGTCGGCTGACATATTCGCGAGACCCGCCCGTGACCGTCCGCCAAGTGGGCCGGACGTCATACTTCAGCAGATTGTGGTTCATGTAGAATTTCACGAACGCCGCCGCCGGATAGTCGGTCATCTGGTTGAGCGTACACGACCAGATGGCGGCCGCCTGGGGCAGCAGGTGCGCATCACGGAACAGCGGGCCGTAGCCGGAGCGGGTCAGATAGGCGTCCAGCGTTTCTCCGGTGCGCTCCAGTTCGGGAAGGTCGCGCGGCGCCTGTTTCTGGAAGCGCAGCAGGTCGCCGATCATGCGCCAGAACTTGGGGCTGGCGTAGTTGCGCTTCTGGGCGAACAGGGCGCTGACGCCGTGGCTGGAATACTCGAGCGCGCCGTCGTCCATCGACACGGCAAACGACATGAAGGCGGGCTGCGTCGGCACCGACAGATGCTCGAAAAGGGCCTTCAGATTGGGATAGTTGGTCTCATTATAGACGATGAAGCCGGTATCGACGGCGGTCGTTTCGCCCGCATCCTCGACGGTGACCGTGTGGCTGTGGCCACCGATGCGGCTGTCGGCCTCATAGAGGGTCACCTGATGGCGCTTTGCCAGCAGCCAGGCGGCTGACAGGCCCGCAATGCCCGAACCGATCACCGCGATCTTCTGACCGGGGCCTGTCGAACCGGGGTCCGAATTCACCAGATGCGGGCTCATGTTCTCTCCCTGAAGCCGTCTTTGAGGCAGTTACGCGACGGGGTACAGGTCGGATGAGTCATCCAGGCTCCGGTTGGGGTCGTAAATGTAGGAAACCGGACACGTTCCGGCGGAGCCATTACGCCCGCGACGGCGTTTGGTTGCCATAGCAAAGCTTTATCGACGGGGCCCTTGATGAATCCAGCGACCGCCGCCATCCGCCAGCTTCAGGATGCGCCCTTTCCCGATCCGGTGACCCGCTGGGCCATCGACAGTCTGGTGTCGGAAGCGCGAAAGCGGCTGGATCGCGAGGCGCCGCACGATGAGGGCGCCTTTGCCCGGTCGATGGCCGAACGCCCGATTGCCGAGCACACCGATGCGGCCAATGACCAGCACTATGAACTGCCCCCCGAGTTCTTCGAAATCTGCCTGGGCGCGCGGCTGAAATATTCCTGCTGCCTGTATCCAACCGGCAATGAAACGCTGGACGAGGCCGAGGTCGCGGCGCTGGCCGAAAGCTGCGAGCACGCCGGGCTGGCGGACGGCCAGACAATACTTGAGCTCGGCTGCGGCTGGGGCTCGCTCAGCCTGTGGATGGCCGAGCACTATCCGAAGGCGCGGATCGTGGCGGTGTCGAACAGCCACGGCCAGCGGGGTCACATTGAGGCCCAGGCGCGCGCGCGCGGGCTCGGCAATCTGACCGTGATCACCTGCGACATGAACGATTTCGAGGCCCCCGCCGATCTGGTGGGTCAGGTGGACCGGATCGTTTCGATCGAGATGTTCGAACATATGGCCAACTGGCAGGCCCTGCTGACCCGGGCGCGCGGCTGGCTGAAGCCGGACGGGCGGATGTTCATCCACATCTTTACGCACCGCGATGCGCCCTACCGCTTTGACCACACGGACAACGGGGACTTTATCGCGCAGCACTTCTTTACCGGAGGGGTGATGCCCAGCCGGGGCCTGATCCGTCAGTTCCCCGACCTTTTCGAGGTCGAAAACGAATGGACCTGGAACGGCGAGCACTATGCGCGGACAGCGCGGCACTGGCTGGCCAATATGGATCAGAACGCCGACCGCGTGGCCGAGCTGATGGCGGAAACCTATGGCGAGGATGCGCGCCTGTGGACGCGGCGCTGGCGGCGGTTCTATCTGGCCACGGCGGGCCTGTTCGGAAATGACGGAGGCCGCACCTGGGCGGTCAGCCACTATCGCCTCAAGCCCGTGGCGGGCTGAGCAAGGGGAGAGCACCATGTTGAAATATCTGGCCGGTTATCTGGGCGCGGGTCTGGCATTTGCGGCGATCGATGCCGTGTGGCTGACGACCATGACCAATCGTCTCTACAAGCCGATCCTGGGACCGATCCTGGCGGACAAGCCGGACATGAAGGCGGCGGTGGCCTTCTATCTGATCTACATCGGCGGCATCGTGTTCTTCGCGATTTCGCCGGCGCTCCGGGACGGTGGACTGGGGCGGGCGGCGCTGAACGGCGCGGTCCTCGGCTTTGTCGCCTATGCCACCTATGACCTGACCAATCAGGCGACGCTGAATGTCTGGTCCAGTCGCCTGACCTTGATCGATCTGGCATGGGGCACGGTGTTGACCCTGTCGGCGTCGAGCATCGGCTATCTCGCCGCGCGCTGGGCCGAGAACCGCCTCGGCGGCTGACGCATTTTAACCCTGTTGTTCGCCACAGGCGCGCAAGCCCTGTTCTGAGCCATCGGATCGGTTAATCTGTCGGCGAGGCTCGGGTTGAGCCGCAGTATTCGTCGGGGGACGGCGTGCGCGCTGGCATCAATGCGTTGACGGTGGCCTTTGTGGTCGGGGTTCTGGCAGGCCTGCTGCTGACCCCGGACGGTCGCGCCTGGCTGAGCCATCCGACCCTCATGTTTGGCGGGCAGGCCAATGCGTCGGCGACGGCCGCCGAGACCGCAGCCGCTGAGGCCCCGGCCGAGGTGGAAGCCCCGGTCGCCCCCACCAGCAGCCTCAAGAGCCGCTATGCTGACGGCAGCCTGACCATCGGCGTGTTCGGGGACTCCATGGCCGACGGCCTGTGGGCGGCGCTGTACCGCGATCTTGGCGATCTGGACGGCGTCGATGTGGTCAAGTTCAGCGAGGTCTCGACCGGCCTCAGCCGCTATGACTATGTCGACATCCAGGCCAAGAGCACGCGCCAGCTGGCCGAGCAGCCGGTCGATGTCGCCATCATCCTGTTCGGCACCAATGACGCCCAGGCAATCGTCATCGACGGCCAGATCCATCCGTTCGGCAGCGACGGCTGGAAGGCCGCCTATGCCCAGCGGGTCGACAATCTGGTCGGACTGATGCGGTCCCGCGGGGCCGAGGTCTACTGGGTCGGGCTGCCCCGCATGAAAAGCAGCGGCTTTGACGGGCGGATGACGATCATCAACGACGTCGTCGAGGCGCGCATGACGGCGCTGGGTGTGCCCTATTTCGACACCGTGCCCCTGACCTCGAACGAGGCGGGTGGCTATGAGGCCTATCTGAGCGATCAGGATGGCCGCAGGCGCCTGATGCGCGCCGGCGACGGCATTCATATGAGCATGAGCGGCTATCTGCGCATGGCCGATCCCGTCGCTGACCGGTTGAAGGCCGACTTGGGCGTGGCAGAGGCCGAGGCCGTTACGGCGACGCCCTGATCGATGATGGTCCGGGCCGCTGCGGCAGCTATGATTCTCTCCCTGACGGTGGGCCTGTCGGCCTGTCGCGCGCAGACGCCTTATGTGCCGGTCGAGCGCCCTTCGCCGGGTGAGACGCTCTGTGGCACGCCGATCTGCGGGCCCGAATTCCTGGCATCTGCATTCCTGAAGCTGGAGGCGGCTGACGGCACGGGCGCCGGTCGCATCCACATTCTGCAGATCGGTGACAGCCATACGGCGGGCGACCAGATCAGCGGTCAGGTGCGCAGCCGAATGCAGGCCCGTTTCGGGCGCGGCGGGCGCGGCATCCTGCCGCCCGGCCTGCCCTATGTCGGCTATGCGCCGCGTCAGGTGAGCGTCGCGGCGACCGGGGCCCGCTATCTGCCGGCCCCCTTGATCGCGGGCGGCACGCGCGTGCCCATGGGACTGGCCGGCGGGCAGGGGCGGCTGGAGACCGGGGACCACCTGTCGATCATCCTCGATCCGGGCGTGCCCCTGACGACGCTCGGCGTCTGCGGTCAGGCCGGACCGGACCGGGGCACGCTGCAGATCGTCCCTGACATCGGTCTGCCGCAGGCCATCGCCTTTCGCCGGGAGAGCGCCGGGCCCCTGTGTGCCGAGGTGGCTCTGTCGCCCGGCGATGCAAACCTGACGCTGGTGGCCGTGGACACGCCGGTGGTGCTGGACGATGTCCGGCTGTGGGGAAAAGGGGGCCTCAGCCTGTCGAACCTCGGCGTCGTGGGTTCGACCCTGATGGATCTGGAAGGCCGGGATGCGGCGACGGTCGAGACCCAGCTGCGCGCCGATCCACCGGACCTGATCCTGCTGGCCTATGGCACCAATGAGGGGTTCGACGACGATTTCGATCCGTTGGCCTATGAGCAGGTGCTGCGACGCCGGATCGCCTCGCTGAGACAGGTCGCCCCTGATGCCGTCCTGATGATCATGGGCGCGCCGGACGGACTTCGCCGCCGCCAGACCACCCCCGGTCCGCAACGCTGGTCACAAAGCTGTGGCAGCGAGGGCGAATGGCAGGCGCCGCCCGCCCTCGCACTGGTCCGGGATGTGCAACGCCGGGTATCCGAAGACTTGGGTGTGGCATTCTGGGACTGGTACGGGCGTATGGGCGGGGCATGTTCGGCGGATCGACTGGCAGGCACTGGCGAGCCGTTGATGCGTGGCGACCGGGTGCATTTCACCGCGACCGGGGCCGAGTGGATCGGTGACATCCTCGCCGACGATCTGATGTCCACCTACGACGGCTGGCGTGCCGGCCGCACGGGAGGAGACTGATCGATGCTGTTTCCGACGCTCGCCTTCGGCGTCTTCTTCCTGTTCGTCTATTTCACCTCGTGGTCGCTGGACCGTGAGAATGGTCGTCGCAAGGTGTTCCTGCTGCTGGCCAGCTGGTTCTTCTATGCCCAGTGGGACTGGCGGTTTGTCGGCCTGCTGATCCTGTCGGCGGTGCTGAACTGGGGCGTCGCCGCCCTGATCGCCCGCAACGACAATGCCACACAGCGCAAATGGCTGGTGGCGCTGGGCGTGCTGGTCAATCTGCTGATCCTGGGCTTCTTCAAATACTACGGCTTCTTCATCGAACAGATGGCCGATCTGCTGACCCAGGTCGGGTGGGAGCGGGATCTGCCGCTGTTGCAGGTGGTGCTGCCGGTCGGGATCAGCTTCTTCACCTTCCAGGGCATCAGCTATGTCGTGGACGTGCATCGCCGAACGGCCGAGCCGGCCGACAGCCTGCTCGACGTGATGTTGCTGATGAGCTTCTTCCCGCAACTGGTGGCCGGCCCGATTATCAGGGCCTCTGACCTGTTGCCGCAGTTTGCCAGATCCCCGCGTCTGACGCGCGAGGCGGCGACGCTGGGTCTGCTTCTGATCGTCTGGGGGCTGTTCAAGAAGACGATCGTTGCCTCGGAGCTGTCCGTCAATCTGGTCGATCCGGTCTTCTTTGACCCGTCGGCCTATGGAGCGTTCGACATCGCCGCAGCCGTGTATGGCTATGCGGTCCAGATCTATTGCGACTTCTCGGCCTATTCTGACATGGCCATCGGGACCGGCCTGCTGCTCGGCTATTCCTTCCCGCGCAACTTTGACCAGCCCTACCGGGCCTCCTCGATGCAGCAGTTCTGGCGCCGCTGGCACATCAGCCTTTCCAGCTGGCTGCGCGACTATCTGTATGTGCCGCTTGGCGGGGGCAAGAAGGGCCTGTGGTCGTCAAGCCTCAATGTGATGATCACGATGTTGCTGGGAGGGCTGTGGCACGGGGCTGCCTGGACCTTCGTCGCCTGGGGGGCACTGCACGGCGGGGTTCAGGTGATCGAGCGGCTGGGCCGTGCCGCCTTCGGGGGACGAAAGGTGATCCCGACGGCGGTCGGCGTGCTGGTCACCTTCCACATCGTCTGCCTGGGCTGGATCCTGTTCCGGGCCGAGACCTTTGAGCTCGCCTGGGCCATGCTTGAGGGACTGGGACGGATGGGTCCGCTGGCCGTAACCACGCCCTTCATGCTGGGCCTGATCGTCATCGGTCTGGGCATGCACTGGCTGCCGCCGCGCGCGGCCGAGGGGCTGGCGCTGCGGCTGAAGGCGGCACCGTCGCTGACGCTGGGCCTGCTGGTCGGAGCGGCCTTCCTGCTGGTCGAGGCCATGCGCCCGGACGGCGTGGCCCCGTTCATCTATTTCCAGTTCTAGGGGAGGGTAGAGCACCATGGCCGATCATCCCGACGACCCCAAAGATCCTCGCGACCCCCAGGATCCCGTCGATCCGTTCCCGACTGATTTCCCTCAGCCTCCGCCGTCGCGCTTCCCGCCGGTCGGACAGGAGATCATGCCGCCGGTCGAGACCCCGGCCTCGCCGCCGGCGGATCCGGTCGATCCGCCCAGCGACTGGAATGCCGGCGCCGATGCTCACGACCTGCCGCTGGACACAAAGCGGCCCAGTCGGCTGAAAGTCCTGGGGCAAATGGCCTTTCCGCCGCCGCCGCCCGCCGACGAAGAGGTCCTCGCCGCGCGCGACCGTCGCTGGACCACTCGGGTGATCCTGGTCGTCGCCGTCTTCATGTTGGTCTTCAACGGGGCCTCGATCCAGAACTGGGCGCGGCAGCAGGCGCCGAACTGGTTCACCGTCACCGTGCAACAGGTGGCCGATGTCTGGATGACCCAGGTGTCGCAACTGGGTGCCGACCGCCCGCGTCAGGCCATCCGCGACGCCTATCAGGACGCCCACGACGCCCGCTTTCCGGGGCAGGACCCGGCCTGAGGTAATCGCGCGCTTGACCCGCGCGACCCCCGGCCCCTAGCTTGCCGCGCCCTTGCAGTCGGGGCGCTTTATCGGGGTGGATCACATGCGGCGTCGTCACTGGATGAATGGACTTTCGGCTCTGGCGGTGATGACCGCTTTCCCGGCGATGGCGCTGGCGGCGATGGCCCCTTCGGCCGTGCTGGCCCAGGCGGCCGCCACCGACCCCGTCGTCTATCAGCAGCCGCCGGCCCCGATCGCCCAGATCCTTGACACTCTGCCCAGTCCGGCGCCAAGCCTGAGCCCGGACAGCGACACCCTGGCCCTGTTCGATCGCTCGAATCTGCCGCCGATTTCGGAGCTGGCCGAGCCCATGCTGCGGCTGGGCGGCTATCGCATCAATCCGCGCAACACCGGCCCGGCCAACAGCCGGGTCAGCTGGCTGACAGGGCTGAGCCTCAAGGGTCTGGACGGCGCCGAGGCCGAGGCCGTTGCCCTGCCCGAGGGCGCGCGCTTCACCTCGCCAAGCTGGTCGCCGGACGGGAACGGCATCGCCTTACTGATGGATGAGCCCGAGGGCCTGGCCCTGTGGGTGGTGGATGTCGACAGCCGCGAGGCGCGTCGCCTGACCGCCCCGGTGATCAATGCGGCCGCCGGCACGGGTATCGACTGGCTGCCTGACAGCTCCGGGCTTTTGGTCCGGGCCATCCCGGAGGGCCGCGGCGCCGCCCCCGACGTGACCCGTCCGCCGTCCGGCCCGATCGTCGAGGAAAGCATGGGCCGCGCCGCGCCGGTCCGTACCTATCAGGACCTGCTGTCCAGCCCGGGCGACGAGGCCCTGTTCGACCACTATTTCACCAGCCAGCTGATGCTGGTGCCGCTGGACGGCCCGGCAAAGCGGATCGGCCAACCCGGCGTGATCCTGGATGCCTCCCTGTCGCCGGACGGGCGCTTCATTCTGCAGACCGTGGCCAAGCGGCCCTACAGCTATGTCGTGCCCGCGCGCCTGTTCCCGGCCGATGTCGTGGTCACGGACCTGAACGGTCAGCCGGTGCACAGGGTCGCCGACCTGCCGCTGCGGGACAATGTGCCGACGCCGTTCGATGCCGTGCCAACCGGCCCGCGCTCGGTCCAATGGCGGGCCGATGCCGACGCCACCCTGGTCTGGGTCGAGGCGCTGGACGGGGGCGATCCCGCCAATGAGGTCGCCGCCCGCGACCGCGTGCTGATGCTGGATGCGCCCTTCAGCGGTTCGCCGACCACCCTGATCGACCTGCCGGAACGCTATGCCGGCATCCAGTGGGGGCGCGACGACGTCGCCCTGGTCAACACGCGCTGGTTCAACACCCGCCACGAGATGCGCTTTGTCGTCGACCCGTCCAACCCGGGTGAGGGGCGCAAGCTGATCGATCGCAACTATCAGGATCGCTACAACGATCCGGGCTCTCCGGTCATGGAGGACAATGGTCGCGGCCGCGCGGTGATCCAGTTCGCGAATAACGGCTCTGCCATGCTGATGTCGGGGCAGGGGGCGACGCGCGAGGGCGCCTATCCCTTCCTCGCGGCCGTGGACCTTGGGACCGGCGAACAGACCGAGCTGTGGCGCTCGGCCCCGGGTGAGTATGAGACCCTTGTCGGCATTCTGGACGACGAGGGCACGCGCCTGGTGACCCGCCGCGAGACCCTGACCGAGCCGGCCAATATCCAGCTGCGCGACCTGTCGGACGGCAGCCGCACGGCCCTGACGGCCTTCCCCGATCCGGCGCCGCAACTGGCCAATGTCACCCGCCAGCTCATTACCTATGAGCGCGCCGATGGCGTGCAGCTGTCGGGCACACTGTATCTGCCCGCCGGCTATGACAAGGATCGCGACGGCCCGCTGCCGCTGATCATGTGGGCCTATCCGGCCGAGTTCACGGACGCCAGCGTCGCCGGCCAGGTGGTCGACACCGGCAACCGGTTCGTGCGTCCGGGCGGCTCCAGCCACCTGTTCCTGCTGACCCAGGGCTATGCCATCCTCGACAACCCCTCCATGCCGATCATCGGCGTCGACGGGGCTGAGCCCAATGACACCTATATCGAACAGCTGTCGGCCTCGGCGTCGGCAGCGATCGATGCTGTGGTCGAGATGGGCGTGGCGGACCGGGACCGGATCGCCGTCGGGGGCCACAGCTATGGTGCCTTCATGACGGCCAATCTGCTGGCGCACACCGACCTGTTCCGGACCGGGATTGCGCGGTCGGGGGCCTACAACCGCACCCTGACCCCGTTCGGATTCCAGGCCGAGCAGCGCACCTACTGGCAGGCCGGCGACACCTATACGGAGATGTCACCCTTCACCTATGCCGATCAGGTCAATGAGCCGATCCTGCTGATCCACGGCGAGGCGGACGACAACTCCGGCACCTTCCCGGTCCAGTCCGAGCGCTTTTATGCGGCGCTGAAGGGCCACGGGGCGACGGTTCGCTATGTTGTGCTGCCGCTGGAGGCGCACGGCTATCGCGCGCGCGAGTCCGTCGGTCATACCTTGTGGGAAATGACCCGCTGGCTGGACCAGTACGTCAAGAACGCCGGCCCCCGCGAGTAGGGGGCAGGTGCCGCATACCGTCAGTTTTCGACAGGTGTGCCATGACGGCTGACCGTTCCATCCTTCCTCATCAGCAGGGAGGCTGGAATGGCGGTTCAATCATATCTGAAGGCAGGCGCGGCGGCTCTGGTGGGGGCGCTGTCGCTGTCGGGCTGCATGTCGCTGATCACCGGGGGGGACCTGATCCGCGAGGGGGAGCCCATGGCGCGGTTCACCTTCGAGAACCGGTCGCAGAGCCAGCCGTTTGACACCATCCTGATCTCGACCTGTGATGCCTCGTCCTATGGCCTCGACCGGCTGCCCGAGGGCGTGGTCGTGCGCCCGGGGCAGTCCTACAGCTGGGACGTCTCGGCCGGCTGCTACGACATCATGGTCGGCAATGTCGGTGACGGTTCGACGCCGGGCAAACGTATCCGGATTCCCGCCAATACGCGCTTCACCCTGTACTATACGGGGGAGGGGTCCGACCCCTATCGGCAAGAGGTTCGCTGACGGCGGCAGGTTCGGCGAAACGACCCCCCGCGGGTAGATTCTTACCACCAAGGTATTTCTGCGAGAAGTTATGCCGGATTCCGATCGCCCGGTACACAATGCCTTTGAACACGTTCACCCGGGGGCATAAAGGAGGGGGATGGCATTTGAACCTGTTCCGCTTCAACCGCTGGAGCGCGGCTATCTCAGGGTCTTGCGCATTCGATCAGCCCTCGGCTGGTTGATCGCTTTGGCGGTGGCGGTGGCGGTCGATGTGTTCCTGCACTGGCGCACAGACATTTCGCCCGGTTTCGTTGTCGGAGCCGTCGGCCTGTTTGGCGTGGTCTCGATCATATTCCTTGTCCCGCGTCGCTGGCGGCGCTGGGGTTATGCCTTCACGGATCGCGAGCTGCACGTCGCCTATGGCTGGTTCACGCGGGTCTACACCGTCGTCCCGGTCTCTCGCGTTCAACACATCGACGTAAGCCAGGGGCCGATCGAGCGGAGTGCTAACGTTGCGACCCTGATCCTGCACACGGCTGGGACCGAGAACAGCCTGGTGGCGCTCTCGGGCATCAGTCGCCAGCGGGCCGAGGACATCCGCGATGTGATCCGCAGCCGGATCAGCGACGCGCCCTGGTGAGCGCCCCTGAACCGACAATCGCTGAGGTCATGCCGCCAAGACGGCTGGACCCACGCACCATCCTGGTTCAGTCCCTGCGGGGTGCTCCCTCGCTCGTGTTCGGTATTCCCGTCGTACTCGCCTGGTCGCGGGGGGAAGGCATAGCGCTGGGGTCCCTGTTGATCGGGATGTCGGTGCTGGTTGCCATCGCCCTGATCTCCGCGTGGCTGCGCTGGTACACCTTCACCTATCAGATCCTGCCCGGGCAGATCGTGATCGCGCGCGGTCTGATCAAGCGAACTCGCCGGTCAATCCCTGCCGAGCGCATTCAGGATGTTTCGATCAAGCAAGGACCCTTGTCCCGGGTCATCGGGATTGCGGAAGTCCGCATCGAAACCGGCGGCGGGGAGGCCGACGAGGGCCGGCTGGTCAGCGTCAGTCTCCCTGAAGCGCACAGGCTCCGCGAGGTCATCCGCAGCATTCGGGTGGGCGGGACCGGTGCCGAGGCCAGCAGCGAGGACGGCACGGCCGAAGCCGAGGCCCTGCTGTTTCAGATGGGTATGCCGCGCCTGCTCTTTTCCGGAGTGTTCAACTTCTCGCTGGTCTGGATCGCGGGCATTTTCGGGGCTTTGCAGTACCTAGAACAAGTACTCGGCTATGGCTGGGACCGGTGGCGGGAAGTGGTCGGCGTGGCCGAGCAGGCGATTCAGTCGCAGCTCAACGGAATGGTTCTGCTGAGTGTCGCCGGCTTCGCTGTAGCCCTCGGAGTACTGGCCGGGGTGACCCGAACGGTGCTGCAGAACTTTGGCTTCACGCTTACCTATGACGACGCACGGTTTCGCTATCGACGGGGCCTGTTGACCCGAAGCGAAGTGGTGGTGGCCAAGCGTCAGATCCAGTTGGGCTTGGTCGAGCGCGGTGCCGTGAGCGGGGGACTTGGCTGGTCCGCGCTCAAGGTTCAGACGCTCGGAGGCGGCGACCAGGTCTCGGGCCGGCAGGAACTGGCCCCGTTTGCGAGGTCTCATGAGCTGGCCCCCATAATCGCCCTCGCCGGGCTTCCCCCGTTTGATCGTTCGCACCTGAAGGCCGTCTCCGGGTGGCATATCCTGCGCGGCCTCATCGGGATGGTGGTGCTCCCGACGGCAATCCTGCTGGTGGTGTCGCTCTTCTACCCGATCGCCGCGCTGCTGCTGGTCGCAATGCCCGTCATGCTCGGGGTGGCCTTGCTGCGCCGCCGTCGTCACCGGTATGGGCTGGCTGCGACCAGCCTGCAGGTGACGCGCGGCGTGCTGGTGCGGCGCGAATGGACGGTGCCGTACGGCAATGTCCAGTCCGTCACGGTGCGCCGTGGGCCCTTTCAGAGACTGGTCGGTATTGCAACCGTGCGGATCGACACCGCGGGGGGCAGCGGGATCAACGGCCCACGAGTCCATGACATTGAGGACGCCCGGGCGGAGGCGCTTGTGCGCGACCTGATCCAGCGCGTGGAAGCCCTTCGTACCTCGACCGATACCGACCCAGCGTAGGGCGGAAGACGCTTGCCTAGCGCGGACTGGCCTCGGCTGCGCCGGACAGGTTGCCGACAGCGAAGCGTCTAGAGCGATGTCCTTAATGAAGAAACGATGGTGGGTGATGTAGGGGGTTGCCGACGCATCTCCTAGAGTGCCCGCGCGCGCTGAGTTCTGACCATTCGGCTTGCCGCCCATGGCGTATTCCCCTACAAAAACCCTACAAAATTGCGGAGTGGCACGGGTGGGGGCAGCCAAGGGATTGAAGGTCGAACACGGCTCGTACGTGGTGCGGATGATTGTGCCAGCCGATGTTCGGACCTTGTTCGGCAAAGCCGAGTTTCGGCACAATCTGAAGACCTCGAATCCGGTCACTGCCGAAACTGAAGCAGCCCGCATACGAAGCGAGTGGAAGGCCATGATCGCGGAGGCTCGTGATGGCGCCTCACCTGAGAAGATCAAGCTCTTGGTCGATGCTTGGAAGTGCCGTCAGCCTCGCATGGAGTCCAATGTGTCGCGCCGTGGCGCGGTCCTTTCCCGGTATGGTCTTGATGATGTGACGGCCAACGGAGGCGACGATCACGCTGATGCCATCAGCAGCCTAATGCGACTGATGCATCACGCTGTGCGGGGGCAGGCCGACCCAGCCTTTTTCGTGTCTGCTCTGAGAGAGGCCGGATTGCCGGACACCGCCGAAGGCCGGAAACAGCTTGGCCGCGCGATTCTGGAAATCGAGCATGCTCGCATGCTGAAGGGTCAAGCGGCGGCCTTAGCCGAGCGGACAAGAGCGTTCGAGGCGAAGGCGTTCGGAGGTTCTACTGAACCGAAAAAGCTCGCCGGCGTGAAGATCAGCGAACTGCATAACCATTGGCGTAAGCATCGCCCCAAGGCCCCCAAAGAGGCCGCGAAAGAGGATCAGTACGTTAAACGCCTTACCGAGTTCATGGGCGGCGACGTTGATATTGCGCTGATTAGCAAGGTGAAAGCCGGTGACTTTTGGCTTGCCCTGCAGCTTCTACCCGCCCGGCGAACGTCGGCCAAACTGGCGAAGCTGGATTTCAACGCGCTGATCGCGACAGGTGAACCCCCCATCGGAGATGCGGCTCTGTTCCAGTGGCAACTTTTCCTTAAGGCGCTCTTTAAGCATGCCGAAAAGTTCGGGATGAACGAAGGAAACCCGTTCTCGGTAGTCGAGCACAAGCTGGATAAGAGCGAGCTTCAGGGTTCCGCGTACACCCCTGAAGAGATTGAACAGGCGTTCAAGCTGCCTCTCTTCACAGGACACGATGGCAGCCATTTCCGACACAAGGTGGGCTGCATCGTCACCAAGGACTGGAAGTATTGGCTGCCCATAGCGTCACTGTGGTCGGGCACCCGGTTGAATGAGTGGGCAAGCGCCAAGGCTGCCCATATCAAGCAGATCGACGGAGGCTGGTTTCTCGACCTGCGAGATCGCTCGCTGGCCATGGGGGACCCGACCCGCGTGAAAAACAAGGGCAGCCGCAGGCTTGTACCGATCCATCAGAAGCTGATCGAATTGGGCCTTTTAGACTATGCCCAACGTCACCCAGAGGGCTGGCTGTTCCCAGAACTTCATGCGTCCGAAAAACGGACAGCTTCCACCATTGCGTCCAACTGGCTGGGGCAGAACCGCAAGCTCAGTGGGATCACCCTGAATGTTCATGAACTAAGACACACGTTTAAGCAGGCTGCTCGATCTAGCGGGATGAGCGAAGAGATATCTGACCTTATTACGGGCCACACGAGCGGTGGCATGGGCCGCAAATATGGGGCGGGCGTCGATCCGAAAGTTCTCACGTCGGCAGTCGCGCGGATCGATTTTCCGACATTTCCCTTGTGATGTTTCTGCTTCGGGCATTGAGCCTGTGACCCCCTCGGTGTGAACGAGGTGCTCTCCCTGCCAAACCCTTATGTTTGCTGGATTTGGCGTTCTCTACTTTCCGCTTTCGTTCACGGTAATTCGAAGTGTTTCTGGGAAGTTTCTGGGAAGTGCTTTCCGGAACGCCGTGATGCGCGACCGTGCTAGTTCGAGTTCCTAGCTTCCTGACGGCGGGCAGACCGCATCCTTCCTCCCCGAAAGCGGACTCTCCTAGAGTCTGCTAGGGGTGGCTTGCGGACGTTGAAGGGGCCGACCGGCTTCTGTAGCCTAGGCTGAGAGGAACTGTGCTCAAATGTACGACCAAATCTTTATTTCAAGCCAGGCTGAGGACCCCGTTTCAACGCTGGTCGTCGAAGGGCTCGCCCAGTTCAACCATGCTGAAGTCGGGGACGCAGGGAAAACAGCTCTAATCGCAAAGCCGGTTGGGGGTGATGGGCAGCCACTTGCTGCAGGCCTTGTGGGATACACCGTTTGGGGGTGGCTCTTTGTTGAGAAGCTTTGGGTGGGAGAACCTCTTCGGGGTAGAGGCCTTGCCGCAAAGCTCTTAGCTGCGGCTGAAGGCGAGGCTGTTAGCCGGGGCTGCAATCGGGCATGGCTCGACACGTTCAACCCAAATGCAAAGCGACTCTACGAGCGGCTTGGCTATGAGGTCTTTGGGGAGTTGCCTGAGTTTGTGGGATCGAACACCCGGTTCTTCATGAAGAAGCAGCTCGTCACCTGAGGTCCGCGCACCGACCGAGGCAGGGGAATGTCCGCTATGGGTCGTAAGCCGACAATCGTCTGAGGCTGGAAAGCGGACCTCGGCCATGCATTATGAGGACATGGCCAAGACCTCTCGGAACCGAAGTGGCGTCCCGTCAGAAGCAAGTCTTCCGGGCTTGTCCGACGCAGAGTTGGTGAGGGAAGCCGCACGGGTCTCGGCGAAACTCGGCACGCCGCTGTCGCCGATTGTATCCAAGCTGTTGCTCAAACAGCGGCACGCGATTGAAAGCGAGCAGGCGCGTCGGAAGGCCTAACGTCCGCTATGGGTCGCGAGCAGACCGTCGCCTGACGGTGGAAAGCTGTCATTGTCCTTGTTTCGACGAGTAGGTCAGGAGACCCCAATGCTGGCTTTGACCGCTTCGCCTTCCACATTCGATTTTGGAACAAACGTCACCGGCGACATTTACTTTGTTTCTGATTGGGGCAGCTTCCCCGAGGCGGGTTGGAATGACTTTCCAGTCATCGTCATCAACTGGTGGCTCGAAGGGTTGGCACGGCTCGACGATGCAACTTCGTCCTCGGAACTACTGTCATTTATGGACGGACCCTATTCGATAAGGGCCGACTTGCGGTCGGATTACGAGGTCGATCTGACCTATCTGCATCGCGACCGCGTCGTCGGCAGAGCGGCGCCGATCCCTCTTCAGACCCTGATCGATCTCGTCAGGGCCGCAGGTCTTTCGGCGGTAGTCGCCTGCGACAAAGCCGGGTGGAGCAGCCAAGATTTGATGTCTCTACGAAGAAGGCTCCTGCCGAGGCAAGATGCTGACCTCTCGACCTGATTCAGCAAAGGTCCGCTATGGGTCGTTTGCGGTCATGGCCTTCCAAGCTGAAAGCCGACTCTCGCTCGCTCGTCCTCGCGGACGGAAACGTCGGGCATGGATTGGCACGCGCTCAGCGCTTGGTTCGCACCAGACGCCCATCCTCCAGCGGCCTCTGCAACTCCTTTGCGATGTCCCATGTCGCGGTCATCCAAGTGTCCAGTTCATCCGGCTCAGTGAGGATGACCGGCATGGCCTTGGGGTGCACGGCACCGACTTCAGCATTCGGTTCGGTCGTCAGGAATGCAGTCAGGTCACAGGTTTCCAATCCGGTCTTGATCTTGCGGACACCCGTCCAGCCCTCCAGCCATATTCCGGCGAAGAATGCCAATGGTTCAGGGTCGTCGACCGCCAGTTTGAACCAGATAGGCTGGTACTTTCCTTCAGCGCTGCGCCCGGGTTCGCTGAACGCGGTGAACGGAACGAGGCACCTGTTCTCAGGCTTCAGCCATGGCTTCCAATGGCTGCTCGCAGTGTTGCGTACATTGGTCGTGCCGCTGTCTGGTTCCATCCTCAGAAGCTCGTCGAAGTCGACGTCTTTCCCCTTCGCCCGGAGCTTGTCAGCCCGTGCGGACGCCTTGTCGAAAATAGCCTTTCGGGAGGAGGGCATCCCCCAACGAGCGGTCGCGAGTATGCGCCGGTCCCCCTCCATTCTCACGATGGGAACCGCATAGTCCGGGTACAGGTCCCGAGGCTCTAGGTTGCCGGCCTCGTTGCTCATTGCACTGGCCAGATCAAGGATAGCCGCTGGGCCTTTTCGGAGGCTGTAGAGGTTGCACATGGCGCGACACCATCATGGTCCGTGGCCCGAGTCTACGGGTGGCTCACAGGGGAGGTGGCGGTCTTTGCGATCTGGCAACGCCATCCTGCGGAACCGCTGTAGCCGGGTAACTCCAGCCTCCCAGCACGACGGCGCCACTTAACTCGGCCCACGCGGCTTTGACGGTGGCGCTGGCCGCGAGCAGGGGAAGCTGTTGCGGCGAGGCATAGTTTAGCGACGCATGAAGCTTCTGCAGTCGCCTGTAGCACTCCACGAGTTCGGCCATGTCCGCAGCCGTGAGCGCCTGCTTCCGGGATGAACCTTTGTGCATCAGCTACGGGCCCGACAACCGAGCCTGACAAGCGAAAGCCGGGCGGCTTCATTTTCGATGACGCCCGGAGAGAGCCTCTCAAGCTCGCTCAGAAGGGTCTTGATCCCGGCCCGACCGTCTGCGGACGTCAGGTCGATACCTTGAACTATTTGGCTCAGTCGGTGAGCCTGCGAAGGATCGTTTGCCATGTTTGCCTCTGTCGAAGCCACCGACTGAACAGAGGCCGGACTTGCTCCCGAAAGGCAAGAACAAAAGCGGAACATCGGGTCGGGTCTGTTAGAGGGAGGTGGATAGTTTTCCGTCAGATCGGTGACCGACTGCGGTGGCGGGCTTCAATCGCATTCGCTGACCAGCCCGACGGGCAGTTGGGAGCAGTACTGCATCCGCCAACGGTCGTCGGCGTCGGTCTGCACGTCCACCACCCGCCAGCCGTTTTCGTCGGGCTGTAGGATCGCATCCATTCGTCCAACCGGGCGGCAATTGTCATAGCCGCAATCAATCCTGCCGCCGCCCGGCCTCTGGGGCTGAACAGAGGCGAACACAACGGTATCGCTTCTCCGCAGCTCCAGCACCACGAACTCCACTGGTGCCCGGTATTCTCGTTCGGCGGTCGGCCTCAAGGCGTCCATGATGGCGGACCGCTCTAGCGATCCCCGGGCAGGCTCGACGATGTGGCCGTCCGTTGGCCGAGCCCGCGCGATGTCGGGCTGGCCTGCTTGCGCTGGAGTCGAGGGCCGTTCCGGAGAAGCCAAAACGCATGCGCGTCGTCTCATAAGCTCCATGACCTCTCGCCGATGAGCGGGAACCGCCAGCCTTAAAGTGCCGGCGTCTCGTTCAAACATGTCCGCATAACCGCTGTAGAGGGCGGGATTGTTGCGAAACGCGATGGACCCGAGCGTATTGGACTCCGCTGCTCTCAGAGTGTCGTTCATCGACACGAGAAGGGCGTGGCATCCTTGGGGGTCATCATTGGCCCATTGCGCATCTTCGGCCACGCTACATAGCGTCCCGGTGTCAGAGAGGCGGTCAAGAATGGGCCGGATTTCGCCTCGGGTCATCGAAGGAGCCCGCTCATAAAGCTCATTGAACCCCGAAATGGTGGTCCCGCAGGCTTCAACCGCAATCATGAAGTCCGGCGACGTTCGCGAGAACTTCTCGACCTCGGCATCCTCCGAACCGCATGCAGCCAAGCTTAGGCAAACTAGACCTACGAGACTTGCGCGGGGCCACCGAGCAATCCTCCAATACTGACCGTCACTGCTCATCGAGCCCCCCGAAAACCCAGCGCCACCATACCGGGATATTGGAAAATCGCATATCGAAAAATCCCATATAGCTGGTCTGCCGGTACGAAACGGCGGCTGGAACCATGGGCAAGACCATCTACACAGGTGCCCAGTCGGTCGTGGCTCAGTGTCTGATTGAGGCCCGCCGGAAATCTGGCCTTACGCAGGTGCAGGTTGCTGCGCTCATCGACCGCCCTCAGAGCGTCATTTCAATGATCGAGACCGGTCAGCGTCAGGTCACCGTTCTGGAGTTCGTTGCTTTGATGAGAGCGATGGGTCGGGACGCCGCCGAAGCGTTCGCGACGGTCGCAGATAAAATTCCTGAAAATTTAGAAGTTTGAGACCTCGAACGCCAACGGGCTTAACAAAGAAAGTCAGAAAATAGACTTAACCCATTGAGATATATTGACTAATACGTATAACCCCGTTATACGGGGAGTGTGCAATTCTCCAATCACGCCCATAGGGATCAAATTGAACTGATCGCCGGCGAATACGCCGAAGACATCTTCCAGTCCTTCGGGGGTACCGTGGAGCCATTTCTCCTTAGCTCTCGGTCCCGGCGCCACCTCTGGCTGGCGCTACTCGAAATCTATCCATCAGGTGCCAAAAGCGCGCTTGTCCGTTTCGGCTTTGATGCTGCTCCGATCCGACTCATTGACTGGGCCCTTGAGACTGCACCGCCCTTGCTGTGGCCGGTCATCCGGCGTTGCATGCCAGCCTCGGTTCTTTCGAAGGGGGCCTACAGCCAAATCGCTTCGCACCTCCGGGCCAGACCTCGATCTGGCCGCGTGTGGCTCCAGATGGGGACGATGACCCGGCGCGACTGGGCTGCTGCTCTGGCCTTGCCGGACTGTTTGGTCGAAAAGTCGGTGCTGGAATTGATGGCCGGCAACGAGGCCCGAGCCTTGGCAGTCCGCGACCTTTGGAACTTGGCAATAGACCAAGGCCGCGATCCGTCGAACCTCCGACGAGCAATCTGCACCGCAACCAGTATGGATGCGGTCGAATTAATTTTTACCCGGTCTCTCTCTGCCGATCAGCTTCCCGAGGCCCCAGTTCCGTCTGCTTCACAAATTCTGCCGATCCGAACGAAGCGGTCCCTGATGCAGCATGGCCAATCCATGAAGAACTGCATGGGGCGAAGTTTCGGGGCCGGCTTTGGAGTGCGTTCCCGAAACGACGCCTTCTTCATGTGGCTCGGCGACCCCGAGGGTCCGGCCATGATCAGGTTGACCTACGACATAGACTGGAGATTGTCAGAGGTGAAGCTCACTGGGAACGCTCGACCGCCCGACATTCTCTATCGTCGCATAGTCGATGCATTCTCGACCGTTGGCGTGAAAGACCGACCGGACGTATCGGACTTGCTGCTGGCGCTTTAGCCGTTGTCACGTTTGAGCATGCTCTGCGAGACGTCAGCCCCTGTGACAACCTTTGGGGCCTCCGGCGTAACGCAAGGCTGGTCACCGACCTTTTGTTACACTGCCCACCTTGGGTGGACCCAAAAATGACAATGGAGAACTGTTTGGGAAATCGATTTGGGTACGCTCGTGTGTCCACTCAAAGCCAATCTCTGGATGGCCAACGAGAGGCTCTCTCCGCCGCCGGGGCGACAGCCATTCTGGAAGAACATGTGTCCGGCAAGAGCTTGGATGGCAGGTCGCAACTCGCGTTGCTGCTGGACCTCGTTCAAAGCGGGGACAGGATTTATGTCCATAGGTTGGACCGTCTCGGGCGTAACGTTCGAGACCTCATTAACGTGGTTCAAACCCTCCGAGACAAAGGCGCGACGCTGGAAGTCTTGGAGCCAAGGCTCGTCATCGGCGATGATCTGGCCTCCCGCATTCTGCTGCTCAGCCTTGGTTTGACGAGCGAGATTGAACGAGATTTCATTCTTGAACGTCAGCGAGGTGGGATTGCCCGTCGCAAGGAACTGGATCGCGGCCTCCCAAAGGATCAACGCGCCTATCGAGGCAGGCCTCGTTCTGTGAATGGCGAGAAGATTAGGCTGATGGCCTCAGACGGTTTTGGACCAAGCGCTATAGCGAAAAGCTTAGGGGTGTCGCGAATGTCCGTGTACCGGTATTTGCGGCAGGGACCTGAAGCGGGCTTTCCGATCACCGAGCCCCGTACATTGCCATAGCGTCCCATGAACCAATCCCCGCTCGTGGGAGACAGCCTAGACCTCTATCAATATCCCGGCTGCCGCCTTCGGCCACAGGATAGACCCCGTGACCCTCGCCACGATCACCCTATGACCTGTTCGGTTGGCCACGCGAACTCTCTGCGTCAGTGGTCGTGCTTGTGAATTCCGGTTCTTCCGTTTCGGCAAATGCTACCGCCCGGCGACGTCTCAGACGGTCAGCTTTGGGAAGTCAGAGTACCACTCGTCGTGCTTGTCTGCATGGCCCGCCATCCCCGGCTTCGTGAGACAGCCATTTGGGATGTAGTGGTCGATCCGCCGCTCTGGCTGTTCCCGCCAAGTCAGGTTGAAAGCCGCTCGGGTCTTGAAGAACTCCATGTTCGAGTAGGGAAGATGGTCGTGAACCCACCAAGCCAGCGCCCGCCAGTCGCGCCCGGCCTCGTAGAGATCGGCGAACCACGGCACGACGACGCAGGCCGTCGCCCCCATCCGTCCTTCTGCGTCACGCCGATCCCAAATGTGACCTGCGAAATTCGCCTCATTGCTGGCGCAGCCGAGGTTGCCTTTGGCGTTACCGAATGCGTTGAGGGTGGGCGACCGATAGGCTGAACGGATCGCGATGCGCCCGAACGTGGCGTTCAGCGGTTCGAGGAGTTCGACGCACAGCTTCGTTCCCGCCTCGATAGCGAGCTTCGGTTCTTCGGGGATGTTCGGCAAGCCGTGGAAGTTGGCGATCTCACTGTAGAGGAAATCACGCATAAAGAAGTTGGGCGACAGCCGAACTCGGCCCAGTTCCTCAAGAGCGGCGACCGACTTGGGCGTTCTCATCAGACCCAAGTGGCGGCAGTTTTGGCGACGCAATGCGGCGGCAGGTCTTTGTCGGGGCCCTTTTTGTAGCCAAGCGAGCGCATGAGGGTGCCGACGATTTCTCCCGCTCGGTTGGTGCCAAAGTTATGGGAGCCGTAATCGACCCCGAGGGCGACCTGAAGGAGCGGATCGACACCCGCCATCGCGGCCTCACCCGCCATTGTCGCGGTGATCGCAGCCTCGCGACCTTCTGGCGAATAGGCCACTTTGATCATGGCTAGCGTGATTGGGTCGTCGCCCTTCAAGGCCGCGTCTTCGGAGTATGGCAGACCTACCGTCTCGATCTGCGCCTTCAACTGGGCGCCTTTGGGCGTGTCCCCAAGGCGCGATGCATTCTTATATAGCTCGGCCCGCTGGGTGGTGACGCAGTTTGATTTTAGGGGTTAGGCATCTCGACCCAGGGACAGGGTCCAAGACGTCTAGGAATAGTAGCCCCGCTTGAAGTAGTCCCCCAGACAGACGTTGCAGATCGAGTGGTCGTCGGGCTGGATGGCGACCGACGCGGCGATCGCATCTTCCAGCGAGTAATAGGGCATCCAGACCCCGGACGGCGTGGCGCCAGCCTTCCGGCCCTGGCCGTCACGGCAAAAAGCGCATTCCGCTTTGTGAACCTTGGTGGATTGGTGGGTATGGCTCGAATAGACCCAGTGCGACGGTGCCAGCACGACATCATCGTCCGAGACCTCGATCAGGATCGGGTCGGTGGGGGGCTCTTCGCCCTGTTCGGCCTCCATGAGCCGGCGTTCGGCGGTGTAGTCGTCCGCCATCGCCAGCATGTCGGCGACCGACCAGAGTCGCGTCGCAAGGCCGGCCGCGATAGCCGCCGGGTCCCTCTTGATCCATTGGCTGCTGCGCGTTCCATCGGGCCGAAGGCGGGGCCGCATCGGGCGCGGAATCCAACAGTAGTTATGATAGACCGCCCACATGGCGATATGCCGCTCGTGGTTCAGCAGCGTCTTGGAGAAGGCGTTGGTCTTCCGGTTGAAGCGCCGGTTGCCCATTCGCAGGTTCAGGTTCTGCCGTTCGATGTATGACGTGTGGGTGTCTTCGACGCGCCACTCGCCCGAGCCCTTTTTCCGGTTGGCGCCGATATAGCGTCCGCCCGGCGCCTTGTTCCCGTTCTTGTCCTGCTTGTCGTATTGCTTCTCCAGGATGCCGTAGTCAGCATCCGCGCCAAAAGCGTTCCTGAAGGCCTTCGTGTAGGCCTTCAGGCCGTCGGTCGCGAGGTGCGGCCGGACAACGAACCCGCCGTCCGGGCTCCGTTCCAACTTCCCCGCCACCTTCTTCAAGAACTTGCTGGCGTTGAGAGCGTCCTGATCGCCGAGGTGGTATTCCAAGATCAGCTTGGAGTCCGCGCACATGGCGAGGTAGGTCCAGACACGGCCAGCGCCTTCGGGTGGGTCGATCATGTCCGACAGATTCTTTTCCTTCGCCGCAACGAACGAATGCAGTTCGTCGGCCTGGATGTTGGCGACCCGCAGGTTCTTGATGCTCTTCATCTGTTCGATGGCCCAGTCGCCGACCTCGGCGAACAGCTTGGCAACCGTGTTCTGGCTGACCTCGAAGATGCGCTCGCAGGACCGTTGCGACATGCCTTCGCAGAGACAGTGGAGCATACGGATGCGCAGGTCTTGCGGCTTGCGGTTCACGGGTGCGGCTCCTCGTGCGCCCGGACGAACATCCAGAACTCGTCGAGTTCGAGGATCGAGCCTTCTTCTCCGCCGAACCGTCGAGCAACAGACTCCTTCGCCGCCAGACCGCAGGTTTCTGCCGCCGCCGGTCGATCAAGGCATTCGGATGCTCTCTCCACGTCTCATCCTCCTCACTCGCGCTTGGGATGAAGGCCGCTCATAAAGCACCGGCATCTCAACGTCAACGACATATCGGCGTATCGTGTAGTGTCAAGATTGCTGACATTGACTGTTGCGGGATGTCACGATTCCTGACATACAGTGTCAGCCTGCTTGACACACCAATGAACAGGTTGACGAATATCGTTTTCTCGGTAGAGTCCGAAACTCAATATATCGGAGGAGTCCGAATTATGGATATGGCAGTGGTTATGATGGGCTTCTCGGCTCTGTCGACGTTGTCGCGCGTGGAAATCCTGCGGCTTCTGGCAAAGGAAGCCCCGCCCGAGGGGATGAAGTCGGGCGATATTGCAAAGAAGTTGGGTGTCGCTCAGAACACCCTCTCGACCCAACTGATGATGTTGTCCCACGCGAGGCTGGTCCAATATCAAAGGGACGGACGGTCGATCCTGTATCGCGTAGATCAGGAGAATCTTCAGGCGCTGTCTGACTTCCTGCTGAAAGAATGTGGGGGCGAAGCGACTTCGAAGCCGACGCGAAAGGCCGCATAGCTGCGTTGTCACATCTCATTGCCTGACGATCAGAGTGTGCTACACGGCCCAGATGGTGCACGAGCGGCGCAGATTGGGGTTGGTGGCGGCGCTCTTTGCGCTGTTCGTAGCCGTCTTCATTCTGATCCCGACCGTCGATGCAGCAGCCTGTGCCGTGGAACTGGAACCCGCTCATGCGGCGGCGTCGGTCGCCTACGACGGTGGTGATCTGCCGTCTGATTCCGACGACCATGCCATCTGCTCACATGGCCACTGTCATCACAGCGGGACCACTTTGCCGCCCTCTCCCCAATCAGTCGCGATGACGGCGGCCGTCGCGCCGAACCTGCTGCGCCCCGCAGACGAGCCCTTGGCGTCTCGCGCGTCCGGCGGCCTGGAACGCCCTCCCAGAGCCTGACGATGTCCTGCGCCTCTCGGCGCGCGTCAATCGTCTGGAACTTCTGGGATATGGAACATGTCACCCCTGAAATCTGGTCGATCGCGTCTCGCGATCGGCTGCGCCGTGGTCGCGATGGCGACCGCCGCGATCGGCCCCGCCTGGGCCGATCCCGTGCCCTCATATGAAAAATTGCTTGAGCGCATCGGGCTCACACCGGGCGCGCTAGAGGCGGAGGCCTTGGTGGATGCGGCCGAAGCCCGCGCTCGTCAGGCCGGCGTGAGGCCGAACCCGGAACTCAGTCTCGAAGCTGAAAACGCTCTCGGAACCGGCCCCTTCTCGGGTTACGGGAACGCCGAGACGACCTTGTCCGTCAGCCAGGACTTGGAACTCTGGGGACGGCGGGGCGCAAGGGTCGGGGTGGCCCAAGCTGAAGGCAGAACGTCCCTTCTCCGGCGCGATCTCGCCACTCTGGATGCCGCTGGCAGGCTCGCGCTGGCCTATGCCGAGGCTGAAGCCGCCGACCGGCGTTTCGTCCTCGCTCAGGAAGCCCTCGACCTGACGATCGCGGACGCTCGCGCATTGATGATCCTGGTGGAAGAGGGGCGCGAGCCCTTATTTCGCGGCATTCAGGCCCAGAGCGAGGCAGCGGCGGCGAGGGCAGCGCTTGACGAAGCCGAGGCTGAACGGGACGCCGCCTTCGCAAGACTCACCGCCGTGGCGATGCTGCCGAACCCGGCGACTTCGATCGAAAACAGCCTGCTGGACCGCGAGCCCCCTGCCGTCGTCCCGACATCCACGGCGTCACCGGAGGTGAGGGTGGCGGAGGCCGAACGCGACGCCGCTGAAAGCCGGATCGAGGTGGAGCGGGTGCGAGCACGGCCGGACGTTAGGGTCTCGGTCGGCGTCCGCCGCTACGAGGCTGAAGACGCGACCGCACTCACGTTTGGCGTCAGCATGCCCTTGCCCCTCTTCGACCGGAACCGGGGCAACTACGATGCCGCACAGGCCGAGTTCCGCGCCGCCGACGCCCGCGTAATGGCCGCGCGGCAGACGACTCAGGCGGACCTAGCCGGCGCCGAAGCCAGGCTTCGGTCGGCCAGCAGCCGCGTGTGGGCCACCGACGCAGGGGTGACCGCCGCTGAGGAGGCGTATCGCCTCTCACGGATCGGATTTGAAGCCGGTCGCATCTCGCAGCTCGAACTCAGTTCATCCCGCGCGGCGCTCATCGCCGCCCGCAACGCCGCCGTGGACGCTCGCCTCGCGCGGGTTCGGGCGGAAGTCGATCTGGCGCTCCTGCAAGGACGCGCCCCGTTTGGAACATCGCTATGAAAAGCACGCCCAAGATCAATAAGACCTGGCTGATGGCCGGGGTCGCCGCCGTCGTCGTCCTGGGTGGCGCGGGGCTCTATGCCATGATCCGCTCACCCTCCGAGGCTCCGGCGGTGCAGGGGGAAGCCGGACATTCCGAAGCGGAAGGCGAGCACGCCGAAGGTGAGGAAGTGGGCGGCGAAGAAGGCGTCATCTTCCTGACTGCGGCCCAGATCACCGCCGCCAACATCGCGATCGTCCCCGTAACCGGCGGCGGCGGCGGCGAAACCCGACTGTCGGGCCGGGTGGAACCGATGATCGACGCGAGGGCCGTCGTGGCGGCGTCCGTCGGCGGCCGGGTCGAGCGCATGCTGGTCGCGCCGGGGCAGTCCGTGCGCGCGGGACAGCCCTTGGCCATTCTGGTCAGTGGCGATGCCGCCAGCCTTCGGGCCGACGCCGACGCTGCGGAGGCCAATGCGATTGCCGCCGAACAGGCGCATAGCCGCGAGGAAAGCCTGGCCGATCAGGGTGTCGTGGCCCGCCGGGACGCCGAGGTCGCTCATGCCCAGGCGCTCAGCGCCCAGGCGGCGGCCCGCGCCGCGCGCGCGCGCGCCTCCGCCGCCGGATCGCCCAACGCCTCGGGGCGGCTCAGCGTGACCAGCCCGATCTCGGGTGTCGTCACCAGTGTTCAGGTCGGGCCTGGCGGCTTCGCGGCCCAGGGCGGGGTGATCGCCGAGGTCACTAACCCCGCACGGGTCGAGATCGTCTTCAACGCCCCGCCTGCTCTCGCCGCCCAGGTCCGTGCTGGCAGCGCGGTCAGTGTGCAGGGACCGGCCGGAGAGTTCGACGCCGTCGTCACCGGCGTCGCCGCCGGAGCCGGCGCCGAGAGCGGCGCGACCGTCATTCGCGCGCGTCCGACCGGGGGCGTGCTGCCCCCGGCCGGGTCAGCGGTGTCCGGCAGCATCGTCACCGGTGAGGCCATCGGCGGCTTCACCGTTCCGTCCGAGGCCGTCCAGACGGTCGAGGGGGCCAATGTTGTGTTCGTGCGCACGGCCGAAGGCTTCCGTGTCGCGCCGGTGCTGGTCGGCCGACAGGCCGGAGGCCGGACTGAAATCCTGAGCGGCCTGACCGGGGCCGAGCGCATCGCCGGGGCCAACGCCTTCCTCCTCAAAGCCGAACTCGCCAAGGGCGAGGCCGAGCACGGCCACTAGGGGCGACGATCATGTTCACAGCCATCATCCAAGCGTCGGTCCGGTTCCGCTGGTTCGTCATTATCGCCGTCAGCCTCGTCGCGGCCCTGGGTCTGTTCGAACTGACCAAACTGCCGATCGACGCGGTGCCCGACATCACCAACCGTCAGGTGCAGATCACCACGGTCGCCCCCGCCCTGGCGCCCGAGCAAATCGAGCGCCAGGTCACCTATCCGCTGGAGACGGCCCTGGCCGGCATCCCCGGCCTGACCAGCACGCGGTCGCTGTCACGGAACGGCTTCAGCCAGATCACCGCGATCTTCACCGACCAGACCGACATCTACTTCGCCCGCCAGCAGGTCGCCGAACGGCTCGCCGCCGCGTCGGAGGGTCTGCCCGAAGGCGTGGAGCCCGGCCTGTCGCCGATCACCACGGGCCTGGGCGAGGTGCTGATGTGGACGGTCGATTATGTGCCGTTCACGACCCAAACCTTGGCCCGACCGGGCCAGCCGGGGTGGCAGGCGGGCGGGGTCTATCTGACGCCCGAAGGCGAACGACTGACCACGCCCCAGCAGCGAGCGACCTATCTGCGCACGGTCCAGGACTGGATCATCGCGCCGCAGATGCGAACCACATCCGGCCTCGCTGGGGTTGATACGGTCGGCGGCTACGTCAAGGAATACGCTGTTCGACCCAATGCATCGCAGCTTGCCGCCTATGGCCTTGGCCTTGGCGATCTGGTCGAGGCCGTCGAGCGCGCCAACACCCAGGCCGGCGCCGGCTACATCCAGCGCGGGGGGGAGGCGCTGGTCGTGCGCACCGACGCCCTGGCGCTGACCATCGACGATCTGGCCCAGGCCCCGGTCGTCAATCGCGGCGGTCTGGTCGTCCGGGTCGCCGACGTCGCCACGGTCGAGATCGGTCAGGCCCCGCGCCTGGGCGGCGCCAGCCGAGACGGGCACGAAGCGGTTCTCGGCACGGCCCTGATGATCGCGGGCGGCAACAGCCGGACCGTGGCCCAGGCCGCCGCCGAACGGCTGGCGGAGGTGGACGACAGCCTGCCGCCGGGCATCGTCGCCGTGCCGGTGCTGAACCGCAGCGAACTGGTCAACTCGACCATCTCGACCGTGGCCCGGAACCTGACCGAGGGGGCGCTTCTGGTCGTGGTCGTGCTGTTCCTGCTGCTCGGCAACATTCGCGCCGCGACGATCACAGCCCTGATGATCCCGCTGTCCTTCCTGTTCGCCGTCATCGGCATGAACCGGTTCGGCATAAGCGGAAACCTGATGAGCCTGGGCGCCCTCGACTTCGGCCTGATGGTCGATGGGGCGGTCGTCGTGATCGAGAACACCCTGTTGATCCTGACCCAACGCCGAGCCGCTGTCGGGCGGATGCTCACCCGGCATGAGCGTCTGGACGTCGCGGTCCAGTCCGCGCGCCAGATGGTCAAGCCCGCCGCCTTCGGCCAGCTAATAATCCTGCTCGTGTTTGCGCCGCTGCTGATGCTGGAAGGCGTCGAGGGCAAGACGTTCCAGCCCATGGGCGCCACTGTCATGCTGGCCCTGGTCGGAGCCTTCATCTTCTCCTTCACCTTCGTGCCCGCCATGACGGCGTTGCTCGTGCGCGATCCCAAGACGGTCCACGTCGATGCCGACGGTCAGGCGGTTGAACACGAGACCTGGATTCTGCGCTTCGCCCGCCGGTTCATCCAGCCAGCGATCAAGGCGGCGGTCGCCCGGCCCAAGGTCGTTCTGATCTCGGCCGTCGCCACGCTGGCAATCGGCGCGGTCTCCTTCATGTCCCTGGGGCGCGAGTTCATCCCGACGCTCGATGAAGGCGACATCGCCATGCAGGCGCTGCGCGTCCCCTCGGCCTCGCTGGAGCAGTCCCTGGCCATGCAGATGGCTCTGGAGCGCGCCATCAAGGCCCAGCCCGAGGTCGAGACCATGTTCTCGCGCACCGGCACGGCCGAGGCGGCGGTGGACCCGATGCCGCCCAACATCTCCGACAGCGTGATCGTGCTGAAGGATCGCAAGGACTGGCCCAATCCGAGCCTCGAGAAAGAGGAACTGATCGAACGGCTGGAGACGGTCGCCGGCCAGCAGATCGGCAACAATTTCGAGTTCAGCCAGCCGATCGAACTGCGGTTCAACGAACTGATCTCGGGCGTCCGCACCGACCTCGCCGTCATGGTCTACGGCGACGACTTCGACACGCTCCAGCGCGTGGCGGATCAGGTCGCGACCTCTCTGCGCGAGACCACCGGCTCTGCGGACGTGCGGGTGGAACAGGCCTCCGGCCTGCCTACCCTGACCGTCAGCGTCGATCGCACCGCCGCAGCCAGCTACGGGCTGTCCGCCGCCGACGTCAGCGAAGCGGTCTCGGCCGGGATCGGCGGCGCCGAGGCCGGACGCATCTTCGAGGGCGACCGGCGCTTCGACGTCGTCGTCCGCCTGCCGGATGACGCGCGCAACGACCCGGCCGCCCTGGCGGCGCTCCCCATCGTGTCCGACACCGGCGTCATCGTGCCGCTGTCCTCGGTGGCGCGCATTCAGGTCGGTGAGGGCCCCAACCAGATCAGCCGCCAGAACGGCAGCCGCCGCATGGTCGTCCAGGCCAATGTGCGCGGTCGCGATCTTGGCGGCTTCGTCACCGACGCCCAGCGGCAGGTCGCGGAGATCGAACTGCCCGCCGGGGTCTATCTGGACTGGGGCGGCCAGTTCGAGAACCTGAAGCGGGCGGAGCAGCGCTTCGGCCTCGTCATCCCGGTCGTCTTCGTCCTGATCGGCGTGCTGCTGTTCCTGGCCCTCGGCTCGTTCGCGGAGGCCGGCCTGGTCTTCGCCTGCGTGCCGCTGGCCCTGGTCGGCGGCGCGCTGGCGCTGCTGCTGCGGGGAATGCCCTTCTCGGTCTCCGCAGCGGTCGGCTTTATCGCCGTCTCCGGCGTGGCGACCCTGAACGGCCTGGTGCTGATGCAGGCGATCCGGGAACGACTGACGGCGGGTCTGAGCCCCTACGATGCCGCCATCGAAGGTGCCTCCAGCCGTCTTCGAGCCGTCCTGACCACCGCCTTGGTCGCCATCGTGGGCTTCATTCCGATGGCGCTGGCTCACGGCGCAGGGGCAGAGGTGCAAAAGCCTCTGGCCACGGTCGTCATCGGCGGCCTGCTGACGGCGACCATCCTGACGCTGCTCGTGCTGCCGACGTTCGCGGCCAGGGCAGTCAAGCACCGGGCTTCGGAAGGGATGGAAGATTGACGGCTCGACCCTCGGGAGATCATCAGCAGCGACGGACATTGCTGGTGGTCCTTATCCTCAACGCGCTGCTCTTCGTGGGGCTCGGCGCGGGCGGCATCCTCGCCGACTCCAGCGCCCTTCTGGCCAACGCCGTAGATAACGGGGCGGACTCGGTCGTCTATCTGATCAGCTTTCTCGCGGTTGGCCGCGCCCTGTCCTGGAAGAAGGGCGCGGCGCGCCTATCCGGCATTCTGCTGCTGCTGTTCGCCGTCGGGGTGCTGATAGACGTTGGGCGGCGGTGGTGGGTCGGTGCTGAACCGGTCGGCTGGACCATGATGGGGCTCGCGCTCGTCGCGGCGATTGTGAACTTGATCTGCCTGGTGCTGTTGAGACGGGTCACGTCCGACGACGTCAACATGGATGCGGCGGAGACTTTTAGCCTGAATGATTTCGCCGCCAATGGCGGCATTCTGGTTGCCGGCGGGCTGGTGTGGTGGCTTGGCCAGGACTGGCCGGACCTTGTTGTCGGACTGATGGTAGCCGCACTGGCGATCAAGGGCGGCGTGGAAATCTTGCGGAATGCCGGAGGCGAAGGCACCAGGATGCCGTGAAGGCTGGCAAATCCCAGGACCACTGTATGGTTTCTACGAAGCCTGCCCGGCCTCGGGGTCACACCAAGGCTCATCGGTTAGACGGCAGTCCTTGGCCCCCACAAGATGACGCTGGCACCGACAAGGCAGATGCACATCCCCAGAATGTCCCATCGATCTGGTCGCACGCCTTCCGCAACCCACAGCCAGATCACGGCTGCGGCAATGTAGATGCCGCCGTAGGTCGCGTAACTACGTCCCGCGTGTTCCGCATCCACCAGTGTGAGGAGGTAGGCGAACACAGCCAGCGAGAGCACACCTGGCAGCACCCACCAGATGGACTTACCCATCTTCAGCCAGGCCCAGAACGCAAAGCAGCCTGCGATCTCAGCGATTGCTGCCCCGACGAAAGCAAGGATGGATAACTTCATAGCCCCTGAGCACTCTCACCAGCCGTCCATCCAACGGGACGTATCCCTTCAGCGGGCACGAGCGAGAGCCCGCGCCATTTCCCTCAGTTCTTCGCGCGTATGTCGCGGGTGCTGGCTCTTCACCTCAGCCATCAGCGCCTCCTCCTGAGCCGTGATGGGTGTGTCGTCGTCTTGGGATTCGCCGGAAAAACGACGCGCGGCGCGCACCATGCGTGCCGCGCGTTCGTCATCGTGCGTCCTATCGTTCTTGGTCATCACCACCTCGTCTCGGACAGGATAACACGCATACACAGTCCGGTCAGGCCGCCCGCGAATACGCCAGGCGGCGCAGCAGGGAATAGACGGCACCCTCCTTTGTGGGCGATTGCACGCAAGCGCGTCCATCGACTTTACCGATGTAGCGAACCACACCTCCGATGAACTCCTGGGCAACGGTCAGCGTCTGGTTTCCCCGACGCAGTTCCATGGTTTCGACGTTGTAGCGCATGGCGATCTCCTCTGTTCGCCACACACCGCTCCAACCGCAGATCGCGGTTATCAATCCAGAGATTCAAACTGCGTCACCACCGCCCGCTGAGGGATCGACATGCTCATAAGTTCTTCGAGTGTCCACTTCTTCGCCATCATGCATTCTCCCCGGCTTCGATCCGACCATACAGCGCGGCGCGGGAAAACAGATTCCCCGGGGCTACACGCGCGCCCTTGGAGATCGGCTTGAAGCCCTTGGTGGCGAGGATGTCTCTGATCCAGCGTCCGACGTGCTGCTTCTCGGTATCATCGAGCGCGCCGACCTTGGCGGCGATCTCCGCGCCCACTGCCTGAGCCGGAGGCAGGCCGTGCTTGGCCAGACAAACCAGTTCAACCTGCCAGTCATGATCGAACAGAATCGCCCCCACGGCCTCACCCGTTTTTGTCGCCTTAAACTCATCAAATGAAGCCATTGGGATTCTCCATATAGGAGGCCATGCGCCTCCTTGATCGATGGATATAGGAGGCGCTATGGAGCCTTGTCAAGAAACAAGGGGGCGTTGTGGCACCTTTTTCGCACTTGCGCGTCTCCGGCCTTGACCCAACGCGCTGCGCCCGATTCAACGGAACGGTGCGCTCCACGCACTGGGGGCTTCAGTGGCTACGCTTATGCAATCGGAACTCGAAACCCATCTTTGGAAGGCGGCGGATATCCTGCGCGGCCACGTCGATGCGGGGAAGTTCAAGGACTACATCTTCGCCCTGCTGTTCTACCGGCGACTCTGCGACGTGTGGGACGAGGAGTTCGAGGTTCTGCTGGCCGAGACCGGCGACCGGGAGGAGGCGGCTGATCCCGAGGAGCACCGGTTCCACGTCCCGCCCCAGCACAACTGGACTGCGGTCAGGAAGAACGCCACCCAGATCGGCCAGCACCTGAACAATGCCTTCGCCGCGATTGAAGACGCCAACCTGCGTCTGCGCGGCGTGTTCGGGGATGTGGACTTCGCCAATCAGGAACGCTTCCCCGACGCCCGACTGGAGCGGCTGCTCGCTCACTTCGAGAAGCACCGGCTGCGGAACAGCGACGTGCCGCCCGACATGCTGGGCGACGCCTATATGTATCTGATCGAGCAGTTCGCCGAGGGCGCGGGCAAGAAGGGCGGTGAGTTCTACACCCCCCGTCAGGTCGTAAAGCTGATCGTCGAATGCCTCGATCCTCAGCCGGGCATGTCGATCTACGACCCCACCTGCGGCTCGGGCGGCATGCTGCTGGAAGCGGTCGAGCACCTGAAGACCAAGGGCCAAGACCCCCGCAGCCTGTCGCTATATGGGCAGGAGAAGGAACTGGACACTTGGGCCATCGCCCAGATCAACCTGTTCCTACACGACATCAATGACGCCTTCATCGCCAAGGGCGACACGATCCTCGATCCGAAGCGATACGATCCGCGAGCGGGTGAGTTTCTGCCCGGCGTTGGTGCCTACGACCGGGTGCTCGCCAATCCGCCTTTTTCGTTAAAGGAGTGGGGTCACGAGGTCTGGTCCAACGGCGATCCTTTCGGTCGCGACATCTATGGTGTGCCGCCGGGGCAGTATGGCGATCTGGCCTTCGTCCAGCACATGATCGCCTCTCTGAGGGAAGACGGCCTGTTGGGCGTTGTGGTTCCGCACGGCGTTTTGTTCCGAGGAGGTGCCGAGGGCCGAATCCGCGAAGCCATGCTGAAGGCTGACATAATCGACGCGGTGATCGGGCTGGCTCCCAACCTATTCTACGGCGCGGGCATCCCGGCTGCGATCCTGATCATCCGCAAGACCAAGCCCGCCGAACGAAAGGGTAAGGTGCTGGTCGTCAACGGCGACGCCACCTTCACGCCCGGAAAGGCCCAGAACCATCTGACTGACGCAAATGTGCGGACGATGTCGGACGCTTTCCAAGGCTTCGCGGATGTTGAGAAGCTGGCGCGCGTGGTGCCGGTCGATGAGATTGCGGCAAACGGGTCGAACCTGAACATCAGTCTCTACGTCAAGACCGGCGCGGACGCGGAAACCGTGGATGTGGCCGCCGAGGTAGCCAAGCTTCAAGACCTCATTGCCAAACGTGACGAGGCCGAGGCTGTGATGTTTGGCCATCTAAAGAGGCTTGGCTATGCCGAGTGAGGTGCCGGAGGGTTGGAAACAAACGACGCTGGGGGCGGTCGCTGACATCACGCGAGGTGTGAGTTGGCGCGATGAGAATGAAACGAACAAGACAACCGCTGGCGCGCTGCCCGTCCTTGGCATTCGGAATGTCCAGCAATCTCTAAAGCTCGACGACACAGTCTGGCTAACGGGCCTCTCGCAGAGGTCTGTCGCAAGCAGCACCGTTCGGCGCGGCGACATCCTTATGGTCGGATCAAATGGCAACCCGGCCCGGATTGGCAACTCTGTTCGTATCGATGTGGCGGGAGTCTACCTTTACGCCTCGCTGCTGTTCGGCGTCCGCCCTGATGAAGCACAGGCGGACGGCGAGTTTCTCTTTCATCTGATCCGTTCAACAGCCGTCCAAAAGGCGATTTCGGACACCGTTCAAGGCAGCACAGGTCTCGCAAACCTCAAGATCACCGTCCTGCGTGACACAAGGCTTCTCTTGCCTCCCCTTGAAGAGCAGCGGAGAATTGCTGAGGTGCTGCGCTCAGCGTCGGCGACCTGCGAAGCTTCAAACCGCGTGGTCGAGAAATACGGTGCCGTGATCCAGACAGAGATCGATTCTGTTGTCGCAGAATTAGTCAATGATCCATCGATACCAAAGGTGCACCTTGGCGAGGTGGCAATGGTGAAAGGCGGCAAACGCCTACCGAAGGGGAGCCAATATTCTGACGATCCAACCGGATTTCGCTACGTTCGCGTCACTGATTGGAATGATCATGAAATCGAACCAGCCCGCGTTCAATGGATACCGAGCGAAACAGCCGCAGCGATCAGACGCTACACAATATCGTCGGCTGACCTGTTCATTTCAATCGCGGGTTCGATTGGGTTGGTGGCTCTTGTCCCAGCCGAATTGGATGGAGCACATCTCACGGAAAACGCTGCCAAGATCGTGCTCCGTGACGATCAGGTGATTGACCGGAACTACTTATTGCTTGCCTTGATGAGTGGCTCGTTGACGGATCAGATTAGGCAGCAGAAGGGCGTTGGCGGAGGTGTTCCCAAGCTCGCACTGTTTCGGATCGAGGCATTGGAAATTCCACTACCTTCAATAGACCGACAGCGCGAGATTGCGGCTTCCTATCGAAGCCTGAAGGCTGCTCGCTCCATTTCCAGTCAAGCATCAAAGGCTGCTGTGAGGGTCTTTGAGACGCTCGCAGCCGACCTCCTCTCCGGCCGCGTCAGGGTGCCAGCGTGAGCGAATACCGCCTTGCCGAAAAGCCCGCGCTCGATGCTCTGACGGCCATGGGCTACGTTGCGCTTCATCCCGAGGCCGCGATGTTGATGCGGCAAGAGGCGAACCGCGTCCTGCTGAGGCCGGTGCTGATCGAGGCCCTTCAGGCTCTGAACGATGGGTTGGGCGTCGAGGACGCAGAGGCGATCTACAGCGACCTGTCCACCCTGTCTGACAACGAGGAATGGCAGCGTCGTCTGCGCGGAGCCTATTCCCGGCGACTGAAGGGCAAGGCCAAGGATGAGCCGGTCGTCCTGATCGACTTCAAACGACCCGATAGGAACCGCTATCACGTCGTGCGCCAGTTCAAGGTCGAGGCGCAGCGGTCGCGGATCGCTGATCTGGTGGTGTTCGTGAACGGCATCCCGCTGGTCGTGATCGAGGCGAAATGCCCGATGAAGGCGGCTGATCGCTCTGGTCAGGCGTTCGAGCAGATCAAGCAGTATGAGCGCGATATTCCGCGCCTGTTCTACCCCAACTCCTTCAACATCGTCACGGACGGCATGAAGACGCTGTATGGCGCGACCGGTGCCCCGGCGAAGTTCTATGCGCCGTGGCCCGACCCGTGGCCGCGCAAACGAGACGAGTTTCCCGACGACTTGTCGAAAGACCTGTGGTGCCTGTTGGAGCCGTCGCGGCTGCTCGACATGCTCGCCCATTTCATCGTCTTCGAGACCGACCCGGACAATGGTCACCGGGTCAAGAAGGTCTGCCGCTATCAGCAGTTCCGGGCCGTCAACAAGGCGGTCAACCGCGTCGCCGAGGGGACGAAGAAGAAGGGCTTGATCTGGCACACCCAAGGCTCGGGGAAGAGCCTGACGATGGTGTTCCTTGCCCTCAAGCTGAAGACCCATCTGACGCTGGACGCGCCGACGCTCCAGAACCCAAACATCCTAGTCCTTACCGACCGCATCGATCTGGACGATCAGATCGCCAAGACCTTTGTCGCCTGTGGCCTCCCCAACCCCAAACAGGCGGCCTCGGTCGGCGAGTTGCGCGAGGCCGTGGCGCGCGGCGGCTCGGGCCAAATCCTGATGTCCACCATCTTCAAGTTCCAAGGCTCAAAGGAGCCGATCCCGAACTCGGAGGACTGGATCGTGCTGGTGGACGAGTGCCACCGGACGCAAGAGAAAGACCTCGGGGCCTTCCTGTCCGCGACCCTGCCCGACGCGCGCTTCTTCGGCTTCACCGGCACGCCCATCAAGAAGGCCGACAAGGACACCTACGCCCGCTTCAGCGAGCCGGGTGAGACCTATCTCGACAAATACGGGATCGACGACGCTGTGCGCGACGGTGCCACCGTGCCGATCCTCTACGAGGGCCGGAAGACGGAATGGTCAATCAACGAAAGCCAGATCGATATCCTGTTCGACCGCTGGTTCGTCGATATGCCTGACGAGAAGCGTGAGAAGTTGAAGCAGAAGGGGGTCAGCCTCGCCCTGATCGCCAAACACCCGGAGCGCATTCGGCTGATCGCTCGCGATATCTGGGAGCATTTCAAACAGACCTGCCGCCCGGACGGCTTCAAGGCACAGATCGTGGCCATCGACCGCGAGTCGGTCGTGCTCTATCGCGCGGCCTTGGCTGACGTGATTGCCGGCGACCTGATCAAGGACGGCATGGCCGAGGCCGACGCGGCGGGGAAGGCCGACCGGATGATCGGCTGCGTCTTCTCCAAAGCCCAGACAGATGGCTACCCGTCCGAAGACCCGGCGATTGAAAGCGTGCGCCAGCAGTTGACCGCCTACTTCCTCGACGATGATGGGGAGAAGGCCGCCAAAAAGGCATTCAAAGGCAGCACCGACGAGCCGAGCTTCCTGATCGTCTGCGACAAGCTGCTGACCGGATTCGACGCGCCAAACGAGCACGTCATGTATCTGGATAAGCCCCTGCGCGAACACGGCTTGCTTCAGGCCATCGCCCGGACCAATCGCACCTGCTCGATCAAGCGACCGGACGGCACTTCGGTCGATAAACCACACGGTCGGATAGTGGACTACATCGGGGTGACCCAGAACCTCGAAGACGCCCTGTCTTCTTATCGCGCCGACGATGTTCAGAACGCTCTGACCGATCTCGATCTGTTACGCCGTGACCTGCGGAAAACCCACGCCGAGTTCATGCGCCTGAAGCGTCTGATGGGCCTCGACCGGATGGATGAGAAGGCCGCCGCCTATGCCGTCGAGAAGCTGGTGTCCGATGGCCGGGAAGATGACTGGTTCGAGCTTCAGCGGCTCGGTCGCCACTTTGTTCGAACCTATGGCGATCTGTCGCCCGATCCGACGATCCTCGAATTCACCGAGGACATGAAGTGGACCGCGACCTTCCTGCGGCTAGCTCAACAGGCGATCACCAAGGACGAAAGCCTCGACCACCTGACCTACTCGGGCAAGATCAGGGAGATGCTGGAGGAGCACGTCCGTGCCACCGGTTTGAGCACGACCGTCCGCCTCCGCAACATCACCGACCCCGACTTCAAGGATGACTTCCAGACCGAGGGGCAGACGGAAGAGGCGCAGAAGGAGTCCTTCATCCGCAAGGCCGCTGAACTGAAGCGGGTGACCCGTGAACTCGTCGACAAAAACCCCGCTCAATATGGCCGCTTCTCCGAGCGCGTGCTGGAGATCATTCGCCGCTTTGAGGAAGGGCAGATCGCCGCCGGCGAGGGTCTGAAGGCGTTCGAAGACCTGACCGACAGCATTGAATCCGAGGCCGGCGCCCATACTGAACTGGGCATGGACGAGCGCGCCTTTTCTATCCTGCGGATCATGGAACCGCATGCGCTGGATGCCGACCACGGAGCCCTTCAAGCCATCGCTGTGGAGGTAGGCGATCTCTACGCGACCGCGCAGGCCAGTCAGCCATCTTGGTTCTTCATGGACGGCTACAAGAAGGAGCTTCGGCGGGACGTTCGGAAGGTGCTGCGTCCGCTCGAACTGACCGACGCCAACGCCGTCAGGGATGAGATCGAGAACTACGCCGTCCACGCCTACGCGGGGCCCGAGTGATGGGCATGGTCCGCATCGGCCAGACCGAGGTCGCCTACGAGCTTCGGCGATCCGCCGCCGTCTCGGAGCGTCGGATCACGGTCACCCCCGGCCATGTGGAAGTGCTGGCCCTCACGACTGATGACGACGCTGAGATCGACGCCTTCCTGAACCGGAAGCGGCAGTGGTTGTTCAACACCCTGCGCGAACTTGAAACCACGACTGCCAAGCGTGCCGTTGTCCCGCGATTTATGACCGGCTCGAAGATTCCTTTCCGGGGCCGGAACGCGCGTCTCACTGTCCGCCACCACGATGGTGCCCACGTCGAGATCGATTACCGCAACGGCTTTCTTGTAGACCTGCCATCATGGGTCCGAGCCGACGATCAGGGCGGCATCGTCGCGACCGAGATCAAGCTCTGGCTCAAGCGGCGGGTGCGCCGTGATGTGATGGAGATCGCTGCGACCTACCGAAAGCGGTTCGATCTGAAGCCGCGCACGATCCGAGTTACAGATATGAAGACGGGCTGGGGCGCCTGTGGTCCGACCGGCTCGATCTTGATCAACTGGACCCTCGTATTCGCTCCCAAGGCGGTGCTGGAATACGTCGTCGTCCACGAACTCGCCCACCTGAAAGTGCGGTCGCACGGGCCGGAGTTCTGGGCCTATCTGGCGACGCTGTTGCCGGGCTATGAGCGTCCAAAGGGCTGGCTCGACACCCATCAGGGGTCGCTGGATGCGGGCTTTTTGGCTGCCGGGACCTGAGAGGCGCAAAGTCAGATCACCAAGGCGGCTGGTCTAATGAATGTGCGAGCAGACTGCGGACGTTCACTGCGTGCTTGCCTGCTGGCCGCGTGGGGGTGGGGGTAGCCACATACAGGCTCTAAAACGTCCACCGCATCTAGCCCGTAAAAATGGCCCGTCAAGTCTCCGGCGGGGCTCAGTTGACCTGACCATTACCGGCGGAAGCGGTAGTGGGCAGGAAAAAGGCCCGGATCGGGTCGATCCTTCTGCCAACTCCACAGCCTTCCATGACGATGACCCATTTTCCTCATAGATAAAAATTATTAGAATTGATTGGAATATTGCCGGAACCGTTTTAACAATAAAGCGTGAGTAGCAAATATAGAGCCAGCATGTGAAATCAATATTTGTACAAATCTGATCGATTATCGATATTTTGTACACTATTTATCCCTTAGTACATTATTGCGCTGTCATTTGACAGCGTCAAAATCGTACTCTAGTGGCTAGGCGTCCATTCGCGAATAAGCGAAGTCGTTAGTCAGTGCAAATGTCACAATCAGGTATATTTGATCCAAACGGATTCTGGTGCACCCCGCAGGGTGCAGCGGCACTGAATAATCCAACAATAGCTGTATGGGCGTGGTCTATACGAGTTGCCACATTATTGTTGACTTTAAATATCAGAAATAATGGAAATATTAAAATTGGTGGACGTCATATTGTTAGCGCTCACGAAAGTGATGGCGGAGTATTTGATATATCAATTAATAGCGTCACATGTCCAATGGCCCGTATGACTTTTCAATACGATACGAAAAATGTAGCTAATACGATATGTGCAGTGGATGTTGATGTCGATGATACCCATGCCAGTATGAATGAAATTGTATGCATAATGATCGAGGTGGCAGAATACCTTATTGATAAGGACGACAAATTACTTAATGCAGTAGGGAATTCATTAGAGAATCGTATTGAAGCGCTTGGCTACAATGTGCTGCTCTGATGTGGTCGTTGTTCGTAATATCGAGTCTAGAGGCGACAATTCAATATGGTGCATATAAATTGCGCAATCCTGTCTCTGATGCCGTTGCGTGTGTGATGCGGCGGAAATCTGGACATAGCTACCCCCGCTATCTCCGGTGGATAATTTGAATCTATATTCCAAGTATGAATACAGACAAAATTATCACTCGATAGCTTTCTCACCGGAGAATGATTTTTACTGATCTAGAAATCCCCATGGATACCGTATCGTGGCCATCCGCTCCGGTGGAGTTTCAATCAGGAAACTGCTGACCCCTTCGGGCACCGTCTGTAAAGTCCATGGTTCTGGCTATTGGACCATTCCTGTCCTCAAGCCCGACCGGGGGTTCACCGCCTTCGGAGCGGCTATGTGTAATCGCCTAGATCAAACTCCCGTTCAGTAAGCTCACGGGAGAACAAGTGGGAAACTCAACGTGCCGTCGCCGGTGAGCGGGACAGTCTCCACAGACCGCTCAATTTCTATTTATGACTTCTGGATTAGAAGTTGCACACTCAAACTGGGATATGTCGTTTGCATCACCAGCTTGTCTGACATCCTCGTCGGTGAGCCGTCGGTAGCCCTTCATGGGCCATCAACGTCCACGGTCGAGCCTGCCAGATCGTGAGGCGCACTTGATCCCGTTGCTGGCGCCTTCGCCGTTGTTGTGGAGATCGCACAGGAGCGACCAAGTGCCCGAAAAGGCCTCCTGCTTGCGGCAGGACAGCATTCGTTCGGCGCGCTATTTCCGGCAGTATGGGGAGCCCCAAGCTTTCCTTCGCTGGAGCGGTATCGATAGCAGTCAGGACATCCGGTTCATCGGCTAACGGAAGTGCGCGCGAACCCCTACAGAAACCCTACAAAACCACGTTAATCCTTCACCCTTCTTATCTTCGAAGTAGTGGAAAATGCGCCGCTATTTCGGATTCTGAAGAACGATGGTGGGTGATGTAGGGTTCGAACCTACGACCCGCTGATTAAGAGTCAGCTGCTCTACCAACTGAGCTAATCACCCGCATCGTCCTAGCGGGCACTGGGCCCGGTAGCGCGAAGGGGCCGGACATACTGTCTCGCTCCGGCGAACGCAAGGTCGATTTCGCCCCGGGGGCTGCGGCGTTAAGCTGCGCCCTCTGAGTCGGAGAGGGCACCATGGCACGTTGGGATCTGAGCGGGGCGGTCGACTTTGCCGTGCTGGAGGCGATGACCGGCGGCGATGACGCCATCTCGGAAGAGGTGCTGACCCTGTTCGTGCAGCAGGCCGGGCTGTGGTCGCCGATGCTGGACGTCCGCCACGAGGGGTGGCGCGACGCGGCCCATACGGTCCGGGGGGCGGCGGCCGGCATCGGGGCGGGCGCGCTGGCCGAGGCCTGTGCCGTTGCGGAGGCCGCAGACAAGGCCGAAGCGCCGCCCCTGCTGGACCGGGTCAGGGATGCGTTGGACGTGGCGTTAGCCGACGTCGCGGCCTGGCGGCATGAACTGATGCTGCGGGGGCTGAGGGGTTAACCTCGAATCTGGCCCCGCGTGCGGTCCCAGGTGGCGAACTCGTGGGCGATGCAGCGGTCGATCAGCAGGCGCCAGACCGGCTCGGCGATGTCGGGGGACAGGCCGGCGTCGCGCGCAGCGGACAGCACCTTGGCCACCACATCCTCGATCCGGGCGTCGTCGTGGACCACGTCGCGGCTCGGCTTGATGCGGGCGGCGGCCTCCATATAGCCCTGACGCTCGGCCAGCAGGGCGACCAGCGCCCGGTCCAGCGCATCGACACCCTGCCGGACCTCGGCCATGGAGGTGCAGTCGCCCGGCGCGGTGCGACGGTCCACGGGGATGCTATCCGACAAAGGCGCGCTCCAGCACATAGTCGCCCGGCTCGGCGTTCGAGCCTTCCTTCAGGCCATAGGTCTCCAGCAGCTCGCCGGCTTCCTTGATCATGGCCATGGAGCCGCACAGCATGACCCGGTCGGTGTTGGGCGAAAAGCCGATGGGCAGCCGCAGGTCAGCGAACACATCGCCCGAACGGATGCGGTCCGTGATCCGGCCCGGAGTTTCAAACCGCTCGCGGGTGACGGTGGGGTAGTAGGTCAGATGGGCGTTTGCCTCGTCGCCGACCAGCGGATCGTCATGGATGCCCGCAGTAAAGAAGTCGCGATAGGCCAGATCGGCGACCTGACGCACGGTGTGGCAGACGATCACCTGTCCGAAGCGACTGTAGGTGTCCGGATCGCGTGCGACCGACAGCCAGGGCGCCAGGCCCGTGCCCGTGCCGATCAGCCACAGCCGCTCGCCCCCGGTCAGCGCATCCAGCACCAGGGTGCCGGTCGGCTTCTTGCCCATCAGCACGGTGTCGCCCGGCTGGATCTTCTGCAGGCGCGAGGTCAGGGGGCCGTCCGGCACCTTGATCGAAAAGAACTCCAGTTCCTCGGCCCAGTGGGGGCTGGCGATGGAATAGGCGCGCAACACGGGCT
The DNA here is from genome assembly GCF_003730275.1 of Brevundimonas halotolerans. Lineage (GTDB taxonomy): Bacteria > Pseudomonadota > Alphaproteobacteria > Caulobacterales > Caulobacteraceae > Brevundimonas > Brevundimonas halotolerans. The sequence continues at coordinate 106,654 of NZ_QTTA01000023.1, forward strand.
TGCTGCCATCCTCACCCGGCAGGCCGATCATGACGAACTCACCCGAGCGGAAGCGGAAATCCTCGGGCCGCTCGAGGGTGAAGCTGAACAGCTGGTCGGTCCAGTGGTGCACCGACAGCACCTTCAGCGCATGGTGGGGCGACGGCCGGGCAGGGGCAGTGTCGGCCGGGGTGGACGAAAGGGTCTGGGTCATTGCCGCCCTATCTAGAGCGTGACGCCCGCCAGCGAAACCCGGGTGAGACGTTCCGTCTGCCGGATGCATTTCCGGGGTGACGATCCGGTCAAGCCGCACTAGCGTGCCGCCCATGCAAACCTCGACCCTTCGACACACCGTCTCCGCCCTCACCCTTGTTTCCGCGACCGCCATGGCCGGTCTGGCCCAGGCCCAGGAGGCGGCCGATCCGTCCATCCTGACACCCGAGCGGGTATTCTCCAGTCCGTCGCTGAACGGACCGGTGGCGCGCGGCGTCAGCCTGTCGCCGGATGGCCAGCTGGTCGCCTTCCTGCGCTCACGCGAGGACGATGTGGATGTGCTGGACCTGTGGGCCGTGTCGGTCGACGGCGGCGAGCCGTTCAAGCTGATCGACGCCCGCGCCCTGGTACCGGACGCCGGGGAACTGTCCGAGGCAGAAAAGGCCCGGCGCGAGCGCATGCGGATCAGCGCCCGGGGCGTCGTCGAATACGCCTGGGACCAGCAGGGCCGCTATATTCTGGCGCCGCTGGAGGGCGACATCTTCCTGGCCGAGCGGGAGGGCGGGGCGGTGCGTCGCCTGACCGAGACCGAGGCCGATGAGATCGACGCCAAGGTCAGCCCGGACGGCAACTATGTCTCGTGGGTGCGGGATCAGGATCTGGTCGTCTACGATCTGGCCAGCGGTCGCGAGATGGCCATCACCACCGACGGCGAAGGCCTGATCACCTGGGCCACCGCCGAATTCATCGCCCAGGAAGAGATGGACCGCGACACCGGCTACTGGTGGAGCCCGGACGAACGCTACATCGCCCTGCAGCGCACCGATGAGTCGACCGTCGACATCGTGCCGCGCCTCGACATCACCGGCGGCGGCGCCAGCGTGATCGAGCAGCGCTATCCCCGCGCCGGACGGCCCAATGCCATTGTCGATCTCTATGTGCACGACCGCACGACGGGCGAGCGGGTCAAGGTCGACCTCGGCGACAATGCCGACATCTATCTGGCCCGCGTGGCGTGGTCGGTCGACGGTGAGACCCTGTACGTCCAGCGCCAGTCGCGCGACCAGCAGACGCTGGACCTGATGACCGTGGACCCGACGACGGGCGAGTCTCGGGTGATCCTGACCCAGACCAGCCCGGCCTGGGTCAGCCTGACGCACAACTTCAGACCTTTGGCCGACGGGCGCTTCATCTGGTCGTCGGAAGAGAGCGGCTGGCGGCACCTGTATCTGTATGACCGCGACGGCACGCTGATCCGCCCGATCACGACCGGCGACTATGCGGTCAAGGCGCTGGACGGGGTGAACCTTGCGACCGGCGACGTCTTCTTCACCGCCTCGATGCGCGACGGCGAGGAATATCCGATCGAGCAACAGTTGTTCCGGGCCAGCCTGAACGAGACCGTCACCCCGGTCGAGGTGACCCCGCGCGGCGGCTGGTGGTCGGCTTCGGTCAATTCCACGGGCACGGCCTATGTCGGCAACTATACGGACCTCGAGACCCCGTCGCAGTCGGCCCTCTACCGGATCGACGGCACCCGCGTGCGCTGGATCGAGGAGAACCGGCTGGACGAAAACCACCCCTTCTTCCCCTATGTCGCGCGCCGCCAGACCCCGACCTTCGGCACGCTGGAGAGCGCGGGCGAGACCCTGGTCTGGCAGATGACCACCCCACCAGGCTTTGATCCGTCGAAGACGTATCCGGTTGTCATGCAGGTCTATGGCGGTCCGTCGGGTGGCGGCGTCCGCAACAGCTGGCAGGCCTCGACCACTCAACTGTTGACTGAGGCCGGATATATCGTCTTCCGCCTCGACAACCGGGGCGAGGGCGAGCGCTCGACGAGGTTCAAACAGGCCCTCTATCTGACCATGGGTCAACCTGAGATCGAAGATCAGGTTCTTGGTGCCAACTATCTGAGAACGCTTCCGTTCGTAGACGACGATCGCATCGCCGCCATGGGCTGGAGCTACGGGGGGTTCATGACGCTGCATATGCTGACCGAGCCCGAGATGGGTCTGGCGGCTGCGATTTCGGGGGCGCCTGTCACGGACTGGAGCCTCTATGACACCCACTATACCGAGCGCTTCATGTCGACGCCGGAGGCCAACCCCGAGGGCTATGCGGCCTCGGACGTGGTCGATCAGCTGGATCAGCTGACCGGGCGGCTGCTGCTGATGCACGGCATGGCCGACGACAATGTCATCTTTGAAAACACCACCCGCGTGCTGGACTCGCTGCAGGCCCAGAGCATTCCGTTCGAGACCATGCTCTATCCCGGTCAGCGCCACGGCATCCGGGGCAATGAGCGGGGGCTACACCAATGGCGAACCTACCTGGACTTCCTGGACCGCACGATCGGATCACGCTCGCCGCACGCGGACTGACAAATTCCTCCGCTCATCCCCGCGATAGCGGGGACCCAGCATCGAGCGCATTGCCCTCGCGGCAGGGGTTAGCTCGTCTGGCCAAAGGACTGGGTCCCCGCGTCCGCGGGGATGAGCGGAAAGTATGGGGAGCAGGGGCAGCGCTGGCCGCCGCCCTGACGCTGGGCGGATGCATCAGCGTCGAGGTTCGACGAACGGATGAAAGGAGTGCCGTCGGCTTGGCTGCCACGCAGGCGGCGGAGGCTCTGGAAACGGCTGAGGCTGCTGAGGCGGAAGCTCTCGAGTATGCTCGTGCCGGTGCGGAAGCAGTGGCCTGGGATCGGGCCGACGCCGACCTCAGCGACTGCGTACTTCTGCCTGCCGACGTGGCTGTGCTCTGCGCAGATGATCGTTTCACCACTAATGCGGTCATCACCTGGTCGCCATCGGTAACGGAGATCGACTGGGCGCCGGGCGACGGCATTCGCGGCATGCCGATCCTGCTGAAGGACAATATCGAGACCTTCGACATGCCGACCACGGCGGGGTCGATGGCGCTGATCGACAATGCGCCGGGGCGGGATGCCCCGCTGGTCGCGCGACTGCGGGCCGAGGGCGGGGTGATCCTCGGCAAGGCCAATCTGTCCGAATGGGCCAATATCCGCTCCTCGGACTCGATCAGCGGCTGGAGCGCCGTCGGCGGCCTGTCGCGCAATCCCTATGCGCTGGATCGCAACACCTGCGGCTCATCGGCAGGGTCGGCGGCGGCGGTTGCGGCCGGTCTGGCCCCGGCGGCCATCGGCACCGAGACGGATGGCTCGATCACCTGCCCGGCGGCCATCAACGGTATTGTCGGCTTCAAGCCCACGGTCGGGTTGGTGTCGCGGACCCATATCGTCCCGATCAGCCGCAGCCAGGACACGGCCGGTCCCATGACCCGCACTGTGCGCGATGCCGCCGTGGTGCTGACGGTCATCGCCGGCAGTGATCCCGCCGATCCGGCGACCGCCGAGGCCGATGCGCACCGCGTGGATTTTGCCGCAGGGCTGGATGCGGGGTCGCTGCGCGGCCAGCGGATCGGGGTGATGCGCTTCCTGACCGGCTATTCGACCGGCACGGATCTGGTGTTCGAGGAAAACCTCAGGGCGCTGGAAGCGGCGGGCGCCATTCTGGTCGAGATCACCGAGGGCCCCAACCGCGGCGCCATCGGCGGGGCCGAGTTCGCCGTGCTGCTGACCGAGCTGAAGGTCGACCTCAACCTCTATCTGGCCTCGACCGATCCGGCCCAGGTTTCGACCCGGACCTTGGCCGATGTGATCGCCTTCAATGAGCAGACGCCGCGCGAGCTGGCCCTGTTCGGACAGGACATCTTCGTGGCCGCCGAGGCGACGGAGGGGCTGGACGATCCGGACTATATCGCGGCACGCGAGCGCTCGTTCCGGCTGGCGGGCCCCGAGGGCATCGACAGGATGATGGCCGACCACGACGTCGTGGTGCTGATCGCGCCGACCACCGGCCCAGCCTGGTCGATCGATGTGGTCAATGGCGACAACTATCTGGGATCGGCCAGCCAACTGGCGGCCGTGGCGGGCTATCCGCACCTGACCGTGCCGATGGGCTTTGTCGATGGTCTGCCGGTGGGCATGAGCTTCATTGGCGGCAAGTGGCAGGACCAGCAGGTACTGTCGTTCGGCTATGCCTTTGAACAGGCGACACAGGCGCGGCGGGACCCCGAGTTCGCCCCGTCGGTCGACCGGATGGAGGCGGTGGCGCCGCTGCTGCGGCCTCTGCAGTAGGGGGCTCTCAGAGCGTCCGCAGGGACGTCCAGTTCAGGTGCAGGGTGCGGATGCCATACCGAAGTGCGGAGATGCTGGCGACGAGGAGTCCGATGCCCAAGGCACTGTCGGTGGCGGTGTCAGTCAAACCCGCCGACAACATCTCTCGCCAGTGACGAGCGATCTGCCAGACGATTACGACCGGGAATACGCTGGCCAATAAGGTGACCATTGTCCCGTTCAACAGGCCGGCGAGCGCTTCTTCCTTGTCCTTGGGCGGTTCCATGTCCGGCACCTTAGGGCAGCGGTGCCGGGCGGCAAGGGATGGTCAGTCGATCGGCTGATGGGTGAAGCCGCTGACGCCAGTCAGGGGACGGATGTCGCGTTCGATCTCGACCTCGCTCTCGGCGTAGACGACCAGCAGTTCGGCCAGACAGGTCAGGGCGTTCAGGTGGATGCGCTCATAGCCGTGGCTGGCATCGATGCCGAAGGTCAGCAGGGCCGTGCGGATATCGGCCCCAGACTCAAGCGCCGAGGCCGAGTCCGACCGGTAATAGCGGAATACATCCTTCTGCAGGGCGATGTCGTGGTCGCGTGCCAGCCGCGCCAGCTTGCGCGACAGGTGCCAGTCGAACGGTCCGGTTTGGTCAGCCATGGCCAGGGTGACACCGAACTCGGACGAGTTCTGGCCCGGCGCCGTCGTGCCGTTGTCGATGGTGATCATGGCGGCGACGTCGGGGACCAGCACGGACGAGGCGCCGACGCCCACCTCCTCGGCGATGGTAATCAGGGCATAGGTGTCGACCTCGGGCGTGCGGCCTTCGCGGACCATACACTCCAGAGCCGCCAGCAGGGTGGCGACCCCCGCCTTGTCGTCCAGATGGCGCGAGACAATGTAGCCATTGTCCATGAATTCCGGTTGGGGGTCGATGGCGATGATGTCGCCAACCTCTACGCCCAGGGCTTCAGTCGCGGCACGGTCATAGACCCGTTCATCGATGCGCAATTCGACCTGGCTCCAGGCGACGGGCTGGGTGTCGACCTCCTCGTTGAAGGTGTGGCCCGAGGCCTTGAGCGGCAGGATGGTGCCCCGGAACCGCTGGCCTTCGGAGAAGATCGTGGCCCGCGCGCCCTCGGCAAAACGCGACGACCAGTGCCCGATGGGCACGACCTCGAGGCGGCCATTCTCTTTGATGCGCTTGACCTGGGCACCCAGGGTATCGACGTGGGCCACCAGCGCCCGGGCAGGCTTGGCCTCCTTGCCCGCCAGTTTGGCCCGGATCGCCCCGCGCCGGGTCAGATCGAACGGAATTCCCAGCCGCTCCAGCTCGCGACAGACCTCCCAGACGGCCTCATCCGTATAGCCCGTGGGGCTTGGGATGTTCAGCAGGCGCGACAGGCGCTCGGTCAGATAGGCAGAGTCGATAGAGGGAAGGGTCATGCGTCTCCTTGGTTTCAGCTGGTCAGGGCCACGCGGCTGGCCGCGGCCCCGGACAGGGGGAACAACAGGTCGATGAACCGCTCGGCCGTCGGCTGGGGCTCGTGATTGGCCAGACCGGGGCGCTCATTGGCCTCGATGAAGTGATACTCCGGACCCCGGTGGTCGGGAACCATCAGGTCGATGCCGGTGACCGAGATGTCGATGGCGCGGGCGGCCATCACGGCGGCATTGATCAGGGCGGGATGCACCTCGCCCGTCACATCATGGATGGTGCCGCCCAGATGCAGATTGGCGGCCTTGCGGACGCGGATTTCCTCACCGGCCGGGGCCACGTCATCGAAGCCGTAGCCCGCTTCGGCCAGGGTGCGCCGGGCCTCTGCATCCAGCGGGATGCGGGATTCCCCTCCAGTTGCGGCGGCACGCCTGCGGCTCTGGTGGGCGATCAGGTCGCGCAGACTGGTGCGCCCGTCCCCCACCACGCGCGGCGGGCGGCGGATGGCGGCGGCCACCACCTTGAAGTCAATGACCACCAGTCTCAGGTCCTCGCCCTCGACATGATCCTCGACCAACACTTCGGGACAGAGGGCGCGGGCTTCCGCAATGGCGGCCTGAACGTCGTCCAGCGTGGTGAGGCCCACGGCCACGCCCTTTCCCTGTTCGCCGCGCGCGGGCTTGACCACCAGGGCGGGACGGCCGGCCAGCGCTGCGGTCAGGGCCTCGGTATCTTCCGGATCATAGCGCTGCGGCACCGTCAGTCCGGCGTGTTCGACAATGCGGCGGGTCATCCGCTTGTCGTCACAGATGCTGACGGCGACGGCCGAAGTCAGTTCCGACAGGCTTTCGCGACAGCGGATCGACCGGCCGCCCCAGGTCATGCGCACCAGTCCGCCCTCGGCATCGAGGACATCGGTGGCAATCCCCCGGCGCCGCGCCTCGTCGACGATGATCCGGGCATAGGGATTGAGGTCGCTGGCCGGGTCGGGGCCCTTGAATAGCGGTTCGTTGATCGGATTCTTGCGCTTCACCCCGAAGAAGGAGACACGGCGAAAGCCCAGCTTCTCATAGAGGGCGATGGCCTGTTCGTTGTCGTGGATGACCGACAGATCCATATGGGCCAGCCCACGCGTGCGAAAATGCTCGGCCAGGCGCCGGACCAGGGCCTCGCCCACGCCCGGCTGGGTGGCCTGCGGATCGACCGCCAGACACCAGAGCGACGAGCCTTCCTCGGGGTCGGAAAACGCCTTGACGTGATCGACGCCCGTAACCGTGCCGATGATGGCGCCGGTGGTTTCGTCCTCCGCGACGAAATAGGTCAGGGCGCGATCGTCCTTGGGGCTGGAAAAGAAGTCGGGCCGGATCTGCACCATGCGCCGGGCGGCATAGATGCGGTTGGTCGCCTCTATGTCGTCCTCGGACGCCAGTCGGCGGACGGTGAAGCCCCGGGGCTGGCGTCGGCCCGGGCGATAGGTGGCCAGTTCCAGCCGGAAGGTGTGCGACGGGTCGAGGAACACCTCCTGCGGGGCCGAGGCCAGCAGCACATGTGGGTTGCGCACATAGAAGGCGATGTCGCGCCGGTCCGGGCCCTCGGACCGCAGGGCCTCGATCAGGGGCTGGGCATCGGAGAACGTCTGGGCGAACAGCAGCCGCCCCCAACCCATGTCGAGCACGGCGTCGGGCGTCATCTCGCGCTCGGCGCCGCCGACCATGGGCTTCAGGCCCTCATGGCGCATGCGTTTCAGGCGGTGCGGCGCCGCGCGTGGCTTTTGACGGGGCGCGTCAGACGCCATGGGACTGCAGCCACATTTCCAGAACCGCGACCTGCCACAGCTCGGACCCGCGGAGGGGGGTGATGTGATCGCGCGGGTTTTCGAACAGAGTCTCCAGATACGGGCGCTGGAACAGGCCCCGCTCGCGCGCGACCTGACTGTTCAGACTGTCGCGGACCATCTCGAGATAGGGCCCGTCGATGTATTTGAGGGCGGGAACGGGGAAATAGCCCTTCTTGCGGTCGATCACCTCGGACGGCACCACCAGACGGGCAGCCTCCTTCAGCACGCCCTTGCCGCCCTGTGACAGCTTGTGTTCCGGCGGAATGCGACCGGCCAGTTCGACCAGTTCGTGGTCGAGGAAGGGCACCCGCGCCTCCAGCCCCCAGGCCATGGTCATATTGTCCACCCGCTTGACCGGGTCGTCGACCAGCATGACCTGACTGTCGAGGCGCAGGGCCTTGTCGACGGCGGTCTCGGCCCCCGGAATGCCGAAATGGGCGCGGACCAGCTCGAGGCTGGCGTCGGTCTCGGGCAGATAGTCCGGACTGACCTGAGTGCGCAGCGTCGCATCGCTGCGGTCGAAGAAGGCCCCGGCATAGGTTGCGACCGGATCGGTCGTATCCAGCATCGGCGGGTACCAGTGATAGCCGCCGAACACCTCATCGGCCCCCTGACCGGACTGGACGACCTTGATGTGCTTCGCGACCTCCTGGCTGAGCAGGTAGAAGCCGACATTGTCATAGCTGACCATGGGCTCTGACATGGCGCCGATGGTGCCGGGCAGGGACTGCATCAGCCGGTCATGCGGCACAAAGATCTGGTGGTGGTCGGTGCCATAGTGTTTGGCGATCAGGTCGGAATAGACGAACTCGTCGCCCTTCTCTTGATTGGCGGCCTCAAAGCCGACCGAAAAGGTCTGCAGACTCGTCTGGCCCAGCTCTGCCAGCAGGCCGACGACCAGGCTGGAATCCACCCCACCCGACAGCAGCACCCCGACCGGTACATCGGCGACCATGCGGCGCTTCACGGCAATGCGCAGGGCATCAAGCACCTGATCGCGCCAGTCCGCCGCCGAGAGCCGAGCGTCTTCGGCCCGCCGAACATTCTGCGGCGCCCAGTAGAGGCGGTCGCGATGGGTGCCGTCGGCTTCAAATATGCGCAGGGTCGCCGGTGGCAGCTTGCGCACCCCCTTCAGGATGGTGTGCGGCGGCGGCACCACGGCGTGGAAGGTCATATAATGGTGCATGCCGACCGGATCGATCGAGGTGTCCACGTCTCCACCCGCCAGCAGTGACGGCAGGCTGGAGGCAAACCGCATCCGCTTGCCCTGTTCCGCCAGATACAGCGGCTTGATGCCGAACCGGTCGCGGCCCATCACCACGCGACCGCTGTCGCGCTCGTGGATGACGAAGGCGAACATGCCGTGGAAGCGGTCGACGCAGGCCTCGCCCCACGCGTGCCAGGCCTTGAGGAGCACCTCGCTGTCGCCGTCGGAGAAGAAGCGATAGCCCAGACCCTGCAGCTCGGCGCGCAGCTCGGGGTAGTTATAGATACAGCCGTTGAAGACCATCATCAGCCCGAGGTCGGCGTCGACCATGGGCTGCTGGGCCTTGTCGCTGAGGTCGATGATCTTCAGGCGCCTGTGGCCGAAGGCGACCGGGCCGCGCGCCACCACCCCGCTGCCATCTGGCCCGCGTGGGGCGAGCGCCCCGGTCATCCGTTCTACAGCGGCGATGTCGGCCGTCTGCCCGTTGAAATTGATCTCGCCACTCAGGCCACACATGCGCTGGCTCAGACCTCGCTTGTCATTTGAAATTCAGGTGCACGGGCCGTACGCCCCCAAGCTTAACCGCTGCGACCCGGAACCGTTCCGCCGGGTTTTACGGGCGACGCCGCCCGCGAACCCGGGCTGCGGTCGCAATGACCAGTGTAGCGGCCAACAGTCCGGCACCCAACCCTTGCCAAAGGCTATCGTCCAGCGGTCCGGGTCAGATCGGCGTCGGTGAGAGCCCCGCCACCCAGCGATGCATGTCGCGACGCCCGGGTGCTCTTCATTGAGCAGGGTCATTGAAGCGGCTGCCCCCCTGTGCGACACCTGATGCAATGGCGAACAAGCCCGACTTCTTCGACGAAATGAATGGCTCCGGCACGTCCTGCCGACCGCCGTATGCAAGTTACGCTGACTGGTTCGAGCGTCAGGGCGCGCAGACCCTCAAGAAGAAATCCAAGGACGCCGAGGTCTTCTTCCGTCGCACCGGCATCACCTTCAATGTCTATGGCCAGCAGGAAGCCGACGAGCGGCTGATCCCCTTCGACATTGTGCCGCGCATCATTTCGGCCCGGGAGTGGAGCCGCCTGACCCGCGGGATCGAGCAGCGGGTGCGGGCCATCAATGCCTTTCTGCACGACATGTATCATCGGCAGGAGATCCTGCGGTCCGGCCGCATCCCCGTCGATGTGATCGCGGCCAATGCCGCCTTCCTGCCCCAGATGATCGGGGTCGAACCGCCCGGCGGCATCTACACGCACATCGTCGGCATCGACATTGTCCGCACGGGCGAGGACGACTTCTTCGTGCTTGAGGACAATGCCCGCACGCCGTCGGGCGTCTCCTACATGCTGGAAAATCGCGAGACGATGCTGCGCATGTTCCCCGAACTGTTCTCGCGGGTCGCGGTGCGCGAGGTCAGCGACTATCCCAAGCTGCTGCGGCGGTCGCTGGCGGCCAGCGCACCGCGAGGCTGCGCAGGATCGCCCGTCGTGGCGGTCCTGACGCCCGGCATCCACAACTCGGCCTATTTCGAGCATGCCTTCCTGGCGGACGAGATGGGTGTCGAACTGGTCGAAGGGCAGGACCTGCAACTGGTCGATGGCCGCATCGCCATGCGGACCACCCGGGGCTACACCCCCATCGACGTCCTCTATCGTCGGGTCGACGACGAGTATCTGGATCCGATGAGCTTCAACCCGGACTCCCAGCTGGGCGTGCCGGGGTTGATGGACGTCTACCGGGCCGGGGGCATCACCATCGCCAATGCGCCGGGCACGGGCATCGCCGACGACAAGGCGATCTACAGCTACATGCCCGACATCATCCAGTTCTACACGGGCGAGAGCCCCATCCTGAAGAATGTTCCGACCTGGCGGTGCGCCGAGCCCGACGCCCTGGCCTATGTGCTGGAACATCTGGACGAGCTGGTCGTGAAGGAAGTCCACGGTTCGGGCGGCTACGGCATGCTGGTAGGGCCCGCCGCCAGCAAGCGGGAGATCGCCGCCTTTGCCGACAAGCTGAAGGCCCGCCCCGCCAACTATATCGCCCAGCCGACCCTGGCCCTGTCGACCGTGCCGGTGCTGACCAAGGCCGGCCTGGCACCGCGCCATGTGGACCTGCGCCCGTTCGTCCTCGTCTCTCCCGGCAAGATCGAGATCACCCCCGGCGGCCTGACCCGCATGGCGATGAAGGCGGGATCGCTGGTGGTGAACTCCAGCCAGGGCGGCGGCACCAAGGACACCTGGGTGCTGGAAGAATGAGGCGGGGCACAGTCACCATGCCGGGTCGGGGAGGGCTGTCATGCTAGGCAAGACCGCCGCCGGCCTGTTCTGGATGTTCCGGATGCTGGAGCGCAGCGAGAACACGGCGCGTCTGGTCGACGCGGGCTTTCGGATCGCCCTGACCCGGTCTGCGGCGGCCGAGGCGGAGTGGGCTTCGGTCATCAGCACCGCCGGTGTCCGCAAGGGCTATCTGGAGCGGTACGACGAGTTCAACGCCGCCAACGTCATCGACTATCTGCTGCGGGACAAGGACAATCCCTCCAGCGTCGTCTCGGCCATCAACAGCGCCCGCACCAGTGCGCGGCTGGTGCGCACCGCCCTGACCCGTGAGGTCTGGGAGGCGACTAACGAAGGCTGGATGACAATCCGCGAGGTGCTGAAGCGGCCTGTGTCCGAGAACGGCCTGCCCGACATCCTGGCCACCATCCGGCGTCAGAATGCCCTGGTGCGCGGGGCCCTGACCGGCACCATGATGCAGAACGACGTCTACAACTTTGCCCATCTGGGGATCTTCATCGAGCGGGCGGACAACACGGCCCGGATCCTCGACGTCAAATACTATGTGCTGCTGCCGTCGGTGTCCTATGTCGGGTCGTCGCTGGACAATGTGCAGTGGGAGACGATCCTGCGGTCGGTCTCGGCGCAGCGGGCCTATCGCTGGCTGAGCGACGGGACCGCCAATCCCCGCCAGATTGCCAATCTGATCATTCTGGACCGGCGCATGCCGCGTTCGCTGGCCTTCTGTGCCGGGCAGATTTCCGAGCATCTGGGCTTCCTGGCCGAGGCCTATGGCAGCGAGATGCCCAGCCACGATCTGGCGCGGGCCCATGTGAAACGGCTGGCGGATCATTCGATCGAGTCGATCTTTGACGCAGGGCTCCACGGCGTCCTGAACGACTTCATCGCCCGCAACCACGCCCTCGGCCTGCAGATCGAGCAGGACTACAGGTTCTACGGATGATCCCATGCGCGTGAAGGTCCGGCACAGCACCGAATATCACTATGGCCAGGCCGTCAGCCGGGGCCTGCAGAAGATCCGCCTGACCCCCAAGCACTCGGGCGGGCAGGAGGTGTTGTCCTGGCGGACCGAGATTGAGGGCGGCCGCAAGGAGGTCGCCTACACCGATCAGCACAACAACCTGGTCGAACTGCTGTCCATCGAGCCGGGCAGCCGCACGGTGACCATTCTGTGCGAGGGCGAGGTCGATACCTCGGACACCGCCGGAGTGATCGGCCAGCACGGGGGGTTTGCCCCCTTGTGGTATTTCCAGAGGGCGACGCCGCAGACCCGCCCCGGTCCCCGCGTGCGCCAGCTGGTCCGCGACCTGGGCAAGGACTTCGACGACGACCCGTCGCGCCTGCACGCCCTGTCGGCGCTGATCCTGAAGACGGTCGGCTATGAGACCGGCACGACCGACTTTTCGACCACCGCGGAGCAGGCCATCGAGACCGGACGCGGCGTCTGTCAGGACCACGCCCACATCATGATCGCGGCCGCCCGGCTGATGGGCTATCCGGCACGCTACGTCAGCGGCTATCTGGTCATGGACGACCGGGTGGACCAGGACGCGGGCCACGCCTGGGCCGAGGTCCACGTCGAGGGCCTGGGCTGGGTCGGCTTTGATGTCTCGAACGGTGTCTCGCCCGATCCCCGGTATGTGCGTGTCGCGACAGGCCTCGACTATGGCGAAGCGGCGCCGATCTCGGGTATCGTCTACGGGGGCCGCAATGAGTCGATGGTTGTTCAGCTGCAAGTCCAGCAGTAGTCCGGCCATGCCCGCAATGAAGGTAACCGCTCCATGACCTATTGCGTTGGCATGCGCCTCAACAAGGGGCTGGTGTTCATGTCGGACACCCGCACCAATGCCGGCGTCGACAACGTCGCCACGGTCCGCAAGATGTTCACCTGGCACAAGCCGGGCGAGCGGATGATCACCCTGATGACCGCCGGCAATCTGGCCACGACCCAGTCGGTGGTCAGCATTCTGGACGAGCGCACCAAGGTCCCGGCCGAGCGCAATCCCTCGCTGCTGGAAACGCCGACCATGTTCCAGGCCGCGCGGCTGGTGGGCGAGGCCCTGCGCGAGACCATCCAGACCAATGTCCAGAGCGGCCAGTCGGCCGAGGCCATGTTCGGCGCCACCCTGATCATGGGCGGCCAGATCAAGGGCACGCCGCCGCGCCTGTTCCTGATCTATCCGCAGGGCAATTTCATCGAGGCGACCGACGACAATCCCTATTTCCAGATCGGCGAGACCAAATACGGGCGCCCCATTCTGGTGCGGGGTTATGACCCGGACATGAGCTTCGAACAGGCCGTCAAATTGCTGGTGGTGTCGTTCGACTCAACGCTCAAGGCAAATCTGTCGGTGGGCCTGCCGATCGACTTCCAGACCTATACCGCCGGCCAGTACGAGCCGACCCACGAGACGCGGATCGAGCGGGACGACCCCTATTTCCAGACCATCGCCCACGACTGGGCCGTGGCCCTCAGATCCGCCTTTCTTTCGCTGCCCGATCCGGAGCTGTGAGCGAGACGCGGAAAACACCGTCTGAATAGTCTGAACCGTCTGAAAGGGGAGGGCTGGAGTCGAAGGCCGAAAACAGACTCCCCTTTCTCCATATCGCCGGAAAGCCCCGTGCTTGCTGGGGTTCAGGGCCGTGCATGGGCTGGAGTCATGTGCGGGGACTCCAATCCAGACCCTGAAAAATACCGTCTGAACCGTCTGAACCGTCTGAAATCTGGATCGAGGCTCAGGCGCTCGTCCCGGACCGCTGCAGCCGGACCGCATCCCCCTCGTCAAATACCCTCCCTGCTATTGAGAACCCATTCTGCCACAACCCGCAGCCAGGGCGGGAAGAAAGGGTCGGGCATGCGCACCCGGGGCGATGGACTGTCTGCAATCGATGGGTAGTCACGCCGCCATCCCATCCGTGCGATACGCTGTGCCGCCGGGCTCCAAGGATGTGCAGCACCGCGTCAGCAGCGTCGATTGGCCCGCCGCCGAGTGGAACGGGCCGCTCGCGATCAAGGGTCTGATGACGCCGGAGGACGCCACACGCGCCATCCGTTCCGGCGAGCGGCGTGATCATCTCTAGGCCGTGAACTCATAAACTGATGGGTCTGCTACCTCGCGCTTTTCCATTCGTCGACGAGGCGTCCAATCCGACTTGCGCGCTTTGCCAGCGGGGTATCTGATACACCATCGAAGTCCATCGCTC
>NZ_QTTA01000024.1 GCF_003730275.1 Brevundimonas halotolerans
CCGACGCCTTCCCCGGGAGCAGCGGCTCGATACGGGCCCACTGCGCTTCATCCAGTTCGTACCGCTTCACACCCATCACAGACCTCCGTCAAAGCGGAGACCTATGAATCACGCATTCAGGCCCAAGTGAATCCCTGAATGTCGATTGGACCTAGTTTTTCGCTTCTTCGGCACCGCTGGTGACGGCGCCGCCGACGGCTTCGACATCGCGACCGATGCCGGAAATGGTGTTGCAGGCAGAAACGGCCAGGGCCGAGGCGATGAGGGCCAGGGTGATGATCTTGCGCATGGGGAACTCCTGTATGGCCAAGCTCTAACGCGGACCCGGCCTGCGGGTTGCATGGCAGAGCAATGGTCAAGACTGGCCCTGATCTGCTAGCAGCAGACGCATGAGCCAAACCGCACACACCGCCCGCACGAGCGCCGCCCACCGTCTGGTGCAGACCCTTCTGATCAATGAGATCGACACCGTCTTCTGCGTGCCGGGGGAGAGTTATCTGGCCGTGCTGGATGCGCTGGCCGATGTGCGCGACCAGATCCGGGTGATCACCTGCCGACATGAGGCGGGGGCCGCCAATATGGCTGAGGCCTATGGCAAGCTGACGGGCAAGCCCGGGGTCTGCATGGTCACGCGCGGACCGGGCGCGACGCACGCCTCGATCGGCGTGCATACGGCGCATCAGGACTCTACGCCGATGATCCTGTTCGTCGGCCAGATCGCCCTGACCGACCGGGGACGCGGGGCGTTTCAGGAGGTCGATTACCGCGAGGTGTTCGGCGGCCTGGCCAAATGGGCGACCGAGATCGAAACGCCGGCGCGCACGGTCGAGATCGTCGAGCGCGGCATCGCCACCGCCCTGCAGGGGCGGATGGGGCCGGTGGTCATCGCCCTGCCCGAAGACATCCTGCACGACGACGGCGGTCCGGCCCCGGTCCGGCCCGTGACCCCGGCCCGGTCTGCGCTGGACCCCGCGATTGCCCGCGAGATCGAGGCGCGGCTGGCCAAGGCGGAGCGGCCGCTGCTGATCGTCGGCGGCTCGGGCTGGACCCATGAGGCGGCGCATGCGCTGGCCGCCTGGTCCGAGGCGCTGGGCCTGCCGATCACCGGCTCGTTCCGCCGCAAGGATATCATCGCCAATGACCGGCCGAACTATGCCGGAGATCTCGGGCTGGGCTGCAATCCCAAGCTGATGGCGCGGGCGAAGAACGCCGACCTGATCATCGCCATCGGCGCACGGCTGGGCGAGAACCCGACGCAGGGCTATACCCTGTTCGACCGGGAGCACACGGCCAGGGTGCTGGTGCACACCCACCCGGGGCCCGAGGAACTGGGCCGGGTCTGGCCGACGCTGACGTCGGCTGTGGCGGATAACAGTCTGGCGGCCTTGGCCCTGTCGCAGCTGGAGCCGGGCCGCACCTGGCACGATCTGGGCGACGCCGCCCATGCGGATTTCGAGGCCTTTTCGACGCCGGTCAAGGTGACCGGCGCGGTCAATCTGAGCCAGTGCATGAAGCATCTGGGCGAGGTCATGCCCGCCGATGCCATCATCACCAATGGCGCCGGAAACTTTGCCGCCTGGCTGCACCGGTTTTACCGCCACCGCGCGTGCCGGACGCAGCTGGCCCCGACGTCGGGGGCCATGGGCTATGGCTGGCCGGCGGCGCTGGCGGCCAAGGCGGTCCACCCGGATCACGAGGTCATCTGCGTGGCCGGCGACGGCGACTTCATGATGACCGGTCAGGAGATGGCCACCGCCGTTCAGCACGGGCTGAACCCCGTGGTGATCGTGGTCGACAACTCGACCTATGGCACCATCCGCATGCACCAGGAGGGGCACTACCCCGGCGCGGAACGGGTGATCGCCACCGATCTGAAGAACCCCGACTTCGTCAAATGGGCCGAGGCGTTTGGAGCGTTCGGCGTGCGTTGCGAGACGACCGAGGATTTTGCAGGCGCGCTGGAGACGGCGCGGAGGGAGGCCCGCGAACAGGGCGTGCCCGCCCTGATCCACCTGATCACCTCGGCCGAGGACATCGCGCCCAACCGCACCATCAGCGGGATGCGTGGGGGGTAGGAGCGCCGCTTCGCTCCTCGCGTCACGAGACGCCTGACTGTCGGAGAATATCTAGCGAAACTTGACTTTTGTGCATGCCGTGCACATTCTGACGTACATCACTCCTCCGATTGCTTCGGCGGTCGGACGCGCGGCGGGCCCAAGGGTCCGCCGTTGCATTTTCTGGCTAGGCCATGCGGACGAATGTCTACGTAGACGGTTTCAACCTCTATTACGGCTGCCTGAAGGGCACGCCTTACAAGTGGCTTGATCTGGAACAGCTTTTCGACCGCGTGCTTCCTCGAAATCAGGTCGAAACAATACACTACTTCACTGCGCGGGTAGAATCCCGCCCCGGCAACACAGACGTTGCCGTTCGCCAGGCCACATATCTTCGCGCTCTGGCCACGCTTTCCCGTGTTCAGGTTCATTTCGGCAATTTCCTAGCATCGCCAGTTCGTGCACCTGTTCTCGAATGTAACCCCAAGGGCTATCCGCTGCGAAATAATGGGCAGCTGGTCGTGAAGCGAAATCCAAACGGCGCGGTCGTGATGGAATGGGTGCACAAGACCGAAGAGAAGGGATCGGATGTCAATCTGGCCGCCCATCTGTTGCGGGACGCATTGAAGGGGACGGTCCCGGCAGCAGTAGTGGTCTCCAATGACTCCGATCTTCTGACTCCCATCCGTATGGCGCAGACGGATGGCGGCATTGTTGTCGGCCTGATCCCCCCTCGACCCAATGGGAGCGCTGAGTTGAAAAAGCTCGCCAGCTTCAAGAGAGACATTCGCCAGCACGATCTGGCAGCCTGCCAACTGCCCACCACCATGACAGACGCATCAGGCACTTTCACCAAGCCGATGGATTGGTGACCCCCATGCCCTACCCCGTTACCGTTCTGACCATGTTTCCGGAGGCGTTTCCGGGGCCGCTCGGCGTGTCGCTGATCGGGACGGCGTGGCGTGAGCGGGGGCTGTGGAGCCTTGAAACGGTTGACATCCGGGCCTTTAGCGACGATAGGCGCGGCTTCCTGGACGACACCCCTGCGGGTGGCGGCCCCGGAGCTGTGCTGAAGGCCGATGTGGTCGCCCGGGCTCTCGACAGTCTGGATGGGCCCAAACGACCCCTTCTGTACATGAGTGCCCGGGGTCGGCCCCTGACCCAGGCGCGTGTGAAGGACTGGGCCACAGCCGACGGTCTTGTCGTGCTGTGCGGCCGGTTCGAGGGGGTGGACCAGCGTGTGCTCGACGCGCGCGGGTTCGAGGAGGTCGCCGTCGGCGACGCGGTCCTGGCCGGTGGCGAGGCGGCGGCGATGGTGGCGATCGAGGCGTGCGTGAGACTGTTGCCCGGCGTCCTCGGCCAGGCGGCCAGTCTGGAGAGCGAGAGTTTCGAGGACGGGCTTCTGGAGCATCCGCAGTACACGAGGCCGCGGACGTTCGAGGGGCACGACATTCCCGAGGTCCTGCTGTCGGGTGACCATCAAAAGGTCGCACGGTGGCGCGAGGAGCAAAGGGAGAAGACCACCCGTGAGCGGCGTCCCGATCTGTGGGCCGCCTTTGCGGACAAGACCACCCCGCGAGGCTGATACCCTCGCCAATTGACAGCTAAAGGGCGCAAAGCCCGACGGAGAGTGACCATGAATATCGTCCAGCAGCTCGCTGCCGAAGAAAAAGCCCGCCTGCTCGAAACCCGTGAGATCCCGGTTTTCCAGCCCGGCGACACCCTGCGCGTCAATGTGCGGATCAAGGAAGGCGAGCGTGAACGCGTCCAGGCCTTTGAAGGTGTCTGCATCGCCCGCTCGGGTGGCGGCGTGAACGAGACCTTCACGGTCCGCAAGATCAGCTTCGGCGAAGGTGTGGAGCGGAAATTCCCGATCCTGTCGCCGAACATCGAATCCATCGAGGTCAAGCGTCGCGGCGTCGTGCGGCGCGCCAAGCTCTATTATCTGCGCGACCGTCGCGGCAAGTCGGCCCGTATCGCCGAGCGCCAGACGGTGCGTCCGGCCAAGGGCGTCGCCGTGCCGGAGACCGGCAAGGCCGAGACCCCCGACACCGAAGCGTAAGACACAGGTCCGCAAGGACGCGAGAGGCCCCGGATCGCTCCGGGGCCTTTTTGCTGTGCCGCTGGTCGGGGCTCCATCAGAAGACGTCAGAGATCGACGCTTGCCGACGGCGCCGCGGCGAGTAACCTGCCGGGATCGCCATCCTGGAGCCTGCCATGCGCCTCGCCGTTACTCTCGCCACCGCCGTCGTCGCCGCCACGACCCTCGGCGTGTCCGCGCCCCGCGCTCAGGAAGCGCCTGCAGTCGACGGACCCTATTATCTGATCGACATCACGCGGGAGGCGCTGATCTTTGTCGCGGGGGGCACCGTGCAGAAATCGGGCAATATCGCGAACGTCACCGTCATCACGGGCTCGTCACCGGAAACCCTGGCCGAGACCGGGTTCGCGCGTCTGGACATGCGCTATCAGTTCGATTGCCGGAACGCGACGTACAAGACGCCGAGCTTTGCCGGGTATGGCGCGGGGGGCGAGTTGATGGGTGCCCTCACGGACGACGCGGACTGGGAGGCGGTCAACCCGGACGCGCCATCCGCCCTTGTGCTGGACTTCGCCTGCAACGGCACCATTCCGGCCGGCAGCGAGCTGGAAGGCGACGTCCAGATAATCGTCACCGAATACCGCGCCTTCATTCTCGAGCAGTAGGCCGACCCGGCCGGCCCTGCATGACTGAACCTGACGCGAGGCGCCTGCCCCCTGTCGCGTTTCAAAAAGCCGGGTTATGAATTCGGTCAGACGCCTGTTCAGGAGATTATCATGCGCCTCGCCCTTGCCTTCGCTGCCGGAACCCTGGCAGCCACGACCTTTGGCTTTTCCGCCGCCCAGGCCCAGTCGGCCCCGCCGGTCTCGGCCCCCTATTACATCATCGATGCCGACACCAATGCCTTGGCCCTCGCCTCGGGCGGATCGGTTCGCAAGTCGGGCAATATCGCCAGCATCACCATCGTCATGGGCTCGCACCCGGACCAGGTGGCCGAAAGCGGCATCGCCCGTCTGGACATGGCCTATGAGTTCAACTGCGCGAACTCGACCTATCGTACGCCGGGCGCCGCCGCCTATGACGTCAATGGCGGCTTCATGGGGGCCATTGACGACGACGAGCCGTGGGAAGCGGTGGCTCCCGACAGCAATAACGCGACCTTCAAGGGCATCGCCTGTGACGGCGTGATCCCCGACGACAGCGAAGTCGGCGACAATCTGACCGGCATCATCGCCGTCTATCGCGACTGGGTCGTGGAGCAGTAACCCACGCCTCCAGAATGCAGAAAGGGCTCCGGTTTGCGCCGGAGCCCTTTTTCGTGGTCGCAGCAATCAGGCGCGCAGGCCGTCCTCAGGCGGCAACAGATGCTCCTCGCGGTCGCCGGGGTATGGATCGATGACGTCGAACGCCCGGCGAATGACATGACGGGTCGACTCGCCGAGGTCGGGGTCATTGAGGGCGACCTCCCAGGTGTCGATCAGCCAGGATTCGCCATTGCGGATGGAACCGTCGAGGGTGTCGTCGTCGCGCAGCAGGGCGTGTTTGACGTCCATGAAGGCCCGGTGGGCCTTGCCCAGCAGGGAGCCGCTGTCTCCCGGGTGGCCACCGAGGTCGCGCAGGGCATTCTGCAGGGACTGAACGACGGCGTCGCGCTGCTCGGCCCGTCGTCCATAGGCCAGTTTTCGGCCGGGATCGTGGCTGTCGCGGGCCGCGTCCCGATAGCCTTCAGCACTGTCGAGGGTGACCTCGATCAGGCGGTTGAGCACACCGATATCGTGCGCGTGATCGCGGCGGTGTGCATCGGTGATATCCAGTCGGGCCATGGTGACCTCCTGTTCCAACACCTCTCCCTTGAAAGGAAAATGCATGGACGGGAGGGCGGGTTGCCCGACGCGGATCACAAACGGGTGCGCAGGGACCAGAGCTCGGGGAAGCAGCGGCGCTTGAGCGTTTCGGTCAGATAGCCGACGCCATCGGTGCCGCCGGTGCCGGTCTTGCGGCCGATGATGCGCTCGACCGTGACCACATGCTTGTGTCGCCAGGTCAGTAGGGCATCGTCAAGATCGACCAGCTTCTCGGCCAGCTGATAGAGCGCCCAGTAGCGTTCGGACTCGCGATAGACCGTCAGCCAGGCGGCCTCGACCGCCGGATGGGGTTCGTAGGGGGCGCTGATGTCGCGCTCCAGCACCTCGGGCGGCAAGTCGAACCCGGCGCGGGCCAGTTGATGCAGAGCGTCGTCGTAGAGGCTGGGCGCCTCGATGGCGGCCTTCAGCGCGGCGTGGGCATCGGGCCGGTCCTCGTGGTGGGCGAGGAAACGGGCGTCCTTGAGACCCAGCATGGCCTCGACCCGGCGGAACTGGTCGCTCTGAAAGCCCGAGCTGGTGCCCAGAACGCCGCGAAAGCGCAGATAGTCGGCGGGGGTCAGGGTGGCCAGGATGTCCCAGCTCTGGGTCATGACCGCCTGGATGCGGCTGATCCGGGCCATGCTCTTGTAGGCGGGAACCAGATCGCCGGCGCGTACCAGCTGCTGGGCCAGCGCCAGTTCGTGCAGGATCTGCTTGAGCCACAGTTCCTTGGTCTGGTGGATGATGACGAACAGCATTTCGTCATGCTGGTCCGACAGCGGGTGCTGGCAGGCCAGAAGGTCATCCAGCGCCAGATAGCCGGCATAGGTGATGGGGCGGGTCATGCCGGCCTCACGGCTGGCCGAAGCCGAACTCCGCAGAGGTCTCCGGCAGGGCGGCCTGACGCAGGGGGGCCGCGCTGGTCAGCGGCTCCTTATAAACAAAGCCGTAGATCGGATAGACGCTGGAGCCGAGATCGTTGATCGGGGCGTACCAGACCTTGACCGCACTCCAGTCACCGGCGTCGGAAACGTCGACCACGGTGACGTTTTCCTCGATCTTGCCGCGGCTTCCGCCCCAATTGGCGTGGGTAACGCGGATCACGCGATCGGTCAGCACTTCGGAGACCATGGCCACATGGCCGCGTGTCATGCGCCCGTGGGGCTGGAACACCAGGACGGCGCCGGTCTCAGGCTGGGTGCCGGTGCGGAACTGCTGGGTGCCCTGACGCCACCAGGTCCAGGCATCGCCGTAGATCTCGATGCCCGACGCCAACCGCACAAAGGTGACACACTGCCAATAGACGTCCTGGGTCCGTCCCGGAGAGACGGCGAACAGGCTGAGACCAAGGGTGGCGGCAACCAAGAGGGCGGAGAGGCGTTTCAGCATGCGGAGCACTGTGCGCTGTTGAGACTGCTTCGGCCTATACGATAGTTTTCGGAGCCTGAAACCCCTCGACAGGCGAATTCGCTGTGGGCGACACTGTGGGCGACGTCGGCTTTGCCCGTCCGGTCCTTCGGGCGCGGAGCCAGCCACGTGCCGGTCGTTCGACCAGATGATAGGTCCCGGCCGCCACCACCGGCACCATCAGCACCAGCGCCAGCCAGACGGGCCACCACAGGCCGGCATCGCCCGCGCCGGTCAGGCGGGCAGCGACATTGACCGCGACCAGTTTGACCGGAATGCAGACCATATAGACCGAGTAGCTGATCTCCCCCAGATAGACGGCGGGGGCCGAGGCCATGAGGCCCGCGCGGCTGTTGGGAATGCCCGCGAGGCCCAAAATCATCAGACCCGCCAGCACCACGATCAGGGCGTCGGGGGCGCTGAGGGCCGCAGAGACGGCCAGCGCCAGGGCGGAGACGGCCGCAAGGGCCGCCGGACGGGCCAGCGGCGCGCGGCGGTACAGCAGATAGAGGGCACAGCCATAGGCGAAGCACGGCACGATCCGGAGCGCGCCCCACTGAATGGTCGCCTGGGTCAGCGGGAAGCCGGCCAGCGCCTGAAACACCAGATAGATGGCCGGAATTAAGGCCGCTGTGAGAGCAACGGCGATCCATGGCCGGTCGCGCATCCGCCAGGCGACGGCGGCGAAGACGGGGAAGGTCAGATAGGCGAACCATTCCGCCGAGATCGACCAGGAGGGGTGGTTGAAGGCCGCTTCGGGCGCCAGACCCCAAGCATGGACCATGGCCAGATTGGCGGGCAGGGAGGCCCAGTCAAGCACACTGGCATTCAGCGACATGCCGGCGACCGTGGCCGCCAGCCCCAGCGCCATCACGCCGAACAGGGTGAACAGATGCAGCGGATAGACCCGAGCCAGCCGGGCCCAGAGGAAGCCGCCATAGTCGGACCGACGGGTGCCGAACGCCTCGAGATAGACGTGGCACAGGATGAAGCCCGACAGGACGAAGAAGACCTCGACCCCCAGATAGCCCTTGGCCACCGCATGGGGCAGGACACCGACGTCGAGGTCCGGCCAGAAGGCATAGACCACCACCCAGGCCGCAGCCAGAAAGCGCAGCGCCGTCAGGGGGCGGAGATCGGCGGGGCCGTGGAGTTCGGGCGGTGAAGCGGTCATGGCCGAAACCCTGCCATGCCGCCGATGTGAGAACCGTTAAGAGGCGGGGGCGGGTGCCGCATCTGCCGGGGCATCGACCACGAGGCCGGATTCGCCCGCGCTCATGATGGCCGAGACGGTCGCGGCACAGCCGTTCAGGGTCTCCCCGCCGACCTCGAGACGGGCCGTCAGCGGATAGGTGCGGTCGCTCATGCCGTCCGAGCACTCGGTCGCCATCAGGATCAGGTCCATGGGGGCACCGTCAGAGGTGGTGCCACGCCAGCTGGCCACGGTGCCCATCAGTTCGACGCCGTCATGGGTGGCCCGACGCTCAGGGCGATCCACACCGGAATAGACCAGGGCATCGGCGGTCACGTCCACACCCCAGAAGGGTTCGGTGCCCAGCGCCCGCAGGGGCTGATCCAGCGGCACTCCGCCCAGTTCCAGCACCGGGGCCGGAGCCTCAACGGGCGGCGGGGCCTCGGCCTCGGGCGAACAGGCGGCGAGGGCCAGAACGGCCACGGCGGACAGGATCAGACGCATCACAGGACTCCAGAAACGTTCGCGCCATGCCAACGCCATCCCGCGGCCGGGGTCAAGTCGGCCCCCCTCGGCGATTTCCGGGTTCCGGTGTAGGGTTAACGCCGAAATCTGAAAGGGTGCCCCATGAAGATCCTGCGTATCCTCCTTGTTCTCGCGGTGCTGGCCTATGCCGGCTGGCTGGCCTGGCCTTTCCTGTCGCCCTTCCTCGAAGGCGCGGGCATGGATGCCGCCGCAAATCGCGCCGGGGCCGAGGCCCAGGTCGGGCTGGACCTGCCGGTTGTCGCCCTGTGGGTCGGGGCGGTGGTGCTGTATCTGGCCGCGGCGGCCCTGCTGGGATCGGGTAATCCGAAAGCTGCCGTGGCCTATTTCCTCGGTTTCATGGCCGATGCCGTGTTGCGACTGGCGATCGACCGGGGCGGCTTCGGGGGTGGCGGTGATGCCGGTGGCAAGGTCGACCCCGATGCCCCCTCGATGCAATCGACAATCACCGAAGGCGGTCCGGCCGCCGCGCCCGGCGGACTGGGAGCTGATCTGGGCGTTGACCCGACCTGGCTGGTGCTGGGAGCGCTGATTGTGGTCGGTATACTTATCGTGGTGGTCACACGGGCGCGCCGCCGCAAAAGGACGCCGGGCCAACTTTCCATCTAGGGCTCCCGACCCCACATCGGTCTTGCCGGTTGATTCCCGCGTCAGGGGCGCTAGACCGACGATCGACCGATCTGGCGCGGCCCTCCCCGGCCGTCTGCCGCGTTTCCGACCCGACCGAGGACACCCATGGCCCAGGCTTCCGCATCCGACACCCCCTATGACGTCGTCATCATCGGCGGGGGGCCCGGGGGTTATAATGCCGCCATCCGCGCCGGCCAGCTGGGGCTGAAGGTCGCCTGCATCGAGATGCGCGAGACCCTGGGCGGCACCTGTCTGAACGTGGGCTGCATGCCCTCCAAGGCCCTGCTGCATGCTTCGGAGATGTATGAGGCCGCCGGGCGCGAGTTCGCCGGACTGGGCATTGAGGTGTCGCCGACGCTGAACCTCGGCCAGATGATGAAGCAGAAGCAGGAAAGCGTGACGGCCCTGACCAAGGGCATCGAATTCCTGTTCAAGAAGAACAAGGTCGACTGGGTGAAGGGCCGGGGCCGTCTGAAGGGCAAGGGCGTGGTCGAGGTTGAGGCCGCCGACGGCACGACCACCACGCTGAAGACGGCCAATGTCGTCATCGCCACGGGCTCGGAGCCCACCCCCCTGCCCGGCGTGACCTTTGAGGCTGGCAAGGTGATCGATTCCACCGGCGCACTGGCGCTGGACAAGGTGCCCGAGAAGCTGATCGTGGTCGGCGCCGGCATCATCGGGCTGGAACTGGGCTCGGTCTGGCGGCGTCTGGGCGCCGAGGTGACCGTGGTTGAATATCTGGACCGCATCACCCCGGGCGTGGACAGCGATGTGGCCACGGCCTTTCAGCGGGTGCTGACCAAGCAGGGCATGAAGTTCAAGCTGGGTGCCAAGGTGACCGGGGCCAGGACCTCCAAGTCCGGCGTTGAGCTGACGATCGAGCCCGCCAAAGGCGGCGAGGCCGAGACGCTGAAGGGCGATGTGGTGCTGGTCGCCATCGGCCGCCGTCCCTACACCGAAGGCCTGGGGCTGGAGACGGTCGGCCTGACCACCGACAAGCGCGGCTTCCTTGACAATGACCACTTCCGGACCGGTACGGACGGCATCTGGGTGGTCGGCGATGTGACCCACGGCCCGATGCTGGCCCACAAGGCCGAGGAAGACGCGGTCGCCGCCATCGAGACCATCGCCGGCAAGGCCGGGCACGTCGACTACAACCTGGTGCCCGGCGTGGTCTACACCAGCCCCGAAGTGGCCTGGGTCGGCCAGACCGAGGACCAGCTGAAGGCGGCGGGCGTCGCCTACAAGGTCGGGAAATTCCCCTTTACCGCCAACAGCCGCGCCAAGATCAATCACGAGACCGACGGCTATGCCAAGGTGCTGGCCGATGCCGAAACCGACAAGGTGCTGGGCGTCCACATCCTGGGTCCGCAAGCCGGTGAGATGATCCATGAGGCCGCCATGGCCATGGCCTTCGGCGGTTCGTCGGAGGACATCGCCCGCACCTGCCACGCCCACCCGACCCGCTCGGAGGCCGTGCGTCAGGCCGCCATGGGCGTCGAAGGCTGGACCATGCAGGCCTAGCGGGTTCGCGCGGCTGGCCTGAGGCCGCTCAAGGTCATACGCCTGCGGCCATAATCCAGCTCGACCCGGCGGAAGCGGTACAGGATGTCGGCCCCGATCAGCAGAGCCGGGGCCGCGATCAGGTCCAGCGCCGAAAAGGCGTGCAGATCGGCGAACAGAAGGGTCGTGGGGCCAAGGTCGCGGTTGGCGATCTCGAGGCCACGCACCTCACGCTCGCGGGCCATCAGCACCTGACCGGTGACCCCATAGACCTCGACATTGCGGCCCGGCTGATCCGCCCGTCCGGCGCTGAGCGCCTCCAGCAGGGCCAGATTGCCGATCGAATACTGGGCGCCGGTGTCGACAAAGGCCGACAGGGTCACACCCCCCGCCCGGGCGGTCGGCAGGATCAGCTGTCCGAACCGCCCGATTTCGGCGCGGACGCCCTCCCGGGTCAGGCGCGACGGTGAGGCAAAGGCCGGGCTGCCCTCGAACACATCGCTGCCCGAAGGCCGCATCGACACCCGCCTGCGGGCCAGATCGATGCTGAGCCGGTAGCGCGACAGCACGTCCAGACCCAGCAGGCCGTCGGCGGCCAGCAGATCCCGGCTGACCACCGGACAGACCAGATCGTTGAACCGCCGCCCCGCGAAATCCAGCTGGGCCAACCGGACCGTCGGCAACACCTCGGCCGAGGTGATGGCATGGACCAGAACCGGCGGGCCCGCCGGCAGGTTCAGATCGCGCACCACGGTATCGGCCAGCACGGTGCGTCCGGCGCCGGTGTCGAGCACCAGCGGATAGCGGTTGCTGCCGTTCAGCTCGACCTCGGCCGCCACGCGGGTCAGGATATTGGTCAGCAGGCGCGGTTCGGGGTCCTGCCGCATCGGCGTCGCCAGGGCCGGACCGGCCACAGCCAGCCCCGCCGCTGAAAGAATGAGGGTCCGCCGATCCAGACCGGTCACCGATATCTCCCTGCCCCATGCCCGGTCTGATGCCGGGCTGGGTCCACCCTAACCCCTCGGGTGGGCGGATGAATAGACGCCCATGAGGCGGGCGGCGTCGACGGCGGTGTATTTCTGGGTGGTCGACAGGCTGGCGTGACCCAGCAGGTCCTGCAGGCTGCGCAGGTCGGCACCGGTGCCCAGCAGATGGGTGGCAAAGCTGTGGCGCAGGGCGTGGGGCGTAGTCGTCTCGGGCAGGCCGAGGCGACGGCGCAGGGTCTGGACGGCCGCCTGCACCTGACGCGGACTGAGCTTGCCGCCACGTCTGGCGAGGAAAAGGGCGCGGTCGGGGCCCTCGGTCCAGGGGCGGAGGGTGCGATAGGCGGCCACGGCACTGGCGACCTGGGGCAGAACCGGCACAATGCGGGTCTTGGTGCCCTTGCCGGTGATGCGCAGGGTCTCGCCCATGGGCACTTCGGCATCGGTCAGGCTGAGGGCCTCGGAGATGCGCAGGCCGCAGCCGTACAGCAGCATCAGCACGGCGCGGTCGCGGGCGGCCTCCCACGGTGGGGTTTCGGCGTCGTCGCCGGTGGCCTCCATCAGCTCCAGCGCCTGATCGATCTGGAGGGCGCGCGGCAGGGAGGGCTTGATGCGCGGGCCACGCACCAGCGCCAGTTCGGGCGCCTCGATCCCCAGCCGCCGCTCCAGAAAGCCGTGAAAGGCGCGGATGGCCGACAGGGCCTGGCTGAGCGAGCGGGCCGACAGGGGGTGAGCGCCGGATCGCCGCTCGGCCAGATGGGCGCGCAGGTCGGACGGCGTGATATCGGCCAGATCGCCGACCGTCAGGGCCCCGCCCCGGTGGCCGGCCAGAAAGGCCAGATAGCGACGTCCGGCGTGGCCATAGGCCTCCAGCGTGCGGGGCGACAGGCGGCGCTCATGCGCCAGATGGTGCAGCCAGGCGTGAAGCGCTGTCTCTGCGGGCGCGCCGGGCTGCGGGAGGGTCAACTGAGGATCGGCCATCGCTCGGCCATACGTTCGATCACCCGGGTGAGGAAGGCCGCCAGTTCGCAGCCCATCTCGGGTGTGAAGCCTTCGGGGTCGGGCGAGCCGAAGGCACAGAGGGCCGGGCGCGTGGTGCCATTCGGGCCGACATGCGGGGCCATGCGGACCAGGGCCACCGAGCGGACCTCGTCCTCGGCGGCGCCGAACAGGCCCAGCCCCTGCCCGCCTGTGCCCAGCCTGTGCAGGCCGTTCCGGCCCAGCAGGCCGTCGACGCCGCCGGGATCGAGCGCGCGCCAGCCAAAGGGAATGCCGCCCGGCTTTTCCAGAACGATCGACGCCCCGGCGAGACCGAAGCGAGCCTGGGCGGCGGCATCCAGCCGACGGGCGAGGTCGGAGGGGTTGCGCGCCTCCATCAGGTCGAGGACAGCCACATGGGTCTGGGCCTGGGCGGCGAAATTGGCGCGGGCGACGCCCTCGATGGCCTTGCGGGCTCCGGCTTCTCGCGCGGCGACGGCCTCGACCCGCGACAGGGCGGCGGCGCCGAAGTCCACGACATTGGGGCCGTGCGGGCGCAGACCGAGTTCCTGCAGCAGGGCGCGGTCCTCGACCAAGGTCGCGGCATGGCTCTGCAGCCAGGCGCGCACCTCGGGCCAGCGGGGGCCCTCATCTGCGGGGTCGTCATGGAACAGGTCGGCGGTCTCGGTCACGGTTGGCCCCGGTTCGGCGCGACCGACCGGGTCACCGGCGCGCCGTCTTACAGAATGCTCTGGCCGGTCTTGCCCCAGTCGGCCAGGAAGGCATCAAGACCCTTGTCGGTTAACGGGTGCTTGACCAGCGCCTTGAAGGTGTCGACCGGCAGGGTCGCCGCATCGGCGCCGGCCAGCGCCGCCGCCGAGACATGGCCGGGATTGCGCAGGGAGGCGGCCAGCACCTCGGTCTCGAAGCCGTGGATGTCGTAGAGGGCGCGGATTTCTTCCAGCAGGACGATTCCGTCGGCGCCGTGATCTTCCAGCCGCCCGACGAAAGGCGAGATGAAGCTGGCCCCGGCCTTGGCCGCCAGCATGGCCTGGGCGGCCGAGAAGCACAGGGTCACATTGGTGCGGATGCCCTTGTCGGCAAAGGCCCGCGTGGCCCGCAGGCCGTCCCAGGTCAGGGGCAGCTTGACCACCACGTTCGGCGCGATGCCGGCCAGCTTTTCGCCCTCCTTGACCATGGTCTCGAAGTCGGTCGCGACAGCCTCGGCCGAAATGGGCCCCTCGACGAGGGCGCAAATCTCGGCGATGACCTCAGCGATGTTGCGACCAGACTTGGCGATCAGGGACGGATTGGTGGTCACGCCGTCCACCATTCCGGTGGGCAGCATGTCCTTGATGACGGCGACGTCGGCGGTATCGAGAAACAGTTTCATGCCGGGGGTTCTAGACCACGGGGCCCGCCGGTGAAAGTCGCCGCCGTCCTGATTCCCCTGCCGGTCGACGAACCGTTCGACTATGTCGTGCCGGACGACATGGCGCTGGCCCGCGGCGATCTGGTCACCGTGCCGCTGGGACCTCGCCAGATGACGGGCGTCGTCAGCGAAGTGCGCGAGATTCCGGCGACCAACCGGCGGCTGAAGGCCATTGTGGCCCGGCTGGACCTGCCCGCCCTGCCCGCCGCGACGCTCGATTTTCTGGAATGGGCCGCGCGCTGGACCCTGTCGCCGCCCGGCGAGATGGCGGCCCTGTCGCTGAAGGCGCTGCGCCACGCACCGCCAAAGCCGCCCCTGCGCCTGCACCGGGTGGCGGGCAAGGCGCCCGTCCGCCTGACTCCTGCCCGGGCGGCGGTGCTGCAGGCCCTCGACGAAGGGCCGACGGTTGCCAGCGCCGCGGAGCTGGGGCGTGCGGCCGGCGTCTCGGCGGGGGTGGTCAAGGGACTGGTGGACGAGGGGGTGATTACGGCTCGCCCGGCTGAAACCGGCAACCCGTTGCAGGCACCGGATCCCCACCATGCCCGGGTCGAGCTGAATCCGGACCAGGCCGAGGCCGCCGGCCAGATTGGTCAGGCGGCCCTGTCAGGGGAATTCGTCGCCTTTCTGCTGGACGGGGTGACCGGCTCGGGCAAAACCGAAGCCTATCTGGAGGCGGTGGCGCGGCTACTGGAGGGGTATCCGCAGGCGCAGGCGCTGATCCTGCTGCCCGAGATCGCCCTGACCCAGGCGGTCATCGCCCGCATCACCGCCCGGTTCGGCGCGGCCCCGGCGGAGTGGCATTCGGGCCTGACCGGACCGCGCAGGCGACAGGTCTGGGACGCCGTGGTCTCGGGCCACTGTCGCATCGTGGTTGGGGCGCGCTCGGCCCTGTTCCTGCCCTTCCCGAATCTGCGGCTGATCGTCGTCGATGAGGAACACGACGGGTCGTACAAGCAGGAGGACGGCCTGATCTATCAGGGACGCGACCTGGCCGTGGCCCGGGCGCGGTTCGAGAGCGCGGCGGTGGTGCTGGCCTCGGCCACCCCCTCGCTGGAGACGCTGGGCAATGCGCGGCAGGGGCGGTATCGCGAACTGAGGCTGACGGCGCGGCATGGGACGGCGGTGCTGCCCGACATCACCCTGCTGGACCTGCGCGCCGATCCCCCCGAGCCGCAGACCTGGCTGAGCCCGCCCCTGCGTGCCGCCATGGCCGAGACCCTGGCGCGCGGCGAGCAGACCCTGCTGTTCCTGAACCGGCGCGGCTATGCCCCCGTGGTGCTGTGCCGGGCCTGTGGGCACCGGATGACGGCGCCGGACACGGATTCATGGCTGGTCGAGCACCGCTATACCGGGCGGCTGGTGTGTCACCTGACCGGCTTTTCCATGGCCCGGCCCGACACCTGCCCGTCGTGCGGGGCCAAGGACAGTCTGGTGCCGGTCGGCCCGGGCGTGGAGCGCGTCGAGGAAGAGGTCCGCAGCCTGTTCCCCGAGGCGCGCACGACGATCTTTTCCTCCGACACCACGCCCGATGGGCGCTCGGCCCGCGATCTGGTCGAGGCGATGGAGCGCGGCGAGATCGATATTCTGGTGGCGACCCAGGCGGCGGCCAAGGGTCACAACTTTCCCAATCTGACGCTGGTCGGGGTGGTCGATGCCGATCTGGGGTTGAGGGGCGGCGACCTGCGCGCGGCCGAGCGGACCTTCCAGCTGCTTATGCAGGCCACGGGCCGGGCGGGGCGGGCCGAGCGCCCGGGTCGGGCCCTGCTGCAGACCTGGACGCCCGAGCATCCGGTGCTGCAGGCGCTGGCGGCGGGCGACCGCGACAGCTTCCTGGCCACCGAATCAGAGGAGCGGCGGCTGGCCGCCCTGCCCCCGTTCGGACGTCTGGCGGCGCTGATCCTGTCGGGCGACAAGGCGGACGCTGTCGAAAAGGCCGCCCAGCTGCTGGCCGGGGCCATTCCCAATGCCGAGCGGCTGGAGGTCTATGGCCCGGCCGATGCGCCGCTGGCGCTGGTGCGGGGGCGGCGGAGGAAGCGGCTGCTGGTCCGGGCCGACCGCGACGTCGACATTCAGGCCTTCCTCCGGGCCTGGCTGGCGCGGGTCAAGCTGCCGTCGTCGGTGCGGCTATCGATCGACGTGGACCCCTACAGCTTCCTGTAGGGACCCCTGACGGTTCAGGCCCGGTTGTCGGCTGCGTCGGCTTCCGCCTCGGCGGCGCGGGCGCGGGCCTCGGCCTGATCGGCCTGGGCCCGGAGTTGCTGGGCGTTCTCTCGCTTGGTCGAGGCCTTGCGGCTCCACATGTTGAGAATCTCGACCCCGGCCGAGAAGGCCATGGCAGCGTAGATATAGCCCTTGGGCACATGGGCGCCGAAGCCTTCGGCGATCAGCACCATGCCGATCATCAGCAGGAAGCCCAGCGCCAGCATGACCACGGTCGGGTTCTTGTTGATGAAGTTGGCCAGCGGGTCAGCGGCCAGCAGCATGACGGTGATGGCGACCAGAACGGCCACGACCATGATCGGCAGGTGCTCGGTCATGCCGACCGCCGTCAGGATCGAATCGACCGAGAACACCAGGTCCAGAAGGATGATCTGGAAAATGGCAGCCCCGGCATTCGAGATGACCACATCCTTCTTGTCGAGGATGTCGTGGGCCGGGGTCGGGTCGACCGTGTGGTGGATTTCCTTGGTCGCCTTCCACACCAGGAACAGGCCGCCGGCGATCAGGATGATGTCCTTCCAGGAGAACTCATTGCCCATGACGGTAAAGACCGGCGCGGTCAGGCCGACGATCCAGGCGATCATCGACAACAGGGCGAGGCGCATGATCAGCGCCAGCGAAATACCGATGCGGCGCACGCGCGAGCGCTGATGCTCGGGCAGCTTGTTCGACAGGATCGAGATGAAGATCAGATTGTCGATCCCCAGCACCACTTCCATGACGATCAGGGTGACGAGGGCCGCCCAGGCCGCCGGATCGGAAAGAAGGGGCGTGATGCTGTCGAACATGAAGTCTCGGTCCAGAAGGGAAGGTTTCGCCGATCTATAGAGACTCCGCGGCCTGCGACAAGCCGCCCGCCTGTGGCGCACCGCCTCGGTTGCGGGGGGCAAGGCCCCGTGCTATCAGGCGCCCGGCTGAACCGGGACCTCTGTCGCAAGACAGGGACCCGTTGTGCTTTTTTCAAGCATTTCAAGCCTTTGATCGGGGTGATCCGTCACCGCCGGTTGCGACCCAAACGCTTTTGATCGCGGACTTTGACGAGTGGCTGACGATTTCAGGACTACGACTGTCGGCGCACGTTACGCGCAGGCCCTTTTCGACCTCGCCGATGAAGGCGGGGCGCTGGACGCCGTTCGCGCCGACCT
Organism: Brevundimonas halotolerans; assembly: GCF_003730275.1. Taxonomy (GTDB): domain Bacteria; phylum Pseudomonadota; class Alphaproteobacteria; order Caulobacterales; family Caulobacteraceae; genus Brevundimonas; species Brevundimonas halotolerans. Next base: position 17,973 of record NZ_QTTA01000024.1, read on the forward strand.
CAAGTCGCTGCGCAAGGCCTGGGGCGAGAGCGCCGACCTGCGCCGGCTGGCCACCTCGCCGGTGATCAGCAATGAGGACCAGGCCCGGGGCCTGATCGCCATCGCCGACAAGGCCGGTTTTGACGGCCTGACCCGAAAATTCCTGGGCCTGCTGGCCCAGAACGGCCGGTCGGGCGACCTGACCGCCGTGATCGCCGGCTTCGACCGTTTGTATGCCATCCGCACCGGACTGGTCTCGGCCGAGGTGGTTTCGGCCGCCCCGCTGGACGCGGCCCAGATGAATGCCATCAAGGCCTCGCTGCGCAAGGCGCTGGGCAAGGATCCCGAGCTGGAAGCCCGCGTCGATCCGGCCCTGCTGGGCGGCCTGAAAGTCAAGGTCGGCTCGCGCCTCTACGACGCTTCGCTGAAGACCAAGCTCGACCAGATGAAATTCGCCCTCAAACGGGCCGGATAGGCTGACAAGCCGCTTCCGCTCCGCCCCACAGACTGAACGTTAAGCCAAGAAGAGCCCCACATGGACATCCGCGCCGCCGAGATTTCGGCCATCCTCAAGTCGCAGATCGCCGCTTTCGGCGTGGAAGCCGATGTCTCGGACGTCGGCCAGGTGCTGTCGGTCGGCGACGGCATCGCGCGCATCCACGGTCTGGACAATGTCCAGGCCGGCGAGATGATCGAATTCCCCAAGGCCGGCGTGAAGGGCATGGCCCTGAACCTGGAAGTCGACAACGTCGGCGCCGTGATCTTCGGCCAGGACAATGAAATCGCCGAGGGCGACGAGGTCCGCCGTCTGGGCGAGATCGTGGACGTGCCGGTCGGCAAGGGCCTGCTGGGCCGCGTCGTCAACCCGCTGGGCGAGCCGATCGACGGCAAGGGCCCGATCCAGTTCACCGAGCGTCGCCGCGTCGACGTGAAGGCGCCGGGCATCATCCCGCGCAAGTCGGTGCACGAGCCGATGCAGACCGGCCTGAAGGCCATCGACACCCTGATCCCGGTTGGCCGTGGCCAGCGCGAGCTGATCATCGGGGACCGTCAGGTCGGCAAGAGCGCCGTGGCCGTCGACACCATCCTCAACCAGAAGAACGTCAACGCCAACGCGACCTCGGAAGGCGAGAAGCTTTACTGCATCTACGTCGCCATCGGCCAGAAGCGCTCGACCGTGGCCCAGATCGTCAAGACGCTCGAGGAGCGCGGCGCCCTGGACTACACCATCGTTGTCGCCGCCACGGCCTCGGAGCCGGCCCCGCTGCAGTTCCTGGCCCCGTTCTCGGGCACGGCCATGGGCGAGTATTTCCGCGACAACGGCATGCACGCCCTGATCGTCTACGACGATCTGTCGAAGCAGGCCGTCGCCTATCGCCAGATGTCGCTGCTGCTGCGCCGTCCGCCGGGCCGCGAAGCCTATCCGGGCGACGTCTTCTATCTGCACAGCCGCCTGCTGGAGCGTTCGGCCAAGCTGAACGGCGACTATGGCTCGGGCTCCATGACCGCCCTGCCGATCATCGAAACCCAGGCGAACGACGTGTCGGCCTACATCCCGACCAATGTGATCTCGATCACCGACGGCCAGATCTTCCTGGAATCGGACCTGTTCTACCAGGGCATCCGCCCGGCCGTGAACGTCGGCATCTCGGTGTCGCGCGTGGGCTCTTCGGCCCAGATCAAGGCGATGAAGCAGGTGGCCGGTTCCATCAAGGGCGAGTTGGCCCAGTACCGGGAAATGGCCGCCTTCGCCAAGTTCGGTTCGGACCTGGACGCCTCGACCCAGAAGCTGCTGGCCCGCGGCGCCCGCCTGACCGAGCTGCTGAAGCAGCCGCAATATTCGCCGCTGGCGGTCGAGGAGCAGGTCGTCTCCGTCTACGCCGGGACGCGCGGTTATCTGGACGGCATCGCCGTGTCGGACGTCGGTCGTTTCGAGCGCGAACTGCTGGCGCGCATGCACTCCAAGCATGCCGGCATCCTCGACGGCATCCGCACCAAGAAGGCCCTGTCGCCGGAACTGGAAGCCGAACTGAAGGACGCCATCGAATCCTTCGCCAAGACCTTCGCCTGATCGCCGCCACAGCTAGGAGCTAGAGGAACGCCGAATGGCCAGCCTCAAGGAAATGCGCAATCGGATCGGAAGCGTGAAGTCCACGCAGAAGATCACGAAAGCCCTGAACATGGTCGCGGCGGCCAAGCTGAAGCGTGCCCAGGACCAGGCCGAAAGCGCCCGTCCCTATGCGCAGAAGATGGCCTCGGTGATCGCCAATCTGGCGGCCGGCGTGTCGGGTGACGACGCGCCCAAGCTGCTGGCCGGCACCGGTTCGGAGCAAAAGCACCTGATCATCGTCGCCACCGGCGACAAGGGTCTGGCCGGTGGGTTCAACACCAACGTCATCCGCGCCGCGCGCGAGCGGATCAACACCCTGATCAAGGGTGGCAAGGATGTGCGCATCATCGCTGTCGGCAAGAAGTCACGTGACGGTCTGGCCCGCCTGTATGGCGAGCGGATGGTGCACACCTTCGAGATGGGCGGTCACAAGGTGATCGGCCTGCCGGTTGCCGAGCCGATCGCCGACCTGGTCGCCGAAGAGTTCGAGGCCGGCCGCGCCGACGTCGTGACCCTGTTCTACAGCCGCTTCCAGTCGGTCATCTCGCAGGTGCCGACGCCCAAGAAGCTGATCCCGGCCGAGGTCGCCGAGGACGCGCCGCCCGTCAATCTGAACGGCGCCGTCTATGAGTATGAGCCCTCGGAAGAGGAAATCCTCGAGACCCTGCTGCCGCGCAACATCACCACCCAGATCCTGGCCGCCCTTTACGAGAACCAGGCCAGCTTCTTCGGGGCCCAGATGGGCGCCATGGACAACGCCACCCGCAACGCCGGTGACCTGATCAACAGCCTGACCCTGCAGTACAACCGCAAACGCCAGGCCCAGATCACCACCGAACTGATCGAGATCATCGCGGGCGCGGAAGCCCTCTGATCTGCCCCTGAACGCCCTTTCCGACACGGACCGACCCATGACCGACACCACCGCCCCCAAGAAGCCCGCCGCCAAGAAGGCCCCCGCTGCCAAAAAGCCGACCGCTCCGCGCGCCGCTGCCACCAAGGCTGCGCCGAAGATCATCGCCGGAACCGGCACGGGCAAGATCGCCCAGGTCATCGGCGCCGTGGTCGACGTGGAGTTCGAAGGCCAGCTGCCGGCCATCCTGAACGCGCTGGAAACCCAGAACGTCGACCAGAAGACGGGCGAGCCCTTCACCCTGGTCCTCGAGGTCGCCCAGCACCTGGGTGAGAACATGGTCCGCACCATCGCCATGGACACCACCGAGGGTCTGACCCGCGGCCAGGCCGTCAGCGACACCGGCGGCTCCATCCAGGCCCCGGTCGGCCCGGGCACGCTCGGCCGCATCATGAACGTGGTCGGCGCGCCGATCGACGAACAGGGCCCGATCAAGACCACCATGTATCGCCCGATCCACCGCGAAGCCCCCAGCTTCGAGGATCAGTCGACCAGCTCGGAAATCCTGGTCACGGGCATCAAGGTCATCGACCTGATGTGCCCCTACACCAAGGGCGGCAAGATCGGCCTGTTCGGCGGTGCCGGCGTCGGCAAGACCGTGACCATGCAGGAGCTGATCAACAACATCGCCAAGGCCTACGGCGGTTACTCCGTGCTGGCCGGCGTGGGTGAGCGCACCCGCGAAGGCAACGACCTGTATCACGAGATGATCGAGTCGAACGTGAACGTCGACCCGGCCAAGAACGGTGGCTCGACCGAAGGGTCCAAGTGCGCCCTCGTGTACGGCCAGATGAACGAGCCTCCCGGCGCCCGCGCCCGCGTCGCCCTGACCGGCCTGGCCCAGGCCGAGTACTTCCGCGACGAGGAAGGCAAGGACGTGCTGCTGTTCGTCGACAACATCTTCCGCTTCACGCAAGCCGGTTCGGAAGTGTCCGCCCTGCTGGGCCGCATCCCCTCGGCCGTGGGCTATCAGCCGACGCTGGCCACCGAGATGGGCAATCTGCAGGAGCGCATCACCTCGACCAAGAAGGGCTCGATCACCTCGGTGCAGGCCATCTACGTCCCCGCCGACGACCTGACCGACCCGGCGCCCGCCGCCTCCTTCGCCCACCTCGACGCCACGACCGTTCTGAGCCGCGACATCGCCGCCCAGGCCATCTTCCCGGCCGTGGATCCGCTGGACTCGACCTCGCGGATCATGGACCCGCTGGTGATCGGCGACGAACACTACCAGGTCGCCCGTTCGGTCCAGGAAGTGCTGCAGCAGTACAAGGGCCTGAAGGACATCATCGCCATCCTCGGCATGGACGAGCTGTCGGAAGAGGACAAGCTGGTCGTCTCGCGCGCCCGCAAGATCCAGCGCTTCCTGTCACAGCCCTTCTTCGTGGCCGAGCAGTTCACCAACGCGCCCGGCAAGTTCGTCGCGCTGGAAGACACCATCCGCAGCTTCAAGGGCATCGTCGCCGGTGAATACGATCACCTGCCCGAAGCCGCCTTCTACATGGTCGGCACCATCGAGGAAGCCGTCGAGAAGGCCCAGAAGCTGGCCGCGGACGCCGCGTAATCATGGCTGGCAAACTCTCCTTCTCTCTCGTCTCGCCGGAACGCGAGGTCTTTGCGGGCCTCGTGGATCAGGTGGACGCGCCCGGCGTCGAGGGTGACTTCGGCGTGCTGGCCGATCACGCGCCCTTCATGACGGCCCTGCGCGAAGGCGTGGTCACCGTCATGGACGGCAGCAGCCGGCGCCAGTTCCAGGTCGAGGGCGGCTTTGCCGACGTGACCCCCGCCGGCCTGACCATCCTGGCCGAGCGCGCCGCGGAAGTCGCGGCGGGCTGATTTCGCAGACAATCTGATTGCAGGGCGGCGGCTTTCTTCGGGAGGCCGCCGTTTCTGCGTCAGGACCGAGCGAACCGGCCAAACTCAGTACAGACCTGATCATAGACGGCACGCTTGAACGGCACGATCAGGCCGGGCGCTTCGGACAGATCGGCCCAGCGCCAGGCGTCGAACTCCTGCTCGCCGTGGGCCTGCAGATCGACCTCGTCATCCGTGCCGGTGAAGCGGAAGGCGAACCACACCTGCTTCTGGCCGATATTGCCGCGCTTTTTCATGGCGCCGTTCAGCACTTCGGGCGGGAAGTCATAGACGATCCAGCCCTCGGTCCGGCCCAGCAGGTCGACCGAGCGGAGACCGGTTTCCTCGAACAGTTCGCGGCGGGCGGCGACCTCGAGGTCTTCACCTTCGTCGACGCCGCCCTGGGGGAACTGCCAGTTCCACGGGTCCGGCGTGCCGATCCGGCGGCCCAGCCAGACGCGGCCCTCGGCATTGAAGACCACGACGCCGACATTGGGGCGGTAGAGGGAGAGGTCGCGCATGGGGCCTGAGTGCTAGTGGGTGGTGAGTAGTGAGTGGTCAGTGGCGAGTGGCGAGTGGCGAGGGGCGGGACCGGCTGCGCGTTCGGATCGCGACAGAAACAGGTTCCTAATCACTACTCACTACTCACCATCATCACCTAGCGCCCCGGGCGGCGGGTCATGGCACTGGCAGGGGCCAGTTGCAGGCCGCGCGCGTCCAGTCCGGTGGCCCAGCGGGCCACGGCCTCGACCGTCACCGGATAGCTGAAGCCGGTGCCCAGAGCGTCCCCGCGCTGTTTGGCCATGGCCTCGATGGCATTGAGCTGGCCCATGATGGCCACCGGGGTCTGGGTCTCGTCGATCACGCGGTCGGCGGTGGCGCGCGACCAGGCCCCGGGGCGACGGCGCGCCTGACCGTCATCGATGAAGGCCAGGCCATGGGTGCGCAGGGTGCCCAGCATGGCCCCGAAGGCCGCATCCGAGGTCATGAAGCGGTCGCCCAGATAGTTGGTCACCCCGAAATAGCCGGTTGCGCGGCCCAGCAGCCACGGCAGCTTGCCGCCGACATCCTCGACCCCGCCATCGGCCAGCAGGGTGTAGGGACCGGGGTCGTTGTCGGGATAGCCGGTCGGCTCCATCGGGATCTCGATCATCACCTCATGGCCGTGCGCGCGGGCCAGATCGATCCACGCCTGCAGGTCGTCGGCATAGGGCACGAAGCTGAGGGTGATTTCCGGGGGCAGGCGTTCGATGGCGGCGCGCGTCGTGGTGGCATTCAGGCCCAGACCGCCGACGATCAGGGCGACGCGCGGCTTACCGTTCGGACGGAACGGGCGGGCATAGGCCTCGGCCGGGGTGCGGCCGTCGGTGGCGATGATCGGCAGGGGGCCCGCCGGACCCGGGCGGCTCAGGCCCTCGATGGGGGCGCGCGGCAGCGGTGTGGTGGCGGCGATGCGCGGGGCGGTGATCCCCTCGCCCGAGCCCGAGACACTGGCCCCGTCGGGCAGGGTGATGACGGCCTCGGTGCCCAGGGCCTCCGGGTCGGCACCGAGGGTCAGCCAGGCATCCTCGACCCCCATGGAGAAGGCCTCCATGCCGGTCGGGGCCCGCTCGGCCACAACCTCGCGCTTCAGGTCGACGCGAGCCGAAGGCAGGCCGGCGCGAGGATCGCCCAGCACGGCGATGAACAGGCCGGCGCTGAGCAGCACCAGCAGGCCGGCCGAGGCCACCGCCACCGGCGGCTTGCGGAAAAAGGTCACGATCTGTTTGCGGGCCGCGCCCAGATCGACGCGGCGCGGCGGAGACCCGGCCTTGGCGGCGAGACGCGACTGGCGTTTGGCGAAACTGGACTCGGACATGCGGACCCGGACGGCGTCACGGCCCGGCCGCCCATGCGGTTCAGGCCATTTGGACGCAGAATGCCCGCCGCCGGTTAAGAAACCCTAACGCCGCATTCACCATGACACCCGGGTGCGGGGTGGGCCTTACTCCGGATCGGTCGCGGCCGCGAACTCGGTGGGTTCGGTGCCCGGCGGGGTGACGATGATCCCTTTGGGCGCGGCGGCCAGCTGGTCAAGGCGGCCCCCGGCGCGCAGCACGTCATAGGCGCGCTCCAGCTGATAGTCCTTGTCCTCGGGATAGTCCTCGCCCGGGGCCTCGAACGGCACGTGGGGGCCCTTGCGTTCAGCCCCGATCGAGGCGTCCAGCGCGGTGGAATAGGCGGCTTCGGAATAGATGAAGTTCGACCGCGCGACGATGCCGGCTTCGGCGAAGGAGCGCGAGACCTCGAGGTCCGGCTCGATGCCGATCTTCTGAATCGAGGCCCCGGACGGCGTGTAATAGCGCGCCGTGGTGATCGACAGGGCCCCGTCCTCGCCGCCGCGCAGCGGGATGACGGTCTGGACCGAGCCCTTGCCGAAGCTGGTCAGGCCGACGACGGTCGCCCGCTCGTGATCCTGCAGCGCGCCGGCGACGATTTCCGAGGCCGAAGCGGAGCCGTAGTTGACCAGCACCACGATCGGCAGACCGTTGGCCAGATCGCCGGGCCGGGCCGAATAGCGCTCGATCTGATCAGGCTTGCGGCCGCGCTGGCTGACGATCTCGCCGCGCTCGAGGAAGGCGTCGGACACGGCAATGGCGGCCGACAGCAGGCCGCCGCCATTGTTGCGGAGATCGACGACATAGCCCTTGATGCCCGGGTTCTCGGACTGCAGCCGGGCCATGACCTCGTTCAGTTCGCGGCCGGTGTTCTCGTTGAAGGTCGAGATGCGGACATAGCCGAAGTCGCCTTCGATCCGGCCGGTGACCGACTCGATCTTGATGATCTCGCGCGTCAGGGTGACTTCCAGCGGGTCGGAGCCATCGCGCAGGAAGGTGACTCGAACCTCGGTGCCGGCCGCGCCGCGCAGCTTTTCGGAGACCTCCGAGACCGACAGGCCCGCAGCCGTCGAACCCTCGATGGCCGAGATGACGTCGCCGGCCTGGACCCCGGCGCGGGCGGCGGGACCCCCGTCCATCGGCGAAATCACTTTTACAAAGCCGCCTTCGGCCGAAATGGTCAGGCCGACGCCCGAATATTGTCCCTCGGTGCGTTCGCGCAGCTCGCCGAAGCCGGCCGGGGCCAGGTAGCTGGAGTGCGGGTCGAGCGCGGTCATCATGCCGCTGAGTGACGCCTCGATCAGCTTGCGATCATCGACGGGGACCACATAGGCCTGCTTCACCACGGCGAGCACATCGCCGAACAGCTCCAGCATGCGGAAGGTCTCGTTGTTGCGGACGTTCTGCTGGGCCATGGCCGCAGCCCCCGCCCCGAGCGCCAGGGCCGCACATCCGACAAGCAACAGTCTACGCATAGGTTTGTCTTTCCTTGTGGCCGGACCCGGCCCTTGAGCGGGCAGGCCCGCATCGGTCATCCGTCCTATCAAATAGTAGAAGGCAGGACCAAATCGAGGCGAAACCCCCGCTACGGTACAAATTCTGTGTCAGCTTCACGTGACCGGCGGCGTTCAGTCCAGCCAGGGCGAGGGATCGACGGCCAGTTCCTCGCGTCTCAACTCCAGAACGACCGGCAGGCTGTCGTGCCCCGCACCCAGCCGCTGGCCGGTCTGGACCCGGTCGCCGGTGCCGATATCGAGCGCGGTCAGACCCGACAGCACAACCCGCCAGCCGGGTCCGGCATCCAGAATGACCACCTGGCCCCAGCCGTCCAGCGGCCCTGCATGGATGACCTCGGCCTCCAGCGGCGCGACCACCGCCTGGCCCGGGGCGCGCCATTGCCAGCCGGTCGATCCCTTGCCGAAGCGGGCCGAAGGCGGGCCCTCGACCGGGGCCAGAAGGGTGTCGCGTCCATTGGGGAGCCTGAGAGCGGGCGTCTGGCTGACCGGGACGTCCGGCACCGGGGCCCCAGCGGCGCGCAGGCGCGCTTCCAAGGCCTCGACCTCACGGCGGGCCCGCTGTGCCTCGGCCCGCAGGGTGGCGCGACGGGCGCGGTCCGAGACCAGCCGCGACTGCAGGGTCGCCTGCCGGTCGCCGGTCTGGCTCTCGCTGACGAACAGGCGTTCGCTTTGCAGGGCAATGGCGCGGCGCTCGGCGACGACGGCGGCGCGGCGGCGGTCGGCCCGTTCGACCTGATCGGTCAGGGGCTCGACGAGGGCCCGCATCAGCACGGCCGCGCGGACCGTATCGACCGCCTCCTGCGTCGGAACGACCAGCGGCGGCGGCGGATGCCGGGTCAGGGTCTGCAGGGCGCCCAACACCCGCGTGAGCGGCCCCTTGGCCAGGGCCAGCTCTTCCAGCGCGCGAGCTTCCAGACGGCCGGCGGCATCCAGCTGCCGGCGTTGCAGCAGAACGGTTTCGTCACCGGCGGCGGGCTGGCGTTCCAGACTGGCCTCAGTGTCGGCGATCCGGCGATCCAGCGCCGCCACATCCGCCTCGAGTCGACGGGCACGGATCACGGCGTCACGATACTGAGCCTGGGTCTGCGCGACCGCTTCAGGGTCGGGGCGCGGGGTTGACTGGCCAGACACCGGTCCGACCATGCCGAGCATCAGGGCCACCATCAGCAGGGTCCGCCGCATCCGCCTCAATCTCGATGATAGGGCGTGCCCGCCAGCAGGGTGGTGGCGCGATAGATCTGCTCGGCCAGCATGGCGCGGGCGAGGGCGTGGGGCCAGGTCTGGGGACCGAAGGCCAGGGTAAGCGAGGCGGCGTCGCGCACCACCTCATCCAGCCCGTCCGCGCCGCCGATGACAAAGGCCAGATGGCGTTCGCCCCCGTCCCGGATGTCGCGGATCAGATCGGCAAAGGCGCGCGAGGAAAAGGTCTTGCCGCGCTCGTCGCAGGCGATCAGACGCGCGCCTGTGGTGGCCGCCAGCAAGGCGACGCCCTCGGGGCCGGGACCGGGCTTCTTGGTCTCGACGTCAATCAGCTCGCAAGGGCCCAGTCCGATGCCGCGACCGGTGCGGCCGGCACGCAGGGCATAGTCGCTGGCGAGGTCCGCCTCGGGACCCCGTCCGGCCCTGCCGATGGCAACGATCGACAGCTTCACGACGCAGATCCCCCGTCAGACAAGCCTAGTTGCGGGCCGTCCGGTGCGCCGCGTCCACGGCCCAGATCTTCTCGATGTTGTAGAAGGTCCGCACCTCGGGCCGGAACAGGTGGACGATCACGTCCCCGGCGTCGATCAGCACCCAGTCGCAATGTGGCAGGCCCTCGACCTTGGCCTTGCCGAAGCCGTGTTCCTTGAGGGTGCGCAGCAGGTGGTCGGCCAGCGCGCTGACATGGCGGTGCGAGCGACCGGACGCCACAATCATGGTGTCGGACATCGGGCTTTTGCCCTTGAGGTCGATCAGGACGATGTCCTGCGCCTTGTCCTCATCCAGCTTGGCCAGGAGGGCGGTTTCGAGAGAAGCGCTTCCGGTCGGAAGCTCGGCGGATCGGGCGTCAGCACTGTCCGGGCCGTCGGAATCGACGTGGGAGGTGTCGTCAGCATGCGCATCGTGCGCGGGCGAGGGGGTCAGCGGAATACTCCAGTCGACAAAAGGTCAGGCAGCAGCCTAGCACATCCCCGCCCGGCGGTCACTGTCGCGCCGAGGCGGCCTCGGCGCGCAGGGCCGTCGAGGAGGTCCGGTTCAGCGGCGCCGTCAGATAGACCCAGGCCGGGGCCTGCCGATCCGCCAGTGTATGGGCCTCATGCGCGTGAATCCGGTAGCGGCGATAGCGTAGGGCGGCGGGCGCCGCGCGGCTTTCCAGCAGGCTGCCCGGGCGGGCCACGACCGCCATCGGCATCAGCGACAACAGGTCCGTCCAGCCGCGCCAGCGATGAAAGCCGGCCAGATTGTCCGACCCCATCAGCCAGACGAATTTCACGCCCGGATAGCGGGCGGTCAGGGCCCTCAACGTGTCGATCGTCCGGCGCGTACCGACGCGGGACTCAAAATCGGAGATGACCATGTGGCGCGATCCGTCGGCGCGGTCGGCCCATTCCCGGGCCGAGGCCATGCGGTCGGCAAGGGGCGCGGTTTCGGCATCGGACTTCAGCGGGTTCTGGGGCGAAACCAGCCAGACGACCCGGTCCAGACCCAGACGACGCAGGGCCGTTTCGGCCACATGGGCGTGGCCGTCATGGGCCGGATTGAAGGAGCCACCGAACAGGCCGACCCGCATGCCGGGATACAGCAGCAGCCCGTCATTCAGGCCGCCGGGGCGGGGCCCGGCGGTCCGGGGGGCAGGGCCGGCATGGAAGAAGCGCAAGGACGGGGTCTCGGCAGGGCTTATGCTCACGCGTGCCCTAACACCCCCGCCCCCGCTTGTCTCGATTTATCGCCGAAGCTTCAGGGCCGGGCGTGGCCCTTGCCGCGCACGACATATTTGAAGCTGGTCAGCTGTTCGGCGCCAACGGGGCCGCGCGCATGTAACCGGTCGGTCGAGATGCCGATCTCGCCGCCAAAGCCGAACTCGCCCCCGTCCGCGTACTGGGTCGAGGCATTGGCCAGCACGATGCCGGCGTCGGCCCGCGCGAGGAAGCGCTCCAGAACGCCCTCGTCGGAGGCCACGATCGCCTCGGTGTGGCCCGAGCCAAACTGCGCGATGTGATCCAGAGCGCCATCGACGCCATCGACCAGCTTCACCGCCAGAATGGCCGCCAGATACTCGGTGGGCCAGTCGGCGTCGGTGGCCTCGGTCGCGTCCGGTATCAGGGCCCGTGCGGCGGGATCGGCCCGCAGCTCACAGCCCGCGGCCTTGAGGGCCTCGGCAATGCCGGGCAGCAGTCGCTCGGCCCCGGCCTTGTCGACCAGCAGGGTCTCGGCCGCACCGCAAACCGAAACCCGGCGCATCTTGGCATTGACCACGACGTCGCGGGCCATGTCAGGATCGGCGCTGGCATCGACATAGACGTGGTTGACACCCTCCAGATGGCCCAGCACGGCGACGCGCGCCTCGGCCTGCACCCGCTCGACCAGCGAACGCCCACCACGCGGGATCAGCAGGTCGATGGACCCGTTCAGCCCCTGCAGGATATGGCCGACCGCCGCGCGGTCGCGCGTCGTGACGATCTGCACGCAGTCGGGGCTCAGGCCCGCCTGCTCCAGACCTTCGGCAAGCGCACCGTGGATGGCGAGGTTCGAGCGCAGGCATTCCGAACCGCCGCGCAGGATCACCGCATTGCCGGCCCGAACCGCCAGCGCTGCGGCATCGGCGGTCACGTTCGGACGGCTTTCGTAGATGATGGCCAGAACTCCGATGGGGGTGCGCACCCGGGCGATATCCAGACCGTTGTCCGGCGTCCAGCGGGCGGTCTCGATACCGACCGGATCGGGAATGGCAGCGATCTTTTCCAGAGCGGCGATGACGCCGTCCAGACGTTTTTCGTCGAGCGCCAGACGGTCCATCATGGCTGCGGCCATACCCTTGGCCCTGGCGGCCTCGAGGTCCGCAGCATTGGCCTCAAGCACCTCGGCCGAGCGGGCCTTCAGGGCCCTGGCCATGCCGGCAATGGCATGCGTCCGCGTCTCTGGCGAAGCGAGGCCCAGGTCGCGGGCGGCGGCGCGGGCCTTTCGGCCCAAAGCCAGCATGTCGGCTTCAAGGGTGGAATCGGTCGGGCGGTCGGGTGCGATCTCCGCAGTCTGGGTCATGGTCATTCCTCTAAGGTCGGGCCGTCTCCGTCTGTTTCAACCCCCGACGGGGGTATTCGGGCTCAGTGAAGGTCTTTGTCAGCGCAGGGCCAGGTCGTCGGCGTGGACCACCACCGGCCCCCCGGCATAGCCCAGCGCGGCCTTGATCTGGGGCGAGCGCAAGCCCGCGATAGTGGTCACGTCGGCGGCGTCATACCGCACCAGTCCGCGCGCAATCTCGGCGCCGGTTTCGTCCAGAATCTCGACCGGATCGCCCTTTTCGAAGCTGCCGTTCGCGGTCACGACGCCGGCAGCCAGCAGCGACTTGCCGCGCCCCAGCGCCTTGAAGCAGCCCGCGTCGATGACGATCTGGCCTCGCACGGCCAGAGAGCCGCCGATCCACTGCTTGTAGGCGGCGCGAACCGTGGTCGAGGGGGCGATCAAAGTGCATTTGCGGCCCTCCTCGATCGTCTGGGCACCGCGCTTCTTGGCCCGCCCGGCCGCGATCAGGGTGGCGCACCCGGCCTCGCCCGCGATGCGGGCCGCCATCAGCTTGGTAGCCATGCCGCCCGTGCCGACGCCCGCCGCCGCATTGGCCCCTGTGGCCATGGCCTCGATCTCGGGGGTTAGCTCCCGGATGAAAGGGATATGCTCGGCGTCCGGATTCTGGCGGGGATCAGCCGTATAGACCCCGTCCACGTCCGACAGCAGGATCAACAGGTCGGCGCTGATCAACTGGGCCACCCGGGCGGCCAGCCGGTCGTTGTCGCCATAGCGGATCTGGTCGGTGACGATGGTGTCGTTCTCATTGACGATCGGCACGGCGCCCATGTCCAGCAGGGCGCCCACGGTGGCGCGCGCATTCAGCCAGCGGCGCCGCACCTCGGTGTCGTCGCGCGTCAGCAGGATCTGGGCCGTGACGATGTCATAGGGGTCGAACACCGACTCCCAGGCGTGCATCAGCATCGACTGGCCTGCGGCCGCCGACGCCTGCTTCTTTTCCAGCCCCCCGCCCCGGGCGCGCGAGCCCAGCCGCCGGCGTCCCAGCGCCACCGCCCCGGACGAGACGACCAGCACCTGCTTGCCCTCTTCCTTCCAGTCGGCGATGTCGGCGGCCAGCCCCTTGAGGCGCTCCATGTCCACCGTATTGGTCTTGCGGTCTACCAGCAGGGCCGAGCCGATCTTCAGAACGATCCGGTCGGCTGCGGCAATGGTCGTCGCGGCCTGGAGAGGCCGTTTCCTGGTCAAGGTGTCCAGTCCTCCGTCGTGGGGGGCGAGTACTCGCCGTCGTCCTCGATCTCGATTTCGCCGCGCGTCCGGCGGACCTCTGCCCAGGCCGCGCGCAGCAGTTCAGGCACGCCCTCACCGGACACGCCTGACACAAGGAACGGCTCTTTGCCGAGAACGGTTGCAAGCTCTGCCGTTTTCTCTGCGCGCAGCTGGGGCGACAGGGCATCGATCTTGTTCAGCGCCACCAGTTCGACCTTGTCCTCCAGCCCCTCGCCATAGGCATCCAGTTCGCGGCGAATGGTGTGATACGCGCCCACCACATCATCCTGGGTGCCGTCGATCAGGTGGATCAGGCTGGCCGAGCGCTCGACGTGGCCGAGGAACCGCGTGCCCAGCCCCGCGCCCTCGCTGGCGCCCTCGATCAGGCCGGGGATGTCGGCGATCACGAACCGCTCGCTGGGGCTGAGGTCGACGACGCCCAGATTGGGGGTCAGGGTCGTGAAGGGATAGTCGGCAATCTTGGGCCGGGCCGCCGAGGCCGCCGCCAGGAAAGTCGACTTGCCGGCGTTGGGCAGGCCCGCAAGGCCGATGTCGGCGATCAGCTTCAACCGCAGCCAGATCCAGCGTTCGCCGCCCTCCTGGCCCGGATTGGCGTGACGCGGGGCCTGATTGACCGGCCCCTTGAAGTGCACATTGCCCCAGCCGCCGTTGCCGCCGCGCAGCAGGCGCTCGCGCATGCCGACCGTGTCCATGTCGAGCAGGACGGTCTCCTTGTCGTCGTCCAGCACCTGGGTGCCGACCGGAACCTTGAGCACGACATCCTCGCCCTTGCCGCCGTGCATCTGGCGGCCCTGGCCGTGGTGGCCGGTCTGGGCCTTGAAATGCTGCTGATAGCGATAGTCGATCAGGGTGTTCAGTCCCTCAACCGCCTCGATCCAGACATCCCCGCCGCGGCCGCCGTCGCCGCCGTCGGGTCCGCCGTTCGGGATGAATTTCTCGCGCCGGAACGAGACGGAGCCCGCCCCGCCGTTACCCGCGCGAATATAGATCTTGGCCTGGTCGAGAAACTTCATGCCCGGCTTATGACCCATGAGGGCGGCAAATTACAGGCGTCTTTAAGCGGATTGAAAGCGGTCACTGCCAGTCTCTGCCGATCCGACACAGGGGATCAGAATGATCTCGACCGCCTTCCGACTGCCCGAAGCCCCCTCCCCGGCCCTGCAGTTTGCCCGTGCCGGGGCCGTTCAATCCCCGGCTTCGTCGACTTCAGCGAAGGCTGCGGAGCCGGCTGACAAGCCCTTCGAGATCAAGGCGGGGTCGGGCAAGGAACAGGCCCGGGAGCTGGCGTACAAGCGACTGGAGCGGGTCAAGGCGTGCATGGACGCGCTCAAGCTGATGGCCAAGATCGACCCGAAGACGGCGCTCAAGCTGGCCGCCGAGCTGGCGCGAGAGATGAAGGGAGCGGTCAAGGCCTATGCCGAGGCGGGCGGCCGCAATGTCTCGACCGGCGATCTCGCCCTGATCCGCAAACAGGCCGCCGACGCGCTGGAGGCCCGCGATGCGGCGGCCGAGGCCGGGATCGACACCACGGCGATGGAGGCACAGATCAAGGCACTGGGGGCCCGCGAGGAAGACGCTGTGGCTGACTATGGCTTCTTCGAACAGGTCAAACAGATCGTCGCCGGGCTGAAAAAGGCCCGCCAGGACATTAAGGGCGAGGCGATCACCTCGCTTAACCCGCCGTCGGAAGAGGACTGGAAGGCCGCCGACCGCGACCAGGCCGAACTGGAGCGCGAGATCGACAGGGCCGCCTCCGGCCCCGCCGTCTCCATCCGCGTCTAGCCGCCTACTTTTCCCAGACGCCGTAGGGGTCGGTCCATTCCATGCCCATGGCCTCGGCCACGGCGGGATAGGTGATCTTGCCGCCCATGACATTCAGTCCGCGGGCCAGATGCTTGTCCTTCTTCAGCGCGTCGAGGCCGTGGTCGGCCAGCGCCAGGCCGAACGGCAGGGTGGCATTGTTCAGGGCTTCCGAGCTGGTGCGCGGCGCGGCACCCGGCATATTGGCCACGCAATAGTGGACGACGCCATCAATCTCATAGGTCGGGTCTTCGTGGGTCGTGGCGCGCGAGGTTTCGAAACAGCCGCCCTGATCAATGGCGACGTCGACCAGCACCGAGCCGTTCTTCATCTGCTTCAGGTGCTCGCGCTTGACCAGCTTGGGCGCGGCGGCCCCGTGGACCAGCACCGCGCCGATCACCACATCGGCCTTGACGATTTCTTCCTCGATGGCGTTGATCGAGGAGTAGCGGGTGATGACCCGGCCGTCGGTCAGTTCGTCGATCTCGCGCATGCGGGGGATGGAGCGTTCCAGCACCACGACCTCGGCCCCCAGACCCAGCGCCATGCGCGCCGAGTTGAAGCCGACCACGCCGCCGCCCAGCACCGCCACGCGGGCCGGGGCCACCCCGGGCACGCCACAGAACAGCAGGCCCATGCCGCCATTGTGCTTCAGCAGGGTCTCGGCCGCCGAGAAGACGGCGATCCGGCCGGCCACTTCCGACATCGGCGCTAGCAGCGGCAGGCCACCGTTGCGGTCGGTGACGGTCTCATAGGCGATGGCCGCGCATTTCGAGGCCAGCAGGCCCTTGGTCTGCTCGGGATCGGGCGCCAGGTGCAGGTAGGTGTAGAGGATCTGGTCCTCGCGCAGCATTTCCCACTCGACCTTCTGGGGTTCCTTGACCTTCACGATCATGTCGCTGTCGGCGAAGACGGTCTTGGCGTCCGGCGCGATCTTGGCGCCCGCCAGCTTGTATTCGGCATCGGTGAAGCCCGCGCCGTCGCCCGCGCCGGTCTGGACCAGCACCGTATGGCCGTGGGCCACATATTCGCGCACGGCCGTCGGCGTCAGGCCGATGCGGTGCTCATTCTTCTTGATTTCCTGGGGGACACCGACGCGCATGACCGTTTCCTCTTGAGGCAGGGCAGGCCACCGGCGTGGCCCGTTCGGAGCGCAATCTAGCGGGGGCGGCGGCGCAGGTTCCTGTTCATTTTGCTGGGTGAACGGCGTAAAGTCGCAGAACCTTGCTTATGGATGCCAAATGAAGACCGTTTCTGCCGTCACCCTCGATGCCATAGATCGCAAGATGCTGCGCGCCCTGCAGGAGAATGGCCGCATCTCGAACGCCGATCTGGCCCGGACGGTGAACCTGTCCGAGAGCGCCTGCCTCAGGCGCCTGCGCGCGCTCGAAACCGAGGGCGTGATCAGCCGCTATGCCGCCATCATCAATGAGCGCGCCGTAGGCCTGCCGATCAGCGTGTTCGTGACCGTCACCCTGTCGTCCCAGGCCGAGGCGGCCCTGACCGCCTTCGAGACCGCCGTCGCCACCGTGCCCGAGGTGGTCGAATGCTATCTGATGACCGGCGGCTCGGACTATCTGCTCAGGCT
The DNA here is from genome assembly GCF_003730275.1 of Brevundimonas halotolerans. Lineage (GTDB taxonomy): Bacteria > Pseudomonadota > Alphaproteobacteria > Caulobacterales > Caulobacteraceae > Brevundimonas > Brevundimonas halotolerans. The sequence continues at coordinate 35,119 of NZ_QTTA01000024.1, forward strand.
GGTGGTGCGCGACGTCGATGATCTGGAGCGGGTCCACTCGCACGAGCTGACCCGCATCCCCGGCGTCACCCGCGTCTCCTCCAGCGTCGCCATGCGCACCGTGGTCAAACGCGGCGCGCTGCCGGTCTAGCCCAGCTTGAGCGTCAGGGTCTTGATGTCCAGATAGTCGTCGATGCCGTGGGTCGAGCCCTCACGGCCATAGCCGGACTGTTTGACGCCGCCGAACGGAGCGACCGGGGTCGACATCAGGCCGGTGTTGATGCCGCACATGCCCGCCTCGATACGTCGGCCGATGCGGATGGCCCGGTCGAGGTCGCGCGTGAACAGATAGGAGGCCAGGCCCAGGTCGCTGTCATTGGCCTTGTCCAGCACCTCGTCCTCGGTGTCGAAGGCAAACACGGGCACCAGCGGGCCAAAGGTCTCCTCCTCGCGGAACAGGGCGTCGTCGCCGCCGAACGTCACGGTCGGCGTAAAGAACCGCCCGCCCAGACCGTGACGCTCGCCGCCGGTCAGAACCTCGCCGCCGGCCGCCTTGACCTTAGCGACGTGGTCCTCGACCTTGTCGACACCCTTGTCCTCGATCAGGGGGCCGACCTTGACGCCGTCGTCAAAGGCATTGCCGACCTTGAGCTTTGACACCTCGGCCGCCAGCCGGTCAGCATAGTCGCGGGCCACGGACCGTTCGACATAGATCCGGTTGGGACAGACGCAGGTCTGGCCGGAGTTGCGGAACTTGCCCTTGATGGTCTCGGCCACGGCCTGATCGATATCGGCGTCGGCGAACACGATCAGGGGGGCGGCGCCGCCCAGCTCCATCGACACGCGTTTTAGCGTCGGCGCGCATTGCTCGGCCAGTACGCGGCCCACGGGCGTCGAGCCGGTAAAGCTGAGCTTGCGGATCACCGGCGAGGCCGTCAGCACCCCGCCAATGGTCGCGGCATCGCCCGTCACCAGATTGAGCACCCCCTTCGGCAAGCCCGCCTGATGCGCCAGTTCCACCAGGGCGATGGCGGTAAAGGGCGTCTGGCTGGCGGGCTTGACCACGGCGGTGCAGCCCGCAGCAAAGGCCGGGCCCAGCTTGCGCGTCAGCATGGCGGCCGGGAAATTCCACGGCGTGATCAGGGCGCAGGGGCCGACGGCCTTGCGGAACGTCAGAATGACATGGCCCAGCGGGCTGTCCTGGGTCTCGCCCAGCATGCGCTCTGCCTCGCCCGCAAACCATTTGAGAAAGCCGTTGGCATAGGCGACCTCGCCCCTGGCCTCGTCCAGCGGCTTGCCGTTTTCCAGCGCCATCAGACCGGCCAGACCCTCTGCATTCTCGTCGATCAGCCGGGCCCACTCGCGCAGGAAGGCCGCCCGCTCGTCCGGACGCCTGCCCGACCAGTCGGCAAAGGCCCGATCAGCGGCCGCAATCGCCTGTTCCGTCTCGGTCTTGCCCAGATCGGGCACGGTGCCGAGGATGTCGCCCGTCGCAGGATCGTCGACCGTAATCGTCCCTCCGCTGCCCTTCACCGCCTTGCCGTCGATGAAAGCGTGCTCATGAAGCAGTTTCAGACCGGCATCGCGGGCGGAATGGGACATGAGAGGACCTTTCACTCGGGGGGAGATGCGCGGGAGAACGCCTCAGTCGCCGATGGTATCCAGATCGCGACCCTTGGTCTCGGGCAACCAGATGAGGCTGACAATCACGGCGATCAGGGTGAAGACAACCGAATACCACAGACCGAAGTAGATATTCCCCGACCAGGCCACCAGGGCGAAACTGGCCGCCGGCAACAGGCCCCCAATCCAGCCCGTGCCGATGTGATAGGGCAGGCTCATCGCCGTATAGCGGACCCGCGTGGGGAACAGCTCGACCAGCGCCGCCGCCTGCGGACCATAGAGGGCCGTCGCCGCCACGATGAAGATCATCAGGATGCCGATCACCAGCGGCATGTTGATCCGCGCCGGATCAGCCCGGGCTGGATAGCCGGCCTCGACCAGCGCCGCCTTCACCCGGGTCTCGACATCGGCGCGGGCCGCCGCCAGCGCCTCGCCCTCGAGCCCGCGCCCCTCGACCGAGGGGATGACGACATCGCCGATCCGCACCTGGGCCAGAGTGCCGGCGGGGGCCGCCTCATTCTCATAGCTGACACCGGCATTGGACAGCACCGACTTGGCCAGATCGCAGGAACTGGCGAAGGCCGCCTTGCCGACGGGGTCGAACTGGATGGCGCATTCGCTGCGATCCGCCACGACCGTCACGGGGGCAGAGGCCTGGGCCTCGGCCAGTGCCGGATTGGCGGCCCGCGTCAGGGCATGAAAGCCGGGGAAAAAGGCGATCAGCGCCAGGATCATGCCGAACAGCATGACGGGCTTGCGCCCGATCCGGTCCGACAGCCAGCCGAAGAAGACATAGAGGAAGGCCGAGGCCAGGGTGATGATCAGCAGGATCTGGTCGACGGTGCCGACCTCGACCTTCAGCACCCGTTCCATGAAGAAGCGGCTGTAGAAATAGCCGCAATACCAGACCGCGCCCTGGGCGATCATGATGCCGAAAAGGGCCAGCAGAACGAATTTGCCGTTCTTCCAGGTGCCGAACGCCTCGCGATAGGGGGCGCGCCGTTCGCCGCCCTCCGCCTCCATCCGCTTGAAGGCCGGGCTTTCGTTCAGCTTCAGCCGAATCCACAGCGAGATCACCAGCAGGAAGAAGGACAGCAGGAAGGGGATCCGCCAGCCCCAGTCGTTGAACGCTTCCACACCCACGATCATGCGGGTCAGGATGATGACGCCCAGTGCGCCGATCAGGCCGAAGGCCGCCGTCGTCTGGATCCAGCCGGTCAGATAGCCGCGCTTCTCGTTCGGGGCGTGCTCGGCGACGAAGATCGCAGCCCCGCCATATTCACCGCCCAGCGCGAACCCCTGCGCCACGCGCAGCACCAGCAGCAACAGGGGTGCCGCGATGCCGATCTGGTCATAGGTGGGCAGCAGGCCGATCGCGACGGTCGCCACCCCCATCAGGGTGATCGTCACGAGGAAGGTGGTCTTGCGCCCGGTCCGGTCGCCGAACCAGCCGAACACCAGCGCGCCCAGCGGCCGGACGACAAAGCCGACCCCGAACAACAGCAGTGTCAGGATATAGGCCGTCGCCTCGCCCACATTGGCGTAGAATTTGTTGGCGATGACCGCCGTCAGCGAGGCGAAGATGAAGAAGTCGTACCATTCGAAGGCCGTGCCCGCAGCCGAGGCCGTCACCACGGTTCTCAGGCCCGGACCCTGATCGGGCCGGTCGTCGATGGTCGTCTGGTCGGCCCCCATGCCGTCCTCCCCTGATGTGCCGGGCCTTCTGACGAGGCCCTCCCTCAACAGCCATGCTTAACGGGGTTGGGGCGATCCGCAAACACTCCGGGGGGCTGTCGCAGGTGCCAGACATGACAGACCCCACCGGTGGGGGGATACCGGTGGGGTCCGACCTTCACGCCGAGCCCCGGAGGGCTCTACGCGGCGTGGCTGTTCTGTAGCGTTTAGTTGGCGGCGTCGTCGGCGGCTTCTTCCACGGCGCTGCCCGCAGCCTGGGTATCGCGGCCAACACCGGCGATGGTGTTGCAGGCGGCGGTGGTCAGGGCGGCAGCGGCGGCGACCAGAATGAAAATCTTGCGCATGGGATCGGTCCTCGTTCAGGCGCCGCAGGGCGCGGGCGGTTACGACCTGAATAACTCCGCACACGCAGGCGGGTTCCCGCCCCGGGCGTCAGACGCTGGGGGTGACGAAGGTCATGCGGACACGGGTACCGCGCGGCGAGGCCGCCAGCACCTCGGTTGACCCTCGCAGCTGTTTGGCAAAGGCCGTCATCAGGGTGCGCCCTACGCCGACCGGGTCGGCTTCCGACAGGCCGGGACCGTCGTCCTCGACCTCCAGCACGCTGGTCTCGCCATCGACCGTGAAGCGGACGGTCAGGGTGCCACCCTTCTCCGCAAGCGCATGCTTCAGCGCGTTCGAGATCGCCTCGACCAGCCACAGGGCCATGGGGGCCAGCTTGTCAGGGTCCATGATCAGGCTGTCGGCCTCGACCCGGCTTGAGACCGCCGGCCCGCGCCCGGCCTCGCTGGCGACCAGCTGACCGACCAGATCGTGCAGGAAGACCGCTGCGTCGGCGTGGCGGATGTCGTCGCTCTGGTAGAGGGTCCGATAGATCAGGGCCAGCGCCGAGATACGCTGTCGCGTATCGCCCAGCGCCATCTTTGCCGCGTCATCGCTGAGCGCCCTCTGCTGTAGGCTGAGCAGCGACGAAATGATCTGAAGGTTGTTCTTCACCCGGTGGTGGATCTCGCGCATCAGCACGTCTTTTTCGGCCAGACTGTCCAGCAGCGACTGGTCGCGAATCGACACGGCCTCGGCCAGTCCGTCCAACGTCTCGGCCAGCACCCGGATTTCGGTCGGCGCATTGACGGCCTGGACGGGGCGGACTGTGAAACGGCCCCGGGTATAGAGGGCGGCGATACGCTCCAGATAATCCAGCCAGCGCACCACCACGCGCTCGGTGACAAGGATCACGGCGACAAAGGCTGTCATCCAGGCGGCGAGCGGCAGTAGAATCGAGCCGATCGGGTTCAGACGCGCCCAGGACAGCAGGCCGGGTGAGGGCGCGGCCAGCAGCACATAGACATCCTGGCCCGACATGGCCGAACCGGCATAGGCTCGCCGCTCTCCCCCGCTGTCGCGGGCCTCCAGCACCCGGTCGTCGCCGGCCCGCATTTCCTGGAACCACGTTGCCAGCCTGCCCCCGGGCTCCATGTCAAAGGCGGCCGGATCGGTGGCCACCAGAATCTGGCCTTCGCTATCCACAAGCGCCGCTTCTGACCCTTCCGGCAAGGCGGGGTCGCGGGTGTCGGGCTGGAGGGATTCAAGCGGAATGACAGCCGCCATGGCGCCGTCAAAGCGTCCCATGGGGCGCTCGACCCGAAGGCCCGTCACCAGAGCCGGAAAGTCGCGCTGGGCCCGCGACACGACCCAGTCGCTGCCAGCCCGCAGGCGGACGAACCAGCCGCGTTGGGTGACGTCTACGCCGCGCAGTTCGCCAGCGCTGCAGACCACCTGACCAGTAGCGGTGTAGCGCACGATAGTTGAATAGCCGTCCAGCCGCTCCAGAAGTGCGCCCAGCCGCTCCTCACAGAAAGGAGAGCTGCCCTCAAATCTCAGAGCCTGAAGGAGAGTTGCGGCGCCCTCCAGCCGCGTGCGGGCGCCGACAGCGCTGCGTTCAGCGGCCAGTTGCAGATCGACCCGGCGCTCCTCGGCCTGCTCGCGAAAGTCCGCATCGACCTGCAAGGCGATCAGTACCAGAAAGGGCGCGAGGGCCAGAGCCATGGCCATGCCCAGACGGAACCGGATTCCTTGAAATTTAGCGCGTTTCAGTCCACGCCCGCCCGGGCGTCCGAAGGAACGGCCCAGGTGACGGCCAAGCGCGCGGCCCAGCCGTCCCATCTCAGGTGCTGTAGCCGCCGCTCAGACGGTCCGCGGCCCCGAGGATCGAGGCCATGGCATCGCCGGCGGCCTTGCCGTCGCGGTCATAGCCGCCGCTTTCCAGAACGGCGAGCAACGCCTTGCGGGCGCGACTGACCCGGCTTTTGACCGTGCCGACGGCGCAGTCACAGATGGCAGCCGCTTCCTCATAGGCAAAGCCCCCGGCGCCGACCAGAATCAGCGCCTCGCGCTGCTCTTCGGGCAGAGAGGCCAGCGCCAGCCGCAGTTCGTCCAGCGCGACCGGGGCCTCGGGATTGTCGACGGCGACCAGCGTGCGCTCTGCTGCTTCCTGATCCAGCTGCGACTGGCGCCACGACCGGCGCTTGTCCGAATAGAACTGGTTGCGCAGGATCATGAAGGTCCAGGCCTTCATGTTGGTCCCCATCTGGAAGCTGGCCCGCGCATCCCACGCCTTGACCATGGCGTCCTGCGCCAGATCGTCGGCCGCGGTGGCGTCGCCGGTCAGCGTCCGGGCAAAGGCGCGCAGGTGCGGGATCAGGGCGACCAGCTCGACCTTGAACGCCTTGTCATCGGTCGAAGGGGGCTTGGGGGCAGCACCGCTCATTCGCCACCTTCGCCCGACGCGCGGCTGTCCGCACGGCGCAGGATGTCGAGAAATTCGTCGGGGACCGGTTCATTGACCACCTCGTCGAAAATGTGCCGCAGCTTGACCCCGATGGCCTGCTGGCGAAGCCGTGCCTCTTCCAGATCTTCGGACCCGAGGTCCTCGATCGGCTGGCCGGGTTTGGATTTTTCAGTCATGAACGGCTGTCTGCCCCTTGAATGCCGGTCGTCATTAACGTCACCTTGCGCTGCGGGTTCCTTCCTCCACGAGATTTCCCCGGGTGAAGGCCGCAAGGCACGGAACCTTGGCTGTTAAGCGACGTTCTGCCTGCTTGTCACCACCTGCGGACCGGTTTGTCCCGGCCGCAGAATCATTAGTCGGGAATGATAGCTCCATGAGTCTGCTTGCCAGGTTGGCCCCTCACCTTCCGTATGTCCGCCGTTACGCCCGTGCCCTGACCGGCGACCAGACCACCGGGGACAACTATGTACGGGTCGCGCTGGAGGCCCTCGCGGCCGGCGAGCAGCAGCTGTCCCAGGACATGACGCCGCGCGTCGCGCTCTATCACGTGTTCCACACCATCTGGGCCTCGACCGGGGCCCGGCTGGAAGGTCGCCCCGACGTTGAGAGCGGAGACGAAGCCTCGCGTCGGCTGATGCGTATCTCGCCGCGCTCGCGCCAGGCCTTTCTGCTGACCGCGCTCGAGGGCTTCACGCCGTCCGAGACCGCGCAAATTCTGGGCTCCGATGTGCCCTCGGTCGAATCGCTGATCAGCGAGGCCCAGTCCGACATCGATGCCGAGCTGGCGACCGACGTGCTGATCATCGAGGACGAGGCCATCATCTCGGCCGACATCGAAAATCTGGTCAAGGATCTGGGCCACCGGGTCACGGCCACAGCCACCACCCATGACGAGGCCGTTGATGCCGTCTCGCGGCACAAGCCGGGTCTGGTGCTGGCCGACATCCAGCTGGCCGACGGTTCGTCCGGGATCGATGCGGTCAAGGATATCCTGAAGGCCATCGATGTGCCGGTGATCTTCATCACCGCCTTCCCGGAGCGCCTGCTGACCGGCGAGCGGCCCGAGCCGACCTTCCTGATCACCAAGCCGTTCCAGCCGGAAACGGTCAAGGCCGCCATCAGCCAGGCGCTGTTCTTCCATCCGGGCCGCCGCGAGATCGCCTGACGAATTTTTCACCCGGCGCGGGAACCGGGGTCTTCGCTCTGCATTCTTGATATGCGGAGGCAGCGACGCCCCCCCGACAATGACCGGTTCACTCCGGTCAGCTGCCTCCGCGCCTCATCTCGATGATGCCTTTGAAGGCGGACCGTTTGCGGTCCGCCTTCATTTTTTTGTGCCCATATCGGCCCTGCCCCTCGACAAGCTGTGCCCCTCGGCCATGATGTCGGTCCATAAAGAAAACGCATAGCGAGACATCAGGAGGTCGATCATGACGCGCACCAATCGCCAATGGGTTCTTCGCCGCCGGCCGCAGGGCCTGATCCAGGACGGCGACCTTGAACTGGTTGAAAGCCCCGTCGCAGACCCCGGTGATGGCGAGGTTCTGGTCCGCACCATCTATCTGTCGCTGGACCCGACCAACCGCACATGGATGAACGACTCCGAGGGCTATCTGCCGCCCGTCGGTCTGGGCGACGTCATGCGGGGTCTGACTCTGGGCGTGGTCGAGGCGACCCGCTCGGACCGCTTCAAGGAAGGCGATCTGGTTATGCCCATGTCGGGCGGCTGGGCCGACTATGCTGTCGTTCCCGACAGCCAGCTGCGTCCTGTGCATCGCTTCCCCGGTCTGCCGCTGACGGCCAATCTGTCGGTGCTGGGCATGACCGGCCTGACCGCCTGGGCGGGCGTCACCGATGTCCTGCGGCCCGAGCCCGGCCAGACCATGGTCATCTCGGCTGCGGCCGGCGCCGTCGGCTCGATTGCCGGCCAGATCGCCAAACAGAAGGGCGCCCGCGTGATCGGCATCGCCGGGGGCGCCGACAAGGGCCGCTGGCTGACCGAGGAACTCGGCTTCGACGCCGCCATCGACTACAAGAATGAGGATGTGGGCGAGGCGCTGGACCGTCTGGCCCCGGACGGCATCGACCTCAATTTCGAGAACGTCGGCGGCGACATCATGATCGCGGTCTGGAACCGGCTGAACACCCACGCGCGCATGGCCGTGTGCGGCCTGATCTCGGCCTATAACGCCACGCGCATGCCGCCCTCGCCGAACTTCTCGCGGATCATCACCCACCGGCTGGAGGTGCGCGGCTTCCTCGTGCTCGACTATGCCCCTCGCGCGCGCGAGATGGTGGCCGAGGTCGGGCCCTGGCTGGCCGACGGGCGGGTGAAGTGGAAGGTCCACGTCGATCACGGGCTGGAAGGCGCCGTCCAGTCGCTCAACCGCTTGTTCACCGGCGATCATGACGGCAAACTGCTGGTGCGTGTCTCCGAAGAGCCGTAGCGCCCGGCGTCAGAAAAGGCAGGGTCCCTGATGAGCGAAGCCGAGGCGACCGACCCCTTCCGGGTCTGTTTCGAGGACCTGTCGGTGGGTCAGGTCATACCGCTGGGTGCCTGCACGGTGGACGCCGAGTCCCTGAGCGGCTTCGTTGCCACGTTCGCGCCCCGCTGGCCGGTTGAGGCCGGCGCCCCTCCGGCCATGGTCTATGCCCTGTGGACGCGGCTGTTCGCGGAAAAGTCCAGCCACTGGGCCCAGACCAAGGTGCTGGCCGTCGATGGCCTGCGCTATATGCGTGATCCGCCGGCGGGTGAGCTGCTGCGCGGCCGCATGACCGTCATGGGCAAGGACCCGGTGGGCGACGACAAGGGCATTGTCATCGCCCAGCACGACCTGCTGGACGAGGGCGGGCGGCTGGTCTTTTCCTGCCTGACCCGCGCCCTGTTTACCCGCCGCGCCTGACGCACGAAAACGCCCGACCCGGCGGACCGGATCGGGCGCTCGTTTTACCTAAGCCCCGTCAGGCCTACTGGACGCGTTCGACCGTAAAGCCGCGCTGCTCCAGCAGGGCCTGGACACTGTCATCGCCGGCCAGGTGGGCGGCACCGACGGCGATGAAGATCACGCCCTCGCCGTCCATCATGGTGTCGATCTGGCCGGCCCAGTTGGCGTTCCGCTTGACCAGAAGGTTCTGGTAGAATTCCTCGCCCTCGGCCCGCATCTGGGTGACGCCGATCTCTTCCAGGGTCTCGACATCGCCGACCGCCCAGGCGTCGACCAGACGGTCCAGCTCGACGGTGGCATTCTCATAGTCGCTGAGCACCGAGCGCAGGAAGGCCATCTGGGCATCCTCGGACATGCCGGACAGGATCTGCAGCTGCTCCTCGATCGTCTCCAGACCGTCGATCGGCTTGCCGGCTTCCAGAGCGCGGGCGCGCAGCACCAGCTCGACACCCGATTCCGGATCGTATCCGGCCTTGGTCAGCGGGGCCATCGACAGGGTCAGGGCCGCCAGCCACGGCCGCATGGGCTCGAATGCCGGACCGGTCAGCCCCATGGCCTCGGCCGCCGTGTTCAGCTGGCTCTGCTCGGTAGCGTTCAGACGGCTGGAGAGGGGCGTTTCCATGTCGATGCCGTAGCGCTGGATCAGCGGCATGGCCGCAGCCTGGTCATCGGGGTTCTCGATCTCGAACCAGATCTGGTCGGCACTGTCGAAGGCCTGATTGACGACCGGCGAGCTCCAGACGGTCTCGGGCCGCAGCAGATGCACCGTGCCGAACAGATAGATGGTCGAGTCGGCATCGCGCAGCACCCACAGGGCAGGCTTGCCGGCCTGCGCCGCGGCGTCCTGGGCCATGGCCGGAGCGGGCGCCCCGGCGATGACGGCGAGGCCGAGACCGAGGCCGAGCGCGGCCGCGGCGGCCGTGCCCATCAGGCGGCGGCCAAAGGCGAGGGTCGAGGTCTTCAGGTGTTCAAGCGTGGTCATGGGTCGATCCTTTCATGATCGGGAGGGGAAGTCGAAAAGGGTTGGAGGAAGAGTTCGGGCGCTATTTCAGTCCGCGCCGGGCGCCGGCCACGGCCGAGGCGACCATGTAGACGGCCATCATGATGCCGATCATGCCCCAGGCGGTGATGCCCTCGACAAGACCCAGCCGTTCCGAGGCGGCATAGACGAACAGCGCCAGTTGCAGGACCCAGAAGGCCAGCGCGCCCGTCTCGACCATCACCCGCCGCAACATCTCGTCGGCCTGGCGGAACATCATCACATTGGCGACGGTCTGGATGGCCAGCAGGCCGAGGACGATGGCCATGGAGACCTCGGCCGACAGCCAGTTCGTCCCGTAGATCGGCACGATCAGGACGATCCCGGCCAGGGTCAGCACCAGAATCTGCAGCAGGCCGCAGCCTTTCGGGACCTCAGTGGGACGCAAGGCAAGGATGCCGCCCATCACCACGCCCATACCGATCAGCACCACCCCGACGAACAGGTTCAACGCGTCGTCGGCGGGCAGGGCCGCGGCATCGATAAAGCGGGCCGTTGCGGCTCCGACCGCGGCCCCGATGAGGGCCAGCAGGACCAGTCCACCGATCTTGAGAGCCGGGTGGAGCGTGCGTTCATCGGACGTCATGGATCAGTCCTCCAGAAAGATGGATTCAATGGGTTGTTCAAAGACGCGGGCGATCCTGAAGGCCAGCGGCAGCGAGGGGTCGTAACGACCGGTTTCCAGCGCATTGACGGTCTGGCGGGAGACCCCCAGCCGGTCGGCCAGTTCGGCCTGGCTCCAGTTGCGCTCGGCGCGCAGCACCTTGAGACGATTGTTCATGACGCGCTCACCGGTGCCTTGCCCACCAGAACACCCAGGCAAAGGCATAGCCGAGGGTCTGGACGAGGATGACCGAGAAGACACCGCCCTGGATCAGGTCGACAGGGTCGTAGGCCGCGAACGCCGTCTGCGCCTGCTCCGCATCGATGACCACCATGCCGGTCAAGAGGACGATGCCCCCTATCGCCAGGCCAAAGGTCGAGCCCCACCACCAGGCCCATTTATGGGCCTCGCGGGCGGCTTCATCGAGGCCGCGCCACCACCAGACGCACATCCAGATCACCCCCGCCATGCCCAGGGCGATAACGAATGCCATCATGGCCACGGACACGGCGCGCAACTCGCCCATGACGGCGGCGCCCGCACCGGCGATACCGCCGAACACCATGCAGGCGGCCATCACGGCGACGTAGCGAAGCGCGGGGTTGCGCGCGATGCGAGGGGGCTTGGGCGAAGGCATGACAACTGTCCCTGTCTGTTTGACAAGGGTGTTTTACATCACGCGCCGCACAAGTCAAGCACCCTTGTCAAAAAGGAAAGGGATGACGTCTATTCGCCGGATTCCGGGGCTTTCAGCAGTTCCGGACGACTGAGCGCCCGGGGCGAGGCCTCGACCGGCGAAAGGTCGGGCAGCTCCTTGCCCTCATGATCGACGTGCAGATCCTCGAACCGGCGCGCCGACACCATGACCTGGCTTTCGAGTGAGCCGACGAACTGGTTGTATTTGCCCACGGCGGTGTCGAGGGCACGGCCGACGGCGGCCGCATGCCCGCCCATGACCGACAGCCGCTTGTAGAGCTCCTTGCCCAGTCGGGCGACGTCCTCGGCATTCCTCGACTGCTCCTCGGCGCGCCAGCCATAGGCCACCGCCTTGCACAGGGCGAACAATGTGGTGGGCGTGACAATGACCACGCGCGAGGCCATGGCCTGGGTCATCAGCTCGGGCTCATGATCCAGTGCCGCCGCCAGAAAAGCATCGCCCGGCACGAACATGGCGACGAAGTCGGGACTGGGCTGGAACTGGTCCTGATAGGCCTTCGACGCCAGCTGCCGCATATGGGTCTTCATACTGGCGGCGGTGCGCAGCGACGCCGCCTGCTGGCGCTGCTCCTCATCGCCCTCGCCCTGATCGGCAAAGGCCAGCGGCACCTTGGCGTCGATCACGAACATGCCACCACCGGGCAGGCGCACGACAAAGTCCGGCCGTTGCTGGCGGCCGGCCTCATCGGCATTCGAGGTCTGCTCCTCGAAATCGAACCGGCCCGCCATGCCGGCGGCCTCCAGCACATTGCGGCAGGTCTGCTCGCCCCAGCGCCCCCGCCGCCCGGTGTTACCGCGCAGGGCCTCGGTCAGCTTGCGCGCCTCATCCCGCGTGGCCGACGACGCCGTCATCAGCGCCGCCAGCTGTGCCTTCAGCCCGCCGGTCTCCTCCGAGCGGGTCTTCTCCAGCGCCGTCACATGCTCCTGGAATTTAGCCAGGGTGTCGGCCACGGGCTTCAGCTGGGCCTCCATCCGCTCGCGGGCCATCAGTTCGCGATTGCGGAAGGTCTCATCGGTGCGCTTCAGCAGCTCCTCGGCCACGGCCCCGGCCGACTGCGCAGCCTGGACGCGGAGGAATTCGGCATTGGCCGCCGCCTGATCCTCGAACAGCCGCATCCGGGCCTCGGTCTCGGCATGCCGCTCACGCAGCTCCCAGTTCCGGGTTTCTGCGGTCGCGGCCCGGCGGCGCTCCATCAGGGCCCAGGCCAAGGCGATGACAGCGACCACCGAAGCGGCGACAAAGGCAATGAGGGAAGCGTTCATGCTCCGTTCCTAACCTGAGTCAGGAAGAGGGGAAAGGCACGTGGGGCGCGAGGGGCCGCCGGTCCAGGTTCATCACAGAGAACACAGCGAAGAAAAGCCACGAAGACCACAGCGAGGGGGTGCGGGGGGCGACGGCGGCGCATCTTTCATCTCCTCCCCCTCATGGGGGAGGTGGCGCGCCGCGAAGCGGCGAGACGGAGGGGGCGACTCTGCGGGCATCCGTTTTCCCGACGAAGGTCGGGGTCCATAAGGGGATGCAAGCCGTCTGCCTGTTTCTCTGGGCCCCGGCCTGCGCCGGGGAAGCGGAGAGGTGTGTGGGGAGGGCTCAGCCCCTACGTCGGCCGTCTTGCACGCATGGCCTGGATGATGGTGCCGTCGTCCAGCCAGTCGAGGTCGCCGCCGACCGGCACGCCGCGCGCCAGAGAGGTCACGCTGACCCCGGCATTCGCCAGCCGTTCGGCGATATAGTGGGCGGTCGTCTGGCCATCGACGGTGGCCGGCAGGGCCAGCACCACCTCGCGCACGCCGCCTTCGCCCACACGCGCGACCAGCTCGCCCAGCCGCAGCGACTCGGGGCCCACGCCATCCAGCGCGGAAAGCAAACCGCCCAGCACGTGATAGCGACCCCGGAACGCGCCCGAGCGCTCCATGGCCCACAGGGCACCGGCCTCCTCGACCACGCAGATCAGGCCCGCATCGCGCGCCGGGTCGGCGCACAGGGTGCAGGGATCGCGGGTATCGGGCGCGCCGCAGATCGAACAGGATTTCACCTTGTCCGCCGTCTCGGCCAGCGAGGCCGCCAGCGGCAGCAACAGCTGCTCGCGCCGCTTCAGCAGGGCCAGAGCCGCGCGCCGGGCCGAGCGCGGCCCCAGCCCGGGCAGTTTCGACAGCAGACCGATCAGCCGCTCGATCTCGGGTCCGGCAGACGCGGCCACAGGCGGATCAGAACAGCTTGGGCATGCCGGGGATGTTCATCCCGGCCATGGGGCCCGCAGCCTCGCGCATCAGGACGGAGTTGGCCTCGTCCAGCTTGCGCTTGGCATCCGCATGGGCGGCCACGATCAGATCGGCCAGGATGTCCTGTTCGCCGGCCACCATCAGACTGTCGTCGATCTGGACGCGGGTGACGTCTCCGGGGCCCTTCAGGCTGACGGTCACCAGCCCCCCGCCCGAGGTGCCCTCGGCGGTGGTTTCGGCCATCCTGGCCTGGGCGTCCTGCAGCTTTTGCTGCATCGCCTGGGCCTGTTGCATCAATTGGGTCAGGTCTTTCATGACCCCTATCTAGGACGAAGCGGGCCGTTCCGACAGGGGTCTGTTCCGGTGCAGTGCCCGAGAGATGTTCATGGCCCGCGCTGACAGATTCCGTCAGGTATCGGGGTCGGGGTCGCCATCCTCATCCGGGTCGTCCGGTATGGCGGGCAGGGAGACCGCAGGCGCCATGTCGCGGATTTCGCCCAGCTTGGCACCGGGGAAGGCCTCCAGCACCGAACGGATAAAGGGGTCGGCCTCGACCTCGGCGCGGGTCTGTTCGCGGGCGCGGCGTTCCTGTTCGATCAGCGTCTCGCCGCCGCCCTGACCATTGGCAGCGACCAGCCAGGTGCGGCCGGTCCAGTCCTTCAGCCGGCTGGCCAGCTTGCGCGCCAGATCGGGCGGCGTGCCCTGGGCGGGTTCAAAAGTCAGCGCCCCGGGGCGAAAGGCGACGGGCCGGACATAGCGTTCGATATCCAGTTTCAACGCGATCTCGCGCTTGTCATCGATCAGGGCAACCATGGCCTCGAACGTCTGGGGGTCCGGCAGGGCGGGTTCGGCCGCGACGCGCGGCTGGGCCATGGTCGCCTGCGCGCCGCCACCACCGCCTCCGGACCCGCCGCCGCGCGGCGCGGGACCGCCGCCGCCCATGCCCTCGCCCGACTTCAGCGCCTTCAGCGCCTCTTCCGGCCCCGGCAGGTCGGCGGCATAGGCCAGCCGGATCAGGGCCATTTCCACGGCATCGGCGGGGTTGGGCGCGCGGCGGGTCTCCTCCAGCGCGCGCAGCAGCATCTGCCAGACGCGAGCCAGTGTGCCGGCCGAGATACCCGCACCCAGCGCCGCTAGCACCCGCGCCTGATCGCCCGGCAGGCGGGTCGCCTCGGGCCCCAGCATCTTGGCGACCGAGGCCGCATGGCAGTGCTCCAGCAGGTCGCCCATGATCTGCACCGGATCGGCGCCATAGCCATACAGGTCGCGGAACATCTCCAGCGCCTCGGGCGTGCGGCCGCCCATGAGGGTTTCGAACAGGGCGATGGTCCGGGTGCGGTCGGCGAGGCCCAGCATGTCCCGGACAACCTCGGCCTTGACCGCTTCACCCTCGCCACCCTGGACCAGCGCCTGATCCAGCAGCGACAGGCCATCACGCACCGATCCTTCGGCCGCGCGCGAGATCAACGCCAGGGCATCGCGCTCGATCGCCATGCCCTCCTGCTGGGCCACCCGGCCCAGGTGATCGATCAGGATTTCGGGCTCCACCCGCCTCAGGTCAAACCGCTGGCAGCGGCTGAGAATCGTCACCGGAACCTTGCGGATCTCGGTGGTGGCAAAGATGAATTTGGCGTGGGGCGGCGGCTCTTCCAGCGTCTTCAGCAGGGCGTTGAAGGCCTGGTTCGAGAGCATGTGCACCTCGTCCAGCACATAGACCTTGTAGCGCGCCTCGACCGGGCCATAGCGCACACTGTCCAGGATCTCGCGGATGTCACCCACGCCGGTGTGGCTGGCGGCGTCCATCTCCATGACGTCCATGTGCTGACCGGCCATGATCGCCGCGTCATGCTGACCGTTGGGCGTCAGGGCCAGCGACGGCTTGTCGATTCCGGGGGCCTGATTGTTGAGGGCCCGGGCCAGCAGGCGGGCCGTGGTCGTCTTGCCCACCCCGCGTACGCCGGTCAGCATGAAGGCGTGGGCGATGCGGCCGGTCTCGAACGCATGCGTCAGGGTGCGGACCATAGCCTCCTGACCGATCAGGTCCTCGAAGGTCGTCGGCCGATATTTGCGGGCCAGCACCTGATAGGCCGCCGAGGGCGCGTCCTTGACCGGGACAGGCGCAGGCTCGGGCAGCGGCGCGAGTTCGGGTTCCGGCGCAGGCTCCGGCGCCGCCGGGGCACCGAACATGTCATCGGTGTCAGGATCGCGCTCGACCGACTCCGCGCCCTGCGTGTCGTCGTCTTCCCACGGCGGAATCGGGTCCATGTCGCTCATGGGCTTGTCATAGCCCGTGACGCGATCCCGGGCGAGGCCGGATGACGGTTTTGCTGAGGGGGAAAAGGTGGAGACCGCGACCCGAAGGGGAATTCGTTGTGGCTGCTGCCTTCCGGCCCTGACCAGTTTGGCGAAGCCTTCGCCCGCGATCTCCACGCCCGATATGCGCGTTCAGCTTCGCGAGATCAAGATGCCTTACGGATCGCGGCAGCCAGCGCTATGGAAGGCGCCATGTCCGCGCCCGTCGTCACCGCCTTTTCCGCCTCGCCGCTCGACCGGGGGGGCGACAGCCGCAATGACCCCGACTGGATGGCCGCGCGTACGGCCGATCCCGCCGCCCTGTCGCTGGCGATGATCGACGGACGGCCCCGGCTGGAGACCACGGGCGGTCAGGACCGGCTGGCCTGGGCGCCCCTGTCGCGCCTGCTGCTCCTGTCGGACGCTGATCCGGTGTTTCTGGGCTTCTGGAAAGAGGCGCCCGTCTTTGCCTGTTCGGTCCCCGAGGCCCGGGCCGCCGAGCTTGAGACGCTGATGGGGCCCGGCGACCAGCCCGATATGCGGGCGGCGGCCGCCCGTCTGCCGATGGGCGATCTGGCCATGGCGGGGGCGGCCAAGGGCCTGTTCGACTGGCATGGGCGTAATCGCTTTTGCCCCGGCTGCGGACAGGAGACGCAGGTCGCCTCGGGCGGATGGCGCCGCACCTGCGCCACCTGCGCGGTCGAGCACTACCCCCGCGTCGACCCGGTCTGCATCATGCTGCCGGTCTTTTCGGGCGGGTCCGAGCCGATCTGCCTTTTGGGCCGCCAGGCCGCCTGGCCCGCCGGACGGATGTCGGCCCTGGCGGGCTTCATGGAGCCCGGCGAAAGCCTTGAAGAATCCTGCGCGCGTGAGGTGAAGGAAGAGGCCGGGTTGACGGTCACCACCGTCCGCTATCTGGCCAGCCAGCCCTGGCCGTTTCCGCACCAGCTGATGATCGGCCTGATCGCCGAGGTCACCGACGACAAGGCCCAGCCCGACCTGACCGAGCTGGAGGCCGTCGCCTGGCTGACCCGGGCCGAAGCCCGGGCCGTGCTGGCGGGGCGCCACCCCGATATTCTGGCGCCCTTCCCCTTCGCCATCGCCCACACCCTGCTCAGAGCGTGGGCGGACGGCGAGGCCTGACTCAGTCGGCGCTGTAGGCGCGCACACCCCAGTTGCAGCTGCCCTGGCAGGTGACCATGCCGACGTCGACGGTATAGCGGCCGCCCCGGGCGCCATCCACGATCACCATCGGTACATCGTCCGGCTCTTCATCGCGGCCCACTTCATTGCCCGAGGAGTCGCGCACGATCATATCGAGGTCGGAACAGTTCTCGTCACAGGCCCCGATCAGGACATAGGTGCCTCCCGCGCTCAGATTGAAGGTCACGGTCTGGACATTGCCGGCGGACTGGCGGCCGGCCTGTGAGGCCGTACTGGAAAAGCCGAACTCGTTCTCGACCTGCTCGAACAGGTAGTCGACCATGGCCGCACCTGTCGGATCCTGCGCCTGGGCGGCGGTGGGGGCGAGCGCGAGGGCAGCAAGACCGACGGCGGCGGACGCGGCAGCGAAAATTCTGTTCATGAAGGTATTTCCTCTGATTGAACCGCGACGCTGCACCGTTTTCAGATAACGCGCAAATGACAGGGTCTGACGGCCCGTCAGCCGCGCCCCGCCCGCAGGCGCGCCTCGGCCAGATCGCCCGGATTGTCGATCGAAAGGGGGGCGTCGGCGATCACCGCCGCATGGATACGCAGCCCCATTTCCATCGCCCGCAGCTGTTCCAGCTTCTCGCGGCGCTCCAGCGGCGAGGGCGGGGCGGCACAGAAGGCCTCCAGCGCGGCCCGGCGATAGCCGTACAGGCCCACATGCCGCCAGACGTGGCCGTCGCCATACAGGGTGGAGCGGGTGAAATAGAGGGCGCGGCCCTCGGTCCCTTCCGGCGCCATGGCCAGGACCGCCTTGACCACATCGGGATTGCTCCGGTCGTCCGGCCCCGATTCCGGAGCTACCAGGGTCGCGATGTCGCACTCCGGGTGGCGCGCCAGCAGGTCGATGCAGAGCGCCGAGATACCGGGGTCGGCAAACGGCATGTCGCCCTGCAGATTGACGATCACATCATGCAGCCCCTCGGGATCCAGCGCCTGCAGGGCCGCGCGGATACGGTCCGAGCCCGAGGGCAGGTCGGGATCGGTCAGCACAGCCCGTCCGCCATCCGCCTCGACCGCCTCGACGATTTCCGCGTCACCCGCCGCCACAGCCGCCGCCAGACCCGAGGCGCGGGCCTGTCGGCTGGCCCGAACGATCATGGGCAGGCCGCCGATGTCCGCCAGAGGCTTTCCGGGCAGGCGGGTGGCGGCCATGCGGGCCGGAATCAGGATCAGGGGGTTCATCGGGGCTCGGTCAGCGGGGTCTTTGGTCGCAGCCGGGCGTCAAACCCAACCGGACAGTTGCGAAGGCCGCATTACCGTGTCAGAGACGCGTCCGCGAAACAATGCCTGCGACCCTGCCACCGGCTGACGACGCGGGCCCTTCAGATACGGGACTGACGACCGGATGAGCGGCAACCTCGAGTGGAACAAGATTTTCGGTGCAGGACTGGCGACGGTCTTCACGATTCTGGTTGTCCAGCAGGCCTCGGGCTTCGTCTATGCGACGAAGGCCCCTGAAAAGATGGGCTATGCGGTCGAAATCCCCGAAGAAGGGGCCGGAGGCGGGGCCGAAGCGGTGCTGCCGCCGGATTGGGGCACGCTGATTCCTGTGGCCGACCTCGCCGCCGGTGAAGCCGCCTTTGCGCGCTGCCAGGCCTGTCACACGGTCAACGCAGGCGGCGCCAACGGCATCGGCCCGAACCTGTATGGCGTCGTCGGTCGCGCCGTTGCGGGTCATGCGGGCTTTGCCTATTCGGACGCCATGGTCGCCCACCAGGCCGAGGACCCGACCTGGTCGCTCGACGCCCTGGACCAGTTCATCACTGCCCCGGCCCGCTATGTCTCGGGCACCAATATGTCGTTTGCCGGTCTGCGCGACACTGAAACCCGTGTGAACCTGATCGCCTGGCTGATGACCCAGGGCTCGATCGGCTATGCGGTTCCGGCTCCGGATCCCGCGCGTCAGCCGGGCCTGGCCATTGAGGGTGAAGCCGGCGAAGGCGTGACCGCAGCCCCGATCGACGGTGCCGCTGGCCAGCCGAACATCGAGTCGCCTGCCGCGCCGCCGGCCTCGGACAGCGCGCCCGTCGGCGGCTGATACCCGTCTTCTAAAGTCGTCTAATGATCAGCGCGTCGAAGCCCTCGGCGCGCTGATTCGTATCGGCCGCTGCCAAGGCCTGAACCAGCACGCGGCCTTCTGTGCCGACCGCATGGATCACCGCGTCAGGCCCCAGTGCGATCGCCGAATGACCGGTCCAGCCCCGGTCGCCCCGGGTGTACGGCCAGACGACAATATCCCCCCGCCTCAGGTCTGTCCGATCAACCGCCTCGCCCAGTTCTGCCTGGGCGTCAGCGTTGCGAGGCGCAGCCCGTCCCCCGGCGATCAGACAGGCCTGGACCAGCCCGGAACAATCGGTGCCTGACTCTGTGCGGCCGCCCGCGGCGTAAGGCACACCCAGAAAGGTCTCGGCCACCGCAACCAGATCCGGCTCGAACTCGCCCAGCGGCATCAAGGCCACATCGCCGACCGCGTCCCGCGACGGGTCGACAAGAGCATTGAACGGCAGAACCCCGCCCGGGCTGGCCATCCGGTGGGTCGGCACCCTCACACCGGACCGAAGCGCATCCTCGGCCACCCAGCCCACGACACCGTCGCGACGGCAGCGGCCCCAGTGGCGGTCGCCCTCGCGGATCAGGACGTCAAACGCCTCTCCGAACAGCAGCTGGGAGATCCGGTTGCCGTCATCATCCAGCACATCAGCCTGCGGGACGACCGCCTGCATGGCCTCGGTCGGGCGATAGGCGCGCGCGGACACAATCCCTTCCAGTGCCGTCTCGGCAAGGTCGGGTCGCATCAGCAGGGCGCGGGTATCGACGTCGATCATCACATGCGGCGGCGGGTGGGTCCGGATTCCGCGCCACCCTGCACCGACAAGGCGAAGGTCGCGTTAACGCCGCCCCGATTCAGCCGGGATAACGCGTCTTCAGCATCTCGAAGGCGGCGCGCATCGCCTGGACCTCGCCGCCCTGGGGCCAGCCCGCCCGGCCCCGCGGATTCCAGGCGAAGATGTCCATGTGCGCCCAGGCCCCGGTCCCGGGTGCGAAATGCTTGAGGAACAGGGCCGCCGTCACGGATCCGGCCTGGGCCCAGGCGGCCGAGTCGTTCCGGAGGTCGGCGATGTCGCTGTCCAGGGCATCGGAATAGGGCGCCCACAAGGGCATCCGCCACAGGGGGTCCTCGACCCGCGCCGAGGCCGCCAGCATATCGGCCGCCAGCGCCTCATCATCCGTATAGAGCGGCGGCAGGTCCGGCCCCAGCGCTATGCGGGCCGCGCCGGTCAGGGTGGCAAAGTCTAGCGTCAGATCAGGCTCCAGCTCTCCGGCGCGGGCCAGGGCATCGGCCAGGATCAGCCGCCCCTCGGCATCGGTATTGCCGATCTCGATGGTCAGCCCCTTGCGGCTGGACAGGATATCGCCCGGGCGAAAGGCATCGCCCGAGACGGCGTTCTCGACGGCGGGCACCAGCACCACCAGCCGTACCGCGAGACCGGCTCGCATCACCTGCCGGGCCAGCCCCAGCGCATGGGCGGCCCCGCCCATGTCTTTCTTCATATTGCGCATGCCGGCGCCGGCCTTGAGATTCAGCCCACCCGTGTCGAACACCACCCCCTTGCCGACGATCGCCAGCAACGGCAGGTCAGACCGGTCCGTATTCCAGTGGATCTCGATCATACGGGGGGCCCGCGCCGGCACCGCCGCACGGCCGACGGCGTGCACGGCCGGATAGTTGGCGTCGAGCAGGGCATCGCCGGTGATCACGCTGATCGTGGCGCCCGACTCTTCGGCGATCTCGCGCGCCATCGTCTCGATCTGCAGCGGACCCATGTCGGCGGCGGGGGTATCCACCATCTCCCGGACCAGATCGCAGCTGCGCGCCAGATCGAGCACCCGGTCGACGTCCACAGTGTCGGCCACGACCAGCCGGGCGGGAGGCTCGGTCCCGACCGCAGTGTACCGGTCAAAGGCATAGCTGCCGAGGCAGAAGGCCAACGCCGCGAGGTCAGCCTGACCGTCCGGCACCCCGTCCAGCCGCCAGACTCCGCCCGGCAGGCGGTCGGCGAGGGCCCGCAGGGCCATGGGCTCAAAGGCCTTGCCGATGCCGAACAGCGCCTCGGCAATCTCTCCCGCATCATCCGGGCACAGCAACAGCCGCCCCCTCTGCCCCTTGAAACCATTGGCGGAAGCCCAGGCGCCGGCCCGACCGTCCAGCGCTTCGTCCGCGGCAGTCAGACGTACGGGGCGGGCCGATTTTGCCTCTTCGGTATCGGCGGCGACCAGAACGGGCAGGCGGCGGGACATGGACTCTCCACGGTCTCTGTGGGGTTAACGAAGGATTGACCGAAGCGGCCCACCCTGACGGTGACCTAAACTCTATCCCCGGGATCGTCCCATGTCGCGCCCACTTCTGTTGATCGCCACGCTCGCCGCCCTCGCCCTGCCGTCTGCGGCGTTGTCGCAGGACCGTCAGCCCGCCTCGGCCGAGACGCGCGCCACCTATGACCGGATGGACCCCCTCAGCCGCTCGCTGTTCTGGCAGCAGGAGTCCGAGATCAACCCCGCCGATCCGGTGGCCGGGGTGCGGCTGGCCCAGGCCCTGCGCGAACTGGGCCAGTTCGATCAGGCGGTTCAGGCCGCCGACAAGGTGCTGGTGGTCCAGCCCGACAACGCCGAGGCCATGATCGAGCTGGGCCGCGCCCACATCGCCCGGGGTCAGGCCTTCTATGGGATCGCGGCCCTCGAACGGGCCCGCGACCTGTTGCCCGGTGACTGGCGTCCGTGGTCGCTGCTGGGCGTGGCCTATCAGCAGGTGCGGCGCGAAGCGGATGCCCAGGTCGCCTGGGCCGAGGGCCTGCGCCTGTCGCCCGACAACCCCTCCATCCTGTCGAACATGGCCATGGTGCGCCTGACCTCCGGCGATCTGCCCGGGGCCGAAGCCCTGCTGCGGCGCGCGGCAGCCCAGCCCCAGGCCGGCCTTCAGGTGAAGCAAAATCTGGCGCTGGTGCTGGGCCTGTCCGGCAATCTGGGCGAGGCTGAAACCATCCTGCGCCGCGAACTGCCGCCCCAGGTCGCCGACCGGAATCTGGCCTGGATCCGCGAGCGCGCGGCCGGCCCGGTCACCGCCGACAGCGGCCGCACCTGGCAGTCCCTGCAATAGCGTCTTTCGCAGGCCGCGGGTCGCGCCTATGTTTCGTCCATGATCGACGACCTCTACAGCGCACGGATTCTGGGTCTGGCGGCCAACCTGCCCCACGCCGGACGGCTGGTCCGTGCCGACGGTACCGGTGAGCGCGTGGCCCGGCTGTGCGGCTCGCGCGCCATCGTCGATGTGACCCTGGACGATCAGGGCCTGATCACCGACTTCGCCCAGGACATCAAGGCCTGCGCCCTCGGACAGGCCGCCGCTGGCGTGATCGGCGAGGCCGTCATCGGCGCTACAGCTGACGAGATCACCACCGCTGCAACAGCCCTGACAGACATGCTGAAGGCCGGCGGCGAGGGTCCGGAGGGCCGCTTCGAGGGCCTGCGCGTGCTCAAGCCCGTCGCCGACTATCCCCAGCGCCATGCCTCCACCCAGGTGGCCATGGGGGCGCTGGTCGATGCCGTCGACATGGCGTTGGCGACGTCCTTGGCGACCCGCGACATCCCCGAGGCCGAGCGAACTCGCCGCGCCGGAGCGGCCTGATCCGCCCGGCACTCCCCGAGCTCGCCCGCGGTGCTTGCCCGGGCGGGCGATGCGGGGGATAAGCGCGACGACATGGCATCCGGCGAAACCCTCTATGAACGCGGCGTCCGCGCGGCCCATCGTGGCTACAAGCTGACCCTGTCGCCCCTGATCGGGCAGTCCTGCCGGTTTTTGCCAACCTGTTCGGACTATGCCCGCGACGCCCTGATCACTCACGGGCCGGTGCGGGGCGGATGGTTGACCGTTCGACGCCTTTGCAAATGCCATCCTTTCGGAAGCTCGGGCTATGACCCGGTTCCGGCGCGGGAGCCCTCCCCTCCCGCGATCCAGACAACGAAGACAGACCCATGATCGACCTGAAATTTCCCGACGGTGCCGTCCGCCAGTTTCCGTCCTCGACGACAGGCCGGCAGGTAGCCGCCTCCATCTCGCCCTCGCTGGCCAAGAAGGCCGCCCTGGCCGAGATCAATGGCGAGCAGCGCGACCTTGATCGCCCGATCGAGACCGGCGGCGATTTCCGCCTGCTGATGCGGGATGATCCGGCAGCGCTGGAAACCATCCGCCACGACGCCGCCCATGTGCTGGCCCAGGCGGTGCAGGAGCTGTTCCCCGGCACCCAGGTGACCATCGGCCCCGCCATTGACGACGGCTTCTATTACGATTTTCACCGCGAAGAGCCGTTCTCGACCGACGACTTTGCCGCGATTGAAAAGCGCATGGGCGAGATCGTCGACCGCGACGAGAAGCTGGTCCGCGAGGTCTGGGATCGCGACGAGGCCATCATCTATTTCGACAGCATCGGCGAGCGCTTCAAGGCCGAGCTGATCCGCGACCTGCCGGAAAACGAGGTCATCACCGTCTATCGCACGGGCAAGTGGCTGGACCTGTGCCGGGGTCCGCACTTCCCCTCGACCAAATTCGTCGGCAAGGCCTTCAAGCTGACCAAGCTGGCCGGGGCCTATTGGCGCGGCGACCACCGCAATCCGCAGCTGCAGCGCATCTATGCGACGGCCTGGGCTTCGAAAGAGGATCTGGACGCCCACCTCAAGCGGCTGGAAGAGGCCGAGAAGCGCGACCACCGCAAGCTGGGCCGCGCCATGGAGCTCTTCCACATGCAGGAAGAGGGCCGCGGCATGGTCTTCTGGCACCCCAAGGGCTGGGTGCTGTGGCAGGTGATCGAAGCCTATATGCGCCGCCGCCTGAACGCCGCCGGCTATGTCGAGGTCAAGACGCCCCAGGTGCTGGACCGCAAATTCTGGGAAGCCTCGGGCCACTGGGACAAATACCGGCCGAACATGTTTGTCTGCGAAACGGTCGAAGGCGAGGAGCTCAGCCTCAAGCCGATGAACTGCCCGGGGCATGTGCAAATCTTTGACCAGGGCCTGCGGTCCTATCGCGAACTGCCGCTGCGCATGGCCGAGTTCGGCGCCTGCCACCGCTATGAGCCGTCCGGCGCCCTGCACGGCCTGATGCGGGTGCGCGGCTTCGTCCAGGACGATGCCCACATCTTCTGCCGCGAGGACCAGATCGTCGAGGAGACCTCGCGTTTCATCGACCTGGCGCGCAGCGTCCACGCCGACCTCGGCATGGAAACCGCCTATATCAGCCTGGGCACACGGCCCGAGGTTCGTGCGGGTACGGATGAATTCTGGGACAAGGCCGAGGCCCAGATGGCCGAAGCCGCCCGCGCGGCCGGCACCGAGCCCGTCGTGACCGAGGGCGACGGGGCCTTCTATGCCCCCAAGCTGGACTTCGTGGTCAAGGATGCCATCGGCCGCGAATGGACCTGCGGAACCATCCAGCTGGACTATGTCCTGCCCGAACGTCTGGGTGCGGAATATGTCGGAGAGGACGGCGCCAAGCACCGGCCCGTCATGCTGCACCGGGCCATCCTGGGGTCGTTCGAGCGGTTCATCGGCATCATGATCGAGAACTATGCCGGGGCCTTCCCGCTCTGGCTGGCGCCGGTCCAGATCGTGGTCGCAACCATCGTCTCGGACGCCGACGACTATGCGAAACAGGTGGCCGCGAAGTTCAAGGCGGCGGGCCTGCGCGTCGAGACCGACCTGCGCAACGAAAAGGTCGGCTACAAGGTGCGCGAACACTCCGTCGCCAAGGTTCCGGTGATCGCCGTGGTCGGCAAGAACGAGGCCGAGGAGGGCAAGGTCGCCATCCGCCGTCTCGGCTCACAAGGCCAGGAGATCGTCTCGATCGAGGAAGCCATCCGTATCCTGACGGATGAGGCCACCCCGCCCGACCTCAAACGGGGATAGTCTCGTCCGGGTCGGTATCGGAGCGGGTCGGCGCCGGTCGAATGGTGACGATCCGCGTCTCGCCGCAGAAGGACGCGGCGCAACGTCCCGACTGACGCAAGGATCGGGGCCGGTCGTCACGGCCGGCCTCCTTTCAAGGTCCGGCCTCAGCCGCTGACGAAGGCCACGGTGAACTTGCCATCGGTATAGCCGCCGATGCCCCACGTCAGCATCTGGCCGCTTTCGAAGAAGACTTCATAGGTTTCAACGCGAGCCTCGCCCTCGCCCTCGGCGCTGACGAAGGCCATGTCGCTGATCGGGCCAAGCGACTGCAGCGCCGGGCCGATCTGGTCGACCTGTTCATTGCAGGCGGTCAGCAGTTCCGCAGCCATCAGGTCCGCCGGGCATTCGCCGTCGGCGGTCGCGGTGATCATCCGCGTGAGCGAGGCGCTGTACTGCCCTTGGGCGGGTTGGGCCTCGTGACCGGCGTGGGGGTCCTGGGCATTCGCGACACCGGCCAGGGCCACGCCGGCCACCACGGTCGCCATCATCAGGGAAAGTCGCATGGGGTATCCTCCATCTGGGGTTGCTCCAACAATGCGTCATGCCCTCGCTCCACTCAAGTGAAAGCGCGGTAATGCCCACCCTCAAGTCGCGAGCGACCGCGTCGCGAGCGGCAGCGCCCCTAAATGTGTATCGCGTGGCCCAGCGCGCGCAAGGACGCCTCGTGAAAGGCTTCGCCCATGGTCGGGTGCACGTGGATGGTCCCGGCCACATCCTCCAGCACCGCGCCCATTTCCAGCATCTGGGCAAAGCTGTTCGACAGCTCCGACACATGCTGGCCGACGGCCTGAATGCCGAGGATGCGGTGATCCGTCTTTGACGCCAGCACCCGCACGAACCCGCCGTCATCGCCGGCCTCCAGCGCCAGCGCCCGGCCGATGGCCATGAAGGGGAACATCGCGGTGATCACATCGTCGCGCCCCTGCACGTCCTGCGGCCCCAGCCCCGCCGAGACGATCTCGGGCTCGGTGAAGCACACTGCCGCGATCGTCACAGGATCAAATCGCTTGTCATGGCCGGCGATGATCTCGGCCACGACCTCGCCCTGGGCCGAGCCCTTGTGGGCCAGCATAGGTTCGCCGGTCAGGTCACCGACGGCCCAAACGGTCTTCATGCTGGTGGCGCAGCGGTCGTCGATCTTCACGAACGGCCCGGCCATGGCCACGCCCATATTCTCCAGACCCCAGCCCTTGGTGCGGGGGCGGCGACCGACGGTGACCAGCACCTTGTCGGCCTTGAGCTGCAGCGCCTTGCCGTCCTTGTCGGTGACGTTCAGCGCGCCCTTTTCGAACGACCCGGCCTTCGCACCGAGATGCAGCTCGACGCCGTGCTTCTCGAGCCATTTGGCGACCGGATCGGTCAGGGCCTTGTCATAGAGCGGCAGCAGGCGGTCGGCCATTTCGACAATGGCGACCTCGGCCCCCAGCTTGCGATAGGCGATGCCCAGCTCCAGCCCGATATAGCCGCCGCCGACCACGACCAGCCTGTTCGGCACCGCATCCAGCGCCAGCGCCCCGGTCGAGGAAATCACATCGCCGCCGAACGGCAGGAACGGCAGCTCGACCGGCTCGGACCCGGTGGCCAGGATCACATGCTCGGCGGAAATGGTGATGTCGCCGTCATCGGTTTTGACAGTGCAGGTCTTGGCGTCAGAGAACTCGGCCCAGCCGTTGATGACCTTGACCTTGGCCTTCTTCAGCAGGGCCGCGACCCCGCCGTTCAGCTTACGGACAATGCCGTCCTTCCAGGCCATGGTGGCCTTCAGGTCAATGGCCGGCTTCGACGCCGTAATGCCCAGCGTCCCGCCATCTGCAGCCTTGGCCACCGTCTCGAATTTCGAGGCCGCATGGATGATGGCCTTGGACGGAATACAGCCGACGTTCAGGCAGGTGCCGCCAAGGCCGTCGCCGCCATCCACCAGAATGGTGTCGAGGCCCAGCTGGCCACAGCGGATCCCCGCCACATAGCCGCCGGTGCCGGCGCCGATGATCAGGACTTTGGTTTTGAGGGTTTGGGTCATTGATGCCCTTCCAGGACGGCTTTCAGGTCCGCAGGGACATGGTACGGCTGCGGAATCATGAGACGGCCGTCTCGATTTTCGTAGGCAACGACTACGTCGCCAACATTGAGTTCAACCCGCCAGGGAAGGCACCGTATCGGCTCATCGGACAAAGGCCGCCGGGAGTGAACCTGTTTCATTTGGTACTGGGCATCTGGAGCGCCCTGCAGCGCCTGCACCAGTTCGACCGTCACCGTTTCATCGAAGACTTCTGTGCGGTCGGATATCCGCGGAACCGCGGCAATATCGATGCGTGTAACACGGACGATCATGAGGTCGGGCCCATCCGGCCGCTGGATGTCAGACCATTGAGGCCACGGCTCCGGCAGGCAGGCCATAACGGGCGTTGCCAATGCAACTCCAATTACCGCGCTGACCGCTGCGCCAATGACGCGGGATTTAGGATTCCGCAGTCTCATACCCTCACCCCATCCACAGCGTCGCCGGGTGCTCCAGCAACCCCTTGATGCGCTGCACGAACACCGCCGCGTCATGGCCGTCGACGATGCGGTGATCGAAGCTGGAGGACAGGTTCATCATCTTGCGCACGACCATCTGCCCGTCCTTGACCACCACGCGTTCGGCGATCTTGTTGGGGCCGACGATGGCGACCTCGGGGTGGTTGATGATCGGGGTGTGGACCACCCCGCCCAGCGTGCCCAGAGAGGTG
Organism: Brevundimonas halotolerans; assembly: GCF_003730275.1. Taxonomy (GTDB): domain Bacteria; phylum Pseudomonadota; class Alphaproteobacteria; order Caulobacterales; family Caulobacteraceae; genus Brevundimonas; species Brevundimonas halotolerans. The sequence goes on from NZ_QTTA01000024.1 coordinate 62,960, forward strand.
ATGGTGATGGTCGAGCCCGACAGTTCGTCGCGTTTGGCCGAGCCGTCCTTGGCCGCGCCCGAGACGCGGGCGATCTCCAGCGCCGTGTCGTACGGATCGCGCGCCTCGGCGTGGCGGACGACGGGGACCATCAGGCCGTTCGGGGTCTGGGCCGCGATGCCCAGGTGGACGGCGTTGTGCGTCGTCAGCACCCCGCCCTCGTCGTCATAGTGGCTGTTGATGGTCGGCTGGTCGCGCAGGGCCACAACGATCGCGCGGGCGATGAAGGGGAGGACGTTCAGCTTGGGCTGGTCCTTGGTGCGCGTCGTATTCAGATGCGCCCGCAGCTCCTCGACCGCCGTCATGTCGATTTCCTCGACATAGGTGATGTGCGGGATGCGACGCACGCTCTCGGCCATCTTCTCCGCGATCTTGCGGCGCAGGCCGATGATGCGGGTCTCGGTCGTGCCCTCGGCCCGGGCATAGGTCGAGGCCGATGATCCGGAGGCGGACGATCCACGGCTGCCCGAAGCGACGTAAGCGTCGAGATCGCCATGCTCGATGCGCCCGGCCGGGCCGGAACCGGGCACGAACTGCAGCTCGATCCCGAGATCGCGGGCGCGCTGGCGCACGGCGGGCGAGGCCAGGGGGCGTTCGTTGCGCGCGGACAGGGTGCGGGTAACCTCGCCCCCTCCACCCCGCTTCGCGGGGTCCCCCTCCCCCGCACGCGGGGGAGGAGCTGAGGCGACGGATTTCGATCCTCCCCCGTCCTTCACGGGGGAGGGGGACCGCGAAGCGGTGGAGGGGGCGGAAGCAGGCGCAGCCGCCGCGACATTCCCCTTGCCCTCAACCTTGAACGACACCAGCGGCCCACCCACGGCCAGTTGCTGGCCGGGTTCACCGTGCAGGGCGACCACTGTGCCGGCGACCGGGCTGGTCAGCTCGACGGTCGCCTTGTCGGTCATGATGTCGGCGATGATCTGGTCTTCCTCGACCGCGTCCCCGACCTTGACGTGCCAGCCGGCCAGCTCGGCCTCGGCCGTGCCCTCACCGACGTCGGGCAGCTTGAAGACGTAGTTGGCGCCGCTAACCGGAGCCGCGGCGGGCGCCGCCTCGACCTTCGGCGCTTCGGCCTTCGGCTCGGGCGCTGGCGTGGCCTTGGCAGGCGCCGGCGCGGTCTCGGCCGCCGCCGCATTCCCCGCACCCTCAACCTCGAACTCCACCAGCGGCGAGCCGACTGCCAGCTGCTGACCGGGTTCGCCGTGGGCGGCGGTCACCGTGCCGGCCACGGGCGAGGTCAGTTCGACGGTCGCCTTGTCGGTCATGATGTCGGCGAGGATCTGGCCTTCCTCGACGCGGTCCCCGACCTTGACGTGCCAGCCGACCAGTTCGGCCTCGGCGGTTCCTTCGCCCACGTCGGGCAGTTTGAACACATAGCGTCCCATGCTCAGCGCCCTCCGTTCATGGTCGATTTCAGGGCCTCGGCCACCCGTTCGGGGCCGGGGAAATATTCCCACTCAAAGGCGTGCGGATAGGGGGTGTCCCAGCCGCAGACCCGCGCAATCGGCGCCTCAAGGTGATAGAAACAGCGCTCCTGCACCAGAGCCGACAGTTCTGCTCCGTATCCGGACGTTTTCGGCGCCTCGTGGACGATGACGCAGCGACCGGTCTTTTTGACCGAGGCCTCGATGGCCTCAATGTCCAGCGGCACCAGCGAGCGCAGGTCGATCACCTCGGCGTCGACGCCCGCATGCTCGGCCCCGGCCAGCGACACCCAGACCATGGTGCCCCAGGCCAGGATGGTGACGTCGGCGCCTTCCTTCATGATGCGCGCCTTGCCCAGCGGCACGGTGTATTTTTCGGCCGGGACCTGGGCCAGCTCCTGGGCCTTCCACGGCGAGACCGGCTTTTCATGCCAGCCGTCGAACGGGCCGTTGTAGAGGCGTTTCGGCTCGAAGAAGATGGTCGGATCGTCGTCCTCGATACAGGCGGTCAGCAAACCCTTGGCGTCATACGGGTTGCTGGGCACCACGACCTTCAGGCCGGCGATGTGGGTGAACAGGCTTTCGGGGCTCTGGCTGTGCGTCTGGCCGCCGAAGATGCCGCCGCCATAGGGCGAGCGCACCGTGATCGGGCTGGTGAACATGCCGGCCGAGCGATAGCGCAGCTTGGCCGCCTCCGAGACGATCTGGTCATAGGCCGGATAGATGTAGTCGGCGAACTGGATCTCGACGACGGGCCTGAGGCCATAGGCCCCCATGCCGATGGCGGCGGCGACGATGCCGCATTCGCTGATCGGGGCGTCGAAGCTGCGCGTCAGGCCGTGCTTTTCCTGCAGCTTGTCGGTGACGCGGAAGACGCCGCCGAAATAGCCCGCGTCCTCGCCGAACGAGAGCACATTCGGGTCCTCGGCCATCTTGGCGTCCAGCGCCGAGTTCAGCGCCTGGATCATGTTCATCGGCAGCGTGCCGTTGCCGCCGGTGGTCGACTTCGGCGCATGACCCTGATCGACCATGTCGGGCTCGATGCCGTCGTTGCGGTCGGCTTCGGTGAAGGTTTTCTCGACCATGGTTCAGACCCCCACTTCGCGACGCTGTTCGACCAGACGCCAGTCCTCGGTGGCGAACACATCCTCGAACATGGTCTTCACACTGGGTCGCGACTGGCCGAGCGTGCCGATGGCCTCGGACTCCTTGCCCGCCGCGCGGACCTGTTCGACGGCGTCTTTCTCGGCCGCCTCCTGCTGTTCGTCCGACCATTCGCCCAGCGCGATCAGGTGCTGCTTCAGACGGGCGATCGGATCGCCCAGCGGCCATTTCTCGTGCTCGTCGCCCGGGCGATAGCGACTGGGATCGTCCGAGGTCGAGTGCGGCGCCCCGCGATAGGTGAACAGCTCGATGACCGTTGCGCCCCTGTTGGCGCGCGCCCGCTCCTCGGCCCACTGGGTCGCGGCCCAGACGGCCAGGAAGTCATTGCCGTCGACGCGCAGCGCCGGCAGACCATAGCCGATCGCCTTGGAGGCAAAGGTGGTCTCCAGCCCCCCGGCAATGCCCTGGAAGGAGCTGATGGCCCACTGGTTGTTGACGATGTTGAGGATCACCGGCGCGCGATAGACGGCGGCGAACGTCAGGGCGTTATGGAAATCGCCCTCGGCCGTCGCGCCATCGCCAATCCAGCTGATGGCCAGCTTGTCGTCGCCCTTGTAGGCCGAGGCCATGGCCCAGCCGACGGCCTGCGGCACCTGGGTGCCCAGATTGCCCGAGATGGTGAAGAAGCCATAGTCGCGGCTGGAGTACATGATCGGCAGCTGGCGGCCCTTGATGGGGTCCGAAGCGTTCGAATAGATCTGGTTCATCATGTCGACCAGCGGATAACCTCGCGCGATCAACAGGCCCTGCTGGCGATAGGTGGGAAAGCCCATGTCCTCGCGCGGCAGGATCATGCCCTGGGCCACGGCGATGGCCTCTTCGCCCGTGCACTTCATGTAGAAGCTGGTCTTGCCCTGACGGTGGGCGCGGTGCATCCGGTCGTCGAAGGCGCGCGTCAGGATCATGGCCTTCAGGCCGTTGCGCAGCGTCTCGGGGTCCAGCTTCGGATCCCACGGACCGACGGCCGTGCCGTCCTCGTCCAGCACCCGCACCAGCCGGAAGGCCAGGTCGCGCATCTCGTGGTGGTCGCTCAGCGCGTCTGGCCGGGCGACCGCGCCGGGAGCGTCCAGCTTCAGATGGCTGAAGTCCGGGGTGTCTCCGGGCCGGCCCGAAGGCTCGGGAACCCGCAGGGACAGGGCTTTGGTATTCTTTTTCATGCGATTGCCGTCAGTTGATCCGTCAGCGTTTCCTCACCCAGCGATCTAGCACGGGCGATCTTTCATTGCTCGCTCAAATCCGACCTTGCATTCCGCCTAATCAAGGTATTTTATTGCGCCGAAACAAGATCAGGAGAAATGCATTGGCCGACGAACTGGACGCCATCGACGCCCGCATCCTCGACATCCTGCAACACGATGCCGGGCTTTCGGTTGCCGACGTGGCCGAAAAGGTGGGCCTGTCGGCCTCGCCCTGCTGGCGGCGCATCAAGAGACTGGAGGATACCGGCTATATCCGCAAGCGGGTCACCCTGCTGGATGCCGAAAAGCTGGGTCTCGACTTCGAGGTCTATGCCATCGTCAAGCTGAACCTGCCCTCGACCCAGAACCTGGAAATTTTCGAGGCGGCGGTCGCCGACTGGCCCGAAGTGGTCCAGTGCGCCACCATCACCGGCCGCGAGGACTATGTGCTGCGGATCGTCACCTCCGACATGCATGCCTTCGATAAATTCCTGCGCGAGAAGCTACTGGCCCTCGGCATCGTCTCGGACTGCGAAAGCCACATCGTCACGCGCGGCGTCAAGAACGTCACCGCCCTGCCGCTCGGCATCGTCAGTCCACATGTGAACTAGGCACCGGCGACAAGGGGGCTCATCGTGCGTCATGCCATTGCACTGGTTCTGGGGCTGATACTTGGCCTGTATGCGCCCGACGCATTTGCCCAGCAGGCCGAGAGCGATGTCACCGCCTTTCGCCGTCTGCGCGCCGAAGGTCTGGCGGCCGCCCAGGTGGACGATCTGACAACAGCCGCAGCCCTGTTGGCGGAGGCCGATGGCCTGATCCCGAACCATCCCGGTTTGATGATCCTGCGGGCGCGGCTGGCCGTGGCCATGGGCGACCCCTGGGAAGCGCTTGTCCATTATGGGCGTTATGCCGACGCGGGCCTGATCCTGAACCTCAGCCGGGACGAGGCCTTTGCTGACCTCAGCGCCCGACCCGATCACGCCGAAGCGGTCAGCCAGATCATCAATCAGATTGAGACCAACCGCACACCTGTGGGATCCGAAGCCATCTCCACCCTCTTCCAGATTGAGGGTGCCAGCATCGTGGAAAGCGTCATCCGGGATGAGGCGCATGATCGCTGGCTGGTCTCACAGATTGCCGGGCGAACGATTGTCGCGCTGGCGCCAGACGGCACAATCAGTCCTTTTCTGCGCCCTCATCCCGAGGTTTCGGGGGTTCTGGGAATGGCTCTGGACGCCAAGCGCGGCATCCTGTGGGCCACCACCACACCCCTTCCGCCCGCCATTTATGGCGAGGAACACAATCCCCGATTTGCCGCGACCCTGCTGGAGATTGACGCCGGGACCGGAGAGGTCATGTGGGTTTACGACCCGCCGCTGAACGGAAACGACCGTGCCTTTGGCGATCTGGTGCTGGCCCCGGACGGCTCGGTCTTTGTTGCCGACAGCAATTCCGGGGACATCTTCCGACTGGACTCTCCCCGATCCGAACTGACGCTGTTCGTCTCGGGCGTCTTCGGGTCTCCCCAAGGCATAGTCGTGATCGGGGACCGTTTAATCGTGGCCGACTACAGTTCTGGCCTGTGGCAGGTGCCCCTTACAGGTGGCAGTCCGGCCCGCATCCCCGCCCCGTCGCACGCCTCTCTGATCGGGATTGACGGCCTGATGACTGATGGAGACAGCCTCTACGCCATCCAGAACGGCGTGGCGCCCCAGCGCGTTCTACGCCTGACGCTGAGCGCAGACGGACGGGCCATCGACACAGTCACCGTGCTGGCCGCCAATCTACCAGAGCTGGATGAGCCGACCACGGGACTGGTGCTAAACGGCGAACTGGTGTTCGTTTCACGCTCGCAGTGGAGCGATTTCGGACCCGACGGCGCCCTTGTCGCGCCTGACCCGGCTCCGGCCCGGATCGCCCGCCTGCAATTGGATCATGGGGACGACTGATGATCGAGATGGTGATTGAGGCCCGCAAGAAGGACCTCGGCGGGTTCGAGGTCGGGCGCATCCTGCCCTTCCATGCGCGCCGCATGGTCGGCCCCTTCATCTTTCTGGACCATATGGGCCCGGCCGAGTTCGCGCCGGGCGCCGAGGGCGTCAATGTGCGGCCCCACCCCCATATCGGCCTGTCGACCCTGACTTATCTGTTCGAGGGCGAGATCCATCACCGCGACAATCTGGGCTACAGCCAGCCGATCCGCCCGGGCGAGGTCAACTGGATGACGGCCGGAAAGGGCATCGTCCATTCCGAGCGCACCGATCCGCTGAAGCGCTCGACCGGCGGCCCCATGCACGGCATGCAGGCCTGGATCGCCCTTCCCGACGAACTGGAAGAGACCGCCCCGGCCTTCCATCACCACGGCGAGGACGACCAGCCCACCTATGACAATGCCGGCCTCTATGCCCGTCTGGTCGCGGGCGAGGCCTATGGCGCCCGGGCCGCCGTGCCGGTGTCGTCGCCGCTCTTCTATGTGCACTGGGAGCTGGCCGAGGGCGTCCGCACGGCGCCGCCGCTCGGCAAGGGCGCGGGCGGCATGAGCGAGCGGGCCCTCTATATCGTCCGGGGCGAGATCGACGTCGGCGACCGCACCTTTGGTGAAGGGCAGTTGGTGGTGATCGAGCCCACCGCCGAGCCGACTATCAAGGCCATCCGTCCCTCGACCGTCATGGTCATGGGCGGCGAGCCGGTGGGTCAGCGGCTGATCTGGTGGAATTTCGTGGCCTCAAGCCAGGCCCGTCTGGATCAGGCCAAGGCCGACTGGAAGGCCGGACGCATGGTCCTGCCGAAAGATGACGACCACGAATTCATCCCCCTGCCAGACACACCGTCGATCTCGGAGACTTCGGACAAGCCCGGTCCGACGCATCCGGTCTGACCCGCAAGCGGCGTCGCACCTTGAACGCCGCCCCGGGATGACGATCTGAAGGGCATGTCAGCCCTGTCCGTTCTCGATCTGTCACCCGTCGTCGAAGGGGGTGACGCCGCCCGCGCCCTTACCGAATCCGCCCGTCTGGCCCGGACCGCCGAGCGGCTGGGCTACACCCGCTTCTGGCTGGCCGAGCATCACAATATGCCGGGCATTGCCTCGGCCGCGACCGCCGTGGCCATCGGCCATGTCGCCAGCCAGACAAGCACCATCCGCGTCGGCGCCGGCGGCATCATGCTGCCCAACCATGCGCCCTTGATGGTGGCCGAGGCCTTCGGCACGCTGGATGCCCTCTATCCCGGCCGGATCGATCTCGGCCTTGGACGTGCTCCGGGCACGGACGGTCCAACCGCGCGGGCGCTGCGCCGCTATTTCGACGGGGCAGACCGGTTTCCGCAGGATGTGCTGGAGCTGCAGGCCTATCTGGCCCCGGCGGTGGAGGGCCAGCGGGTCGCGGCCTGGCCGGGTCAGGGCTCGAACGTCCCCCTGTGGCTGCTGGGTTCCAGCCTGTTCAGCGCGGAACTGGCCGCCCAGCTGGGCCTGCCCTTTGTCTTCGCCAGCCATTTCGCCCCGGAACTGCTGCTGCCGGCGCTCAAGATTTACCGCGAGGGATTCCGCCCGTCGAAGGCACTGGAGCAACCCCACGCCATGGCCGTCATCAATGTCTTTGCCGCCGACACCACGGCCGAGGCGCAGCGGCTGGCGACCTCAATGCAGATGGCCTTTGCCAATGTGGTGCGGGGCACGCCCGGCCGCCTCAAACCCCCGGTCGACGACATCGCCACCGTCCTGACCGCGCAGGAACGCGCCGCGGTCGACAGCCGCCTGACCTATGCCGCCATCGGCGACGGCGAGACGGTGCGGAAATCCCTCAAGGACTTCCGGGCCCTGACGCATGTCGATGAGATCATGGTCACCGGCATGATCCACGATCTGGATGCGCGGCTGCGCAGTCTGGAAATCACCGCCGAGGCCGCGGCCTAGAGCTTAGCCAAGAAGTCCAGCAGCAGGCGGTTCACGGCCTCGGGCCGCTCCTGCTGGATCCAGTGGCCGGCGCTCGCAATCTCGTGCTGGCCACGCAGGTCGGTCAGCCAGTCCTTCAGACCCGCCTCGGCCGGTCCGGCGTAATGGCGCACAGGGTCGTTCTCGCCGACAATGAACAGCGACGGCACGCTGATGCGGCGGTCCTGCAGCCAGGCCGTCAGCGACCAGTTCAGGTCCAGCGCCCGATACCAGTTCAGCGGCCCCGCAAATCCGCCCGCAGCAAAGGCCGCGACATACTCCGCGAAATGCTCCGCCGACATCCACGGCGGCAGGACGGCATGGTCCGCAATGCTGTCGATCATGCTCACGCCGGGCTGCAGGAACCCGGTGTGTCGGTCCCCGGACGCGGTCGCCCCGTCATAGGCCCAGAACATCTTGCGAAGCGCCGTCCCGGGATCGGCCTCCAGCGGCGCATGGGCATCCGGGTCCTGAAAGCGGACGATATAAAGATCGCCCAGCCCCGCCCGTTTGGTGATCGCCTTCATGGCCGGGATCGGCGGCCCGCCGGGCCGGCGCGGCTGGAACGGCACGCTCAGCCCCGCCACCGCCCGGAACATGTCAGGCCGCATCAGGGCGCAATGCCAGGCGACCGGCGCGCCCCAGTCATGACCGACCACGACACAGGTCTCATGACCCAGCGCCCGCACCAGATCGACCATGTCGCCGACCAGATGCAGAAGGGTGTGCTGGTCCACCCCTTCGGGCTTGTCCGTCCCGCCATAGCCCCGCATGTCGGGCGCCACGGCATGCCAGCCGGCCTCCGCCAGCGCCTCAACTTGCGCCCGCCAGCTGATCCCCAGCTCGGGAAAGCCGTGGATCAGCAACACCAGCGGCCCCTGGCCCGCCTCGATCACGGACTGCGTCAGGCCGTCGGTGGCGATCCGGCGGGTCTGCACGGCCCTAGTGGACCGTCGTCGGCTGTTCGGGCCTGGGCGCGGCCTCGGGCACCGGCACCTCGGTGACCGGCGTCACCGGCACCGAGACCGACGGCCCCGGCGTCGGATCGTTCTCGCCGTCGCGATCCGGGCGCTTGCCTTCCTTCAGCAAGGCCAGAATCTCGTCGCCCGACAGGGTCTCGAACTCCAGGAGCGCCTGCGACAGGGTTTCGTGGTCCTTGGCCTTGGCCTTCAGGATCTTGCGGGCGGCATTCCAGCCCTCGGTGACGATCCGCTTGACCTCTTCATCGATGATGCGGGCCGTCTCTTCCGAGACGTTCTGGCTGCGCGCCACCGAATGGCCGAGGAACACCTCTTCCTGGTTCTCGCCGTAGGCCACCGTGCCCAGCTTTTCCGAAAAGCCCCAGCGGGTGACCATGGCGCGGGCCAGCTTGGTCGCCTGCTCGATATCGGAACTGGCGCCCGAGGTGATGTTCTCCTTGCCGAAGATCAGCTCCTCGGCGACCCGGCCGCCGGCCATGATGGCGATGCGGTCGATCATCTGCTGGTGCTTCATCGAATAGCGGTCGCCTTCCGGCAGCTGCATCACCATGCCCAGCGCCCGGCCGCGCGGCACGATGGTGGCCTTGTGCACCGGGTCGGCCATCTTGACGTTGATGGCGACGATGGCGTGACCGGCCTCGTGATAGGCGGTCAGGCGCTTTTCTTCCTCGTTCATGGCCATGGACTTGCGCTCGGCGCCCATCATGACCTTGTCCTTCGCGTCCTCGAAATCGCGGTGGGTGACCATCTTGCGGTCCTTGCGGGCCGCCAGCAGGGCCGCCTCATTGACCAGATTGGCCAGGTCCGCGCCCGAGAAGCCGGGCGTGCCGCGCGCCAGCGTCTTGACGTTGACGTCAGCGGCCAGCGGCACATCCTTCATGTGGACGCGAAGGATTTTCTCACGACCCGACACGTCGGGGTTCGGCACCACCACCTGACGGTCGAAACGGCCGGGACGCAGCAGGGCCGGGTCCAGAACGTCGGGCCGGTTGGTCGCCGCGATCAGGATGATGCCTTCGTTCGACTCAAAGCCGTCCATCTCGACCAGCAGCTGGTTCAGCGTCTGCTCGCGCTCGTCATTGCCGCCGCCGAGCCCTGCACCCCGGTGACGGCCCACGGCATCGATCTCGTCGATGAAGATGATGCAGGGCGCATTCTTCTTGGCCTGTTCGAACATGTCGCGCACGCGGCTGGCGCCGACGCCGACGAACATCTCGACGAAGTCCGAGCCCGAGATGGAGAAGAAGGGCACGCCCGCCTCACCGGCCACGGCGCGCGCCAACAGGGTCTTGCCGGTACCCGGAGGGCCGACCAGCAGGGCGCCCTTGGGAATCTTGCCGCCCAGACGCTGGAACTTGCCCGGGTCCTTCAGGAAGTCGACGACCTCCTGCAGCTCGTCCTTGGCCTCATCGACACCGGCGACGTCGGCAAAGGTCTTGCGGCCCTTGTGCTCGGTCAACAGCTTGGCCTTGGACTTGCCAAAGCCCATGGCGCCGCGCGCCCCGCCCTGCATCTGGCGGGTGATCAGCAGGAACAGACCGACCAGCACAAAGATCGGCAGCAGTCCCAGCAGAATGCTCATCCACAGCGGCTGGCGCATCGACTTGACCTGAACCTCGGCGCCGGTCGCCTGAATTTGAGCGATCAGATCGGCGTTCGGCATCGGCGTCACGGATTCAAACCGGGTGTCGTCGCTGAACTGGCCGGTCAGGGTTTCGCCCTGGACCTCCACGGCCTTGATGCGGTCCTGCTCGATCGCGGTCAGCAGCTGCGAATAGGTGATCTCCTCCGGCGGGGCATTGCTGCCCGCCTCGCCTTCCTTGCCGGACAGGGCGCCACCGCCCTGACTCATGGCGGCATAGATGGCCAGCATCCCCAGGATGATCATGCCGACGACGGCGAATCTGCGAAGGTTCATGTGTTCCTCAGTCTATGGCGCAACCCCGTCTGGAGCCGCCCGGCCCGGTCGCCCGGACTGTGTATCGTCACAAAATAGGGGCTCGTCCATCCGTGCGCCATTCCCTGCGACACTTCAAATCGGCCTCATGCTTAACCTGCCCCAGGCCGAGCGCCAGCCGACACGCGGCCAGAGCCTCAACCCGGGCCCTCGACTGTGCAAGAACCGGTCCCGTTTCATCGTCCCGAATGAGCACAGGCAGGCCCGGTCGCACCGCCGCTGGCAGACCCGCCAGAACGGTACGGTCATGGCCATCCAGTCGCGCCGCCCGGCCCGAAAGCGGCGCGACGCGCCAGCCGGGCTCGTCCACCGTCAGGGCGAAGCGCCCGTCCCAGACCGCCTCGACGCCGGGGATCAGGTCGATGACCGGCTCACCCCTGCGGCGATAGTCGCCCGCCTCCCGCACAAGAGTCAGGCCCTCGGCCTCCGCGATCAGTCGGGCCCCGGCAAGGCCCGCCGTGAAATTCTCACCCGCCGCAATCCGCTGGCCCAGACGCGCCAGCCGGTCGCCCCGTGGGGGGCGCATGCCGCCCCCGGCAACGACCAGTCCAAAGGCCAGCGCTCTCGGCTCGGTGTCGCGGGGCATGCAGATGACACCCCATTCGTCCGCCGAAATGCCGGCTGTCCTCAGCGACCTGTCCTGTTGCGGAACAGGGGCCCGCTCGCCCGCCGCCAGCGCCCGCCGGGCCCGGCTGCGGCCATAGCGCAGGTCGGAGTTGGCCGGATCCTCGATCCAGTCGATCCGCTGCGCCGTCAGCCAGTCGCGCAGAGCGGCCCGCTGCTCTCCCAGCAAGGGCCGCAGCAGCATCAGGCCCCGTCCTTCGGGCCAGGCCGGCGACGGGCTCCAGTCGCGCAGGGTCCCGAGCGTCGAGCCCTCCGCCTGCATCCAGCGGCCCTCGGCGACATCATCGGCGGTGTGACCGGTCAGGATGACCCGCGCTCCGACCGTAAGGGCCATATCGGCCAGCCGCGCATGACGGGCCGCGCGGGCGGCGGCGGGCAGGCCTGTGTCAGGCCAGGGCCCCTCCCAACGCGCGCCGTGAAACTCCGTGCCAAGCCGCCCGGCCATGTCCCGCACGCGGTCATGCCAGACGCGACTGTCGGGGTTCAGGCCGTGATCGACATGCAGAACGGCCAGCGACCGGCCATGCGCAACCGCCCACTCACGCGCCAGATGCAGCAGGGCAACCGAATCCCCGCCGCCCGATATGGCCACCGCGACCGGTGCGGGGTCATTCGCCAGAAGGCGCGCGGTCAGCGCCGCCTTCGCGCGCGCCGCCAGCGCGGTCAGGGGCTGGCTCAGCGGCAGCCGGCCCCGGTCCGGACCGAGGTGGCACGGGTCTTCAGCGCCGCCGGCGCCGTCTCGGCATAGCGGCGATTGAAGTCCGTCAGGGCCGCACAGGCCTGGGTGTTGCGGTCGGTCGCCACCAGCGCCTGGGCCAGATCGACCGTAGCCTTGGCCGCCCAGGGCTCGGTCGGCCAGCCGCTCAGCGCCTGCGCATAGAGGGGCACGGCCGCCGCGGCATCATCGGCCAGATAGAGATCGGCCAGACGCACGGCCGCCAGCCGCGCCTCGGGCGCATCCGGCCAGGTGACCAAGAGGACCTCATAGGCCCGCGCACCCCGGCGGTTGTCCTGGGCCATCAGACGATCGGCAGCCCGCAGGTCACCGCCGGCCGTGCCGCTCGGGGAATTTGGCTCGATCGGTGCATTGAGCTCGGCTTCGAGGCGAGCGGCCGACTCCAGCTCGGCAATGCGAGCCTCCGCATCGGTCAGCTGACGCCGCAGTTGGGTATTCTCACGCTCGGTCTCGTCCAGCGCAAAGGTCAGGCGCTCGATATCGCCATTCATGCGCTGCAGGGTCCGTTCGACGTCGGACAGGCGGGTGTCGACGCTGCCCATCTGCCCCTGCAGGGCCACGACCTCGGGGTCGGGCTCCATGATGAAGGGCTGTCCCGAAGAATTGCGCTGGAACAGGGCCCGCTCGATCCGTCGGACATTGCGCTCCAGCGTACTCAGCCGGCGTGCATCCCAGATGATCGGCTCGCCCTCGGTGGACTGGGCGACGGTCGGACTGGCCAGCAGGGTCGCGCCGACAAAGGCCAGCAGCGCAAGGCCTGCCGCCGGTTTGCCCGGGGCCGGCCGGACGCGCATCAGACGAGAGAAAAACTTGAACATGACGGATCTCGTTCCACGGATTTGCGGCCTCGACAAGGCACGCCACCCTTACACAGCCTGACCCCGTCAGGCGAAAACTCTCAGCGAAAGGGGGCATGCCCACCGGACACGCCCCCTCGCTTACCCTGCCGTCAGGCAGCCCGCATCAGCGGACGGCGCCGGACACGATGGCGGTGTGGGCGTTGCGGTTGCGGGCCCACGACTCCTCATTCGAGCCTTGCGCGATCGGACGCTCCTTGCCGAAGCTGATGGTGTCGATGCGCGAGGCGGCCACGCCCTGCTGGACCAGATAGGCCCGCACGGCCTCGGCGCGGCGTGCACCCAGGGCCAGGTTGTATTCGGCCGTGCCGCGCTCATCGGCATTGCCTTCGATGCGGATGGTGACCGCCGGATACTGGCGCAGCCAGGCGGCCTGCTGGTTCAGACGCGGATAGGCCTCGGGACGGATCGAATAGCTGTCGAGGTCGAAATAGACGCGGTCGCCGATGGTGTTGGCGAACTCCTCGGCCGAGCCGGGACGCGCAGCGCCCATCTCACCGCCGGTGACCGGACGATCCGGATAGGTGGTGTTGTTGCCGGGCTGGGTACCGCCGTTGTCGGTGATGGGGCCGGGGGCCTCGGCGGGACGGGCGCAGGCGGCCATGGCGCTGACGGCCACGCCGACAAGGGCCAGGCGAAGGACACGGGATTTGATCATGAGGCTCTCCTTGACGTTGCCGCCAGGTCACCTGGCAAGCTTGACGATTGTGAAGCGCTATCTGAACGCAGAACGTTCAGATAGCAGCGATAACGCACAGTTGATCCGAAGGGTTCGGGGATTCTCCTGTGAGGCTATTTCGCCGGTCAGCTGGGACAGCTGTCGGGCGCCTGGCCATAGCCGAGGTTGGCGGGCGGCGCGTCCAGCAGGGGCGACCAGGCGGGGCTGGAGCCGCGTCCGTCGTAGCCGGCCTGGGCGATCACCCGGCCCGACAGATCGACCGTCCACAGCCGGGTATCGCCGCCGCGCGTCTGGCGAGCGAACATGATGTAGCGGCCGTTCGGAGCCCAGGACGGACCTTCCTCGAAATAGCTGGACGACAGGATGCGCTCGCCCGTGCCATCGGTGCCCATGACGCCGATGTGGAACTGCCCGCCCTGCTGCTTGGTAAAGGCGATCAGGTCGCCGCGCGGGCTCCACGACGGCGCCGTATAGGAGCCCCCGCCGCGCGAGATTGGCCGCTGGCCGGACCCGTCCGCGTTCATGACATACAGGCGCGCCGACCCCGACCGGTCCGAGGTGAACACCAGTCGTCGGTTATCCGGCGAGAAGCTGGGCGAGGTGTCGATGCCGGGATCGCTGGTCAGGCGGCGCAGCTCGCGCGAGCGCAGGTCCATCGTATAGACGTCGGTATTGCCGCCGCGAATGATCGAAAAGGCGACCTTTGACCCGTCATTGGAATAGCGCGGCGCCAGCACCTGACCGTCGAATTCGCCCAGCGACTCGGTTCTGCCGGTCGACAGATTCTTCAGATAGATGCGGCTGTAATCCTGGCCCAGCGCCACATAGGTGACCTCGTCCGGGTTCGAGGTCGAAAAGCGCGGCGACATGATCACTTCGTCGCCCTGCGTCAGGAAGACGGGATTGTAGCCGTCCTGATCCACAATCGCGAGGCGGCTGAGCCGGTTCAGCTGGGTCCCGCTCTCGGCCACATAGATCACGCGCGTGTCAAAGAAGCCGCTCTCGCCCGTCATGCGTTGATAGACGACGTCGGAAATCTTGTGCGCGATGCGGCGCCACTGCTCGGGCGTGGCCGTGAACTGATAGCTGACCAGCTGGCATTCCCGATAGGTGTCGTAGAGGCGGAAACCGACGTCGTTCCTGCCATCCGGACGCGGCGTCACCGAGCCATACAGCACCACTTCGGCGCCGATCGAGGTCCACTGCGGAAAGGTCGGCTGATTGGCCAGCGACAGGCCGGTCTCGATGAAGCTGGCCGGGTTCAGCGGGTCGAAGAAGCCCGAGCGGCGCAGATTGCCGCGAATAACCCCGGAAATATCGTTCCCGTACTGACCGGTGAAGCCGACCACAGCGATCGGCAAGGGGCGCAGCACGCCCTCGCTGACGATCACTTCCTGAAGCGGAGCCGGTTCCTGCGCCAGGGCGACCTGGGGCGCGCCCATAGCCAGCGCCAGGCCAAGGCCAAGGGTGGCCCCGATACCGGTCGCCGACTGCATCCGCCGCTTGAAACCCATGCGTTCCTCCGAACTCAATACCGGGCGGCGCGACGTTAGCGCCACCCTATGTCCTGTCGCCACCATGTGCGCGATTGAGGCGACTTTCAGGCCATGACCGCGCCGCCCACGCGATTGTCATCTTTGATCATGACGTCCTGACGAAGGCTGAACGTCACAGGGTCAACGACCCGCCGGGTCAGCGGTTGCGACAGGCCTGCTCCAGCGGGAAGGTGAGGATGAAATCCTGCTCTTCATAGCCGACGGGCATCCGGTAGCGCGGCGGAATCCGAATGGCGCGAAGAATGCTGTCAGACGCGGCCCGACCCGTGGCATCGCTGCGAGGATTCAGGACGCGCGGCGAGCCAATGAGGCGCCCGTCTTCCGACATGCGGACCTGAACCCTCAGGGAAACCTCATCAATGCCGGGCAAGTGGCACGGTGGGTTCCAGTTTGGTGTCACTTGAGTGCCAACCGAATTCAGGTCGGCCCGCCCCATGGCGCGCGGGGCCTGTCCCGCCCCGCTGTCGCCCGTCGAGGGACGGCCCGACGTCGTGCCCCGTTGCGGCCGCTCGGACAGTTCGCCGAGGTTCAGTCCCGGCTCCTCGCGCGGGGGCGTCGGGCGCTGGGGCGGTGACGGCGGCTGGCGGGGCGGTGTTCGGGGTTGCTCCGCCTGGGGCCGGGGCGTCGGACGTGGGGCGGGATCGGGCCGGGGCGTCGGCGGGGCCTCGGGAACCGGCTCGGGCAGGACCTCGGCCGGCAGTTCCGGCGAACTGGACCCGTCCTCGGTGATCAGCTCATCGGCGGGATTGTCGGGCGCGGCGGCCAGCACCGTCATTTCCGACACGATGGACACTGGCACGGTGGCCATCATCTCGCGCGGGGCATCCGCCTCCTTCGGCCAGGCGATCAGGGCCAGGCCGATCACCCCTGCGTGCAGCAGGACCGATCCGAGGAAGGAAGGCGCGCCGTTGGCCATGACTCAGAGGTCGCTCTCGACCGGCTCGGCCGCGGCGGTATTTCCGGCCGTGTCGGTGATCAGGTTCAGCTTGACGAAGCCATTGGCCGACAGCCGCGCCATCACCCGGGCGACCGCCTGATAGGGCACCTGGGCGTCGGCCCTGAGGAACAGCGGCCGCTCGCGGGCATCGGCCCCGCCGTCGTCCAGCACCGCCCCGATCAGGCTGTCGAACGCCACCTCGCGCTCACCCACGAAAATCGTCCCGGCCGAATTGATCGAGACCGTCACCGGTTCCTGCGTGGACTCAACCGCGCTGGCCTCGGTCTCGGGCAGGTCGACGGGCACCGCCACCGTCAGCAGCGGCGCCGAGATCATGAAGATGATCAGCAGCACCAGCATCACATCGACCAGCGGCGTGACGTTGATCTCGCTCAGCGGGCGTTTGCGGGCGCGTCTGCGGCCCCGCACGTGGCCGCCTCCGCCGGGTCCTCCCATGGCCATGGTTCAGAGCTCCCGCGACGGGGGTGCAGCCGGGGCCGGGGACCCCGTGCCCAGCCGCCGGGCGATGGCGGCCTGCAGGTCGTCGGCAAAGCTCTCCAGCCGGCCGGCGAACTTGCCCGCCTCGATCGAAAAGGCGTTGTAGGCGATATAGGCCGGAATGGCCGCCGCCAGACCGATGGCCGTGGCGAACAGGGCCTCGGCGATGGCCGGCGCGACCGTCGTCAGATTGGTGTTCCCGGCCGAGGCGATGGCGTCAAAGGCGTTCATAATCCCCCAAACCGTGCCGAACAGGCCGATGAAAGGGCTGGAGGTCGCCACCACCGACAGCACACCCAGGCCCGTCTCGATCCGCTGGCTTTCCCGCGCAATCAGACTGTCCAGCGCCCGGTCGATGCGCGAGATCAGCAGATGGCTCTGCGCCTCGCTCATCGTCTGGCGGGCGCGGGCCTCGCGCCAGTCGGTAACGGCGGCGACCAGCATGCGCGGCAGGATGGGATCCGGATTCGGCCCCGCCTGATGCGCGATCTCCTCCAGCGACCTGCCGGACGAAATGGCCTTCTCAAACTGGTCCACCTGACGCTTCAGCGCCGCAAAGCGGAACAGCTTGTCGATGATGATGGCCCACGACCAGATCGAGGCGACGGCCAGGCCGATCATCACGGCCTTGACCACCCAGTCGGCGGCCATGAACAATTCCACGGGATTCAGCAGGGAGGCTTCGGCGGGCACGGTCATGGATCGATCCTGGGAACAGCGTCACGCCCTTTGCAGCGTCAAGGCGTGACCATTTGATGGCGGATTAGCGGGCCGGACGCCCGGCGTCATCCCCCTGCAACCGGCAAGGGCGAAAGCCACGGCTGAACTGCGGCGATCAGGGCCGGCGTGGGGCGGGTCGGGCGGCCATCCGGACGGATACAGACCGCCTCGACCCCGGCCCGGCACAGCACCTCTCCCGCTCGCTCGATCCGCTGGGCGATCTGCATGCGCGGCCCCCGCATCGTGTCATAGGTGGTGATGACCTGAAGCGCGTCATCGATCCGCGCGGGCCGCACGAACTCCAGCGTCATCTTCGACACGACAAAGGCCAGCGGGCGCTCTCCGTCCAGCAGCTCGGCATGGCCAATCCCCGCCGCCCTGAGGAAATCGGACCGCCCCCGCTCGAAGAACCGCACATAGGCGCCGTGGTAGACCAGACCGGTGAAGTCCGTGTCCTCATAATAGATGCGCACCGGCAGGATGTGTTCGCGCCCGTCAAAGCGCCCGGCGGTCGGATGATCGCTCATCCTGCGCCTCCTGCACCGGGCACGACGGTGAAATAGCCGGGGCATTCCGCCTCGATCTGGTCGCGGAACTCACCGGGCAGGGGATCGGCGCTGGTCAGCAGCCGGTTGGGCCGCGCCACGAACCGGACCGCGCTGGCCCGGTCGCCGGGCGTCCCGGCATAGCCGCACACCACCCCGGGCGTCCGCCCGTTGGTCATGTCGAACAGTTCAAGCGACGCATCATAGTCCGCCAGTTGCCCCCGCACCCGCTCGACCACCGGCCGGGGCGAAAAGCCACCGGTATCGACCACGCGCCACAGAACCACCGCGCCCAGCAACACAACCGCACCGCCCAGCACCGCAAGGACCCTGTTCACACTGATGCGCCGCGCCATGCCGCCTCCTTGCGGCCAGCATGCAGGCGTTCGCTCCCCGGGTGAAGAGGGGCGGGTGAAGGGCGTCGGCCTATTTCCCCCCGAACAGCCCGCCCTGTTCCGGCGGACGCGGTGGCTCGGCCAGCCCCAGATGGCTATAGGCCCGGGCACAGGCCATGCGTCCGCGCGGGGTGCGCTGGATGAAGCCCTGCTGCAGCAGATAGGGCTCGATCACATCCTCGACCGCATCGCGGGCCTCGGCGATGGCGGCCGCAAGGGTGTCCATGCCCACCGGCCCGCCGCCATAGTTCTCGATCAGGGCCTCCAGGAACCGCCGGTCCAGACTGTCCAGCCCGGCCTCGTCGACTTCCAGCCGCGCCAGCGCCCGCGCCGCCACCAGCCGGTCGATGGATGTGGCCCCCTCGGTATCGGCAAAGTCGCGCACCCGGCGTAGCAGCCGCCCGGCCACGCGCGGCGTGCCCCGCGACCGGGTGGCGATCTCGCGCGCGCCGTCCTCGGCCACGGCCGCCCCCATCTTGCGGGCCGCCCCCAGAATGACCTTCACCAGTTCCTCGGGGCTGTAGAATTCCAGCCTCAGCGGAATGCCGAACCGGTCCCGCAGCGGCGTCGCCAGCAGGCCCGCCCGCGTCGTCGCCCCCACCAGCGTAAACGGCGCCAGATCGATCCGCACCGAGCGCGCCGACGGCCCCTCGCCGATGATCAGGTCCAGCACATGGTCTTCCATGGCCGGATACAGGATTTCCTCGACCGCCGGGTTCAGCCGGTGGATCTCGTCGATAAACAGGACATCGCGCGGTTCCAGATTGGTCAGGATGGCCGCCAGATCCCCGGCCTTGGCGAGGATCGGCCCGGATGTGGCGCGAAAGCCGACGCCCAGTTCCCGCGCCACGATCTGCGCCAGCGTCGTCTTGCCCAAGCCCGGTGGTCCGAACAGCAGCACATGGTCCAGCGACTCGCCCCGCCCCCGGGCCGCGTCGATAAAGACCTTCAAATTGCCCTTGGCCTGCGGCTGCCCGACGAACTCGTCCAGCGTCTGCGGTCGCAACGCACGGTCATAGGTTTCGCCGGGCGTGGCATCGGCCGAGATGATGCGCTCGTCACTCACCGCCCCAGCTCCTGCAAGGCCGCGCGGATGATGGCGGACAGCTCCGCTCCCTCACCCAAGCGGATCAGCGCCTGATCGACCGCCCGACGGGCATTGACCTCGACCACGCCCAGACCCAGCAGGGCCGCCACGGCCTCGCCGGTCAGCGAAGGCGCCGCCGGAGTCGCGGCAACGGGTCCGGAGCCCGTGCCGACCGTCAGGCCTCCGGCACCCAGCGGCTTGCCCTTCAGCTCGGTGACGATGCGCAGCGCCAGTTTCGGCCCCACGCCATTGGCGCGCGCCACAGCGGCCTTGTCCTCGCGCGCGACCGCCGCCGCCAGATCGCCGGGCGGCAACACGTCCAGCACCGACAGGGCCGCCTTTGGCCCCACGCCCTGGATCCCGGTCAGGGTCGTAAACGCCCCCCGGTCGTCCCGGGTCAGAAATCCGTACAGCCGCGGCCCATTCTCCGCCGACCAGCTGCTTTCGATATGGAGCGTCACCTCATCGCCCGGCGCCGGCATCCGCCCCAGCGTCCGCGCCCCGCACGCCACCACATAGCCGACCCCCATACAGTCGATCAGGCAATGGTCGAGCTCGACCTCGGCCAGCACGCCACGCAGTCTGCCGATCATGCGATCCTCCCCAGCGAGCGGAGCGATGCGGGGGAGGGGGACCGCCGCAGGCGGGGGAGGGGGCGGACGGCGGCGCTGGGGGTCGCCCCCTCCACCACTTCGTGGTCCCCCTCCCCCGCTACGCGGGTGAGGATCTTCGCACGCCGCAGCTGGGCGTGGGTGATGGCGACCGCCAGGGCGTCGGCGGCATCGGCCGTCACATCGCCCGCCGCCGGCAACAGCCGTTTGACCATGAAGGCGATCTGGCTCTTGTCGGCGTGCCCGGCCCCGACCACCGCCTTCTTGATCAGGTTTGGCGCATATTCGGCGACGCTCAGCCCACACCGCGCCGGGGCCAGCATGACCGCCGCCCGCGCATGGCCCAGCTTCAGCGTCGAGGCCGGGTTCATATTGACGAACACCTCCTCGATGGCCGCCTCGTCACAGCTGTGGGCGGCACAGATCTCGCCTACCGCCTCCAGCAGATGCAGCAGCCGCTCGCTGAACGGGGCCCGCTCGGGCGGAGCGACCACCCCGTGCGCGATCCAGCGCAGGCGCGATCCCTCGGCCACCACCACGCCCCATCCGGTGCGCCGCAGGCCCGGGTCCAGCCCCAGTATGCGAGTCGGTTCGTTCGCCATCCGTTCTATGTGCCCGAAAGAGGGTTAGGGGGCAATGAACCGATGCGGGCAGTCTCAGTCGTCCCGCGGCGCCAGATCGTAGCCGGTCACGCCCGGGACGGCCTGGATACGCCCTGCGAGGCCGGCGAGGTCGCGCGAACGGACGGTCAACCGCCAGCTCTGGCGGCACAGCTGTCCGTTCTCGATCATCTCCAGCCGGACCCGCTTCAGCCCCGCATCCCCGGCGGTGAGCGCTTCCTCGACCGCCTGTGCCGTGCCCTGGGTCGCGCTCGGCCAGCGAACCTCGACGTCGACCACGGTGCGCTCGGGTACGCTCCGGCTGATCAGCTTCAGGGCGGCCAGGATCGCCAGAGTTGCCAGCGCACCGGCCCAGCCCAGCCAGAACAGGCCGGCGCCGAACAGGATGCCGAGCGCCGACACTGTCCAGAGCGACGCCGCCGTCGTCAGCCCGTGGATGGAAAACCCGGCGCGGAAGATCACCCCGGCGCACAGAAAGCCGATCCCGGTCAGGATTCCGTGCGCCATCCGCGTCGGGTCGGCGATCACCTCCTGGTCCGGAAGGACCGAGAACATCCACGCCCCCTGCGAGGTCGAGGCCAGCATCAGCAGGGTCGAGGACAGGCAGACCAGAATGTGGGTGCGAAAGCCGGCGGCCCGCCCGCGCCATTCCCGCTCAAGACCGATCAGGGCGCCCGCGACAAGGGCGCTGAGGAGCGGCAGGCCATAGGTGAACAGCAAGGTCGTCATCGGGCGAGGCCGCCCCTAGCTGTGGGTGTCGATATAGTCGTCGACGTCCTTGTTGACCGGCTTGACCCCGGTGATGTGCCGGGCCTGGAAGGCGGCATATTTCACGCCCAGATCGTGGCGGTCCTTCAGCGACACATTCCGGCGGAAGTCGGTCAGGCCCTGACGTTCCTCCTCGCCCATGTGCTTGGAGTTGACGACATTGGCCTCGCCCACGGCATCGATCCATTCGCGGCTGCCGACCTTGTGCTGCTCGACGGCCTTCACCGCATCGCGCAGCTTGTTGTGGTCCTCGATGGCGTCCTCGGTCTCGCCCTCGACCGTGCCGTCGTCGGCGTCGTTGGCGCCCTCGCCCTTCTTCAGCAGGTCGGGATAGAAGTGGCGCTCCTCGGCCTCGGCGTGGGCGTCGAGGAAGGCGGCCAGCCGGGTCCAGACCGCCGACAGCGCATCAGTATTGTTCGGGTCGATCTGTTCGATCAGGCCGAACAGGCGGCGTTGTTCGGCGTGGTCATCCAGAATCAGCTGGCAGATATCCATGGGGCCCTCGGGTCAAAGCGTTGCGGTTCGCCCTGACCAACCCATGAAGCCCCCGGTGCGTTCCGGTCAGCCCGCGTACTTGGCCGCGTCCTCGTCCGAGATGTCTTCGTTGGAATAGACGCTCGAGACGTCATCCTCGGCGTCCAGCGCGTCCAGCAGCTTCATCAGCGTGCCGACTGCGTCGCCGGTGACCGGCACCTCGGACTGCGGCTTCCAGACGATGGCGGTCGACTTGGGATCACCCAGGATTTTCGACAGGGCCTCGGCCACTTCGTTCAGGTCTTCAAAGGCGGTCCAGATGGTGTGGCCGGGCGCGTCCTCATAGATGTCGGGCTTTTCCAGATCGCTCTCGACGTCCTGGGCGCCGGCCTCGATGGCGGCTTCCATGATGGCGTCCTCGCTGCCTGCCTCGGCCGGATAGGTGATCTTGCCGACCCGGTCCCACATGAAGGCGACCGAGTTCATTTCGCCCAGCGCTCCGCCGTTCTTCTTGAAGGCCGTGCCGATGTTCGAGGCCGCGCGGTTGCGGTTATCCGTCAGGGCCTCGACGATGATGCCGACACCGCCGGGGCCGCGGCCCTCGTAACGGACCTCCTCCATCGTATCGACGTCGCCCGAGGCCGCCTTGTTGATGGCGCGCTGGATCACGTCCTTGGGCAGGCTCTCGGCCTTGGCGTTGTTGACCGCCAGGCGCAGGCGCGGGTTCATGGCCGGATCTGGCAGGCCCGACTTGGCCGCCACGGTGATGTCGCGCGACAGCTTGGAGAACAGCTTGGACCGCTGCGCATCGGCGCGGCCTTTGCGGTGCATGATGTTCTTGAATTTGGAATGGCCGGCCATGGTCGTCGTCTCGGCAGTCTCAAGGGAAAATGTGAGGCGCGCCGCATAGCCCGGCGCGACCGGCTTGTCACCCGTCAGAGCGTGATGGGCTAGCCACGCAGGCTCTCCAGGAACCCGCGCATTTTGTCATCCACCGGGACCGGACGCTTGGTTTCGCGGTCGACATAGACATGGACGAAATGGCCGACGGCCGCCGCCTCGTCTTCCTTGTTGCGGAACAGGCCGATTTCATAGCGCACCGAACTGGTCCCGACATGGGCCACGCGCACCCCCGCCTGGATCTCGTCCGGGAAGGCCGTCGGCGAAAAATAGCGACAGCCCGTCTCGGCCACCAGACCGATGACCTCCCCCTCGTGGATGTCCAGCAGGCCATTGACCACCAGCAGCCGGTTCACCGCCGTGTCGAACCACGAATAATAGACGACATTGTTCACATGGCCGTAGACGTCATTGTCCATCCACCGCGTGGAGATGGCCTGGAACCGCTTGTAGTCCTCGCGCCGTGTCCGTTCGATCGTGCCTGTCACGCATAGCCTCCCGTTTCTTGTTGGGAGAACGCTCGGGCTTGACGGACGCCGCGTCAAGGCGTCTCGCATGCGGACATGAAAACCCGCGCCGCCATTCTCCGCAGCATGGGGGCCTCCCGCCCCTATGCCGACAGCCGCCCACTCTCGATCGAGACCGTGACGCTCGACCCGCCCGGCCCCGGCGAGGTTCAGGTCCGCATCCGTGCTGCGGGCCTCTGCCACTCCGACCTCAGCGTCATCAACGGCGACCGGCCCCGGCCCCTGCCCATGGCCCTGGGCCATGAGGCGGCGGGCGAGGTCGAGGTGCTGGGCGAAGGCGTCGAGGATCTGGCCGTCGGCGACCATGTGGTCATGGTCTTCATGCCCTCGTGCGGCCATTGCCCTCCCTGCGCCGAGGGCCGTCCCGCCCTGTGCGAGCCGGGCGCCGCCGCCAACGGTCGCGGAGAACTGCTGACCGGCGCACAGAGGCTCCATGCCGGGGATGAGGTCCTGCACCACCATCTGGGCTGTTCCGCCTTTGCCGAGCGGGCCGTGGTCTCGCGCCGGTCGCTGATCCGCATCGACCCGGCCCTGCCGTTCGATCAGGCCGCCCTGTTCGGCTGTGCGGTGCTGACGGGCGTCGGCGCGGTGGTGAATACGGCAGGGGTCCGGCCCGGCCAGTCCGTCGCCGTCGTCGGGCTGGGCGGGGTGGGCCTCGCCTCGGTGCTGGGCGCCCTGGCCTGCGGGGCCTCGCCTGTCGTGGCGGTCGACCTCAGCGAGGACAAGCTGGCGCTGGCCCGGACCCTCGGGCCGGTGCACACCGTCCATGCCGCCGATGCCGACGCCATCGACCAGGTCCGCGCCCTGACCGGCGGCGGGGCCGAAGTCGTGGTCGAGATGGCCGGCTCCGCCCGCGCGCTCGAGGCCGCCTGGAAGATGACCCGCCGCGGCGGTACCACCGTCACCGCCGGCCTCCCCCCTCCGGATGCTGTGCTGCCGGTCAATATCGTCGGGCTGGTGGCCGAGGAACGCACGCTCAAGGGCAGCTATATCGGCACCTGCGTGCCCTCGCGCGACCTGCCCCGCTACGTCGCCCTGTTCCGCGAGGGCCGCCTGCCGGTCGACCGTCTGATGAGCGGCAGCCTGCCTCTGGACCGGATCAACGAGGGCTTCGACCGTCTGGCCGAAGGCTCAGTCGCCCGGCTGGTGGTGACCCTCTGAGGCCTACTCCCAGGTCGCGGGATTGGGCGAATAGGCGTCCATGGCCTCCAGCAGGGTGCCGACCAGATGGCGTTCTTCCTCCGACAGGGCCGGATGCCAGATGTCGAAGATCAGGATGACGCGGTCCGAGGCGCTGTCGTTCATCGCCTCATGCTCGATCGTGTCATCGAACACCCAAGCCTCGCCGCGTTGCCAGTGGCGGGTGTCATTGCCGACCCGGAACCGGCAGCCCTCCGGCACGATCAGCGGCACATGGCAGACCAGCCGCGTGTTCACATAGCCATGGTGCGCAGGGATCCGCGCGCCCGCCTTCAGCTGCGAGAACATGACCTGCGGCGACCGGCCCCGGATCCGGCAGAGCGGCGCATCGGCCAATGCCGCCATCGTCTGCGGACAGCGGGCGGCATAGGCGGTCTCCCGCCCGTCGCGCCACAGGAAGCAGGCGCTCCAGTCCATGCTGTCGATCAACAGGTCGCCGGGCCGCTTGGGCATGTTCGGCATGGTCTGGACATAGGGCGAGAAGGACTCATTCTCCTTGCCCAGCACACCGTTCAGCTCGGCCAGCATGGCATCGGTCGCCGCCTCGACCCCGTCCAGCCAGGGGAAGTCCGCGCGCGGATAGAACTGCGACGCCGGCAACTCCGGATAATAGAAGGCCTTGGGCTGGGGCATGTAGAGGGCCCTGCGGCCAAGGGCCAGATCCAGTGCATGCCGGAACCGCGGGTGCGACCGTTCCTCGTTGAAACCGGCGCCCTGCAACTCCCCCTGCAGGGTCTGCATCATGTCACCGGTCACCCGCTGGCGCAGTTCCCGCGCCCGCGCCAGACCCTCTTTCAGATCGGCGTCAAGCGTCGGCGCGCCTTCCAGAACCCGCATCAGCCCGCCGTAATAGGCATTGGCGTCCCGCAACTCCCCACGCCGGCTCAGGATGTCCCCCTTGACGCACAGGGCCCGGGCCTCGCGCACATCCAGCGACAGGGCTCGGTCGGCCGCAGCCTCGGCACCCGCCTCGTCGCCGGTCTTCAGCAGGGCCTGGGCGTGCAATCCGTGAAGGGCGGGGCTCTCCGTGCCCCGATCCAGAAGGACACGCACAGTGGCGAGGGCCTCTTGCGGGCGTCCGCCGACCAGTGACGCACGCGCGCTGGAAAGGCCCGGGCTCAAATCATCCTGTGTCATGCCTCGTCTCTAGAACGCTCGGGACGTTGTTCCAAGGTTGAGCGCGGGAAGCGGGCCGTCTCAGCGGGCGTCCAGCTTGCCGAACACGCTGTCGAGGTGCGAGCCCATCTTCTTCAGGGCGCCGCCCATGGCCGATTCCAGCGTATCGCCGTGATCGGTCACGGTGACCGGCGCCAGTCCGGTGGGGCGGGCCTCGAGGACGCATCGCTTGTCCCCCGCCGTGTCGCGCGCGCCGTTCTCGTCGCTGAGGTGCATCTCGATACGGGTCAGGCGGGATTGATAGCGCGACAGACGCTGGCGCACCTGATCCTCGGCGTGGCTGATCAGGGCGGCGCTGCCGTCGATGTCATTGGTCGTATTGATCTGAATCTGCATGGAGTTTCCTGAGTGAGAGGGGGCTGGACGACGGCGGCTCAGCGCACCTTGCGCGAGCGTTCCAGCACCGGGCGGTGGCCTTCCGCGTCGAGCGCACCGGAGGGGGCGATGTCTCGCTCATGGGTGGGCTGCATGCCTTCGTCGGCGGTCTGGCCCGGGTCGGGATGGGCGGGCGGGGCGGAATCGGCCTTCAGCTTCATGGCCTTTTCGGCTTCGGCCTTCTGGGCGGCATCGGTCATGGGGAACCTCCTGAATGAGCGGAGCGGCGCGACGCCACCCCTGTCAGAAGGACAACCCCCCAGCCGCCCGACCGTTCACCCGGCCATGCCCGAGTTTAGCAGGGCCTCGACCTGCGCCCGCGTCGGAAGTGAGGGCTGGGCCCCGGCCACGGTGGCCGCGAGGGCCCCGGCCGCACAGGCAAATCTCAGGGCTGCGTCAACCGGCTGCCCTTCCAGAAACGCCACGGTGATCGCCCCGACAAAGGCATCGCCGGCCCCTGTCGCATCGACCGCCTCGACCAGCGGCGCGCCGACCTCGGCCACGACTGCCCCGCGCTTGTACAGGCTGGCCCCCTCGGCGCCGCGGGTGATGACCACCTGACCTCCGCCCGAATGCAGGGCGTCGCCGTAGAAGGCCGCCTCGGTCTCATTGACCACGATCAGGTCACAGCGCCGCAGCAGGGCCTCCGACACCGGCCGCGCCGGGGCCAGGTTGGCGCAGACGAAGCCCGTGGCCCGCCCGACCGCCGCCTCGACCGTTTCGACCGGCAGTTCCAGTTGCACGATCAGCGGGTCCTCGATCCGGGCCGGCAGATGCTCGGGGCGCACCTGATCATTGGCGCCCGAGGCCACCACGATCTGGTTCTCGCCCGAGGGATCGACCGCGATCAGCGCCACGCCCGTCGGCGTACCCTCGGCACTGCCGACGCCCTTCAGGTCCACGCCGGCTTCTTCCAGCAGAACCAGCGCTTCGTCCGACAGGGGCCCTTCGCCGACCGCCCCGATCAGGGCGACCTCGGCCCCCAGCCGCCGCGCGGCCAGCGCCTGATTGGCACCCTTGCCACCCGGATGCCGCGCCAGCACGGCGCCGGTCACGGTTTCGCCTGCGCGCGGCAGGGACGGCGCCGTCGCCACCATGTCGACATTGATCGACCCGACCACCGTGATCCTCATCGCACCGCCTCCGTCAGCAGTTCGAACACCCCGTCGACATCCACACCGGTCGCCCACCGGTGCCGCAGCGGGCCCGCCACGTCCTCCCGGAACTCGACCGCCGTATGGCCCCGGGTCAGGTCGCTCACCGTCTCGACCGCAATATGGCACGGCCGGAGGGTGAACAGATCCGAGCGGATCATCCAGGCCACGGGGCACAGGTCATGGACCGGGGGGGCCTCCCAGCCGACGATCTCGCGCTCGATCCGCTGCGAGAACCGCATCATCGAGGCCGCGGCCCGGGCTGGCTCCGTGCCGAGCGCCTCCAGCCCCGCAATCCGCGCCTCGGTCGCCCGCACCTGATGGGTCACGTCCAGCCCGAACAGGGTGACGTCGCAGGCGCTGGCCAGCACCTCGGCCGCCGCGTCCGGATCGGCCCAGATGTTGAACTCGGCCGAGGCCGTGATGTTGCCGCCCTCGGCGCGCGCCCCACCCATGACCGCCACCGGCCCCAGCCGCCCGGCCAGCCGGGGCTCGGCCCTGAGCGCCAGCGCCAGATTGGTCAGCGGACCCAGCACCGCCAGCGAGACGGTCTTCTCCGGTCGCGCCATGACGATCTCGACGATGGCCTCGACCGCCGTGCCCGGTGCACAGCCGGCTTCGGGCTCGAACGGGACCATGTCGCCCAGCCCCTCGGCCCCGTGAAACTCTCCGGCCCCCATGGGCTCGCGCCGGAGCGGCCGTTCGGCCCCCATGAACACCGGCACATCCCCGCGCCCGGCGATCTGGCGCAGGATGCTGGCGTTCCGCGCGGTCTTGTCGACCGGCACATTGCCGCCGACCGTGGTGATGGCCAGCAGCTCCAGCGCGGGCGTTCCAAAAGCGGTCAGCAGCGCCACGGCATCGTCCACGCCGGGGTCGCAATCGATGATCAGGGAGGTCGGGCTCATCCGCCTACCCCTGCCGCGCGTCGCTCGCGGTGGCAATGTCTGCCAGACACATCCGGACACAGGCCGCCGCCAGCACCTCGGCCGAGTCGACCAGCGGCACAGCCACGTCGCCGACCCCGATCAGCAGGGGCACCTCGGTGCATCCGCCGATCACGACCTCTGCGCCCGCCTCGACCAGCCCTGCCGCCAGGCCGCGCATCAGGCCTTGCGGCCCCGCGCCGACATCGCCCGACTTGACCTGAAACACCGCCTCCAGAAACGTACGCCGCCCGGCTATGTTCAGCCGGACCGGCTCGACCCCGAGCGCCTCCAGCGCCGTGGCATAGAGGGCGTCTCCGCCCGGCGTAGCCAACACGCCGATCCGTCTGGCACCGCCGCGCGCCGCCTCTGCTGCGGTCTCGGCCACCATGTCAATGAAGGGCAGGCCACTGGCCCGGATGGCATCGGCGTGGGCGTGGGCGGTGTTGCACGGCATGGCCAGCACCTCGGCCCCCATGTCGCGCAGCCGTGCGGCCATCTCGCCCAGCACCCGCTTCGCCCCCGGCTCATCGCGGTGACGGTTGGGCACCTGCGGGTTCATGTCCATCAGCACGCGGATATGATCCTCGTCACAGGTGGCGGGCGTCAGGGCCTGCAGCCGCGCCAGAAAGGCGACCGTCGCCGCCGGGCCCATACCGCCCAGAACCCCCAGCACCTTCATCCGCGTCTCCCGCTCGCCGCTTGCCAAATCGCTACGACCTCGCCCTTATGCCCCGGGGACGAGGGAGATGACCATGCCGATCGAAGACGCCGCCAGCACTGCGCTGATCACCAATGACGCCGTGGTGCTGGGGCTGCTGGCCGTCATCCTCGGCGCAGTCTTCTGGGCCTCCAGTCGCCAGAGCGTCTGGGTGCAGCGCTTCTTCACCGTCATTCCGGCCCTGCTGCTCTGCTACTTCCTGCCGTCGCTGCTGACGACCTTCGGCGTCGTCGATCCCGAGGAGTCGCAGCTCTACTATATCGCCTCACGCTATCTGCTGCCGGCGGCGCTGGTGCTGCTGACGGTCTCGGCCGACCTGCCCGCCGTGTTCGGCCTGGGGCCCAAGGCGCTGATCATGTTCCTGACCGGCACCGTGGGGGTGATGATCGGCGGCCCGGTCGCCCTGCTGCTGACAAGCTGGGTCGCGCCCGAGCTGATGGGCGCGGGGCCCGAAGCCATCTGGCGCGGCATGGCCACCGTCGCCGGCAGCTGGATCGGTGGCTCGGCCAACCAGACTGCGCTCTATGAGATCTACGGCGCCGGGCCCGACACCTTCTCGATCTGGATCGCGGTCGATGTGATCGTCGCCAACATCTGGATGGCGGTCGTCCTGTTCATCGCGGCCAACCAGCGCATGTTCGACAAGCTGTTCCGGGCCGACACCACCGCCGTCGACCGGGTGCGCCACAAGGCCGAGGCCTATGAGGCCGAACACGCCCGCATCCCCCTGCTCAAGGATCTGATCTTCATCCTCGCGGTCGGGTTCGGAGCGGTCGGCCTGTCGCACGCCGTCGCCGATCCGCTGGCCGGCTGGTTCGGCGAGACCTGGCCCCTCGCCCAGCGGCTGTCGCTGGATTCCAGCTTCTTCTGGCTGGTGCTGATCGCCACCGTCATCGGCGTGCTGCTGTCCTTTACCCCGGCGCGCAAGCTGCAGGGGCCGGGCGCGGCCAAGGTCGGCTCGGTCTTCGTCTATGTGCTGGTGGCGACCGTCGGCCTGAACATGAACATCGGCGCCATCCTCGACAGCCCGGTCTATTTCCTGATCGGCGGCGTGTGGATGCTGATCCACGTGGCCCTGATGTTCGCCATGGCCTTCCTGATCCGTTCGCCCAGCTTCTTCCTCGGCGTCGGCTCCATGGCCAATATCGGCGGCGCAGCCTCGGCCCCGGTCGCGGCCGCCGCCTTCCACCCGTCGCTGGCCCCGGTCGGCGTGCTGCTGGCCGTGGTCGGCTATATCATCGGCACTGCAGCGGCCTGGTTCACCGGTCTGGTCATGATGCAGATCGCGGCGGGCGTGGCTTAGGTCGCCCCTACAGCCCCGCGCCCACCACGCTCTCGTAGCCGAACAGCCCTTGCGCACCGCCGGTGTGCAGGAAGACCAGCGTCTCGCCCTTGAACCGTCCGGCTCTTGCGAGCGCGATCAATCCCTTCATCGCCTTGGCAGAATAGACCGGGTCCAGCACGATCCCGTCGGTCCGGGCGGCCAGCTTCAGGGCGTCGATCACGCCCTGATCGACCAGACCATACCCCTCGCCGACATAGTCGCAGTCGGCCACCACCTGATCCCGGGAGACCCGCCCCGCGTGACCGAGCAGGGCGGCGGTCTCTTCGGCCAGTTTGAAGACATTGGCTTCCTGCCGGTCCTTCGGCGCGCGCACGCCGATGCCCAGCACCGGGACGTCGGCCCCCATCACCGCCAGTCCGGCGACGAGGCCGGCGTGAGTGCCCGCACTCCCGGTCGCGGTCACGATCCGGTCTATGCGCAGGTCCAGCTCATCCGCCTGCACCACGATCTCGCGGGCGCAGTCGACATAGCCCAGCGCCCCCACCGGGTTCGACCCCCCGCCGGGGATGACGTACGGTTTGCCACCCCGCACTCGCACGTCGGCCGCCGTCGTCTCGAGTTCGGCGACCATGTCGCTGCCGGCCGCAACGGTCCTGAGCCCGGCGCCGAACAGCCGGTCCAGCAGCACATTGCCGTTGGCCAGATAGTCGTGCGCGGTCGACCCTGTGCGCGCTTCCAGAATGATCTCGCAGTCCAGACCGTGGGCCGCCGCCGCCGCCGCCGTCTGGCGCACGTGGTTCGACTGCACCGCCCCCTGGGTCACAAGCGTGTCCGCCTCCTGCTCGAAGGCATCGCCCAGCAGGAACTCCAGCTTGCGGGTCTTGTTGCCGCCACCGGCCAGCCCTGTGCAGTCGTCGCGCTTGATCCACAGCTCGATGCCCAGTTCCTCGGACAGGCGCGGCAGGGGCTCGAGCGGAGTCGGCAGATGCGCCAGACGCACACGAGGGAAGCGGGCCAGATTCATGGAGTTGCTCCGTAAGGTGGGAAGGGCTCAGGCGCGGCCGCCGGTACCGGACAGACGGGCGGCATCGACCCCCAGACCGGCCAGGGCTCGCGTCCATTTGGTCTCGTGGTCGTCGTCGAACACCATGTCGGTGTCGGCTTCGGCCGTCAGCCAGATGTTCTCGGTCAGTTCGGCCTCCAGCTGGCCCTCGTCCCAGCCGGCATAGCCCAGCATCAGGCGCGAGCGGCGCGGGCCCGTCACCGGGTCGGACATGGCGATCAGCACGTCGCGCGTGCCCGTCAGCGCCAGACCATCGCCGAAGGCCAGACTGGTGCCGTCGGAAATCCAGTCGTCCGTGTGCAGGACAAAGCCGCGTTCGCGCTCGACCGGTCCGCCGGCCAGCACCGGGGCTTCATAGCCCTCGGTCGGGGGCGGCAGATCCAGCTTTTCCAGCACGGTCGACAGGTCGATTCCCATCAGCGGCTGGTCGATCCGAACCCCCATGGCGTGGTCGGGCCCGTGGGCGCACACAAGGATCACCGCCTGGCGAAAGCGGTCGTCATCAATGCCGGGCATGGCGATCAACAGGCG
This sequence comes from Brevundimonas halotolerans, assembly GCF_003730275.1. Lineage (GTDB taxonomy): Bacteria > Pseudomonadota > Alphaproteobacteria > Caulobacterales > Caulobacteraceae > Brevundimonas > Brevundimonas halotolerans. The sequence continues at coordinate 94,601 of NZ_QTTA01000024.1, forward strand.
ACCGGCGAGGGAGGAAAAGCCGTCCATGGTTCGATCATCGGGCCTGCCCCCGCCGCGCGCAAGGGCACAGTTTCGCGCATCTTGCCGGATCGGCCCTTGGCCCGGACCCGTGGCGTGTCTATCTGGTCAGGAACGGCCCGACCGGCCCAAACCTCCAGCGGAGACTTTCCCATGACAATCAACACCGGTGACCGCCTGCCCGAAGCGACCCTGATGAAGGCCACCTCCGAGGGGCCCAAGCCGGTCAATGTCTCTGAGATCTTCAACGGCAAGACCGTGGCCCTGTTTGCCGTGCCCGGCGCCTTCACCCCGACCTGTTCGGCCCGCCACCTGCCCGGCTTTGCCGAAAACCTGGAAACGCTGAAGGCCAAGGGCGTCGATACCGTGGCCTGCGTCTCGGTCAATGACGCCTTCGTCATGGGTGCCTGGGCACAGTCGCAGGACGGCGCCGACAAAATCCTCATGCTGGCCGACGGCAATGGCGAGTTCACCCGCGCGGTGGGCCTGACCATGGATGCCAAGGGCTTTGGCATGGGCGAGCGCTCGCAGCGCTATTCCATGCTGGTCAAGGATGGCGTGGTCGAGCAGCTCAACATCGAGCAGGGCGGCGAGTTCAAGGTGTCGTCCGCCGAACACCTGCTGGGCCAGCTTTAAGCCACAGCCTCCACCCGGTCCGACGCCGAGCCCTGGATCGTTTCGCCGTTCATGACGTGATTGACCGCGCCAAGCAGGGTGGCGGGCGTGATCGGCTTGGGCACGAAATAGGTCATGCCGGCGTCGGCACAGGCGGTGATGTCGTCCGGGCTGGTATCGGCGGTCACCGCGATGACCGGCACCTGGGCATTGGCATTGTCCGAAGCGCGCAGGCGGCGGGTGGTCTCGCGGCCGTCCAGTTCGGGCATGCGCACGTCCATGAAGATCAGGTCGAAGCTCTGGGCATCACAGGCCTTCAGCGCCGCCATGCCGTCGGCCGCCGTCGTCACGTCACAGCCCAGCGGCTGCAGGATCAGCTGGATGGCGCGGCGGTTGATATCGTGATCGTCGACAACCAGCACCCGCATGGGGGCGTCATCTTCCTCGACATCAACACCGGCGGCGTCGACGGTTTCGACCGCATCGATGTCGGGCACGGCGTCGGCTTCGACACGCTCGGCATGAACTGATGAAGGCTCGACCCGTGCTTCCTCGCGCGGTTTCGGTGCCGCCGGTGCCGGGGCGGGCAGGCCACCAAGGGCACGCGCCACCACTTCGCGGCCGGCGCGGTCCAGCGTCGGCAGGTCCTGACTGTCGGACAGGGCGCGCGGGAAGCTGACAGCCACGGTAAAGCTGGAGCCCGCGCCCGGCTGACTCCGCGCGGTCAGGCGACCGCCCATCAGTTCGGTCAGATGGCGACTGATCGCCAGCCCCAGCCCGGTGCCGCCATGGCGGGCGCTGACGCCCTCGGTCGTCTGGTCGAAGGGCTGGAACAGGCGGGTGATCTGGGCCGGGGTCATGCCGGGCCCGGTATCGCGCACCTCGATCAGCACGGCGTGGCCGGACGGCTCCTCGTCCCACACCGAAAGCTTCAGGGTGATGCTGCCGCTGTCGGTGAACTTCACCGCATTCGAGATCAGGTTGTTCAGAACCTGCCGCAGACGCATGGCGTCGCCGCGCACATGCGACGGCACCTGGGCGGCGCCCTCGATCCGCAGTCTCAGCCCCTTGGACGCGATCGGCCCCTGCCACAGACGCGCCGTCTGGGCGATCAGCGAGCGCAGGTTGAAGTCATTGACCTCGACCGTCATGCCCCCGGCCTCGATCTTGGCGTGATCCAGCAGGTCGTCCAGCAGGGACTTCATCATCAGCCCTGCATCGGTGATCAACTGGGCCTGATTGCGCGCAGTCCTGTCGGTGGCGCCGTCCTGAAGCACGCCCGCGCCGGCCAGGATGGCACTGATGGGGGTGCGCAAGTCATGCCCGACGGCGGCGAGGAACGCCTGCCGGCTCTCCATGACCCGTTCCGCCTCAACCCGGCGGCGTTCGGCGTCCAGACGCGCGGCTTCCTCGGATTTGCGCGCGGTGTCCATGCGCTGCCATGTGCTGAGGCAGTAGGTCATGAAGACGGCGATGGCGATGGCGACTGCCGTGGCAAAGGCTGCCGAGGCCCCGAAAATCATCATGAAGACGGGGGTGACCGCGAGGTAGAGGAACTGGGGTGCAATGCTCAGCGCCAGCACAGTCCGCGACCGGGGCGCGTTGACCACGGCATAGATGGCCCCCGACGAAAGCAGGATGGCGGCACAGACGCCGCCCATTGGCCCGCCGACCAACCACAGCGGGACAGACAGGCTACCGAAGTATGCCGCGTTCAGCACCAGCATTACGGCGGCGGCAACGAACCTTGCGGGACCCAGAGACCGGGCGCGCCCGCCATTGACCGGCCCGAACACCCACAGGTCCAGCACCTGAACCAGGAAATAGCCCGCCACCCACAGAGCCGAAAAGTCCCAGCCCAGGATCGGACTGAAGACAAGCGCGCTCGCGGCGCCCATGCCCAGACGCTGCAGCAACGCCTTTCGGCGCTGCCGGATCGCTTCGACCCAGCCTGACGACAAGTCGGCCGCTGTCATGGCCATTCGCATCCCCGAGTGCGGGCTTTGAGCCCTTTGCACCATAGTGACGCGGCAGCCCTAACGCTCCGTCAACGCGCGGTGCCGACGGCCTCGGCAACTGTGGAAAATCCGTCGGCGCGCAGGCGGGCGGCCAGATCGGCCTTGATCCGCCGGACCAGACCGGGCCCTTCGAAGATCAAAGCGGAGTACAGCTGGACCGCGCTGGCCCCCGCCCGGATGCGGGCATAGGCCTCGGCGCCATCCGGGATGCCGCCGACCGCGATCAGGGGCAAGCGCCCGGCCGAGGCTTCGACCGCTGCCGCCAATGCCATGGCGGCGCGGGCCTGAAGCGGGGCGCCCGACAGGCCTCCGGCCTCACCGGCGTGGGTGGATTTCAGGGTGTCGGGCCGGTCGAGGGTGGTGTTCGACACGATCAGCCCGTCCAGTCCGTAGGCGAGACTCGCCTCCACGATCCGGCCGATGTCCTCGCCCGACAGGTCCGGCGCGATCTTCAGGAAGACAGGCCGGTCCACGGGCCTCGCGGCCTTGATCCGCGCCAGCAGCGGCTCCAGTGCCTCGACGGTCTGCAGCCCCCTCAGGCCGGGCGTGTTCGGCGAGGACACATTGACCGTCATATAGTCGGCCCGTCCGCCCAGCCGGCGCAGTCCGGTCTCATAGTCAGCGATGCGGTCCTCGGCATCCTTGTTGGCGCCCAGATTGGCCCCGACCACCACGCCCGGCGGGCGCCGGTCCAGCCGTGCAGCAAAGGCCTCCAGCCCGTCATTGTTAAAGCCCATGCGGTTGATGACGGCGCGATCTTCTTCCAGCCGGAATAGGCGCGGGCGGGGATTGCCGGCCTGCGGGCGGGGGGTCACCGAGCCGCACTCGACAAAGCCAAAGCCCAGCCCCGCCAGACCCCGGATGGCCACCGCATTCTTATCGAGCCCCGCCGCCAGACCGACGGGATTGGACAGGCTTAGCCCGGCCACCCCGGTCTTGAGGATCGGGTCGTCGCGAGTCGCAGAAAGGGGCAGATATTTCAGCCCCGCGATGGCCAGGTCATGGGCGCGCTCGGCGTCCAGTCGCCGCAACAGGGCCGTGCCGGCATCCAGCAGGCTCACGCGCCGGCCTCCATGCTCAGTCGGCCTTCCGCATCAACGTGACAGGGCTCGACCGACCGCACGGCCGACAGGGGCAGCGGCACATACAGATGCGGGAACAGGTCCCCGCCCCGTGACGGCTCCCAGCGCAGAGCCTCGTCCGGCAGGGCGGCAAGAGTGGCGGTGTCGATCGTCACCTTCAAGAGGTCGGGCAGGCCGGTGAAGTGCCGCCGCGCGGTCTCATCCAGCTGGTCGGCGGTCGACATGTGGATGTAGCCGTCGCGCACGTCGACGGCCGACCCGGGGTAGGCCCCGTCGACCGTCGCGACCTGCCAGTCCTCGGCATCCACCAGCTTGTAGATCACCTCTGGCCCGGTCACGCCGCCGCCTCGGCGTCGTCGGGGCGGATCAGCCCCTCCAGCGCATAGCGCTCGGCCGCATCGACCGAAAAGATCGCCGCCATGCCGGTCGGAAAGCCACTGCTAAGCCGCTCAAGAACCGACGGCGCCGCCGCCCCCTCCATCAGCAGTTCGACCGCCAGCTGGTGGATGCCGGGGTTGTGTCCGATCAGGATCAGACACCCCGCTGAGTCCATCTCGGCCTCGATGCGGGCGCGCAGGATATCGGGGTCCGCTTCATAGAGGTCATCGATGATCGCAACCTCGACATCCCCGAGGCTGTCATGGACAATATCCCAGGTCTGGCGGGTCCTCGCTGCGCCCGACACCAGCGCCCGGTCAGGCTTCAGCCCGCGGGTCGCAAGCGCCTTGCCGACGCGGGCGGCATCGTCGCGACCGCGCGCCGCGAGGGGACGGTCCTTGTCCCGGCCGGAGGGAGAGCCGCGTTCGGCCTTGGCGTGGCGCATCAGGATCAGTCGGTGCATGGCCACGATCTAGGCGTGTTCGCCCGGCTGGGCCAGAGCCCGGCTTGCGCCGCGCCCCGCCGGAGAGGGCTGAAGGGCCGCCCCCCTTAGCGGCACGCGCTCGGCCGCCCCGACGGGCTGGACCCGCGCATAGGCATGCCGTGTCGCTTCCAGCAGGATCAGTCCCGCCGCCCCCGGCACCACCCGGCGGCCGATCTGTTCGAAGCCGTCTGCCATGCCGTAGAGCGCCGGCCAGGGCGGAACGTAAAGGGTCTGCGACCAGGCGGCGGGCTCCAGCCCCACCTCGCGCACCAGCTTCTCGAGCTGGCGCCGCGTGAACGGACGACCATGACCAAAGGGCGTGTTCTCGGCCCGGGCCCAAAGGCCGCCGCGGGCCGCAGCGACAAGGATGATCCGACCGGCGGGGGTCAGGACCCGGATCGCCTCGGCCATCAGCGCCCGGACGTCGTCGGCTTCCTCGAGGGCATGAACCACCAGCACGCGGTCGAAACTGCCAGCGGAGAATGGCAGCGCCCGGTCGTCGACCAGCACCGAGCGGTTGCGGGCGCCCCGCGGCCAGGCCTCGACCCCCTGTCCCGACGGCATGGCGGCGATCAGACGGCGCGCACCGACGAAGGCGCCGAGCCAAGGCGTGGCATAGCCCAGACCCAGGACATCACAGCCGTCGGCTTCGCCCCAGGCGGCGTCCAGCCGCTCGGCCAGCAGCCGTCGGACCAGTCGCCCCGACGGCTCGCCGTAGAACAGTCTCAGATCCTCAATGGCCATCCGCATGGTCACAGGATAGCCCCGGACGCTGCCGCCCTGCTAGAGTCCTTGCCATGACCCTAGATGTGCACCTGTTTCCCTGCCTGTCGGACAACTATGGCCTGCTGGTCCGCGACCCGGCCACCAGCACGGTCGCCGCCATCGACACGCCCGATGCCGGTCGCATCCTTGAGGAGCTGGAGGGGCTGGGCTGGGGTGGTCTGAACCTGATTCTCAACACCCACTGGCATCCGGATCACACAGGCGGCAATGCCGCGCTGAAGGCGGCCACCGGCTGCGTCATTCATGGACCGGAGGAAGTTCGCCGGGCTGCGCCGCTCGATCATGTCATCGCCGATGAGGACATTGTGTCCGTCGGCCAGACCCGGCTGCGGGTGATCGCGACACCTGGGCATACCCTCGGTCATGTGGTGCTGCACGACGCCGAAGGACGCACGGCCTTTGTCGGGGATGTGCTGTTCACCCTCGGCTGCGGTCGCCTGTTCGAGGGCACGCCCGATCAGATGTGGGCCAGCCTGTCGGCCCTGATGGACTGGCCGGATGAGACGGTGATCTGGTGCGCCCACGAATATACCGCTTCCAACGCCCGGTTCGCGCTGAGCGTCGATGACCGGCCCGAGTTGCGCGTCCATGTCGAGGGATTGATGCGTCAGATTGAGGCGGGTCAGCCGACCGTTCCGACCACATTGGGCTCCGAGCGGCGGTTCAATCCGTTCCTGACGGCAGGCGATGCCGCAACCTTCGCTGAACGGCGCGCAGCCAAGGACCGCTTTCGCGGCTGAGCTACTAGGTTTCCGAGATGACCCGCACGATACGGGCCGAGGACGGACGCCCGGCAAAACCGGCATCGGGATCAATCACAATACGCAGCGTGCCCCGCGAAAAGCTGACCTGACGTGGCCCGACGTCGGTGATGATGATCATCCTGACCCTGGACACATCCCGGCGCAGACTGGGCGAGCGGGCCATGCGGACAATGGCGTCGACCGCCGTCGACAGGGCATCGGTCGCCACCGATTCAGAGCCTGGCTGGATATTCATGTCGACCACGATCAGCTCGCCGACCGCACGCGTGGCCCGGTCGCTCTGGCGCAGGATGAAGTCCATCAGCTGAAACGCCGTCAGCGTGGGGGCCAGAAGTTCCGGCGCCGGCCCGGCCAGCGACACGGGCGCGCCTTGGGGGGCCGCCGTCGTATAAAGGGTCATGCCGCCATTGGGAGTGACCCTCAGAACCTGATCACCGGCGTCATTGCGAAAGATCACATCGCCGCGCGGGGCGGGCGACGGGCGCAGCACCCAGACCTCGGTGGAGCGGTCGAACCGCATCAGGGTGCCGGTGTTGGAGCGGTCGAGAATGAACCCTTGGCCCGTCTCGGACACATAGCGGCCACTGTCAGGCAGGCTGGTGGTCGGGCCGCGATCTCGCTGGGCGCGCGCATCCTCGCTCTGGAAGTTTGCAGAGACCTGGGCATGGCCGGGCAAGGCAAGGCACAGCCAGCCGAAGACCATCACCCCCGCCAGTACGGCAAGGGGTGCCGGTCGCCGTATCGCTCCGACCTGTCTCCCGCTTCTCATGGATTGAGGGATGACTCCCCACCCCGGCAGATTTTAGGCAAGGGCCTGCTCAGCCGACCAGATACTGACCGCCGTTCAGGGATAGGGTGCATCCTGTGACATATCCGGCACGTTCACCGGCCAGCCAGGACACCATGTCGGCGATCTCCTCGCCCTTGCCCAGCCGTCCGACCGGGATCTGGGCGATGATGGCATCCAGGACCTTCTGATCCATGGCGCCGACCATTTCCGTATCGATATAGCCTGGGGCGATACAGTTGACGGTCACGCCCTTTCGCGCATTTTCCAGCGCCAGCGCCTTGGTGAAACCGATCATGCCGGCCTTGGCGGCGGAATAGTTGGTCTGGCCGATCTGACCCTTCTGGCCGTTGATCGAGCTGATGTTGACGATCCGGCCAAAGCCCCGGTCGCGCATGCCGGTGATGACCTGACGCGTCATGTTGAACACCGAGTCCATGTTCACGCGGATCACATCGGACCACTGGTCGGCGGTCATCTTGTGAAAGAAGCCGTCGCGGGTGATGCCGGCATTGTTGATCAACACCTCGATCGGACCCAGTTCGGCCTCGACTTCCTGAACGGCGCGGGCGCAGTCGTCGAACGAGCCGACATTGCCCTTCACCACCATGACGCCCAGTTCCTTCGCCGTGGCCTCGGCCGCCTCGGCATTGCCGGAATAGCCGGCCGCCACGGCCATGCCGTCTTCCTTCAACCGTTGAACAATCGCCTTGCCGATGCCCCGGGTTCCCCCGGTGACCAGTGCCACTCGTGCCATATGAATTCCTTGCGTTTCCGGGCGGGGGGCGTCTCTCCCGCGCCCCTCCGTCATCCAAGCCTTAACGAAACGCGGGGTTCCCGGCTAGGTGTCGAAGCTATGAAGGTTGTTCACCCGGGGGTGGGCTGAGAAGCTGGGGTTGCGAAGCACCAACCTCAACCGAAGAGTTCCCCGGATGAACGTACACAAGAATGCCCGTCTGACGCCGTCGGGTCG